>NZ_JBVJNK010000009.1:0-165241 GCF_055583745.1 Streptomyces sp. NPDC104381
CCCTGTGGGAGAGTAGGACGCCGCCGAACAATTATTGCGGACTAGCCCCGTGCCCTTGTGGCACGGGGCTTTTCTGCGTTTACCGGCCGCCTTCGCCGGCAGCCCCCATGCCGTGGTGGCCGGGAGGGCTGCCGTCCGAATAGCTGGCTTACGAGCTCCGTTTCAAGCGGGCTACAGCCGGCCTGCCGCCTTCAGCGCGAGGTAGGCGTCAGCCAGGGCGGGAGCGAGTTCGTCGGGGGCTGCGTCGACGACCGTCACGCCATGCCGCCGGAGCTGGTCCGCGGTGCGGCGGCGCTGGGCCTGTGCCTGTGTCCCTGCGGCCGCCTCGTAGATCGCGTCCACTGTGCCTCGCGCGCGGGCCATCGCCTCGACATGGGGATCCGCGACGGCCGCCACCAGAACCGTGTGGCGCTGGGTGAGCTGAGGAAGGACCGGAAGGAGGCCCTCCTCGATGGGCGCGGCGTCCAAGCTGGTGAGCAGGACGATCAGGGACCTACGGGGAGCATTCGCCAGCGCGGCTGTGCTCAGGCCGTGAGCGTCGGTCTCCACGAGCTCGGGTTCCAGTGTGGCCAGCGTGCTGACAAGCGTCGCCAGGACGTCCCCTCCCGCTGTTCCGGCCCGCACCTGGGCCCGGACACGACGGTCGTAGGCGATCAGGTTCACGCGGTCGCCCGCGCGGGTGGCGAGGGCGGTCAGGAGGAGCGTCGCGTCCATGGCGGCGTCGAGCCTCGGTACATCGCCCACCCGGCCAGCTGATGTGCGGCCGGTGTCGAGGACGACGAGGATGTGGCGGTCGCGTTCAGGGCGCCAGGTACGGACAGCGACCGCGGACTGGCGGGCAGTTGCCCGCCAGTCGATGGAACGGGTGTCGTCGCCCGGGACATAGGCGCGCAGGCTGTCGAACTCCGTTCCTTCTCCACGTGTCAGGACGCTGGTCCGGCCGTCGAGTTCTCGCAGCCGAGCGAGGCGTGAAGGCAGATGCTTCCGGCTTGTGAAAGGCGGCAGCGCCCGGACCGTCCACGGCACGCGGTGATACCCCTGGCGCGAGGCGAGCCCCAGCGGGCCGAACGACCTGACGGTGACGCGGTCGGCCTCACGATCCCCGCGCCGCGAAGGACGCAGGAATGTGGTCAGACGACGGCGCTCGCCGGCGGGCACCTCGAACTGGTGCCGGGACGAGGCATGTTCGGCCTCCGTCGTCCAGCTGCTGGGAGGCCAGGCGTCGCGGAGGTGGGCGCGGAGTCGACGACGGGACGGATTGGTCACTGTGAGTTGCACTTCTGCGGTCTCGCCGAGTCGAACGGATGTATCACCGGATCGGGTGAACTGCAGCGTACGTACTGGCGCTGCCAGGGCGTAGTCGCACAGAATTGCCAGTGAGAGCGGGACTTCGACGGTGAGTATGCCTGTCCAGCTCGGAGCCAGGATGCCTACAGGGAGTGACCCCAGAGCCGCCACCAAGGCGGCTCGACCGGTGAGGGCCATGGTCACCGCCTCACCGGGGGACGGGGACGTGGGCGAGGACAGAAGTGATGACGGAGTCCGCGGTGACTCCCTCCATCTCCGCCTCGGGCCGCAGCTGTATGCGATGGCGAAGTGTGGGCAGGGCGAGGGCTTTCACATCGTCCGGGATGACATAGTCCCGGCCGGTGAGCCAGGCCCAGGCCCGTGCGGTGGAGAGCAGTGCGGTGGCTCCTCGGGGGGAGGCGCCGAGGTTGAGCGAGGGGGATTCACGCGTGGCACGACAAATATCCACGACATAGGCCGCGATCTCGGGGGAGACCGAGGTCTTGGCGACGGCGGCACGTGCCGCTTCCAGGTCGGCGGGGCCGGCCACGGGCTGTATGCCCGCTGCCTTGAGGTCGCGAGGGTTGAACCCGTCCGCGTGGCGGGTGAGCACGTTGATCTCGTCCTCGCGCGTGGGAAGGGGGACCGTCAGCTTGAGGAGGAAGCGGTCCAACTGGGCCTCGGGCAACGGATAGGTGCCCTCGTATTCGACAGGGTTCTGGGTGGCTGCCACCAGGAAGGGGTCGGGCAGCGGCCGGGGGGACCCGTCGATGGTGACCTGGCGTTCCTCCATGGCCTCCAGCAGGGAGGACTGCGTCTTGGGCGGGGTCCGGTTGATCTCGTCGGCGAGCAGCAGGTTGGTGAAGACCGGGCCGGGCTGGAAGGAGAACTCGGCGGTGCGGGCGTCGTAGACCAGTGAGCCCGTCACGTCGCTCGGCATCAGGTCGGGCGTGAACTGGACGCGCTTGGTGTCCAGTTCGAGCGAGGCGGCAAGCGCGCGGACCAGGAGTGTCTTCGCCACTCCGGGGACGCCCTCCAACAGGACATGGCCTCGACAGAGGAGAGCCACGACCAGGCCCGTCACGGCGGGGTCCTGGCCGACGACGGCCTTGGCGATCTCGGAACGCAGGGCTTCCAGGGATGCGCGGGCGCTGTCGGAGTCCACGGAGGCCGCAGGGGCCCCTGTGGGTGCCGCAGGTTCGGCGGTCTCCGGGGTCGGGGCGCTCATGACGTGCGTACCTCTCTTTCGAGGGCGTCGAGTTGATCGGTCAGAAGGACCAGCGCGGCGTCATCGGCCGGCGCCGGGCCGAAGAGGAGGGCGCCGGCATCGCTGCGCTGACTGCTGAGGCGTGCGGCAAGGGCGGGAAGGAGCACGGCGGGGGAATCGGTATCACGGGGTGACACACCGAGGAGGGGTGAGATGCGGTTCCGCGTGGCGGAGCGCAGGGCGGCCGCGGCGCGGCCGCGGGCGTCGGCCCTGCGATAGAGGCGGGCCCGTCCTTCGGTGGATTCGGAGGCACGGATGGCGACCGGCAGCTTCTCGGTGACCAGGGGGCCGAAGCGGCGGCCGCGCCAGATGGCGGCGAGGGCGGCGGCGAGGGCCAGTTGAAGGGTGGCCCAGAGCCAGCCCGAGGGGATGAGGCCGATGAAGCCGCTCTCTCCTTCGGCTCCGCCGTCGGTGTCGTCGCCCGGGCCGGCCGTTGCGCCTTCGGCCGCTGAGGGATCGTCGAGCGAGGGGAGGTACCAGAGGAGATGTGGGCGGGATCCGAGGAGTTGCAGGCTCAGCGAGGCGTTGCCCTGCTGGTCGAGACGGTCGTTGTGGAGGAGGTCGGGGGAGCCGAGCAGCACGGTGTCGCCGGCTTCCTGGCCCGGCAGGACGAGGAGGGAGGCCAGTCCGTTGTCCGGGTAGCAGGCGGTGGTCCCGGGTGCGTCCGTCGCGTAGTGGATGCCACCCAGGTCGGTGGTTCCCGCGGTGCGGGCCGCGGGGAGCTCGCAGCGGGGGAGACGGGCGGTCACCGGGCCGTGTGCTGCCTGGTGCACACCGGGTGCGAGGCGGGCCACGGAGGGGCCGCCGGGGGCGATGAGGACGGTTCGGCCCGCGGAGTCGGCGGTCTCGGTATGAAGGCGCTGCTGCTGGTGCGCGGTGAGCGTGTTGGGCGCGGTGACGAGCAGTGTGGTGTCGGGGCCCGCCGCCCCTGTGGCCTCGTCGAGGGTGGTGGCGATGTCGATGGAGACGCCGCGGTCCTTGAGGAGTTCGGCGATGGCCCGGCTGCCGTGGGGGTCCGTGGAGCGGGGGTCGAGCGGACCGTGCCGGTCGCCGGAGCGTACGGCGGCGAGGGCGACCCCGGCGACGACGAGGATGAGGACGGCGAGCAGCAGCCCTCGGACGCGCTGCCAGATCTGTTGGGGGCTGCGGGACTGCGATGTGGTGGGGGCGGCCGCAGTGGCGGTCATGCGGCGGCTCCCCGCGCAGTGCCGGCGGCCGACAGCGGTTTGGCTGCTTCGAGATCGCGGTCGAGGGTGCACAGGGCCAGATACGCGGGCTCGTCGGCGGTGCGGCCGCCGTATGTGACGTCGTCGAAGACCCGGGCGGCGGCGCGGAGCCGGTCGGCATGCGCGGGCATCAGCCTGCCCGCCTCGGAGGCTGCCTCGTCGGCGGTGCGGCCGGGGCGCGGGTCGAGCACGGCCCGGTCCTCCAGGGAGCGTACGAGGGCGCGCATCCGTTCCTGGACGGCTTCGGTCCAGCGTCGGGCTTCGGCGTGTGCGGCGGCCGTGGCGCGGTGGTCGGCCGCGCTGCGCAGGGTGTCGCCGAAGAGCGTCTCCGGGGAGTGCGCGCTGCGCCGGGGGGTGCCGAGCCTCCACCACAGGGCGGCTCCCAGGCCGGCCAGGATCAGGACGAGCACGACGAGCCCGAGCGGGCCGCCGGGGGCGGACCCGGCGGCGCCGGAGAAGAGGTCTCCGACCCAGTCCCAGAAGCGGTCGAAGCCACGTTCGAGGAGGTTCGGGTCGTGTTCGTGGTACATCGGGTCGGACAGTTCGTCGCGCGCCGCTTCGCGGGCAGGGACGCGTGGTGTGTCCACGGGTATGTCCTCGCCCGCCCTGATGAACCGTACGGCTGTGGTGCCCCCCGCCCCCGTCACCGCATCAGCTCCTGGGGGTGTCGTAGCCGGGAACACCCGCGGCCCGGGCGAGTTCCAGGTCGAGCGCTTCGCGGCGGATGCGCTGGTCGACGTAGAGCAGGGCCATCACTCCGGCGGTGAAGGGGTAGGCGAGCGTCGAGACGATCACTTCGCCGATGCCCGTGATGACGAGGAAGGGCCAGCCGAAGTCCGCGGAGTTGCCGTTGAGGAGCTCGCTGAGGCCGTCGCTGTCCACGGTCACGGCGATGATGCCGAACGGGACCGTGATGATCAAGGTCACGACGATGACCAGCAGGTAGGTGAGGGCCAGGATGCCGAAGGTGCGCCACCAGTTGCCCTTGACCAGCTTGGCGGAGCGGCGCAGCGAGGTGAGTACGGGCTGCCGTTCCAGCATCAGCGCCGGCGCCGCGAGCGTGAAGCGGATCATCAGCCAGAGAACGACGGCACAGGCGCCGAGGAAGCCGAGGACCGTCAGGGCGAGTCCGCCCCCGCCGTCGCCGAGGGCCAGGCCCGGAAGCAGGCCCACGGCCGTGATCGCGGCGCTCATCAGGCTCAGCAGAAGGGTCAGCCCGAGGAGTGGCAGGAGCCGGGGGCGGGCCTCGGACCAGGCTTCGGCGAGGGTCACGCCCCGGCCCAGTACGGAGCGGCTGATCACCACGGTGAGCACCGAGGTGGTGATGAGGGTGGCGATCATCGCGATGAGCGTGCTGGGCGCGCTGGTGATCAGCTGGGACTGCGCCGAGTCGGTCGCCTGACGGATGGCCTCCGCCCCCGTCGCGTTGGGGTCGACCGACTTCTGCTCGGGCAGGACGAAGCGCTGCATGAGGATGATCAGGAGCTCGGCGATCACGGAGACGGTGAGGCTGATGCCCAGGACCGTGCGCCAGTGCGCGCGCATGGTGGACACCGCGCCGTCGAGGATCTCGCCGACGCCCAGCGGGCGGAGCGGGATGACACCCGGCTTCGCGGCCATGGGCGGGCGGCCCCATCCGGGCCCTCCCTGCGGCATGCCGCCCCAGCCCGGTGCGGGCGGTGGGGCGCCCGGGCCGCTGCCGGGGGCGCTCGGCGGGGACCACTGGCCCGGCGGCGGCTGTGCGGGAGACCACTGTCCGGCGGGCCCGCTCCCGTCGACGGGAGCGGAGGGCCTGGGAATGCCCTTCTCCTGGCCGTCGGAGGGGGCGGATCCGGGCGAAGCCCAGCCCGGAGAGTCGTTCATCGTCGCTCCTTCACAGTCCTGCCCGCTCATCGGGGCGGCAGGTTGCCAGCCATCGTGCCACGCGTGGGTCCGGTGCGGGCCTGGCGCCGTATCTCCTTCTTGCCTTCGTGTGCGGGCGGTTCAGCGGGCAGACTGGGCAGATGGCTGATCAGGACGCGCAATCGCCGGTGGGCATCGAGCCTCCGGCCCTCTCCGTACTCCGCTGGGCCGAGCCTCCGGAAGGTCCTGCGGTGGTGCTCCTCGACCAGACGCGGCTGCCCGCCGAAGAGGTCGAGCTGGTGTGTGCCGATGTGCCCGCGCTGGTGCGGGCGATCCGGACGCTGGCGGTGCGGGGAGCACCCCTGCTGGGCATCGCCGGAGGGTACGGGGTGGCGCTGGCCGCTGCCCGGGGTGAGGACGTGGCGCAGGCCGCGGAGCTGCTGGAGCGGGCGCGGCCCACCGCGGTGAATCTCGGGTACGGGGCGCGGCGGGTGGCGCGGGCCCACCAGGAGGCCGCCGGGAGCGGGTCCGGTCCGGAGGCGGCCGCCGCGGCCCTGGCCGAGGCGCGGGCTCTGCACCGGGAGGACGCGGAGGCCAGTGGCCGCATGGCGCAGTACGGCCTGGAGCTGCTCGCGGAACTCCTGCCCGGGGGCGGCGGACACCGGCTGCTGACCCACTGCAACACCGGGGCGCTCGTGTCCGGCGGCGCGGGGACGGCGTTCGCGGTGGCCCTGAGGGCGCACCGGAAGGGCGGCCTGCGGCATCTGTGGGTGGACGAGACCAGGCCGCTGCTCCAGGGTGCCCGGCTGACGGCGTACGAGGCGCGGCGGAACGGGATGCCGTACAGCTTGCTCGCGGACAGTGCGGCGGGTTCGCTGTTTGCGGCGGGGGAGGTGGATGCCGTAATCATCGGGGCGGACCGCATCGCCGCGGACGGCTCGGTGGCCAACAAGGTGGGGAGCTATCCGTTGGCGGTGCTCGCGAAGTACCACCATGTGCCGTTTGTCGTCGTGGCCCCGACGACCACCGTCGATCTGGGGACGGTGGACGGCACATCGATCGTCGTGGAGCAGCGTTCCGCGACGGAAGTGACAGAGTTCACATCGAAGCCGGGTGTCGGGGGCGGAGGTGAAGGGGGCGGGACGGTCGTCGCGCCGCCGGGGACCAAGGCGTACAACCCCGCATTCGACATCACGCCGCCCGAACTGGTCACGGCGATCGTCACGGAGGAGGGCGTAGTTTCCCCGGTCACGGGGGTCGGACTGGCAGAGCTGTGTGCCAGATCATCGCAGGTAACGATTAGCTAATGGGATGATGTCGTTTATGAAGGGACGCGTCCTTGTCGTCGACGACGACACCGCACTGGCCGAGATGCTCGGCATTGTGCTGCGGGGAGAAGGTTTCGAACCGTCGTTCGTAGCGGACGGCGACAAGGCACTGGCCGCATTTCGTGAGGCCAAGCCGGACCTGGTGCTGCTGGACCTCATGCTGCCCGGAAGGGACGGCATCGAGGTCTGCCGGCTGATCAGGGCCGAGTCAGGTGTGCCGATCGTCATGCTCACTGCCAAGAGCGACACGGTCGATGTGGTGGTGGGCCTGGAATCCGGGGCCGACGACTACATCGTCAAGCCGTTCAAGCCGAAGGAGTTGGTCGCCCGGATCAGGGCCCGTCTGCGGCGGTCCGAAGAGCCCGCGCCGGAACAGCTGGCGATCGGTGACCTGGTCATCGACGTGGCCGGCCACTCGGTGAAGCGGGAGGGGCAGTCCATCGCCCTCACCCCGCTGGAGTTCGACCTGCTGGTCGCTCTCGCCCGCAAGCCGTGGCAGGTCTTCACCCGTGAGGTGCTGCTCGAGCAGGTGTGGGGTTATCGCCACGCCGCCGACACCCGACTGGTGAACGTGCATGTCCAGCGGCTCCGCTCCAAGGTGGAGAAGGACCCGGAGCGGCCCGAGATCGTCGTGACCGTCCGTGGTGTCGGTTACAAGGCCGGACCGAGCTGACATGACCCTGGGCAGCGCTGCTCCGCCACCCGGGGTGCCCGGGGCCCGTACGGAGCGGGCTGCCGGTCCGGCACGGAGTGCTTCTCGTTTCGGGCGGGCCTCGCTGGGCGGCCGGTTGTTCCGCGACCGGACGCCCGGCGGCCCCGTGCCGCGGCTGCTGATGCGATGGATCCGCGGTCCGCTGCTGCCGGCCGTCCGCCTGTGGCGCCGCAATCTGCAGCTCCGCGTCGTGGCGGGCACGCTGCTGATGTCGATCGCCGTGGTCCTCCTCCTCGGCTTCGTCGTGATCGGGCAGGTCCGCAACGGGCTGCTGGAAGCGAAGGGCAAGGCCGCCCAGACACAGGCGGCCGGCGGTTTCGCCGCCGCCCAGACGAACGCGAACGCGCCGCTCGTCCCGGGTGACCAGAGCGAGGAGGGCGCCGACGGGATGACCGCCAACACCTCCTGGCGCACCGAACTCGTCGACCAGCTCGCCAGTGGCGGCACGAACGCCTTCAACGTGGTGGCGCTCAGCCCCGACTCCGTGGGCCACGGCACCACCAGCAGGGCCCCGCGCGGGTCGGGCAGCGTGGAGGCGTCCAGCATCCCGCAGAAGCTGCGGGACGACGTGGGCAAGGGCGCGGGTGCCTTCCAGACGTACTCGCTGATCCGGTACTCGTACGGGAAGGATCCGGAGCCCGGTCTCGTCGTGGGCAAGCGGCTCTACGACGTCGACCACAACCCGTACGAGCTGTACTACCTCTTCCCGCTCACGCAGGAGGAGAAGTCGCTGACCCTGGTGACGACGACCCTGGCCACGGCCGGTCTGTTCGTCGTCGTGCTGCTGGGTGCCATCGCCTGGTTCGTGGTGCGCCAGGTCGTCACGCCCGTACGGATGGCGGCGGGGATCGCCGAGCGGCTCTCCGCGGGCCGGCTCCAGGAGCGGATGAAGGTCACCGGCGAGGACGACATCGCGCGCCTCGGCGAGGCCTTCAACAAGATGGCGCAGAATCTGCAGCTGAAGATCCAGCAGCTGGAGGAGCTCTCCCGCATGCAGCGGCGCTTCGTCTCGGATGTCAGCCACGAGCTGCGCACCCCGCTGACGACCGTGCGGATGGCCGCCGACGTCATCCATGAGGCGCGCGTCGACTTCGACCCGGTCACGGCCCGGTCCGCCGAGCTGCTGGGCGACCAGCTCGACCGCTTCGAGTCGCTCCTGTCCGACCTGCTGGAGATCAGCAGGTTCGACGCGGGGGCCGCGGCTCTGGAGGCGGAGCCGATAGACCTGCGCACGGTCGTGCGGCGGGTGATCGGTGGCGCCGAGCCGCTGGCGGAGCGCAAGGGCACGCGGATCCGGGTGGTCGGTGACGAACAGCCCGTGGTCGCGGAGGCCGATGCCCGCCGTGTGGAGCGGGTCCTGCGCAATCTCGTCGTCAACGCCGTCGAGCACGGTGAGGGCCGGGACGTGATCGTGCGGATGGGTGTCGCGCAGGGTGCCGTGGCCGTCGCGGTCAGGGACTACGGCGTGGGGCTCAAGCCGGGTGAGGCGACCCGGGTCTTCAACCGCTTCTGGCGGGCGGATCCGGCACGGGCCCGTACCACCGGGGGCACCGGGCTTGGCCTGTCGATCGCCGTCGAGGACGCCCGGCTGCACGGGGGCTGGCTGCAGGCCTGGGGCGAGCCCGGTGGCGGTTCGCAGTTCCGGCTGACCCTGCCGCGTACGGCGGACGAGCCGCTGCGCGGTTCGCCGATACCGCTGGAGCCGGAGGACTCCCGGCGCAACCGGGAGGACCGTGAGCGTGCCGAGGCGGCACCGGCGGTGAGCGATCACCGGCTGATGTCCGTACCGAGCCAGACCGGTTCCCCGGCGCGTTCGCAGCTGGCCGGACCGGCGCACGGGTCCACGGCGTCGCGTACGACGGCGTCGGTCGATCCGGCGGCCCTGCCGGGCAGTGGGGCACGCGTGGTGTCGCGTCCGGCCGGGGAACGGCCGGGCGGGGGCACCGACCCAGAGGCGCAGGACCGGGAGCAGGAGGACACGACACGTGGACACTGACCGCCGTCGGGACCGCCGCGCGGTGCGGTTGTCCGTGCTGCTCGGCTGCGGCGTCATGCTGCTCGCCGGGTGCGGAGCGATGCCGGTCACCGGGGACGTGAAGGCGGTCGACGCCTCGCAGCCGGGCGATTCCCAGGTCCAGGTGTACGCCGTCCCTCCGAGGGAGGGGGCCACGCCCATCGAGGTCGTCGACGGCTTCCTGGAGTCGATGACCAGTGACGACCCGGACTTCCGTACGACCCGCCAGTACCTGACGGCGGAGGCCGGCGAGGCGTGGCAGCCGGGCGAGGGCATCACGGTGCTCGCCAAGGCGCCGAACCGCAACGGGCCCACCATCCACGACAAGGAACGCCGGAACACCGAGACCACCTACGCGCTGACCGGCGAGCAGGTGGCGGCGGTCGACGCGCAGAGTTCGTACCGGCCGCTGGCCCCGTCGGAGTACGACCAGATGCTGCACCTGGTCAGGGAGAAGGGGGCGGACGGCAAGCAGGAGTGGCGCATCGACATCGTCCCGGACGGACTGGTGCTCGGGCAGTCCGACTTCAAGCGCCTCTACCGGTCCGTGAACAAGTACTACTTCGCCGCCGGGCTGACGGACGAGTCGGCGGCACTGGTCGCCGATCCCGTCTACGTGCGGAACCGCACGGACCCCGTCACGCGGATGGACACGGCCACGCAGACGGTGCGGACGCTGCTGGAAGGCCCCTCGAACTGGCTGCGGCCGGTGGTCGATTCGCGCTTCCCGGAGGGGACGGCGCTGAAGAGCGGGGTCACCTCACTGACGACGGACGACCAGAACGTCCTGAAGGTGCCGCTCAACAAGAAGGCCGACGGGGCGGGGCAGGGCGCCTGCCGGATGATGGCGGCCCAGGTGCTCTTCACGCTGCGGGACCTGACGTCCGCCCGGGTGGGGCAGGTCGAGCTGCAGGGTGACCGGGGGCCCTTGTGCTCCCTCGGCGCCGACGAGGCGGAGGACTTCGCCTCGGGCAACGGCTCCGGCGAGCCCGCCAGCCAGTACTTCGTGGACGACAAGGGGCACGTCCAGCGCATCCCCGGGAGCAGCAAGGGCGGCGGGGAGCCGGAGCCGGTGATCGGCCCGCTGGGCAACGGGGCGGCGGCCATGAGCGCCGTGGGCGTGGCCAGGGACGAACAGCAGGCCGCCGCGGTCTCGCAGAACCAGCAGCACCTCTACGTGTCCTCCCTCGGCGAGGAGAGCGAGCTGGCGGCCCCCGTGGTGTCCAGCGCGGCGAAGAAGGCCTCGGACCGCCTGTCGGCACCGAGCTGGGACGGCCGGGGTGATCTGTGGGTCGCCGACCGCGATCCGGCGGATCCCCGGCTGCTGCGTCTGGCCGGCGGTTCCGGAGAACCGCAGGAGGTCTCGGTGCCCGGCCTGAACGGCGGGCGGATCGAGGCGCTGCGGATGTCGTCCGACGGGGTGCGGATCGCCCTGCGGGTGTCGAGGGACGGGCATACGACGCTGCACATCGGCCGGGTCGAGCGGCACGGCTCGGGGGACACCGAGCAGGTCTCGGTGGAGGACCTGCGCCAGGCGGCGCCCCAGCTGGCCGAGGTGACGGCGGTCTCCTGGTCCGGGCGCAGCCGTCTCGTGGTGGTCGGCAAGGAGGAGGGCGGCGTGCAGCAGGTGCGTTACGTCCAGGCCGACGGGTCCACCTCCTCCTCGGGGGTCCTGCCGGGCGTGAACCAGGTGACGGCCGTGGCGGCCGCCGACGACGACCAGCTTCCGCTGATGGCGGACACCGAGGGCGACGGGATAGTGAAGCTGTCGCCGGGCGACAACTGGCAGACGGTTCTCAAGGAGGGCTCCTCGCTGGTCTACCCGGGCTGACCAGCCCCGGTGCGGGCGGCCCCGGTTGTCCACAGGGGTTTTCCACAGGGGTGGCGCGTGCCTGACCGCCCGGTCACAGTGGGACCGTGCGCGGCTGGTGGCAGGAGATCGTCGGACTGGTGCTGCCCGTGGCCTGTGCCGGCTGCGGGTGGCCGCGGACGGAGTTGTGCGAGGAGTGTGCCGCCGGGCTGGCGGCCGGGCCGCGCCGGGTGAGGCCCACGCCCGAGCCCGCGGGACTCCCGGCGGTCCATGCGGCGGCGTCGTACGAGAACGCCGTACGGGCGATGCTGCTGGCCCACAAGGAGCGAGGGGCACTCGGCCTCGCCGGAGTACTCGGCGGGGCGCTGGCGGCCGCCGTGCGGGCCGGAGCGGGGGCTTCCGGTGAGCGGGGTCCCTTGCTGCTGGTCCCCGTGCCGTCCACGCGGCGGGCGACGGCCGGGCGCGGTCATGATCCGGTGCGCAGGATCGCGGCGGCCGCCGCGGCCGGACTGCGGCGCGGAGGGACGCCGGCCCGGGTGCTGGCCGTGCTGCGGCAGCGGCGCGCGGTGGCCGACCAGGCGGGGCTGGGTGCCCGGGAGCGGCAGGCGAATCTGGCGGGTGCCCTCGTCGTCGCGGACGGCGGCCGGAGGCTGCTCGGCGGAGGCCGGGTGGTGCTGGTGGACGACCTGCTGACGACGGGGGCGTCACTGGCGGAAGCGGCCCGTGCGGTTCGTGTGGCCCGTGGGATCCGTGGTGTCCGTGCCGCGGGCGACAGCCGTGCCATGGGCGACGTGGGGGGCGCGTGGGATCAGGCTGAGGGCGCGCCGGACGGGCTGCGCGCTGCTGTTGTCGCAGCTTCTCCGTCTGCCTTCGAAATAAACCGGAACTGACAGATAACTTTCATCGTTGCAGGTAGTGCGTGGGTAAAGGGCCCCGATCGGAGGTACGCGTGAGTAGCGGGTGCCGACACGGTGGTGGGCAGGCTATGTTCGGTTGTGAGGGACGGTGAATTCCGTACCTCCGTGAATGCGCCACCAGGTTTCGGGCAGGTAACTCACCAGTACGCCAGAAGCATGGAAATCGGTGGGGTGGAGTCCCTGCCGACGGGGGAGGAGGAGGTGACAGCCACCGAGTCCGCGGCTCCGGCGATCACCGGAGCCTGGTGCAAAAGGGAGATGCTCCGCCGCCGAAGCGGAGCGATCCGGGAACGGAGTTCTGCGTGGACATCGTCGTCAAGGGCCGCAAGACCGAGGTACCCGAGCGGTTCCGCAAGCACGTGGCCGAGAAGCTGAAGCTGGACAAGATCCAGAAGTTCGACGGCAAGGTGATCAGCCTCGACGTCGAGGTGTCCAAGGAGCCCAATCCCCGTCAGGCCGACCGTGCGGCAAGGGTGGAGATCACGCTCCGCTCGCGTGGGCCGGTCATCCGGGCGGAAGCGGCAGCAGGCGACCCGTACGCAGCGCTTGACCTGGCCACGGACAAGCTGGACACGCAGTTGCGCAAGGAGCACGACAAGCGCTACAGCAGGCGGGGCAACGGCCGGCTGTCGGCGGCCACGGTCGGCGAGGTCGTGCCGGACGCCGCCTCGTTCAACGGGGACGGGGAGCTGATCCCCACCGAGCCGGAGCCGTCCGTGCCCACCACCAGGATCGGCTCGCTCGAGGTACAGGGCGAAGGACCGCTCGTGGTGCGCGAGAAGATGCACGTCGCCGCGCCGATGACGCTCGACCAGGCGCTCTACGAGATGGAGCTGGTCGGGCACGACTTCTACCTGTTCGTCGACTCCGAGACCAAGGAGCCCAGCGTCGTCTATCGGCGGCATGCCTATGACTACGGTGTCATTCACCTGAGGACCGACCCGCTGGCCGCCGACGAGGCGGGCGGCGCGGGTGGTGCGCTCGGCGGCTGACACCCATCGCTCACAGCCGATACGCGGTGCCCCTGGAAGCGTCAGCGCGCTCCCGGGGGCACCGCGTGCGACCGCGGGGGCACCGCTTCGGCGGCCGGGCATGAAATCATGGCGCCCCAGGCCAATCAGTGCTCCGTGCACTGCCGTTGGCGGACAGCCTGTGACCTCAGGCAGTGGCCTTCAGGGGGAGGAACGATGGCGGACACCTTCGGGCCCGTGCGCGGGACGAACGATGCCGACAGCGCTGCCGGTGCGGATTCCGTTGCGGACGACGGCAGTTCCCGCAAGGAACCCATCAGGGTCCTCGTGGTGGACGACCACGCGCTCTTCCGCCGGGGCCTGGAGATCGTCCTCGCGCAGGAGGAGGACATCCAGGTCGTCGGAGAGGCGGGGGACGGGGCGGAGGCCGTCGACAAGGCGGCGGATCTGCTGCCCGACATCGTGCTGATGGATGTGAGGATGCCCAAGCGCGGCGGCATCGAAGCCTGCACCTCCATCAAGGAGGTGGCCCCCAGCGCGAAGATCATCATGCTGACCATCAGCGATGAGGAGGCCGACCTCTACGAGGCGATCAAGGCGGGCGCCACGGGCTATCTGCTCAAGGAGATCTCGACCGACGAGGTGGCCACGGCCATTCGCGCGGTGGCGGACGGCCAGTCCCAGATCAGCCCCTCGATGGCGTCCAAACTGCTCACCGAGTTCAAGTCGATGATTCAGCGCACCGACGAGCGCCGGCTCGTTCCCGCGCCGCGGCTCACCGAGCGTGAGCTGGAAGTGCTCAAGCTCGTCGCCACGGGCATGAACAACCGTGATATCGCCAAGGAATTGTTCATTTCCGAGAACACGGTGAAGAACCACGTCCGCAATATTCTGGAGAAGCTCCAGCTGCACTCCCGGATGGAAGCCGTGGTCTATGCCATGCGGGAGAAGATCCTCGAGATCAGGTAGCGGAAGGGCGCACGGCGTCCGGTGCCTGCCGAAGGGCCCGGGCGATCTCCGCCATGAGCGGCTCGCGCAGCTCCGCCGCGTCGACGCGCTCCAGCCGTACGTCCGTGCAGCCGACCCAGGACGCCGCCTCCACGAGGGCCTCGGCCATGGGCGCCGCGGACTTGACGCCGTCCAGGGACACCTGGCGGGCGACCAGCGTGGTGCCCTCCCTGGCCGGGTCGACCCGGCCCTGAAGCCTGCCACCCGCCAGCAGCGGCATCGCGAAGTAGCCGTGGATCCGCTTGGCCCGGGGGACGTACGCCTCCAGGCGGTGGGTGAAGGTGAAGATCCGCTCCGTGCGCGCGCGCTCCCAGATCAGTGAGTCGAACGGCGACAGCAGCGTCGTACGGTGCCGTCCGCGCGGCTCCGAGGCGAGGGCGTCGGGATGGGCCCAGGCCGGCTTCGCCCAGCCCCGCACCGACACCGGTACCAGCCCGGACTCCGCCACGACGGAGTCGAACTGCTCGGCCTTGATCCGGTGGTAGTCGGCGATGTCCGTCCGGGTGCCCACGCCCAGCGACTGCCCCGCCAGGGCCACCAGCCGGCGCAGGCACTCCCTGTCGTCCAGGTCGTCGTGGAGCACGGCCGCCGGGATCGCGCGCTCGGCCAGGTCGTAGACCCGCTTCCAGCCGCGCCGCTCGGTGCACACCACCTCGCCGTACATCAGGGCCCGCTCGACGGCGACCTTGGACGCCGACCAGTCCCACCACTCCCCGCCGTTCTTCGCGCCGCCGAGCTCCGTCGCCGTGAGCGGGCCCTCGGCGCGCAGCTGGTCGATCACCGTCCTGTAGGCCCCGTCGGGCAGGTCGTGGTTCCAGTGCGGCCGGGCCCGGTAGGCGCGGCGGCGGAACGCGAAGTGCGGCCACTCCTCGACCGGCAGGACACAGGCGGCGTGCGACCAGTACTCGAAGGAGCGGCCGCCCGACCAGTAGGCCTCGTCGACCGCACGGCGGCCGAGCGCGCCGAGACGCGCGTACGGCACGAGCTCGTGCGATCGGGCCAGGACCGAGATGGTGTCGAGCTGGACGGCTCCGAGACGGCGCAGCACCCCGGGCACCCCGCCCCGGCGGTCGGGAGCGCCCAGGAGTCCCTGGGCGCGCAGCGCGATACGGCGCGCCTGGTCGGCGGAGAGTTCCAGGACGGGCGGCGGCACAGACGTCATGCGTCGAACCCTAGAGCGCGCCACTGACATCGGGGGCCGGTCGGTGGGGATGGGTGCCGGGCAGCCCCAGATCGGCCGGGAGGAGGGCGCCGACCCAGGTGTCGCGTCGTATGCCCTTGTTGAACAGGGCCGACCGCTGCTCACCCTCCATGCGGAACCCCGCACGCAGGGCGACCGCCCTGGACGGAGCGTTGCCGATCTCGGCCCTCCACTCCAGGCGGTCCGCGGCGAGGGCGGTGAACGACCAGCGGGCCGCCGCCAGCACCGCTTCCGTCATGTAGCCGACGCCACGGTGCTCCTTCGCGATCCAGAAGCCCACCTCGTACGTGCCGGGAAGGGTACGGCGGTTGACGCCGAGCGCGCCGATGAGCGGCCCGCCGTCCCGCAGGAGGACCGCGAAGTTGTACATCGTGTCGTCCTGCCAGCCCGAGGGGGAGAGCTTCCGGGTGAAGAGTTCCGCGTCGGCACGGGTGTACGGCGACGGGACAACCGTCCAGCGCTGGATCTCGGGATCCTGGCACGCGAGGTACGCCGCGTCGGCGTCCTCGGGCGCGAAGGGGCGCATGAACAGGCGTTCAGTGGTGAGCGCGGTGGGTTCCATGCACGAATTCTGGTGAGGGGGAGCGCGGGAAGCGAGCACTTTTCGGTGCTTCCCGGCACCTTCCGTCCCCTCCGGCCGTTGTCCTGGAAGGGCGCGGCGGGGAGAACGCCGTGGCAGCCCTCCCGGCGTGGCGGGGTCCTCGCTTACGATGGCCGTTGCGGTGGGGCCCACCTGCCGTGCCCGCGCCAGAGTCCATCACACGACCCAGTGCCAGGCCCGACCGGCAAGGAGACCAGCCTCAGTGTCCGTCTTCAACAAGCTCATGCGTGCAGGCGAAGGCAAGATCCTGCGCAAACTGCACCGCATCGCGGACCAGGTCAGCTCCATCGAAGAGGACTTCGTCAACCTCTCCGACGCCGAGCTGCGGGCGCTCACCGACGAGTACAAGGAACGGTACGCGGACGGCGAGAGCCTGGACGACCTGCTTCCCGAAGCATTCGCGACCGTCCGTGAGGCCGCGAAGCGCGTCCTCGGACAGCGCCACTACGACGTCCAGATGATGGGCGGTGCCGCCCTGCACCTCGGCTATGTGGCCGAGATGAAGACCGGTGAGGGCAAGACCCTCGTCGGTACCCTGCCCGCGTATCTCAACGCGCTCTCCGGCAAGGGTGTGCACCTGATCACGGTCAACGACTACCTGGCCGAGCGCGACTCCGAGATGATGGGCCGGGTGCACAAGTTCCTCGGCCTCGAGGTCGGCTGCATCATCGCCAACATGACTCCGGCCCAGCGCCGCGAGCAGTACGCCTGCGACATCACGTACGGCACGAACAACGAGTTCGGCTTCGACTACCTCCGCGACAACATGGCGTGGTCCAGGGACGAGCTCGTCCAGCGCGGCCACAACTTCGCCATCGTTGACGAGGTCGACTCGATCCTCGTCGACGAGGCCCGTACGCCGCTGATCATCTCCGGCCCGGCCGACCAGGCCACCAAGTGGTACGGCGACTTCGCCAAGCTGGTCACGCGTCTCACCAGGGGTGAGGCGGGCAACCCGCTGAAGGGCATCGAGGAGACCGGCGACTACGAGGTCGACGAGAAGAAGCGGACCGTGGCCATCCACGAGCCCGGTGTCTCGAAGGTCGAGGACTGGCTCGGGATCGACAACCTCTACGAGTCGGTGAACACCCCGCTCGTCGGTTACCTGAACAACGCGATCAAGGCCAAGGAGCTCTTCAAGAACGACAAGGACTACGTCGTCATCGACGGCGAAGTCATGATCGTCGACGAGCACACCGGCCGTATCCTCGCCGGCCGCCGCTACAACGAGGGCATGCACCAGGCCATCGAGGCGAAGGAAGGGGTGGACATCAAGGACGAGAACCAGACGCTCGCCACGATCACCCTGCAGAACTTCTTCCGCCTGTACGGCAAGCTCTCCGGCATGACCGGTACGGCGATGACCGAGGCCGCCGAGTTCCACCAGATCTACAAGCTCGGCGTCGTGCCGATCCCGACGAACCGGCCCATGGTCCGTGCCGACCAGTCGGACCTGATCTACCGCACCGAGGTCGCGAAGTTCGCCGCGGTCGTCGACGACATCGCGGAGAAGCACGAGAAGGGGCAGCCGATCCTGGTCGGCACGACCTCCGTCGAGAAGTCCGAGTACCTCTCGCAGCAGCTCTCCAAGCGCGGTGTGCAGCACGAGGTCCTCAACGCCAAGCAGCACGACCGTGAGGCGACGATCGTCGCGCAGGCCGGCCGCAAGGGCGCCGTCACGGTCGCCACGAACATGGCCGGCCGAGGCACCGACATCAAGCTCGGCGGCAACCCGGACGACCTCGCCGAGGCGGAGCTGCGCCAGCGCGGCCTCGACCCCGTGGAGCACGTCGAGCAGTGGGCGGCCGCCCTGCCCGCCGCGCTGGAGAAGGCCGAGCAGGCCGTGAAGGCGGAGTTCGAAGAGGTCAAGGAGCTCGGCGGGCTGTACGTGCTGGGCACGGAGCGGCACGAGTCGCGCCGTATCGACAACCAGCTGCGCGGTCGTTCCGGCCGCCAGGGCGACCCGGGCGAGTCCCGGTTCTACCTGTCGCTGGGCGACGACCTGATGCGGCTGTTCAAGGCGCAGATGGTCGAGCGCGTCATGTCGATGGCGAACGTGCCCGACGACGTCCCCATCGAGAACAAGATGGTGACCCGGGCGATCGCCTCCGCGCAGTCGCAGGTCGAGCAGCAGAACTTCGAGACGCGTAAGAACGTCCTGAAGTACGACGAGGTGCTCAACCGGCAGCGCGAGGTCATCTACGGCGAGCGTCGCCGCGTCCTGGAGGGCGAGGACCTGCAGGACCAGATCCGCCACTTCATGGACGACACGATCGACGACTACATCCGGCAGGAGACGGCCGAGGGCTTCGCCGAGGAGTGGGACCTCGACCGGCTGTGGGGCGCCTTCAAGCAGCTCTACCCGGTGAAGGTCACGGTCGAGGAGCTCGAGGAGGCCGCGGGCGACCTGGCCGGCGTGACCGCCGACTTCATCGCCGAGTCGGTCAAGGACGACATCCACGACCAGTACGCGGAGCGTGAGAAGACGCTCGGCTCGGACATCATGCGTGAGCTGGAGCGGCGCGTGGTCCTGTCGGTCCTGGACCGCAAGTGGCGTGAGCACCTCTACGAGATGGACTATCTCCAGGAGGGCATCGGGCTGCGGGCCATGGCGCAGAAGGACCCGCTGGTCGAGTACCAGCGCGAGGGCTTCGACATGTTCAACGCCATGATGGAAGGCATCAAGGAGGAGTCCGTCGGCTACCTGTTCAACCTGGAGGTCCAGGTCGAGCAGCAGGTCGAGGAGGTCCCGGTGCAGGACGACGCGGAGCGGACCTCGCTCGAGAAGCAGGACGCGCCGGTGGCGGCGGGTACCGGACGCCCGGAGATCCGGGCCAAGGGCCTGGACGCCCCGCAGCGCCCGGACCGGCTGCACTTCTCCGCCCCCACGGTGGACGGTGAGGGCGGTGTCGTCGAGGGTGACTTCTCCAACGGCGACGGTGCGCGGGCCGAGGGTGACGGCATGACCCGGGCGGAGCGTCGTAAGGCGCAGAAGAGCGCGAGTGGGCGGCGCCGCAAGAAGTAGCGGCCCTGCCTGCCTGGCCCGGATGCCCTTGGGGTGTCCGGGCCAGGTGCGTTTGGTGGGCTTCTGCGGGGTTCTCCGGGTCGGTGGGTGTGTGCGGGTGCCTCCCTGGCGCCCCGGGGCCGGAGAGGCGCTCCTGCGGCCCCCTGGGGCTGTTGTGCGGGTTCGGCGCGGTGTGTCCTCGACTCCCTACCTGACCGCCGGGAGGCGTTCGCCGCCCAGGTCGATGGCGGCGCAGCGCCAGCGGAGGTCGGGGCCCTGTTCCAGGCGGAAGGCCATGGCGCGGACCTGCTCGCCCGTGGCGATGCTGGCGAAGGCCTCGACCACGCCGTCGGCCGGCCGGCTCCCGTGGCAGGCGCGGACGACCGGGCGCCGGCAGCCCGCGCCGAGCGGCGCGTCCGGGGCGAGCTCGGCGAGCTGGTCGTAGGCCTCGCCGATCGTGTGGCCGAGCATCCAGTGGACCGGCCGCTGGCCGCTGAGGACGGCGAGCAGGCGTTCCGCGAACCACTGGTGCGGGCGCAGCGGCCGCCGGGGCCGTTGCGGCGGTACCGTGCCCGGCCTGCTGCCGTCGCGTCGTCCGGCCGGCCTCGTCCTGTCCTTGCTCATGCTCGTAGCCCCCGTGGCTGCTGTCCGGAGCCCGGTGAGTACCGGGCGGTAACTTTGCTGGGGATCTTCTACGGGCCGGGGCGTCGGCCCCGCAACCGGCGACGCGGGCCCGTCGCGCGTCCGGGGAGATCACCTATCCGGGTGAGGGGCCCGGCGCCGCAAGGGAACAGCGGGGGTGACGGCCGTCGCGCGGTGGACAGCGGCGGGCGGATCGGCAACCCCGAAGGGGGACGTCGCACGTATCCTGATGGCGTCATCGACTACGAAAGCGGTCAGCCATGCGTGTGTACGTCCCCCTGACCCTCTCCGGTCTCGCCGCCGTGCAGAAGGCGGGCGAGGTCGGTCCGGGGCCGCTCACCGCCTACGCCGTGACGCCCGGTCTGCGCGAGTGGTACGTCTCCGACGACATCGAGGAGCTGGAGTACGCGGCGCTCAACCGGGCCGCCTCCGCCTCCCTGCGGCTGATCGCGGGCCGGCCCGAGGAGACCCGGCGCCGGGTCGTCGTCGCCCTGGACGTGCCGGACGGGGCGGCGGTGGCCGATCCCGACCACGTCCTGGACGCGTCCTCGCTCGGCGAGGTGCGCATCGCGGACGCGGTGGCGCTGGCGAAGGCCGCCGCCGTGCACGTGGACGCCGACGACGCCGAGAAGGACGTCGCCGCCGCGGCCGCGGCGCTGGGCGCCGCGGACCTGGGCGACGACGACGCGCAGTTCACCGTGGACGGTGCGGAGGACCACGAGCTGCTGTGGTTCGGGATCCAGGAGATCCCCGGCCTGCTGGCCTGACCGCCTGCCGGCCTCACCGTCCGGCCGCCCGACCGGCCGCCCGGCGGTGGCTGTCGTACCCGGCGAGTACGTTCTACTCATGGCGACATCGGGGAAGCACCGCACACATCTGGTCTGGGACTGGAACGGCACACTGCTCGACGACATCCACGCGGTCCTCGGGGCGACGAACGCCGCCTTCGCCGAGGTCGACCTGGAGCCGCTCACGCTGGACCAGTACCGCGAGATGTACTGCGTGCCGATACCCAAGTTCTACGAGCGGCTCATGGGCAGGCTCCCCACCCCCGCCGAGTGGGAGCGGATGGACGGCCTCTTCCACCGGCACTACACCGAGCAGCGGACGGCCTGCGGGCTGACCGACGGCGTCGAGGAGCTGCTGACCCGCTGGCAGGCCGGCGGCCGGAGCCAGTCGCTGCTCAGCATGTACGGCCATGAGCATCTGGTCCCGGTGGTCCGGGGATACGGCATCGAGCGCCACTTCGTCCGCGTCGACGGCCGTACGGGCCCCTCCGGCGGCAGCAAGGCCCAGCACATGGAGCGCCACTTCGAGGTGCTCGGCGGGATAGCTCCGGAGTCCGCGGTGGTCATCGGTGACGCGGTGGACGACGCCGTGGCCGCCGCGCACGTCGGCGCGCGCGCCGTGCTCTACACCGGTGGCTCGCACAGCCGCAGCAGCCTGGAAGCGGCGGGTGTGCCCGTGGTGGACACGCTCGCCGAGGCCGTCGCGCTGGCCGAGCTGATGGCGGACTGAGCGCATCTGCCCGTCTGTGCGCCCTTACGTGCAGGAACGGTCCCGTGCGATGTCCAGAGTGTCAAAGTTCGGGGTCTTCTTTTGTACATATGCGGCTCATGACGGTTGTGGGTGCGGGAGGGATAGCCTGGTGCGGTGATCAGCGCGATACGCCTCGGGGGCAGCGAAGCCCCCGGCCTGCGCCCGGAGTGCCACAGCACCCGGGCGATGCGCGATCTCCGCGTCCCGGGCCGTCTGCCGAACATGGCCGATATGGGCCCGGGAATCTCCCCCGGCGGCATAGCGTCGAACCAGACCGGAAACCCCGCGTCGTGGCGGTACGTCGCCTTCTTCACCTACGTCACGCAACGGCGCGCGACAGGAGCCAGAGGACATGCAGACCAAGCTGGACGAAGCCAAGGCCGAGCTGCTCGCACGGGCGGCCCGGGTAGCTGACAACAGTCCGGGCGGTGGTGTCGGTGGCCCGGGAGGTGGCCTCCGGGTGCACCTCGCCGAAGGGGCCGGCAGCGGCGCGGAGGAAGGCACCGAGGCCGGCCGGGACCAGGGCGCGGGCCCGGACCCGCTGCTCGCCTATCTCCAGCGCTACTACCTGCACACCGCTCCGGAGGACATCAGCGACCGCGACCCGGTCGACATCTTCGGGGCTGCCTCCTCGCACTACCGTCTCGCCGAGAACCGCCCGCAGGGCACCGCGAACGTCCGGGTGCACACCCCGACCGTCGAGGAGAACGGCTGGACGAACAGCCACTCCGTCGTCGAGGTCGTCACCGACGACATGCCCTTCCTGGTCGATTCGGTCACCAACGAGCTGTCCCGGCAGGGCCGCGGCATCCACCTCGTGATCCACCCGCAGGTCATCGTCCGCCGCGATGTCACCGGCAAGCTGATCGAGGTGTTCGCCGACCCGGCCAGGAGCAACGGATCGAAGCGCTCCGGCGGCCGCAAGGAGGCCGGAGCCGAGCTGCCGCACGACGCCGTCGTCGAGTCCTGGATCCATGTCGAGATCGACCGTGAGACGGACCGCGCGGACCTGAAGCAGATCACCGCCGACCTGCTGCGCGTCCTGTCCGACGTACGGGAGACCGTCGAGGACTGGGAGAAGATGCGCGACGCCGCCCTGCGGATCGCCGACGACCTCCCCGCGGAGCCGCTCGACGAGCTGGGCGACGAGGAGGTCGAGGAGGCCCGTGAGCTGCTGCGCTGGCTCTCCGCCGACCACTTCACCTTCCTCGGGTACCGGGAGTACGAGCTCCGTGACTCCGACGCGCTGACGGCCGTCCCCGGCACCGGTCTGGGCATCCTGCGCTCCGACCCGAAGCACACGGAGGACGAGGCGCACCCGGTGAGCCCGTCGTTCGACCGGCTGCCCGCGGACGCCCGCGCCAAGGCCCGGGAGCACAAGCTCCTCGTCCTGACGAAGGCGAACAGCAGGGCGACCGTGCACCGCCCCAGCTACCTGGACTACGTCGGGGTGAAGAAGTTCGACGCCGAGGGCAACGTCGTCGGCGAGCGGCGCTTCCTCGGTCTGTTCTCCTCCGCCGCGTACACCGAGTCGGTGCGCCGGGTGCCCGTCGTGCGCCGCAAGGTCGCCGAGGTGCTGGAGGGCGCCGGCTTCACGCCCAACAGCCACGACGGCCGCGACCTGCTCCAGATCCTGGAGACGTACCCGCGCGACGAGCTCTTCCAGACGCCCGTCGACCAGCTGCGTTCCATCGTCACGTCCGTGCTGTACCTCCAGGAGCGCCGCCGGCTGCGGCTCTACCTGCGCCAGGACGAGTACGGGCGCTACTACTCCGCCCTCGTCTACCTGCCGCGCGACCGCTACACCACCGGTGTGCGGCTCCGCCTGATCGACATCCTCAAGGAGGAACTGGGCGGCACCAGCGTCGACTTCACGGCCTGGAACACCGAGTCGATCCTCTCCCGGCTGCACTTCGTCGTCCGGGTCCCGCCGGGCACCGAGCTCCCGCACCTCACCGACGCGGACGCCGACCGCATCGAGGCGCGCCTCGTCGAGGCCGCCCGCTCCTGGGCCGACGGCTTCCAGGAGGCGCTGGGCGCCGAGTGCGGTGAGGAGCGCGCCGCCGAGCTGCTGCGCCGTTACGCGCACTCCTTCCCCGAGGGCTACAAGGCCGACCACTCGCCGCGCGCCGCCGTGGCCGACCTGGTCCACCTCGAGGAGCTCAAGAGCGAACGCGAGGACTTCGCGCTCAGCCTGTACGAGCCGGTCGGCGCCGGCCCCGCCGAGCGCCGCTTCAAGATCTACCGGACCGGTGAGCAGGTCTCCCTCTCCGCCGTCCTCCCCGCGCTCCAGCAGCTCGGCGTCGAGGTCGTCGACGAGCGTCCGTACGAGCTGCGCTGCTCCGACGGCACGCACGCCTGGATCTACGACTTCGGGCTGCGCCTGCCGAAGAAGGCCACGGGCAACGGCGACTACCTCGCCGACGACGCCCGGGACCGCTTCCAGGAGGCGTTCGCCGCCATCTGGACCGGCGAGGCGGAGAACGACGGCTTCAACTCCCTGGTGCTGGGCGCCGGTCTCGACTGGCGTCAGGCCATGGTGCTGCGCGCCTACGCGAAGTACCTGCGCCAGGCGGGTTCGACGTTCAGCCAGGACTACATGGAGGACACCCTCCGCAACAACGTCCACACCACCCGGCTCCTGGTCTCCCTCTTCGAGGCCCGGATGTCCCCGGTCCGCCAGAAGGCCGGCACGGAGCTGACGGACGGGCTGCTGGAGGAGCTGGACGGGGCCCTCGACCAGGTCGCCTCCCTGGACGAGGACCGGATCCTGCGGTCCTTCCTCACCGTCATCAAGGCCACGCTGCGGACCAACTACTTCCAGCTGGCCGACGACCACGAGCCGCACGGCTACGTGTCGATGAAGTTCGACCCGCAGGCCATCCCGGACCTCCCGGCACCGCGCCCGGCGTTCGAGATCTGGGTCTACTCGCCGCGCGTCGAGGGCGTCCACCTGCGCTTCGGCAAGGTCGCCCGCGGCGGGCTGCGCTGGTCGGACCGGCGGGAGGACTTCCGTACGGAGATCCTCGGCCTGGTCAAGGCGCAGATGGTCAAGAACACCGTGATCGTGCCGGTGGGCGCCAAGGGCGGGTTCGTCGCCAAGCAGCTCCCGGACCCGGCCGTCGACCGTGACGCCTGGCTCGCCGAGGGCATCGCCTGCTACAAGATCTTCATCTCGGCCCTGCTCGACATCACCGACAACATGGTGACGGGCGAGGTCGTGCACCCCGCGGAGGTGGTCCGTCACGACGAGGACGACACCTACCTCGTCGTCGCCGCCGACAAGGGCACCGCGAGCTTCTCCGACATCGCCAACGACGTCGCCGTCTCCTACGGCTTCTGGCTCGGCGACGCCTTCGCGTCCGGAGGCTCGGCCGGCTACGACCACAAGGGCATGGGCATCACCGCCCGCGGTGCCTGGGAGTCCGTGAAGCGGCACTTCCGCGAGCTGGGCCACGACACCCAGACCGAGGACTTCACCGTCGTCGGCGTCGGCGACATGTCCGGTGACGTCTTCGGCAACGGGATGCTGCTCTCCGAGCACATCCGGCTGGTCGCGGCCTTCGACCACCGGCACATCTTCATCGACCCGGACCCGGACGCCGCGACCTCGTACGCCGAGCGGCGCCGGCTGTTCGACCTGCCGCGCAGCTCCTGGGCGGACTACGACACGGACCTGCTGTCCGCGGGCGGCGGCGTCCACCCGCGTTCCGCGAAGTCGATCCCGATCAACGCGCACATCCGCGCGGCGCTCGGCATCGACTCCAAGGTCACGAAGATGACCCCCGCCGAGCTGATGCAGAACATCCTCAAGGCGTCGGTCGACCTCGTGTGGAACGGCGGCATCGGTACGTACATCAAGTCGACGGCCGAATCGAACGCCGACGTCGGCGACAAGGCCAACGACGCGATCCGGGTCAACGGCGCGGACCTGCGGGCCCGTGTCGTCGGTGAGGGCGGCAACCTCGGTGCCACCCAGCTCGGCCGGATCGAGTTCGCCCGGTCCGGCGGCCGGATCAACACCGACGCCATCGACAACAGCGCCGGCGTGGACACCTCCGACCACGAGGTGAACATCAAGATCCTGCTGAACGGCCTGGTGCGGGACGGCGACATGACCGTCAAGCAGCGCAACAAGGTGCTCGCCGAGATGACCGACGAGGTCGGACAGCTCGTGCTGCGCAACAACTACGCGCAGAACGTCGCGCTCTCCAACGCCTGCGCCCAGGCGCCGTCCCTCCTCCACGCCCACCAGCGCTTCATGCGCAGGCTCGGCCGTGAGGGGCACCTGGACCGTGCGCTGGAGTTCCTGCCGAACGACCGCCAGATCCGCGAGCTGCTGAACCACGGCAAGGGCCTCAGCCAGCCGGAGCTCGCCGTGCTGATCGCCTACACGAAGATCACGGCGGCCGAGGAGCTGATCTCCACCAGCCTTCCGGACGACGCGCACCTGCAGAAGCTGGTGCACGCCTACTTCCCGAAGCAGCTGAGCGAGCGGTTCCCCGAGGCGGTCGACGGGCATGCGCTGCGCCGCGAGATCATCACGACGGTGCTGGTCAACGACACGGTGAACACCGGTGGTTCGACGTTCCTGCACCGGCTGCGCGAGGAGACCGGGGCGTCGCTGGAGGAGATCGTGCGGGCCCAGTTCGCGGCCCGTGAGATCTTCGGCCTCTCCGAGGTGTGGGACGCCGTGGAGGCGCTCGACAACACGGTGGCCGCCGATGTCCAGACCCGGATCCGGCTGCACTCGCGCCGGCTCGTCGAGCGCGGCTCCCGCTGGCTGCTGGGCAACCGGCCGCAGCCGGTCGAGATCGCGGAGACCGTCGGGTTCTTCCGGGACGGGGTCGAGCGGGTCTGGGCGGAGCTGCCCAAGCTGCTCAAGGGCGCCGACATCGAGTGGTACCGGTCGATCCTCGACGAGCTCACCTCGGTGGGTGTCCCCGAGGAGCTGGCCGGGCGGGTCGCGGGCTTCTCGTCGGCCTTCCCGGTGCTGGACATCGTGGCGATCGCGGACCGTACGGGCAAGGACCCGCTGGCCGTCGCCGAGGTGTACTACGACCTCGCCGACCGGCTGGGGATCACCCAGCTGATGGACCGGATCATCGAGCTGCCGCGGGGCGACCGCTGGCAGTCCATGGCCCGCGCCTCCATCCGCGAGGACCTGTACGCCGCGCACGCCGCGCTCACGTCGGACGTCCTGTCCGTCGGCAACGGCGCGTCGTCGCCCGAGCAGCGGTTCAAGGACTGGGAGGAGAAGAACGCCGCGATCCTGGCGCGTTCGCGCTCCACCCTGGAGGAGATCCGGGGTTCGGAGTCCTTCGACCTGGCGAACCTGTCGGTGGCCATGCGGACGATGCGGACCCTGCTGCGTACGCACGCCTGACCCGGGGCGGCCGCACGGCCGTCACAGAGCCGTCCGCCGGACGGGCCTCATCGGCCCGTCCGGCGGACGGCTTCGGGGTTTTAGGGGCTTCGCGTTACTTCTTGGCCTTCTTCGGCTTCGCGGGCCCGGTGAACTCCTCGTACGCGGCGACGACCTCCTTGGCGGGCCCGTCCATGCGCAGGGTGCCCGCCTCCAGCCAGATCGCCCGGTCGCAGGTGTCGGTGATCGACCTGTTGCTGTGGCTGACCAGGAACACCGTGCCGGCCTCCTCGCGCAGCTCCATGATCCGGTCCTTGCTGCGCCGCTGGAACTTGGCGTCGCCGGTGGACAGCGCCTCGTCGATCAGCAGGACGTCGTGGCTCTTGGCGGCCGCGATGGAGAAGCGCAGCCTGGCGCCCATGCCCGAGGAGTACGTCCGCATGGGCAGGGTGATGAAGTCGCCCTTCTCGTTGATGCCGGAGAAGTCGACGATGTCCTGGTAGCGCTCGCGGATCTGTTCGCGCGTCATGCCCATGGCCAGGCCGCCGAGCACGACGTTGCGCTCGCCGGTCAGGTCGCTCATCAGGGCGGCGTTCACGCCGAGCAGCGAGGGCTGGCCCTGGGTGTGGACCCGGCCCTTCGACGGGGGCAGCAGCCCCGCGATCGCCTTCAGGAGCGTCGACTTCCCGGATCCGTTGGAGCCGATCAGGCCGATGGCCTCGCCCTTGTACGCGGCGAAGCTGACGCCCTTCACGGCGTGCACCTGGCGCGCGCCCCGGGGCTGGCTCCGGGACACGATCCGGTTCAGGGCGGAGGTGGCGCTGCCCCGTCCGGTGCGGGCGCCGTTCACCGTGTAGGTGATGTGGACGTCGTCGACGACGACGGTGGGGACACGTGTGTCGGTGATGTCAGCCACGTCCGTACCTCTCTTCCGCCTTCCAGAAGAAGACGAATCCGCCGATGCCGCAGACGAGCGCCCAGCCCGTCGCGACGGCCCACACATGCGGGGGCAGCTGTGCGCCGGTGAAGCTGTCGATCAGGGCGAAGCGCACCAGGTCGATGTAGACGGCCGCCGGGTTGCACTCCAGGGCCAGCAGGACGAGCCGCGGGACCCGGTCGCCGCTGAGCAGGTGGTCGAGGCTCCACATGACGCCCGACGCGTACATCCAGGTGCGCAGGATGAAGGGGGTCAGCTGCGCGATGTCGGGGGTCTTGGCGGCCAGCCGGGCCATGACCATCGAGACGCCCGTGTTGAACAGGGCCTGCAGGGCCAGCGCCGGGATCGCGAGCAGCCACGACGGCCGCGGGTACTGGCCGAAGGCCAGCAGGATCATGAACAGCGCGGCCAGCGAGAACAGCAGCTGCTGGAGCTGCTGGATGGCCAGGGCGATCGGCAGGGAGGCGCGCGGGAAGTGCAGGGCCCGGACGAGCCCGGTGTTGCCGCTGATGGCCCGGGTGCCGGCGGTGATCGAGCTTGCGGTGAACGTCCAGATGAAGACGCCGGTGACCAGGAAGGGCACGAAGTCGGGGACCCCGCGCTTGGTGTCCATCAGGATGCCGAAGATGAAGTAGTAGACCGTCGCGTTGAGCAGCGGGGTCATGATCTGCCAGATCTGGCCGAGCTTCGCCTGGCTGTACTGCGCGGTCAGCTTGGCCGTGGCGAAGGCGGTGATGAAGTGCCTGCGCCCCCAGAGCTGCCGGACGTACGCACCGAGCGTCGGCCGGGCCCCGCTGACGGTCAGCCCGTGCCGGGCCGCGAGCGCGGCCAGCTCGCCGGGTTCGTACACGGGCAGGAGGTCGGGGGAGGCGGTGTCCACCGGGGCCGGCGGGGCTGCTGTCTGGCTCACCACGGTCGCTTTCGACAGGAGGCGGGGGGATCAGGGCGGACGGATCCGGCTCGATGGGACGGCACCGTATCGTCGCAACGCCGACAGTAGGACGTTTGTACGTCGCAACGCAACCGTTTCGTCGTTACGGTCTATCATTCGGGCCATGACCACCGAACGGCGAACCGGGCGCCGCACCCCGGCAGGTGCCGCGGTGCTGCGGGAGGACGTGACCGACGCGATCCGCGGCGCCGTCTTCGAGGAGCTGGCCGCCGTCGGATTCGCGCGGATGTCGATCGAGGGCATCGCGCGGCGCGCGGGCGTGGGCAAGACGGCCGTCTACCGCCGCTGGAAGTCCAAGCTCCACCTCGTCCTTGACCTGGTCGCGGCCGTCGCCGCGCAGGGCATGCCGGCGCCCGCGACGGGTTCGCTGTACGGGGATGTGCGCGCCGTGCTGGAACTGGCCGCGTACGCCCTGCGTCACCCCGTGGCCTCGCAGGTGATCCCCGACCTGCTGGTCGAGGCGGCCCGTAACCCGGAGATCTCCGAGGCCATCAAGGCGGCCCTGCTCGACCAGCAGCAGGGGGTGGCCGCCGTGGTCGTACGGGCGGCCGTGGAGCGTGGTGAACTGCCCGAGGGCAGCGATCCCGACCGGGCGCTGGACCTCATCGTGGGGCCGCTGTACTGGCGGCTCGTCGTGGTCCGGGGCGACCTGCCCAAGGGGTATCTGGACGACCTCGCGGCCTCGGCGGTCCGGGCCCTCAAGGCCTGACGGGCCCCGGGGAGCCTCCCTCGTCCAGCAGCCGGTCCACGACGCGGCGGGCGGCGGCACCGTCGGCGGGCCCGCAGTGGTCCCGCCGGAACGCCTCGTACGCCTCCGCGTGGCGGCAGGCCGACGCCGGTGTGGCCCGCAGGGCCTGCGCCACCTCCTCGGTGGTGACGAGCAGCGGCCCGGGCGCCCTGGTCTCGAAGTCCAGGCAGAATCCGCGCACGGTGTCCCGGTAGTGCTCCAGGTCGGGGGTGTGGAAGAGCATCGGGCGGCCGGTGTGCGCGAAGCCGAACGCGACCCCCGAGTAGTCGGTGACCAGCACATCGGCGATCAGCAGCAGCTCGGTGGTGTCCGGGTGCGCGGACACGTCACGCAGGGCGGGGTGCGCCGGCACGCTGCCCGTCACCCGGGGATGCCTGCGGACCAGCACGGTGGTCCGGCCGTCCAGCGACCGGGCCAGCGCGGGCAGGTCGAGCGCCGGGTCCCAGCGGTACAGCGGACCGGAGCCCGGGGGGACGAGGGCCGGCGGGTGTGCGAGGTGGTCGCGGTACGTCGGCGCGTACAGCACCACCCGGTGGCCGTCCGGGACGCCCAGCCCGCGGCGCACCCGCTCGGCCGTCTTGTCCCGGCCCGGGGCGCACAGCAGGTCGTCGGCCGGGCAGCCCGCCTCCAGCACCTCGCCGCGGTAGCCCAGGGCGCGCCGGAGGTGCGGGGTGGCGTAGGCGCTGGGGGAGACCAGGACCGACCACTGGGCGGAGCGGTGCTCCAGCGTGCCGAGGTCCTGGTGGTCGGCGTACAGGGTGCCCGTGAGGTCCAGTCCGAAGCGGCCGAGCGGCGTGCCGTGCCAGGTCTGGACGACGGTCTGGTCCGGCCGGCGCTCGAACCGGACCGGCAGCTGCCCGGCCGCGACGATACGGCGGGCCCGCGCCAGCGCCTCGTACCAGGCGGTGCTGTACGCCACGACGGGGACGGCCGTGGACGGTACGCGCGTCGCGGCCCCCGGGGAACCGTCGGTGACCCAGAGGTGCTCGGCATCGGTGCTCCGGCGCACGAGTTCGGCGTGCACGGCGCGAAGGGAGCCCCCGCCCGCGTCGCCGGCGTCTCCGGCGTAGAGCACGGCGTCCCGGAGCGGCAGCGTCCGCCGCGCCGGGTAGTGCGCCGTCCGCAGCAGGCCCTGCCGGTACGCGCTCCGCTCCGCGTCGTCGAGCGCCGGCGCGCCGTGCACGGTGAGCCGGTCGCCGTGACGGCGGTCGAGGCGGAAACGGCCCCCGGGAGCGTGCAGCGGCAGGAGAGCTCCGAGCGCAGTCCCCACACGCACGGGCCGGTCGTCCAGGAAGACCTCCCAGTCGCCTTCGCGGGGAGGCGGCGCGAGTACGGCGGTGAAGCGGCCCCCGTGCCGGTCCGAGTGCCCCCGGCCGGCGACAGGAACGGGCAGGGGCACGGCCACCGTCTCGCCCAGCGTGCTGTGCCGCAGTTCGAGCAGCGCCCCGCGCCCGGTCCCGCCGATACGCAGCCCGCCGTCCGGAGCGGCCTCCGCGTGGTCCAGGCGCGGCTCGCCGGACGGGTCCACCACCAGGACGCCCGCCGCGTCGGCGCACGCGGGCGGCGCCAGGTCCGGGGCCGCGGCGAGCGGCACGCGGACGCCGTCGGTCAGGAGCGCGGCCCGCCACCGGCCGCCGGACCCGGCGGTGAGCGCGGCAAGGGGGATCCGGGTGCTGAAGCCGTCCCCGCACCGCACCGGGCAGACGTGCTCGGCGCCCCCCTCGCCCGTCAGCACGAGGGCCGTCGGCCGGGCGTCCCCGTACAGCCGGCCGGTCAGCTCCAGGGTGTCCGGCCCGGGGCGGTGGCCGGTGGCCAGGGCGGGGAGGCGGGTCACGGACAGCGCCAGCCGGCCGTCCCGGTAGCCGAGCACCGCGCGCAGCCCGTCGCCCAGGTCGTGGACCAGCGGCTGCGCGGCGGCCGCCTCGACGGCCCGCAGCGCCGCCCGCCGTACGACGCCGTGTCCGGCCACCACGACGCCCACCAGCCAGTGGCCGGGGCCCAGCCGCCCCGGGTCGAGGACCATCTCGAAGCCCGCGTGCGCGTAGTGGTGCAGCTCCTGGCCGGAGTCCTCGGTGGCCCGTTCGGTGCGGACCGTGCGCACCGGCACGGGCCTCGGCCGGCCGCCCGACACCTCCCGCACCAGGCCCGCCTTCAGCGAGTGCCGGGCCGCCCGGGCCGGGAGGTTGCGGATGTACGCGTACCCGCTCAGCCGCAGCCTTCCGTCCTCGCCCCACCGGGCCTCCACCAGCCGTGCCACGGCGGGCAGATCGCCCCTGCCCAGGCGCGCCGACGGGCTCCGGCCGCCCGCGACCGCGGGGTGGACGGCGCGCCGCCGCCCGGGCGGGCCCGTCACGGCGAACGTGCCCGTCCCGTTGGCCCGTTCGAAGTCCAGGACCGCCAGCAGGTCGTCGGCCCTGCGCTCCCGCACCAGCTGCCAGCGGATGCGCGCCTCGGCCGGCAGCCCCGCCAGGGCCGCGTCGCCCGCCCGGTCGAGGAAGGCGCCCGCGTCCGCCATGAACGCGGCGCGGTAGGCGGGGCCGCCCATCGGCAGCCCCTCCAGGAAGTACACGAAGTCGTCGCGCAGGCACGAGATGTCGTAGCGCAGGCGGTGCCCCGCGCCCCGGTCCGCCAGGAACGCGCTGACCTGCTCGCAGGCCGCGATCCGGTCCCGTACACCCCGTACGTCCGTGCGCCGCCGGGTGATCGAGCCCTCCCGGACCCGCCAGAGGTAGACGTGCTCGTGCAGCACGTCCACCGATCCGGCGAGGTAGTGCGCCGGGATCATCACCGGGGTGTCCTCGTAGAGCTTGCCCACCGGGAAGGTGAAGGCGTGCCGGTCCCAGAAGGAGCGCCGGAACACCTTGTTCCAGGCGACCCGGTCGGCCAGCAGCCGGGGGTCCCGGGTGATGTGGGTGCGGGGGCGGTCGGCGGTCAGCCAGCGGTACTGCCAGGCCTGCTGCCTGCCCTGCTCGTTGAGCCGCCAGACATTGCCGGTCACCAGGTCCGAGCCGGTCGACTCCAGGGACGCCAGCATCCGTTCGTACGCGTCGGGGACGACGAGGTCGTCGCTGTCGGCGAACGCCAGGTAGGGAACACCGGCGGTGGTGTGGGCGACCCCCGTGTTGCGGGCGGCGCTCAGGCCCGCGTTGGGCTGGTGGACGCAGCGGAAGCGGTCGTCCCGCGCGGCGAAGTCCTCGGCGATCCGGCGGCTGCCGTCCGTCGAACCGTCGTCGACGAGCACCACCTCGATGTCCTTCAGGGACTGTTCACCCAGCGAGGCGAGGCACTCCTCCAGGTAGTCCTCGACGTTGTGCACCGGGACGACGACGCTGAGGAGTGGCTTCATGTACGGCTCAACCCGGGGGAGCGCCCCGGGTCACGCCGCTGACCCGAACGGGTGAAGATCCGTAGGGCGGGCCGGAGGCCGCCGTTACGCTCGGCTGCCATGCTCCTCACCGTCGTCGTGTCCGCCCACCGTGCTCAGGGGTATCTGAGGGCGGCGCTGGAGTCCGTGACCGCGCAGTCGCCGGCGGAGAGCGGGCCACCGGGCGCCCTGGAGGTGATCGTCGTCGGCGCGCCCGACGGGGATCTCGGCACCGCCATCGCGCGGGAGTCCGCCGAGCGCGATCCCCGGGTGCGCGTGCTGGTCACGGACGGCCCCTGGGAGGCGGGCGCGGCCCGCAACGCCGGGGCGGCGGCGGCGCGCGGGACGTATCTGCTCTTCCTCGACGGGGACGACCTGCTCCTCCCGGGGGCTCTGGCCGACGTCTCCGCGCGGCTGGCGGAGGACCGGCCCGACGTGCTGCGCCTGGGCCACGACCGGGTCGACTGGTGGGGTGCGGAACGGCCGGGCGAGGACCTCCCGGCCGCCCGGAACCAGCTCTTCCGCCGCGCCTTCTGGGAGGCTCACCGGCTCCGCTTCACGGACGGCCCGTACGGCGATGTGGTGCCCGTGCTCCGGGCCGCGTTCCTCGCCTCCGACGCGGGCACCCTCGCCTCGCTGGACCGGATCTGCGTACGCCACCGGCTGCGCCGTCCCGGGACGTCCGCCGTGCCGCCGGGCCGGGCGCACTTCGCCGTCATCGACGCCTACGCGCGGCTGGCCGCCGGGACCGGTGGCGACCACCGGGTCCCGGCCGTGCGCACCGCGCACCTGACGGCCGTGCTCGACGACCCGGAGCGGATCGCCCCCGGGGACCGTGCCGCGTTCTTCCGGGCGGCCGGGCTCCCCGGCCGGTACGCCGCGCACCGGGGCGGTGAGGCGGTGCGCGCCGGGCGCACCCGGGCGCGAGCCGTCGCACGCACGGGCAGGAAGGCGCTGCGCTCCCGCGCGATGAGCGCCGTCTACCGCGCCGATCTGCGCCGGCCGCTCGACCCCGCTCTCGCCGTCTACGGGGCCTACTGGAACAGGGGCTTCGCCTGCAATCCGGCCGCCGTCTACACCAAGGCCCGCGAACTGGCCCCGCACATCCGGGGCGTCTGGGTCGTCTCCTCCCGTCACCGGGACCGGATGCCCCCGGGGGTGCCGTACGTCATCGAGGGGTCCCGCGCCTACTGGCGGACCATGGCTACCGCCACGTACCTCGTCAACAACTCCAGCTTCCCCGGCGGCTTCACCAAACGGCCCGGCCAGATCTACCTCCAGACCCACCACGGGACCCCGCTGAAGACGATGGGCCTGGACCAGCTCCCGTACCCGGCCCTCACCAAGGGCGTCAGCTTCGAACGGATCGTCGCCCACACCGACCAGTGGGACCTCAGCCTCTCCGCCAACCCGCACAGCACCGAGATCTGGGACCGGGCCTACCCCTCCTCGTACGAGCAACTGCCGTACGGATACCCGCGCAACGACGTCCTGTGCGACGCCACCGCGGAGCAGGGCGACAAGATCCGGGCGGAGCTCGGCATCGCGCCCGGGGCGACCGTGCTGCTGTACGCCCCGACCCACCGCGACTACCGCGAGGGCTTCCTCCCCAGGGTCGACCTGGAGCGCCTCGCCCGTGCTCTGGGGCCCGGCTGCGTGCTGCTGGTGCGCGCCCACTACTTCTACGGGAGGTCGGCCGGGACGGCGTCGGGCGGCCGGGTCCTCGACGTCACCGGCCACCCCCGTGTCGAAGAACTCTTCCTGGCCTCCGACGCGTTGATCACGGACTACTCGTCGCTGATGTTCGACTACGCCTGTCTGGACCGGCCGATCGTCGCCTATGTGCCGGACTGGGAGGCCTACCGGGCCGCGCGCGGCACCTATGTCGACCTGCTGTCCGGCCGCCCGGGCGACACCCCGGGGGCGGTCGCCACCACGGAGGACGAGCTGCACGAGGTGCTGTGCGGCGGTGCCTGGAGGTCTCCGGAGTCCGCCGTGCTGCGCGCCGCCTTCCGCCGCCGCTTCTGCCCGTACGACGACGGACACGCGGCGGAGCGGGTGGTGCGGCGGCTCTTCGGGACGCCTCCGGACTGAACGGGCCGTCGCGCCTTCGCACTGGGCACCGGGTCACCCGTACGGGGCGACCCCTCCGTGCCCCGCCGTCGTTGTGCTCAACAGCGCGCGCACACGGCAACGTTGGGAGAAGCTCATGCACCGGTCCGCCTACGAGCAGATGCAGCTCTGCATCGAGGAGTATCTGCCCAGGTCCCGCAGGCACCGCGTCGTGGACCTCGGCTCACGGATCTCCGGCAAGCAGACCCGCACCCACCGCGGGCTCCTCGCGGACCACGACATCGACTACTTCGGGGTCGACGTCCTCGACGGCCCCAACGTCGACGCGGTCATGACCCGGCCCTACCGGATCCCCGCGAAGTCGCGCAGCGCCGACGTGGTGCTGTCCGGCCAGGCGTTCGAGCACATCCCCTTCTTCTGGGTGTCGATGATGGAGATCGCCCGGGTGCTCAAGCCCGGCGGCCACGCCTTCATCACCGCGCCCTCGCGCGGCCACGCCCACGACGCGCAGGACTGCTGGCGCTACTACCCCGACGGCTTCCGGGCGATGGCCGCCCACTCCCGCCTCGAACTCCGCGAGGCCTACACGGACTTCCCGCCCGCCAAGGGCATCTGGCACGACTACGCGTCCATCGACACCGAGGCCGCCTACTGGGGCGACTCGGTGGGCGTCTTCCGCAGGCCGATGCCGGACCGCCGTCCGGTGACCCGGCTGAAGAACACGCTGGCCGACCTCGCCGTCCGGGAGACCGCGGTGTGGTGGGCCAACCGGGCCGGCGGAGTGGACCGGGTGCCGCTGCCGCGTCCCCTGGACGGACGGGGGCGCTGCGGGCGGCCGGACAGCCGTACGGTCGCATCAACTACAGGTTGACGAAAGATGACATGAGCCGCAAAACGCGCGTACTGTCCCGCCCCATGGCTTGGCGCAACGCCGTCAACGGCGTCCTTCAGCAACTCACCGGATACCAGCTCAGGCGCGCGACCCTGCCCGCCCCCCGCAGGGCACCCGCGCAGCCGCCGGTGGCGGCCCCGGAGCAGGCGGAGCGGCCCGCCCCGAAGGCCGCGGCCAAGAAGCCGCCGCAGTTCCCCGCGGACTACGACGACGAGGCGAAGGACATCATCCGTGCGGTCAAGCCGTACACGATGACCTCCCCGGAGCGGCTCAACGCCTTCGTCCTCGCGACCCGGCACATCGTCAGGCACGGCATCCCGGGCGACATCGTCGAGTGCGGTGTCTGGCGCGGCGGTTCCATGCAGGCCTGCGCCAAGACCCTGCTGTCGCTCGGTGAGACGGACCGCGACCTCTACCTCTTCGACACGTACGAGGGCATGACGCCGCCCACCGCCGAGGACCTCCGCCGCGACGGCAGGCCGGCCCGGGAACTGCTGGACGCCCAGGGCAAGGACCGCCCCATCTGGGCGGTGGCCTCCCTGGAGGACGTACGGGCGGGGTTCGAGCAGGTCCCGTACCCGGAGGACCGCGTCCACTACGTACGGGGCAAGGTCGAGGACACCGTCCCGGAGCAGGCCCCGGAGCAGATCTCCATCCTCCGGCTGGACACCGACTGGTACGCCTCGACCAAGCACGAGCTCACGCACCTGTACAGCCGGCTGGTGAGCGGCGGGGTGCTGCTGATCGACGACTACGGCTACTGGCAGGGATCGCGCCAGGCCGTGGACGAGTTCCTGGAGGAGACCGGCGAGCGGCTCCTGCTGCTGCGCATGGACGAGGGCCGCATCGCCGTCAAACCCTGAGCCCGACAAGGCCCGTGCGGGCAGCGTCCCGTCGTGAGCCCCGTGCCTCCCCGGCACGGGGCTCGTTCCCCATGCAGGAAGTCCGTTCGTCCGTCCGGAAGGATCGTGCGCAGCGCCATGGCACCCCGTCTCACCGTCGTCGTCCCGCTCTACAACGTCGAGGAGTACCTCGGAGCCTGCCTGGACTCGCTGGCCGGGCAGACCTTGACGGACCTGGAAGTCGTCATGGTCGACGACGGTTCGACGGACGGCAGTCCGGACGTGGCCATGGAGTACTCCCGGAAGGACACGCGCTTCCGGCTGATCCGGCAGAAGAACGCCGGGCTCGGCGCCGCGCGCAACGCGGGCGCCGCACAGGCCCACCCGGACGCGGAATTCCTGACGTTCGTCGACAGCGACGACGTCGTACCGGCGGACGCCTTCGCGAGGATGCTCGGCGAACTGGACGCGTCGGGCTCGGACTTCGCGACGGGCAACGTGCTCAGGCTCCGGGCGAACGGCGCCCTCGAACAGTCCCCGATGTTCCGCAGGCCGATGGAGAGGTCCCGCCGGGCCACCCACGTCACCCGGGACTGGATCCTGCTCGGCGACCGCATCGCGTGCAACAAGGTGTTCCGCAGGTCCTTCTGGGACGAGCACGCCTTCGCCTTCCCGACCGGTGTGCTGTACGAGGACATCGCCGTGGTCCTGCCGGCCCACTTCCTGGCCCGGAGCGTCGACGTGGTGGCGGAGCCCGTCTACCACTGGCGGGACCGCGACGGCTCGATCACCACCCGGCGCGCCGTGCCCCGGGGCATCCGCGACCGGGTCACTGCGGTCTCCACGGTCAGCCGCTTCCTCGCCGACCGGGGCATGACGGACGCCAAGCGGCGCTATGACGAGCACGCGCTCTCCGGTGACCTGTGGCTGTTCATCGAGGCGCTCCCGGAGGGCGACGAGAGCTTCCACGAGGCCTTCCTCACCCACGCCAACGCCTTCGCCGCGACCGTCGAACCCGCCGTCCTCGACGCGCTGCCCCTGCATCTGCGGGTCAAGTGGCAGCTCATCCGGGAGCGCAGGACGGCGGAGCTGCTCGCGCTCCTGGCCCACGAGTCCACCGACCGCGACACCTTCCACGTCCGGGGGCGGCTGCGGCCCCGTGCCCAGTACCCCGGCGTAGAAGGGCCCCTGCCGCGCAAGGTCACCGCCCTGTCCGCCGGTGACCTGCCCGTGCACGCCCATCTCACCGAGGCCGTGTGGCGCGACGGGCTGCTGCACCTCAAGGGGTACGCGTACGTCCGCAACGCCCCCGGGCGGTCGGCCGGGGCCGGCTGGCTGAGGTCGGGCCGCCGGCTGATCCCGCTCCGGATGCGTCGGACGGTGACGGACGAGGCGACCGCCGGATCGGGCCGCTCGGCGCACCGCTACGAGCGGTCGGGCTTCGAGACCGTGGTGGACCCGCGCCGCCTCCTCACCCGGGCCACGGCACGGGGCACCAAGACCCTCTGGAAGCTGGAATCCCTCGTCGTCGGCGCGGGGCGGCCCCGCCGGGGCCCGATGCGGCTGATCGGCAACCCGGCGGCCCCCGCCGTGCGGTACGTCGACGAGCGCACCCGGGTCGTCCCGCTGCTCTCCGGGAACAAGCTGGAGCTGCGTGCCGAGCGGGTCGACGCCGTGCTCGCCGGACACGGGCCGACGGAGACCGGGGACGGCATCCGGATCGCGGTGCGCGTGCTGGACGGTGAGGTGCCGACGGCCCTGCGGATCCAGGAGTGGCGTACGAAGGAGACCAGGGAGTTCCCCCTGGTCGACGGCGAGGGCACGGACGGCCGTACGGTCTTCGCCGAGGTGCCGCTGGTGGCGTTCCGGGGCTCCGACGGCGACTGGGGCGTCCAGCTGTCCGGCGGCGGGCGCCGGCTGACGGTCGCGGCCCGGCCGGAGACCGACGCCGTACGGTATCCGCTGCCCGGCGGCCGCGAGGTCTACGCCGCGGCCAACCCCTCCGGGGACCTGGTGCTCACCGACCGGGAGGTACGGCCCGTGGTCACCGGCGTGACCTGGACGGACGACACGGGTCTCGTCCTGGAGGGAACCTTCCCCGCGGTGCGCTACCGCCCGGTCGAGCTGGTCCTTCGGCACAGCGGCCACCAGGAGGAGAACGCCTTCGCCGTGGAACGCACCGGTGCCGCCTTCCGCGCCGAGCTGACGCCCTGGGCGGTCGAGGGCGCCGGTGGCACGCTGCCGCTCGCCGAGGGCCGCTGGTACCCCTTCCTGCGGTCGCAGGGCGAGACGGACCCGGAGCGCTACGTGCCGCTGCGCGTGGTGCACCAGCTGCACCCGGGGCTGCCCCTGGCGCGCGAGTCGGGAGGGCGTGCCTTCACCCTGGAGCGGCGCTTCCACGACCGGCTCTCCCTGCGGTCGGGCAGCGCCCTGGCCCCGGAGGACCGGGGTGCGTACGGACAGCGCCGGCTGCGCGAGTGGTACGGCGGCCTGATCGGCAGGGAGCTCCGGGACACCGTCCTGTACTCCAGCTTCGACGGGCGCCAGTACTCCGACTCGCCCCGCGCCGTCCACGAGGAGCTGGTCCGGCGCGGCACGGGCGTCCAGCACCTCTGGGTGGTGCGGGACCAGCAGGCCGTCGTGCCGTCCGGGGTGCGTGCCGTCGCCCTGCACAGCGCCGAGTGGTACGAGGCGCTGGCCCGCAGCCGGTGGATCGTCACCAACACCCAGCTGCCGGACCGGTTCGAGCGGGCGGAGGGGCAGTTCGTCGTGCAGACCTGGCACGGCACCCCGCTCAAGCGCATCGGCCGCGACCTCGCGGGCACCCCGTACGCGGACACCGCGTACATGGAGTCCATGCCGCACAGGGCCGCCCAGTGGAGCGTGCTCGTCTCGCCGAACCGCTTCTCCACCCCCGTCCTGCGCCGCGCCTTCGGCCACACGGGCGAGGTGCTGGAGTGCGGCTACCCCCGCAACGACCTGCTGTACGCGCCCGACCGGGCGAAGGTCGCCGCCGCCGTCCGGGAGCGGCTCGCCGTCCCTGAGGGCAAGCGCGTCGTCCTGTACGCCCCCACCTGGCGCGAGGACCGGCCCAAGCAGAGCGGGCTGTACGGGCTGGACCTCCAGCTCGACCTGGACCAGGCGCGGAAGGCGCTCGGTGACGACCACGTCCTGCTGGTGCGCCGCCACTACCTGGTCGGCGGGAGCGTCCCTTCCAGCGACTTCGTCCGCGACGTGTCCCGGTACCCCGACGTCGCCGAGCTGATGCTGATCAGCGATGTGCTGGTCACGGACTACTCGTCGCTGATGTTCGACTTCGCGCAGACGGGCCGGCCGATGCTGTTCCACACCTACGACCTGGAGCACTACCGCGACACCCTGCGCGGCTTCTGCTTCGACTTCGAGAACCGGGCGCCGGGCCCGCTGATCACCGGGTCGGCCGACGTCGTCGAGGCGCTGCGCGACCCGGAGGCCGCTACGGCGGGCCACCGTGAGGCGTACGCCCGTTTCCGGGAGTCGTTCTGCGATCTCGACGACGGGACGGCGGCCGCCCGGGTCGTGGACCGGATGCTGAAGGGGGCACAGGCATGAGCACGCCCGACTTCAGCTGTGTGATCACCGCCGGTGAGGGCGGGCCGGAGGCCCTCACGGCATCCGTGGAGTCCGTGCTCGACCAGAGCCTGCGCGCGGTGGAGGCACTCGTCGTCCTGCCCTCCGGCGCCCCCGCGGCGCTGCGGGCGGCGGCCGGCGCGCTCACCGGACGCTCCCCGGACCGCGTCCGCCTGCTCGACCCCGGTACGGACTCCGTCGCCTCGCTGCGCAACGCCGGCCTGGACGCGGCCAGGGGCACGTACGTCCTCGTCCTCGACGTCGGTGAACGCCTCCAGCAGCACGCCTGCCGCAACCTCTGGGAGGCCGGGGCGCGGACCCGCGCCGACCTGGTCGCCGGCCGCTGGAGCCGGTGCACCGGGGACGGGACGAAGGAGCGGGAACCCTCCTGGCAGCACACGCTGTTCGCCCGCTCCCGCACCGTCGGCCGGTTCGCCGAGGCCCCCGAACTGGTCGTGCACGACGCCCTGGTGACCGGGTTCTGTCTGCGGCGCGACGCCCTGGAGCGGCACGGGCTGCGCTACGACGAGGACCTCACCCACTGCGGGATCCCGTTCGGCCCCCTGGCGGCGTCCGTGGTCGGCCGGATCGCGCTCGTACGCCGCAGGATCGTCACCGGGCGGGCCGTGCCCGACGCCGGCCGGGACCTCGCCGGTCTCGTGGAGGCGCACCGCCGTGTCCGCCATGTGCTGGTCGCCCAGGGGCTGGCGGACCTGTGCGAGGAGCGGGACCGGGCGTTCCTGCTGGACCACCTCGTGCCGCTCGTGCGGACCTTCCCCGAACGGCCCGGCGCCGCCCGCGAACACCTCGCGGCGACGGCGGCCCGGGTGCTGCCCGAGGTCGTCCCGGAGCCGGCGCTGCTGACCCTGCCGCCCGTCGAGCGCGTCGGCGTCCGGCTGCTGGAGCGGGGCGACGCGGACGGGGTGCTCACCGCGGCGTACGCGCTGCGCAGGAGGGGCACCGTGGCCGCGCCCCTGATCACCGGGGACGACGGCCGGGTGTACTGGCCGGGCGGCCCCGACCCGGTGCTGGACGTCACGGAACTCGGCCATCGGTACCGCGCGTTCGGCGAGCTGAAGCTGATGAACAGGCTCACCCGCTACGAGGCCGAGGGCCGTCGCGTGCTGATCGAGGGCCGGCTCGTCCTGCCCGCGCACACCGGCCCCGACCCGGACGGCCCGCTCACCGCACATCTGGAGTTCCGGGTGCGCGACGGCTCCCGCGCCTTCCGCACCCCGGTGGACACGCTGCGGCCCGACGCGACCGGCATCGGCTGGTCGGTTCGCGCCGACCTCACGCGCCTGCTGCGCCCCCTGGGCCCCCGCGACACGGTGTGGGACGCGCGGATGGTGGTCGAGGACGGCCGGACCCGCTCGGTGAGCGACCTCTTCGCCGCTCACGACCTCGTCGGACCGTCGGAGCGTTCGCCCGCGCGGCCCCGGCTGGGCCGGGTCACGGGCGACACCTGGCAGCCCTACATCACGCTCCGGGACCATCTGGCGCTCCGGCTGGAGGCCCGCCGCCGTCCCGCCCGTACGGCCCGCCGACTGGTCCACTACGCCACCCACTTCCGCCCCGCCCGCCGGGCCAGGCTCCTGCTGCGGGGCCTGCGCAAACGCCTGGACGGGCTGCGGGCCAGGGGGTTCAAGACCTCCGTGTACCGCACCTGGCTGCTGCGGCTGCCCGTGCGCAAGGGCTCCGTGGTCTTCGAGAGCCACATGGGCACCTGTTACGGCGACAGCCCCCGGGCCGTCCACGAGGAGGTGCGCGCCCGGGGGCTGCGGCTGCGCTGCGTCTGGTCGTACGCCGATTCCCCGGCCGGCTTCCCGGCGGACGCGACGCTGGTGCGCCGCTGGTCCTGGCGCTATCTGTGGGCCCTGGCCCGCGCGGAGTACTGGGTCGACAACCAGGGGTTCCCGCTCACCCTCGACAAGCCGTCCGGCACGTCCTACCTCCAGACCTGGCACGGTTCGGCGTACAAGCGCATGGGCTTCGACGAGACCAGGGTGCGCCTGCAGAACGCCCCGCAGCGTGAGCGGCTCCAGCAGGCCGTGGGGCGCTTCGACCACTTCCTCGTGCGGTCCGCGCACGACGAGCGCACGCTGGCCCGCGCCTACCGGCTGCCGGAGCCGGCGCTGCTGCGCACCGGTTACCCCCGTAACGACGCGCTGATCGCCGCCCGGGCCAGGGACGAGGCCGAGGGGCGGCTGCCCCGGCCGGCGCTCGCCGCCGAGCTGGGCCTGCCCGACCACCGCAAGGTCGTGCTGTACGCGCCGACCTTCCGGGGCGGTCCGGGCAGGCGCAAGCGGCAGCGGCTCCTGCTGGACGCCGCGCGCTTCGCGGAGCGCTTCGGCGACACGTACACGCTGCTGGTGCGCGCGCACTACCTGGAGGCGGCGAGCCTGCCCGCCTGCCCGCCGGGGACGGTCGTCGACGTCTCCGGCCACCACGACGTCAGCGAACTCCTGGTGCTCGCCGACGTCCTGGTCACCGACTACTCGTCGATCATGTTCGACTACGCGCTTCTGGACCGTCCGATTGTCCTGTTCGCCCCCGATCTCGACGCCTACGCGGCCGAGCGGGGCAGCTACTTCGACCTGCGGGAGAAGGCGCCGGGGCCGGTGACGGCGACCGAGGAGGAGCTGTTCGCCGTGCTGTCCCGGCTGAAGACCGCCGACACGGGTTTCCAGGAGCGCCGCGCGGCGTTCGCCGAGGAGTTCGGGGCGTACGACCGGGGGGACGCGGCCCGCCGGGTCGTCGACACCGTGTTCGCCCGGCACCTCGTCCCGTCCCGCACCGCCCGCACCGGGGAGGCCCGCCGATGAACCGCAGCCGTGACGTCTTCATCGTCTCCAACAGCACCGACGAACTGGGCGGGGTGACCGGCTGGATGCACCGGACCGCCCAGGTGTTCCAGGAGGCCGGCCACCGGGTGCACACCATCGGTATCCACGCCGCCGAGCGGAAGATGGCCCTGCCCGACCCGCCCGGTTATCCGGTGACGGCCCTGTACCCGGCGCACCCCCCGACGCCGTGGGCGCCCAAGGGGGTGCGGGACCGCTTCCGGATCGCGGCACGGCGGGCGGAGGCCCGCCGCGCGGCCCGTAAGCGGCGGGCCGTCGAGCAGCTCTCGGAGATCTTCCGGGGCGCCCGGCCCGGCGGAGTGGTGATCGTCAGCCAGGTCTGGGCGATGGAGTGGGTCGGCGAGGCGGACACCGGCGGGCTGCGGGTCATCGGGATGAGCCACGAGTCGTACGACTACTCCCGGGCGAGCCACCGCTACCGCTGGATCAAGAACCACTACCCGCCGCTCGACCGCTGGCTCGTCCTCACGGAGGAGGACGCCGACACATGGGCCGGTGACGGCATGAACAACGTCGGCTTCATGCCGAACGCGCTGGCAGCGCTGCCCGAACTGCCCTCTCCCCGGAGCGAGAAGTCGGTCGCCAGCATCGGCCGGCTCACCGACCAGAAGGGCATCGACATGCTCCTGGACACCTGGGCGCTGGTGGCTCCGCAGCGCCCGGACTGGCGGCTCGACGTGTACGGGACGGGCGAGGACGAGGCGGAGCTCAGGGCCCGCTGCACCGAGCTGGGGCTGGACTCCTCCGTCGGCTGGCGGGGGCGCACGGACGACGTCCCCGGGGCGCTCGCCGGCTCCTCCGTCTTCGTCCAGTCCTCGCGCGGCGAGGGGTTCCCGCTCGCGCTGCTGGAGGCCATGGCGAGCGGGGTGCCGTGCGCGGCGTTCGACTGCGCGCCGGGCGTACGGGAGATCGTGCGCGACGGCGAGGACGGGCTGCTGGCGCCCGCCGGCGACATCGGGGCGCTCGCCGACCGGCTGCTCCGGCTCACCGGCAACCCCCGGATGCGGGACGCGATGGGGGACCGGGCGCGGGCCAACGTCCAGCGGTTCTCCGAGGCGGAGATCATGAGCCGCTGGGACGAGCTGTTCGCGTTCCTGGAGCGCTGAACGAACGGGTGCCCCGGGGCGGTCGGCACCCCGGGGCGCCCCGGTGGGGCTCACCCGTTGGTGTACTCCCGCACGGGCACCTGCCGTGGTACCCCGGTTGCCCCGAGGTCCGTCTGCGGGGCGGGCAGCGGCAGCCCCGAGGTGTCGTCCAGGAAGACCCGCCGCACCACCCGCTCCGCCGCGTGCCCGTCGTCGTACGGACAGAACCGGGCCCGGAAGGCCGCCCGGCGCTGCGCGGACCGTGGCCCGCGCCAGTGGTCGGTGGCGAAGATCTCGTGCAGCTCCTCCTGGTCACGGGCCACCGCGCCGGGCGGGAAGGCCGCCGGGTCGAAGTACGTGCCGCGCGCGGCCTCGTAGGCCTGGGCGTCCTCCAGGTGCAGGACGACCGGCCGGTCCAGGTTGACGTAGTCGAACATCAGCGACGAGTAGTCCGTGATCAGCGCGTCGGAGGCGAGGCAGAGCTCCTCGACGGACGGGTGGCCGCTGACGTCGATGATCCGGGGGTGCCGGAGGTGGCCGGCGGTGGCCCGGGCCGTCGCGTCCAGGTAGTGCGAGCGGGCCAGGATCACGAAGCGCGGGCCCAGGACGCGGACCAGCTGCTCCAGGTCCAGGGAGTGCCGCTGGGCGCGGCGGTAGTCGCGGTGGGTCGGCGCGTACAGCAGGGCGTGGCTGCCCTCCGGGACGCCGAGGCGCTCACGCAGCCGCGCGGTCTCCTCGGGGCCGGTGCGGTGGAAGACGTCGTTACGGGGGCTGCCGTACTCCAGCGTGGTGTAGCCGGACGGATAGGTGCGCTCCCACACGAGGGTGGAGTGCTGGTTGGCCGAGAGCGAGAAGTCCCACTTGTCGACGTTGCGCAGCAGCCGGCCGAAGTCCATGGAGCCGGCCGCCGCCGGGTGGTGCACCAGGTCGGTGCCCATGGTCTTCAGGGGGGTCCCGTGATGGGTCTGGAGCAGCACCTGGCCGCGTCTCTTCACCAGCCGGCGGTCGAAGTTGACGTTGTTCACGAGGTACTTGGAGCGGGCCAGGGCCGTCCAGTACGCGGCCGTCCCCGGGTGCAGCACCCGGGTCGCGTCGGGCACGGTGTGGGCGTCCTCCGGGTGGCAGATCCAGGAGGTGCGCAGCCCGGGCACGAGCGCCCTGGCGGTGGCCTCCAGCGCCGCGGGGCTACAGGTGTAGCCGCGGTGCCAGTAGGCGGCGAACACGGCGTCCCCGCCGCGCACGGGCAGCCGCAGCTGGACGCGGTAGTGCAGCTGGAGCGCCGCGCCGCGCACCGCCCGGCGCGCCGTCGAGGCCGCGCGTCCGAGCCGGCCGCGCAGGCGTTGCGCGGCCCACAGGGCGCGGTAGGTGCGGTGGGCGCCCAGCCGGAAGAGCGCGTGCCGCAGCCGGGCGCGGCGGGGGGCGGGGGCGCCGGGGGTGCGGTAGCGGCGGCAGTGGGCGCGGGCCCGGCGGAAGAACTGTGCCCGGCTGCCGCGCGGCAACCGGCCCCGGGAGGTGAAGAGGGTCGAGAAGTGGTCGAGCATCCGACGGAATATCACCGGTCGCCAGACGGCGAGTTCGGGCCGGGCGTCGATGAAGGCGAAGACCCGGTCGTACTGGTCGAAGACGTCGAAGTGCCGGAGGGTGGTGGTGGACAGGATGTTGCCCCGGCGCCGCTGGCGGTACCCGACGCAGACGGTGTCCAGCACGGCGATCGACCCGGCGGCCATCAGCACCGGGTAGGTCCAGGGGGTGTCCTCGTAGTAGCCGGGCGGGAAGGTGAAGCCCTCGGCCTCGACGAACTCGCGGCGGTACGCCTTGTTCCAGACGACCATCAGGACCTTGAGCAGCTCGGGGCGCTCCGTGAGCCGGAAGGAGGCGGGGCCGGTCTCGGCGAGGTGCTGGGAGAACGTGTTCCGCACGCTCTCGCCCGACCAGTACGTACGGGCGTAGTCGTAGACCAGGACGTCGGGTCCGCCGGTGGTCTCCAGGCGGTCGGCGATGGCCTGGAGCGCCTCGGGGGCGAAGGTGTCGTCGCCGTCGAGGAAGAGCAGGTAGTCCCCGGTGGCCCTGGCGACCCCGGCGTTGCGGGCCGGTCCCAGGCCGGAGTTGTGCGGCAGGTGGACGGCGCTGACCCGGGGGTCGCGTACGGCGTACTCATCGGCGATCGGGCCGCAGGCGTCCGGTGAACAGTCGTCGACCACGATGATCTCGTAGTCCTTGAAGGACTGGTTCAGCACGGAGTCGAGACACGCGTGCAGATACGCCTGGACCCGGTACGCGGGCACGATGACACTGAACCGGGGCACAACACATCCAGGGGTCGCTCGCGGGCGGGCAGGTGGCCCGCAAACGGCCGATGGAGTGACTTGGTTACGCGGGATGTGGCATTGGAGGGAAATACGAGGTAGGGCGGCCCGATCACGAGTGAACGGGCCGCCCAGGCATTGACGAACGTACGTACGTGTCGCGGCTCGCCCTCTACTTGACGGCGCCCGCCATCACGCCGGAGACGAACTGCCGCTGGAAGGCGAAGAAGACCGCCAGCGGGATCACCATGGAGACGAAGGCGCCGGGCGCCAGTACGTCGATGTTGTTGCCGAACTGACGGACCTGCTGCTGGAGCGCGACGGTGATCGGCGGGGACTCCGAGTCCGCGAAGATCAGCGCCACCAGCATGTCGTTCCACACCCAGAGGAACTGGAAGATGCCCAGCGAGGCGATCGCGGGGCCGCCGAGCGGCATCACGACCCGGGTGAACAGCCGGATCTCTCCCGCCCCGTCCAGCCGTGCGGCCTCCAGCAGTTCGCGCGGGATCTCCGCGAAGAAGTTGCGCAGCAGGAAGATGGCGAACGGCAGGCCGAACGCCGTGTGGAACATGATCACACCGAAGGTCGTCTCGAAGATCCCGATGGTGCCGAAGAGCTCCGACACCGGGATGAGGGCGACCTGCACGGGGACCACCAGCAAGCCCACGACCACCAGGAACCACCAGTCGCGGCCGGGGAACTCCATCCAGGCGAAGGCGTATCCGGCGAGCGAGCCGATGACGACCACCAGGAGCGTGGACGGGACGGTGATCATGACCGTGCTGAGCAGCGAATCGGTGATGGTCGAGTTGTCCAGCAGGCGCTGGTAGTTGTCGAAGGTGAGCTCGGAGGGCGCGGTGAAGACCTTCCACCAGCCGGACGCCGCGATGTCCTCGGGGCCGCGCAGCGAGGAGAGCAGCAGCCCGATGGTCGGCATCAGCCAGAACAGGCCCACCAGGACGAGGAAGACCCGCATGACGCCGCCACCGGCCCGCGCGGCGATCCGCGCGCCGAGGGACTCCTCGGCCTTCCTGGCCGACGTGGCCCGAGCGGCCTTCGCGCCCTGTACTGCCTCGGTCGTGGTCACCGGCGCCCCTCCTTCCGCATCCTGCGGATGTTGCTGTGTCTTTCCGGGGGGCGACCCCCGGACCCCCGGCAGGGGCCTGGTGCGACGTGGGCCCGCGTGGTCACCGGCGCCCCTCCTTCCGCATCCTGCGGATGTTGAACAGCATCACCGGGATCACCAGCAGCAGCAGGAGTACGGCGATGGCGCTGCCGACCCCGAGGTCCGCGTCCGTGCCGAACGAGGAGCGGTACAGCTGGAGGGCCAGGACGTTCGCGTCGTCCTGGGAGGAGCCCGGGGCGATGATGAAGACCAGGTCGAAGATCTTCAGGACGTTGATCATCAGGGTGACCAGGACCACCGCGAGCACGGGGGCCAGCATCGGCACCGTGATCCGCCGGAACACCTGCCACTCGTTCGCGCCGTCCACCCGGGCCGCTTCGAGGAGTTCGCGGGGCAGCCCCGCCAGGCCGGCGGCGATCAGTACCATCGCGAATCCGGCCCACATCCAGACGTAGCTGCCGATGATGCCCGGCGTCACGAGGGACGGACCGAGCCAGTCGACCCCGTTGTACGGCTCCCGGAAGTTGTCGGCGGGAAGCCGGAGCAGGGAGCCGTCGGCCGAGGCGGGCAGGGTGAACACCCCGTCCGCGCCGGCCGTCGCCGAGGCGACGACCTTGCCGTCCTTCACCGCCTCGACGGTGATGCCCTTGAGGCCGAGCTCCTTCGGGTCGACGACGTTGGGCTTGCCACCGCCGCCCCTGGTGAAGTCGAGCCAGGCCGTCCCGGTGACGCCGTCACCGGACGCGGTGGGCGCCTTCGCGGGCTTCGCGTCGCCCGGCATCTTCGCCGGGACGACACCGACCAGCGGCAGGTGCACCGGCTCACCGGCCCGCACGGGCTCCTTCGTCACGAAGGAGCCGCCGCCACCGGCCTTCAGCGGATGGACCGGCAGCGGGTGCGCCTTCGGGAAGCCCGAGGACCGCGCGAACGTGTCGTGCACCCCCACCGCCACGGCGTTGGCCACCCCGCGCTCCGGCGCCTGCTCGTACACCAGCCGGAAGATGATGCCGGCGGCCAGCATGGAGATCGCCATCGGCATGAAGACGATCAGCTTGAACGCCGTGCCCCACCGGATCCGTTCGGTGAGCACCGCGAAGATCAGGCCCAGCACGGTGGCGACCGTCGGTGCGAACACGACCCAGATCGCGTTGTTCTTGACCGCCGTCCGGATGGTGTCGTCCGTGAACAGCGCCCTGTAGTTGTCCAGTCCCGCGAATCCGGTGCCGGACTGGTCGAGGAACGAGCGGTAGACGGAGTACACGATCGGATAGACGACGAGGGCGCCGAGCAGCACCAGGGCGGGCAGCAGGAACGCCGCCGCGACGGCCCTCCGGGTGCCCGTGACGCTCCGGGGCGTGCGCGTGCCCGTGTCAGGGTCAGGACGCTTGTCGGCGGGGGGCGCGCTCTCCGCGCCCCCCGCTGTCGCTGTGGTCATCCCGTCAGCTCGTGTACGCCTTGGCCGCGGCGGACTCCAGCTCGGCTTGAGTCCCCGCGATGTCCTTCGGGTTCTTCAGGAAGTCCTGGAGGGTCTTCCACTCACCCTTGCCGGGCGTCCCGCCGAACGACTGCGGGGCCTGGTCGGACATGTCGAACCGGACGTCGTCACCGGCGTCGATGAGCGCCTCGGCGATCTTGCGCTGCACGTCGTTCGGGTACGCGGACGAGTCCAGCCCCTTGTTGGGCGAGATGAACCCGCCGGCCTCGGCCCAGATCTTCGCCGAGTCCTTCGAGGCGAGCCAGGTCAGCAGGGCCTGGGCGCCCTTGGTGTCCTTGAGCGCCACGGCCGCGTCGCCGCCCGTCACCACGGGGGAGTCCGCGCCGACGGCCGGGAACGGGAACACCTTGGCGTCCGTACCGATCTTCGCCTCGGTCTGCGCGATGTTGATGGAGACGAAGTCGCCCTCGAAGACCATCGCGCCCTTGGGCTGGTCGCCGCCGGTGAACGTCTGGGTGACCGACACGGGGAACTCGGTCTGCAGCGCGCCGTCCGCGCCGCCGGAGATCAGGGCGGGCTTGCCGAAGAGCTCGGCGAGGGTCGTCAGGGCGTCCTTGACGGACGGGTCCGTCCACTTGATCTCGTGCTTGGCCAGCTGGTCGTACTTCTCCGGGCCGGCCTGGGAGAGGTAGACGTTCTCGAACCAGTCCGTGAGCGTCCAGCCGTCGGCGCCGCCGACCGAGACCGGGGTGACGCCGGAGGCGGAGACCGTCTCGGCCGTGGCGATGAAGTCCTTCCAGGTCTTCGGCTCGCTCGCGCCCGCGTTCTCGAAGGCCTTGGTGTTGTACCAGACCAGGGACTTGTTGGCGGCCTTGAAGTAGACGCCGTACTGGGTGCCGTCGACCGCGCCGAGGTCCTGCCAGACCTGCGCGTAGTTCTGGCCCAGCTGGGCCCGCGCCTCGTCGCCGACCGGCTTGGCCCACTTCTTGGCCACCGCCTGCTGGATCGCCCCCACCTGCGGGATCATCGCGACGTCCGGCGGCTGGCCGCCCGCGATCTTCGTACCGAGGAAGTTGACGATCGGGTCCTGCGCCGGGACGAAGGTGACCGTGGCACCCGTCCGCTTCTCGAACTCGTCGAGGACCTTGGTGAAGTTGGCCTGCTCGGGGCCGGTCCAGACCGCGGCGACCGATATCTTCTCGCCGTCGAGCTTCGGCAGGTTGACGGTCGACGTGCTGTCCTCGGTCGTGCCGGACCCGTCTGCCGCCTTGTCCTTGCCGTCACCGTCGCCGCTGCACCCGGCGACGGCCAGCGCCCCGATCGCGGTGAACACCAGTGCGGCCCTACGCATGCGAAGGGTTCTGCGCATTCCCTGCCCCGTCTCTCCTGCGCGCGCATGAGCCCCGACCGGCACCAACGGGAGGACTCCGCAGGGCCGTTCACGTCTCACATCGTGCGGTTCACATCGTCCGTGCGCACAGTCCTATGCCCGGCGCACCGGAGCCGCAATACCGCTGTCGGCGCCAACTCCGTGATCGTGATGGGCTCGTGACGTCGCACCGGGACGTGGTGTCTAGGAGATCAGCGGGGGGAGCGGCTCCGCGTTCACCGAGCGGGCCGCCCGGTCCAGGGCGCTGGCCAGCAGGGCCAGGTCGGTGGGGCCGTTGCCCAGCTCGCGGACCGGCCTGCGGGCCGGCGGATCTCCCATCCGCTCCCACTCCAGCGGTACGACGGTGGGGCGCAGGGTCGCCGTACGAGGGATGCGGCCGGTGACCCGGCCACCCTGGAACGGCGTCACCCGGCCGTCCGGATGCCCCAGCCGCCCACGGCCGGGCGCGGCCTCGTCCGGGGACGGGGGGACGACGGGCGGGTCGAGCACGATGCGCAGCCGCGCGCCCCGGGCCAGCTCCGTGTCCTCGGTGCGGTCGGGGCGGGCGGAGGTGGCGACCAGATGGACGCCGAGGCGCCCGCCGTCCCTGGCCACGGCCTCCAGCACCCGGACGACGGACCCGGCGGACGGGCGGCCGGGACTGCCGAGCGCCGGGGCCACCAGGGCGTCGAAGTCGTCGGCCAGGACGACCAGCCGGGGCAGGGGCGAGGGCCCGGGATCCGCCGGGCGGGCCGAGGCGGGCCGCAGCCGCAGCGTGCCGCTGGCGGGCGATTCGAGGTCGCCGCGCTGATCGGCGGCGCCGGTGGCGCGACGGCCGGTGAGCCCGAGCGACTCCTCGTACCGCGCGTGCCACGCGTCGAAGTCCAGGGTGCCCAGCAGCTCCGCCCGGCGCTTCAGCTCGCCGCCCAGCGCCTGGGCGAACTCCCGCATCCGTACGGGATCGGAGGCCACCAGGTGGGTGAAGACGTGCGGCAGTTCCGTACAGGGGCGGAGCCCCTCGCCCCGCTCACCCTGCTCGCCGGCCGCCCCGTCGATGAGGAGGATGCCGAGCCGGTCGGGGCGGGCGGCGGAGGCCAGGGAGGCGGCGGCGGCGCGCAGCAGCTCCGTACGGCCGCTGCCCGTGGGGCCCTCGATCAGCAGGTGCGGGCCCTCGTCGGCGAGGTCCACGGAGAGCGGGCCGCGGGGGCCCGCGCCGAGGACGATCACGGGCCGCCCCGCGTAACCCGGGGCGGTGGACGCCGGGGCGCCGCTGTCGCGCCGCTGCGCGCCGATCCGGGGGGTGTCGGTGCTCGCGGGGGCGTACGCGGAGAAGCCCGAGCCCGAGCTGGTCGGCCCGCTGCCCCGGAACGGGGTGTGCCCGGGGTCGGGGGACTCGCGCTGTGCGCCCACCCGGGGCCCGGTGCTCAGGGTGCGCCCGGAGCTGGTGGTGTCCAGGTCCCCGGAGCCGGAGGCGGCCGTGCGCACCGTGGCGCCCGGCTGGACCTCGGCGGCGGAGGCCCAGCGCGCCATCAGGGAGGCCGGGGTCGCCCTGGCGAGGCCCAGCTCGTCCAGCAGCCGGGCGGACGGGGGCAGAGCCGCCGCCATGGGCCGGCCGAGCAGCGTGGCCGTGCCCTCGTCCCGCAGCGGGGCCAGGGCCCGTCCGAACCGCTCGGCCCAGGCGGCCGACACGGCGTCCACCGCGGCGACGGTGCCGTGGCCCGCCGCCTGGCCGCCCGCCGTGCGCAGCAGCCGCAGCGCGGTCGCCACATCGCCGCTGAGCATGGCGACGGCCCCGCACTCGCGGAACGCGATCGAGGCCCGGCACGCGGTGTCGTACGTCGCGGCTACCGGGGAGGTGGGGGAGGCGGCCGGGGTCTCGGCCAGGCAGATCAGGTGGATCCCGGCGGCGGACCCGGCACCGGCCAGCGCGGCCGTGGTCTCGCGCAGGGCCGCCGAACCGGGGTCGCCGTCCACGATCACCACGGTGTACGGCCCGGTGTGCCGCCGGGCCGCCTCGGCCACGGAGGCCGGGTCGGCGCTCGCCCAGCCGGGCCCCAGCGGCCCCTCCTCCACCCGGCGCACCAGCTCCGCCGCCCGGGCGCCCGCCTGCTCACGGTCGTACGCGAGGAGCAGGCGGCAGTCCTGGCCGTGCATGGGGCGCAGATGGGGCAGCCAGCCGAGCCAGGACCACTCGCGCCGCCGCTCCTCCAGGCTCCGGTTGCGGTCCGCGCTGATCAGCACGATCTCCACGTCGAAGGGGGAGTGGAGCGCGGCGAGCTGCGCCACGGTCGAGCGGGCGAGTCCGGCCAGCCGGGCCCGGGGGCCCGCGAGCCCCAGCGAACCGGCCTCGCGCAGCCCCACGGTGACCGGCACGGCCGGCAGGTCGGCCCGCTCCGTCGTGCCGAGCCGGACGACCAGGGCCTCGGGATGCGCGGTGCCGCGCTCCCAGAGGCGGGGGCCGGGGCCGAGCGCCGTGAGGAGCACGGTGGCGGGGTCCGGCCAGGTCCCGGCCGGGGCCGAGGGCGAGTGCGGGGGGACGGAGGGGGCGTGCGGGGCGGCCCCGGGCTCCGGTCCTGCCACCGGCGGGCCGTCGGGCGTCCCGTGCGCCTGCTCTCCTCTGCCGCCCTTGAGCCGCCGCGCCCAGGCGCCTATGCCGCCGCGTCTCGCGGGGTCCCCGGGGGCGAGCTCGGAGCCGCGGCCGTGGGTGACGTGCGCGGGTGGCCCATCGCGGTGGGCACCGGGCCGGGACGGGCCGTCGCCGGGTTCCTCGGGCGGGACGTGACCGGCGGGGGCCTGACCGGCAGGGACGTGTCCGGCGGAGGAGCTGCCGGCGGCGGGATCCGGGCCGTCCGGACCGCGTTCCCCGGCCGCCCCCGGGGCGCCGCCCACCGCGTCCGCGCGGGCCACCCGCAGATGGCCCTCGCCGTCCGGCGTCGTCGTCAGCACCGGCGTACGGGTGCCTGGCGTGAGGCGGAGCGTGGACTCGCCGAGCCGCAGCAGGGCGCCCGGCACCAGCCGGACCGGGCGGTCGGTGACGTCCGCGCCGTCCAGCGAGGTGCCGTTGGTGGAGCCCAGGTCGGCGACGGACACCCGGCCGTCGTCCGAGACCGTCACCGCGCAGTGCAGGCGGGACACGTCGGGGTCGTCGAGCGGGACGTCGGCCTCGGCGGAGCGGCCGATCCGGATCTGCCCGCCGTGCAGCAGATGGACGCCTCCGGCGTCCGGCCCCGCGATCACGTGCAGCCGCGCCGGAACGGCGTCGTCGGCCGCCTCGTCCTCGCCGGGCACCTGGAGCGAGAGGACCGTGCCGTCCACCAGGGGCGGTTCGCCGAGGGCGCAGCGCTGCGGATCGAGCCGCTCGCGCCCCGCGTACAGCACGGTGGCGCCGCCGCCCTGGGAGCCCTCGGGGCCGGAGACCGCGGCGGCCAGGCTGGAGGCGACGGCCGCGAGGGCCGTCCCCGCGGGGGCGGTCACGAGCACGTCGCAGGCGCGCGCCGGGGTCTGGCCGCTGCGCGGCGCGAGGACGGTCAGCCGGATCTGCATCGCCGTCAGCGGTCCCTTCTGCGCGGGGTGCCCGGCAGGGGAAATGCCCTGTGATTCCCCCCACCCGGCACGGACGCGTCGTCCGGTACAGGTCGTCACGGACCGTGAGGCTCCCGACCTGACGGTTCCGTGCTGCAGGCATCCTCGCACCTGCCACTGACAACACGCCCGGGGGTGACCGCTTAGTGATCTTGAATGGCCGAGTGTGGGTGTAAAAGTGCCTGCTTGGTCCTGCCGGGGACGTGCTGCACACTCGTTCGGCAACCAACTCTTCCGTGAAGGCGTCTTCCCGCTGACACCGTGGCAACACGGCCGGAGGACGACCGACCGGTGCCCCGTACGGCGGCATTAGAGTGGGCCGGAACATCGGGCGGGCCCCGGGGGACCGCAAGCACATCGATCAGCAGGGAGCGCGTGACGTGCGGCCAGTCGGCAGCAAGTACCTGCTCGAGGAGCCGCTCGGACGCGGCGCCACGGGCACCGTCTGGCGAGCCCGCCAGCGGGAGACCGCGGGCGCCGAGGCGGCCGTCGCCGGGCAGCCCGGCGAGACCGTCGCGATCAAGGTGCTCAAGGAGGAGCTCGCCAACGACGCGGACGTCGTGATGCGGTTCCTGCGGGAGCGCTCCGTGCTGCTGCGGCTCACCCACCCCAACATCGTGCGCACCCGGGACCTCGTCGTCGAGGGCGATCTCCTCGCCCTGGTGATGGACCTGGTCGACGGCCCCGACCTGCACCGCTACCTCCGTGAGAACGGCCCGCTCACCCCGGTCGCCGCCGCCCTGCTCACGGCCCAGATCGCGGACGCGCTCGCCGCGAGCCACGCCGACGGCGTGGTCCACCGGGACCTGAAGCCCGCCAACGTGCTCCTCGACGAGCGCGACGGCGGCATGACGCCGATGCTCACCGACTTCGGCATCGCGCGTCTCGCGGACTCCCCGGGGCTCACCCGGACCCACGAGTTCGTCGGCACCCCCGCCTATGTGGCGCCCGAGTCCGCCGAGGGCCGTCCGCAGACCTCGGCCGTGGACGTCTACGGCGCGGGCATCCTGCTGTACGAGCTGGTCACCGGCCGTCCGCCGTTCTCCGGCGGCACCGCGCTGGAGGTCCTGCACCGGCACCTCAGCGAGGAGCCCCGGCGCCCGAGCACCGTCCCGGAACCGCTGTGGACGGTCATCGAGCGCTGCCTGCGCAAGGACCCGGACCAGCGGCCCAGCGCCGTGAACCTCGCCCGGGCGCTGCGCACCGTCGGCTCCGGCATCGGCGTGCACGCGAATTCGGCGCAGATCGCCGCCGCCGAGGGCGTGGGCGCCCTGCTCGCTCCCGACCCGGCGCCCGCGGCCGTCCCGGAGACCCCGGGCGCGGCCGACCCGACGCAGGTGCTGCCGAGCAACGCGGGATCGTACGACCCGGCGGCCCCGACCAGCGTCATGCGGCAGACCCCCGGCGGGGGCGGCCAGGCCGACCCGACCGCGATGATGCCGCCCGTACCGCCGCGCCCCGACGGCGCTCCCGGGCCCGACGAACCGCACCCCTGGCAGTCCCAGCTCCGGGCAGCCCGGGACCGTAACGAGCAGACGCAGGTCCAGTACCTCGACCCGAGCCAGGACCCGCTGCGCCGCCGCCCGCAGCGCCAGCAGCCGCCGCAGGACCGGCAGCCCCCCCAGCGCCAGCAGCAGCGGGCCCAGCAGTACCCGCCGCAGCAGCAGCAGCCCCAGCGCTACCAGGCGCCGCCCCAGCAGCAACAGCAGCGGCCCCAGCCGGCGCAGCGGCAGCAGTACGCGCCCCCGCAGCAGCCCGCGCCCCAGCCGCCGGCCCCGCGCCAGCCGAGGCAGCGCAGCGCCAACCCGATGCGCATCCCCGGCCTCGGCTGCCTCAAGGGCTGCCTGTTCACCGTGGTGCTGCTGGTCGTCGCGGCCTGGCTCATCTGGGAGCTGACACCGCTTCAGGACTGGGTCGCCCAGGGCCAGAGCTTCTGGGACGCCATAGGGGACGGCATCGGCAAGGTCACCGACTGGTTCAAGGAGATCGGCGACAGCGGCACGACCGGCCAGTAAAACCCCCCACTCTGTGTCTTTGTCGACTTCTGCGGGCCCAATTCGCCCGCAGAAGTGAAGGTTGGCGCCATCCCGGGCACGCAACACCCCGTTCGCCGCGTAACTTTGTCGACCGGGGGTCAACGCCAGCCGCTGAGGGAGCAGTCTTGGCACGGAATATCGGCAGCCGGTACACCGCCCACCAGATCCTGGGGCGCGGCAGCGCCGGAACGGTGTGGCTCGGCGAGGGGCCGGAAGGTCCCGTCGCCATCAAGCTGCTGCGTGAGGACCTCGCGTCCGACCAGGAGCTCGTGGGCCGCTTCGTCCAGGAGCGCACCGCGCTGCTCGGGCTCGGCCATCCGCACGTCGTCGCCGTACGCGACCTCGTGGTGGACGGCACCGACCTGGCCCTGGTCATGGATCTCGTGCGGGGCACGGATCTGCGCACCCGGCTGGACCGGGAGCGCCGCCTCGCGCCGGAGGCCGCCGCCGCGATCATCGCGGACGTCGCCGACGGCCTCGCCGCCGCGCACCGCGCCGGAGTGGTGCACCGCGACGTCAAGCCGGAGAACATCCTGCTCGACATGGAGGGCCCGCTCGGCCCCGGCGGCTCGCACCCCGCGCTGCTCACCGACTTCGGCGTGGCCAAGCTGATCGACACCCCGCGCCGCACCAAGGCCACGAAGATCATCGGTACGCCGGACTACCTGGCCCCCGAGATCGTCGAAGGCCTGCCGCCGCGCGCCGCCGTCGACATCTACGCCCTCGCGACCGTGTTCTACGAGCTGCTCGCCGGCTTCACCCCCTTCGGCGGCGGCCACCCCGGGGCGGTCCTGCGCCGCCATGTCACCGAGACGGTCGTCCCGCTCCCGGGCATCCCCGAGGAGCTCTGGCAGCTCCTGGTGCAGTGCCTGGCCAAGGCCCCCGCCTCCCGGCTGCGCGCCTCCGAGCTGGCGACCCGGCTGCGGGAGCTGCTGCCGCTGCTGGCCGGGATACCCCCGCTCGACGTCGACGAGCCGGACAACGAGGCCGAGCCGCAGGCGTACGACGAGCAGCAGTACACCCCGGCGCCCGAGGAGCCCCGCCGCCGCGGCGCGGTCCCGCTGGTGCCCGGCTCCTCCCCGGACTCCAACCGGGACACCCACACGAGCATGCGCGTCCCCGCCCCCGACGAACTCTCCGGAGGCCCCCTCGGCACGGCCCGCGCCCCCCGCGCGCCCGGCCGGCCGCGCCCCGGCTCGGCCCGCAACAAGTCCGCGGCAGTCCGCAAGCGGCGGATCACCCTGGGTGCCGCCGCGGTCGCCCTGTGTGCGGCGATAGGGGTGGGCGGCTGGTTCGCCACGAGCGGCGACGACCCGGGCAGCGCCCCCGAGGACACGCGGAATTCGGCTCCGTCGACTCCCTGAGGGCCGCCCCGGAGGGGGTGCGGGACCGGGGGAGGGACGTGTTCACCCGTCCAGCCGTTACGCTGGACCCGTGGCAGTCGTCGATATTTCCGAAGAGCTGAAGTCCCTCTCCTCGACCATGGGGTCGATCGAGGCCGTCCTGGACCTCGATGCGCTGAGGGCTGACATCGCCGCGCTCGAGGAGCAGGCGGCGGCGCCGTCCCTCTGGGACGACCCGGAGGCGGCGCAGAAGATCACCAGCAAGCTTTCGCACCTCCAGGCCGAGGTCCGCAAGACCGAGGCCCTGCGCGGCCGCATCGACGACCTCGAAGTCCTCTTCGAGCTCGCCGAGGACGAGGGTGACGCCGACGCGCGCGCGGAGGCGGAGGCCGAGCTGGAGTCCGTCCGCAAGGCGCTGGACGAGATGGAGGTCCGCACGCTCCTCTCCGGCGAGTACGACGCGCGCGAGGCCCTGGTCACGATCCGCGCCGAGGCCGGCGGCGTCGACGCGGCCGACTTCGCCGAGAAGCTCCAGCGCATGTACCTCCGCTGGGCCGAGCGGCACAACTACAAGACCGAGGTTTACGAGACGGCCTACGCCGAGGAGGCCGGCATCAAGTCGACCACCTTCGCGGTGGAGGTTCCGTACGCCTACGGCACGCTCTCCGTCGAGCAGGGCACGCACCGGCTCGTCCGCATCTCGCCGTTCGACAACCAGGGCCGCCGCCAGACGTCCTTCGCGGGCGTCGAGGTGCTGCCGGTGGTCGAGCAGACGGACCACGTCGAGATCGACGAGTCCGAGCTCCGCGTCGACGTGTACCGCTCGTCGGGCCCCGGCGGCCAGGGCGTCAACACCACGGACTCCGCGGTGCGCCTGACCCACCTGCCCACCGGCATCGTCGTCTCCTGCCAGAACGAGCGCTCGCAGATCCAGAACAAGGCGTCCGCGATGAACGTCCTCCAGGCGAAGCTCCTCGAGCGCCGCCGCCAGGAGGAGCAGGCCAAGATGAACGCGCTCAAGGGCGACGGCGGCAACTCCTGGGGCAACCAGATGCGTTCCTACGTCCTCCACCCGTACCAGATGGTCAAGGACCTGCGTACGGAGTTCGAGATGGGCAACCCCGAGGCGGTCTTCAACGGCGAGATCGACGGCTTCGTCGAGGCCGGCATCCGCTGGCGCAAGCAGAGCGAGAAGTAGCCTCAGCCGTACGGCTTCCGGGCCCGGACAGGATCCCCTGTCCGGGCCCGTCCGCGTTCCCATCCGGGCGAGGGCGCAGGGGAGTTGGGGGGAAGGTGTGGCGAATGAGTCACAGTCGTGATTCCGAATACCCGTCAAGAACCCCCATAGCGGGCCGTATGGTCCCGGAACGCCCTTGACGTAGTCCTTATCTCTGGACAGGGTGCTAGAGCAGCACGCTTATGTCTGGGACAGGTGTGATCGGGGGCGGGCGGGATGACCACGGTACGGCGTGGCCCTGCAGAGTGTGTGACCCCGCAGGGCCGTGGACCGCATAGGGCTGCTCCATCGACAAGATCAGCTACTGGGGGTAGCAACAGATGACCAAGAAGACGCGAATCCGCGTCGCGCGGATAGCCGCCGGTGCGGTTATCGCCGCGGGTGCCTCGCTGACCGCCGCAGGTGCGGCGCAGGCTGTGGGCGTCGACGTCAACATCGCCGGACTCGGCGCGAGCGTCGAGGCCGACGAGCAGGGCCTCGAAGTCGGCGTCAGCGCCTACAACGACGAGGACCCGGGCGAAGAGGACCCGAACAACCCGGGTACCCCGACCGATGGCCCGACGGAGCCGGGTGACCCGACCGACGAGCCGACGGACCCGGGCACGCCCACCGACGAGCCCACCGACCCGGGCACCCCGACCGACGAGCCGACGGACCCGGGTACTCCGACCGACGAGCCCACCGACCCGGGCACCCCCACCGGTGAGCCGACCGACGAGCCCACCGACGGCCCGACGGACACGCCCACCGATGAGCCCACCGACGGTGCGACGGACGCGCCCTCCGGCACCCCGTCGGACCCGTCCTACCCGGACGCCGGTGACAACACCGACACCGACAGCGTCGGCAACCAGCCGGTCGAGCAGGGCAAGGGCAAGGACGAGCTCGCCGAGACCGGTGCGGCCGAGACCACGTTCCTGCTGATCGGCGCCGCGACCATGATCGCCGGTGGTATCGGCTTCCGCATCCTGCCGCGTCTGGCGGGCGGCGGTCGTACGGCCGCCTAGTAGGCGCCTGCGGTAGGCGTACGCCGCCTGTACGCACAGAGGGACCCGGCCCGCTTCCGCGGGGGCCGGGTCCCTCTGTGCGTGGGGGGTGGAACGAGCCGGGTGCGACGAACCGTCAGGCCGTCGAGTCGGCCGCCTGACGGGGCTCCGCCACGGGTTCCGTGACGGCTGCCGCCTCGGTCGTCGCGAAGGCCGGGGTGCCCTCGGTCTCCTTCGGCGTGGCGCTCTCCTTCTTCGCGGAGGAGAAGCTGACGGCGGCGCAGACCAGCGCGATCGCCCCGACGGCGTACCAGTTGAGGCCCGGGATGTCGGTGGAGCGCGAGAGGTCGTAGAGCGCGCCCGCGGCGAGCGTGCCGACCATGTTGCCGAAGCTGCGGAAGAAGTGCATGGCGCCCATGGCCCGCGCCAGCCGGTCCGCCGGCATCCGGTCGGCGACCCAGAGGTCGAAGGACGGCGTGAACAGGATGTCGCCGAAGACCACGACCAGGCAGCCGACGACCACCCACACCGCCGTCTGGCCGGCCCCGAACAGGGCGTACGCCGCCGCCATCGCGAGGAACGCGGCGCCCATGACCTGACCGGGCCGCAGGTGCTTGGACATGAATCGGAACGCCGGGTACTGGAGTACCAGGAGCGCCAGGCCGGTGATCCAGAAGGGGGTGGAGACCGGCAGGTCCGCGGCGAACTCCTCCATGTGCAGCGGCATGCCGACCAGGAAGCTGATCGACAGGATCCAGAAGACGCTGGAGAGCAGGAAGTAGCTTCCGCCACCGCCCAGTTGCAGACCCTTGAGGATCGCGACGTTGACCAGCGGGGTGTCCTTCGCCGCCGGGTCGCCCAGGTCGCCCGCGTCGGCCGGGATGAACGAGGCCGCTGCCGCGCAGTAGCCGGCGAACAGGACGAACACCACCAGGAACAGGATCGTCATGGAGGAGCCGAGGAACAGCCCGCCGATCACCGCACCGGCGATGACACCGAGCTGGCAGGACATCTGGAACGAGGAGAAGGCCTTGGGCCGGTCCGCGGCGGGCAGGGTGCCGAGGATGTTCTTCAGCCCCGGGAAGGAGATGCCCGAGCCGAAGCCCACGAAGAAGGCCAGCAGGCTGTAGAACGCCACCCCGTGCGCGAAGCCCATCCCGCCGAGCGCGACGGCCTCCAGGGCGATGCCCGCGATGATGCTCGTACGGGTTCCGAAGCGGGCCGCGACGCCCTCGTAGAAGAAGGTCGCGCTCAGCCGGCCCACGTACGTCAGGAACATCACGAACCCGGCCCAGAAACCGCTGTACTCCACGCCGAGCGTCGAGATCAGGTGGGGGAACCAGATGTAGTTGCCGATGTGGGCGAGCGCGATGCCGGAGTTGACGCCCAGCAGGACCTTGCGGGTCTGCGGGCTCAGGACATGGCGTTCCTGGCGGCTCATACGGTGACCTTTCCTCGGGTGGGGGTGGAGCGCAGGTCCCGGATGGCCCGCACGAGGGCCGCGCGGTCGACGGCCGTGCCGCCCACGTACGTGGCCCGGGGGAGCTGCGACAGCGGCTGTCCGGCGGCGGCCGGGTCGATCAGGTTGAACGTGGCCGGGCTGCCCTCGGCGATGAGGTCCGTCGCGGGCTCGCGGCCGGAGAGCTCGTCGAAGAAGCCGCGGGCCGTGGTCGTCGCCGTACGCAGCAGGGCCTCGCGCAGACCGGGCTTGCCCAGGTCGTCGCCGGCCAGCAGGTCCAGCTCGCCCTTGAGCGCGTCGCCGTGGAACGCGCCGGTGTTGCCGCAGTCCGTGCCGATCAGCAGCGCCCCGCGCTCCAGCGCGGCCAGGCTGTTGTCGCGCATGTTGACCAGCGCCGCGGTCCTGGTGTCCTGGACCTCGTACTGGATGCCGAACGGCTCCTCGATCTTCGATACGAAGTCGAGGTTGGCCAGGTCCTGGGTCTCACGGAACCCGGGCCGCCGGTACTCGCGCAGGAAGTCCTCGCGCTCCATGATCATGGGGCGCAGACCGCTGAGCGTGGAGGCGAACCGGGCGCCTTCGAGCGCCTGCCAGTCCGCCGCAGACAGCCCGACGTCCCGTACCGGGTGGGCGAAGATGCGGAAGCCGAAGGCGTAGGCCTGCATCACCTCGTCGCGGGTGTTGCAGTCGATGACCGCCTTCAGCCCGTGCTCGGCGGCCACCCGCGGTACGTGGGCGAGGAGATTGCCCGGGAGCCGGGAGAAGCGCTTGCTGCTCTCCGGCTGTTCGGCGCCCTCGGTGTACATGACCTTCAGGAAGGTCGCGCCGCGGGCCTTGTTCGCCGCGAGCACCGTGGCGAGGTCGTCCTGCACGCTCAGCATGAAGACCGGCGCGGGGAACTCGACGCCGTGGCCGTAGTGGCCGTCGATGTCCTTGGTCGCGGTGGCGGCGTAACCGCAGTGGGCCACCTCGGGCCAGGGCAGGCCCAGCTCCCGCTTGCCCTGCTCCCAGCCTTCCTTGACCAGCGGGAAGCCGAACAGGTCCGCGACGTGGGTGATGCCGTGGTAGAGGTACTGGAGCGCGGAGATGCGCGGGTCGTCGAGCGAGTCGTCGAAGTTGGCCGGGAGCGCCAGGTGGGCGTGGGCCTCGACGAAGCCCGGCCACAGTTCCGGCGTGTCCGCGTCGTTCTCGTCGCGGTCCGCGACGGCGCGGACGGAGGAGAAGTGGCCGTCATCGACGGTGACGTCGTACAGGACGGACGGGTCGAGTTCCGGGATCGCGACGCGCATCAGCGGGCCACCTTCACCGAGAGGTTGAAGTCGATGTCGTCGAGCGCGGCCCGGACCCGGCCGGTGGCCTCGTCGCGGTCCTTGCCGGTGTAGATGAGGTGGCCGAGCCAGTCGAAGTTGCTCTTCGACAGCCGGGACACGGTGCGGCCGGGCTTGGCGTACGCCAGTGCCTCCACGAAGCCGGGGGTGCCCTGGAGCTTGTCGAAGCCGATGGAGACGATCTCGCCGTCGACGGGCGAGCCGAACCAGTGGCCGCCCGCGATGACGTCACCGGGGATGGGCAGTTCGGGCTTCTCGCCGAGGGCCTGGCGGATGACCTCCAGGTAGGCGTTGACACCGCTGGACAGCTCCATCAGCTGCGGCACGATGCCGCCGGTGAGCCGGCCGTTGACCTCGCACAGCACCGGTCCGCCCTCGGCCAGGATGTACTCGGCGTGGATGAAGCCGAAGTCGACGCCGAGGCCCTTGAGGACCTTCTCGTTCATCGCGAACAGCTCGTCCTGGAGCGGGTGGCCGCGGAAGTAGGTGAGGCCCATCTCGATGAAGTACGGGAAACCGCTCAGGTTGCGGTCGGTGATCCCGAGGTTGACGATCTCGCCGCCCTGGAGCACGCAGGCCTCGACGGAGACCAGCTCGCCCTCGACGAACTCCTCGACGACGATCTCCGGGATGCGGGTCACACCGCGGCCGTAGTCGTCCACCTTCGCCAGCTCGGCGAGGTAGTCGGTGAGCTCCTGGTCGTCGCGGAGGAGGAGCACGTGCAGGCTGGCGGTGCCGTCGGACGGCTTGACCACGCAGGGGAAGCCGATCTCGTGGACCGCGGCCGCCATGTCCTTCGGGTCCGCGACGGACACGAAGCGCGGCTGGCGTACGTCGGTCTTCTCCAGGGTCAGACGGGTGCGGTGCTTGTGGCGTGCGTTGAGGGCGCCCTCCACGCTCATCCCGGGCAGGCCGAGCGAGCGGGCCACCGAGGCGGCGTGCACCGTGTGGTACTCGCTGTAGGTCATGACGCCGTGGACCGGCTTCTGCGCGTTGATCTCCTTGGCGAGCCGCTCCAGCTCGTCGATGGAGAAGGCCTCCGTGCTCTTGACGACATCGCACTTGTCGTGGGCGAACGCGGCCTCGGCCAGGGGCGAGGCGCCGAGGTAGAAGTCCGGGTCGGCCGAGACGAACGTGACGTCGTGGCCCAGCTCCAGGGCGTTGGCGATGCCGGCGATGCCGTTCGGGTTGCATTCGATCATGAGGATGTGCATGGGAAGTCCTTAAGTTCGAGGGAGTTCGAGGGAGTTCGGCGGAGTTCGGAGAGGGTCCGGAGAGGGTTCGGAGGTGGTTCAGGGGGTGCGCGGACGGGACGCGGCGGAGAGGACGGCCGGCAGGTCGAAGCCGAGCCGGGCCATCACCTCGTGGTGGTCGCCCCCCTCGGCCGGCCAGGCGTGGCCCGCGTTCACGCCCACCACCTCGCACCGGGGCATCAGCAGGGCCAGCGCCTCGGCGACGCCGCCCTCCCGGCGGTGTTCCTCGACGACCACGAACCTGCTGTGTCTCCCGGCCAGTTCGGCGGCCGCCCGGGCCAGGTGGTCGTGGTCCAGGTACACGAGGTGGGCGTGGTCGAGTCCCGGGTCCCGCTCCCGTGCCTCCAGCGCGAGGCGGGTGCCCTCCTCGCCCACGGAGACCAGACAGGGCCCGTCGGCGTCCGCACCGGCGGAGTCCCAGGCGACCGGCGGCAGTTTGCCGTCCTGGCCGGGCAGGGAGGTGTACGCCGCGTTGCGCCCGGTACGGATGTAGTACGGCTTCCCGGACCGGGCCGCGGCGCGGACGACCGCCCGCATCTCGGCCTCGCCGTACGGTGCCGCGATGGTCACTCCGGGCACGCTGCGCAGGACGGCCAGGTCCTCCAGACAGTGGTGCGTCGTCCCGAACCAGGCCCCGGAGACACCGGCGTACGGTGCGACGACGGTGACCCCCGCGTTCAGATAGCCCAGCGTCAGCTTGAGGCTCTCCGCCGCCCTGAGCGCCGCGAACGGCGCGAAGGTGGAGAGGAACGGCCGGTAGCCGCCCACCGCGAGCCCGGCGGCCATGTCCACCATGGCGCCCTCGGCGATGCCCAGGTTGAAGAACCGGTCCGGGTGGGCCCGTTGGAAGGGGTGGTTCTTACCGCCGAGGTCCGCCTCCAGGCAGAGCACCCGGGGGTCCTCCCCGGCGATCCGGGTGAGCTCGTCGCGGTAGGCGTCCCGGCCCGCGAGGGCCGGCCGGGCCTCCGTGATCGTCGCCGTCATCGGATCGCTCGCTTCCACTTGGCGGCGCGGGCCGCGTCGATGGTGACGTAGTGGGAGGCGGCCTTGCCCTCCACGGCGGGCACGCCCTTGCCCTTGACCGTGTCGGCGACGACCGCGAGGGGCCGGGTGGCCTCCGTACGGTCGCCGGACAGCACGGCGGTGAGGGCGGTGAGGTCGTGTCCGTCCACCTCGGCCGTCTCGAATCCGAAGGCGGCGAAGCGTGCGGCGAGCTCCGGCAGCGGCGAGACGTCCGCGACCATGCCGTCGTTCTGGCCGCCGTTGCGGTCGACGACCAGCACGAAGTTGCCCAGCCGCTGGGCGGCGGCGACCTGGCAGGTCTCCCAGACGAGCCCCTCCTGGAGCTCGCCGTCCCCGGTCACGGCGATGCCGAGGCCCGGCTGACCGCCGAGCCTGCGGGAGAGGGCCCAGCCGGCCGCGTACGGCACACCGTGGCCGAGGCTCCCGGTCGGGAAGCGCACCCCGGGGACCTTGGGGCCCGGGTGGCCGGTGTACGGGTGACCGGCCATGCCGTACAGCGGGGCCGGGTTCTCGGGCAGCACGCCGTTCACGTACAGCGCCGCGTACAGGCCGGCGGCCGCGTGGCCCTTGCTGAGGACCACCTCGGTGCCGTCACCGGAGGAGGCCCGGTGCAGCGACGCGATGAGGATGTCCAGTACGGACAGGCTGCCGCCGAGGTGGCAGCCGCGCGGGCTCGCCGCCATGTCGACGACCAGCCTGCGGGCCTCCCGCGCCCGCTCGGCCAGCAGGTCCCGCTCGGTGGCGGGGGCGCTGTCGACCGGCTCCAGGACATCGGTCAGCACGGTCATCATCGGCTCCCTTCGGGCAGGGCGAACCAGCGGGCCACCGCGTCGGCCAGGAGCGACCGCGCGGCGCGGTACTCCTCGGCGCCGATGCGCTCCTCGTCGGTGTGGTCGAGCGCGGAGTCGCCGGGGCCGTAGGCGACCATCGGCACCCCGCGCCAGGTGGTGGCGAGGGTGTTCATGTCGGAGGTGCCCTTCTTGACCACGAACCTCGGCCGGACGCCGGCCTGCCCGAAGGCACGGCTGAACACCTTCGCCAGGGAGCTCGTACGGCCCCCGCTGTGCCCGGGCGTGGCACGCTCCACCGCGATCTCCACGGTGTCGCTCCCGTGGGACAGGGCGGCGGCGCGCAGGGCTTCGAGATCGGCTCCCGGCGGTACCCGGAAGTTGAGGATGCCGACGGCGCGGTGGCGTTCGCGGCCCGTCTCGCAGCGGACGTCGATGAGGGCGCTCAGGGCGTCCGGCGCCCGGTCCAGGACAGAGGCCCTGATGGACGCGACGGCCGCGGTCAGCGCGTCCGGCGCGGACACGGCGTCCATGCCGGCGGAGTGACCGCTGTCGACCCACGCGGTGACCCGGAGCTTGAACAGGCCGTAGTAGCCGAGCGTCAGCTTGTCGCTGCCGCTGGGCTCGCCGATGACGACGGCGTCGGCCGGATAGTGGTCGCGGGCGTGGAAGGCGCCCTTCGAGGAGGAGATCTCCTCCTCGACCGCGCCCACCACCCGCAGCGAGCCGTCGGCGGGGACGTCGGCCGTGGCCAGCACCTCCAGGAAGGCCGCCAGGCTGCCCTTGGCGTCCACGCTGCCCCGGCCGTGCAGTTCGCCCTCGCGCCACTCGGCGGGCCAGTGGTGCGGCACGGTGTCCAGATGGCCCATCAGCAGCAGGGAGCGGTCCCCGGTGCCCCGGGTCGCCACCAGGTTCCCGGCGGCGTCGATCTTGGCGTCGATCCCGCGTTCGGCGCACCAGTCGGCCAGGTAGGCGGCCAGCTCGTGCTCGTCCCCGGAGACCGAGGGCACCCCGACCGTGCGGCCGAGCAGCTCCAGGTCCGCGTCCGGGGCGGTGCCGCGCCAGAACCGGGTCCAGCCGGCCGGCTCGGCCAGCGTGTGCGGGCCGGTGATGGCGATGTCGGCGCTGCCGCCCTCCAGCGCCATCTCGGCGGCCCGTACCTTCTGCCGCATCCTGCCGCCCGCGTACCGGGCCGCCTCGCCCTGGTGGGCGTGGGGCAGCGTCGACGCCGGGTCCGAGGGGTCGGTGAGCAGCCCCGCGGTGCCCGTGACCAGGCGCAGATGGTCGGCGCCCAGGGCGTTGGACAGGGCCGCGGCCAGCACGTCGGCGTCCACGTTCAGCGGGGCGCCGCCGTCCCGGTCACGCACCGGGGCGGAGAGGCACACCACGTCGTACGCCTCCAGCAGGGCCAGCAGCCGGGCGGTGTCGGCCTCCACCGGTACGCCGGCCCGGTGGTCGCGGACGACGCGGGTGCGGCCCTCGGGGCTCACGGTCTTCAGCGGCCGGTTGGCGCGGCCGGTGACCAGGCCGCCGCGTGCGGCGACCGCGGTGAACACGTCGAGGCCGAAGGCGCGCAGCCCGTCCTCGACGCCGGGCAGGGTGACCCGCTCGTAGGCGTCGACCAGGTGGGTCATCTCCTCGGGCGGGCAGTAGCGCACCGAGTCGCCGTTGGCGAGCCGGAGTTCGGGCATCGGGCGGCCGAGGGCGGCGTAGTGCTGCTCGATGCCGACCGCGCCGCCCGCGACCAGCAGCAGCCGGGCGCCGCGGGCGACGAGGGCCGCCAGTTCGGTGTGGATGGTGCCGCGGTCGAGGGTGGCGCTGCCGACCTTGACCACGTACAGGGGGCGGGTCACGGCGCCACCGCCGCACAGCTCAGCCCGGTCCACTCGGTGTAGCCGAGGGCCAGGTTCATCGCCTGCACGGCCTGGCCGGCCGCGCCCTTGATGAGGTTGTCGATGGCGGCGATGGACACGCACTGGTTCCCGTCGACGGAGACCGCGACCTCGGCGATGTTCGAGCCGACGACGGCCTTGAGCATCGGGAAGTCCTGCGGCGCCTTCGGCGAGGGCCGCACCCGCACGAACGCCTTGCCCGTGTACGCCCTGGCGTAGGCGCGCTTGACGTCGAGCGGGCTGACGCCGTCCTTGAGCCGGCTGTACGCCGAGATCAGGATGCCGCGCGGCACGTCCAGGCTGTGCGTGGAGAAGCGCAGCTCGGGCGCCGAACCGGTGAAGTGCGTCAACGCCTGGGTGATCTCCGGCAGATGGCGGTGCCCGTGCAGCTTGTGCACCCGGAAGTTCCCGGAGCGCTCCGCCGGCTGCTCGGAGCCGCCCCGGCCGCCGCCGGTGGAGCCGGTCTTCGCGTCGACCACGACATCCGGTTCGACGAGGCCGTCGGCGAAGAGCGGGTACAGGGCGTAGACCGTCGCGACGGCCATGCAGCCGGGCAGGTTGATGAACCTGCCCTCCGGCAGGGACTCCGACAGGTCCGGTACGAAGTACTGGAAGTCGTCGGCCGGCGGATGGGCCACCGACGCCGGGTAGTGCTTCGCCCGCTCCTGCGGATTGTCCAGCCGGAAGTCCCCGGCCAGGTTGAGGACGTACTTCGCGCGGTCCGCGATCTGCGGCAGCCGCTCGGGCAGCGCGCCGGTGGGCAGGCACGTGATCGCCACGTCGACCTCGCCCAGCTGGTCCAGCGGACGCAGCTTGATGCCGGTGAGCCGGGGGTGGTTGCGCAGCCACGGGTGGACGGCGCCCACCTGCTTGCCCGCCGCGCGCTCGGCGGAGAGGAACGCGAGTTCCACATGGGGGTGGTTGAGGAGCAGCCGGATGACCTCGCCGCCGGTGTAGCCGCTCGCGCCGATGACGGCGACGCGGATCTTCCGGTCGGTGGAGGGCGGATTCTGGAGTGTCGTCTGCTCAGCCAAGGCGGGCCGCCTTCTCGTAGGGACGGCGGTAGTCGCCGGCCTCGACGAGCTTGCGGACGGCGTCCGGGCGCCGGGCGACCTTGGTGAAGGCGTCCGCGTAGCGCAGGGCCCTCTCGTACTCGACCGGCGAGCGCAGCTCACGGCAGAGGACCAGGGTCGAGTCGAGCATGGCGAGGGTCGCCGGGAAGTCCTCGGGCCTGTGGTCGCGTACCGCGCCCGGGTTGAGCGTGAACGGGTAGCCGTTGCCGAAGCCCGCGCGGTGCACGAACGGAAGGTGGCAGGGGATCGGGGTGTTCTGCCACTCCCGCGCCGGTACGCCCTCGGCGACGAGCAGCTCGTGCACGGCCTCCTTGACCGCCCACACCGGGAGGTCGTCGAGGCCGACGGCCTCGGGCACCAGGGTGATCCGGTACATGTTGTAGGCGTGGACGTGGCCCTCGGGGACGTACGGCGCCCGGAAGAGCCCGGTGGAGTTCAGCGTGTCCGCGATCAGGCGCGAGTTGCGGGCCCGGATCTCGTCGTAGTACGGCAGACGCTCCAGCTGGCTGTGGCCGAACGCGGCGGCGACCCACGACATCTCGTAGTCGATGCCGTTGCGCAGGGTGTACTCGGCCGCACGGCTGTGGGCCTCCTCGGTGGCGAAGAAGGCGATGCCGCCCTCGCCGCCGAGCGGGAAGTTCTTGTCGGCCATCAGGCTCTGGCCGGCGGCGTCGCCGAACGAACCGGCGACACGGTCACCGATGCGGGCCGAGTGGGCGTGCGAGGCGTCCTCGACGAGCGCGATGCCGTGCTTGTCGGCCAGGGCGCGCAGCGCGGGCACATCGGCCGGCAGGCCGTGCACGTGCACCGGCATGATGGCCCGGGTCCGGTCCGTGACCGCGGCCGCGGCGGCCGCGGGGTCCATGCAGTACGTCCGGGGGTCGATGTCGACGAACACCGGGATCGCGTGGGCGGCGACGACGGCCTGGGCGGTGGCGATGAAGGTGAACGCCGGGACGATGACCTCGTCCCCGGGCCGCACCCCGGCGCCGACGAGGGCCAGGTGCAGGCTCGACGTGCCGCTCGCGGTGGGCAGCGCGTACGCGGCGCCCACGTAGGAGCGGTAGGCCTCGGCGAAGTCGGCGACGACCTTCTCGGGTGCCCTCCGCTGGGAGAGCATCAGGTTGAAGACGTCCTCCTTGGTGATGACCGGGAAGAGCGTGCGGCGCAGCTCCTTGGGGATCAGCGCCTCGCCGCCGAGGGCGGCCAGCTCCGAGGCGACCTCCTCGGCGGAGGGCAGCGGGAGCGGGGCGGACGGGAAGTCGGTGATCATGACGGGGCTCCGGTGGTGAGGGGACGTACGGCCTGGCTGAGGGCCATACGGGCACAGGCCGCTACGAGCGGGCTCAGCCGGTAGTTGAACTGCACGCCGGGGATCAGGTCCGTCTCGGACTCCTCCTGGGTCCACATCGTGCGCAGGTCGTACGCGCCGAAGATCTTGAGCCGCTCGGCGCGCGCCCAGACGGTGCGGTCGTCGGTCAGTACGGCGGCGGCGGGGCCGAAGCCGAGTCCGGTGAGGTCGACGACCAGGGCCGGTGCCCGCGAGGCCCGTGCCTGCTCGTCGAGCAGATGGGCCCGGCCGGCGTCCAGCGCGATGTGCTCGAAGGCGGCCGGACCCGGCTCGTCCGCCACTTCGACGCCGAGCCAGGCCAGGAACGCGGCGTCCTTGGGGGACAGCTCCGGCGCGCTGACGGTGTCTCCGTGCCCGATGCCCTGACCGGCGAGCGCCGCGTGCAGGGCGGCGCTGCGGCTGTTGACGAGCACCGCGTGGGCGCGCCCCGTCCGCTTGGTCAGCAGGCGTTCCAGGCCGGGCAGTTCGCGGTCGCTCTTCTCGATGCTCATGACCACACCGGAGGTCATCACCCGGGTGAGCACGGTGGCTGTGTCGAACAGTTCCATGAGATCTGTCTTCCTTCGTGTCACGCGGCCGCGGGGAGCGTGGTGTCGCTGCACAACTCCGCTATGTACGCGGCCAGATGGCCTGCCACATTCACGCCGTGGACGGCGGACGAACGGGCGAAGTCGGGATTCGCGTTCACTTCGAGGACCAGGAGCTCGCCGGTGGCGAGGTCCTCGATGAGGTCGATTCCGTAGAAGCCCTCGCCCAGGGCGTCGACGACCTGGGCACAGAGCTTCTCGATCGGGCCGGTGATCTCCAGGCGTTCGATCCGCGCGCCCAGATGGGTGTTGGTCCGCCAGTTGTCCGAGACCCGCTGGATGGCGACGACAGGGGTGCGCCCCACCACCACGACCCGCAGGTCGTGGCCCGGCTTGTCGATGTACTGCTGCACCAGGACGGGGAACAGCTTGCCGCCGGCGTCCGCCGACTCGCGGCCGCCGACCCACGCCTCCAGCGAGTCGTCGTCGGTGACCTTGGTGACTCCGCGCCCCCAGGAACCGCTGACCGGCTTGATGACGGCCGGCAGCCCGAGCTCCGCCACGGTCCTGCGCACCTGGTCGTAGCTGAAGGTGTGACGGGACACCGGGTGCGGGATGCCGTGCCGGGCGAACAGCAGGGCCTGAAGGCCCTTGTCGTTGCAGGTCTCGATGGCGGACGCGCGGTTCAGGGCGGTGACGCCGGTGAACTCCAGCCGGCGGGCGACCCCGACCGCCTCGCGGTGGGACAGATTGCGGACCACGGCGAAGGCGGGCGGGGGCGTCACCCCCGACACCACCTCGGCGAGGTCCTCCGCCAGCAGCGGCCGGACGTTCAGTCCCTCGTCGCGCAGTGCGTTGAGGAGGAGCTTCTCGTCCGGCCGCAGCATGGTGACCGAGAGCAGTACCTCGGGGGCGTCGGTCACTCGCCCCAGTCCTCTTCGACCTCGGGGGCCAGAGCGACACGTACGGCGGCGTCACTCTTCTCGACGACCTCGTGCTCCTGGCCGCAGGCACCGCACTCGGTGATCTCGCCCCGCTCCCAGTCGTCCTGGATCTCGAAGTCCGTGTCGCACACGAGGCACTGCGGTACGGAAATGGTTGCAGGCATTGCGGTCCTCTCGTCTCGTCGGGCACCGGACCGGTGACCGCAACGAACATCCCGTCCCCGTGGCGGGGCGGCAAAGGGCGACGGGGAATTCCGTCAACTGCCCGGGAATAAGTCACCTGTGCGCCGTGGGACTGACGGAGAACGGCGGACCTGACCGAGGAACGGGGGACCTGACGGAGAAGCCCCGGGCCGCTGTCGCGGGTGTGCGGGCTCCTCTAATCTCGGCTCCCATGATCAGCCCCTTGGCAGCCGCGCTGTTGCGGCAACTGGCCGCCGAAGGCGTGGCCGGATGGCTGGCGGAAGACGCTTCGGCACCCTTCGCACCCGCCCGGCTCCGCCGGCTCGCGGCCGACGGGAACTTCAGCGGCCTGCGCTCCACCGCGGGGTCCGCCGACGCCGTACGCGAGGCATGCGACGCGCTCCTGTGGGTGTACGAGGCGGGCGACGGCGACGCGGGACTGGTGTCCGCCGCCCTGGACCGGGACGCGGGACGCGCGGTGGACCGGCCCAATCTGCTCGTACGCATCAGCCCCGACGGCCCCGGCCTCCGTGCCGTCACCGCGACGGTGGCCGCAGGGCAGGGCGTCGACGTGTCGCCCGTCCGCACCCTGGCCGGCTGTGTCGCGGCCATGGACGCGTACTTCAGCGGGCTGGAGCTGGCGCTCGCCGCCGGGCTGAGCCTGGGCCGGGTCGCCGCCGTCATCTCGGTGCCGGTGGGCGAGATCGACGCCGAGGTCGACGCCCGGCTGACCCGGCTGGACTCCCCGGAGGCCCTGCGGCACCGGGGCACGGCGGCCCTGGCGGTGGCCAGGCTGGCGTTCCGGGTGCGTGAGGAGCGCCTCGGCGGGGAGTGGTGGCGGGTGCTCCGCGCCGCCGGAGCGCGGCCACCGCGCCTCCTGTGGACCGCGCCCCTGCCGCACCAGCTGACCGCGCTGGTGGGCTGGGGGACCGGGCAGGCGGTGTCCCTGGAGCGGCTGGAGGCGGCCGTCGTCCACGGGCCGCCGAACGGCGACACGCTGCTGAAGGCCGAGGAGGCGGGGCACGCCGCCCTGGCCGCGCTCGACGGTGTGGGCATCGACATGGCGGAGGTGTTCCGGACCGCCGGCGGCACATGCCAGGAGGGCAGGGGCCGGATCCGGCCACACGACCGGTTCTGACCAGCGGCTTCGCGCCACCCCTTGGTTGACCGATTCCGCTCGCAGGTTTTAGGTTCGCGGAGGGACGTTCGCGGTCCTACGGCCCGGAGACCCCGGGCCGGCCCTGGGGGAGGGAACGAACGGTGTCGAGCGAGGACCACTCAGTACGTGACGCCCTGTTCGGCCTGTTCGAGTTACTGGCGACGGAGGCACCCCCGGAGCGCTTCGAGGAAGTGATCCGCGGCGCCCTGCCCGACCGCGCCGACCCCGAGTCCGCCGCCCTGCTCGACCGCGCCAGAGGCCTCGCCCTCGACATCCACAGCCTCTTCGCCCGCCGCCACCAGCGCGAGGCGGGACTCGCCGCCCTGGTCGACACCGCGAGGGAACTGACCCTGCCCTACGAGCTGGACGTGCTCCTGAAGGTCGTCACCCGCCGCGCCCGGCGGCTGCTCAACCTCGACATGTCCTGGATCAGCTTCCACGATCCGGCCGAGGACTGTTCGTACGTCCGGGCCGCCGACGGCCACGCCTCGGCGATCACGGTCGGCTTCCGGATCGCCGAGTCCGGTGGCCCCGGCAGCCGTTCCGGCACCCTGGCCGCCCCCTTCTGGTCCCCGGACTTCCCCGGCGACGACCGCTTCCCGCACACCGGCGCGATCGACGGCGTGGTGCGCGCCGAGGGGCTGCGGGCCCTGATGGCGGTGCCGCTGCACGACGGGAACCACGTCTTCGGATCGCTGTACGTCGCCGACCGCAAGGTGCGCCACTTCGCGCCCGACGAGATCACCCAGATGTCCTCGCTCGGCGACCTGGTCTCCGTGGCCATCAAGAAGGCCCGGCTGCTCGACCGGGCCAGGGACGAGATATCGGAGCTGGAGCTCGACTCCTCGCGGGCCATGGACTTCTTCTCGGCGGCGCGCCATCTGCGCGAGACGCAGAGCCGGCTGATCGACCTCGTCCTGCGCGGACGGGACCTGCACGAGCTGACCTCCGTCGCGGCCGGGGCGCTCGACGGCGTCCTGCTCGTCCGCGACGTGGCCGGGCGTGAGCTGGCGGGCGCGGGCGAGGTCCCCGGCCTCGACGAGGGCGAGCTGCTCAGGACGGTGCTCGACGCCCACACCGAGCGGGCCCCGGTCAGGTCGGCCGAGGGCCTGTGGTGCTGTCCGGCCTCGGCGGGCGACGAGATCCTCGCCACGCTGGTGTTCGTGCCGAGGGACGCGTCCTCCGACATCACCGCCCAGCTGCTGCGGATCGTCGCCCAGGCCACCGCGGTCCTCCTCCAGGTGCAGCGCAGCGCGGCCGCCGCCGAGGGGCAGCTGCGCGACCAGCTCTTCCACGAGCTGCTCAGCTCCTCGCAGTACACCCCCGCGCAGCTCGCCGAGCGGGCCCGCAGGCTCGCCGTGGACCTGACGGAGCCCCATGTCGCCGTGGTGGCACGCCCGGAGGGCGGCGCGCAGGGCAAGGCGGTCGTGTGGGCGTCCTCGTACGCCCACCGGCTCTCCGGGCTGAAGACCACCGACGGCGGCTGCATCGTGCTGCTGCTGCCCGGCACCGACCCGGGAGCGGCGGCGCGCAGGGTCTCGCGTGAGCTGTCCTCGGTGCTCGGCCACCCGGTGACGGCCGGCGCCGCCGGGCCCATCACCAGTGCCGGGTCGATCGTCCCCACGTACCAGGAGGCGAGGCGCTGCCTGGACGCGCTGACCGCGCTGGGCGGCGACGGGGCCACCGCGTCGCCGCAGGAGCTGGGCTTCCTCGGCATGCTGCTGTCCGAGCGCCCGGACACCGTCGCCTTCATCACCTTCACCATCGGGCCCGTCCTGGACTACGACAGCCAGCAGTGCACCGAGCTGGTGCGCACCCTGGAGGCCTACTTCGCCTCGGGGAACAGCCCCACGCGGGCGGCCGAGAGCCTGCATGTGCACCCCAACACCGTCTCGCGCCGGCTGGAGCGGATCACCGACCTCCTGGGTGCGGGCTGGCAGGAGCCGGTGCGCGCCCTGGAGGTCCAGCTCGCCCTGCGGCTGCACCGCGCCCGGCACACGCTCCTCAAGGGCGGCGCCGAGCTGCCTCAGGCCGAGGCACCCGCGACATAGGGGGTGGTCAGGCGCTGCGGCCGGGCGGTGCGGAGCTGGACCGGCACGGGGTGGACGGAGGGGACCAGCGCGGGCCAGGGCCCGCGCGTGGTGTTCTCGCCCCAGCCCGTCCCGCCCAGCAGCGCCGCCGCGTGGGCGACCGAGGCCAGGGTGATGTGCCGGTGCCAGCCGCGGAAGGAGCGGCCCTCGAAGTCCCGCAGCCCCACCCGCTCCCCGACCTCGGTGAAGTCCCGCGAGACCCGGCGGGCGAGCCTGCTCATCCGCAGCAGCGCGGGCACCGGGGCCTGCGTCATGTCGGTGAGCAGCAGTTCCCCCGCCGGCCGCAGCGGGTCGTTCCACACCCCGAGCAGCAGCATGCTGCGCTGTCCCCGGCCCGGCGCGTCGGGCCGGCCCAACGGGGCCCGCCGGCCGAACACCACCCGCACGGCGACGACCAGCGCGCTCGACCCGCCCCAGCGGACGGGGTGGCGCAGCCCCTTGACCGCCTCGACGATCTGCTGGGCGGACACCGGCCCCGCGCCGTAACCGGGAAGGGCCGGATCGGCCACCGCCAGCCGGCTCGACGGCCCGATCCGCGCGAGTACGGGAACCCCCGCGTCCCCGAACTCCCGCATCAGCATGGGCAGGTCGTGCCCGCCGGCGTTCAGCAGCAGCGGCCTGGGCGGTACCGGCCAGCGGTCCATCGTCTCCCGGACCGTCGCCACCGCGCACTCGTCCCGCGACTCCGCGACGGTCTCCGCGGGGATGTCCGCGCGCCGCCGCCTCGAGGTGTCCTGCAACCAGCACTCCGGCAGGTGCAGCCGCCAGTTGACGGGGACGCTCATCTCCTCCGAGGCGAACCACAGGCCGTACGCCCGCTGGCCCGGGGCCTCCCCGGTCGCCGGGGATCCGGCCGCCACCCCCACCGACTGGTCACCCGCCTTGGGTATGGACATCTGCTGCAACACCCAGGCCTGCGGCGGGACGGTCCGCTGCACATAGCAGGCCAGCGCCTCCCGGACCGGCGCCCAGTCCCAGGTGGAGCTGGAGATGAAGTGCTGCAGACTCTGCTCGGCGGCCGAACCGCCCACGAGGGAGGCGACGTTACGCATGGTCTTGCGCCCGCCCACCGTCAGCAGCCCGCGCAGGTACTGCTCCCCCTTCGCGCGCTGGTCCCTCCTTCGCAGCGACGCGGAGAACACCGCGCCGGCGAGCTCGGAGACCACATCGGACGGCCCGGCGCCGTCCGGGAAATCGGCGAACACATCCTTGGTCTGATTCAGGGCTCCACTCATACGCCAACGGTGGCCCCGGCAGGGGCCGTGGGGCGAGGTGCGCCGGGCACCAGATCGCTCCCGGCGATGGTGGTCCGGCCACCACGGGGCCGCGTCACCCGGGTCCCGAACTCCCCTGACGCGGCGGTGCGCGGTGTGGCCGGGCCACCGTCCGTACCCCCGGAGGTGACGGATCAAGTGACGGAACACCTGACGAAGTCACCCGCAACTGACGGGGCCCGGCGGAGTCCCTGTCGCCCACGGGCGCGGGGTGCGGAGAGTGGGCCCACGACACCCTCACGGGTGTTCCCTCACCACCTGGAGCCCACGCCATGCCTGAAGCCGGCAGCGCCACCGCTGTACGTCCGGGGCCCGGGGCCCTGCCCGCCTCGGCGAGCGGTGCGCCGCTCGCCGAGGCGGTGCTCTCCGTGGCCCGCCGGGACATCGCCTCGTTCCACGCCCTCCCCCTGTCCCACGGCGGGTCCATCCGGAACTCGAAGATCCGTGATGTCTACGAAGCGCTGTTCGGGCAGGCGCAGCTCGCCTCGGAGGTGTCGTACAGCGGCACGATGCTCGACTCGTTCTTCCGCCCGCGCGGGCCGCTGAGGGCGGCCCAGCAGCTCGCGGCGGCGAGCTTCGGCGCCGACTCCACGACCTTCCTGTCGGCCGGCACCAGCACCGCCAACCGGGTCGCCCTCGGCGCCCTGGTGCCACGCGGCGGCCGGGTGCTCGCCGACCGCAGCTGCCACCAGTCCGTGCACTTCGCGCTCGGCGACATGAACGCCACGACGGAGTACGCGCCGATGCGCCGCTGCTGCGCCTCGTGCCCCCGGACCTTCGCCGATCTGCGGCAGCTGCTCGACATGTTCGCCCTCGCCGTCGCCGAGGGCGTGCCGTACGACACGGTGGTGCTGTCCGCGGTCTCCTACGACGGCGTCCGCTACGACATGCCGGCCCTGCTCGCCGCGCTGGCCGAACTGCACCCCGGGGTGTCCGTCCTGGTCGACGAGGCCTGGGGAGCCGTCCACCGCTTCCACCCCCGGCTCCAGCCGCTGACCGCCCTGGAGGCGGTGCGCGGACTGCGCGCGACCGACCCGGGGCTGCCCATGACGGTCGCGGTCACCCACTCCGCGCACAAGTCCATGTCGGCGCTGCGCCAGGGCTCGTACCTGCATCTGATGGGTGACGGCGAGATGCAGGAGTCCATCGCACAGGCGCTGTTCCAGCACCACACCACCTCGCCGTCCTGGCCGGTGCTGGCCAGCCTCGACCTGGCCAGGCTCCAGGCCGAGGCGGAGGGCGAGGCCCTCCTGGACCGCTCCCTGAACCTGGCCCGGACCCTGCGCGAGGAGATCCGCACGGACCCCCGGCTCTCGGCGTACCGCACGCTCGGACCCGACGGGCACCTGAGCGATCCCGGCCTGCTGGTCCACGACGACCCCACCCGTGTCCTGGTGGACATCGGCGCCCTGGGCATCACCGCCGCGGAGTTCCGCCGCATCCTCTTCGACGAGTACGCCCTGTACGTCGCGCGGGAGAGCGGGGACGCGGTCGTCTTCCACGTCCACATCGGTGTCGACGAGGGGATCCTGCTGCGGCTGCTCGACGCCCTGCGTATCGTCCAGCGCACCTACCGGGCGACCACGGAGGCACTGGCGGGGGACGTCGCCGAACACTTCATCATCGCCTACCCGCCGGGCATCCCGATCACCGTGCCCGGCGAGAGGCTCTCGGAGCGGACCCGCGGCGAGCTCGACGCGCTGCGCACCAGCGGCGTCGAGATCTACACGCTGCGCCAAGGACGTACGGCCGCGGTCTCTCCCGCCGGCGGGACGACGGACACCGCTGCCCCGGTGGATACGGAGTGAACAGATGCTCAAACTCGCGGACATCCGCAGGAACGCCGCCCGGCGCCCGGACGGCACAGCGATCGTCGACGGCCCGACCCGCCTGACCTGGCGGGAGTTCGAGGACCGTACGGCCCGGGTGGCGGCCGGACTGCACGCGCTCCTGCCCCCCGAACGCCCGGCCCGGGCGGCGTTCCTCGCCGGGAACAGCTGGCAGCTGGTCGTCGTCATGGCCGCCTGCGCGAGCCTGGGCGTCCCCTGCGTCGGCCTCGACCACACGGCGACCCCGGAGGCGACGGCGCACGCCCTGGCGCAACTGCGGCCCACCGTGCTGATCAGCACCGCCGCGTGCCGGCCCCTCCTGGAGCGTGCCGGGGTGCCCGACGGCGGTGACGGCGTGCTCGCCGTCCACCTGGACGGCACCACCGGGGACGCCCCCACCTACGCGTCCCTCGCGGCCACCGGACCGCGCGAAGTGGAGCCGGTGGACCAGCCGTTCGCGACGTACTGCTTCACCTCGGGCACCAGCGGCCGGCCCAAGATGGTGATCCGCAACTTCTCGTTCGAGGAGCGCCGACTCACCACCCTGGTACGCCAGTTCGACTTCGGCCCGGACGACGTGCACCTGGTGACGGTCCCGCTGTACCACTCCTCGGGGCCCGGCTGGGCGCGGGTCTTCCTGGCCCGCGGCGGCCGGATCGTCCTCAGCCCGGAGGGCGACGGGGCGGAGCTGGCCCGGCTGATCCGGACCGAAGGCGTCACCACCACCCTGATGGTCCCGCCGGTGCTCGCCTCACTGGTCTCGCACCCCGACTCGCAGGGGCTGGCCGGCACCTCCCGGCTGCGCTTCGTGCTCTCCGGCGGCCGGCAGCTCAACCGGTGGCTGATCGCCACGGCCTGGGAGCGTCTCGGGCCGGTGCTGCACCTGTACTACGGCACGACCGAGACCGGGGTGAACACCCTGATCACCCCGGACGAGCTGCACACCGCACCCGGCAGGGCGGGGAGCGCCTGGGAGGGCAGCACCCTCGCGGTCGTCGACGCGCGGGGACACCTGCTCCCGCCGGGCGTGCGCGGCCGGGTCGCCATCGCGAGCTACCAGCTCATGGACGACTACGCGGCCGAACTCCCCGTCTTCCTGGACCTCGACCCGGGCGACGGCGAAGGGCCCCGGCGCTTCCTGCTCACGGGCGACAGCGGCGTCCTCGACGAACAGGGTCACCTCGAACTCACCGGTCGCACGGACGGCGTCTCCAAGGTGGACGAGACCGCCCCGCTGGACGTGAACGTCTTCGGCCTGGAGTACGACCTGATCGACCTCCCCTGCGTACGGGACACGGTCGTCCTCCGTGTCGACCTGCCCACGCTCGGTGACGCACTGGTGGTGCCCCTGGTCCCGGTCTCCCCGGAGCGGGAACCGGGGGCGCTCAGGGCCGTGCGGGCCGCCTGCGCCGGCCGGGTGCCCTGCCTGCCGGCCCATGTCCTGCCGGTGGCGTCGATCCCGTACAGCCCGACGGGCAAGGTGCGGGCGGGCGAACTGCTCGACGCGGTGCTCCCGCGGGTGCTCGCGGGGGAGGGGGAGGCGTAACGGCGCCGGGACAGCAGGGCGTGGTGACCGGTGGTGATCCCCCGGTCACACGGCCTGGTGCACGAGCAGGGCCAGGGCGGCCGTCAGGATCACCATGAGGGCGATCAGCATCGCCGGATTCAGCCCCGCGAACGGACCCTCCTCCTGCATGCGCTCCCGGCTCGCCCGGCAGACGCGGCAACGACCCTCGCTCACGGGAGCCGCGCAGTTCGCGCACACCAGTCGGTCGTAGGTCATGCGCATTCCTCCTCCCGCGCGGCGGAGCCGCATTCACTTTCTCTCCGCACAACGCTCCGGGAAACCCAACCGTTCCCCCTTCCACTCTGCCAGGTCGCGGGGCATTCGGCGCGCCCCGACGGGCAAGGTCCGGCACGCCCCGGTTCGTACGCCGTCGCGTTCCGTTACATAACGCCCATTACTGGACGCCGACTGCACGCGTCAGCCGGGTTCGCGTATGGTCACGCTCACCTACCCCCGGCCGACCGTGGTGCATCCGTGATCCGATTCGACAACGTCTCCAAGACCTACCCGAAGCAGAGCCGCCCAGCTCTCCGGGACGTCTCACTCGACATCGAGAAGGGCGAGTTCGTCTTCCTGGTGGGCTCCTCCGGCTCCGGCAAGTCGACCTTCATGCGGCTCATCCTCCGGGAGGAGCGCGCCAGCCAGGGCATGGTCCATGTGCTCGGCAAGGACCTGGCCCGGCTGTCCAACTGGAAGGTGCCGCAGATGCGCCGCCAGCTGGGCACGGTCTTCCAGGACTTCCGCCTCCTCCCCAACAAGACCGTCGCCGAGAACGTGGCCTTCGCGCAGGAGGTCATCGGCAAGCCGCGCGGCGAGATCCGCAAGGCCGTGCCGCAGGTCCTCGACCTCGTGGGACTCGGGGGCAAGGAGGACCGGATGCCCGGTGAGCTCTCCGGTGGTGAGCAGCAACGTGTCGCCATCGCGCGGGCGTTCGTCAACCGCCCCATGCTGCTCATCGCGGACGAGCCGACCGGCAACCTCGACCCGCAGACCTCCGTGGGCATCATGAAGCTGCTGGACCGGATCAACCGGACCGGCACCACCGTGATCATGGCGACCCACGACCAGAACATCGTCGACCAGATGCGCAAGCGCGTCATCGAGCTCGAGCAGGGCCGTCTCGTCCGTGACCAGGCGCGTGGCGTCTACGGCTACCAGCACTGAGCTTCGAGTACTGAAAGGACGCCATGCGCGCCCAGTTCGTCCTGTCGGAGATCGGCGTCGGTCTTCGTCGTAACCTCACGATGACCTTCGCGGTCGTGGTCTCCGTCGCCCTGTCGCTCGCCCTGTTCGGCGGGGCGCTGTTGATGCGCGAGCAGGTCAGCTCGATGAAGACCTACTGGTACGACAAGGTCAACGTCTCGATCTTCCTCTGCAACAAGAACGACGCCAAGGACGTGCCCAAGTGCGCCAAGGGTGCCGTCACGGCGGAGCAGAAGAAGGAGATCGAGGCCGATCTCAAGAAGATGGACGCCGTCGAGACCGTCCAGTTCGAGACGGTCGACGAGGCGTACAAGCACTACCAGGAGCAGTTCGGCGACTCGCCGATGGCCGGCAACATCACGCCGGACCAGATGCAGGAGTCGTTCCGCGTCAAGCTCGACGACCCGCAGAAGTACAAGGTGGTCGCGACGGCCTTCGCCGGCCGTGACGGGGTGCAGTCCGTCCAGGACCAGCGCAGCATCCTGGACAACCTCTTCGGGCTGATGAACGGCATGAACGTGGCCGCGATCTTCCTGATGGGGCTGATGCTGGTCATCGCGCTGATGCTCATCGTGAACACCGTCCGCGTCTCGGCGTTCAGCCGGAGACGGGAGACGGGCATCATGCGGCTGGTGGGGGCCTCCGGCTTCTACATCCAGATGCCGTTCATCATGGAGGCCGCGTTCGCCGGTCTGATCGGCGGACTGCTCGCCTGCGTGATCCTGATAGCGGCGCGCTACTTCCTGATCGACGGCGGACTCGCGCTCCAGGAGAAGCTGAACCTGATCGACTTCATCGGCTGGGAGGCGGTCCTGACGAAGCTCCCGCTGGTCCTCGCGATCGGTCTGCTGATGCCCGCCGTTGCCGCTCTCTTCGCATTGCGCAAGTACCTCAAGGTGTGACGAGCGCCCCGTCCCGCTTACGGCCAACGAACCGTGTGCGGACGGGGCGTTGTCCTACACTCGGCCACATGCCGGGCCTTACGTACCATTTGAAACCCCGCGGTATCTGCCGCGGGGCGGCCCTGACGTTGGTGTTCGCGAGCGTGCTGGCCACCGCCGCGGCCACCGGGTCCCTGCCCCGTGAGGACGGGGAGAGCACGGAGATAAAGACCCGTGCGGTGTCCTCCACCGTCGGCTCCGTGGACCGTGAGGAGATCGCCGACGCGGTCGCCGACGCGGAGGCCGACGGCAAGTCCGGCACCGACGCCGCCGAGGAGGTCGTCAGCCGCAGCGGGGACCGCTGGGGTGCGGTCTACGACGAGCGGGAGTACGAGGAGTTCGAGCAGGCCCTCGACGGCTCGTACACCGGGGTGGGGATCGCCGCCCGCCGCTCGGCCCGCGGCGAGGTCACCGTCACCGGGGTCAAGGCCGGCGGACCGGCGGACCGTGCGGGGGTGCGCGAGGGCGACCTGCTGCGCACCGTGGACGGGCGCCCGGTCGAGAAGCGTCCCGTCGCCGAAGTGGTCGCCCTGCTGCGCGGGGACCGGGTGAAGGCGTCGGAGGGCTCCACGGTGGTCCTCGGGCTGAGCCGCGGCCGGCACTCCTGGGTGACGACCCTGCGCAGGGCCCGGCTCGGCACGGACCCGGTGAGCGTCCGGCGGCTCGGCCGGGCCCCGTCGTCGGCCGTGCTGATCAAGGTCGCCGCGTTCACCAAGGGCGCCGGCACAGCCGTCCGCGACGCCGTGGACGAGGTGCCGGGGGACGCCGGGATCCTCCTGGACCTCAGGGCCAACTCCGGGGGCCTGGTCAGCGAGGCCGTCACCGCCTCCTCCGCCTTCCTGGACGGCGGGCTCGTCGCCACGTACGACGTCCACGGCGAGCAGCGCGCCCTCTACGCCGATCCCGGCGGGGACACCGAGCGTCCCGTGGTCGTCCTGGTGGACGGCGGCACGATGAGCGCCGCCGAGCTGCTGACCGGGGCGCTCCAGGACCGGGGGAGGGCCGTGACCGTCGGATCGCGCACCTTCGGCAAGGGATCCGTGCAGCTGCCCAGCAAGCTCCCGGGAGGCTCGGTGGCCGAGCTGACCGTCGGGCACTACCGCACTCCGGCGGGCCGCAGCGTCGAGGGAAGCGGCATCACACCGGACGTCGGGGCGGGTCCTGAGGCCCAGCAGCGGGGCGAGACGGTATTGAGTGGCCTCGGGGGTGGGTCGTAGTGCGAAAATGACCGCACTATGGCCAAGGAAAAAGACACCGGGCGCAAGATGATCGCGCAGAACAAGAAGGCGCGGCACGACTACCACATCATCGACACCTACGAGTGCGGTCTCGTGCTCATGGGTACGGAGGTCAAGTCGCTGAGGATGGGCAGGGCGTCGCTGGTCGACGGCTTCGTCCAGATCGACGACGGGGAGGCGTGGCTGCACAACATCCACGTACCGGAGTACGTGCAGGGCACGTGGACCAACCACGCGGCCAAGCGCAAGCGCAAGCTGCTCCTGCACCGGGCCGAGATCGACAAGCTCCGGTCCAAGTCGCAGGAGACGGGCCACACGATCGTGCCGCTCGCGCTGTACTTCAAGGACAGCCGCGTCAAGGTCGAGATCGCGCTGGCGAAGGGCAAGAAGGAGTACGACAAGCGCCAGACGCTGCGGGAGAAGCAGGACACGCGGGAGACGAACCGCGCGATCGCCGCGGCCCGCCGCCGTCAGCGCAGCGCGTAACCGGGCCTCGCAGCGGACGGGCCCGGGGCCCGCCGCCCCGGGGCGGCGGGAATACGGTGGCATCCGCGTGCGTTGGTCACGTACGATGGGCGTGCACCCCACAGAGGGCGCACGATTGAAAAATCAACATGGGGATGATCGGTTTCGACAGCGGATGTCGAAGCAGGGGAAGCGAGTCGAGGAAGCGGCAATGATCTCGTAAACCATATGTCGCAAAAAATAATCGCCAATTCCAAGCGCGATTCCTCCGCCTTCGCCCTCGCTGCCTAATTAGCAGCTAGCGAAGACTCTGCGGAGTGTCAGCCCGGGAGTGATCCCGACCCGGATCCTGGCATCAACTAGGGATCTAAACTTCTAAGCCCGGCCACGGGGTTTGGAAGGAAATCAAACAGTGGCTGGGCCTGTCGGAGGCTTGTTCGCGTGACCTCCGGGGCCGAGAAAAGCGTAGCGAACTGCACTCGGAGAAGCCCTGGTTCCGCACCGTTGGACGCGGGTTCGATTCCCGCCATCTCCACAATTCCCATGTGAACGAGGACCCCGTTGCCGCTGGCAGCGGGGTCCTCGTTCGTTCGCGTGCCCGTATGCCCTCAGGCTCTGCGCGTGCCCACGGCCGCCACGGCCAGGGCGAGTGCCGCCGCGCACATCGGCGCCGCGTATCCGGTCACCGTCCCGGCGTGCTCCACCGTCCAGCCGCCCGCCGCGGAGCCCGCGGCTATGCCGCCCAGCAGTGCGGTGACGGCGAGCGTCATGCCCTCGTTGAGCTGCGCCGGCGGGGTGAGCCGCTGGACCAGCGTCATGCCGGTGACCATGGTGGGCGCGGTGGCCGCCCCCGCCAGCAGCAGGCAGCCCGCGAGGACGGGCAGCGAGCCGGTGGTGGCCGCGGCGATCAGCGGGAGCGACATCAGTACGGTCATCCCCGTCAGGCAGAGCAGCAGCCTGCGGCCCACGGCCGCCGCCGGGCGCAGCGACCCGTAGAGCAGCCCGGCCACGCAGGAGCCGCCGGCCTGGAGTGCGAGGATGGCGCCCCCGGCGTGCGCGATGGAGACGACCTCCATCGCGCCGAAGACCGCCCCCGTCGCGAGGAAGACGGCGAGCAGCGCGGGGATGCCCGGCGTCCGCAGGGGAGAGGCGGCCGGGGTGCGGGGCGCCACCGGCGGCTCGGTCGCGCGCTGCGCGGCGAAGAGCAGGACGCCGGTCATGAGCAGCACCGCGCCGGTGAGGGTGCCGGCCTCCGGGAAGAGCGCCCCGCACAGGGACGCGGCGAGGACCGGGCCGAGCATGAAGCACAGCTCGTCGGCGGCCTGTTCGAAGGAGTTCGCGGTGTGCAGGGCCGCCGCGTCGCCCCGGTGCAGATGGGCCCAGCGGGCGCGCGACATGCCTCCGGTGTTCGGGGTGGTGGCCGTCGCGGCGTAGGCGGCGAAGAGGGTCCAGACCGGGGCGCCGTAGTGCACGCAGAGGACCAGGGCCAGCGAGCCGAGTGCGGCGATCGCGGTGGCGGGCACCGCGACCCGGGCCTGGCCGTACCGGTCGACGAGACGTGCCGTCCAGGGGGCGACCACGGCGGTCGCGGCCAGTCCGGTCGCGGTCACGGCCCCGGCGAGGGCGTACGAGCCGTGCGCCCCGGCGATCATGATGACGGCGCTGACGCTGAACATCCCCATGGGCAGCCTGGCGAGGAGGTTGCCCGCGGTGAACGCGCGCGCCCCGGGGGTGGCCAGCAGGCGCAGGTACGGATTGGACGGGGCGGGGGAGGAGGGCGGGGTGGGGGCGAGGGCCGGGGCGGCGGTTTCCTGAAGCACGCTTCCACCCTCGGATCGCGCGGCCTGTGGCGTCCAACACCTGATCCGGACCCATTGACGCACCTCTGTTGTAAATTGGGCCCGTGCCCGCACCCGACACCGACCCCCGGCTCCTCCGCGCCTTCGTCGCGGTGGCCGAGGACCTGCACTTCACCCGGGCCGCCGCCCGGCTGTACGTCGCCCAGCAGGCGCTGAGCCGGGACATCCGCCGGCTGGAGCGCGAGCTGGGCCGGGCGCTGTTCGTCCGGACCACCCGGCAGGTGACGCTCACCCCCGACGGCGAACGGCTCCTCCCGCACGCCCGCCGGGTGCTCGACGCGCACGCCGCGCTCCGGGCGGCCTTCGCGGACCCGGCGGACCGCCCGCTGCTCGTCGATCTCAACACCGACGGGATGACGGCGGCCCGGGTGCTGGCCCGGGCCCGCGAACTGGCCCCCGAGTGCGAGCTGATGGCGCGCTTCGAGAGCGGGCTGACCTGGGCGGCGGGCGAGGTGCTCGCCGGGCGGCTCGACGTCTCCTTCGGCCGGGCGGCCGGCCTCGATCCCGCCGTGCTCGCCCAGCTCTCCGTACAGCCGGTGCGGTACGAGCCGATGGCCGTTCTCCTGCCGGCCGGTCATCCCCTGGCCGGGCGCGAGACGGTCGCCCTGAGCGATCTGACCGGCGAAACCGTCTACGCCGGGGCGGGCAATGCGCGCACGCTGGAGTGGACCGACCTGGCGGCCGCGCTCTTCGCGGAGTGGGGCATCGTGCTGGCTCCGCCCGCCCCGCTCGCCGTCGGAGTGGCCGAATTCCAACGGGTCATGGCGAAGACCGGGAACCCGGTGCTGGCCGTCGCCGGCTTTCCGCCCCTGCCGGGGACGGTGCTGCGCCCCCTCGTGCGCCCGGTGCCCCTGTCCCCGCTGCTGATGGTGTGGCGCAAGGGTCTCCACCACCCCGGACTGGCCGCTCTACGTGCCGCGGCCACCGAACTCGCCGGTAAGGAAGGATGGATGGTGCGGCCACCGACCTCATGGCTACCGGAAGCCGATCTGTCACTCATGGGTCACTGTTCATGAACAACAGGTGATACAGCCCTCTCCCGGTCGCCGGCGTGCGCTACATTCGTGGCTTCGGGTGCTCGGTGACGAGTGCGAACGGACGGGTGGGGGCCCGGTCCGATGGCACGATTCCAGTCATTTCCCGCGCACCTGGTTCATTGAGTGGGGGAAGTGCGAACACCTGTGGAAAATTGGCGCGAAGGTACCCGAACCGGGCACACGCATGAGCCGAACGACGTCACCGTCCAACTGGACGGACTCGGTCGTCAGCTCTCCGAGCTACCCGTTGAACCCAGCCCTCCGGACCCGTCCGACGGCCCGGTGTTCGTCGACGAGAGCGGCCGCCGCAGCAAGACGTACCGGCGTGTGGGGTGGGTGCTCGCCGCGATCTGCGCCGTCTACGCCGTGACGCTCGTGGTCGCCGTGCTCGGCGGGAACTCCAGCGCCCCCTGGCTGCCCCTCTCCGGGCAGGAGGAGAAGCACGCGGAAGAGGTCGAGGTCCGGCCCGCGCCGAGCGACGCCGCCGTGTCCGAGAGCCCCGGTGCCACGCCCACCGCCTCCGCCTCGGCCTCCGACGCCGCCGGGGCGACCCCCTCGGGCGGCGCCACCTCCGCGTCCGGCGGTGCGGCCGGGGCCGGCGCGAGCGCCTCCGCCTCCACCTCCGGCAAGCCTCCCCGGACCGGCACGTCCTCCAACCCCGTCGTCCCGGGCGGCCAGGTCTCCGAACAGCCGACCGGTGATCCGTCGCCGTCGGTCACCGCCGACCCGCCCGTCGAGGAGAGTCCTCCGGCCTCCCCGGACCCCTCGGAATCACCGGTGCAACCAGAAGGCGTTCAGTAAATGACAACCCCCGTTTCGCGGGGCAGACACAACAGGAAGAAGAAGCGGACCGTCCGGCGCAGACTTCCCATGCGCTACCTGCTTCCGTCACTCCTTCTTGTGGCCCTGCTCGCCATGCTCATGCTGCGCGGATACGTGCACAGCGAGATCCTCGCCGACCACCGCGTCCAGCCGCCCGCTCCCACCACCCAGGTGCCGGACAAGGTGCTCGAAGGCGGCCCCGTCATCGACGCCCGGGCGAAGGGCGAGGAGGCCACGACGCTCCGGATACCCGATCACAAGATCGTCATCACCTTCGACGACGGCCCCGACCCGGTCTGGACCCCGCGGGTCCTGGACGAGCTCAAGAAGCACGACGCCCACGGCGTCTTCTTCGTCACCGGCACCATGGCATCGCGCTACCCGGACCTCGTGAAGCGGATGGTCGACGAAGGGCACGAGGTGGGGCTGCACACCTTCAACCACCCCGACCTCTCCTTCCAGTCCACCAGCCGCATCGACTGGGAACTCTCCCAGAACCAGCTGGTGCTGGCGGGCGCCGCCGGCATCCGCACCTCGCTGTTCCGGCCCCCGTACTCCTCGTTCTCCGACGCCATGGACAACAAGTCCTGGCCGGTCACGCAGTACATCGGCAGCCGTGGCTACCTCACCGTCGTGAACAACACCGACAGCGAGGACTGGAAGCGCCCCGGCGTCCACGCGATCATCAAGCGCGCCACCCCGAAGCACGGCGACGGCGCGATCATCCTCATGCACGACTCCGGCGGCGACCGGTCCCAGACCGTGGCCGCCCTCGGCCGGTTCCTGCCGGAGATGCAGGAGCGCGGCTACGAGTTCACCAACCTCACATCGGCGCTCGGCGCCCCCAGCGCGCACACCCCGGTCACCGGGCTCGCGCTCTGGAAGGGCAAGGCGTTCATCGGGGCGGTCAAGATCTCCGAGAACGTCACCAGCGTCCTGGTGGTGGGGCTCGCGGCCATCGGCGTCCTGGTGATGGTCCGCTTCGGCCTGATGCTGCTGCTCTCCTTCCTGCACGCCAGGAAGGTGCGCCGCAGGAACTTCCGCTGGGGCGAGCCGTTCACCCGGCCCGTGTCGGTCCTCGTGCCCGCGTACAACGAGCGCGAGTGCATCGAGGCCACCGTGCGGTCGCTGGTCGCCAGCGACTATCCGATCGAGGTCATCGTCATCGACGACGGCTCGACGGACGGCACGGCCGACCTCGTCGAGGCGATGTGGATCCCGAACGTCCGGGTCGTGCGGCAGCGCAACGCCGGCAAGCCCGCGGCCCTCAACAACGGCATCGCGCACGCCCGTTACGACATCGTCGTGATGATGGACGGCGACACCGTCTTCGAGCCGTCCACCGTGCGTGAGCTCGTCCAGCCGTTCGCCGACCCCAAGGTCGGAGCGGTCGCGGGCAACGCCAAGGTCGGCAACCGCGACTCGCTGATCGGCGCCTGGCAGCACATCGAGTACGTGATGGGCTTCAACCTCGACCGCAGGATGTACGACCTGCTGGGCTGCATGCCCACCATCCCCGGTGCGGTCGGCGCCTTCCGCCGGGACGCGCTGGACCGGATCGGCGGCATGAGCGAGGACACCCTCGCCGAGGACACCGATGTCACCATGGCGCTGCACCGCGACGGCTGGCGCGTCGTCTACGCGGAGAACGCCCGCGCCTGGACCGAGGCGCCCGAGTCCGTGCAGCAGCTGTGGTCGCAGCGCTACCGGTGGTCGTACGGCACGATGCAGGCCATCTGGAAGCACCGCCGCGCCGTCATCGAGCGGGGGCCCTCGGGCCGCTTCGGACGCGTGGGTCTGCCGTTCGTCTCGCTGTTCATGGTCGTCGCCCCGCTGCTGGCGCCCCTCATCGACGTCTTCCTGCTGTACGGACTGGTCTTCGGCCCGACGGGGAAGACGGTCGCGGCCTGGTTCGGCGTCCTGCTGGTGCAGGCGGTCTGCGCCGCGTACGCCTTCCGGCTCGACCGGGAGCGCATGACCCACCTGATCTCGCTGCCGCTCCAGCAGATCCTCTACCGGCAGCTGATGTACGTCGTGCTGCTCCAGTCGTGGATCACCGCTCTCACCGGTGGCCGGCTGCGCTGGCAGAAGCTGCGGCGTACGGGCGTGGTGGAGGCACCCGGCGGCACACAGAACCGCCGTAAGGACACGGACCGGAGGCCGGTGGCATGACCTATCCCGACCGGCCTCTTCAGGACGGCGCCGGATACCGCGACGGACACGGCGGCGCATACGACGGCGGATACGGCGAGGGCGCCTGGCCGTCCTCCGACGCCGCCTGGCCGCCTTCGCAGCCGGGCGGCGGCCACCCGGCACCCGCACCCGCCGGTGCCGCGCACACCGCCCCGCTGCCCGTCGCCTCCGCGGCGTACCCGGAGTCCGCCCCCGCTGCGTACCCGGAGCCCGCCCCGGCGGCGTATCCGGAGCGTGTCGCCGGACCCGTCCTCGCCGCCCCGGACGCGCCCGCGCCCCGTGCCAAGCCCGGCCGGGACCGCTACCTCGACCTGCTCAGGGCCGTGGCCCTGGTCCGCGTCGTCGTCTTCCACCTCTTCGGCTGGGCCTGGCTGACCATCCTCTTCCCGTCCATGGGCGTGATGTTCGCCCTGGCCGGTTCGCTGATGGCCCGCTCGCTGTCCCGGCCGGCCGTGAGCGTCATCCGGGGCCGGCTGCGCCGGCTGCTCCCCCCGATGTGGGCGTTCTCGCTCGTCGTCGTGCCGATCATGTTCGCGCTGAGCTGGAAGCCCGTCCGGGAGGAGGGGCTGTGGTGGTTCATCAAGCTCGGCAGCTACGTCCTGCCGCTCGGCTCGCCCCCGTACCCCGACGAGAGCGGTTCGGCCGGCGGCTGGCTGGAGCTGACCTGGGCGGACCAGGCGGCCGGACCGCTCTGGTACATCCGGGCCTACCTCTGGTTCGTGCTCGCCTCGCCGCTGCTGCTCAAGGCGTTCCGCAGGCTGCCGTGGGTGACGCTGCTCGCCCCGGTCGCCCTCACCGCCGTGATCGGCACCGGCCTCGTGACGGTGCCCGGCACCTTCGGCGAGGGGCTCACCGACTTCGCCGTGTTCGGGTCCTGCTGGATCCTGGGCTTCGCCCACAACGACGGGCTGCTGAAGGAGATCCCGCGCTACATCGCGGTGTCGTCCGCCGCGATCGTCATGGGCTTCGGCCTGTGGTGGGCCTCAGGGCACCTCACCGAGGAGGGCTGGAACCTCGACGAGATCCCGCTCGCCCAGGCCACCTGGTCCCTCGGCTTCTGCGCGATCCTCCTGGTCTACGCCCCGTCCTGGCAGAAGCTCCCCGGCAGGTTCGCCGGGTGGGACAGCCTGGTCACGCTGGCCAACAACAGGGCCGTGACGATCTACCTGTGGCACAACCTGCTGCTGATGGCGGCCGCCCACCTCGTGGACGAGCTCTGGTCCGTCCCGTGGTTCGGCGACACGTTCGGTACGTACATAGAGCAGTCGTACGAGGTGCTCGTCCTGATCGCCATATGGCCGCTGATAGGGCTCGCGATCCTGGCGTTCGGCTGGGTCGAGGACGTCGCCGCCAAGCGCCGGCCACGCCTGTGGCCCAACGGCGTGGTCCGGGCGCGCAAGGCCTGACGGGGGCGGGGGGTGCGGCTCACCGCACCCCCCTCCGCCGAGTGAGAGCAAGGTTGCGCACCGGTCACCTCACGGCACCGCGCCGAAACGCGGGCTCCCTAGCGTCGGAGGCACAACACCCCGACCCCTGTGGAGGCGCGTGATGGCCGGTCGTTGGATCGAGCAGTGGGAGCCGGAGGACGAGACCTTCTGGCGGCGGACGGGCGAGCGGGTGGCCCGGCGGAACCTGTGGTTCTCCGTGCTCTCCGAGCACATCGGGTTCTCGGTCTGGTCCCTGTGGTCCGTCATGGTCCTGTTCATGGGACCGGAGTACGGCATCGACCCGGCCGGGAAGTTCTTCCTGATCTCCACCGCCACCCTGGTCGGCGCCTTCGTCCGGGTGCCGTACACCTTCGCGGTCGCGCTCTTCGGCGGGCGCAACTGGACCGTCGTCAGCGCCCTGTCGCTGCTGCTGCCGACCCTCGCCGCCTTCTGGGTGATGGAGCCCGGCACCTCGTACACCACGTTCCTCGTCGTCGCCGCGCTCACCGGCATCGGGGGCGGCAACTTCGCCTCGTCCATGACGAACATCAACGCCTTCTTCCCGCTGCGCGAGAAGGGCTGGGCGCTCGGGCTCAACGCGGGCGGCGGCAACATCGGCGTCCCCGTGGTCCAGCTGGTCGGTCTGCTGGTGATCGGCACGGCGGGCGCCGCGCACCCCAGGATCGTGCTCGGCGTGTACGTACCGCTGATCGTCGTCGCCGCGCTCGGTGCCGCGCTCGGGATGGACAACCTCCGGCCCGTCCGGAACGACACCGGGGCGGCGCTCCAGGCCGTGCGCGAGCCGCACACCTGGATCATGTCGGTGCTCTACATCGGTACCTTCGGCTCGTTCATCGGCTACAGCTTCGCCTTCGGGCTGGTCCTCCAGACCCAGTTCGGCCGGACCCCGCTCCAGGCCGCCTCGCTCACCTTCATCGGCCCCCTGCTCGGTTCCGTGATCCGGCCCGTGGGCGGCCGGCTCGCCGACCGGTACGGCGGCGCCCGGATCACCCTGTGGACCTTCGCGGCCATGGCCGCCGCGACCGGAGTCGTGGTGTACGCCTCGGGCATCGAGTCGCTGGCCGTGTTCCTCGTCGGCTTCATCGCGCTGTTCGTGCTGACGGGACTGGGCAACGGGTCCACGTTCAAGATGATCCCGGGCATCTTCCACGCGCAGGGCGTCGCCAGGGGGCTGGGCGCCGAGGAGGCGACGGCGTACGGGCGCCGGCTCTCCGGGGCGGCCATGGGGCTCATCGGGGCGGTCGGGGCCCTGGGCGGTCTCGCGATCAACCTCGCGTTCCGCCAGTCCTTCGCGACCTCGGGCGCCGGAACGGCCGCCTTCTGGTGCTTCCTCGGCTTCTACGCCGTCTGCTTCACCCTCACGTGGGCGGTATACCTTCGGCGTACCGAGACGGTGGCCGCGAAGCCCCAGCTCAGCTATGCCGAGGTGTGAGGATGGCCGGAGCACGTCGTACGACGTAACGGGCGGGAAATACAGGAGAACCGAGACTGTCACGCGGGATTGACAGTCTCGGTGCTCCGCATCATCGAGCAACAGCGGGACGAGAGCCGGGTATCACGCCATGCACGACGACGACGCACAGCACGGGCCCCTGGCGGGCTTCACGGTCGGGGTGACCGCCGCCCGTCGCGCGGAGGAGCTCGGGACGCTCCTCACGCGCAGGGGCGCCGCGGTCCTGCACGCGCCCGCACTGCGGATCGTTCCGCTCGCGGACGACAGCGAACTCCTCGCCGCCACCAAGGAACTGATCGGCCACACGCCGGACGTCGTGATCGCGACGACCGCCATCGGTTTCCGGGGCTGGGTGGAGGCCGCCGACGGCTGGGGCATCGGCGACCAGCTCCTGCGACTGCTCCACGGGGTCGAGCTCCTCGCCCGTGGCCCCAAGGTCAAGGGCGCCATCCGGGCGGCCGGGCTCACCGAGGCGTGGTCGCCGCAGTCGGAGTCGATGGCCGAGGTCCTCGACCGGCTGCTGGGCGAGGGCGTCTCCGGCCGCCGGATCGCGCTCCAGCTGCACGGCGAACCCCTGCCCGGGTTCGTCGAGTCGCTCCGCGCGGCCGGCGCCGAGGTCGTCGGCGTACCCGTCTACCGGTGGATGCCCCCGGAGGACATCGCCCCGCTCGACCGCATGCTCGACGTCACCGTCGCCCGCGGTCTGGACGCCCTCACCTTCACCAGCGCGCCCGCCGCCGCGTCCTACCTGAACCGGGCGGAGGCCCGCGGCATGCTCCCGGAGGTGCTGGACGCCCTGAGCCACGACGTCGTCAGCGCCTGCGTGGGACCGGTCACCGCCCTCCCCCTCCAGGCCAAGGGCATCGACACCGTCCAGCCGGAGCGCTTCCGGCTGGGCCCGCTCGTCCAGGTCCTCTGCGCCCAGCTCCCCGCCCGGGCCCGTACGCTCCCCGTCGCCGGCCACCGGGTCGAGATCCGTGGCCACGCCGTGCTGGTCGACGGCGCCCTGCGCCCGGTGCCCCCGGCGGGCATGGCGCTGCTGCACGCGCTGGCCCGCCGACCGGGCTGGGTGGTGGCCCGCGCCGACCTGCTGCGCGCCCTGCCGGGCAGCGGCAGCGACGAGCACGCGGTGGAGACGGCGATGGCACGGCTGCGTACGGCGCTGGGGGCGCCGCGGCTGATCCAGACCGTCGTCAAGCGCGGCTACCGGCTGGCACTGGACCCCTCGGCGGACACCAAGTACGACGGTTCCTGACCGACCGCTACGGTGCGGGGATGATCAACGACATCCACCCCCTGACCGACGGTGTCCGGCTGAGGCCCGTGACCCTCGACGACGCCGGGTCGTTCGCCGAGACCCTGACCCGCAGCCGCGCGTACATGCGGCGCTGGGACCCCGTGCGCCCCGAGGCCTTCTACACCACGGCGGGCCAGCACCAGCGGCTGACCGCGCTGCTGGCGGACCGCGACGCGGGGCGCGCGATGCCCTGGGCGCTGGCCGACGACGAGGACCGCGTCGTGGGGGCGATGACGCTGGCCTCCATCGAACGCGGCCCGTTCCGCAACGCCCGGCTCGGCTACTGGATCGACGTCGACCTGGCCGGCCGGGGCCTGGCCACGGCCGCCGTCACCCGGGTCTGCGAACTGGCGCGCGACGGGCTCGGCCTGCACCGGATCGAGGCCGGGACGGTCCTGGACAACGCGGCCTCGCAGCGGGTCCTGGCGAAGTGCGGATTCGAGCTGTACGGCACGGCCCCGCGCTATCTCCACATCAACGGCGCCTGGCAGGACCACCGGATGTTCCAGCGCATCCTCCACGACGGCCCGCCGCAGCGCTGAGGGCCGCCCCGACAGCGCGGCAGGAGGGGTTCCGGGCCCGGCCGGATGCGGGCACTCTGGGGGTGACTCACCAGGGACCCCCGAGGCGGTGGCTGGCTCATGGCGGCGGGTACGGGCACGGGCGTGTACGACCGGCGGTTCGACCCGGGGCGTGTCTGCCTGGACCTGGTGGCGACCGGGCCGGCCTCCGGGGCGTACGAGCGGCTGGACCGCCCCGCGCGCCTCGCCGAGTGGCTGGTGGCCTCCGGGCTCGTCCCGTACGGGACCCCGCTGGCGGCCGTCGACGAGACCTGGGTGGCGCGCTTCCGGCAGTTGCGTACGGGAATCGACCGGCTGATGTCGGCCCAGCTGACCGGCGGGAGCGCCGACCGCGCGCTGGAACGCGTCAACACGCTGGCGGCGGGCGCCCCGCCGGGGCTGCGCGCCGTACGGGACCAGGGCGGGGCCCTCGTACGGGCGCCGATCACCGACCCGGGGTGCGGGGAACTGCTCGCCGCGGTGGCCCGGGACGCCGTGGACCTGCTGACCGATCCGGTCGCGCGGGCGGGGCTGCGCCGGTGCGAGGGCGACGCCTGCCGGCGGCTCTACCTGGACACCTCGCGGGGGCGGCGGCGCCGCTGGTGCTCCAGCGAGGTCTGCGGCAACCGGGAGCGGGTGGCCCGCCACCGGCGGCGCGTCAGGGCGGTGACGTGACGCCGTGGACGTCATGAACGGTCCCGAATCGGCTGCCACGAAAGAAAGTTGCCCATCCGTTGAATGAACTCGCGCCCCCTTCCGTACCGATGGCCACAGAGCTCCACAGGGTCTCGACCGGGAGGTTCGGGTGCGCAAGGATGCGGCCGTGGCCGATGACCGTCCGCACAGGGCTCGACATCGTGGTGCACCGCCCCGTCCTGCCTCCGACGTCCCCGACGAGGAGCTGATGCGGGCGCTCTACCGCGAACACGCCGGGCCGCTGCTCGCCTACGTGCTCCGTCTCGTCGCGGGTGACCGCCAGCGGGCCGAGGACGTGGTGCAGGAGACGCTCATCCGTGCCTGGAAGAACGCCGGTTCGCTCAACCGGGCCACCGGCTCCGTCCGCCCCTGGCTGGTGACGGTCGCCCGGCGCATCGTCATCGACGCCCACCGCAGCCGGCAGGCCCGGCCGCGTGAGGTCGATCCGTCGCCGCTGGAGGTCATTCCCGCGGAGGACGAGATCGACAAGGCGCTGTGGCTGATGACGCTCTCCGACGCCCTCGACGATTTGACCCCGGCCCACCGGGAAGCATTGGTCGAGACCTACTTCAGGGGCCGTACGGTCAACGAGGCCGCCGAGGTGCTCGGCATCCCCAGCGGGACCGTGCGGTCCCGGGTGTTCTACGCACTCCGTTCCATGAAGCTGGCACTCCAGGAGAGGGGGATCACGGCATGAGCGACCAGGAATGGCAGCCCTTCGGGCCCCGTCCGGGCGGTCCCCGGCGTCCCCCTGGCCCGCCGGACCCGCCGGGCGATCCCTTCGCGTTCCCCGCGCGGGGCGAGGCGCACGACGCCGCCGGCGCCTATGTGCTGGGCATCCTCGACGACGCCGAGGCGAGCGCCTTCGAGGCCCATCTGGCCGGCTGCGCGCTGTGCGCGGCCCATCTCGACGAGTTCGCCGGGATGGAGCCCATGCTGGCGATGCTCGCGGAGTCACCGGCCGCCGTGCCGGGCGCGCGCCCGGTCCCGCACGTCCCGGAGCCTCCCGCGCCCCGGATGCTGGACGGCCTGGTCGACGAGGTCGCGCGCAAGCGCGCGCAGCGGCGCCGGCGCACCCGGTATCTGATCGCCGCGGCGGCCGTCCTCGTGATCGGCGGCCCGGTGGTCGCGGTCACCGCGACGGCCGGTGAGGACCGGGGCCGGCAGGTCGAGGCGGCCGACCCGCATCCCACGAGCCCCGCGGAGGACGCCTTCTTCCACCACATGCCGGAGAAGCTGAGTGCGACCGATCCCGTCACCCGGGTCGACGCCACGGTCGGCATGGAGCCCAAGGCCTGGGGCACGCACACGGTCCTGGAACTGAAGAACGTCAAGGGCCCGCAGAAATGCAGCCTGGTCGCCGTGTCCAGGACGGGTGACGAGGAGGTCGTCACCTCCTGGTCCGTGCCGAAATGGGGATACGGCATCGAGGATTCCTCCCACGCGAGCGCACAGCACCCTCTGTATGTGCACGGCGGCGCGGCGATGGCGCGCGGGGACATCGACCATTTCGAGGTGCGCACCTTCGACGGGGAGCGGCTCGTGGAGATCGACGCGTAAACGCGACCGGGGCGGCAGGTGCGCTCGGGGCCCTTTTTCGCGTACGGTTGACGGCTGCCCGATGCACGTCAGAAGGGGGCCTCGGTGGCCGCGCAGGATGCCGCTGTCGATTCGTTGCGGGACCGGGAAATCGGTGTCGAGCAAGAACATCTGGACCGGGTCTACCGCCGTCTCGAGGAGAAGATCGACGAGGCGGAATTTCTCATGCGGGACGCCGGCAAACGGGGCCAGGTAGGCACCCCGGGGGCGCTCGCCGAGAGGGACGCCCAGGTCTTCCGTGCCGGTGTCCATCTCAACCGGCTGAACAACGAGTTCGAGGACTTCCTCTTCGGGCGGATCGACCTGCTGCACGGCAAGGACGGCGAACGCGGTCCGGACGGCGCCTTCACCTCCGTGGAGGCGGCCGACGACGCCGTGGCGGAGGACGACACGGCCGAGATCGCGGAGACCCTCCACATCGGCCGCATAGGAGTACTCGACTCCGACTACGCGCCGCTGGTCATCGACTGGCGGGCGCCGGCCGCCGCGCCGTTCTACCGTTCGACACCCAAGGATCCCGGCCGGGTCGTACGCCGCCGGGTCATCCGCTCCAAGGGCCGCAGGGTCCTCGGGGTGGAGGACGACCTGATGCGCCCCGAACTGACCGCCTTCCTGGGCGGCGAGGCGCTGCCCGTGATCGGCGACGGCGCCCTGATGGCCGCGCTGGGCCAGGCCCGCAGCCACACGATGCGGGACATCGTCTCGTCGATCCAGGCCGAGCAGGACCTGGTGATCCGTGCCCCCGCCGCCTCCGTCACCGAGGTCTCCGGCGGTCCCGGCACCGGCAAGACGGCGGTGGCCCTGCACCGGGCCGCGTACCTCCTCTACCAGGACCGGCGGCGGTACTCGGGCGGCATCCTCGTCGTCTCGCCGACCCCGCTCCTCGTCGCGTACACCGAGGGCGTCCTGCCCTCGCTCGGCGAGGAGGGCCAGGTCGCGATCCGCGCGGTCGGCTCACTGTCCGACGAGGCCGCGGGGGCGGAGGGCGCGACCACGTACGACGAGCCCGCCGTCGCCCGGATCAAGGGTTCCTCCCGGATGCTCCCCGTGCTGCGCAAGGCGGCCCGTGGAGCCCTGGAGCAGCCCGCGCCCCGGCCCGCCCCGCAGGAGGGTCAGCTGGAGTTCGGGGAGGCCCCGGCCGAGGCGGGCACCCCCACCCGGCTGCGGGTGGTGGCCTTCGGCGCACGGGTGGAGCTGGAGGCCGACGAGCTCCGGCGGATCCGGCACAACGTCCTCGGCGGCACGGCACCGGTCAACCTGCTGCGTCCGCGCGCCCGCAAGCTGCTCCTGGACGCCCTGTGGAACAAGTCCTCGGGCCGGGGCCGCTACACCGACCCCGAGCTGGTCGCTGAGCTGCGGTCCTCGTTCGACGAGGACGTGTCCACCGAGACCCCGTTCCTCACCTTCCTGAACGCCTGGTGGCCGGAGCTGACCCCGCGCGGGGTGCTGGCCGCGATGTCCGACGAGCGGCGGCTGAGCAGATGGGCGCGCCGGATCCTGAACCAGGGCGAGGTGCGCCGGCTCGCGCGTTCGCTGAAGCGGCTGGACGAGGACGGCAAGGGTCCGCTCTCCGTCCACGACGTGGCGCTCCTGGACGAGCTGCAGACCCTGCTGGGCACCCCGGCCCGCCCGAAGAAGCAGCGGGAGGCGGATCCGCTGGACCACCTCACGGGTCTGGAGGAGCTGATGCCCCAGCGCGAGGAGACGCAGCGGGAGCGGGCCGAGCGGCTGGCGGCGGAGCGTACCGAGTACGCGCACGTCATCGTCGACGAGGCGCAGGACCTGACGCCGATGCAGTGGCGGATGGTCGGGCGCCGCGGCCGGCACGCGACCTGGACGATCGTCGGTGACGCGGCGCAGTCCTCCTGGTCGGACCCGGACGAGGCGGCCGCCGCCCGTGACGAGGCGCTCGGCAACCGGCCGCGGCGCCGGTTCACCCTCACGGTGAACTACCGCAACCCGGCGGAGATCGCCGAGCTCGCTGCCAAGGTGCTGGCGCTGGCCATGCCCGGCATGGAGTCGCCGACGGCGGTCCGCTCGACGGGGGTCGAGCCGCGCTTCGAGACCGTACGGGACGGGGACCTCGCCTCGACCGTCCGGGAGGAGGCCCGCAGGCTCCTCGCGGAGGTGGACGGCACCGTGGGCGTGGTCGTCGCGATGAACCGCCGCGCCGAGGCCCGTGCGTGGCTGGAGGAGCTCGGCGAGCGTGTCGTGGCGCTGGGCAGCCTGGAGGCGAAGGGCCTGGAGTACGACGCCACGGTGGTGGTCTCCCCGGCGGAGATCGCCGACGAGTCCCCGGCGGGGCTGCGGGTGCTGTACGTGGCCCTCACCCGTGCGACGCAACAGCTCACCGTGGTCTCGGGGGACCGCGACATGCCGGACGAGGACGGTGTCCCGGACCTGCTGAGGGACTAGGGCCTTTCGGAGTCAACCCGGCGCACGGGAATCACTTTTCCGGGGTCTTTGTTAGCCTGGTGTTGGCACCGGCTCGATCCAAGCCCCCGGGCCCAACCTTCGTCGCTTCGAGCGACCACTTGCCGCGAGGCGAGCATGGCGGGCCGGTGTCACCTGACAGCGAGAAGACAGACCCGCGTCACCTGATGGTGGCGCGGGTCTGTTCGTGTTCCGGGGGGCTCAGGGCCCGGCGTCCCGGGCTTCCAGGGCCCCTGGGACCAGCGGGACCACCGGGAAGACGGGGGTTCCGCAGAACCGTCACTTCTCGTATGGTGGAAAAAAGTTTCCGAAAGGTGGCAGTCATTACCTGCTACCGGCCGGTAGGTGCGACGATCGGAACGCACGTACGGGGGTGAACCCCGTCCGCGTGCGGCAACGAAGCTCAGGAAAGCGAAGGACTCGGCCATGGCAACGGCGCCCAGCGTCTCGTACTCGATGACGGTCAGGCTGGAGGTGCCCGCGAGCGGCACAGCGGTCTCCCAGCTCACCACGGCCGTGGAGTCCTCCGGGGGCTCGGTCACCGGCCTCGACGTGACCGCCTCCGGCCACGAGAAGCTGCGGATCGACGTCACGATCGCGGCCTCCTCCACCTCGCACGCGGACGAGATCGTCGAAGGTCTGCGCGGCGTCGAGGGCGTCATCCTCGGCAAGGTCTCCGACCGTACGTTCCTGATGCACCTCGGCGGCAAGATCGAGATGGCGTCCAAGCACCCCATCCGCAACCGTGACGACCTCTCGATGATCTACACCCCGGGTGTGGCGCGGGTCTGCATGGCGATCGCCGAGAACCCCGAGGACGCCCGCCGCCTCACCATCAAGCGGAACTCCGTCGCGGTGGTCACGGACGGCTCGGCGGTGCTCGGGCTCGGCAACATCGGCCCGAAGGCCGCGCTGCCGGTCATGGAGGGCAAGGCGGCCCTCTTCAAGCGGTTCGCGGGCATCGACGCCTGGCCGATCTGCCTGGACACCCAGGACACCGACGCGATCGTCGAGATCGTCAAGGCGATCGCCCCCGGCTTCGCGGGCATCAACCTGGAGGACATCTCCGCCCCCCGCTGCTTCGAGATCGAGGCACGGCTGCGTGAGGCCCTGGACATCCCGGTCTTCCACGACGACCAGCACGGCACCGCCATCGTCGTCCTGGCCGCCCTGACCAACGCGCTCCGCGTGGTGGGCAAGTCCATCGGTGACGTACGGGTCGTCATGTCCGGTGCGGGAGCCGCCGGTACGGCCATCCTCAAGCTGCTCATCGCGGCCGGCGTCAAGCACGCGGTCGTCGCCGACATCCACGGTGTGGTGCACGCGGGCCGCGAGGACCTGGTGGACGCCACCCCCGACTCCCCGCTGCGCTGGATCGCCGACAACACCAACCCCGAGGGCGTCACCGGCACCCTCAAGCAGGCCGTCGCCGGCTCCGACGTCTTCATCGGCGTCTCCGCCCCCAACGTCCTGGACGGCGCCGACGTCGCGGCCATGGCGGAGGGCGCGATCGTGTTCGCGCTCGCGAACCCGGACCCCGAGGTGGACCCGGCGGTCGCCCGCGAGACGGCGGCGGTCGTCGCCACCGGGCGCTCCGACTTCCCGAACCAGATCAACAACGTGCTGGTCTTCCCGGGCGTCTTCCGCGGTCTGCTGGACGCCCAGTCCCGCACCGTCAACACGGAGATGATGCTCGCCGCCGCGCGCGCCCTCGCCGACGTCGTCGCGGAGGACGAGGTGAACGCGAACTACATCATCCCCTCGGTCTTCAACGACAAGGTCGCGGGCGCCGTCGCCGGGGCCGTCCGGGAGGCCGCGAAGGCGGCCGGAGTCGCCGAGGCGGCGTCCGACCCGGCATAGGACCGCACGACCGTACGACCGGGGGGCCCTGTCGCACGCCGTCCACGGGGGCCTGCCGAGGCTCCCGCGGACGGTGCCGTAGCTCACGTCCGGCGGCCCGTCCGGCGCGTCGCGGGTCGCGGCGTCCCAAACGCCCCTTTAGGGTGGGCGGGCAGCGAGCCCCACAGGCCCGGCATCCGCTGCGGACCGCTCCGACCAGTCGACGGAACGTCATCACAGGCATTCGGTGGTGCATTTCGTGTGACGTCGAGGGGTTCGGATTGGCGTTAGCGCCGCAGGTGGGGGCAGGATGCGTATTCGGGCGCGAGGGTCTGACATCAGACCCGGGTCCGGGGACTGTCAGAGGGCCCTGGCAGCATCGGCTTCGATCTCACGCCTCACAGGCAAGAAGAACACGGGAGTACAAACATGAACCGCAGTGAGCTGGTGGCCGCCCTGGCCGACCGTGCCGAGGTGACCCGCAAGGACGCCGACGCCGTTCTGGCCGCCCTCGCCGAGACCGTCGGCGAGATCGTCGCCAAGGGCGACGAGAAGGTCACCATCCCCGGCTTCCTGACCTTCGAGCGCACCCACCGTGCCGCTCGCACCGCTCGTAACCCGCAGACCGGCGACCCGATCAACATCCCGGCCGGCTACAGCGTGAAGGTCTCCGCGGGCTCCAAGCTCAAGGAAGCCGCCAAGGGCAAGTAAGGCCCCGAAGGCATCAAGAAGGGCGGCCGTCCTGACCGGGACGGCCGCCCTTCGGCATGCCCGGACGCCTTCGTGTACGCCTTCACCCGCGCGCACACCGCCCGTGCGGGCGCTGGGAGGCGGTCTGCGGCCCCTCGGCGCCCCCGGACGGCCTCCCGGGCGGCGGACCGCCCCGTTCGGCTCTGTACGGGCGTTCTGCGGCACCTGTACGGGTGCCGGGACCGGGTCCGCGCACAGGAACGCCGCCCCGGTCCCTCACGGGGGCCGGGGCGGCGGACTGTGGTGCGGGGTGCGCAATGCTGTGTGCGGCAGCACTGTGCGCGCGCCGGAGCGCGCCGGGTGGAGCGTCAGACGAGTGAACCGCCCGGCAGCTCGACCTTGGCGCCGAGCTTCTCCAGCTTGTCCATGAAGTTCTCGTAGCCGCGGTTGATCAGGTCGATGCCGTGCACCCGGGACGTTCCCTGGGCCGCCAGTGCGGCGATCAGGTACGAGAACCCGCCGCGCAGGTCGGGGATGACCAGATCCGCGCCCTGGAGCTTCGTGGGCCCGGACACGACCGCCGAGTGCAGGAAGTTCCGCTGCCCGAAGCGGCAGTCGGAGCCCCCGAGGCACTCGCGGTAGAGCTGGATGTGCGCACCCATCTGGTTGAGCGCCGAGGTGAACCCGAGCCGGGACTCGTAGACCGTCTCGTGGACGATCGACAGACCGGCGGCCTGGGTCAGCGCCACCACGAGCGGCTGCTGCCAGTCGGTCTGGAAACCGGGGTGCACGTCCGTCTCCAGGGCGATGGCGTTCAGCGCGCCGCCCGGGTGCCAGAAGCGGATGCCCTCGTCGTCGATCTCGAAGGCGCCGCCGACCCGGCGGAAGGTGTTGAGGAAGGTCATCATCGAGCGCTGCTGGGCGCCGCGCACGTAGATGTTGCCCTCGGTCGCCAGCGCCGCGGACGCCCAGGAGGCCGCCTCCAGGCGGTCCGGGATCGCCCGGTGGGTGTAACCGTCGAGCTTGTCGACACCGGTGATCCGGATGGTCCGGTCGGTGTCCATGGAGATGATCGCGCCCATCTTCTGCAGTACGCAGATGAGGTCCTCGATCTCCGGCTCGACGGCCGCGTTGGACAGCTCGGTGACGCCCTCGGCGAGGACGGCGGTCAGCAGCACCTGTTCGGTGGAGCCCACCGACGGGTACGGCAGCCGGATCTTCGTGCCCCGCAGCCGCTGCGGGGCCTCCAGGTACTGGCCGTCGGCCCGCTTCTCGATGGTCGCGCCGAACTGGCGGAGCACCTCGAAGTGGAAGTCGATCGGCCGGCCGCCGATGTCGCAGCCGCCGAGGCCCGGGATGAAGGCGTGCCCGAGACGGTGCAACAGGGGGCCGCAGAAGAGGATCGGGATGCGCGACGAGCCCGCGTGGGCGTCGATGTCGGCGACGTTCGCGCTCTCGACGTGCGACGGGTCGAGGATCAGTTCGCCCGGCTCGTCACCGGGGCGTACGGTCACGCCGTGCAGCTGCAGCAGCCCCCGGACCACCCGCACATCGCGGATGTCGGGCACGTTGCGGAGCCGGCTGGGCCCGCTGCCGAGCAGCGCGGCGACCATTGCCTTCGGCACCAGGTTCTTGGCGCCTCGGACGCGGATCTCGCCCTCCAGCGGGGTGCCGCCGTGGACAAGCAGGACATCGTCTGTGCCGGTCATGTATCTCGCGTTCCGGAGTGGTCGGGCAGGGGGCCATCAAAAGGGTAATGGGCTCCCGCCCCCCTTCCGTAAGGCGCCGGGGGGTATACGAACGTCATGAATCCGCCACAACACGTTCTGCTCCCCGCCCCTTGCGGAGGGTCACCGTCCGCACGGGCCGTCCGGCGGCCCGCCCGTCGTGCGCTCCCTGTGCGCCCGTGCCACGTCCGTACGCCCTGAGCTGCGCGGCTGCGCCGGCCGGGGCCGGGCGGGCCACTTGGCCCCCACGGAGGGCCGGGATGCGGGATCATCTGTGCCATGACGGAGGTGTCCTCGCTCACAGGACGGCTGCTCGTGGCCGCACCCGCCCTTGCGGACCCGAATTTCGACCGTGCGGTGGTGCTGCTCCTCGACCACGACGAGGAGGGCTCGCTCGGTGTGGTCCTGAACCGTCCGACCCCGGTCGGCGTCGGAGACATCCTCGCGTCGTGGGCCGGACTGACCGGCGAGCCGGACGTGGTCTTCCAGGGCGGCCCGGTCTCGCTCGACTCCGCGCTGGGGGTGGCGGTGATCCCCGGGGGCGAGGGGCCTTCCCCGGCCCCCATCGGCTGGCGCCGGGTGCACGGGGCGATCTGCCTGGTGGACCTGGACGCACCGCCCGAGCTGCTCGCGGCGGCGCTCGGCTCGCTGCGGATCTTCGCCGGATACGCGGGCTGGGGACCGGGCCAGCTGGAGGCCGAGCTGGCCGACGGCGCCTGGTACGTCGTCGAGTCGGAGCCCGGCGACGTCTCGTCGCCACGCCCCGAGAACCTCTGGCGTGCGGTTCTCCGGCGCCAGCGCAGCGAACTCGCGATGATCGCGACGTATCCGGACGACCCTTCGCTGAACTGATGCGCGGAGCTTTCAGTACGCTTGGCAGTTATGAGCACTCTTGAGCCCGAGCGCGGGGCAGGTACGGGGACCCTCGTAGAGCCGACGCCGCAGGTGTCGAACGGCGACGGTGACCACGAGCGCTACGCCCATTACGTCCAGAAGGACAAGATCATGGCGAGCGCCCTGGAGGGCACTCCCGTGGTGGCACTGTGCGGGAAGGTCTGGGTTCCGGGCCGCGACCCGAAGAAGTACCCGGTCTGTCCCATGTGCAAGGAGATCTACGAGTCCATGGGCGCCGGCGGCGACAAGGACAAGGGCAAGGGCGGCAAGGACAACAGCGGCAAGAAGTAGCCCGCCCGGCCTCTTATCCTTTTTCTCCTTTCCGGACCGTTACCCCTTACTTCTGACCACGGCCCCCGGGGCACGCGCGCAGGCGCGTGCCCCGGGGGCCGTTCGCATGCCCGGGTCACAGAGTGGTTGAGACCACTTGTCGGCGTGGGGAGGCGCCCTTAGTCTCCTGCAAGTTGTGCAGAACGAAACGCACGTTGCATGGAATGCAACGATTGACCGGTAGGGGTCCCGGATGAAGCTTTCTGCCCGAATCGCCGCTCCCGCCGCGGCACTTGTGCTGGCCGGCCTCACCGCCACCGCCTGTGCGCCGCAGACCTCCGACACGAGCGCCGAGGGCGACAAGAAGTCCGGGACGCTCCGCGTCTGGCTCTTCCAGGAGGTCGGCAACAAGCCCAAGGAGAAGGTCGTCGACGCCGCGATCGCCGACTTCGAGAAGGCCCACGAGGGGGCCGAGGTCGAGGTCGAGTACATACCCGTCGACACCCGGGCCCAGCGCATCAAGGCCGCCTTCAACGACCCGAAGAGCGCCCCCGACCTCATCGAGTACGGCAACACCGACACCGCCGGATACGTGAAGGACGGCGGGCTCGCCGACGTCAGCAAGGAGTTCGCGGCCTGGGACGAGGCCAAGGACACCGACCCGACCGCCAAGCAGTCCGTGACGGTGGGCGGCCAGGTCTACGGGGCCCCGTTCTTCGTCGGCGTACGGGCGCTGTACTACCGCACCGATGTCTTCGAGGAGCTCGGCGTCGAACCCCCGAAGTCCCAGGACGAGCTGATCTCCACCGCCAAGAAGATCCACGCGAAGAAGCCGGGGCTGTACGGCCTCGCGGTCGGCGGCGCGTACACCTACGGCGCGATGCCCTTCATCTGGGCGCAGGGCGGCGAGCTGGCCGACGAGACCGGGGTGACCTACCGGTCGGCCATCAACAGCGCGAAGGCCCGCAAGGGCATCGAGGCCTACACCTCGCTCTTCGGCGACGACAACTGCCCCGCGGCCAAGTGCGCGGCCATGGGCGGCAACGCGACGGTCACCGCCTTCGCGTCCGGGAAGGCGGCCATGGCGATCGGCGGCGACTTCAGCCACGCCGCGGTCGAGGCGGGCGCCGTGAAGGGCAAGTACGCCGTCGTGCCGCTGCCCGGCGTCAAGGAGGGCACCATCGCCCCGGCGTTCGCCGGCGGCAACAACATCGGCGTACTCAAGAGCAGTTCGCACCGCACCCTCGCCGTCGACCTGATGAAGTCCCTGACCGGCAAGAAGACGCAGGCGAAGATGTTCGACGCCATGGGCTTCCTGCCGACGTACACGGACGTGCTGGACACCGCCGGCGAGAAGGAGCCCTTCGTCGGCCCCTTCGTCGACACCCTCGGCGCGGGCGCCAAGTTCGTCCCGGCGTCCCCGGCCTGGGGCCAGATCGACGCCTCCCTGGTGCTCCCGAACATGTTCCAGGAGATCGTCAGCGGCCGTAAGGACGTGGCCACCGCCTCGGACGACGCGGCGAAGAAGATGGACGCGGCGTTCGCCGAAGCGGGCTGACGATGACCGCGAACACCGCACCGCCCAAGGTCCCCGCCGTGTCCGGGGCGAGCGGGGCTCCGGCCCGCCCGCCCCGGCGGCGCCCCGCCTCACCCGCGCGGCGCCCCGGCTGGACCCCCTGGCTCTATCTGCTGCCGGCGCTCGTCCTGCTCGGCGGGCTGCTCGTCTACCCGATCTACCAACTGGGCCTGATCTCCTTCCTGGAGTACACCCAGGCCCAGGTCAGCGGCGGCGCACCGACCACCTTCCAGGGCTTCGGCAACTACGCCACGCTCTTCGGCGACAGCCAGTTCTGGCAGGTGCTCCTCGCCACCGTGGTCTTCGCCGCGGCCTGTGTGCTCGCCACCCTGTTCGTCGGCTGCGCCCTGGCCGTCCTGCTGACCCGCGTCCGCGCCCTGCCCCGGCTCGCGCTCATGATGGCCGCGCTCGGGGCCTGGGCCACACCGGCGATCACCGGCTCGACCGTCTGGGTGTTCCTCTTCGACCCGGACTTCGGCCCGGTCAACAAGGTGCTGGGGCTCGGCGACTTCTCCTGGACGTACGGGCGCTGGAGCGCCTTCGCGCTGGTGCTCCTCGAAGTCCTCTGGTGCTCCTTCCCGTTCGTGATGGTCACCGTGTACGCGGGCATCCGGGCGATCCCCGCCGAGGTGCTGGAGGCCGCCTCGCTGGACGGCGCCTCGCAGTGGCGGATCTGGCGGTCGGTCATGGCACCGATGCTCCGGCCGATCCTGATCGTCGTCACCATCCAGTCGGTCATCTGGGACTTCAAGGTCTTCACCCAGATCTACGTCATGACCAACGGCGGCGGCATCGCCGGACAGAACCTGGTGCTCAACGTCTACGCGTACCAGAAGGCGTTCGCGTCCTCGCAGTACAGCCTCGGATCGGCGATCGGCGTCGTGATGCTGCTGATCCTGCTGGCCGTGACGCTGGTCTATCTGCGCCTGGTGCGGCGCCAGGGGGAGGAACTGTGAGCGCACGCACACTGCTGCGCGTCCGCCGGCCCGGGAGGCTCGCGGCGGAGGCCGCCGCCCTCGTCATCGCCGTCGTGGTCGCCTTCCCGCTCTACTGGATGGTGCTCTCCGCCTTCAAGCCGGCGGGCGAGATCCAGTCCACCGAGGCCCGGCCCTGGACCCTCGCCCCGTCGCTCGACTCATTCCGACGGGTTTTCGAACAACAGGAATTCGGCCGCTACTTCCTCAACAGCCTGATCGTCGCCGGAACGGTCGTCATCGTCTCCGCGCTGATCGCCTTCCTCGCCGCCACGGCCGTGACGCGATTCCGCTTCAAGTTCCGCACGACCCTGCTCATCATGTTCCTCGTGGCGCAGATGGTGCCGGTCGAGGCGCTGACCATCCCGCTCTTCTTCCTGATGCGGGACTTCGGCCAGCTGAACACCCTGGGATCACTGATCCTGCCGCACCTCGCCTTCTCCCTGCCGTTCGCCATCTGGATGCTGCGCGGTTTCGTCAAGGCCGTCCCGGACGCCCTGGAGGAGGCCGCCTACATCGACGGGGCGAGCCGCACCCGCTTCCTCTGGCAGATCCTCTTCCCGCTCGTCTTTCCGGGGCTCGTGGCGACCAGCGTCTTCTCGTTCATCTCGACCTGGAACGACTTCCTGTTCGCGAAATCGTTCATCATCAGCGACACCTCCCAGTCGACGCTTCCCATGGCGCTGCTGGTCTTCTTCAAACCCGACGAGAACGACTGGGGAGGGATCATGGCGGCCTCCACCGTGATGACCATTCCCGTCCTGGTCTTCTTCGTCCTCGTACAGCGGCGCCTGGTCTCCGGACTCGGCGGCGCGGTGAAGGACTGATCGACGTATGGACCACCTGATCCCGGCACCGGTACGCACCGGCGGCGACGGCTCCCGCGCCGGATTCCTCCTCGACGCGGCCACGACCCTCACGGCGGGCCCCGGCACCGGGGGCACGGAACGCTGGCTGCGCACCACGCTCGGCGCGGCCTTCGGGCTGCCGCTCGCCCCCGGAACCCCTGCGGACCAGGGCGGCAACACCGTCGAGCTGCTGATCGACGGCACCCTGGAGCCGGAGGGCTACCGGCTGTCGGTGACGTCCGGAAGCGGCGTACGGATCACCGGGGGGAGCGCCGCCGGAGTGTTCTGGGGGGCCCAGACCCTCCGTCAGCTCCTCGGCCCCGAGGCGTTCCGCCGGGCGCCCGTCGCCCCAGGGGTGCGGCGGGCCGTCCCCCTCACGGAGATCGAGGACGCCCCCCGCTTCGGCTGGCGCGGTCTGATGCTCGACGTGGCACGGCACTTCATGCCCAAGGACGGCGTCCTGCGCATGCTCGATCTGCTGGCCGCCCACAAACTGAACGTCTTCCACTTCCACCTCACCGACGACCAGGGCTGGCGCGTCGAGATCAAGCGCCACCCCCGGCTCACGGAAGTGGGCGCCTGGCGCGCACGCACCAAATACGGCCACCGCGCCTCGGAACTGTGGGACGAGACCCCGCACGGCGGTTTCTACACACAGGACGACATCCGCGAAATCGTCGCCTACGCCGCCGAGCGGCATATCCGGGTGGTCCCCGAGATCGACATCCCGGGCCACTCGCAGGCAGCCATCAGCGCGTATCCGGAACTGGGCAACACCGACGTCATCGATACCTCCGCGCTTTCCGTGTGGGACACCTGGGGGGTCAATCCGAACGTACTCGCCCCCACTGACAACACCCTGCGCTTCTTCGAGGGCGTCCTCGAAGAACTGCTCGACCTGTTCCCCGCCGAGACCTCGCCGTTCATCCACATCGGCGGCGACGAATGCCCCAAGGACCAGTGGAAGGCGTCACCGGCGGCGCAGGCCCGCATGGCCGACGCCGGCCTGGCCGACGAGGACGAACTCCAGTCCTGGTTCATCCGCCACTTCGACCGCTGGCTCACCGCCAGGGGACGGCGCCTCATCGGCTGGGACGAGATCCTGGAGGGCGGCCTCGCCGAGGGCGCGGCCGTCACGTCCTGGCGGGGGTACGCGGGCGGGGTCGCGGCCGCCGAGGCGGGGCACGACGTCGTGATGTGCCCCGAGCAGCAGGTGTACCTGGACCACCGTCAGCACGGCGGCCCCGACGAGCCGATGCCCATTGGCTTCGTCCGCACCCTGGAGGACGTCTACCGCTTCGAACCGGTGCCCCCGGGCCTCTCCGATGAGGCCGCCGGGCACATCATGGGCGCCCAGGCCAACGTCTGGACCGAGGTCATGCAGAACCGGGACCGCGTCGACTACCAGGTGTTCCCGAGGCTCGCCGCCTTCGCGGAGGTCGCCTGGTCACCGCTCCCGGCCCCGGACGAGCGGGACTTCGCCGACTTCGAACGCCGGATGAACACCCACTACGCCCGGCTCGACGCCCTGGGTGTCCGCTACCGGCCGCCGACGGGCCCGCTGCCGTGGCAACGCCGGCCCGGCGTCCTGGGTCGCCCGATCGAGGGACCACCCCCGGTCGTGTGACCCCCGCTCCCTCCGCCGGCCAGGGGAACCGAATAAGTCGTACGAACCCGCTGAAGAGTGCCAATTCGTGCGCAGGGCAGAAGGACTGCCAAAGGTTACTTTTCCCCTGGTCGGGGACGGAAACACCCTTCGTGGACCCTCGCGTCGGACAGCCCGGAAGATGTGCCAGAGTTGCCACGTCCCGGCCGTGAGCACGTACCGTACGGCGGACAGGCGGGACTGCCGGGACACCGGGAAGGGGCAGCTGGGTTGACCACGCACGCACCGCAGGCGATGCAGTCGGTGACGCTCCCGGCCTCGCTCGACGAGGCCGTGGCGGCTCTCGGCGCCATGCCCGCAGCCGTCCCCGTCGCCGGGGGCACGGACCTCATGGCGGCCGTCAACAAGGGGCTCCTGCGGCCCTCGGGGCTGGTCGGCCTCGGCCGGATCAGCGAGCTGCGCGGCTGGCACTACCAGGACGGCCACGCGCTGCTCGGAGCCGGGCTCACCCACGCGCGCATGGGCCGGCCCGACTTCGCCGCGCTCATCCCCGCGCTGGCCGCCTCCGCGCGCGCCGCGGGCCCGCCCCAGATCCGTAACGCCGGGACGCTCGGCGGGAACATCGCCACCGCCGCCCCGACCGGCGACGCCCTGCCGGTGCTGGCCGCCCTGGAGGCCGAGCTGGTCATCGCGGGGCCCGGGGGCGGCCGCCGTGAGATCCCCGTCTCGCACCTGCTCGCGGGCCGCGAGATGCTCGAACCCGCCGAGCTGATCGGCTTCGTCCGCGTACCGCTGCTGCACGCCCCCCAGGTCTTCCTCAAGGCGACCGGCCGCACCGGCCCCGGCCGCGCCACCGCCTCCGTCGCGATCGTCCTGGACCCGGCGCGGCGCGGGGTGCGCTGCGCGGTCGGCGCGATCGCCCCGATGCCGCTGAGGCCCCTGGAGGCCGAACGCTGGATCGCCTCCCTGATCGACTGGGACGGCGAACGCGGCCTGGCCCCCGACGCGCTGGCCGCCTTCGGCGAGTACGTCGCGGCGGCCTGCATCCCGGACCAGGCTCCACCGGACGACGGGGGAGAGGCACCTCCGCTGTCGCCCGCCGTCCTGCACCTGCGGCGCACGGTCGCCGCGCTCGCCCGACGCGCACTGGGGAGGGCACTGTCGTGAGCAATGAGGAGAACCCCGAGCAGCAGCACGGGCAGCCCGATCCGTACGCAGGCTGGCAGCCGACCCCTCAGGGCGGTGAGTACGACGCCGAGGCGACCGCCTTCGTCCACCTGCCCCCGGAGGACCTCGCCGACCTGGGGAACGACCCGCTGGCCGCCCCCGGGCACAGCTACGTCCCGCCGATGATCCTGCCGCTGACCCCGGCCGCCGGGCTCGACCCGGCGGCGACGGGCAGCTGGGTCGTGCAGACGCAGAGCCAGCAGGAGCGGGCCGCTGGCCACTCCACGGGGACGGAGCCCGCGCCGGAGGCGGTGCACTGGCCCGACCCGAACCAGCAGCAGGACCCGTACCAGCAGCCGTACCCGGACACCTCGCAGTACGGGCAGACGTCGTCCACCACGGCCCAGTGGAACTTCACCGAGGCCGTCCCCGCCGAGCCCGAGCCCGAACCGGCTCCCGAGCCCGCCGGGCACACCGGCGAGTGGACGATCCCGGTGGCGAACGGTGATCTCCCGGAGGAGTCCGGCGAGTTCGCGTCGTCGGCGATGGCCGCCCAGTGGTACACGGAAGGCGCCCCGGCCACCCTGCCGGGCGGCGCGCCCGCGCCATGGGCGACGCAGCCGGCGCCCGAGCCCGCACCCGCCGTGGAGGAGGCCCCGCACGGGCCCGCCGAGCCCGCACCGGGCCCCCTGGAGGCCCCGGAGGCTCCGGAGCACGCGGAGCCCGCCGCGGAGGCCCCTGAGACCGCCGCCGAGCACACCGCGCCCGCTACCGAGGACGCCGGGACCGCCGAGACCCCCGAGCCCTCCGGGTTCGTCGATGAGCAGGCCGCCCCCGCCGGCGAGCCGGAAACCGCCGATGAGCCCCCGGTGGCCGCCGGCCCGGACTCCGCGCCGGAGGCCGTGGAGCCGCCGGCCGAGGCACCCGAGGCCGGTCCCGACGCGGCCCTCGGCTCCGACCCGCACCCGGTCGCCGGACACGGCCCCGTGCCCACGGAGGAGCCCCCCGGCACCGCCGCCCCCAGCGAGCACCCGGCGGCGTCGTACGTCCTCCATGTGAACGGCGTGGACCGGCCCGTCAGCGACGCCTGGATCGGTGAGTCCCTGCTGTACGTGCTCCGGGAGCGCCTCGGCCTCGCCGGCGCCAAGGACGGCTGTTCGCAGGGCGAGTGCGGTGCCTGCAACGTCCAGGTCGACGGCCGGCTCGTGGCCTCCTGCCTGGTTCCCGCCGCCACCACGGCCGGCAGCGAGGTCCGTACGGTCGAGGGGCTCGCGGTGGACGGCGAACCCTCCGACGTCCAGCGGGCCCTGGCCGAGTGCGGCGCCGTCCAGTGCGGCTTCTGCATCCCCGGGATGGCCATGACCGTCCACGACCTCCTGGAGGGCAACCACGCCCCCAGCGAGCTGGAGACCCGCCAGGCCCTGTGCGGCAACCTCTGCCGGTGTTCCGGCTACCGGGGTGTGCTCGACGCCGTACGCGAGGTCGTCGAGGGCCGGGAGGCGACCGCGGACGCGGCGGCGGCCACCCCGGACGACGACGGACCGCGCATCCCGCACCAGGCGGCCCCCGGCGCGGGCAGCGTCCAGGCACACGAGCACGAGGGAGACGTCCGGTGAACACCGCGCCGTCTCCCGCACCACCGGTCACCCCCACCAACAGCCGCCAGCACAGCGGAGCGAACGACAAGGAGGCGGCGTGACCAGCGACGCAGCCACCGCGACCAGCACCACGCGCACGACGCCGCCGCCCGAGGGCCCCACCCCGGACCAGGAGCCGCCCGCGCTCGGCCTCGGCACCTCCCTGCCGCCCGCCGACGCCCGCGCCAAGACGGAGGGGACCTTCCCGTACGCGGCCGACCTGTGGGCCGAGGGGCTCCTGTGGGCCGCTGTGCTGCGCTCCCCGCACCCGCACGCGCGCATCCTGTCGATCGACACGACGGCCGCCGCCGGGATGCCCGGGGTGCGGGCCGTCGTCACCCACGAGGACATCCCCGGGGACGGCTCGTACGGGCGCCGCGTCGTCGACCGGCCCGTGTTCGCCGCCGAGCTCGTACGCCACCACGGCGAGGCCATCGCCGCCGTCGCGGCGGACCACCCCGACACCGCCCGGCTGGCAGCCGCGGCGATCGCCGTCGAGTACGAGGTCCTCGAACCGGTCACCGACCCCGAGAAGGCCTTCGCCGCCGAACCGCTGCACCCCGACGGCAACCTCATCCGCCACATCCCGCTGCGCTACGGCGACCCGGACACCGTCGGCGAGGTCATCGTCGAGGGCCTGTACCGCATCGGCCGGCAGGACCCCGCCCCGATCGGCGCGGAGGCCGGCCTCGCCGTGCCCCGGCCCGACGGCGGCGTCGAGCTCTACACGGCGTCCACCGACCCGCACACCGACCGCGACCTGGCCGCCGCCTGCTTCGGCCTGGACCCCGAGCGGGTCAAGGTCGTCGTGACCGGTGTCCCCGGAGCGACCGGCGACCGGGAGGACCCGGGCTTCCAGATCCCGCTTGGCCTGCTCGCCCTGCGCACCGGCTGCCCCGTCAAACTGGCCGCCACCCGCGAGGAGTCGTTCCTCGGGCACGCCCACCGCCACCCCACCCTGCTGCGCTACCGCCACCACGCGGACACCGAGGGCAGGCTGGTCAAGGTCGAGGCGCAGATCCTCCTCGACGCGGGCGCGTACGCCGACTCCTCGTCCGAGTCCCTGGCCGCCGCCGTGGCCTTCGCCTGCGGCCCGTACGTCGTCCCGCACGCCTTCATCGAGGGCTGGGCGGTCCGTACGAACAACCCGCCGTCCGGGCACGTGCGCGGCGAGGGCGCGATGCAGGTCTGCGCCGCGTACGAGGGCCAGATGGACAAGCTGGCGGCGAAGCTGGGCATCGACCCGGTCGAACTCCGCCTGCGCAACGCCCTGTCCACGGGCGACATCCTGCCCACCAGCCAGACCGTGACCTGCCCCGCGCCCGTCGCCGAACTCCTCGGCGAGCTGCGCGACTTCCCGCTCCCCGCGCTCCCCAAGGACTCCCCGGAGGACGACTGGCTGCTCCCCGGCGGCCCGGAGGGCGCCGGCGAGCCCGGGGCCGTACGCAGGGGTGTCGGCTACGCCCTCGGCATGGTCCACATGCTCGGCGCCGAGGGCGCCGACGAGGTCTCCACGGCCACGGTCCGGGTCCACGACGGCGTCGCCACCGTCATCTGCGCGGCCGTCGAGACCGGGCAGGGGTTCACCACGCTCGCGCGCCAGATCGTCCAGGAGACCCTGGGTATCGAAGAGGTCCATGTGGCGGCGGTGGACACCGACCAGCCCCCCGCGGGCCCGGCGACCCACGGCCGGCACACCTGGGTCTCGGGCGGCGCCGTCGAACGCGCCGCCAAGATGGTCCGCACGCAGCTCCTCCAGCCCCTGGCGCACAAGTTCGGGATGTCCACGGAGCTCCTCCAGATCGCCGACGGCAAGATCACCTCGTACGACGGTGTGCTGTCCACGACGGTGACGGAGGCGATGGACGGCAAGGAGCTCTGGGCCACCGCCCAGTGCCGCCCGCACCCCACGGAGCCCCTCGACGAGTCGGGCCAGGGCGACGCGTTCGTGGGCCTGGCCTTCTGCGCGGTCCGCGCGGTGGTCGACGTCGACATCGAGCTCGGCTCGGTCCGCGTGGTCGAGATGGCCGTCGCCCAGGACGTCGGCCGGGTCCTCAACCCGTCCCAGCTGGCGACCCGCATCGAGGCGGGCGTCACCCAGGGCATCGGCGCGGCCCTCACGGAGAACCTCCGCACCGCCCGCGGCCTGATCCGCCACCCGGACCTCACCGGGTACGCACTGCCGACGTCCCTGGACGCCCCGGACATCCGCATCGTCAAGCTGATCGAGGAACGCGACGTGGTGGCCCCCTTCGGCGCCAAGCCGGCCTCGGCGGCCCCGGTGGTGACGTCCCCGGCAGCGGTGGCCTCAGCGGTCCGCGCCGCCACCGGCCGCCCGGTCAACCGCCTCCCGATCCGACCCCAGGCGGCGGTGGCGGCTACGCCGAAGTCGTGACCTGACGGCTTGTGCCGAGATCTCGTAGGCGTTCGTCCCCGACCCGTTTCGTCGAGACGTCGTACGGGCCCCTCGTCCGGGATTCCTGTCCGCTCATTGCCGGTGAAGAGGAAACCGATACGGTGAGAAGATCGGTGACCGCCTGTCTCGGACGTAGCGGTCTGTAGGGACGGACTTGGGGGATATTCGTGAGCTTCGAACAGGAATGGGCGGAACTACGTGCCGCCGCGGCCGCACGGGGCGCCATGCAGATCAACAGTGCCCCGGCCGAGGGTGGCAGCGGCGGTTCCGGTGATCTGGTGGTCAACCGGGATGATCTCGGCGCTATCGGAAATGACGCCTATGACCTGCGGGTGAAGGTATCGCGAGAGGGCGACCACGCCCGCCCGGCCACCTTCGAAGCGGCGATCGCGCTCACCAACGGCAACTTCGCCAGTGGTTCGGCGGTACTCAAGGTGCATGACCGCTGGAACACGCATCTGAAGACCCTGCTGGATTCTCTGGCGCACATTTCGAACCACCTGGATTTCACGAAGGCCCAGCACGCGAAGGACGACGTGAAGATCGAGGGAGATCTGGCGCCGATCTCCAAGCTCACGGAATACATGAAGTAGGGGGCGCGGAGACATGGGTTCGCTCAAGTACGAGGACATAATCGACGCCCCCGTGGCGAAGCTGAAGGCCGCGGCCGACGACTGGTCGAAGATGGCGGGCGATCTGGAGAAGCTCGCCACCGAGGCCACCGACGGGATGAAGGCCAAGGCGGACAAGGCGGAGTGGGAGGGCCTCAACGCCGGGGTCACCAAGGCCTTCGTCAGCAAGACGGCCAAGGAGGTCTCGGACGCCGCAGCCGAGGCCAAGGGCGTGAAGCAGATCCTCGAAGAGGGTCACACGGCCATCAAGAAGGCCAAGGACGACCTGATCGACATCCGGGACCACGAAGGCCCCGCCGCCGGGATCAAGGTGGACGGAAACGGAAAGGTCACCGCACGCCACCCGGTCGCGGACATACCCGCCCAGCAGAAGGCCCACGACCCCGACTATCCCGCTCTGGTGCAGCAGGAGAAGGAAAACATCGCTGCCTGGCAGAAGAAGATCGACCTGATCGTCGACAACTGCAACGACACCGATGTGTCCTTCAAGAACTCCCTTGAGGCCAACGTCACCGACCGCAAGGACTTCAGCGCCCCGAAGTACACGAAGATGGACCAGGAGGAGGCCGCCCGGGCCGCCGCGCTGGCTTCCAAGGGGCGCGACATCACCCACACCGAGCTTCAGCAGCTCAACGAACTTCTGGCGGACAACAGCAAGTCGGTGGAGTTCTCGAAGAACTTCTACGAGAAGCTCGGCCCGGAGAAGTCCCTGGCGTTCTTCGGTCAGCTCTCCACGGACACGTACGAGTACGGAAAGCTCGACAAGGAGCGGCTCAAGGACGTCCAGGCGCTCCAGAAGAACCTGGGGCTCAACCTGGCCACCGCCTCCCACGACAAGGACTTCAGCGAGAAGTGGGGCCCCGAGCTCCGCAAGATGGGTACGGAACGTATCCCGCTGGCCAAGAACGACTACAACGGGCCGTACGGCTACCAGCTGCTCGGCGGCATCATGCGGTACGGGAACTACGACAAGTCGTTCCTCAACCCGATCGCCGAGCATGTGGCACAGCTGCACCAGAAGGACCCGTACATGTTCGCCGACAACAAGGTGGTGAACAGCCCGTTCAAGAACCCGTTCAACCCCTCCGGCGTCAACGGCGCGGGTTACGACCCGACGACCGCCATGCTGGAGGCGCTCGGCAACAGCCCGGACGCGGCCAAGCACTTCTTCAACGACCCGCCGACCGCGTACAACGAGGACGGCACGGTCAACAAGGGCGCCACGGCCGACCTCGGCAAGGGAGTCGACAACTATCTCGACTTCTTCGGCAACGAGAAGTGGGAGTCCTTCGGGGACGTCAACTCGCTCGACGAGAAAGAGCTCAAGGGCTCCCTCGACCACATGCCCGACGCGCTGGGGCACGCCCTGGAGGCCGCGACGTTGGGCTACCCGGCCGGGCACCCGGATGGAAGCGTGGTGCGGGACGACGACAACGCGGCGGTCATGCAGCAGGTCATGGAGAAGTACGGGGCGGACGCCGGCCTGCTCAAGCAGCAGGAGGCGATGTCCGACAGTCTGGGCACCATGGGCGCCGGCTACATCGACGACATCAACTGGGCCCTGGACAAGGGCGACACGGACAGTGTGTTCGCCCCGAAGGACTCGAAGGGTCACATCGACTTCGAGGATGACACGGAGGGCAGGAGCATCACTCGCGGCTTCCTCAGCGCCCTCGGCCAGCACCCGGACGCCTATGCGACGGTCTCGGCCGCGGAAGAGGTGTACACGCGGAGTGTGCTGGAGAACCAGGTCGACTCCAACGGCGTGATCGACAAGGGCAGCGCCCGGAATGCCGTGCACGTCGGTGCGGAGGTCCAGGGCATGCTCGACCAGTCCCGGGCCGACCAGGTCCAGGCCGACAACATGAAGAGCCACGAGGACTACGAGAAGGCCGTCGAAAAGCGCTCCGGATGGGTCGAGTTCGGCGCGGCGGCGGGCATCGCCGCGGGCGTCGCCTTCCTGCCGGCCACCGCGGCGGTCGGGACGGCCGCCGTGCTCATCCCCCTGGCCACCGACACGGCCAGCAGTGGGGTGGAGCAGCTCGCGGGGCAGTTCATCGGTGACATCTCGGACAACTCGGTCGACAAGAGCAAGGAGAAGGCCGAGGAGCTGACCAGGGAGGAATGGAACAAGATCTATCGGGCCGGCGAGTCCACTGCCGAAGCGCCCATGGAGGACTTCCTCGACCGCAACACCGGGGACTCGAAGGAGGACAAGGAGTTCCGTCAGGACATGAAGGAGTCCATGAGGAACGGCTATTCGACCGGTAACGAGCGGGAGAACCAGCAGGGCCAGGATCCGGAAACGGGCTGACGAGAACATGGGTACCGGTGGAGGGATGAAGAGCGTGGGACTGGCACGGGCAGGGCGCCTGGCAGCCGTCGTCGGCCTGGTCGTGGCCGCGGGGGCGGGCCTGGCGGCCTGCGGCTCGGACGCGGAGGGCAAGAGCACCGAGGAGACCTTCGTAGGGGCCGACAAGGTCTGCGGCGGTCTGTTCGATGCGTCCCTGGCGAAGAAGGTCGAGACGGTCACGGCGGACTCGGAGTTCTTCAACCGGAGCGACGAGGGCCTGAAGGACGTCGTGGAAGCGCTGACGGACGGATACGAGTCCGGGCGCAGCTCGGCCACGGGTGCGGCCCTGTGCGAGCTCAGCCCCAAGGGCGGCGGAGCGGGCGACGGCGCGAAGGTCAAGTTCTCCATGTACGCCCCGCAGGACGTGAAGGACCTGAGGACCGACCCCGGCACGGTGTCCTACACGATGGGCAAGAGGTCCGAGGCGAGGGCCACCGGAGCCTCGCTCTACCTCGAGTGCGTGAGTCCGCGGCTCAAGGGCTCGGAGACCGAACCCCTTCGCGTCTACGGGAGCTTCACGGTGGGGGAGAGCGATGCCCCGGACACCCCTGAGACCCGTGACGCCAATCTGGAGATCCTTCACACCGGGGCCCTCTCCGTGGTGAAGGAGTTGGGCTGCGAGGACAACGCGGGGCTGCCCGCGACGCCTGATCTCACGCCGAAGTAGATGCTGCTTCGCGAGGCCGGATCATGACCCCGGCGCTCGGGCCCCGAGTCTCGGGGGTCGAGTGCCGGGTGTGGCGCTATCACTCGTTCGGGGTCGGGGGATGCCTGCGGGGCCGACGCTTGAGCTTCGGGCTTCGAGGGCTGAGACGCGAGGGCCGAGGTTCGAGCGGTGTTGTTCATCCGGGGGGTAGGTAAGGGCTTTTGGGGAAACCTCCCCTCCCTCCCACCCCGTCACGGCCAGCAAGTATGACTAATCGTGATCGAGTTGCAGCGGAGAGTCGCGACTGCATACGGTGCCCCCAATGAGACGACCCCGACGCGGTGTTAGCAGCACCGGCCGGGGTCTGACCCAAGATCGCACACCAAAGAAAGACGATCTCGTGGCTACCCAGCAGCTTAGCTCCGCCCCGCCCGCCCCCGCAGCCTCGCGCCCGTACCGCAAGGCGCACCCCGGCTACGGTAAGCAGACCGTCCCAGCCCAAGGCCCCGCCGGTGCGGGCGCCTTCGACCTCCTGCCCGAGCGCGAGCGTTACGTCGCCGGGTACGTCGACCACCTGCCCGACGGCGCTGCCATGGACATCAAGTCGCTGGCCAAGGACCTCCCCCTGTACGGCCAGATGGCCATCGGCACCGCACTGCGCGCCCTCGCCCTGGCCGGACATCTGCGTCGTGTGCGCTGCCGGGTGGAAGGCGCCGGTCAGTGCCGGTGGGTGACGCTCACCTACTGGTCCCGGACCGCCCACGACAACGAGTGGTGGGCCGCCAGGCTCGCAGGCGAGGCGGACGCTGCCCCGGAGCGGGCACCCTCTGCCGAACCGGCGGTCGTACCCCAACAGCGGCGGCCCGGCCCGAACGCGCCCACGCCGCCCCCGGCGCCGGATCGCGAGCCCGGCGAAGGCACCCCCACGGCTGTCGCGCCCCCTTCCCCCGCCTACCTCACCCTCGCCGAACTCGGCCGCAGAGAACCCCGCCTGGCCCTCTCCGCCGCCGACTGCGCCGCACTGGAACCGCTCGCCGCCGCATGGTTCACGCGCGGTGTCAGCGCCGACTACCTGACCTCGGCGCTCACCGCCGGACTGCCCGAGCGCATCGGATCGCCCATCGGCCTGGTACGCCGCCGCCTCACCGACAAGATGCCGCCCCACCTGCCCACGGCACCCGCACCGGCACCGGGCGCCACGGTCCGTAGCGTCCTGGTCGAGTGCACCGAATGCGGCCGCCCCGGGCCGGCCGCAGCGCTCCCGGACGGCCTGTGCCGCGCCTGCGCGACCACATCGGCCGAAGATGCGACGCCCGCCGAGGTCGAACGCGACGTCCCGGCCCTCGTCGCGAGCCTCCGCAACCTGATGCGTACTCCCTGAGCAATCACGCGTCGGCTACGTGCAGGGCCTCAGGGGCGAGTTGGGCCACCACCAGCCCGTACAGCAGCTCCGCGTCCACGAAGTCCCCGTCCTGCGGAGGCCCGCACCGCCAGCTCAGCGGATACGTGTTGCCGTGGGCGGCCGGAATCCCGACGTACTGGTCGCGGGCCGCCGGGCCGAAGCACTTCGCGCCGGGCGGCCAGTCGAAGTCCTGGCTGGCGCCCGGTTCCAGCAGGAAGTACGTCCACCGCGCCCCCGCGATCTCCCGCACGACGGGCCCCGGATCGCCGTCCGTGAGGGCGGCGAGGTGGTGCAGCACCGCCTCCCCCCGGAAGCCGCGCAGCCGGATGGCGTCGAAGTGAATGCCGATGAGGCGGAGTTGGAGCCCCGATGCGGGTACCCATTCGGGGAGCTTCTTGCTCGTCATGGCAATGAGCATCGCGGTGACTGCGTACCGTGACCAGGGGGACACGATCCACATCGGTGCAGTGTGGGGAACGGTGGTGAGTTTGTGGGGAAGACCGAGGTATCCCATATTCGGCGGCTCGTGGGGGAGCTGATTCGCGTCCACCGGGTGCGTGCCGGGTTCACGCAGAAGACGGCGGCGCAGGGCTTGCTGATCTCGGAGTCGCTGATGGGTGCGGTGGAACGCGCGGAACGGATTCCGTCGATCGGTCTGTTGCTGGCGGCCGATGAGCTGTTCGCCGCGAACGGCACTCTGGGGGAGTGCTGCGACATGCTGGACGAGGAGAAGTATCCGCCGAAGTTCGTGGGCTGGGCACAGTCTGAGCGGACCGCGCGGGTCATCAACGGGTACGAGGCGATGGTGATGCCAGGCCTGCTCCAGTCCGAGGCGTACGCCTATGCACTGCACCGCGTGCGGGTGCCCGCGTACACGGAGTCCGAGGTCCTCCGCCGCGTGGAAGCGAGGCTGGAACGGCAGGCGATTCTGACGCGCACGCCGCCTCCGCACATCGGATTCGTTGTGGAGGAGTCGGTGTTGGAACGGTGCTTGGGCGGGCCGGAGGTGATGAAGGCGCAACTGCGGCACATGCTCGACTGCATCGAGCGCTACAACCACTTGACAGTGCAGGTGATGCCGACAGCGCAGCACACTCATGCGGGACTGATGGGGTCCATGAACCTGATCTCCCCGGCGGAGGGACGCGCGTTCGTGTACGTGGAGGCATGTGGCGGGGATAAGTTCATCTCGCAACCGGACAAGGTCGTCGACCTGTTCGACCTCTTCGGTACCTTGCGGGCTCAGGCACATAACCCCTGGGAATCCGCAGAGATCATCGAGAAGAAGATGGGGCAATTGTGAGCTACCACGCCACCGGACTGACCTGGTTCAAGTCCAGCTACAGCGGCAATGAGGGTGCGACCTGCGTAGAGATCGCCGCCTGCCCGCACACCGTCCACGTCCGTGACTCCAAAGTCACCGACGGCCCGACCTTCACCGTCACCCCCGCCGCTTGGGCCGCATTCGTGGCGGGTGCGGTCAGCGGCTGACCGACCGCCCGCCATCCCTGATCGCGCAAGACATCCGCAACGCCGAGCCGTCGGCGGTGGGGTCCGGATACAGGGAAGGGCGGACTTCATCCGACCCTGCATCCGTTGAGTTTCCGCCAACTGGGCAGCCCGGGGGCCAGTGCGAGCACAGGGGGTGAGAGGCTCGTGACAGTCGTGGGAGTAGTGGTCGGGGGAGCAAAGAAGTGAAGTCGGGACTGACGTACGCGGACGTAGTGAATGCCCCTGTGGCCAAGTTGAAGGCTGCCGCTGATGACTGGGCGGAGATGGTCACCAAGCTGGAGACCCTTGCCGACGAGGCCCGTAACGGTATGAAAGCGAAAGCGGACAAGGCCGACTGGGACGGCGTGAACGCGGGCGTCACCAAACCCTTCATTTCCAAGACGGCCAAGGAGATCGAGGACGCGGCGACCGAGGCCAAGGGCATCAAGCTGCTGCTCGCGGATGCCCACACCTCCTTCAAGATCGCCAGGGATGAGCTCGTCAGGATCAGGGACGAGGAGGCGGGGAAAGCCGAAATCCTGATCAGTGCCGCAGGGAAGGTGTCGCCCCGGTACGACCTGGAGAGCGACGCCGGCGCGCGCAACGACCCCGACTATCCGGAGGCTCTGCGTAAGCAGAAAACCGCCGTGGCCGCTTGGCAGAAGCGGATCGACCGGCTCGTCGAGGACTGCTCCGACGCCGACGAATCGCTGAACCGGGCCCTTCTGGCCAATGTGCGGGACGGCAAGGACTTCGGCGCGCCCAAGTTCTCCAGCCTTGACGCGGAACAGGTGGACCGCGCCGCCGACCTGATGAAGACCGTCACGGGCGAAGGCGGCACCGCCCGCAACGTGAAGGCGCTCAAGGCACTCGAAGACCTCATCGACGACAACCGCGACGATCCCGAGTTCGCCACCGGTTTCTACCGCAGGCTCGGTGCGGAGGGAACGCTTGAGGCCTATACGAAGATGTCCCTGGACGCGACATCGCTCGGCCCCCTCGGCCAGGACCGGGCCACCATGGTCCGCAACATGCAGAACGACATGGGGGCGATGCTCGGCCTGGCCACCCAGACTTCGACGCCGAACCATCTGGATGCCGCCTGGACCACACAACTCCTGAAGGCCGGCCGTAAGGAGATGGACGTGTCGGACGTGACGGGTTTCGGCACCAAGGTCTACGGCTACCAAGCGCTCGGAGCGCTTCTCCGGGAGGGGACGTACGACAAGGACTTCCTCACCACGGTGGGCCGCGACATGGTGGCGCTGGACAAGAAGAGTCCGGAGATCTGGTCCCAGAACCTGCCGCACGACCTGAAGATGGCCATCAACCTCGACGAGACCGGTGGAAAGGGCTTCAACCCGATGACCGGCCTCATGGAAGCGATGAGCAACAATCCAGCTGCGTCCACGGAGTTCTTCAACGAGGGAATCCGGGAGGACACCAACAAGGACGGCATCGTCACGCTGTCGGACGCCGAGATCAAGGGCAAGGACGCGCAGGGCGTGGTCGAGTACATGCTCGACAAGAAGCCGACGGCGGACTGGTACGACGCGACAGTCAACGGGGAGGGAACCCCTGGTCAGACGGCCATGGGTAACGCCCTGGAGGCGGCGGTCACCGGCCGCGTGCCGGGTGATGACGACGCACCGCCGGTCTCCCACAGCAAGGCCATGGCCGCGGTCATGGAGCAGGTCGTGGAGAAGATCGGCGCGGAGCCCGAACTCGTGGCCGCCAAGCCCGGCGACCCACCTGGCCCGCTCAACGGGCTCTCCCAGCAGTTCGGGAACATGGCCGCCGAGTACATGCCGGATTTGCAGGCCACGGCAGAGAACGGGGCCGGTCAGATCAAGCCGTTCGGGAAACTGGCGGAGTTCGAAAAGTCACAGATGGCAGGGTTCCTCGGCTCTGTAGCACAGGACCCGCAAGCCTACGGCGCGATCACGAACGCACAGCAGGCTTACACGACGGCGCTGGTCAGTGATGCATTCAGCCATCCCGAGAACCACCACGACATGGGTGAGGCGGTACGCAATGCTGTTCATCCTGGAGGGGAGATCGCGGGAATGATGACTGAGGCTAGAGCTCAGGCGGTTCATGAGGCGAAATCTCACGAAGCAGAGGAATACGATAAGGGAACGGAAGAAAATGCAAAATGGACGAATCGCGTCCTCACGGCGGCCGGTGCCAAGTACCTGGAAATGGTCCCCCTGGCCGGCGACGTAGTGGGTTGGATGCAGGAGGATGTTACCGAATCTGCACTGAAAAGTGCAGAGAAGGACACTTCAGGTGAGGCGCGCCGAGAGTCCGGGACTGGCTACACGGACTCGGAATCTGCAGCAAAGAACGCAGCCGTGGCGGCGGTCGATGCAGGCGGCAGAGCGGCAGGGTTGTCGCCCGACCAGGTCAATGACTACAAAGGTTCCGCCTCCACACAGACCGCGACGGCTCACTCTGTTGGGCGCGACCTGGTGGCCAGCTCTATGCCCAGGGGGAAGTAGCCGTGTTGCAACTCAAGAGGGCCGCCGCCGTTGCAGCTCCCGTAATGCTGGCCTCGCTCCTGACCGGATGCTCCGGAGAGACCGAGGCCGTACCGGAACTCCCCGACCGGCTCTGCTGGGACGTCTTCACCGCCGACTCCGTAGCCCCGCTGCTACCGGCAGGCAACGAGGCCGGGCTGCGCACGCGCGCATTCGTGCTGGCCAAGAACCTGGATATGCCGACCTGCGATGTCGATATCGATGGCCGTCCGTCCTTTCAGGCGATGGCCATCCGCCGGAGCTACGAGAAGTGGATCGACTGGAAGTCCATCGTCGGGCCCGACCCCGACCCGGTCGACGTGGGAAAGAAGGGGCTCGTATGGGCAAATGGGGCAGCCTCGTACATTGCTTGTCAGCCCTCGAAGGATCCCTCTACCCCCGGCTCGTACATCGAGCTGCGCTTGACCACCTTCCGCTCGGAGAATGACGAACAGGAGGTTCGCAGAGTTCTGCCGATTCTGCTGAAGCAGTTCGCCGCCTTCACGCAACGCGAGCTGAAATGCGTGTAAGCGCTCGCCAGACTGGGCATGGCCGCGGCCTTACTCGGGCTCGCACACGGTGGGCCCGGCGTGAAGGTAGATGGCACACGAAAACGGCCGCCCCCGCGCCATGGGGGCGGCCGTTCCCTTTCGGGTTCTCCCGCGTGGAGGCCGTGACCGGATTCGAACCGGTGTAACTCGAGTTGCAGTCGAGCCCCTGAACCTCTCGGGCACACGGCCGTGCGTTTCTTGATCTGCTTTCGACCGTACGGGCCCGGCGCGGCCAGGCCAAGAGAAGCGGGCGGGCCGCAACACGACTGCCATACCGCGTTCATGGAACAGGGTGCGGGCCTACGACCAAGGGACCAGCCGGATACCGCCCACCGACAGGGGTCACCCGGGGTGGTGGCCCTTACTCTGGGGCTCATGACTGCCCTGGAACCCCGTGACGCCGAGGTCACCGCCGCCCTCGTCGAGACGTCCGTCGCCGAGCCGGAGGAAGGCGTACTCGGGCGGACCTACCGGGCGCTCAGTATCGGCATCGTCTCCGTCGTCCTGCTCATCGCCTTCGAGGCGACCGCCGTCGGTACGGCGATGCCGGTGGCGGCCCGTGAGCTGCACGGGATCCCGCTCTACGCGTTCGCGTTCTCCGCGTACTTCACGACCAGCCTCTTCGCCATGGTGCTCTCCGGGCAGTGGGCCGACCGGCGCGGGCCGCTCGCCCCGCTGGCCACCGGCATCGGTGCCTTCGGGGCCGGGCTGCTGCTCTCCGGGACCGCGGGCAGCATGTGGATGTTCATCCTGGGGCGGGCCGTCCAGGGCATCGGTGGCGGGCTCGTCATCGTGGCGCTGTACGTGGTGATCGGGCGGGCCTACCCGGAGCGGATCAGGCCGGGCATCATGGCCGGGTTCTCCGCCGCCTGGATCGTCCCGTCCGTCGTCGGGCCGCTCGCCTCGGGGACCGTGACCGAGCACCTCGGCTGGCGCTGGGTCTTCGTCGGTATCCCGGTCCTCATCCTCCTGCCGCTCGGCCTGGCGCTGCCCGCGATCCGGCGGATGGCGGGAGGGGCGGCGGACGCGGAGGCGGCGGCCGAGCCGTTCGACCGGCGCCGCATCCGGCTCGCGCTCGGGATCTCGGCGGGCGCCGGGCTGCTCCAGTACGCCGGGCAGGAACTCCGCTGGCTCTCCCTGGTCCCGGCGCTGGCGGGCGCCGCGCTGCTCGTCCCCGCCGTACGCGGGCTGCTGCCGCCGGGGACCGTGCGGGCCGCGCGGGGGCTGCCCGCCGTGATCCTGCTGCGGGGGATGGCGGCCGGCTCGTTCATCGTCGCGGAGTCCTTCGTCCCGCTGATGCTCGTGACCCAGCGCGGACTCTCCCCGACCCTGGCCGGCCTCTCCCTGGCCGCCGGCGGTCTGACCTGGGCGCTCGGCTCGTACGTACTGGCCCGGCCCCGGCTGGAGCCCCACCGGGGGACGCTGATGGTGGCGGGCATGGTGCTCGTGACGCTGTCGATCGTCGCCGCGCCCGCCGTGCTGATCGAGGCCGTACCGGTGTGGACCCTGGCCGTGGTCTGGGGCGTCGGATGCTTCGGCATGGGCATCGTGATCGCCTCGACGAGCGTGCTCCTGCTGAAGCTGTCGGCCCCGCACGAGGCGGGGGCCAACTCGGCGGCCCTCCAGATCTCGGACGGCCTGTCCAACGCGCTGCTGCTCGCCGCGGGCGGAGCGGCCTTCGCCGCGCTCGGCGGCGGCGCGGTGGGTGGTGCGGCGCACGGGGCGGTGGAGAGCGGTGCGGGCACGGCGCACCCCGGCGCGTTCATGGTGGTGTTCCTGCCGATGGCGGCGGTGGCGCTGGTGGGGGTGTGGGTCGCGGGCCGGGCATGGACTCGGGATCCGGTACCGGAGTGACCCCATGCCTGCGGGGGCGCGATGGGCAGCCTTGTCGATGTCGGACCGATCGCTCGGCCTTGTCGTCCCCGCGCGCGGGAATGTGAGGTCAGTCGCACCCGCGTCGACCGCTGGCCTGTTCGTGCGAGGTTCCGCGCGTGGGCGCCGTAGGGTGGCCCGGTTGTCGTATCGGCAGCCGCCCACGTACCCGAGTGCCCCGAACCGGAGACCGTGACTACTACCGCCTCCCACCACCTCTCACCCGCCTTTCCCGGTCGCGCCCCCTGGGGGACGGCCGGGAAGCTGCGCGCCTGGCAGCAGGGTGCCATGGAGAAGTACATCCAGGAGCAGCCGCGTGACTTCCTCGCGGTCGCGACCCCCGGCGCCGGGAAGACCACCTTCGCGCTGACCCTCGCCTCATGGCTGCTGCACCATCACGTGGTGCAGCAGATCACCGTGGTGGCGCCCACCGAGCATCTGAAGAAGCAGTGGGCGGAGGCCGCGGCCCGCATAGGCATCAAGCTCGACCCGGACTACAGCGCCGGCCCCGTGAGCAAGGAGTACCACGGGGTCGCGATCACGTACGCAGGTGTGGGTGTGCGGCCCATGCTGCACCGCAACCGCTGTGAGCAGCGCAAGACGCTCGTGATCCTCGACGAGATCCACCACGCCGGTGACTCGAAGTCCTGGGGCGAGGCGTGCCAGGAGGCGTTCGACCCGGCGACCCGGCGGCTCGCGCTCACCGGTACGCCGTTCCGGTCGGACACCAACCCGATCCCCTTCGTCGCGTACGAGGAGGGCAACGACGGCATCCGGCGCTCCTCGGCCGACTACACCTACGGCTACGGCAACGCGCTGGCCGACGGGGTCGTCCGTCCCGTGATCTTCCTCAGCTACAGCGGCAACATGCGCTGGCGCACCAAGGCCGGGGACGAGATCGCCGCACGGCTCGGCGAGCCGATGACCAAGGACGCCATCGGGCAGGCGTGGCGCACCGCCCTCGCGCCCACCGGCGAGTGGATCCCCAACGTGCTGGCCGCCGCCGACAAGCGGCTGACGGAGGTGCGCAAGGGCATCCCGGACGCCGGCGGGCTCGTCATCGCCACGGACCAGGAGTCGGCGCGTGCGTACGCCAAGATCCTGAAGAAGGTGACGGGCGAGACCCCGGCCGTGGTCCTCTCCGACGAGAAGGCCGCGTCGAAGAAGATCGACACGTTCAGCCAGGACGACTCGCGCTGGATGGTCGCGGTCCGGATGGTGTCGGAGGGCGTCGACGTCCCGCGCCTCGCGGTCGGCGTGTACGCCACGACCATCTCGACCCCGCTCTTCTTCGCCCAGGCCGTCGGCCGCTTCGTACGGTCGCGGCGCCGGGGCGAGACCGCTTCCGTCTTCGTACCGACCATCCCGATGCTCCTCGACTTCGCCAACGAGATGGAGGTCGAGCGCGACCACGTGCTCGACAAGCCGAAGAAGGGCAGCGACGAGGAGAACCCGTTCGCCGAGGAGGACCAGCTCCTCGCGGACGCGGAGAAGTTGGAGGACGAGGAGACCGAGGACCAGCTGCCCTTCGAGGCGCTGGAGTCCGACGCGGTCTTCGACCGGGTGCTGTACGACGGCGCCGAGTTCGGCATGCAGGCGCACCCGGGCAGCGAGGAGGAGCAGGACTACCTGGGCATCCCGGGCCTCCTCGAACCCGACCAGGTGCAGCTGCTGCTCCAGAAGCGGCAGACCCGGCAGATCGCGCACAGCAGGCAGAAGCCCGCGGAGGAGGCGGACCTGCTGGAGAAGCCGGCCGAGGGGCGGCCGGTGGTCACGCACAAGAAGCTGCTGGAGCTGCGCAAGCAGCTCAACACGATGGTCTCGGCGTACACGCACCAGAGCGGCAAGCCGCACGGGGTGATCCACACCGAGCTGCGCAGGGTGTGCGGCGGCCCGCCGAGCGCGGAGGCGACGGCCGGGCAGATCCAGGACCGGATCAAGAAGGTCCAGGAGTGGGCCACCCGGATGCGCTGAGCCGGGCGGCTCCACGGACCCCGGTGCGCGAGCGGATCACACCGCTCGGGCGCCGGGGTCCGTCGTGTCATCTCCGGGACCGGGCGTCGGGGAAGGCGCCGGGCGGTGCGCGTGCGAGGCGGCGCGCTCCGCTCGTCCGGGGCGTGCGGGAGAGCTCCTGGCGCCCCGGCCGGAAAAAATTTTCCGGCCCTCATTCACAGCGGGTTAACAATCGTTCACGTGTGATGCACGGAGCGTTGCCGCGGCGTCACCCGACTTGAACGCGCGTAGATGTTCGCGTTCCGGACGGTCTTCCGCTGACCGGCGGTTATGTGGCGCCGTTCCGGAGGGAGACCGGATTCTGGACGAGGTCTTCCGCTGAGCGGACCCTCTCGCTAATGTCCCCGAAACATGAACGCCCCGTGGCAGCGTGGCCGCGGAGCGCAGCCGGTGCCATGCACAGTCGGCGGCCTCTCGGTGCGTCGCCGTGGGACCGGCGTCGGCATCCCGGAGAGCAACCGCCCCGCTCACCACGAGGGGAGAGGGCGTCGTGACCGCGGAGACTTCTCAGACGCTCGACCGGGGACTGCGTGTCCTCAAACTGCTCGCCGACACCGATCACGGCCTGACCGTCACCGAGTTGTCGAACAAACTCGGTGTCAACCGCACCGTGGTCTATCGACTGCTCGCCACCCTGGAACAGCACGCGCTCGTACGGCGTGACCTGGGCGGCCGGGCCCGCGTGGGTCTGGGCGTGCTGCGCCTGGGCCGGCAGGTGCACCCGCTGGTCAGGGAGGCGGCGCTGCCCGCGCTGCGTTCGCTGGCCGAGGACATAGGGGCCACCGCCCACCTCACGCTCGTCGACGGGGCGGACGCGCTCGCGGTCGCCGTCGTCGAACCGACCTGGACCGACTACCACGTGGCCTACCGGGCCGGCTTCCGGCACGCCCTGGACAGGGGCGCCGCGGGCCGGGCCATCCTCACCGCCCGGCAGAAGACGGTCGACCACCCGGGCTACACCCTCACCCAGGGCGAGCTCGAAGCCGGGGCCTGCGGGGCCGCGGCGCCGCTGGTCGGGGTCTCGGGCGTCGAGGGCAGCGTGGGCGTGGTCATGCTCGCCGACGCCGTGCCGGAGCGGGTCGGGCCGAGGGTCCTCGACGCGGCCCGCGAGGTGGCGGACGCGCTGCGCTGAGCGAACACCGGCCTGACCCCTTGACCACCGCGCCCGCCCCGACCGCCCCGACCGCCCCGGCGCCACCGGGGCGGTCGGGGCGGTCGGGGCCGACGGCGTACGGCGGATAGATTGGACGGGTGGCCATTCGTTTCTCCCGCCCCCGCGCCCTCGCCCTCTGTGCGCTGCCCGTCCTCGCCCTGTTCGGTACGGCCGCCTTCGCGCCCCTGCCGTTCACGGTGGCCCAGCCCGGCACCACCGCCGACGTCCTGGGCAAGGACAAGGGGACACCGGTCATCACGATCAAGGGTGCGCCGACCCACCCCACCGACGGCAAGCTGCTGATGACCACCATCCTCGCCACCGCGCCGACCGCCGACATCGGCGTCGGGGACGTGGTGGACAGCTGGTTCAGGACGGACCGTGCGGTCATGCCGCGCGACTCCGTCTACCCGACCGGCGACTCCGAGAAGGAGATCGAGCAGCACAACCTCCAGGACATGAAGGAGTCGCAGAACGTCGCCGTCGACGCGGCCCTGAACTACCTGGACATGAAGCCCGGTTCGGTGGACGTCACCCTCCACCTCGCCGACGTCGGCGGTCCGAGCGCGGGCCTCTTCTTCTCGCTCGGCATCATCGACAAGCTCTCCGACGACGGCTCCGGGGGCGGACTGACCGGCGGCCGCACCATCGCCGGCACGGGCACGATCGAGGCCGACGGTACGGTCGGCGCGGTCGGCGGGGTCTCCCTCAAGACACAGGCCGCCCGGCGCGACGGCGCGACCGTCTTCCTGGTGCCGAAGGCCGAGTGCAAGCAGGCGAAGGCAGAGCGGCCCGAGGGCCTGCGGCTGGTCGCCGTCACGACACTGAGGAGCGCGGTGTCCTCGCTGCGGGCCCTGGATCAGGGGGGCTCGGTTCCGGGCTGCTGACCTGCGGTTCCGGGGCCTCCATGGTGCGCCAGGACGGGAAGACCAGCGGGCTCAGCGTCGCCAGGAAGTACACCCCGCCCATCGCCAGCAGCGCCCCCGTCGCGCCCAGGCCCTCGGCCAGCAGACCCGCGGCCAGCCCGCCCACCGGCATGGCGAGCTCACAGCCCGCCGTGAGGGCGCCCGAGACCCTGCTGCGCAGCTCCTCGGGGACACGTTCGTACGTCACCGTCGTCAGGATCGGGTTGAGCATGCCGCCCGCGATCCCGCCCAGCGCCATCGTGACCGCGAGCGGCAGCGTGGTCCCGGTCAGGGCGGCGACCACGAACCTCGGCGCGCCGCACAGCACCACGCACACCGTGAACACCGTCCGCCGCGAGAAGCGGTGCCCCACCGCCCCGTACAGCAGGGCGCCGGTCAGTCCGCCCGCGCCGAACAGCGCGGTGAGCAGCCCCAGGTCGGTGGCCCCGCCCAGCTCGGCCTCGGCGTGCACGGGCAGCAGGACGGCGTACCAGCCCTGGTCGGTGCCGTTCATGAACATCACCATCAGGACCACGGCGAGCAGCAGCCGGTTGCCCAGTAGAAAGGTGTACCCCTCCCGCAGCTCGGTGCCGTAGCGGCGCAGCGACACGGGGGCCGCGGTCCTGTCCGGCTCGGCCGAGCGGACCCCTCGTACGCCCGCCGCGACCAGCAGGGCGGACAGCCCGAACGTGGCGGCGTCCAGCAGGAGTACGGTCTCGGCGCCCGTGAAGGCGATCAGCACGCCGGCCAGCGCCGCGCCGACCATCCGGGCGCCCCGCGACACGGCGTCGAAGAGGCTGGCGGCGCGGGCGAGGGTGGTGCCCGCGTGCTCGGCGAGGTCGGGGACCAGGACGTAGCGCGCGGTGTTGCCGGGCGTGTGGGACAGCCCGTTCAGCGCCATCAGCGCGCACAGCATCCAGAAGTGGAGCACTCCCGCCTGGTGCAGCAGCGGTACGGCCGCGACCGCGGCGCCGCAGACCGTGTCGGAGGCGACGGAGACCCGGCGCCGCCCGACGCGGTCGATGAGGGGGCCGCCGACCAGCGCGGCGACGACGATCGGCAGGGTCGCGCAGAAGGCGACGACCCCGGCCCGGCCGGCGCTCCCGGTGGTCTCCAGGACGAACCACGGTACGCCGATGAGGGTGAGCGAAGTGCCCGCCGTGGAGATCGAGTTGGCCGCCAGGACGGAGGCCAGCGGAGTGCGGCTCCGCTGGCGTTCCGGGTGTTGCGGGCGTTCCGGGTGTTGCGCCTGTTTCCCCCCGTCCATCGTCAGACCGCCCGTGCGGCGCGTGCGGGAGCCGGCCGGCTCTGTGCCATCCGCAGGCCCAGCTCGATCATGGTCCACCCCATCCGCTGGCGCAGGCGGGGGCGTACGGGGCGGAACTCGGCCGCCGTGTCGTGGAGTTCGGCGGCGCGGTAGGTGTGCAGCAGGAAGTGGATGTCGCTGTGCATGGCGGTGAACCCCCTCAGTCGGTGGGACGCGGGAACATGTGCACGTGGGTGCGGATGATGGCCGAGCCCTCGGCGTCGTCGGGAACGCGGCCCCGGTAGCTGTTCACCAGCTCCTGCATCTTCTCCGCGAGTTCCACGGAGAGCTCAGGGGTGAGCCGCAGCTTGAAGTCGCTGAGGTCGAAGGTGCGGCGCCACTCCTCGGGCCACTCGTGCATGGTCCCGAGCCAGGTGTTCAGCTCCTGGGCGTGCGTGCCGGCGATCTCGTGGAGCACGACCCCCACAGCACCGCGCACCTCGGCGTCCGGGTGTTCCAGGAAGGCGCTGGTGTTGAAGGTGGTGCCCATGTGGACGGCCCTCCACCACCGCTCACGCCCCTTGCCGCGCTCCGGGTCGTCCTCGACGAAGCCGTACGTCGCGAGCTGGCGCAGGTGGTAGCTGGTCGCCCCGCTGGACTCGCCGAGCCGCTCGGCGAGTCCCGAGGCGGTGGCGGGGCCGAACTCCCGGAGGGCGTTCAGCAGCCGGATGCGCAGGGGGTGGGCGAGCCCGCGCAGGGTGCGGGCGTTGACCTGGTGCATGGTCGGGTCGTCGGCGTACGGGGTCGGCCGGTTCTCGGACTCGTTCGGTGGCATGCCATGACCATAAAGTTGCAAAGACTGCTTTGCAACAGATTTTTTGCAACGACTTCTTTGTAAGTCTTCCGGAGGTACGCGAAGGCCCCTGGAAGCCCCCCGGGGGGGCTTCCAGGGGCCTTCGGAGGCCTGGTCCGGTCCTCTCAGCCCTCCGTGATGAATCCTTCCTTCACCAGCCAGTCCTTCGCGACCTCGTGCGGGTCCTGGCCGTCCACGTCCACCTTGGAGTTCAGCTCCTGCGCGAGCGGCGTCGTCAGCTTCTCGGTGATCGGCGCCAGCAGCTCGGCGATCTCCGGGTACTTCTCGAGGGTCGCCGTGTGGATGGCGGGGGCGGCGTTGTAGTTCGGGAAGAACTGCTTGTCGTCCTCCAGGACGTCCAGGTTCATCGCCTTGATCCGGCCGTCGGTGGTGTACACCTCGCCCAGCAGGCAGCCCCCCGAGTTCACCTGGGTGTAGATGATCCCCGCGTCCATCTTCTTGATGTTCGAGGCCGGCAGCTTCATCCCGTAGTGCTTCTGCATGCCGGGCAGCCCGTCGTCACGCGAGGCGAACTCGTTCTCCACGCAGACCGTCACGGCCTTCGGGTCCTTCTTCGCGAGCGCCGCCACGTCCGAGAGGTTCTTCAGCTTGTACTTGGCGTTGTTCTTCTTGCTGATGGCCAGGGCGTACGTGTTGTCGAGGGTGGCCGGATCCAGCCAGGTCACGCCCTTGCCCAGATCCTCCTCCCGCACGGCCTTCCACTGCTTGTGCGGGTCGACGATCGGCTTCGCGTGACCCAGATAGGTGATCCACGCCGTACCCGTGTAGTCGTACAGCGCGTCGGCCTCGCCCTTGACGACGGCCTCGCGCGCGCTGATCGACCCGGGCAGGTTCGTGCGGTCCAGGACCTCGGCGCCGGCCGCCTTGAAGACCAGGCCCATGATCTGCCCGAGGATGATGTTCTCGCTGAAGTTCTTCGAGGTCACCGTCAGGGACGCGCCCTTGAGCGGCTGCCCCTTCCCGATGGACCCCGGTTCCACCTCGTCCACCAGCGGTGATCCGCTCTTCAGCCCGCACCCCGTGAGGAGGAGGGCGAGCGCGGCCGCCGATGCCAGGCCCGTACGTACCCTCACGCTTCCTCCAGTCCGCGCGGCGTCAGCCACAGTTCGACCAGCGACGCCAGCCAGTCCACGAGCAGTGCCAGCACCACCGTCAGTACGGAACCGAGCACCAGCACGGGCATGCGCTGGGTCTGGATCCCGGAGGTGATGAGGTCGCCGAGGCCGCCGCCGCCGCCGAAGGTGGCGAGGGTCGCCGTGCCGACGTTCAGCACCAGGGCAGTACGGACGCCTGCCAGGATCAGCGGGACGGCGAGCGGCAGTTCGACCCTGGTGAGGGTGCCCACGGCCGACATGCCGATGCCCTTGGAGGCCTCCACGAGCGTCGGCTCGATCGCGTTCAGGCCGGCCACGGTGTTGGAGAGCACGGGCAGGACGGCGTAGATCACCATGCCGGTGATGGCCGTCGACGGGCCGATGCCCAGCCAGATCACCAGCAGCGCCAGCAGCCCGATCGCGGGCGTCGCCTGACCGATGTTCGCCAGGGCCGTGACCCAGGGGGCGGCCTTCTTGAGGCCGCGCCGGGTCAGCGCGATACCGACGGGGAGCGCGATGATCAGCACCCAGAAGGTGGAGATCGCGGTCAGCCTGACGTGCTGCCACCAGCGGACCTGCACGTTGTCGCCGGCCAGTGAGTTCTCCGCGATCGAGTCGAGGTCGACGTTGGAGATCCACAGGTAGGTCACCGCGAGCACGACCGCGCAGACGGCCGGCACCAGCACGAGCTTCTTCCAGGTGATACGGCGCGAGGGCGTGGACGCCGGCGTGGGCTCGGCCTCCTCGTCACGGAAGGCCTTGCCGCCCACGTCGTGCTCCCCGGGCGGCCGTTCCCCCTTGGGGGGAGCCTGATGACTGGGGCTCACAGTCCGCCGTCACCCCCTTCCAGCTCCTGCTCCGTACGGTGGGAGCGCAGCTCCTCCAGATCGTGCTCGTGCTCCATCGCGGCGAGGCGGTCCGCCTCCAGGAGCTCCTGCACGGAGTTCATCAGGGTCTGCATGTCGACGACGCCGATGAACTCGCCGCGCCGCCCCGTCACCGCGACCCGCCCGCCGCTATCGGTCAGGACCGCCTCCAGCGCGTCGTGGAGCGTGGCGTCCCGCGTCACCGTGTCGTGCACCAGCTGGCCGGCCCTGGCGAGCGAACCCTTGGCCCGCATCAGGTCGCCGCGCCGCAGCCACTTGTACGGACGGTTGCGGCGGTCCAGCATCAGCAGCTCGTTGTGCTGACCGTCCCGCAGCTTGTTGAAGATCGACTGGAGCGGGTCCTCGACGGTCACCGTGGGGAACTCGGCGATGCCCACGTCCCGTACACGGGTGAGGTTGAGCCGCTTCAGGGCCGCGCCCGCCCCCACGAAGCCGGAGACGAAGTCGTCCGTCGGGTTGGTGAGGATGGCCTCGGGGGTGTCGAACTGCGCGATGTGCGAACGCTCCCGCAGCACCGCGATCCGGTCGCCCAGCTTGATGGCCTCGTCGAAGTCGTGGGTGACGAAGACGATCGTCTTGTGCAGCTCGTGCTGGAGGCGGATCAGCTCGTCCTGGAGGTGATCGCGGGTGATCGGGTCGACGGCCCCGAACGGCTCGTCCATCAGCAGCACCGGCGGGTCGGCGGCCAGGGCCCGCGCCACGCCCACACGCTGCTGCTGGCCGCCGGAGAGCTGACGCGGGTAGCGCCCGTGGAACTCCCGGGGGTCGAGACCCACCAGGTCGAGCATCTCCTCGACCCGGTCCTTCACCCCCGACTTCGACCAGCCCGTCATCTTCGGCACGAGCGCGATGTTCTCCGCGACCGTCATGTGCGGGAAGAGACCGGAGGACTGGATGGCGTAACCGATCTTGCGGCGCAGCTTCACCGGGTCCATGTCGGTGACGTCCTCGTCACCGATCCTGATCCGCCCGGACGTGGGCTCGATCAGCCGGTTGATCATCTTCAGCGTGGTGGACTTCCCGCAGCCCGAGGGGCCCACGAGGATCACGGTCTCACCGGCCTTGATGTCCATGGACACGTCCTCCACGGCCGGGGCCGGGCTGCCGGGGTAGGACTTGGTGAGGTTCTCCAGCTTGATCGTCGCGCCCGAGGTGGGCGGGCGGGGCGGGGCCGACTCCGTCGACGCGGCGGTGGTCTCAGGCACGGATCCCCCTAGGGATGGTGAGCCGCCCGAGAAGCACGTACGCGGCGTCGAAGAGCAGGGCGAGAATGACGATGCCGATCGTGCCGGCGAGGACCTGGTTGATGGCGTTGGCGCTTCCGAGTGAGGCGAGGCCCCGGAAGATCTCGTTTCCGAGTCCGGGGCCCGAGGCGTAGGCGGCGATGGCGGCGATGCCCATCAGCATCTGGGTGGAGACCCGGATGCCGGTGAGGATCGGCGGCCATGCGAGGGGCAGTTCGACTTTCAGCAGCCGACGGGTCCGGGACATGCCGATACCCTTCGCCGCGTCGACGAGCGCGGGGTCGACCCCGCGCAGCCCGACGATGCAGTTACGGACGATGGGCAGCAGCCCGTACAGGGTCAGGATGATCACGGTGGGCGGGACCCCGAGACCCACGAGGGGGATCAGCAGACCGATCGCGGCGAGCGACGGGATGGTCAGGATCGCCGAGGTCGACGTGATCGCGAGGGATCCGCCCCAGCCGCTGCGGTAGCTGATCACACCGATCAGGACGCCGAGCAGCGTGGCGATGACCATGCACTGGAAGACGGCGCTGGCGTGCTGATACGTGTCGGTGAGCAGTTGCTGGTGGCGGGTGCCCACATACTCCCAGAAGTTCACATGGTGCTCCGTAGGCTCAGTCGATGTCCTCTGCAGCCTGCTCGATCAGCGGGATAATACGCAGGGGCACCGGATTTTCCATGACGATCGCCGTGGAGGCCCGGACGATGCCATCAAAGCCGAGGACCAGGTCGATCACCCGCTGGAGATCGGCGTTGGAGCGGGCGACGAGCCGGCAGAGCATGTCCCCCTGACCGGTCGTCGTGTGCAGTTCGAGTACCTCGGGCACGCTGCTCAAATGAGCCCGTACGTCGGCACCTTGGCCCTGCTTGATCTCCAGGGTGGCGAACGCGGTGACCGGGTAGCCGAGCGCCACCGGGTCCACGTCCGGTCCGAAGCCGCGGATGACGCCATTGGACTGAAGACGGTCGAGGCGCGCCTGGACCGTCCCGCGCGCCACCCCCAGCCGCCGCGACGCCTCCAGCACACCGATCCGGGGCTCGCGGGCCAGCAGCACGATGAGCCGGCCGTCCAGTCGATCGATCGCCATGATCCGCCTCCCGATGGTCAGCCTGTACAGACAGCCCGCCCATCCTGGCGGCCGGGTGGACAGATTGACCAGGGGTTCCGCGAACTGTTGCGCACCTTGCGGAGCGGCGGGAACCTTCGGACATGACTGAGACTGTGCACACCACCCCCGACACCGCCCGGCAGGCCGATCCCTTCCCGGTCAAGGGAATGGACGCGGTGGTCTTCGCGGTGGGCAACGCCAAGCAGGCGGCGCACTACTACTCGACCGCCTTCGGCATGAAGCTCGTCGCCTACTCCGGACCGGAGAACGGCAGCCGCGAGACCGCGAGTTACGTCCTGACCAACGGCTCCGCCCGCTTCGTCCTCACCTCCGTCATCAAGGCGTCCTCCGAATGGGGCACCTTCCTGGCCGACCACGTGCACGCCCACGGCGACGGCGTGGTCGACCTCGCGATCGAGGTGCCCGACGCCCGCGCGGCCTACGCGTACGCCGTCGAGCACGGCGCGCGGGGCATCACCGAGCCGTACGAGGTCAAGGACGAGCACGGCACGGTCGTCCTGGCCGCCATCGCCACGTACGGCAAGACCCGCCACACGCTGGTCGAGCGCGGGGGCTACGACGGTCCCTACCTCCCCGGCTACACGGCCGCCGCCCCGATCGTGGAGCCGCCGGCCAAGCGCACCTTCCAGGCCGTCGACCACTGCGTCGGCAACGTCGAGCTCGGCCGGATGAACGAGTGGGTGGCCTTCTACAACAAGGTCATGGGCTTCACCAACATGAAGGAGTTCGTCGGCGACGACATCGCCACCGAGTACTCCGCCCTCATGTCGAAGGTCGTCGCCGACGGCACGCTCAAGGTCAAGTTCCCCATCAACGAGCCGGCGATCGCGAAGAAGAAGTCGCAGATCGACGAGTACCTGGAGTTCTACGGCGGCGCGGGCGTCCAGCACATCGCGCTCGCCACCAACGACATCGTCTCGTCCGTACGGGCCATGCGGGCCGCCGGTGTGCAGTTCCTGGACACCCCGGACTCGTACTACGACACGCTGGGGGAGTGGGCGGGCGAGACCCGCGTGCCCGTGGAGACGCTGCGCGAGCTGAAGATCCTCGTCGACCGTGACGAGGACGGCTACCTGCTGCAGATCTTCACCAAGCCGGTCCAGGACCGCCCGACGGTCTTCTTCGAGATGATCGAGCGGCACGGCTCGATGGGCTTCGGCAAGGGCAACTTCAAGGCCCTGTTCGAGGCGATCGAGCGCGAGCAGGAGAAGCGCGGCAACCTGTAGTCACCACGGCTGCGGCCACCTGTGGTCACCACAGCTGAGGGGCCCCTTCCCGGCCGGGAAAGGGGCCCCTCACGCATGCGGTCACGAGGACGCGGTGGCCGCTCCGGGCTTCGCGGGCGGAGCCGCGGAGGCGCCCTGCCCCGAAGAGCCCCCCGAACCCGCGAGCCCTCCCCGTCCCGTGGACGCCGAAGGCTCCGGTGCCGAGCCCGCCCCCTGCTCCCGGCGGGACTCCTTCTCGTCGTCCTTGCCGGTGTCCTTGCCGGTCTCCTTGTCCGGACCCCGTGAGGCCTCCGGCGACGGGGCGGCCTCCTCGGCGGGCTCCGGACCCGACGGCTGCACGGCTTCCGGGCCGCCCGCCGCCGGCTCACCCAGCGCGTCCAGGGCCTCCCTCGCCAGCGGGGCGGCCAGCGGCGAGAAGTACGGGTTCGTGCGCAGGGCCTCCTCCAGATGGCCGCGCGCCGGACCGTCCTGGCCGAGGGCGCTCTCGATCGCCCCCAGGTGATAGGCGTACGAGGCGTCCCGCACGCCCGTCTCCACCGCCCGCTCCGCGTACTGCATGCCCTCCTCGCTGCGCCCCGCCCGGTGCAGCGCCCAGGCCAGGGTGTCCGACACCGCCGCGCTGCGCCGCTGCGCCGCCCACTGGGTGCGCATCAGCTCCACCGCCGCCTCCGGGTCACCGTGGTCGGCCTCGAAGCGCGCCTCGGTCAGGGACTCGTCGACCCCGGCCGTCCTCGCCCGCGTCAGCATCTCGCGGAGAGCCGTGTACTGGGTGCGGGCATCGCCGTCGAGGCCCAGCGACTCGTACAGCTCGCCCAGTTCGAGCACGTACTCGGGGCGGGGGAGCTTCGACGTCACCGTCCGGTACTCCGCCAGCGCCTCGTCCGTACGGTCCAGGGCCGCCAGGGCGCGCGCCCGGCCCGCCAGTGACGGGAGGTGGCCGCGGTCGGTGCGCAGGGCGGCGTCGTACTGCGCGAGGGCCTCCGCCGGCTCGCCGCGCTCGGCGGCCAGGTCCCCGAGGCGGTGCAGGGCCACCGCCTTCGCGGCCGGGGCGCCGGCGAGGTCCGCGGCCTCCTGGGCGGTGGCCAGGGCGTCCTCGCGCCAGCCCTGGTTGCGGTACATCTCGGACGTCCTGGCCAGGGCGGGGGCGCCCTTGCGCAGGGTGCCGAACTTCTCCGTGGCCTTGGCCGCCGCCGCGTACTCCCCGAGGCCGTTGTACGCGTCGATCAGCACCGGGTACGCCGTCCACTCCTTCGGCTGCCGCGAGCGGACCGTCTCCCCCCACTTCTTCCCGGCGAGGAAATCGTTCCGGGCGTTGGCGAGCGCCCCGAGTCCCACCCAGGCCCGCACGTTCCCGCGCTCACCGGGCTGCGCGGCCAGCGACCGCTGGAGTGCCTGCTCGGCCCGGGTGTAGTACGCCGAGTCCGCCGCCCGGCGCCCCCACTCCACGTACGCCGTGCCGAGCACCGCCCAGGACGGGGCGTCCGCGGGGTGGGTCTCCACCCACTTCTGCCGGTCGCCGATGAGGGCGGTCAGGTCGGACAGGGAGGCGGGGGAGCCGGCCGCCACCGCGGTCTCGGCCCGTGCCACGGGACCCTGCGCGGGCGGCGCGGCGTCCCCCTCGTCGTCCGGTACGGCGATCACCGCGCCGGCCACGAGCACGGCTCCGGCCACCGCGCCGAACGCCGCCCTGCGCAGCGTGGTGTGCATCGGAGGGGGAGGCGGCGGGACGGACGTCGCACCCTGGGGCGGCAGGGGGGAGGGGGTCGGCTCCGGGTTCTGCTGCGGCTTGGCATCCATGGCCATCACTCTGCGTCAGTACGAAGATCGCATCGCGCTCCACGAAGGGTGACGCAGACGGGTTCACACCATTGGCCCCGGGTGCCACGCTTGGATCATGGACGCTCTCCTCGAACGACTGCGCGCGGGTCTCCCGGCCGAGGCACTGATCACGGACCCGGACATCACCGCCTCGTACGCCCACGACATGGCGAGCTTCTGCGACGCGGGTTCCCCCGCCGTCGTGGTGCTCCCGCGCACGGTCGAGGAGGTCCAGCACGTCATGAGGACCGCCACCGCCCTGCGGGTCCCCGTCGTCCCCCAGGGCGCGCGGACCGGACTGTCGGGCGCCGCCAACGCCTCCGACGGCTGCATCGTGCTCTCCCTGGTGAAGATGGACCGGATCCTGGAGATCAGCCCGGTCGACCGGATCGCGGTCGTCGAGCCCGGCGTCGTCAACGCCACGCTGTCCCGCGCCGTCAACGAGCACGGGCTGTACTACCCGCCGGACCCCTCCAGCTGGGAGATGTGCACGATCGGCGGCAACATCGGCACCGCGTCCGGCGGCCTGTGCTGTGTGAAGTACGGCGTCACCGCCGAGTACGTCCTGGGCCTGGAGGTCGTCCTGGCCGACGGGCGGCTGCTGAACACCGGTCGGCGCACCGCGAAGGGCGTCGCGGGCTACGACCTCACCCGGCTCTTCGTCGGTTCGGAGGGCAGCCTCGGTATCGTCGTCAAGGCGGTGCTCGCGCTGCGGCCCCAGCCGCCGCGGCAGCTGGTGCTCGCCGCCGAGTTCGCGTCGGCGGCGGCGGCCTGTGACGCGGTGTGCCGGATCATGGAGCGCGGGCACACGCCGTCACTCCTCGAACTGATGGACCGTACGACGGTGCACGCCGTCAACGGGATGGCGTCCATGGGCCTCCCCGAGACCACCGAGGCGCTGCTGCTCTGTGCGTTCGACACGCCGGACCCGGCGGCCGACCTCGCCGCCGTCGGTGAGCTGTGCACGGCGGCCGGCGCCACCGAGGTCGTGCCCGCCGAGGACGTCGCCGAGTCCGAACTCCTGCTGCAGGCCCGCCGGCTGTCCCTGCCCGCCCTGGAGACCGTCAGGTCCGCCACGATGATCGACGACGTGTGCGTGCCGCGCTCGAAGCTCGGCGCGATGATCGAGGGGACCGCGGCCGTCGCCGAGAAGTTCGGGCTGACCATCGGTGTCTGCGCCCACGCGGGCGACGGCAACACCCACCCGGTCGTCTGCTTCGACCACACCGACGCCGACGAGTCCCGCAGGGCCCGCGAGTCCTTCGACGAGATCATGGCGCTCGGTCTCGAACTGGGCGGCACCATCACCGGTGAACACGGCGTCGGCGTACTGAAGAAGGAGTGGCTCGCCCGTGAACTGGGCGAGGTGGGCGTCGAGGTGCAGCGCGGCATCAAGGCCGCCTTCGACCCGCTGGGGCTCCTCAACCCCGGCAAGCTGTTCTGACGCCCGCGCGCCACCGCTCAGGCCTCCCCGTCCTGCGTCTCGTCCGGGGACTGGGACCAGGGGTCGCCCAGCCACAGGTCGTCGGCCGGCAGCGGGGTGAGCAGCTCGGCGAGGGCCGCGTCCAGGCCGAGCAGCGGGCTCTCGGTCCCCGGGGGCACCACCCGCAGGGTGCGCTCCACCCAGGCGGCCACCGCGGCCGACGGCACCTCGAGGAGGGCGTTGCCGTCGGGCGAGGTGAGCGCGACGCAGATGACGCCCCGGTCCTCGACCTTGGTCGGCCAGATCCGTACGTCCCCGTGCCCGCACGGCCGGAACACGCCCTCCACCAGCAGCTCACGGGCGAACGTCCAGTGCACCGGCGACTCGGAGCCGATGTGGAACGTGATGTGCACGGCGTACGGGTCGTCGGTGAAGTAGGAGAGCCGGGCGGGCACGGGCACGGACCGCTCGGGGGAGAGGACCAGCTTCACTTCCAGCTCGCGTTCCACGGCGTTCTGCATGGGGGTGCACGACCTTCCGTTACGTGTAGGGGCCGGTCCCTCGACCGGTCCGCAGAAGGAGAGAGCGCCCTCCTGGCCATCCATGACGCGACTTCCCAGAAAAACTTCCCCGGACCCTGAAAGTGGTCCAAACGGCAGGACAGGCCCGGGGGTGCTCGGAGGTCTGATAGATGTGGACCCTTGTATTGAGGACTCGAAGAGATACGGGACCACGGTGATGAGCGCCCCAACCCCGGCACCCGGTGACGAAAGCCCCCGCGAGGGGTACTACCCCGACCCGTCCATTCCCGGCTACGTCCGGTACTGGAACGGCGCTTCGTGGGTCCCCGGCACCAGCAGGCCCGCGCCCCGGCAGGGCGGGACGACTCCCGCGACGCCTCCCGCCCCGGCGGCCGACGCGGCCCCGCAGCGGCAGGCTCCGGTGGACGAGACCGGGCCGATGTACCTCGACGAGGTCGACGGGACGGACCCGGCCGGAACGGACGGCGGGCCCGGCGGCGGCGAGGCGGACGTGACCCCAGGCCGGCCGCTGCCGGCGTCCGCCTGGCAGGCCGACACCTCCCGGCAGACCGGCTTCGGCGGCGAACGCGACCACCGCGTCTCGTGGGGCGGCGGGGATCCCCGTACGCCCGAGGCGCCCGCGCCCGAATCCGGGGCGCCGGCCGCGACGCCGCCCTCCGTCCCCGCCCCGGCGGAGGAACGCCCCGCCGATCCCCGGCAGTCCGGCGCCCAGGACCCGACGCGCGGTGCCCTGCCCGGCATGCGGGACGGCAGCGACGAGGTGAGCGACGGCACCGTCACCATCCGCAGGGAGCGGCCCGGCGGCGACGCGGGCGGCCGTCCGCCGACCGACGGCACGGTCACGATCCGCGCGGTCGGCCCCGGCGGCGCCCGTCCGCCGCGTCCGCGCGAGGAGGGCCCCGCCCCCGCCGACGGCACGATGGCGATCCGCGCCGTCCCGCCGGGCGGCACCCCGCAGCCCCCCGCCGCCCCCGCACCGTCCCCCACCCCGCCGCAGGCGCAGGCGCCGGGGCTGAACACGCCGCTGACACCGGGCCCGGGAGGCGGCTCCGCGTCCTGGGCGCAGCAGGTCCACCAGCTCGCCCAGCCCGAGCAGGCGGCCCGCCCGCAGCAGCCGCGCCCCCAGCAGCAGAGCCCGGGCCCGGTGCCCGCGCAGCAGCACGGCGTCAGGCCCGAACAGCAGCAGCCGGTGGTGCCGTGGAAGCCCCCGGTCGACGACCCCTTCCAGCAGCTCGCCCGGTCCCAGGCCTCGGCCAGGCCCGCGGCGCTCGGCAAGCGGCTGGCCGCCCGGATCGTCGACACGGTCGTCCTGGGCGCGCTCGTCGGCGCGGCCGGCTTCCCGCTGGTCACCCGGGCGATGGACCACGTCGACCAGAAGATCGAGGCGGCGAAGCTGTCCGGCGAGACGGTCACCGTCTGGCTCCTGGACGCCACGACGGCCGGGCTGTTCGGCGGGGTGCTCGCCGCCTTCCTGGTCCTCGGCTTCGTCCTGGAGGCCCTGCCCACGGCCAAGTGGGGCCGCACGCTGGGCAAGAAGCTCTGCGGGCTGGAGGTGCGGGACATCGAGTCCCACGACTCGCCGACGCTGGGGGCCGCACTGCGCCGCTGGCTGGTGTACGGGGTGCTGGGCCTGCTCGCCGTCGGTGTGCTCAACGTGCTCTGGTGTCTGATCGACCGTCCGTGGCGCCAGTGCTGGCACGACAAGGCGGCCCGCACCTTCGTCGCGGGCTGAGAGCGGGCCCGGGACCTGACGGGCGGCGGGCGCGAGCGGCCCGTACGCCCGTGTGCTGACGCCCCGTCCCCCGAAGAGACCCCAGCCGTTGCGGGCCTTCGCGGGCCGGGGTGCACTGCCCCCATGAGTAACGAACCACCGCCTCCGCCGCCCGACGACGACCCCTTCTCGAAGCGGCCGCCGCAGGGGCCTCCGCCTCCGCCGAGCGGTTCGCCCTACGGTGGCGGCGCGCCCCCGCCGCCGAACGATCCGTACGGCGGCGGCGGTCCGTACGGCGGCGCGGATCCGCTGGCCGGTATGCCGCCGCTGGCGGAGCCGGGGAAGCGGATCCTGGCGCGGCTGATCGACTTCCTCATCATCTCGATCCCGCTGTACCTGATCTCGCTGCCCTTCGGCGGTGCGGTCGACGTCTCGTCGGACGACGGCAACGACGACTTCGGCAACGCCATCGGCAACACCTACACCGGTCATCAGCTGGTGTGGTCGCTGATCGGCCTGGTGGTCTACGTCGCGTACGACACGTACTTCACGCACAAGGACGGCCGGACACTGGGCAAGCGGCTGCTGAAGATGCGCGTCGCGATGCTCAACGACGGCTCGGTCCCCGACACGAGCTCCTCGCTGATGCGGGCCGTCGTGCTGTGGCTCCCCGCGCTGCTGTGCTGCCCGTGCCTGTGGTGGCTCATCAACATCGTCCTGATGTTCACGGACAAGCCCTACCGGCAGGGTCTGCAGGACAAGGCGGGCAAGACCGTGGTCGTCAGCACCTGAGCGGGGGTCAGCGGTGCAGCGAGTGCTCGCCGATGTGCTCCCGCCGGGCGGTGGCGATCTCGATGTCCTCGATCGTGCGGTGGGTGCGGGCGGCGGTGGGCGGTGCCGTCGCCGGCCGGGCCGTCCTCGCACGCGCGGGCAGGGCCAGGGCGACCAGCAGGCCGAGCAGCAGCGCGACGGTGCCGACCGCGGCGACACCGAGGCCCGACTCCGTCCGGAACAGCAGCAGCAACGCGAGGGCGGAGAACACGACGGTGGCCGAACCGTAGGAGAACTGTGCGGCAGTCGGACGCGGCATGGCGATTACCGTCCTCGGGGCGTCGGATAGGGAAGTCTCTCAACACGTTCGCACGGTCAATCGACTCTACGACGGGGGATGCCCGTGAGGAACGGGTAGTAAGCGTGACCTAACCCACGGTACCGGTGCACAGGGGGCGCACGGAGTCACGCGGGTGCCCCCAGGAGTCGTCGGCGCGCCGGTCGGCGGTCCGGAAGGCCGCGATCCGCGTCCGGATAGCGGAAGAGGCCTCCCGCATAGTGCACTTGGTATGTGCAAGTCAAGATCTGTCTTTTCTCTCATAACTCCGATCGAATGTCGTCACTTGTGACGCGTTGAACGCGCGCGGCCCGCACTCACCCCCTGGCCGCGGACGCGAACGCCGGGGAGGACTGCATCAAGTGACCACTCAGAGACGGGCGCTGCGCGCCACCGCCGTAGCCGTGGCCCTGGCCGCCACCGCCGCGACGGCATCCACCTTCGCCACCGCCCAGGCGGATGACAAGGTGTCAGGATCGGGCGCCTCCATCGTGGACCGCCGCGACCCCGCGTCGGCCGAGGCGCACGAGCACGACCTGGAAGGGCCCTTCAGCAAGGAGCAGGCCGCACAGCGCAAGGCCGCGCTGGAGCAGGTCCTGTCCGGCGACAAGAAGGTGACCGCCAAGGGCGGCTCCAAGGTCGTCAAGCTCGGCAGGAGCAAGTACGTCGAGCTCGGCCGGGAGAAGACCGACAAGATCTTCACCATCCTCGTGGAGTTCGGCGACCAGGTCGACGACACCACGATGTACGACCCCGACGGCGACGGCCCGAAGCCGCCCGTCAAGAAGTACGGCGGCACACCCGGCCCGCTGCACAACGAGATAGCCGAGCCCGACCCGGCGAAGGACAACAGCACCGCCTGGCAGGCCGACTACAGCCAGCAGCACTTCCAGGACCTCTACTTCGGTGAGGGCAAGGGCAAGGACTCGCTGAAGACGTACTACGAGAAGACGTCCTCCGGGCGCTACTCCGTCGACGGCGAGGTCTCGGACTGGGTCAAGGTCCCGTACAACGAGGCCCGTTACGGTTCCAACTACTGCGGCTCGACCAACTGCGCCAACGTCTGGGACACGGTCCGCGACGGCGTCAACGCCTGGGTGGCCGACCAGAAGGCCAAGGGCCGCACCCTGGACCAGATCAAGGCCGACCTCGCCCAGTACGACCAGTGGGACCGCTACGACTTCGACGGCGACGGCGACTTCAACGAGCCCGACGGCTACATCGACCACTTCCAGCTGGTCCACGCCGGCGAGGACGAGTCCGCGGGCGGCGGCGTCGAGGGCACCAACGCGATCTGGGCGCACCGCTGGTACGCGTACGGCACCAACGCCGGTGCGACGGGCCCCGCGAACAACAAGGCCGGTGGCGCCGAGATCGGTGACACGGGCATCTGGGTCGGCGACTACACCGCGCAGCCCGAGAACGGCGGCCTGGGCGTCTTCGCCCACGAGTACGGCCACGACCTCGGCCTCCCGGACCTCTACGACACCTCCGGCGGCGGCGAGAACTCGGTCGGCTTCTGGTCCCTGATGTCGGCGGGCTCCTGGCTCGGCACCGGCGACGGCCAGATAGGCAACCTCCCGGGCGACATGACCGCCTGGGACAAGCTCCAGCTCGGCTGGCTCGACTACGACACGGCCAAGGCCGCCACGAAGTCGACCCACAAGCTGGGTGTCTCGGAGTACAACACCAAGGACAAGCAGGCGCTCGTCGTCGAGCTGCCCGAGAAGGCCGTCACCACCACGGTCACGAAGCCCGCGGAGGGCTCCAAGCAGTGGTGGAGCGACATGGGTGACGACCTGTCGAACACCCTGACCCGCTCGGTCGACCTCACCGGCAAGACGTCCGCCTCGCTGGACCTGTCCGGCTGGTACGACATCGAGGCCGACTACGACTACCTCTACACCGAGGTCTCGGACAACGGCGGCAGCAGCTGGACCGCGCTCGACGGCACCGCCGACGGCAAGGCCATCCCGCGCGACGCCAGCGACAAGCCGGCCCTGACCGACGTCTCCGGCGCGTACAAGAAGCTCTCCTTCCCGCTGGACGCCTACGCGGGCAAGAAGATCGACCTCCGCTTCCGCTACCAGACGGACGGCGGCGCGGGCGGCAAGGGCTTCGCGGCCGACGCCATCACCGTCACCGCCGACGGAGCCGTCCTCTTCTCGGACGACGCCGAGGGCGACGACAACGGCTGGACCGCCAAGGGCTTCTCGCGGATCGGTGAGTCGTTCACCAACGACTACCCGCAGTACTACATCGCCGAGAACCGCCAGTACGTCTCGTACGACAAGACCCTCGCGGTCGGCCCGTACAACTTCGGCTTCTCCACCACCCGTCCGGACTGGGTCGAGCACTACGCGTACCAGAACGGCCTGATGGTCTGGCTCTGGGACACCTCCCAGAAGGACAACAACACCTCGGTCCACCCGGGCCAGGGTCTGATCCTTCCGGTGGACTCCCACGCCAAGCCGCTGAAGTGGAAGGACGGCACGATCCTGCGCAACAAGATCCAGCCGTTCGACGCGCCGTTCAGCTGGTACCCGAACCAGGGCTTCACGCTGCACAACGCGGACGTCGCGCTGAAGATCAAGCCGTCGCTGGGCGTCCCGGTCTTCGACGACCGCAAGGGCACCTACTGGTACAAGGAAAACCCGACAGGAAGTGTCAAGGTTACTGACACCAACACCCGGATCACCATCGTGAACGAGCCCCTCAGCGGCTCGACGATGACCGTGAAGGTCGGCCCCTCGGGCAAGTAGTCCGAAAAACACCTGGTCAGAGCGCGATCGGCCGTCGCCCACTAGCGGGGCGGCGGCCGGTCGTGTTTAGGTGCGTCCTACCGATCCTTATTGACACGAAGTCTTACGGGGGAGCGCGAAGCATGGCAGGCGGAGGTTTCTGCAGGTTGCCCAACGGCACCGTGGTGGTGGCACTGGCCCTGAACGGCCCGGCCGGCGGATCCGGCCCGGGAGAGCCGGTACGGGTGCTGGTGCACGCGGCGAACCGGGCGCGCGCCCTGACCAGGCTGCGCAACCTGGGACTGCGTGCCGTCTACCTCAGGGGCAACTCCCACCCGCCCACCCCGGACGAGATAACGGCGGTCCTGCACCACCCCGACGGCCTGCTCTGGCGCACGGCGCCGCAGACCGGCCAGGAGCTCTGGCACCCGATACGGGCGCTGCTGGGCTCCGCCGGCTACGCGGGACCGGCCCGCCCGGCGGCCTGAGGGCGCCCGTGGCCGCGGGGGCGCCGCAGGGGCGCCCCGGGGCCCGTCAGACGACGGGCTTGCCGGACAGCTCCACCCCGGCGGTCCGCATCTCCTCCAGGGCCCGCTCCGTGGTCCCCTCGGCCACCCCGGCGGTCAGGTCCAGCAGCACCTGCGTGGCGAAGCCCTCGCGGGCCGCGTCCAGGGCCGTGGCCCGGACGCAGTGGTCCGTGGCGATGCCCACGACGTCGACCGCCGTCACGGAGCGGTCCCGCAGCCACTGGGCGAGCCCGGTGCCGTTCTCGTCGACCCCCTCGAAGCCGCTGTACGCCGCTTCGTACGCCCCCTTGTCGAAGACGGTGTCGATCGCGCCGGAGGCGACGGCGGGCGCGAAGTTCGGGTGGAAGCCCACGCCCTCCGTGCCGGCGACGCAGTGCGGCGGCCAGGAGTGCTCGAAGTCGGGTGCGGCGGAGAAGTGGTCCCCGGGGTCGATGTGGTGGTCCCGGGTGGCCACCACGTGGCTGTAGCCGGGCTGGGCCTCGGCGATCAGGTCCGTGATGGCGGCGGCGACATCGGCGCCGCCCGCCACCGCGAGGCTGCCGCCCTCGCAGAAGTCGTTCTGAACGTCAACGACGATCAAGGCGCGATGCATGACGGTTGTCCTTCGGTGGGGGTTCGGCGGTCGTGCGTACGGGTGCGGTGGGGATGCCACCGAGCCTAGAGACTCGGCGGACCCTGCGGGAGGGGGTGGGCAGGCCTCACGTCTACCCGGGGTCCTCAGGCGTACTCCGTGGGGAGCACCGGCTCCCCGCGGGACAGCTGCATCGCCGACATCGGCAGCCCCGACCGGGCCGCGATGTGCCGCTCCCGCGCGGCCTCCAGCGGCTCCCTGCCGACGACCTCGCCGCCCCTGACCAGCTCCACGAGCAGCTGCCGGTCCGCCAGCTCCGCCGGGACCTCGCCGCTGCCGATCACCTCGGCCTCGGCCACCCCGGCCTCGTCCAGCCGGCGCGCGGCCCACTTGCGGCCGCCCCTCGACGACTTCGCGCCCAGCGACTTCTTCGCCACCGGCAGCAGCGGGTCGGCCGGATCGGCGGACCGCGCCCGCGCCACCAGCTTGTAGACCATGGAGCACGTCGGGTGACCGCTGCCCGTGACCAGCTGTGTGCCCACCCCGTAGGTGTCGACGGGCGCGGCGGCCAGCGAGGCGATCGCGTACTCGTCCAGGTCGGACGTCACCACGATCTTCGTCTCCGTGGCGCCCAGCTCGTCCAGCTGCTGCCGCACCCGGTGCGCGACGAGCAGCAGGTCGCCCGAGTCGATGCGTACGGCACCGAGCTCCGGCCCCGCGATCTCCACCGCCGTACGGACCGCCTCGGTCACGTCGTACGTGTCGACGAGCAGCGAGGTGCCCCGGCCCAGCGAGTCCACCTGCGCCTGGAAGGCGTCCCGCTCGCTGTCGTGCAGCAGCGTGAAGGCGTGCGCGCTCGTCCCGACGGTCGGGATGTTGTAGCGGAAGCCGGCCGCCAGGTCCGAGGTGGTGTGGAAGCCGCCGACGTACGCGGCGCGCGCCGATGCCACCGCCGACAGCTCATGGGTGCGGCGCGCGCCCATCTCGATGAGCCTGCGGCCGCCCGCGGCGGCCGACATCCGGGACGCGGCGGCCGCGATCGCCGAGTCGTGGTTGAGGATCGAGAGGATCACGGTCTCCAGCAGCACGCACTCGGCGAAGGAGCCCTCGACCCGCAGGAGCGGCGAGCCCGGGAAGTACACCTCGCCCTCCGGGTAGCCCCAGATGTCCCCGCTGAAGCGGTAGTCGGCGAGCCAGTCCACGGTGGGTCCGTCGACGACGTTCTGGTCACGCAGGAAGGCGAGCATCTCGTCGTCGAAGTGGAAGTTCTCCACCGCGTCCAGCACCCGCCCGGTGCCCGCGACGACGCCGTAGCGCCGCCCCTCGGGCAGCCGTCGGGTGAAGGCCTCGAAGACGGAGCGCCGGTCCGCGGTGCCCGCCTTCAGTGCGGCCTGCACCATCGTGAGCTCGTACTGGTCGGTGAAGAGCGCGGTCGACGGCACACCGACCCGTCGCCCAAGGTCCGCTGAGTTCATGCCGGGGATGCTACTCCCTATTCGTCAAAGTGACGAGATGGGGGCGCCGTTTGTGCGCCGGCCCCTCTCTGGTGGCAGCATGGGGTAGGTGAGCGTTGCTGCCCCCGTAGAGATCGAACGTCCCGAATCGGCCGAGGAGACCTTCGCCGTCCCCGAGCCCGACGTCCCCTGGGTGACGCTGGTGCACAACGACCCGGTCAACCTCATGAGCTATGTGACGTATGTCTTCCAGGCCTACTTCGGCTACTCCAAGGACAAGGCGCACAAGCTGATGCTCGACGTCCATCAGAAGGGCCGCGCGGTCGTCTCCAGCGGCAGCCGCGAGGAGATGGAGCGCGACGTCCAGGCCATGCACGGTTACGGGCTCTGGGCCACGCTGACCCAGGACCGGAACTGACCCACCGCTGCCCCTCCGTCCGACCCATCATCGGAGAATTCATGGCCGGCCATTTCGAGGCCACCCCAGGCGGCGGCGCGGCCGTCGCGCTCGACGAGGTCGAGATCGCCATCCTGCGCTCCCTCGCCGTCCAGCTGCTCGAACTGATCGGCCCCGGCGACCAGCCGGCCGAGGGCGAGGACCCGCTCGCCGCGCTCTTCGCCGAGGGGCCCAGCGAGCCGCCCTCCGACCCCGCCCTGGCGCGCCTCTTCCCCGAGGCGTACGGGGACGAGGACAAGGAGCTGCGCGAGGCGTCCGCCGAGTTCCGCCGCTTCACGGAGAACGATCTGCGCACCCGTAAGCGCGAGGACGCCCTCGCCGTCGTACGGTCGCTCGACGCGCTCGCGCCCGACGCGGACAGCGGGGCGGTGCTCACCCTCACCCCCGAGGAGTGCCACCACTGGCTGGGCTCCCTCAACGACCTCCGCCTCACCATCGGCACCCGCCTGGAGGTCTCCGACGAGGACGAGGGCCAGGACGGCTCGCTCTACCGGCTCCCCGACAGCGACCCGCGCAAGCCGATGGTGATGGCCTATCTCTGGCTCGGGGCACTGCAGGAAACCCTCGTCGAAACACTGATGCCCGACTGAGCGCGGATCACTGATCGGATCGTTGATCGGATCACTGAGCACGGGCCGCCCCGGCCGCCCGACGGTTCGCTCAACGGATGCTCAAATCCGAATAACGATCCCGTCACCTGAATGGCTCTGTTTGCAGCGCCTGGAAACGCTTGTCCGCTTTTTCCTGTGGCGTGCGCCACATAATGTCCGGTGGCCTCATCCGGTGCCCGTGATAAATCTTCACGACCGCCCGGGGACGCCACCCCTGTCCCCGGGGGCGCTACAAGCCGGCCGAACGCCGGCGGCACTCCATCCATATCCGGGGGGATCAGGACCTGATCCGACGCCGACGACGGCGCGGATCGGCGTGGAGAAAGGCGCACCAACATGACATCGGCGCAGGTCGACAACGGGCAGCCGGACGGCCAGGAGGCCGTCGACGCCCCGGCGGGCGAGGGCTACCAGCGTGGACTGGGGGCCCGCCAGATCCAGATGATCGCCATCGGCGGAGCCATCGGGACGGGGCTCTTCCTCGGCGCGGGCAAAGCCATCGACAGGGCCGGCCCCAGCCTCATCCTGGCGTACGCCATCGCGGGCCTGGTCATCTTCTTCATCATGCGTGCCCTGGGCGAACTCCTCATGTACCGCCCGGTGTCGGGCTCCTTCTCGGAGTACGCCCGTGAATTCCTCGGCCCGTTCTTCGGATTCGTGACCGGCTGGACGTACTGGCTCTTCTGGGTCGTCACCGGAATCACCGAAGTCACCGCCGCGGCCACCTATATGACGTACTGGTGGGATATCCCGCAATGGCTGTCCGCACTGGTGTTCACCTTCATCCTGTACGGCGCCAACCTGATCTCGGTGAAGCTCTTCGGTGAGCTCGAGTTCTGGTTCTCGATGGTCAAGGTCACCGCCATCCTCGGCATGATCCTCATCTGTGCCGGCGTGCTCACCGTCGGCTTCTCCGACGCCGGGGACACCGCGACCGTCGCCAACCTCTGGAACGACGGCGGCTTCTTCCCCAGCGGCATCAGCGGCACGCTCATGACGCTCCAGATCGTCATGTTCGCGTTCCTCGCCGTCGAACTCGTCGGCGTCACCGCCGGTGAGTCCAAGGACCCGAAGACCGTCCTGCCCAAGGCCATCAACACCGTGCCGTGGCGCATCGCCGTCTTCTACGTCGGCGCGCTGATCATGATCCTGTCGGTCGTCCCGTGGAGCACCTTCAAGCCGGGCGTCTCCCCGTTCGTCGCCGCGTTCGAGGAGATGGGCCTCGGCATCGGAGCCGCGATCGTCAACTTCGTCGTGCTCACCGCCGCGCTCTCCTCCTGCAACTCCGGCATGTACTCCACCGGGCGCATGCTGCGGGACCTCGCGCTCAACGGCCAGGGCCCCAAGGCCTTCACCAAGCTGACGCGCAACGGCCTCCCGCTGACCGGCACCACCTTCTCCGCCGCGCTGATGCTCGTCGGCGTCTGGATCAACTACCAGTGGCCCGGCGACGCGTTCAACTACGTCGTCTCCTTCGCCACCATCTCCGGCATGTGGGCCTGGATCATGATCCTGATCTGCCAGATCCGCTTCCGCGCCAAGGCCGACCGCGGCGAACTGCCCCAGTCCACCTTCAAGGCCCCCGGGGCGCCGTTCACCAGCTGGTTCGCGCTCTGCTTCATCGGCCTCGTCATCACCATGATGGCCATCGACAAGGACGCCAGGATCTCGCTGTACTGCGCGCCCGTCTGGGCGCTGATCCTCGGCGTCTCCTACCTGGTGCTCAGGGCCCGCAACCCGCAGGGCGCCGCCTTCACCAAGCGCTGAGCCCCCGCACGGCGCCCCGGGACACCGGCCGCCCCAACGGCCCTGTCCGGCATCCGGGCCCTCCCGTACCACCCCTCGGTACGGGAGGGCCCGTCTGTCTATCCTGGCGCCATGCTGACCATCACCCAGGCGCTGTACGACCAGATCGTCGCCCACTCCCGCGCGGACCACCCCGACGAGGCGTGCGGAGTGGTCGCGGGCCCCGCCGGGACGGGCCGTGCCGAGCGCTTCATCCCCATGCTCAACGCCGCCCGCTCGCCCACGTTCTACGAGTTCGACTCCGCGGACCTGCTGAAGCTCTACCGCGAGATGGACGACCGCGACGAGGAGCCGGTGATCATCTACCACTCCCACACCGCGACCGAGGCCTACCCCTCCCGCACCGACCTCACCTACGCCAACGAGCCCGGCGCCCACTACGTCCTGGTCTCCACCGCGGACACCGACGACGCCGGACCCTTCCAGTTCCGCTCGTACCGCATCGTGGACGGCGAGATCACCGAGGAAGAGGTCGAGGTCGTCGAGGCGTACCCCGCCGTCGCCTGACCCGAAGAGAGCCCGTGTCCCACATGGCGAACGCTCACCATCCACCATGTGGGATCACACTCCGGATCCCGGGTGGGGAATCGATACGATGAGCGCATGGTTCCCCATGACGTGAGCGAAAAGGCCCCGGGCACACTGCTCGTCGCGCGGCTGCACGTCGACCTGTGCAGGCTGTCCAGCGCCATGTGTCCGGCCGTCGCCTGCCCGTGAACCGCACGGCCTGAGCCGCGGTCCGAGCGCCATCACGCACGCACCACCCCCGCGCGGGGGCACCAACGCGCGCCCCACGCCACCTCCCCGCATTCGACAGGAGCCCACGCCATGGCCATCGAGGTCCGCATCCCGACCATCCTCCGCACCTACACCGACGGCGCCAAGGCGGTCGAAGGCAGCGGGGAGACCCTTGCCGACCTCTTCGCCGACCTGGAGAGCCGCCACACCGGCATCCGTGAGCGACTCATCGACAGCGCGAACGGGGACCAGCTCCGCCGCTTCGTGAACGTCTACCTCAACGACGAGGACGTCCGCTTCCTCGACGGCATCTCCACCAAGCTCGCCGACGGCGACAACGTCACGATCCTCCCGGCCGTCGCCGGCGGCATGCGCTGATGCGGTACGACTCCCCGCTGGCGGCCGTGGGCAACACGCCCCTGGTCCGCCTCCCGCGGCTGTCCCCGTCCGAGGACGTCCGTATCTGGGCCAAGCTCGAGGACCGCAACCCCACCGGCTCGATCAAGGACCGCCCCGCGCTCCACATGGTCGAGCAGGCGGAGAAGGACGGCCGCCTGACACCCGGCTGCACCATCCTCGAACCCACCAGCGGCAACACCGGCATCTCGCTCGCCATGGCGGCCACCCTCAAGGGCTACCGCATCGTCTGCGTCATGCCGGAGAACACCTCGCAGGAGCGGCGCGACCTGCTCACCATGTGGGGCGCCGAGATCATCTCGTCCCCCGCCGCGGGCGGCTCCAACACCGCCGTACGCGTGGCCAAGGAGCTCTCCGCCGAGCACCCCGACTGGGTCATGCTCTACCAGTACGGCAACCCGGACAACGCCGGCGCCCACTACGCCACCACCGGACCGGAGATCCTCACCGACCTCCCCTCCATCACCCACTTCGTGGCCGGCCTCGGCACCACCGGCACCCTCATGGGCGTCGGCCGCTACCTCCGCGAGAACAAGCCCGACGTCGCCGTCGTCGCCGCCGAACCGCGCTACGACGACCTCGTCTACGGCCTGCGCAACCTCGACGAAGGCTTCGTCCCCGAGCTGTACGACGCCTCCGTCCTCACCACCCGCTTCTCCGTCGGCTCCGCCGACGCCGTCACCCGCACCCGCGAGCTCCTCCAGCAGGAGGGCATCTTCGCCGGCGTCTCCACCGGAGCCGCACTCCACGCCGCCATCGGCGTCGGCCGCAAGGCCCTCAAGGCCGGCGAATCCGCGGACATCGTCTTCGTCGTCGCCGACGGCGGCTGGAAGTACCTGTCGACCGGCGTCTACACCGCGCCCACGACGGAAGCCGCCATCGAGACCCTGCAGGGCCAGCTCTGGGCCTGAGAGGCCCCTCACGTACGGCGCAACGGCTCCGGGAGGCGTGGAGCGGGAGGACGATCCCGCTCCACGCCTCCCGCACGCTCAGCCCAGCCCGCGCACCCGGTCCCACAGCCCCGGATCCACCTCGCCCGCCTTCCGGCGGAACCCCGCCACCGCCACGTCCCGCAGCTCGTCCGTCTCCAGGAAGCTCTGCCGGCCCCGCGCGTCCCCCACCGCACCCGGCGGCAGAGCGATCACCCCCGGCCGCTCCTCATGGTGCTTGCTGGTGATCTTGGCGACGACCGCCGTGCCACCCCGCACCGACAGCACCAGGCACGGCCGGTCCTTGGACCCGGGCCCGTCCTCGAACGGCACATCCGCCCACCAGATCTCCCCGGGCCGGGGCACCCCGTGCGGCCGCCCCTTCTTCCGCTCCGGAGCGCGCCCCGGAGCCCGTTCCGGAGCCCGCCCCGGCGGACGCGTCCGCCCGCCCGGACGCCGCGGACCGCGCCCGCCCCGCCCCCGCGCGTCGGAGACCGTCGCCACGAGCGCCAGCAGGACCACGGCGGCCAGTGCCACCCACCACCACGTGTTCATGACCCGACCGTACCGGCGCCCGACGACACCCGGGTTTCCATCGAACCGGTGACAGCACAGGTGAGTTCCCCCACAACGGCAGGCGGTGGAGGAGCGACCAGCGGTTTCGCGCCTTACGCTCGACGGACCGCACGAACCCTCCCCGTTCCCACGCCTCGGAGGTTCACGCTCCATGAAGCTCACCGTCGTCGGCTGCTCCGGCTCGTTCCCGTCCGCGGGTTCGGCATGCTCGAGCTACCTCGTAGAGGCCGACGGCTTCCGGCTGCTCCTCGACATGGGCAACGGCGCCCTGGGCGAGCTGCAGCGCCATGTAGGTCTCTACGACCTCGACGCCATCTTCCTCAGCCACCTCCATGCCGACCACTGCATCGACATGTGCGCGTACTTCGTCGTCCGCTACTACCGCTTCGACGGCGGACGCCCCGCCCCGATCCCCGTGTACGGACCCGAGGGCACCGAGCGCCGGCTCACCACGGCCCACGCCGACACCCCGTCCGACCACGCGATGAGCGAAGTCTTCGACTTCCACACGCTGAAGTCGGGATCGTTCGAGATCGGCCCCTTCTCGGTCCGTACGGAGAAGCTCTGCCACCCCGTCGACACCTTCGGCATCAGGGTCGAGCACGACGGGCGCGCCCTCACCTACTCCGGCGACACCGGCACCTGCGAGGCGCTGGCCGAACTCGCCGAAGGTTCCGACCTGTTCCTCTGTGAAGCATCGTTCATCCACGGCAAGGAGGACATCCCGGACCTCCACCTCAACGGCCGCGAAGCAGGCGAGTACGCCGCACGCGCCGGAGCGGGACGCCTCGTCCTCACCCACATCCCGCCGTGGACGGACGCCGAACGCAACCTCGCCGACGCACGCGAGGTCTACGACGGCCCGGTCGAGCTGGCGGCCCCCGGCGCGGTGTACGAGGTCTAGGGTCTTTCGTTTGGATCAGGCCGGATCAGGGAGCGGGGTCTGGTGCGTGCAGCTGCAAGGCGGAGGAGGGAGTCAACGCGGAGCGTTGCCGACTGACGACAACGCCGCAGATGTGCGTGCCAGACCCCGCGAGCCCGGCATGATCCAAACGAGAGGCCCTAGGCCCCCTGCCACGCAGAAGCCCCCATCTCCCGCGCGGGAGATGGGGGCTTCTGGTGTGCCGTACGAAGAGGGCCGGACTACTTGGCCTCGGCCTTCTGGAGCTCGGCGAGCTCCTCGTCGGACTCGCGGCCCGGCGTCGGCAGGTTGAACTTGGTGATCGCGAACCGGAAGACCACGTAGTAGACGACCGCGAAGCAGAGGCCGACCAGGACCAGCAGCCAGGGCTTCGAGGCGATGCCCAGGTTCAGACCGAAGTCGACGAGACCGGCGGAGAAGCCGAAGCCGTCCTTCATGCCGAGCGCCCAGGTCAGGGCCATCGAGACACCGGTCAGCACCGCGTGGATCGCGTACAGCACCGGGGCGATGAACATGAACGTGAACTCGATCGGCTCGGTCACACCGGTGATGAACGAGGTCAGCGCGAGCGAGAACATCATGCCGCCGACGACCTTGCGGCGCTCCGGACGGGCACAGTGGACGATCGCGAGGCAGGCCGCCGGGAGGGCGAACATCATGATCGGGAAGAAGCCGGTCATGAACTGTCCGGCGTTCGGGTCGCCGGCCAGGAAGCGGGCGATGTCACCGTGGGCGCCGTTGTACTCGCCGGCCTGGAACCACGGGAACGAGTTCAGCAGGTGGTGCATGCCGACCGGGATCAGCGCACGGTTGGCGACACCGAAGATGCCCGCGCCGACGGCACCGGAACCGACCAGCCACTCACCGAAGTTGTGCAGACCCGTGCCGAGCACCGGCCAGATGAGACCGAAGACGATGCCGATGACCAGACCCGCGAAGGCGGAGAGGATCGGGACCAGGCGACGACCGCTGAAGAAGCCCGCCCAGTCGGGCAGCTTCGTCCGGTGGAAACGCTGGTACAGCAGGGCCACGACTATGCCCATCACGACGCCGCCGAGCACACCCGCGTTGACCGGGGCGTCGCTCATGACGATCTTGCCGTCCGCGACGCTGGCGACCTGGGGCAGGTTGCTGTCGGTGAAGGTGGCCAGCACCTTCTGGAAGACCAGGTAGCCGGTCACCGCGGCGAGTGCCGTCGAGCCGTCGGACTTCTTGGCGAAACCGATCGCGATACCGACGGCGAACAGCAGAGCCATGTTGTCCAGGATGGCGCCACCGCCGGCCGCCATGTAGCCGGCCAGCTTGGTGACGACGGTGGGGAACGACTCGCGGCCGAGCATGTCGGCATTGCCGAGCCGGACCAGCAGCGCGGCCGCGGGCAGGACCGCGACCGGCAGCATGAGGCTGCGACCGATGCGCTGCAGGACAGCCATCACACCGGCGCCCCGCTTCTTTGCGGGCGCGGCCGCAGCGGTGTCCGTACTCATGAACTTCCTCCGGTAGGCAAGGCGCCGCCGAGTGAAGGGTTCGGGGGGCGGCGACTCGAGGAACGCGGCGGCGAAAGAACGGCCGCGTGGTCTGTACCACTCAGTGGTGTAGACCAGTTTTAGCACGGTGAGGGTGAGATAAGGAACCTGCGATTCCCTCCCTTTTGCCGCGTAGTTCCGCCACCACCCTGGGTGATACGGCGAAGCCCCCGGACCATCGGGTCCGAGGGCTGCGGGGAAGGCCGGGGGAGGCCGGAGGGAGGCCGCTACTTCGTCAGGTCGTCCTCGATCTTCTGCTCTTCCTCCAAGGGCTCGCGCCCCGGGGTCTGGAGGTTGAACTTGGTGATCGCGAACCGGAAGATCACGTAATAGACGACAGCGAAGCACAGCCCGATGGGGATGATCAGCCAGGGTTTCGTGTCCAGGTGCCAGTTGACGACGTAGTCGATCAGGCCGGCCGAGAAGCTGAAGCCGGCGTGCACACCCAGCGCCCAGGTGACCCCCATCGACACCCCGGTCAGGATCGCGTGCACCCCGTACAGCAGCGGTGCGACGAACATGAACGAGAACTCCAGCGGCTCCGTCACGCCCGTCACGAAGGACGTCAGCGCCACGGACACCATCAGGCCCGTCACCTCCTTGCGCCGCTCCGGCCGCGCCGTGTGGGCGATGGCCAGGGCCGCGGCGGGCAGGCCGAACATCATGATGGGGAAGAACCCCGAGGTGAACTGCCCGGCCGTCGGGTCCTCCGCGAAGAAGCGCGAGATGTCGCCCTGCACGGTCTTGCCGTCGCTCCCGGTGAACTCGCCCGCCTGGAACCAGAAGAACGTGTTCAGGAACTGATGCATGCCGATCGGGATCAGCAGGCGGTTCGCGAAGCCGAAGATGGCCGCGCCCCACGCGCCGAGGTCGATCAGATGCTTGGAGAACCAGGTCAGCGCGTCACCGACGGGCTGCCACAGCAGACCGAACAGCACGCCCAGGATCACGCAGAGGAACGCCATCAGGATCGGGACCAGCCGGCGCCCGTTGAAGAAGCCCAGCCAGTCGACCAGCTTCGTACGGTGGTACCGCTGCCACACGACCGCGGTGAGCAGGCCGATGATGATGCCGCCCAGGACGCCCGGGTTCTGGGGCTCGCCGTCAGGCAGCGCCTCCGTCACGGAACCGTCCACGGGGAAGGCCTCCAGTACGCCCCGGTAGACGAGGAAGCCGACCACGGCGGCCAGCGCGGTCGAGCCGTCCGCCTTCTTCGCGAAGCCGATCGCGACGCCGATGCAGAACAGCAGGGGGAGCCCCACGGTGCCGTCCAGGATGGCGTTCCCGCCGTTCAGCAGGACCTTGGACGTCTTGTTCCAGAAGGCGCCGTCCAGATACGAGTCGAAGAGGTTGCCGAGGCTGACGAGGAGGCCCGCCGCGGGCAGCACGGCCACCGGCAACTGGAGGCTGCGACCGACCTTCTGCAACCCCTGGACCGGCCCGCTCCACCATTTCCGCTGTGATGCTGCCGCCGCGTTCGCACTCATCGGCATCCTCCCGGAACACACCTGGTTTGGCGGGCGTTGGAAACTGGTGTAGACCAGTCGCGGTACGGTACGGAGCCCGCCGGAAGGCAGGGCACCGGTGATCGTCATCATTGGGGACCGTGCGGTTACCCGCCCGTGAAGTTGGGCCAACCGTGCGTTACCGTGACGAAACGGACCCACGGTGGGCCGCCCCCCGCACGCACAGACCAGGGAGAAGGACATGGCCAGCAAGGCTGAGAAGATCGTCGCCGGCCTCGGCGGTATCGAGAACATCGACGAGATCGAAGGCTGCATCACCCGCCTCCGCACCGAGGTCCACGACCCCAGCAAGGTCGACGAAGCCGCGCTGAAGGCCGCCGGGGCCCACGGCGTCGTCAAGATGGGCACAGCGATCCAGGTCGTCATCGGCACCGACGCCGACCCCATCGCCGCCGACATCGAAGACATGATGTGACCGGCTGACGCGACAGTCGGCCCACCCGAGTCCCACACAGGCCCCGCTCCGCCCCCGACCGGCTCGGAGCGGGGCCTGTCGTGCACCCGGGACACACCCCGCCCCGCACCGGGACGCCGTCCCGCCCGCGCCCTCACACGTCCCCGTGCACCCGAACGGACCCCACCGCCCCAGCCGATAGGCTCGACGGCATGTCTCGTATCGACGGCCGCACCCCCGAACAGCTCCGCCCCGTCACCATCGAACGCGGATGGAGCAAGCACGCCGAAGGCTCCGTACTCATCTCCTTCGGTGACACCAAGGTCTTCTGCACCGCCTCCGTCACCGAAGGCGTCCCGCGCTGGCGCAAGGGCAGCGGCGAGGGCTGGGTCACCGCCGAGTACTCGATGCTGCCCCGCTCCACCAACACCCGCGGCGACCGTGAATCCGTACGCGGCAAGATCGGCGGCCGCACCCACGAGATCAGCCGGCTCATCGGCCGCTCCCTGCGCGCCGTGATCGACTACAAGGCGCTCGGCGAGAACACCATCGTCCTGGACTGCGACGTCCTCCAGGCCGACGGCGGCACCCGCACCGCCGCCATCACCGGCGCCTACGTCGCCCTCGCCGACGCCATCGCCTGGGCCCAGGGCAAGAAGATCATCAAGCACGGCCGCAAGCCGCTCACCGGCACCGTCGCCGCGGTCAGCGTCGGCATCGTCGACGGCGTCCCCCTCCTCGACCTCTGCTACGAGGAGGACGTCCGCGCCGACACCGACATGAACGTCGTCTGCACCGGCGACGGCCGCTTCGTCGAGGTCCAGGGCACCGCCGAGGCCGAGCCCTTCGACCGCGCCGAGCTCAACGCCCTCCTCGACCTCGCCACCGCCGGCTGCACCGACCTGGGCAAGCTCCAGGAAGAGGCGCTCGCCCGCACACTCGGCGAGTAAAGAAGCAACCAAATACGCAGCGCACAGCGTCGTGACGGGTACGGGCGCACGGGTCGAACCGTGCGTCCGTCCACGTATCCGCCCTGGGGAGGGACCGCATCATGGCCTCGCGCCGCCGTCACCACCGCACCGCACTCGCCGTCACGGCCACCCTGCTGACCCTCACCGCCGCCGTCGGCTGCGGAGCCGTCGACAAGGCCCTGGACTGCGTCCGCACCGCCGACGCCATAGCCACCAGCGTCGACAGCCTCCAGCAGGCGATATCCAGCGCCTCCGACGACCCGACGCAGGCCTCGGAAGCACTCGACCAGATCGACAAGGACCTCAAGGACCTCGGCGACACCACCGACAACGCCGACCTGAGCAAGGCCGTCGACGACCTCCAGGCGGGGGTCGCCAACGTCCGCGAATCCCTCGACAAGGGCGACGCCACCCCCGACATCAGCCCGGTCACGGACGCGGCCACCGAGATAGGCAAGGTCTGCACCCCCTGACCCGGCGGCGATAATCGACGCATGACGCGCCTGATCCTCGCCACCCGCAACGCCGGGAAAATCACCGAACTCCACGCGATCCTCGCCGACGCGGGTCTCTCCCACGACCTCGTCGGCGCGGACGCGTACCCCGACATCCCCGACGTCAAGGAGACCGGCGTCACCTTCGCCGAGAATGCCCTGCTCAAGGCCCACGCCCTGGCCCAGGCGACCGGCCACCCGGCCGTCGCCGACGACAGCGGCCTCTGCGTCGACGTACTCGGCGGGGCCCCCGGCATCTTCTCGGCCCGCTGGGCCGGAGCCCACGGCAACGACAAGGCCAACCTGGACCTGCTCCTCGCCCAGCTCGGCGACATCTCGGACCCGCACCGCGGCGCCTACTTCGCCTGCGCCGCGGCCCTGGCCCTCCCCGACGGCACGGAACGCGTGGTCGAGGGCCGCCTCACGGGCACCCTGCGCACCGCTCCGGCCGGTGCGTACGGCTTCGGCTACGACCCGATCCTCCAGCCCGACGACGAGACCCGGACCTGCGCGGAGCTCACCCCGGCGGAGAAGAACGCGATCAGCCACCGGGGCAAGGCGTTCCGGGCGCTGGTGCCGGTGGTGCGGGAGCTGGTGGGCTGAGGCCCCAGATGCAGAACGGCCTGTGCATCGATCCTTCGATGCACAGGCCGTTCGTGGTGCGGCGGAAGGGATTCGAACCCTCAAGCCGTTTCACGGGCCACAGATCCTAAGTCTGCTGTGTCGCCATTGCACCACCGCCGCTAGCCGCCAGTCATCGTACCGGGCGGGCCGGGTCGAACTCTTCGGGGCCACCCCGAGCTTCGTCAGTGCCTCCGAGAGTGTCCGCGACGACGAGACCGCCTCTGCGAGGCGCTCGCGCGTGTACGGGCTCACCGGCATGTCCCTCCGTATCCGGCCGCACGTTCGCAGCCTCGTACGGAGCAACGAACCGCTTATCGGATGGTCACGTCCGGAATGCGATGCGATACGGAAGGGCCCGTACCGCTTAGTGGCGGTACGGGCCCTTCCGTAGGGGTGTGCGTCAGAACTTCGGGTCCGGGCTCTGCGCGTGGACCAGTTCCGCCGCTTCCTCCTCCGTCTCCACCGAGGGCGGGGAGCCGGCCAGGGGCTTGTTCGCGGTCTCCTTCATGCAGGCCACCGCGATCACGCCGATCAGGGCCGCCGCCATCGCGTAGTACGCCGGCATGAGGTTCGAGCCGGTCCAGCTGATCAGGGCGGTGATCACCAGCGGGGTCGTACCGCCGAAGATCGAGGCCGAGAGGTTGTAGCCGACCGACAGGGAGCCGTAGCGGACGTTGGTCGGGAACAGGGCCGGGAGCGCGGCGGACATCGTGCCCAGCATGCAGACCAGGGAGAGGCCGAGCATCAGCATGCCGATGATGATCGCCGGGATGCTGCCCTGGCGGATCAGGAGGAACGCCGGCAGGGACAGGAACAGGAAGCCGAGCATTCCGGCCATCAGCAGCGGCTTGCGGCCGAAGCGGTCGGAGAGCTTGCCGAACTGGCTGATGATCAGCATCAGGAACACCATGACGCCGAGCAGGATGAGCAGGCCGTGGGTCTCGCTGTAGCCGAGCTCGTCCGAGAGGTAGGTCGGCATGTACGACAGCAGCATGTAGTCGGTGATGTTGTACGCGCCGACCAGGGCGATGCAGAGGATCAGCGTCGGCCAGTACTGGCGGAAGATCTTGGCGAGGTCGCCCTTGGCGGTGGACTCGACGTGGTCCGCGGCCTCCGTGGCGTGGGCGGTGCCGCCCTCCAGCTTCTGGAAGGCGGGGGTCTCGTCCAGGCGGAGTCGCAGGTAGAGGCCCACGAGGCCGAGGGGGCCCGCGACGAGGAACGGGATGCGCCAGCCCCAGGACTCCATCTGGGCGGTGTCCAGGAGGGCGTACAGGAGGGTGACGAGGCCGGCGGCGCCGACGTAGCCGGCGAGGGTGCCGAACTCCAGGAAGCTGCCGAAGAAGCCGCGGCGCTTGTCGGGGGCGTACTCGGCGATGAAGGTCGAGGCGCCGCCGTACTCACCGCCGGTGGAGAAGCCCTGGAGCATCCGGAAGAAGATCAGCAGGACCGCCGCCCAGACGCCGATGGTGTCGTGGGAGGGGATGAGGCCGATCGCGAAGGTGCCGACCGCCATGAGGATCATGGTGAGGGCCAGGACCTTCTTGCGGCCGATCTTGTCGCCCATCGGGCCGAAGAACATGCCGCCGAGGGGCCGGACGAGGAAGGCCACGGCGAAGGTCGCGAACGACGAAAGGAGCTGGGTGGTGTCGTTCCCCGAGGGGAAGAAGACATGCCCGATGGTGACGGCCAGGTAGGAGTAGATGCCGAAGTCGAACCACTCCATGGCGTTACCGAGCGACGCCGCCTTCACCGCGCGCTTGACCGCCTGGTCGTCGGTGATGGTGATGTCGGTCCGACGGAGCCGGGGGTTCTGGCGCTTCCGGATGGCGCGGAAGAGCGCTGGATGGCGTTTGACCGCATCAGGGTCGGCCGCCTGGTGGGGGTCGGAGGCCGCCATGGCCGGTTCCTTTCGTCGAACGGTGTTCCAGGAAAGGCTTCTGCGCAGTCATGGCGGTTGCAAACCGAATCAACGGATGATTGCGATCTCGCTCACACCCATTTGGGCTGATAACCCTACGAATCGGGGTCAGATTCCGAGGTCCTTGATGATCTTGGCAACGTGTCCGGTCGCCTTGACGTTGTAGAGGGCCCTCTCCACCTTGCCCTCTTCGTCGACCACAATCGTGGAACGGATCACGCCCGTCACCACTTTGCCGTAGAGCTTCTTCTCGCCGAACGCCCCGTATGCCGCAAGGGTCTCCTTGGAGGGGTCGCCGACCAGGGTGACCTTGAGGTCTTCCTGCTCGCGGAACTTCGCGAGCTTCTCGGGCTTGTCCGGCGACACGCCGATGACGTCGTAGCCGGCCCCGGCGAGCAGCTCCAGGTTGTCCGTGAAGTCGCAGGCCTGCTTGGTGCAGCCGGGGGTAAGCGCGGCGGGGTAGAAGTAGACGATGACCTTGCGGCCCTTGTGGTCCGCGAGCGAGACCTCGTTGCCGTCGGCGTCCGGAAGGGTGAAGGCGGGGGCGGTGTCGCCGGTCTGGAGTCGCTCGCTCATGTTTCTCCTCGAGTGGCACGCGTGCTGTGTGGCACCGAGCGTAATAGGGGGTGCCGCCGGGTGTGGGGGCGCCCGAGCTGACAGACTGTCGATGACGGTTTACCCGACGACGACCACGGAGGCGGCGCAGTGTCGGATACCAGGACCCCTGCGCAGATCGAGGCGGACATCATCAGCAGGCGTGAGCAGCTTGCCGTGGTGCTGGACGAGATCGGGGTGCGGGTGCACCCGAAGACGATGATTGGTGACGCGAAGGCCAAGGTCGCGTCGACGGTGGACCGGACGGCCGGGCGCGCGTTCGTCGCGGTGAACCGTTCGGTCTCGGACGTGAAGGCGCAGTTCGTGGCGGAGGACGGTTCGCCGCGGCTGGAGCGGGTGATTCCGGTCGCGCTGGTGCTGGCCGGTGCGGTGGCCCTGCTGACGGTGTCCTCCCGGTCCTCGCGGTCCTCCGGGCCCGTGCGGCGTAAGAGGCGCTGAGGCCCGTCTCCCGGCGGCCCTGGGGCGTGGGGAGCGGCTCGGGGCAGGTAGGTTTCTGCGCGTGAGCGACAACGGTATGAGCGACACCGACGACAAGCTGCCGATCCGGATGCTGCACGACCGTGTGCTGGTCCGGTCCGATTCGCCGGAGGGCGAGCGGCGGTCGGGCGGCGGCATCCTGATCCCGGCGACGGCGGCGGTCGGCCGGCGTCTGGCGTGGGCCGAGGTGGTCGCGGTCGGGCAGAACGTGCGGACCGTGGAGCTGGGGGACCGGGTGCTGTACGACCCCGAGGACCGTGCCGAGGTCGAGGTGCGGGGTGTGGCGTACGTGCTGATGCGTGAGCGGGATCTGCACGCGGTGGCGGCGGACCGGTTCGAGGGGTCGGTGGATTCGACCGGTCTCTATCTGTAGGCAGCGGTGGGGTGAGTGGGCCTGGTGACGGTGGTCACCAGGCCTTTCTGCTGTTTTTGCTACGGTGGTGGGACCCCGACGAGACGCGCCGTACCGGGTTTCCGCAAAGACGACGCACCCGTGTTGTTCGCGAGTTCCGTCGTGGAGGTGCCGTCGTGGCGTGGGTTCTGCTGGTGGTCGCCGGTCTGCTGGAAGTGGGCTGGTCGATCGGGATGAAGTACACCGAGGGGTTCACCCGTCTGTGGCCGAGTGTGTTCACCGGTCTGGGCATCGTGGCCAGCATGATGCTGTTGTCGCAGGCGGCGAAGACGCTGCCGATCGGTACGGCGTACGGCGTGTGGGTGGGGATCGGCGCGGCCGGTGCCGCGGTGCTGGGCATGGTGGTGCTGCATGAGCCGGTGACCGCGGCCCGCATCTTCTTCGTCTGTCTGCTGCTGGTGGCCGTGGTGGGGCTGAAGGCGACGTCGGGGCACTGACGCGGTGGCGCGGGCGGGCCGGGTATGGCGGCCCCGCGCCCCGGGGATACGCGGGTCGGGGACAGGCCGCACGGGGGGGTTCAATTGGAGCCCCAGGGGCCAGGTCA
>NZ_JBVJNK010000009.1:165251-285571 GCF_055583745.1 Streptomyces sp. NPDC104381
AGGGGGGCGGACCGGGGGGGTTGCGCGGGGGGGTGGGGGGGGCCGGGGTGGGGGGGTGGGGGGGGGGGGGGGGGGTGGGGGGGGTGCGGGGGGGGGGGGGGCGGGGGGGGGGGGGGGGGGGGGGGGGGGGGGGGCGCCCCCCGCGCCCGGTCTTCCCGGGGTCAGGACAGGGCCAGCTCGGGGGAGTACATGTCGAGCCAGAGGGCCAGGTCCAGGGTGCGTTCGAGGCCGCGCCGGGATGCCTGGGAGATCTGCGGGGTGTCCTGGTCGGCGGCCCGTCGGACGCGGGCGGGGTCGACGAGGTCGAAGACCCGGTGCGAGGGCTGGGAGAGCAGGTCCTTGGCGTGGTCCTGGAGTGCCAGGGCGTACTTGGGGTCCTGGGTGGAGGGGTAGGGGCTCTTGACCCTGTCGTACACGGAGCGGGGCAGGACGTCGGCGGTGGCTTCGCGCAGCAGGGTCTTCTCCCGGCCGTCGAAGGACTTCAGGGCCCAGGGCGTGTTGTAGACGTACTCGACGAGGCGGTGGTCGCAGAAGGGGACGCGCACCTCCAGGCCGACGGCCATGCTCGCGCGGTCCTTGCGGTCGAGGAGTACGCGGACGAAGCGGGTCAGGTGCTGGTGGCTGATCTTGCGCATCGTGTATTCGAAGTCGCTCTCGGCGTCGAGCCGCTGGATGCCGGAGACGGCGTCGCGGTAGCTGTCGGCGACGTACGAGGTGAGGTCGAGGCGGGTGGTGAGATCGGGGCGGAGTACGTCGGTGTCCTCGCCGAAGTGCCGGCTGAACTGGGCCAGCCAAGGGAAGGTCCGGCCCTTGCGGGCCTCCTCGTCGAAGAACTGGAGGTAGCCGCCGAAGACCTCGTCGGCGGACTCGCCGGACAGGGCGACCGTGGAGTGTTCGCGGATCGCTTTGAAGAGGAGGTACAGCGAGGCGTCCATGTCCCCGAAGCCCATGGGTAGGTCGCGGGCGCGGATGACCCGGGAGCGGACATCGGGGTCGGCGAGGGCGTGCGAGTCGAGCACGATGTCGCGGTGGTCGGTGCCGGAGGCCCGCGCCACGTCGTGGACGAAGGGGGTGTCGGGGGTTCCGCGGAGTTCGTCGGCGACGAAGTTCTCGGTCTGTCCGGCGAAGTCGACGGCGAAGCTGCGGACGGTCTCCCCGGTCTCGCCGAGCTGACGGGCGGCCAGTGCGGTCATGGCGGAGGAGTCGAGTCCTCCGGAGAGCAGGGTGCAGCGGGGGACGTCCGAGACGAGCTGGCGGCGCACGATGTCGTCGAGGAGGGTGCGGACGGTGGCGACGGTGGTGTCGCGGTCGTCGGTGTGGGGCCGGGTCTCCAGTTGCCAGTACACGTGTCGGCGCAGGCCGGTGCGGTCGACGGTGATGACGGTGCCGGGTTCGACCTCGTGCATGCCGTCCCACACCGCGTGGCCGGGTGTCTTCACGAAGGTGAACAGTTCGCGGAGGCCGTCGAGGGTGACGCGGGGCCGGGCGAGCGGGTTGGCGAGGATGGCCTTGGGCTCGGAGCCGAAGAGGACGCCGTCGGGTGTCTCGTAGTAGTAGAACGGCTTGATGCCCATGCGGTCGCGGATCATCACGAGCTTGTCGTGCCGTCCGTCCCACAGGGCGAAGGCGTACATGCCGTTGAGGCGTCCGGCGACCGCCTCGCCCCATTCCAGGTAGCCGCGGAGCACGACCTCGGTGTCGGAGTCGGTGGTGAACCGGTGGCCGCGGCGGGCGAGTTCCTGCCGGAGTTCGGTGTAGTTGTACGTCTCGCCGGAGTAGACCATGGCGACGGCGCCCTGGGGGGTGTCGACGGTCATGGGCTGGCGTCCGCCCGGCAGGTCGATGATGGCCAGTCGTCGGTGGCCGAGCGCGGCGGGTCCGTCGATCCAGGTTCCGCGGTCGTCCGGGCCGCGGCAGGACATCGTCTCCGTCATGGCGTCGAGCGTTCCGGCCGAGGCCCGCAGGTCACGGTCGAAGGAAATCCAGCCGGTGATGCCGCACATCCGGTATTCCTCCTGCTTCCGGTCGCGTCCCGGCCTCCGGGCCGCCGCTTCCGGCCGGTGACGCCGGGGGGAGGGGCGGACAGACAGCCGGCGAAACCAGTTGTAGTGAGCACCTATGTGACGAGCGTGTGACATGCCGGGGTCCGGGTCAACCAGTTGGTTGCACACCGGGCGGGACCGCCCCGCGATTTTCGGACGCACACGGTGGGCTCTTTGCGAAGACGCGCCCCCCGAAGGCCCGTCCCCGAGTGGGGTGGGGGCTTCCGGAGGGCGCGCGGGTGGGCAGGGATCCGGCCATGGGCAAAGCTTTGGCCAACCCGGGCGGGCCGTATCCGATCCATCGGCCGGCCTCGGTCGCCCGGGTGGCCGGAGACCGGATGCCCGGGTGTTCAGGGGCGGTTGGGGCCGGCGGGGTCCTGGTCGTCCCTGAGCTCCCTCGTGCCGGTGCTGTCCGGGCCGGCCGTCCTGTCGGTGCGGGCGGTGCCGTCGCCGTCCCGCCGGCCCGCCGGGCGGCTGTCGGCGGGCTCCCCGGCGGCGGGGGCGCGCGCGGGTGCGTCGGCGGGGGTGGCGGTGTGGAGCGCCCCCGCCGCCGGTGAGGCCTCGGAGGGGGCTTCCGGTGCGCGGGAACGGTCGTCGCCCCGCCTCCGCTCGCGGGAGTCGCCCGGCTTCTCGGTGGAGCCGCCGTCCCTCGGCGCCTTGGTGCCCCCTGCCTCCTCGGTGTCCTCGCCCTCCCCGCTCTCGTCCGGGTCGGGCTCCTCGGGTCCCTCGTCGGCCTCCAGGTCGAAGTCCTGCACCTCGCTGCCCTCCAGGGCGGCCCGGGTGTAGGCGGCCCAGGTCTCGGCGGGTGCGCCGCCGCCGTTCATGCGGGCCAGGCCGAGCGCGCCGTACAGGGGCTTCTGTACGCCGGATTCGGGGTCCTGGCCCATGACGGCGATGACGGTGGCGAGGTCGGGGGTGTAGCCGGCGAACCAGGCGGCCCTGTCCTCCTCGGCGGTGCCCGTCTTGCCGGCGGCGGGCCGGCCCGCGCCCTGGGCGGCGGTGCCGGTGCCGCCGTCGACGACGCTGCGCAGGACCGAGGTGGTGGTGTCGGCGGCCTCGCGGCTGATGGCCCGGCGGGTGTTCCTGGCGGGGAGCGGAAGCGCGTCGGCGTTCTTGCTGATCTTGGAGACCAGGGTGTGGGGCCGCTGCTTCCCGTGGTCGGCGAGGGTGGCGTAGGCCGAGGCCATGTCCAGGACGCTGGCGGTGGCGGGGCCGAGCGCGATGGAGGGGGAGGCGGTGAGGTCGGGGGTGTCCTTGGGGATCCCGAGGGCGATCGCGGTGTCCTTGACCTCGTCCGGGCCGACGTCCTGGGCCATCTGGGCGTAGACGGCGTTGACGGACTTGTCGGTGGCTTCGCGGACGGTGATGGAGCCGTAGTCGACGTCGTCCTCGTTGGCGGGGGAGTAGCCGGTGGAGCCGGTGGCGCTCTGGACGGTGCGTTCGTTGGTGCCGTCGTAGCGGGTGTTGGGGGTGATGTCCTTGTGCTTCTGGGTGGTGGACCCGTTGGCGAGGGCGGCGGCGAGGACGAACGGCTTGAAGGTGGATCCGACCTGGTAGTCGCGGCGGGTCGCGTTGTTGACGTACTGCTTGGTGTAGTCGATGCCGCCGTAGAGGGCGACGACGTGGCCGGTGGCGGGGTCGATGGAGGCGCCCCCCGCGCGGACGTTGCGGTCGGCTTCGCGGTCGTCGCTGGTCTTGGCGAGGACGTTCTCCTTGACGGCTTCGACGAGGGCGTCCTGCTTGCTCTTCTGGAGCGTGGTGGTGATGCGGTAGCCGCCGGTGGCGAGGGTCTTCTCGTCGATGATCCCGTTGGCGACGAGGTAGTGCTCGACGGCCTGGACGATGTAGCCGCGCTGGCCGGAGAGGGCGTTGGCGGGCTTGGCCTTGTCGGGGACGGGGAAGGTCATCGCTTCGCGGTCGGCGGCATCGAGCCAGTGGTGCTTGACCATGCCGTCGAGTACGTAGTCCCAGCGGGCCAGCACGGCCTTCTTGTTCTCGGGGTGGGCGACGACGTCGTAGGAGCTCGGGGCGTTGAGCAGGGAGGCGAGGTAGGCGCCCTCCCCGGCGTCGAGGTCCTCGACGTCCTTGCCGTAGTAGGCGTGCGAGGCGGCCTGGATGCCGTAGGCGTTGCGGCCGAAGTAGCTGGTGTTGAGGTAGCCCTCGAGGATCTCGTCCTTGCTCTGTTCGCGGTCGAGCTTGATCGAGATGAAGAACTCCTTGGCCTTGCGGACGACGGTCTGTTCCTGTCCGAGGTAGTAGTTCTTCACGTACTGCTGGGTGATCGTGGAACCGCCCTGCCTGCCCTTGCCGGTGACGGTGTTCCAGCCGGCGCGGAGGGTCGCCTTGATGTCGATGGCGTCCTCGGAGTAGAAGTCCCGGTCCTCGGCGGCGAGTACGGCGTGCTGGATCGGGGTCGGGATGCGGTCCAGCGGGATCTTCTCGCGGTTGATCTCGCCGTCGCGGGCGATGACGGTCTTCCCGTCCGCGTAGACGTAGACGTTGGCCTGGGCGGTCGCGGCGGCGTTGGCGGCGGGGATGTCGATGAGCTGGTAGCCGGCGATGAATCCGCCGACGAGGAGCAGCGCGAGGAGGAGTACGCCGCCGAGGGTCATGCGCCAGGTGGGGACGGCCCGGCGCCAGCCGGTGCGCTTGGGCCGTTTGGGGCGTTTCGTGCGCCCCTCGGCCGCTGGTGCGCCGTTCGGGTGATCGGCGTCGGGGGTGGGGGCCGCTGCCGAGGTGTCTCGGGGGGCCCAGCCCTGGGAGCCCTGCTGACCAGGGTCTCCGCCGTGCTGCGGTGGCTCGTCGCTCATGACTGTGGAGGCTCCTCGACTGCGGATGATTTTCCTATAGTGCACTTTTCGGGCGGATAACCCTCGGATCCCTCCACGGAAATGGGGTCGCGGCGGCCGAACGCCGTGAACTAAGGTCGTGCGCTTTGGCGGAATGAGGGGGGCGAGGTGCGGCTCTATGCCGTGGTGGCGGCCGGAGGGTTCCGGCGGTATGCCACCTATCGGGTGGCGACGCTCGCGGGGGTGTTCACCAACACCGTCTTCGGTTTCATCATGGCGTACACCTACATCGCGCTGTGGGACGAGAGGCCGCAGCTCGGCGGCTACGACATGGCGCAGGCGCTGACCTATGTGTGGCTGGGTCAGGCGCTGCTGATGACCTGCGCGATGATGGGCGGCGGTTTCGAGGACGAGCTCATGGAGCGCATCCGCACGGGTGACATCGCGGTCGATCTGTACCGGCCCGCCGATCTGCAGCTGTGGTGGCTGGCGGGGGACCTGGGCCGGGCGGCGTTCCATCTGCTGGGGCGCGGGATCGTGCCGATGGTGCTGGGGGCCCTGGCCTTCGACCTCGCGATGCCGCGCTCCCCGTGGATCTGGCTGGCCTTCCTGGTGTCGGTGGGGCTGGGCGTCGTGGTGAGTTTCGGGGTGCGCTTCCTGGTCGCACTGTCGGCGTTCTGGCTGATGGACGGGGCGGGCGCGATGCAGATCGCCTGGCTGGCCGGGCTGTTCTTCTCGGGGATGATGCTGCCGCTGACGCTGTTCCCCGGCTGGCTCGGGGACCTGGCCCGCGTCCTGCCGTGGTCGTCGCTGCTCCAGGTCCCGGCCGATGTGTTCCTCGGAAAGTACGCGGGCTGGGACGTCCTGCGGGCGTACGCCTTCCAGGCCGGCTGGGCGGTGGTGCTGCTGCTGGCGGGCCGGATGCTGCAGTCGGTGGCGACCAGGAGGGTGGTGGTCCAGGGTGGCTGAGATCCAGGCCGAGCGGACGGCCGCCCCGCCTCCGGTCGTGTTCGCCCAGCGGTCGCGGCTGGTCGAGGGGGTGCGGGCGTACGGGCTGATCGTGGCGATGTGGCTGCGCTCGACGATGGCGTACCGCGCCTCGTTCGTGATGACGACCGTCGGGAACTTCGTGTCGACCGCGTTCGACTTCGTCACGATCACGCTGATGTTCGCGCACGTCGATGTGCTGGGCGGGTTCACGCTGCCGGAGGTCGCGTTGCTGTACGGCACGTCGGCGACCGCGTTCGGGCTCGCCGATCTGGTCCTGGGGTCGATGGACCGGCTGGGACGGCGGGTGCGGGACGGGACGCTGGACACGCTGCTCGTGCGGCCCGTCCCGGTGCTGGCGCAGGTGGCGGCGGACCGCTTCGCGCTGCGCCGGCTGGGGCGGATCACGCAGGGGCTGCTGGTGCTGGGCTACGCGCTGTGGACGCTGGACATCGCGTGGAGCCCGGTGAAGGTGCTGATGCTGCCGCTGATGGTGCTGAGCGGGGCGGCGATCTTCGGCGCGGTGTTCGTGGTGGGGGCGGCGTTCCAGTTCTACGCCCAGGACGCCTCGGAGGTGCAGAACGCCTTCACGTACGGGGGGACGACGATGCTCCAGTACCCGCCGACGGTCTTCGCGAAGGACCTGGTGCGCGGGGTGACGTTCGTGGTGCCGCTGGCGTTCGTGAGCTGGCTGCCCGCCCTGTACGTGCTGGGCAGGGACTATCCGCTGGACCTGCCGCGCTGGGTGGCGGGCCTGCCGCCGGTGGTCGCGGCGGGGTGCTGGGTGCTCGCGGGGCTGGCGTGGCGTGTGGGACTGCGGTCGTACCGCAGCACGGGAAGCTGAGGAGTGGGCGTGGACGACATGGACTTCATCGAGCTGGACGGCGTCGAGAAGGTCTTCGACGTGCGCCGCAAAACGGGCTTCATGCGCCGTGAGCGGCGTGAGGTGCGGGCGGTGGACGGCATCAGCTTCCGGGTGCCGCGCGGTGAGATGGTCGGCTACATCGGCCCGAACGGCGCGGGGAAGTCGACGACGATCAAGATGCTGACGGGCATCCTCACGCCGAGCGGCGGCCGGCTGCGGGTCGCGGGGATCGACCCCTCCAGGGAGCGTACGAAGCTGGCGCACCGGATCGGTGTGGTGTTCGGGCAGCGTACGACGCTCTGGTGGGACCTGCCGTTGCGTGACTCGTACCGGCTGATGCACCGCATGTACCGGATCCCCGACAGCCGTTACCGGGAGAACCTGGACCGCTGTGTCGAACTCCTCGACCTCGGGGCGCTGTTGGAGGTCCCGGTGCGGCAGCTGTCGCTGGGGCAGCGGATGCGGGGCGACATCGCGGCGGCGCTGCTGCACGATCCCGAGGTCCTGTACCTGGACGAGCCGACGATCGGGCTCGACGTGATCTCCAAGGCCAAGGTGCGTGAGTTCCTGCGGGACTTGAACGCGGAGCGGTCCACGACGGTGCTGCTGACCACGCACGACCTGACCGACATCGAGCAGCTCTGCAAGCGGGTGATGGTGATCGACCACGGCCGTCTGGTGTACGACGGGGCGCTCGCCGGGCTCCATGAGGTAGGGCAGAGCGAGCGCACCCTCGTGGTGGACCTGGAGCGGGAGCTTCCGCCGATCGAGCTGGGGTCGGAGCCGTCGGTGCGGGTGGTGAAGGTGGAAGGCCCCCGGCAGTGGCTGGCGTTCCCCGCGTCGGCGTCGGCCGCGCCGCTGGTGGCGCGTATCGCGGCGGGCTATCCGCTGGTCGATCTGTCGGTGCGGGAGCCGGACATCGAGTCCGTGATCGCGAAGATGTACGTGTCGGATCCAGCTGTCTAGGCCCGTCCCGCTGTTGCTCTATAGGGTGCCGGTATGACAAGTGAGAGCCCGGACATGCGTGCCTCCGACGCGGAACGTGAGCGGGTCGCCGAGACCCTGCGGGAGGCCGTGGCCGAGGGCCGGTTGGAGATGGACGAGTTCGAGCAGCGGCTCGACGCGACGTTCAAGGCGCGTACGCACGGGGAGTTGGTCCCGCTCGTGCGTGACCTGCCGGTGCCGGGCGGTGTCGTACAGCCGGTGACGGGTGCGGTGGCCGAGCGGAAGGGTTCGTCCGCCGGCTGGCCCGCGCGGATCGGCGGCACGCCCACCTCGTCGGGCGCCTTCGCCTTCTGGGGCGGCTTCAACCGCAAGGGCCGCTGGACGGTGGGCCCGAGGTTCACCGCGTTCGCGATGTGGGGCGGCGGCGAGATCGACCTGCGGGAGGCGAACTTCGCCGAGCGCGAGGTCGTGATCCGCTGCTTCACGATCATGGGCGGTATGCAGGTGACGGTGCCCCCGGATCTGAACGTCCAGGTCAGTGGTCTCGGCATCATGGGCGGGTTCGGCGAGCACTCCAAGCTCGACGACGATGTCGAGCCCGCCCCGGACGCCCCCCGGGTGAAGATCACCGGCTTCGCGCTGATGGGCGGGGTCGGTGTGGAGCGCAAGCGGAGCAAGGCGGAGAAGCGGCGGCTCCAGGAGCAGGAGCGGCTGCGGCTCCAGAAGCCGGACACGGGGGACGGGCGCAAGGAGCTCGGCTGATCCCGCGGTCCCGCGGTCCCGCGAAGGCCGGCGGTGAGCCCGGCCTTCGCGTTCGTACGCGTCAGAAGGTGTCGGTCTTCGGTGTGCCGTCCACCGCGCCCAGGTCGATGGCGTGGCCCAGCGCGCGGTAGCCGGCGTCGTTGAAGTGCAGCCGGTCGCCGGAGTCGTACTCGGGCAGGATCCGGTTGGGCGCGTAGGGGTCGCGCACGGCCCGGTCGAAGTCGATGAACGCGTCGAAGACCCGGCCGGAGCGGATCTCCTGGTTGACCGCCAGGCGCACCCGGTTGTGTTCGGGCGTCCAGGTCCGGTAGCCCTGGAAGGGCGTCAGCGTCGCTCCGACGACCCGCAGCCCCTGGGCGTGAGCCCGCTCGGTCAGGGCGCGGAGGCCGTCGGTGAGGCGCCGGGGGTCGGGCTCCTGCGGGAACTGCTGTACGTCGTTGATGCCGAGCGCGATGATCACGGTCCTGGCCCCGGCGACGGACAGGACGTCACGCTCGAAGCGCCGGGCGGCGCTGCGGCCGCCGATGTTCTGGACGCCGCTCGCGGTGAGCGGGCTGTCGCGCAGCAGACGGTTGCCCGCTATCCCCTGGTTGGCGATCCCGTAGGCGTGCCGCAGCCGGTCGGAGAGGACGTCCGGCCAGCGGGTGTTGGCGTCGGTGGTGGAACCGCTGCCCGCCGTGAGGGAGTCGCCGATCACGACGATCGCGCCGGGCGACGCCTCGTTGCGGACGTCGACGGCCGTCAGGTAGCGCCACCGGGTGGTGCTCCAGGTGCCCCGGCCGTCGGCCAGGTAGGACGTCTGGTGGGCGTTCGGGTGCTGGGTGACGGGCCCGGTGGCGTACGGGGTGCGGAGGGTGACCTCCAGGTCGGCGTCGGGGGCGACGGGCACCACGACCGGGTCGCTGACGACCTGGAGACCGGCGCCGACGGTGACCGAGGACCGGCCGCGGAAGGTGACCGGGCGGGTGTTGACGGTGGCCTGGTCGATGACGAGCGGCGCGGTGCCGAAGAGGTTGGACAGGGTGATCCGGGCGGCGTCCCCGCCGACGCTGGTGTGCACGATGTTGCGGACGGTGCTGCCGGGGTAGCCCCGCCGGGCATCGGGTTCCGCGCTGACGGGGGCGGCGGTCCAGGTGGCGACCCAGGCGCCCGTGGAGTGGGCCGGTGCGGCGGGATTGCCGGCCGCCGCGTGGGTCCGGGACCCGTCGAGCGGTGCCTGCGGCTGACCGGCGGTCAGCGAGGTGCCGAACGCGACGGCGGCGGCGAGCGCGGCGGTACCTGCCACGAGGGCGATGGACAGGGCATACCCCTGGCGCCTGGGCATCTGCGGTGATTCTCCTTGCGGTGTCCGGCCCGGCGTCCGGGGCGGTGTGCGGCCCGGTGTTCGGGTCACTCTCATGATGCGACAGGTCCTGGGGAACTCGACGTGCGGCCCAGGAGTAGGTGAGGTAGGGACAATGCGTACGGCACGGGGTGACGCGTAGGCGGACGGGTGGAGCGGATGGAACAGGACGCGGGACAGGCAACGGCCTCCGGAGCGGGGGGCCGCGGGCCCGGGCACCCCGGTGGTTCCGGCGGGCGGCCGAGGCCGGCGCCGGCCGGCTTCGCGTACACCGCCGCCGATGAGGAGAAGCGGCGCGGTGTGCGCCGTATGAAGACCACCGCCACGGGTCTGCTCCTGCTCGTCGCGCTTGTGTACGTCCTCGCCACCTGGGCGAGGAACGAGGGTGTGGGCGGCTGGCCGGGCTACGTCGCGGCGGCTGCCGAAGCGGGGATGGTCGGTGCGCTGGCGGACTGGTTCGCCGTCACGGCGCTCTTCCGGCGCCCGCTCGGTCTGCCCATCCCCCACACCGCCATCATTCCCACCAAGAAGGACCAGTTGGGGGCGTCACTCGGTTCCTTCGTCGGGGAGAATTTTCTCTCCGGGGACGTCGTTCGTGACCGAATTCACGCTCTGAGGGTCGGTTCGAGGCTCGGGACGTGGCTCGCGGAGCCGGAACACGCGGACCGGGTCACCGCCGAGCTGGCCACCGCGCTGCGCGGGGCGCTGACCGTGCTGCGGGACTCCGATGTGCAGGCGGTGGTCGGGGAGGCGATCACCCGGCGGGCCGACGCTGCGGAGGTCGGCCCGGGCATAGGGAAGATGCTGGAGAAGATCGTCTCGGACGGCGGCCACCGCAGGGTCGTCGACCTCGTCTGCGTACGGGCGCACGACTGGCTGGTCCTGCACGGTGACTCCGTGATGGACGCGGTGCAGGGCGGGGCGCCGGGCTGGACGCCGCGGTTCGTCGACAAGCGGGTGGGGGAGCGGGTCTACAAGGAACTGCTGCGCTTCGTCACGGAGATGCGGGACATGCCGGGCCATCCCGCGCGGGGTTCGATCGACACGTTCCTGACGGACTTCGCCGCCGACCTCCAGACGGATTCCGACACCCGGGCCCGGGTGGAGCGGCTGAAGTCGGACATTCTGGGGCGCGGTGAGGTGCAGGACGTCATCGCCTCCGCCTGGTCCTCCGTCCGCACGATGATCCTCGCGGCGGCCGAGGACGAGCGGAGCGAGCTGCGGATGCGGGCCCGGGCCTCGCTGATCTCCCTGGGCACCAGGCTGTCGACGGACGAGCGGTTGCAGGGCAAGCTGGAGGGCTGGCTGGAGGACGCGGCGGCCTATGTCGTCACGACGTACCGCACGGAGATCACCTCGCTGATCAGCGACACGGTGGCCGGCTGGGACGCGGACCAGACGTCGAAGAAGATCGAGGCGCACATCGGCCGGGACCTGCAGTTCATCCGGATCAACGGCACGGTGGTGGGTGCGCTGGCCGGCCTGGCGATCTACACGGTGTCCCACGCGCTGGGAGGCTGACCGGGGACGTGCCCGTCCTGTCGTACGGGCACGCCCCCGGGTCGTGCGGGGAGTTGCTCTTCCGTACGCACCCGGGGGCGCCCGCGTTCAGCCCCGGGGACGCGGATGTCCGGGGCCGGGCACTCCCGCGAGCGCGGCGGGGGCGCCCGTACGGCGTGCTACCGGCCGCCGCGCCCGGTGACCGCCCAGGACGCGGCCGCGACGCCGCCCGCCACGGTGAAGACCGCGGGCCAGGCGCCGATTTTCTTGGCCAGGGCGTGCGAGCCGGCGAAGGCCGCGACGTAGGCGACGGTCAGCCCGGTCGCCGCGCGGGCCCCGGCCTGCCGGTTCCACTCGTACGCCGCCACCGAGCCGGCGGCGGCCAGTGCGACGCCGCCCAGTGGGCGCTTCCTGGTCCAGCGGGCGATTCCGTACCCGCCGACGAGTCCGCCCGCCGCCACTGCCGCTGCCGGGACCTTCGCCATTGCCGCCACCTTCTTCTTGCCTGCGTGTCCGTCGGCGTGTGCGCCGAGGATCCGAGGATAGGTTCCCGCGCGGGCCGGCCGGTCGGCAGGTCGGCCGGCCCGCGCGTCCGTCAGTCGGTACCGAACTCCATGGCGGCGCGGTCCAGCAGCTCGTCGTCGCCGGAGACCTCGCCGCGTGAGGCGATGGCCTGGGCGCCGCCCTCCGGCATGGCGCCGATCAGCCCGGTGGCCGCCGCCTGCGCGGCACCGATCAGCGAGGGCTGGGTGCCGACGAGGCCGAGGCTCGCGAACTGTTCGAGCCGGGCGCGCGAGTCCGCGATGTCGAGGTTGCGCATGGTGAGCTGGCCGATGCGGTCCACGGGGCCGAACGCGGAGTCCTCGGTGCGCTCCATCGACAGCTTGTCCGGGTGGTAGCTGAACGAGGGGCCGGTGGTGTCGAGGATCGAGTAGTCCTCACCGCGCCGCAGCCGCAGCGTCACCTCGCCGGTGACGGCGGAGCCGACCCAGCGCTGGAGCGACTCGCGGACCATGAGCGCCTGCGGGTCCAGCCAGCGGCCCTCGTACATGAGACGGCCGAGGCGGCGGCCCTCGTTGTGGTACTGGGCGAGGGTGTCCTCGTTGTGGATGGCGTTGACCAGGCGCTCGTAGGCGGCGTGCAGCAGCGCCATGCCGGGGGCCTCGTAGATCCCGCGGCTCTTGGCCTCGATGATCCGGTTCTCGATCTGGTCCGACATGCCCATGCCGTGGCGGCCGCCGATGGCGTTGGCCTCCATGACCAGTGCGACGGCGGAGGGGAACTCCTTGCCGTTGATCGTGACCGGGCGGCCCTGCTCGAAGCCGATCGTCACGTCCTCGGTGGCGATCTCGACCGAGGGGTCCCAGAACCGGACGCCCATGATCGGGTCGACGGTCTCCACACCGGTGTCGAGGTGCTCCAGCGTCTTCGCCTCGTGGGTGGCGCCCCAGATGTTGGCGTCGGTGGAGTACGCCTTCTCGGTGCTGTCGCGGTAGGGCAGCCCGTGGGCGAGCAGCCACTCCGACATCTCCTTGCGGCCGCCCAGCTCGGTGACGAAGTCGGCGTCGAGCCACGGCTTGTAGATCCGCAGGTGGGGGTTGGCCAGCAGGCCGTAGCGGTAGAACCGCTCGATGTCGTTGCCCTTGAACGTGGAGCCGTCGCCCCAGATCTGGACGTCGTCCTCGAGCATCGCCCGGACCAGCAGGGTGCCGGTCACGGCGCGGCCGAGCGGCGTGGTGTTGAAGTAGGCACGGCCGCCCGAGCGGATGTGGAACGCGCCGCAGGCGAGCGCGGCCAGGCCCTCCTCGACCAGCGCCGCCCGGCAGTCGACCAGGCGCGCGATCTCGGCACCGTAGGCCTTCGCGCGGCCGGGCACCGACGCGATGTCGGGCTCGTCGTACTGGCCGATGTCGGCGGTGTAGGTGCACGGGACGGCACCCTTGTCGCGCATCCACGCGACCGCGACCGAGGTGTCGAGGCCGCCCGAGAAAGCGATGCCGACGCGCTCGCCGGTGGGCAGGGAGGTGAGAACCTTAGACATAGGAAGAGTATGCACTCGATTGTATGTATATGCAAATGGCGATGCGGGAGCGGTGCGGGGCCCGGCCCGGGCGCCGCAGGGGCGGTCATGGGCGTACGGATCCCGGGGGGGTGCACAAGCGTTTACCCTGGGGGGTGAACATCTGTGCACCCCTCTGCGTACGGAGACCCCATGACCGCACCCGCACCCGCCGCCGCCCCGGACCACCCCCGCTTCGCCGTCGGCGTCCTGGCCTTCTGCGGCGTCGTGGTCGCGATCATGCAGACCATCGTCGTCCCGCTGCTTCCCCACATACCTCAGCTCACGGGAGCCACCCCCGCCGCCGCGAGCTGGCTGGTCACCGTCACCCTGCTGACCGGCGCGGTGTTCACCCCCGTGCTCGGCCGGGTCGGCGACATGTACGGCAAGCGCCGTGTGCTGGTCGCCTCGCTGGGCGTCCTCGTCGTGGGCTCCGTGCTGTGCGCGGTCAGCTCCCACATCGGCGTACTGATCGCCGGGCGCGCCCTCCAGGGGGCGGCCATCGCCGTCGTGCCGCTGGGCATCAGCATCCTGCGCGACGAGCTGCCGCCCGAGCGGGTCCTGTCGGCCGTGGCCCTGATGAGCTCGACGCTGGGCATCGGCGCCGCCGTGGGACTGCCCGTCGCGGCGGTGGTCATCGAGAACTTCGAGTGGCACACCATGTTCTGGGTCTCCGGCGTCATCGGCCTCCTCGACATCGCGCTGGTGCTCCGCTTCGTACCGGAGTCCCCGCTCCGCTCCCGTGGCCGGTTCGACGCGCTCGGCGCGCTCGGGCTGACCGCCGCGCTGGTCTGCCTGCTGCTCCCCGTCACCCAGGGCGGCGGCTGGGGCTGGACCTCGGCGCGCACCCTCGGGCTGTTCGCCGCCGCCGTGGTGATCGCCCTGATCTGGGGGGCGTACGAACTGCGGGTCCGCACCCCCATGGTGGACCTGCGGATCTCCGCGCGCCCCGCCGTGCTCCTGACCAACGTCGCCGCGCTGCTCATCGGCTTCGCGTTCTACGCCAACTCGCTGGTCACCGCCCAGATGGTGCAGGAGCCGAAGGCCACCGGCTACGGGCTCGGCGCCTCGCTCGTCGTCAGCGGGCTGTGCCTGCTGCCCGGCGGGGTGACCATGGTGGCGCTGTCACCCGTGTCGGCGCGGATCTCCGCCGCCCGCGGTCCGAAGACCAGCCTGGCGCTGGCCGCCGGGATCATCGCCGTCGGCTATGTGGTGCGGTACTTCACCAGCCACAGCCTCTGGCTGATCATCGCGGGCGCCACCGTCGTCGCGGCGGGTACGGCGATCGCGTACTCCGCGCTGCCGGCGCTGGTGATGCGTGGCGTCCCCGTCAGCGAGACGGGCGCGGCCAACGGACTGAACACCCTGATGCGTTCGATCGGCCAGGCGTTCTGCAGTGCCACGGTGGCCGCCGTCCTGGCCAACATGACCTTCCTGGCGGCCGGCCGCCAGGCCCCCACGCTCGGCGCGTACCAGCTTGTCTTCCTGATCGCGGCGGGCGCGGCCCTGCTGGCCCTCGCGGTGACCCTGTGCCTCCCGGGCGGCCGCGCGGCTGCGGGTACGGTCGGAGGGAAACGCCGGAGCAGCGGCCGTACGCGGACGATGCCGATCCAGGGAGGCGCATGACCACCCGAGCCACCGCGCCCGCACCGCCCGCAGCGGTGACGGACACGGCCGCCCCCGCGGCGGCCGCGACGGGTCGGGACGCGATCCTGCTCGCCGCCCGCCGGGCGTTCACCCAGCGCCCGTACGCCGAGGTGACGATCCGGGGGATCGCGGCCGACGCCGGGGTGAGCGCGTCCCTGGTGGTGAAGCACTTCGGCCGCAAGGAGCAGCTCTTCAACACGGTCGCCGACTTCGGGCCCGCCGCCGAGGAGCTCTTCGACGCCCCGCTCGACGGGCTCGGCCGCCACATGGTGCTGACGCTCGTACGCCGGCGCAGGGAGCAGAAGGGCGACCCGCTCCTGCGGGTGGTCTTCTCCCTCGGCAACCACGACGAGCGCTCCCTGCTCCGCGACCGCTTCCACGAGCAGGTCACCGCCCGGCTGACGGAGCGCCTCCCCGGCCGCGAACGCGCGCTGCGCGCCGAGCTGATCGCCGGTCACCTCATCGGTCTGGGCGCCACCCTGAGCCTCCACCGCGAGGGCGCGGGCTCCCGTGCGACTCCGGAGCACCTCGCGGACCTGTACGCCCCGGCGCTGCAGAGCCTGGTGGAGGGCTGATCCGCCGGAGTGGGGGATAAGGTCTGGTCCAACACGACGAGGGGGGCCTCATGTTGATGATCCGGACCGGCTTGCGCGCCGCCGTACCGGCCATGGTTCTGGGAGCGTTGCTGGTGGGCTGCACCGCGGCGACCACCACCGACGGACCGGGCGGCGACGTCCCGTACGTGGACCCGTCGGTGGCAGCAGCCGCCGCCGGGAAGGCGCAGGCGTCGACGGCACCCACGCCCTCACCGACGCCCACGCTCAGCCAGGCGGACCTGGACGCGCCGCAGCTGGTCCGCGACGCCTTCGCCGGACTCCAGGCGACCTACCAGGACGGCTGCTCCCCCGGGGACGGCAACTGCGCCTACTTCCTGGGCCGGGTCGACGAGGAACTGAACCGGCTGGACAAGGCGATGAAGGCGGACGCGCAGGGCCCCGGCCACTTCAAGGAGCCCATCGCGTGGATCGGCACACTGCGCACGACGCTGGCCGGTGACGTCTCCACCCCGAACCTGGAGAAGCACCGTACGGAGCTGATCGGCACCCGGGACCGCGTCAACACCTGGATGCAGGGCCACCCGGAGGACTACCGCTGACCACCGCTGACCTCGTGCCGGCCTTCCGCCGGGGTCACACCCGCAGGACGTCGATCCCCAGGGCGGTGAACTCCTCGACGACGTCCTCGGGGGCGTCCCGGTCCGTGACCAGCACCGAGACCGCTCCGGTCTCGCAGACCTGGGCGAAGGCCCGGCGCCCGAGCTTGGAGGAGTCGGCCACCACGATCACCGTGCCCGCGCACTCGGCGAGGGCGCGGTTGGCGCCGGCCTCGGACTCGTCGTGCGTGGCCGCGCCGAACCGGGCGTGCACGGCGTCCACGCCGAGGATCGTGTAGTCCAGGGCGAGGCCGCGCAGGAGCGTGTCGACGAGGGGGCCGACGAGTTCGTACGAGTTCGGCCTGGCCACCCCGCCAGTGACGACGATCTTCACCTGGGGGCGGACCGCCAGCTCGTTCGCGATGTTGATGGCGTTGGTGACGACGGTCAGCGCCACGCCTCCGCCCGAGGGCTCCGGTCGCAGGGCGAGCTCCCTGGCCACCTCGGAGGTCGTCGTGCCGCCGTTGAGGCCGACGGTCGAGCCCGTCGGGATCAGCTCCGCCGCGGCCTTGGCGATGCGCTGCTTCTCGTCGGCGCGGCGGGCCGCCTTGTAGCGCAGCGGCAGGTCGTAGGCGACGGTGCTGACGACCGCGCCGCCCCGGGTGCGGGTCAGCAGATTCTGCCGGGCGAGCTCGTCCAGGTCGCGGCGGACGGTGGCGGCGGAACAGCCGAGCCGTTCGGCGGCGTCGAGTACGTCGATCTGGCCCTGGTCGCCGAGGATCTCCAGCAGCCGGGTCCATCGCGTGTGTGCCGCCACCTGACCTCCTTGTTCCCGGTGAACCCTATCTGCCGCCCCGGGCCAGCACGTCCAGCAGGCGCGCCACCTCCGTGGCCACCGCGTCCCGGGCCGGGCCGAGGTATTTCCGCGGGTCGGCGGCCTCGGCGTGGGAGTCCAGGTAGCTGCGGACGGCCCGGGTGAACAGCTTGTTCAGGTGCGTGGAGATGTTGACCTTCGTCATGCCGGCGCCGACCGCCGTCGCCAGGCCCGTGTCCCCGACGCCCGAGGAGCCGTGGAGGACGAGCGGGACGCCCAGCGCGTCGCGCAGCCGGGAGATCAGCGCGAAGTCGAGGGCGGCGTCACGGGTCAGCATCGCGTGCGAACTGCCGACGGCCACGGCGAGCGCGTCGACGCCGGTGGCCTCGACGAACGCCCGCGCCTCGTCCGGGTCGGTGCGCACACCGGGGGCGTGTGCGCCGTCCTTGCCCCCGATCTCCCCCAGTTCGGCCTCCACCCAGACCCCGTGGCTGTGGCAGTACGCGGTGATCTCGCGTGTCGCGGCGACGTTGTCGGCGTACGGGAGCTTGGAGGCGTCGAACATGACGGAGGTGAAGCCGAGCCCGACGGCCTCGCGCACCAGCCCGGCCGACTCGGCGTGGTCGAGATGCACGGCGACCGGTACGCCCGCGGCCCGGGCGACGGCGAGCGAGGCGAGCCCGATGGGTTTGAGGGCGCCGTGGTAGCGGGCCGTGTTCTCGCTGACCTGGAGGATCACCGGCAGCCCGGCGGTCTCCGCCCCGCTCACGATGGCCTGCGCGTGCTCGATCTGCACGACGTTGAACGCCCCGACGCCGGTCGCGCCGGCGCGGGCGTCGTGCGTGAGGACACCGGTGGATATGAGCGGCATGGGCTTCCTTCGCGAGTGCGGGCTGCGTGAATCCAGGCGAATGGTGCTCGAAGTTGCTCATTTATAGCGCGTTTGAAGCAGGTTGGAAAAGAGCAGCCGCCTCCGGCGGGGCCGGAGGCGGCTGTTGAGGTGGCTGTTGAGGTGGGTGAAAGGGGGGCGGGACTACTCGCAGGCGACCCCGTCGCCATCACGGTCGAGGTGGGATCCGTAGCCCGGGTCGCCCCGGTGGATGGGGGCGGCCCCGGCGGCGCGTACGGCGGAGCAGTTGGCGTACGAGACACTGCCACCCCCTCCGCCGGAGCCCCCGCTGGTGCTCCCCCCGCTCGAACTGCCGCCGGAGGAGCCGCCGCTGGACGACCCGTACGGCTCGCACCCGACGCCGTCGTCGTCCCGGTCCAGATGGGCGGCGTAACCGGGGTCGCCGCGCCGGATGGGGGCCGCGCCGGCGGCTCGTGCGGCGTCGCAGTTCTCGTAGTACACGGAGGGTTCGGCGGGCTTCGTGGCCTTCGGCTTCGGCTTCGGGGACGGTGCGACGGTCGGGGTGGGCGTGGGCGTCGGGGACGGCGTGGGCTCGGCGACGGTGATCCGTACGACGGCGCTGCCGCCCGCCGGACCCTTCCCCTTCACCGTGACCTCGTACGTGAACTCGTCCTCGCCGGCGTACCCGCTCGCAGGGGTGTACACGAGCGTGGTGCCCTCGACCGTGACCGTCCCGTGCGGTGCCGGGCTCTCCGCGGCGAGGGTGAACTCCGCGGGCCGGTAGGTGTCCAGGAGCGCGGCGTCGGTGCCGTCCTCCAGGGTCACGAGGTCGTTGGCCAGCGCGTCCACGGTGACCTCCTGGCCGGCCTCGGTGCTCGCCGTGTCGTCGGCGAGCGCCAGCGCCCGCTGCGCGGACGGCGACGCGGACGCCGCCGCCGGCTTCGCGTCCCGGCCCGTACCGTCGTCGCCCCCGCACCCCGCCAGGGCCAGCGCGAGGACCGCCGCCCCCGCCGACATCCCGAGCCGGCTGTGTGCCACGCGTGTGTTCATGGTGCCCCCAAGGCGCTTCCGTGCTGCTGTGCGGTAGACGGGCGATGCTCGCAGCGGGGGCCCGGCGGGGCGGCGCGTTCCAAGGAACGGTGTCGAAACTGTGATGAACGTGTGAAGAGCCGGTGAACTCAGGTCATCGCCTGGGTACCGATGACGTCGAGCAGACCGAGACGGGCGGCGGCCTCGCTGCCGGGGGCCGCGGTGTACGCGACGACCCGCAGGTCGCTGCCCGCGGCGATCAGGACGTCGCAGTCCAGGGTGAGCGTGCCGATCTCGGGGTGGACGATCGCCTTGGCGCCGGACCGGTGGGTGCCCACGATGCCCGAGTCCCACAGGCCGGCGAAGGTGGTGCCGGTCTCCCGCAGGTCCTTGACCAGGGCGCGCAGACCCGGATCGGCGGGGTAACGGGCGGTGGCCGCGCGCAGGTCGCCCACCATCGTCGCCTCGAACTCCGCCTTCTGCTGCGGGGTCTGGCGGACGCGGCCCGGCCGGCCGGTGAAGTGCCGCCAGATCAGGTTGCGTTCGCGTCCGCGCAGCGCGGAGGGGTCACCGAGCAGGGCCGCCCAGGGGCGGTTCCACTCGATGAGGTTCCAGGCGGCGTCGTGGACGCTCAGCGGGGCGCCGTTCATCTGGTCGAGCAGCCGGCGGAGTCCCGGCGGGATGTGGTCCGAGATGTGGCCCGGGCCGGGCTCGGGCTGCCCGGCGAGGAGGTACAGATAGGTGCGTTCGTCCGCGGACAGGCGCAGGGCGCGGGCCAGCGAGGCGAGGACCTGCGGGGAAGGCGAGGTGGCACGGCCCTGTTCGAGGCGGGTGATGTAGTCCACGGACAGCGCGGCGAGCTGGGCCAGCTCCTCGCGCCGGAGCCCCGCCGCCCTCCGTACCCCGCCGACGGGCAGCCCCACCGTCTCCGGGGCGATCCGGTCCCGCCAGCCGTGCAGGGCCCTGCCCAGCTCGTTGGTGCCCGTGGCCCCGGACCCGGCCCTGGGCGGTGCTGTCTTCTCGGATGCGCTCACCCCTCCAGTATCCGGGCGAAGCCGCCGTACAGCCTGGTACCGGCAGTCCACCCGCTGAGGCGGGCACTCCCTGTCCGCCGGGGACACGGGCACCGTGAGGGCATCAGCCCATCGCCTGCCGAACACGGGAGCACCAGCATGACCACCACCCTCATCACCGGAGCCAACAAGGGCCTCGGCTTCGAGACCGCCCGCCGTCTCGTCGAGGCCGGGCACACCGTCTACGCCGGGGCGCGCGACCCCCGGCGCGGGCAGGAGGCGGCGGAGCGGCTCGGGGCTCGTTTCGTCCAGCTCGACATCACGGACGAGGACTCCGTCGAGGCCGCCGCCGCGTTCGTACGGAAGGACGCGGGCCGCTTGGACGTCCTCGTCAACAACGCCGGGATCGTCGGTGTCCGCAAGCCCGTCGGCGAGGTGACGGGGGCCGACATGCGGAGCACGTACGAGACCAACGTCTTCGGCGCCGTACGCGTCACCAGGGCGTTCCTGCCGCTGCTGGAGGCGGGCAAGGACCCGGTCGTCGTGAACGTGTCCAGCGGTCTCGGCTCGCTGGCGGCGACGAACGACCCGACCCGCGTCGAGTTCACCGTGGCGGCCCTCGACTACAACTCGTCCAAGACCGCGCTGGTCATGGTGACGTCGCAGTACGCCAAGGCCTACCCCGGCATCAGGTTCAACGCCGTCGATCCGGGCTACACCGCGACCGACCTCAACGCGCACTCGGGCCCCAAGACGGTGGAGGAGGGCGCGGACATCATCGTCCGTATGGCCCTCATCGGTGCCGAAGGCCCGACCGGCGGCTTCTTCGACGCGGAGGGCCCCGCCGCCTGGTGACCCCGCCCGTGGGGCCGGGCGCTATTTCGATGGCCCGGCGCGCGGGTGCGCCCGTACGGTGCGCGTATGACTGCGCAGCTCCGCCTGGAGAGAGTGACCCCGGACAACGTCCTCGACGCGTGCCGGCTGAAGGTCGCACCCGAGCAGGAACGGTTCGTCGCCCCGGTCGCCCGGTCCCTGGCCGAGGCGTACGCGGCTCCGGAGACGGCCTGGCCCCGGCTGGTCCACGACGGAGACCGGCTGGTCGGCTTCGTGATGGCGTTCTTCGACGTACGGTTCGGGCTCGAAGCCCCCGCGGGCTCCGAGGACCCGCTCCGCTCCGGGCTCTGGCGGCTGGCCATCGCCGACGGCGAGCAGGGCAAGGGGTACGGGCGCTTCGCCGTGGACGCCGTGTGCGAGGAGATCCTCCGGCGCGGACGGCAGAGGGTGACCGTGACCTGGGCGCCGGGGGAGGGCGGCCCGGAGGGGTTCTACCTCCGGCTCGGCTTCCGCAGGACCGGCGAGATGAGCGGGGACCAGGTCGTGGGTGAGAGGGACCTGCCGCGCGGGTGACGGCCCCGCCGCCCTGGTGATCCGCGCCGCCCCCGGTGATCCACATGCGGTCCGGGGGCGGGGGCGCGAGGATCGGGGTTACGGGCGGTGGCCCGGCCGCGCCTCGGCCCTCTCGGGTCGGTTCTCCCTTCCAGGCGCTCCGGTCCGCCTCCCGGCCAAGCCACCAGGGGGGTCTGGAGGTACCGGATGCCGCGGCCCCTGTGGACAGGAGCGATCAGCTTCGGGCTGGTCACGATCCCGATCAAGGTCGTCTCCGCCACGGAGGACCACTCGATCTCCTTCCACCAGTACCACCGGGAGGACATGGGCCGGATCCGCACCCGCAAGGTGTGCGAGCTCGACGGCAAGGTCCTCTCGCAGGACGAGATCGGCAAGGGGTACGAGGTCGCCAAGGACCGGACCGTGCCCGTCACCGACGAGGAACTCGACCGGATGCCGCTGCCGACGGCGAAGGCCATCGAGATCGTCGCGTTCGTCGAGGCCGACAGCATCGACCCCGTACGGATCAGCGACAGCTACTACCTCGCGGTCGACGGCCAGGTCGCGGCGAAGCCGTACGCCCTGCTGCGGAAGGCTCTGGAGCGCAGCGACAAGGTCGCCGTGGCGAAGTTCGCCTGGCACAACCGTGAGCGGCTCGGCCTGCTGCGGGTCCGGGACGACGCGATCGTCCTGCACTCCATGCGCTGGCCGGACGAGATCCGCAGCCCGGAGTCCCTCGCGCCCCGGGAGACGGAGCTGGACGAGGGCGAGATCGAACGGGCCGTGCAGCTCACCGACAGCATGGCCCTGGACGGCATCTCCGGCTTCCGCGACCGCTACCGGGAGTCCCTGGAGGAGCTGCTCACGGCCAAGTCCGAGGGCAAGGCACTCCCGGCGACCCCGGGCGAAGAGGAGGAGGAGCCCGGAAAGGTCATGGACCTCATGGCCGCTCTGAACGCCTCGGTGAAGGCGGCCAAGGAGACGCGGGGCGAGGACGCCACGGTGCACGAGATGACACCGGGGAAGTCCCGGACGCGGAAGAAGACCGCCCCCGCGAAGAAGAAGACCGCCGCCAAGAAGACGACGGCGGCGGCCAAGAAGCAGCCCGCGAAGAAGACGGCGGCGAAGAAGCGGACCGCGTCCTGAGCCGGACCGCGTCCTGAGCCGCGACCCCTGAAGCACGACTCCGGTATCCCGGGCGCCGTCACTCCAGGTCGTCGGGTGCCAGGTCCGGGCGCAGCCGGTGCCAGGAGGGGTGGCGCAGCCGCCCCGCCCTGGTGCGCGTCGAGTACCGCACCTCGCCGACCAGCCGAGGCAGCACCCAGTGGGCGCCCGCGACCGGAGGCGTCTCGTCGAAGGGGCAGGTGTCGACCGCGGCGACGCCGAGCAGTTCGGCCAGCCGGCTCCGCTCGGCGTCGCTCCAGCCCGTGCCGACGCTGCCCGCGTACCGCAGGCCTCCCGGGTGCCGCTCGCCGACCAGCAGTGCGCCGGGGAGGCCGCCCAGCCGCCCGCGTCCGGGCACCCAGCCGCCGACGACCACGTCCACCGTCCGGGTGTGGCGGATCTTGATCCACGTACGGGCGCGGATCCCGGGCTCGTACACCGAGTTCAGCCTCTTCGCGATCAGGCCCTCCAGTCCGGCCTCCCGCGTCATGGCCAGTGCCTCCTCGCCGTGGCCGACGACCACCGAGGGCGTCGACCAGTGCGGCCCGTCGAGCCCGAGCTCCTCCAGGGCGGCGCGGCGCTCGGTGTAGGGCAGGGCCACGAGGCTCCGGCCGCGCAGGAACAGCGCGTCGAACAGCACCAGGTGCGCCGGTACCCGCTGCGCCATCCGGGCGGCCTTCCCGGGCGACCCGGAGAGCCCCATCCGTGACTGGAGCCGCTCGAAGTCGCTGCGCCCCTGCTCGTCCAGCGCGACGATCTCGCCGTCCAGCACGGCGGGTACGCCCCCGAGCGCGGTGCCGAGCGCCGCCAGATCCGGGTACGCCGGGGTGATCTCGGCCCCGGACCTGGCCAGCAGCCGGAGCGAGCCGTCCCCGGGCAGCTGGACGAGGGCGCGCTGGCCGTCCTGCTTCACCTCGTACGCCCACTGCTCGTCGGCCGCGGCGGACGGCAGGCGGCCGGGGGTGGCGAGCATGGGCGCGTACCGGGGCAGAGAGGCCATGACAGCAGGCTCTCAGCAGTCACGCCTCCGGGCCCGCGGACACGGCCCGGTCCTCAGCGCGCCGCTGAAGGTGTGGACGCGGGCGGGGCGGCGGTCGGTGCGGGGCGGCGGAACACCGGGGTGAGGCCCCCGCACGTGGCTGCGGACGACTCCCGGGTGGAGACACGGGGCCCGCCGCCCCGCTCCAGCCGGACATCGAAGACGTAACACCCGTCCACGTACGTCGCGGACGCGAGGATGAACCCCGGCCCGACCCCTGTGAGTCCGACGGTGAGACGGACGGATCCGGCTTTCCGCTCGACGGCGAGCAGCCCTCGCGCCGGGCCTCCCCCCGGGAATTCCGCGGCTAGTTCGGCGTCCGTCAGCAGGCCGTCCGCCGCGGCCCCGGCGAGTCGTTCCCCGTGCGCGTCGGCGCCCGCACGCATGTCGGCACGTGCCTTGTCCTCGTTGCGCCCGGGTTGCGTGGACGCCCAGATCCAGAAGGCGGTGACGAGCGCGAGACACACGCCGAGAACGCCGATACAGCCGGTGAAGAGGCAGCTGCCGGCCGTTCGCATGCCCCCACGGCCTCCGCCAGGTGTCCTGTCCATGCGGGACAGCCTGGACGGAGGCGGATGACGAGGCCGGGTGGGACGCCGATCCGTGACCGTACCGAAGGGTGTCCGATACGGGGCCCGCCGTCAGTTGTAGCCGAAGCCCCTCGGCAGCGGAGCCTGGCGGAACAGCCGGGTGGGGACGGCGTCGGCCATCGCCCGGTAGCCCGAGGGATTGAGGTGGAGGTGGTCGCCGGTGTCCAGCGCGGCCCGGAGCTGCCGGGGCGCCTGCGGGTCGCGGACGGTCCGGTCGAAGTCGATCACGCTGTCGAAGCGCCCGCTCGTACGGATCCAGGTGTTGACGGTCTGCCGGGCCTGCTCGCGGTACCCGTCCGGGTCGTCGTACGGCGTGTTCCCGCCCATCGGGGTGAGCGTCGCCCCGTACACGCGGATGCCGTGGGTGTGGGCGCGGGTGATGATCTGCTCGTACGCGGCGATGACGTCGGCCGCGACCTGCTTCTGGGCGGCCGGGGTGGCTTCGGCCGTGCCGATGTCGTTGATGCCCTCGAAGACGAGCAGCCAGTCCACGCCGCTCTGCGCCAGGACGTCACGGTCGAGCCGGGCCAGGCCGTTGGGGCCCAGGCCGTCGTTCAGGAGCCGGTTGCCGCCGGCCGCCTGGTTGACGACGGCCGCCTTCGACGTGGCGGCCCCGGCCCTCAGCCGTTTCTGCAGCAGGTCGGGCCAGCGGTCGTTCGCGTTGGTGGTGGAGCCCCGGCCGTCGGTGAGCGAGTCGCCGAGCACGACGGCCGCCGAGGTGGTGCTCCTGGACCACACCTCGACGCCGCTGAGGAAGTACCAGTGGTCGGTGGGCGTCGCCCCGGGCAGGTCCGCGTCGTTCACATGGTCCCCGGACCGCAGGTAGGACGTCGTACGGGAACCGGGGTGAGAGGTGATGGACGTGGAGGCCTGACCGGTCGCCAGATACACCGTCGCCGTGAGGTCGGAGCCCGGCGCCAGCGTGAAGTCCAGCGGGTCGGAGACCGCCTGGGCGCCCACCGGGACCGACACCGAGGAGCGCCCCTGGAAGGTCACGGACCGCGTGGTCCCCGCCTTCACCGCACTGGTCCCGGCCCTTCCGCCGAGCGGCAGGGCCACGGACACCTTGGTGATCGGCAGTACGGCGCCACCGAAAGCATTCGAGAAGCGGAGCCGGATGTGCTCACCGCCCGCCGAGACATGGACCGTCTGACGGAGGGTGGCATCGGTCAGGACCGCGTCGTCCTGGGTGAACGGCGCGGGCGGCATGTTGCCCGGCTCCGTCAGCTGCGGCATGGACGTCCAGGTGCTCACCCAGCGGGCGTTGCGCTCCCCGGGCGCCGGTGAGCCGCCAGGCCCGTGGCCGTCCCCGGCGCCGAGCGCGGGGGTGACGACGGCGGCGGTCAGCGCGGCGGCGGCGAACAGGCTGAGCATCGACGATCTTCGGATCACGGTGGTGCTCCCTCGGGCTGGGTGGGGGAAGCAGGGTGAACCCATGGATGAGGACGGCGACATGACCGAGGTCCGGGGATTCGAGCGGCAGGCTAGCCGCTCCGACAAATTTCGGTCAACGCTCCGAAACGTTCGAAAACTTTCGGTGGGAACGGCGCCCCCGGCGGTACGCGGCACGGGTTCAGCCGAAGAGGCCCCGGGCGGCCTTCCTGAACGCCTCCTTCGTGAGGGGCCCGAGCACGGCGTGGTCGACCAGGCCGTCGTCCCGCAGGGCCGCGTCGTACGGGATGCGCACCACGTCCCGCACGAGGGGGCCCAACCGCCGCTCCGCCTCGTCGAGTCCGGCCAGGCCGGCGGTGGTCCCCGTGAGGTCGGACAGGACCAGGAGGGCGTCGGAGACGAGCGAGGCATGACGGTGCCTGATGAGCCAGTCCAGCCGGCCGGCGGCCCCGGCCACCTGGTCCGGGTCCGCGGAACAGGCGATCACGAGACGGTCGACCTCGCCGAAGGTGCCGCGCAGCGACGGTCCGGGCGGTTCGAAGCCGCCGCTGAAGTCGACCACGAGGGTGCCCATCCTGCGCACACGGGAGAGGACGTCCCGGTGTTCGCGCGCGGGGGGCGGGGGCTGCCCGGCCGGAGCGTGCTGGTGGACGAAGTCCGCGCGGTTGGAGTCCTTGAGCGTCACCCAGACCCCGGTGGGGGAGAGCCGGATGTCGGCGGGTGAGAGCGTCGCGGACACCCGGTAGCCGGGAAGGCCCCGCCGGTACGAGGCGCCCTCCTCGGCCACCATGCGGTATCCGATGACGTGCGCCGCGGGGTCGAACGGCAGCATCAGCACAGGGGGTCGCCGGGATGCGGGGGCCGCCGCCGCGAGAGCGGAGGCGAGCTGCACGGCCACGGTCGACCGCCCCGAGCCGGTGCCCGCGCCGAACACCACGGCGAGACGGCCCGGGTGGTCCGGCCGGTCGTCGAGCGGACGGATGACGGTCTCCTCGCCCGGCTTCGCGCGGCGGCGCAGGACACGGCGCGAGGCCTGCTCGGGGCGGCCCGGCAGACGGAACCACTTCGTGAGCTGCCGGCCACGGCGGCCCGGCTCATGCGTCCCGTCGTCCGCGGTGGGCGCCACGTCCGGAACGGGAATCTCGGCGCCGGGCGGCAGCTGCGCCGGGAGCAGGATCTGCGGATCCGGCGCAGCTCTGGAGGAGAGGTCGAGCCGGGCGTGGTCGATGACGGCCGTCGTGCTCGCGGGGAGCCACCAGGAGAACGGCTGCAGGAACGCGTCCCGGGGGACACGGTCGCGGAAGGCGGCCAGCATGGACTCCGCCGTCATCGCCCGGTGGTGCGTCGGGAGCGTCAGGAACGGGCGGAGGAGGGCGGCCAGGGACGGATCGGAGATCTCCTCGGCGAGTTCCCGGCCCACCTCAGGAGCGTTCTCCCCGTCGGTCAGCAGGGGCGCGAATTTCCGCGTGCCGGACGGGTGCCAGTCCGTATGGGCCCCGAGGAGACCGAGCAGGGCGGCGAGCGCGCGTACGTCCCCGGCCGCCCGGCCCGGCGCGGGTGCGGCACCCGGGGCGGCGATCTCGGAGCGGTGCCAGCCGATGAGCAGCGGGCCGTCGAGGGTGAGCAGGACGCGGTCCGCCGACAGATGGCCGTGCACGACCCCCGCGTGGTGGCTGTGGTCGAGGGCCGAGGCGAGCCGCTGGCCGAGGACCAGGATCAGGTCCGTGCCGAAGCTCTCGTACACCCGCAGCGCCTGCGCGACGCCTCGCAGCGCCGGGGCTCCCTGCCCCAGCCGGTTGAGCGCACCGGTGGCGGCGGCCCAGGGGGTGCCGGCGCCGAAATCGGCATCGAGGAGCGACGGGAGGCAGGGGTGGTCGAACCGGGCGAGGGCGAAGGCCTCCCGGCGGACCTCCGCCACGCTCCGGGGGTGCGTCGAGGCGGCCCGGATCACCGCCTGGTCCTCGCCCTTGGACCCGGCGAACAGCGACGGCCCGCCGGGCTGGTTGGCCTGCCCGGTGAGCCGGTATCCGCCGAGGGTCACGAGGGAACCGCCCTCGACCGCGGACCAGGTGGTGTTCGCCGGCGAGTAGCCCACGAGCGGGAACTGGGGGTAGATGCTCCCCGGCGGACTGAGCCGTATCTCCCGGGGCAGCGTGGGCTGTTCGGTCCACTCCTGCGCCGACAGCCCGGTCAGCCCGAGCCGGTCCTGGAGCGCCGGGCTCAGCCAGGCGAAGGCGCTGCTGTCGTCGGGCAGCCGGCTCGTCCCGTCGGCGCGGTCCAGCCACGCGGGGAAGTCCGGCGAACGGCCCACCAGTTCGGCGATGTGCTCGGACACCCGGCGGGTGGAGGCGAGGACCTCGGTGGTGGGGACCGCGTCCAGAAGGATGTCCCGGGAGCGGCTGGTGAACGCGAACACACGCTGCTGGGGCAGGACATCGGCGGCCGGGGGCCCGTGCTCCGCCTCCGCCGGGCGCAGCATCCCGCTCAGGAACACCTCGGCCAGATGAGCCGTGGTGACCGGGCGCGGAAGGGAGTGGACGACGAGGCGCATCACCGGGATGGTCAGCGGTGAGACCGCCGCGAGATGGGCGGCCAGACGGTAGGCCTCCGGGGAGACGGCCCGGCGGAACCGCTGCACCTCCGCGTCGGGCCGGACCCGCCGGGGCGGCTTCTCCGTACGCGGACGGGCCCGGACACCCGACGGGCGCTGCCGTTCCGCCGTGTCCGCGTCCCACAGGGCGAGCACACCTCCGGAGCCGCCGGCCGCGGTGACCCTGGCCCAGTCGGCGAACGACCGCGGTGACGGCGTCAGCACCGGGATCGGAACCGTGCCGAACGAGGAGAGGGCCTCCGGCAGCACCGGATCCCGCACCCGCCACGTGGAGTTGGCGGCCCCCGGCCCCGGCGCCTGGACCGACCGGCGTCGGGTGGGCAGCCCGGAACCCCGCCACATGCGGGGCGGCAGCGTGTGGATCACCGCTGTGGGACCGTGCGCCGCCCAGCGGGACAGCACGGCCCGCATGGCACCGGTACGCCACCCGGGCCCCGCCCCGTCGGAGATCACCAGCGTCATGGTCCGGCCCGACGGGTCGGTGAGCACCTCGGCGGAGACCGTCGGCGCGTCCGGCACGAAGGGGCGGGAGCTGAGCCGCGGCGCCCGCCCGGGCCTCAGCCGCAGTCCGTACGTACGGATCTGGCGGAAGGCGCCGAGGTGCGCCAGCAGCGAGTTGAGCTCCGAGCAGAGCTGCTGCCACAGGAGCATCGAGACACCGTCGTCGACGACGACCGTGAGGTCCAGCCAGCGGTCACGGGCGGGGCGGGTCACCACGTCGATCAGGCCCGAGTGGGCGATCCGCGCCGCGGTCTCCGCCTCGTCCAGCTCCTCGGCCGAGGGGTGCGGGCGGTACTGCTTCAGCGGCCGCAGCGCGCGAGCCGTACGCAACGGGAGGGCCAGCGCGTGCGGATGGGGGATGCGCACGGGCAGCGCGGCACTGCGGTCCTCCACGGGCTCCGCCTCCGCCGCCGGCACGGGCTCCGGGTCGGCGGGGCCTTCGTCCTGGCCGACATCCTCGGGGCCGCCCGCGTCGACGGCCTCTCCCCGGGGCACCTCCGCCGGCGGGCCCGCGGAGGCGTGCAGTTCGGCCCGCTCCGGCTCGTCCGCCGGGGCGTCCGGCCGGCCGGTGCTCTCCTTCTCCTCCGGCCACGATGCCGGGGGAGGGGCGCCGGGTTCCCGCGCCGGCGCGGGCGGCCGGGCGCCGCCTCCCAGGAGCCCCGTGGCCACCGCCAGCGGCGCGTCGCCCGGCATCCGCTCGGCCAGCCACAGGCAGTCGACCAACTCCTCGGCGGTGACGTCGAAGCCGACGTCCCGCAGCAGGGAGAGAAGACGGTCGGGCACGGCTACAGAGCACCCCCCAGCCGGTGCAGCACCGCTTCCAGCAGCCCCTCGGCGTCCAGATCGACCCCTCCGAGCCGCAGGAACGCCGCGTTCAGCAACTGGTCCGTGGCCAGCTCACCCGGAGCCCGCCGGGCCAGGAACGCCCGTACCAGGTCGTCCACCCGGGGCAGGGCGTCCGCACCCAGATGGGCGGCCACGATGGCGCGCAGCCGTTCCTCGTCGGGGTCCGGCAGGTCCAGCCGCAGACACCGCCGCAGGAAAGCGGGCGGGAACTCCCGCTCGCCGTTGCTCGTGATGACCACGACCGGGAACTCCTGGCAGCGCACCACTCCCCGGTGGACGGTCACGGTGTCACCGCCCCGCGAGCTGTGGACCTCGATGTCGTCCTCACCGGGGGGCAGCCGGGAGAGCTCGGGGATCTCGAACTCGCCCTCCTCGAACACCGTCAGCAGGTCGTTCGGCAGATCGACGTCACCCTTGTCGAGTTCGTCCACGAGCAGCACGCGCGGCCGCCCGTCCGCCACCAGGGCCGTCCCGAGCGGGCCGAGCCGGATGAAGTACCCGATGCCCGGGGCGGTCCCGTCCGCATGCTGCCTGAGGTTCGTCTCGCGGAGCCTGCCCACCGCGTCGTACTGGTACAGCGCCTCGGCGAGGGTGGACCGGCTGTTGACCGGCCACCGCAGTACGGGACCCAGCGAGAGCTCATGGGCCACGGCATGGGCCAGCGACGACTTGCCGGTGCCCGGATGACCGGTGACCAGCAGCGGCCTGCGCAGATGGAGGGCCGCGTTCACGATGTCCCGCTGGGTCGGCCCGATCAGGTACGGGCGCGGCGCCCTGGGCGCGGCTGCCTCCGGCCCTGCCGTGTCCGGCCCTCCGAACCGCCGCCACGGCGGTGCGGGTGGCATCGTCACCTGGCGCGGCGGCCCTTCACCGCGGAAGAGCCGCCAGCCGTCGGGGTCCTGCGGCGTGAGGTGATCTGCTGCCGTCATGAGGTCGCGTCCTCCCAGGACGGGTCGCTCCAGTAGGGATCGGGCGGAGTGCGGGAGGCGTCGTCCCACACCAGTACGGGGGCCACCGTGTCCTCGCCGGAGCCCCCCAGCGTCCGGGCGCGGTGCGCCCGGACACGCTCGGGCAGGCTCCGCGGGTGGCCGTTGAGCATGAGCCCGGTGAGCTGGTCGATCCGCCGCGGTGAGTCGTTGCGGTCCCACAGCACGACGGGGATGCCGTGTGCCAGACAGACCACCTGGAGCCTGCGCCGGTGCTCCGGCGCACAGCCCACGGCCAGGCGGCCGGTCTTCTGGTCCTGGTGCAGCAGCTTGTACACGTGTTCCGGCTCGCTGTGCTCCGGCATGAGCCGGGCGAACCCGCCGGAGGGGAACCCCACCGACCGGGTCTCCCAGGCCCTGAGCCTCTTCAGCGACTGCGTGCGCAGCTCCGGGCACCGCACCACGACGGCGTACTCCACGCCCAGGACGGACGGGAAGCCGTCGTCCGCGTCACCGTCGTCCCAGTGGTCCACCGGCAGGTCCAGGTCCTCCGGCTCGACCACGAACTCGATCAGCGGGGTGCTGCGCACCCGCACCGCGGCGGGGACCTCGCGCAGCAGGACGTCCTGGACCAGCCGGGCCACCTCCTGGGGTCCGCGCGGGTCGTCGTCCGCCCGCACCAGCCGGAGGGCACCGTCCTGCCCGGTGCCCGGGTCGTACCAGACGGTGCAGCGGTGCCCGCCCGACGGGTCCCGGTCGAGCCGCACGGTCAGCCGGGGCTCCGCAGGTGTCGTACGGGATCGCCTGGCGCGGGCCCAGTCCTCCGCGTCGGTGCGCCGGGACAGCAGCACCGACTCGTGCACGCCGGTCCTCTCCGCCACCACCGCGACCCACTCGCGCAGTTCCCGCCGCTGCCCGGGGCCGGTGAGAGCGGCGACGTACTCGACCGCCGTCAGCAGGGCGGGCACCCGGTGCGGGGTGTCGGTGGACGCGCTGTCACCCCAGTAGTTCTCCAGGGCGAGCACGAGGGTGCGCACGGCGTCGTCCGGGTCGCCCCGGAGGGTGTCGAGCGGCTCGTCCCAGAACGTGGTGTTGACCAGCGCGTCACGCGCCGCCTCCTCCAGCAGCCGGCCCGGCTCCCCTTCCAGCAGGGCCAGCAGGGACGCGAGCTCCAGCGGGGTGAGGATCCCCGGGACCAGCGCGCCACGGCACAACGACAGCAGCTTCAGCGCGGTTTCGCGCAGCCTGCCGGGCAGTTCGTCGGTGAGGACCGCCGCCGCCCGGGGCCGGGTCAGCACGAGGTCCACCAGCGCGGCCACCGAGGCGTCGGCCGCGGAGTCGCCCGGCAGCCCGAGGGCCGACAGCACCCGGTGGGTGTGGCGCAGGCGCTGCTCCTCATCGGGCAGGAGGCTCAGGACGACCTTGTGGAGCTTGTGCCGCAGGACCGGGGCGACCGGCCCGGGCGTGAGCCGGCCGGTGTCGCCGGGTGCCGGGCCGGCCTTCATCTCCTTGGCGGCCAGGAACCGTTCGACGCTCTGCCACGGGGCGACGATGGCGCGGCGCTGGACGTTCTCGGCGCGGAAGGGACCGTCCGGCGGCGACATCACCCCGAGGACGAGCCCGACGGCCGCCTGTTCCTTCTCGCACCACAGCAGCCCACCGCTGTAGCCGGGGCCGATCGCGGCACCGCGCGGCGCGCCGTCGACGAAACCGTGGTCCTGGTGCACCGCGCCGACACTGCTGTCGGCGTAGGTGAACGTCGCGCCGTCGCCGTACCACGCACGGACCTCCTGGCCGCGGTCCATGTACTGCCAGGGCGCGGGTGTCACGGGCGCCCCGGGTTCCTCCGCCAGTTCCAGTACGGCCAGGTCGCCGCCCCAGAGGGGCTCGCCGAGCAGCACGGGGATGTCGGGCGCCCCCGCGCGGTGGGCGGGTTTCCACGCCACGAGCCGTGCCGCGAGATCGGGCCCCTCGGGAAGGCACGGGAAGCCCACCCGCAGGGAGGCGTTCTCCGGGGCGGGCCGGGTGAACATGGCACGGCCCAGTGCCTCGTTGACCACATGGGCGCACGTCAGCAGCCGGCGCCCGCCCATGTAGACGCCGCTGCCCACGACGCGCGCGGTGCCCGGGCTCAGGACCGACACCAGGGACAGCCGCGCGGCGTCCTTGCCGGACGCGCCGCGATCCCCCCGTCCGAGCACCTCAGCCGTCCGTGGTGGCTTGCTGCCCCAGGTGCCAGTTGGCGGTGACGGTCAGCGTCGCCTCACCCGCCACGCCCACCACCCCCAGCTTGAGGTCGTGCCCGACCCGTACTCCGAAACTCACCGAGATCTCGTCGGGCGGGTCGGGGACGGCGGCAGCCGTGTCACGGACCTGCTGGAGCAGCGGGACCAGGGGAGCCAGCACCCCGCGTAGCGCGGTCCCGGCCACCGCGCCCAGCCGCGACCCCCGCGCCACCGGCACGGACGTGCCGAAGCCCGGCGCCGATCCCTCGGCAGGGGTGGCCGCAGGGAACACCTGGAGGGCCAGGGATGAACCGTCGTCGAACTCGAACTCCATGAAGTCTGACACGGAGTAATCCTCTCCCAACGGCCCGTCGCTTAGGCGCGATTGGATAAAGACGATCCGCGCGAAGGACACGGGGAGCCGGCGGGGGACGCGACCCCCGCCGGCCGGTGGGAGTGCCCGGATCAGACCGTCGTGCAGGTGCTGCCGCTGAGCGTGAACGCGGACGGGGCCGTGTTGGTGGCTCCGCTGGTGCCGGTGAAGCCGAGCGTCACCGAGCCGTTCGCGGCGATCGCCGCCGTGTAGCCGGCGGGGGCGACGCTGACCGTGGCGCCGCTCTGGGTGGGGGTGCCGCCCCACATGTTGGAGATCGTCTGGCCGTCGGCGAAGGCGAAGCCGAGGTTCCAGCCGTTGATGGCGCCGGTGCCCGTGTTGTGGATGGTGATCTCGCCCTGGAAGCCGCCGGGCCAGGAGCCGGTCACCCGGTAGCCCACGGAGCAGCCCACGCCCGGTGTCGGGCCGCTGTCGTCGGTGGTGACGCGCACCGTGGCGGAGCGCGCCGAGCGGTTGCCGGCCGCGTCACGGGCGTAGACGGCGAACTCGTACGCGGTGGCGGCACTGAGCCCGGTCACGGTGACGGTGTTGGTGGTGGAGGAGGCGGCCGCGCTCTCCGTGCCACCGCTGACCCGGACGACGTCGTAACCGCTGATGGCAACGTTGTCGGTGGCCGCCGGCCAGGTCAGTGTGGCGGAGGTGGCCGTCACCGCGGAGGCCACCGGGGCGCCGGGGGCGGTCGGGGCCTGCGTGTCGTCCGGGTCCGTGCCGGTGCCGAAGACGGTGGCCTCCTGGGAGGTCTGGGCGATGCCGTTCGCACCGTGGAAGATCCGCTCGCCCCAGGAGCTCAGCCGACTCGGGTCGAAGTCGATGGCCAGGTCGAGGATCGGGTCGGTGTTGCCGCTCCAGGACCACGCCAGGTAGCCGAGGCCGAGCTGCTCGGCGGCGGCCATCATGGTGTCCTCGTCCGGGTCCCCGTACTGGTCGGCGGGGCCGCCGAACTCACCGATGAGCAGCGGAAGTCCGGCATCCACGAAGGCGTTCAGGTAGTCGGTGACGGCCTGCGCCGTGCTGTAGACGCTGTACATGTGGATCGAGAAGATCAGGTTGCCCGTGGTGTCGGCGTCGTACACGGCCCGGGCGTTGTCGCGCATGACGCCCTGCCAGTCCTGGCCCCAGTTGGGCGCGTCCACCATGATCGTGTGGGCGAAGCCGGCGCCGCGCAGCTTCTGCACGGCGGCGGTCGTGGGGGCGGTCCAGCCCGCGGGGTCGGTGTTGCCCCAGGGCTCGTTGCCGATGTTGATGATGACGTAGTCCTCCTGGCCCGCGAGGACGTCCTTGAGCCCGATCCAGTAGTCGGCCGCGTGGTCGAGGGTGCCCGCCGCGGTGTCCTCGCCGTACCCGGTGGTGTCGTGCACCTCCAGGACGCAGATCAGCCGGTTCGCCTTGCAGTCGTCGACGATGCCCGCGACCTCGGCGGGGCCGTTCTTCGTCCAGCGGTGGCCGTCGGACAGGACGACGCGGACGGTGTTCGCGCCGAAGGCCTTGATGTCGGCCAGCGACTGGGTCTCGCCCGGATACCAGGTGTGCGCGTGGTTGACGCCGCGCATCACGAAGTCGTTGCCGTTGCCCTCCAGCAGGCGGCCGTTGCTGATGTGCAGACCGGTGGCCGCGGCCTCGGCCCGCGCGGGCGCCGCCTGTGCGGCGGCGGGGCCGAGCGCGCCCAGCAGGACGATGCCGAGCAGGGCGGCCAGGCCCTTCAGCAGGGCGGTGCTTCTCGCGAAAGCGGTCAGGGGGCTCTTCCGTGCCGTGTTCGTTGCTGATCTCACTGCGACTCCAGAAAGTGGGTGCCGGGTGACGCCAAACATCGGATGGCTCTATGGGAGCGCTCCCATGAAGCCATCTCGACAGGGGCACGTCAAGGCATCGCGCACACTTCGACACGGCATGCACGACACGCACGCATGGCCCGGCACGCACACGGCACGCCCGGCCCGGCACGCGGCGCGACCCGGCCGGGCCGGGCTCCCGTGGACACGGGCCCCGCTCCCGCCGACGCGGGGCCCGGCCGCCCCGCGTCAGGCCTTGCTGGTGCAGATCGCGTCGTACGGGCGGCCCGGGCTCGGGAAGAGCTCGATCGGGTTGTCCGCGGCCGCCGGGCACTCCTCGGCCGTCTTGGTCAGGGCGAGGACCTTGTTCCCGCCGGTCGCGCAGGCCACTTCCTTCGCCTCGTCGCTCACGCAGTCGCCCACCACGAGCTGACCGCCGCCCGCACCCGCGTCCCCGGGGTGGTCGTCGGAGAGGTTACGGCCGCAGATCGTCTTGCTGGGCAGGCCGCCGCCGGAGCTCCCGCCGAAGGAGACCTTCACCGAGATGATCTCGTCGGTGCCGGCCGGACACTCGACGGCACCGGCGAAGATCTCGCCGTCCTTGATCTCCAGCGCCTTGATCGTCGCCTTCGGGTCGTCGCAGTCGAGGGGCTGGAAGCCGTCCTTCGACTCACTCGTGTCGGGCCCGGCGCAGTCCCCGACCTTCCAGTCCTTGGCCTTGTGACTGCCGCCCTTCGACGACCCGCTCCCGTCCGAGGGGCCGCAGGCCGCAGCGCCGCCGACCACGAGCGTGAGCACCAGGACGCCCTTCGCGCAGTCCCGGAGAACCGTGCGCGCACTCCGCGTCGACAGGGAACCGGTGCTCATCGGGCGGCTGTTCCGGGGTCGCGTACTGCCGTGGGCGGTCATGCTGCTCCTTGGATACATGGGGTGTCCCGCACGGCACCGACTGTGCCCGGCGCGGTGGTTCGGCCGTGAGGACGGCCGAACCACGCCCCACGGTTCCCGTTGGGATTCCGGCACTTCGGCATGCCTCCCGAGGCCCGTACCGTCCGCATTCCCCTCGCTTCCCGCCGCCTCCCACCATCCGCGGGGCCCCCGAGCCGTGGGGCCGGTACCGTCACCGCCATGGACGCCTCACCCCAGGACCCGGCCGCCGCCCTGATGGCACGTGCCGACGGCCCCGTCACCCGCCGCCGGATCGGCCGCGACCTGGCCGCGCTCGGGCTCGGCGCGGGCGACACCGTCATGTTCCACACGCGGATGTCCGCCATCGGTTACGTGACCGGAGGCCCCACGACCGTCGTCGCCGCCCTGCGGGACGTCGTGGGGGAGCGGGGGACGCTGGTGGTGAGCTGCGGCTGGCACGACGCCCTGCCGTACGGGTTCACCGACTGGCCGGAGCCCTGGCAGGACGCCGTGCGCGCCGAACACCCGGCGTACGAACCGGAGTCGAGCGAAGCCGATCACGACCACGGCAGGCTCCCCGAGGCGGTGCGCCGGTGGCCGGGGGCCGTCCGCAGCAGGCACCCCGACGTGAGCCTCGCAGCGCTCGGGGCGGGAGCCGCCGCGCTGATGGCCGACCACCCGTGGGACGACCCGCACGGCCCCGGCAGCCCGCTGGCCCGGCTGGTCGAGACGGGCGGCCGGGTGCTGATGCTGGGCGCGCCGCTGGAGACGCTCACGCTCCTGCACCACGCGGAGGCGCTCGCGGACGCGCCCGGGAAGCGGTTCGTGGAGTACGAGCAGCCGGTGCTGGAGGACGGGCGGCGGGTCTGGCGCCGCTTCCGCGACATCGATTCCTCGGGCGGGGCTTTCGACTACTCCTCCGTCACGCCGAGCGGCCAGGACCCGTTCGAGACGATCGTCCGGGACATGCTGGCCGCCGGGATCGGGCGCCGGGGCACGGTCGGCGCCGCCGACAGCCACCTGTTCGAAGCCGCCGAGGTCGTGGAGTTCGCCCTCGCGTGGATCCGGGAGAAGCTGGGCGGCGGCCGGTAGGGCCCACTCGGCCCCCGGCTAGCGGTCGTACGCGCGGTCAGAGCTCCGGGGCGGGCGCCGGTGCCGGAGTCCCCGAGCCCGCCCGCCCGCCGAGTGCACGCACCAGCCGCAGCGCCTCCGCGTACTCCCGTTCGCCACGGGCGGCCTGTCCCGCGAGCGACGGGAGGCCGGCCGCCAGAGTGAGGCCGGTGGCGACCACGGTGACGGCCATCCCCATCTCCTCCCCGAGGATCAGCTCGAGGACGGGAGTCGCGTGGTCCCGCCCCTCGTTCACGGTGCCCTCGCCGTAGTCGCCGCCCCGGCTGGTGACCAGCACCGCCGGCCGTCCGGCCAGCGGGGCGCCCGACCGCGCCGACGGCGCCGTCCGCCCGGGTACGTGGATGTGGTCGAGCCAGGCCTTGAGGCTGGAGGGCAGCGAGTAGTTGTACAGCGGTACGCCGATGAGGAGCACGTCCGCGCCCAGGAGTTCCTCGACGAGTCGCTGCTGGAGCTCCTCGGCCGCCGGGTCGGGGCTCGCCCCCGGCGGCCGCAGCCCCGGGGCCCAGTGCAGGCTCGCATCGGGCAGGTGGGGCAGGGGTGCGGCGTGCAGATCGTGGTGGATCACCACGTTGTCCGGCCCGGCTTCGGAGAAGGCGGACGCGAAGGCCGCGGTGAGGGCCCGCGACCGTGACGCCGCGCGGTCGGCCGAGGAATCCAGGTGGAGCAGCGTCGCCATGGCGTCATCCTGCCACCCCACCCCCCGGTGGCCGCCGCACGGAACTGCCGTCAGCCGGTGGTCCGTTCCACGGGGATCCACAGCTCGGCGTCCGCCCGGGTCCCGTTCTCCGAGAGCCGTACGCTCAGGATCTCGGGTCCCGGCCTGCTGACGTACGGATTCGACGGGAACCACTGCGTGAACACGTCCCGCCAGAGGTACTGGAGCGCCTGCGGGAACTGGCCGGAGTGCTCGAACACGGCCCACGGACCGGCCGGGACGGCCAGGGCGTCCATGTCGTCGGGCACCTCGGCTCCCGTCACCACCCCGTGGTAGTAGTCGAGTTCGGTGCCCTCCGCCCGGCTCGGGTCGAGCTGGTCGCTGACCCCGACGATCCCCGCGGGCTCCTGGTCGGCCAGTGCGGCGATGCGCCGCAGCGTGTCCGGGGCGATGCTCCGGACGAAGTCGGCGATGGCCGGGTTGGCCCCTTCATGGACGAGCGGGACGCGCGCCTTCCTGCCGGCCACCCGGAAGGCGTCCTTGTCCACGATCCTGTATCGCATGCTGCTGTTCCCTTCGACGACGAGGCGGAAGGACATCCGTTGCTGGGAGTGCAGCGCGGCACCCGTGCGCCGGGCCTCGCCGGGGCCCACGCCGTGCATGGCGCGGAACGCCCGCGCGAAGGCCTCGCCCGAGCCGTAGCCGTAGCGGATCGCGATGTCCAGCAGCGTCCGGTCACCGGCGAGCACCTCGGCGCCCGCCACGGTCAGCCGTCTGCGCCGGATGTACTCCGACAGCGGCAGGCCCGCCAGCGCGGAGAACATCCGCCGGAAGTGGTACTCCGACGTCATCGCGACGCGCGCGAGACCGGCCACGTCGACCGGCTGGTCGAGGTGGGACTCGATGTGCTCCATGGCCTCGTTCAGCCGGTCCAGCATCCCGGACTCCTTCCCTTTCGCTTCCTCACGTTAGGAAGGCCCCACCCTGCCGGACCCGACATCCTGTGCCCGATGCGGTGGGGTGGGGGACCCCGGCGGCCCGGACGCCCTCGCACTCCTGCCTGAGGAGGAGGGCGCGGCAGGGCTCGTGTGAGGGCACCAGGCGGAAGTGACGGTAGGCGCACGACGCCGTGGGGGCCCGTTTTCGCGAGCCTGGACCGGTACCCCAGATCGGATGCGGAGATCCCAGACTCGTGGCTACCTTCCTGTATCGCATGGGCCGCGTCGCCTTCCGGCGGCGATGGCTCGTGGTCATCCTGTGGGCCGTGCTCCTCGGTGCCGTCGGGGCCGGTGCCGCCAAGGCTCCCGCCGCCGGTGACGAGGGCACGTCCTTCATGCCGGGCATCGAGGCGCAGAAGGCCTTCGACCTCATCGAGGAGCGCTTCCCCGGCTCCGACGCGGACGGCGCCACCGCGCGGATCGTGTTCATCGCCCCCGAGGGCGAGAAGGTGACGGCGGCCGGTCACCGTGCCGCCGTCGAGACCCTGGTCGAGGAGGCCGCCGACGAGCCTCGGGTTGCCGGTGCCGCCAGCCCCTTCCGGGCCGGGGCGGTGAGCAAGGACGCCTCGACGGCGTACGCCACCGTCACCTACGACGTCGCGGCGAGCGATCTCACGGACGCGGACAAGAGCGGCCTGGAGCGCATCGTCGGTGAGGCCCGCGACTCCGGCCTCACCGTGGAGACGGGCGGTACCGCGCTCGCCACGCAACCGGCTGCGGGCGGGCCGGGCGAGGCCATCGGTATCGGGCTCGCGGCCGTCGTCCTGCTCGTCACCTTCGGCTCCCTCGCGGCGGCCGGGCTGCCCCTGCTGACCGCTGTCGTCGGCGTGGGGATCAGCATGTGCGCGATCCTGGCACTCGGCAGCGCCTTCGGGCTGTCCATGACCACCGGCACGCTCGCCTCGATGCTCGGCCTCGCCGTCGGCATCGACTACGCCCTGCTCGTGGTCTCCCGCTATCGGGAGGAGCGGGCGGGCGGGCACGAACCGCGGGAAGCCGCCGGACTCGCCGTCGGCAAGGCGGGCTCGGCCGTGGTCTTCGCCGGCCTCACGGTCGTCATCGCGCTGGCCGGGCTGTCGGTCGTCGGCGTACCGATGCTGACGAAGATGGGTCTCTGCGCCGCAGGGGCCGTCGTCCTCGCCGTCCTGGTGGCGCTGACGCTGGTGCCCGCGCTGCTCGGGATGTGGCCGGACGCCGTCCTGTCCCGCAGGGTGCGGCGGCGTGCGGCCGGTGGCCCCGCCGGGCGGGCCGCGCGTTCCGAGGGCAATGTCGGCTCCCGGTGGGCCCGGTTCGTGCTGCGCCGCCCGGTGGCGGTGCTGCTGGTCTGCGTGGCGGGCCTGGGCGTGCTCGCCCTGCCGGCCGCCGATCTGGAGATGGGCATGCCGGGTGACGAGGCCAAGCCGGTCTCGTCGACGGAGCGCCGTGCTTACGACGCGCTCGCCGAGGGCTTCGGCGCGGGCTTCAACGGTCCGTTGACGGTCGTCACCGATGTCGGCGGTGCGGCCGACCCCGAGGCCGCCGCCGCGACGATCGCCGAGCGGATCAAGGGGACGGACGGTGTCGTGTCCGTCTCGCCGCCGCAGTTCAACGCGGAGGGCGACACGGCGCTCTTCTCCGCCGTACCGGCCACCGGGCCGAGCGACAGCACCACGAAGGACCTCGTGCAGACCATCCGGGACGAGCGGCCCGGGCTGGAGAGCGAGACCGGGGCGACCTTCGAGGTCACCGGTTCCACCGCGATGAACATCGATGTCGCCCGGTCGCTCCAGGACGCGCTCGTGCCGTATCTGATGGTGATCGTGGTGCTGTCCCTGGTGCTGCTGATGGTGGTCTTCCGCTCGGTGCTGGTGCCCGTCAAGGCCGCCGTCGGGTTCCTGCTGTCGGTGCTGGCCTCGCTCGGCGCTGTCGTGGCCGTGTTCCAGTGGGGCTGGGGTGCCGAGCTGCTCGGCGTGGAGCAGGCGGGACCGGTGATGAGCCTGATGCCGATCTTCCTGGTGGGCATCGTGTTCGGCCTGGCGATGGACTACGAGGTGTTCCTCGTCGCCCGGATGCGCGAGGCGTACGTCCATGGGGAGCGGCCCGCGCAGGCGGTCGTCACCGGTTTCCGGCACAGCGCCCGTGTGGTCGCCGCCGCTGCCGTGATCATGATCGCGGTCTTCTCCGGGTTCATCGGCGCCGGCGAGTCCATGATCAAGACGATCGGTTTTGGTCTGGCCGTCGCCGTGCTGTTCGACGCCTTCGTCGTCCGGATGGCCTTCGTGCCCGCCGTCCTCGCCCTGCTCGGGCACCGCGCGTGGTGGCTGCCCCGGTGGCTCGACAAGGTGCTGCCGCACGTCGACATCGAGGGCGCGGGACTCACCCGGGAGCCGGCTCCCGTCCAGGACCCCCCGGCCGGGGGCGTCCACCCGCAGGAGCGGGTCCGCACCTGAGCGCGTACGCCCAGCGGGTCGCGGTGCCGTGGTCGGCGGCACCGCGACCCGCGTCTGTCACGATGGCCGCATCCGTTCCGACCTCGGAGATCCCACGATGAGCACCACCTGGCGGCGCCGGGTCATGAGCGGCCCCCGCACCACCGAGGTCGTGACGCTCGCACTGCTGCTCGCGACCGCTGCGGGAGGCACCCTCCTCAGCCACTGGACGTTGCCCGGCCCGCACACCCCGTGGCCCGGCCTCGGCCTGTCGGCGCTGGCCTGCGCCGCGCTGACCTGGCGTCGGAGCCACCCGGTGCAGGTACTGGTGGCGACCGCGCTGTGCGCCGTCGCCGAGGGCGCGTCGGGGTATCTCATGACGCCCCTCCTGTTCAGCCCGCTGCTGGCCGCCCAGTACTCGGTCAGTCTGCGGATCAACCGCGCTGCCGCCTGGTGCTGCGCGCTGACCGCCGCCGTGGTGACGGTCGCGCCCGGCGCCTGGCGCAGCGAACTCCACACCGGCTGGGTCATCGGCGTCGTCAACCCGGCGGCCTGGGTCCTGCTGTCCGCCGCCCTCGGGAGCTACGTCCGGGTCCGCCGTGACTACGCTGCCGCCCGCGCCGAGCACACCGCCCGCGAACGGGAGGAGGAGGCGCGCCACCGTGTCGTCCAGGAGCGCATGCGCATCGCGCGGGAACTCCACGACGTGGTCGCCCATCACCTCGCCCTGGCCAACGCCCAGGCGGGGACCGCCGCGCATCTCGCACGGGTCGATCCCGACCGGGCGTACGAGATGCTGGACAACCTCTCCGGGACGACGGCTGCCGCTCTGCGCGAACTCAAGGCCACCGTCGGCCTGTTGCGCCAGGACACCGACACCCCCGACGGTCTGGCCCCCGCACCCGGTCTGGGGCAGCTGCCCGATCTGACCGCCGCCTGCGCCGCGGCCGGCCTGGACGTCACCGTCGTGGTGGAGGGGGAACCGCAGCCGCTCCCGCCGGGGCTCGACCTGACGGCGTACCGGATCGTCCAGGAAGCCCTGACCAACGTGACCAAGCACGCCGCCACGCACACCGCCCGGGTGGGGCTCGCCTACGGGCCGCGCCTCCTCACCCTCACGGTCACCGACGACTCCTCCTCCACACGCCCCGCGGACCGGCCGGGCCCCGGCCACGGGTTCGGGATCCTCGGCATGCGCGAGCGTGCCCTCGCCACCGGCGGCACCTTCCGGGCGGGGCCCCGCCCGGAAGGCGGCTTCGAAGTCTCCTGCGCCCTCCCCCTCGACAGCCACGACGAAAGCACGGCCCCATGACCATCCGCGTCCTGCTCGCCGACGATCAGGCCCTGCTGCGGGCCACCTTCCGCATCCTCATCGATTCGGACCCCGGCATGACCGTGGTCGCCGAGGCCGCCGACGGCCAGGAGGCGATCGGTCTCACCCGTGAACACCGGCCGGACGTGGTGCTCATGGACATCCGCATGCCCGGTACGGACGGCCTGGCCGCCACCACCGACATCTGCGCCCGGCCCGAACTGGCGGCCACCCGCGTCCTGATCCTCACGACCTTCGAGAACGACGAGAACGTCGCCGAGGCCCTGCGCGCCGGTGCGAGCGGGTTCCTCGGCAAGGACGTCGGCGCGGACGTCCTCCTGGCAGGCATCCGTACGGTGGCGGCGGGTGACTCGCTGCTCTCTCCTACGGCGACCCGCGCGCTCATCACCCGCTTCCTGGCCACCCCCGACGACACGCCGTCGGCGCCGCCCGAGGGCCTGGGCTCCCTCACGGACCGCGAGCGCGAGGTGATGGCCCTGGCCGCCCACGGCAAGTCCAACGCCGATATCGCCGAGCAGCTCGTGGTCAGCCCCCTGACCGTGCGCAGCCACATCCAGCGGGCCATGAACAAGCTCCACGCCCGCGACCGTGCGCAACTCGTCGTCGTCGCCTACCAGAGCGGGCTGGTCCGGCCGCGTCCGTACGGGAACGGGTGACGGCGAACGCGAGCACGCGGCCTTCAAGGTGACGTGAGCAGGTCCCTGAGTCCGGCGGCGAGCGTACGGACGTCCTGTTCGCCGGGGCCGCGAGCGCCGGGACCGCGCCCTCCGCACGGAAGTTCGGCCCGGGTGCAACTGCCGGGCCGCGCCTGACGTTCTTCTCTGCATGAACGAACTGATCGAGACGTGGGCCGGTGTCACCCCGGACGCCGACCCCGCCCAGGCGGACCCCGTCGTCCTGGAGTGCGCCCGCCTGCTCGCCGCCGAACCGGGCGGCGAGGACGCGGTCCTGCTGGCCTTCGGGCTGGCCGGCATGGCCGGATACGTCATCGGGCGGCGCGGCGCCCCCGTCGAGCAGGCGTCGGCGGACGCCCTCGCCGCTGCGGCCGAGGCCCTGGACGCGAAGCTTCCCGAGAGCGACGACTGCGGCCACGACGACCATCCGTACACCAAGGCGCTGGAGCAGTGGGAGACGGACGCCGACGCGCTGTTCGACCTCCCGGACACGCAGGTTCCGCTCGGCGAGTGGGACGGGGCCGAGGCCTGCCCCCGTAACGCCGCCGGCTGGGCCCGTACGGTCGCCGACGTGATCCTTCCGGGGTGCGTGGGCGGGATACCCGAGATCGTCCCGAGGCATCACGAGAGCAGCATCGGCTCCCTGGACAGGGTGCTCAACGACTATCCGAACGGCGATCCCCGCTGGGACCTGGAGATCCACGCCCAGCCGCCCACCCGCCTCCTCTCCAGGGCCGCACTCGCCGGCTACGTCGTCGTCGCCCACGCGTGCTGCTGGTACACGGGGTCGGGCCGGATCAAGCAGCGGCCGCTCCTCGACGACATGATCGAGGGCCTGGAGTCCGTCCTGCCGCTGCTTCCGGACGCGCCCTGCGCCCACGGCCCCGGCGAGCACCCCGCCCTGAACGGGGGCGCCGACCAGCAGGCCGGCGAAGGGATCCACCTCCAGAGCCCCGGCGGCCGGACCGTCCTGCGCGACGAGTACGACGAGGGCGACGGGCCCTCGCTGGAGGCGTGGACCTGCACCGCCTTCCTGCGTCCCCTCGCCGTCGAGGCGCGCGACCACCTGCGCGGGGCGGTCGAGACCCTCTTCGGCACCCGGCGGACGGATCACCTGGACCCGGTGTACCTGCGCCCCGACGGCCGGCTCCACATCGAGGCGCTGACCGCGCGGCACGTGCCGTTCAAGGACGAGACGGCCTCCGAGGAGGCGGCTCTCTGGGCCGCCCGGCGCTACGAGCGACTCGGTCCCGACGGGCCCGCCGCCGACCGGACCGTCCTGCTGCTCCTGATGGCGACGGCGGCCACCTCCCTGAACCTGTCGTCCGGCATCGCCCAGGAGATCCTCGGCATCCTCCGGAACGCCGCCAGCACCCTGAGCGCCGACGGCACGTGCGCCCACCCGGACGGCCACGCGCGCCGGGGCGAGCGCACCCAGGACCTCATGGCCCGCGTCGCCCGCCTCTACGAGCCCGGATCCGACGCCGCCGACCAGGAGTTCGCGCCCGGACTGCTGGCCTGCCCCGCCCATCTGGCGGGCGTCGTGACGAAGGGCATCGCGGACATGGAGGAGCAGTACACGGAAGAGCCCGACCTGTTCGAGCAGCTCCTGGCCGAGTGAGGCGGGCGGCGGCCGTCGCGGTACGACCGGCACGCGCGGCGACCAGGCCCCGGCCCGCCCGCCCCGTCCTCAGTGCAGCGAGGCGGGCAGCTCCTCCCGGTGCACGATGCCCAGGCGCTGCGTGGCGCGGGTCAGCGCCACGTACAGGTCGCTCGTCCCGAACCTCCCCGGCTCCACGACCAGTACGTGGTCGAATTCGAGCCCCTTCGCCTCACGCGGCCCCAGCAGCACCACGGGCCGCGTGAGGTCGGGTTCGGCGCCCGGTGTGATCCCGTCGAGCGGGGCCGCGATCTCCTCGTGCAGCTCACGCGGCGCGATCACCGCGAGGCGCCCCTCCTCCGGAGTCAGCTCCTCGACGGCCCGAGCCACCGCGCCCGCGAGATCCGCGCCGGTCTCCCGCGTCCACGGCGTCTCACCCGTGGACCGCACCGAACCGGGTGGCTCGAACGACGGGTCATCGGCCCGTACGACCCTGGCCGCCAGCTCCATGATCTCGGCGGGCGTACGGTAGTTGACGCCCAGCCGTACGTGCTCGAAGCGGTCGCCGACGTACGGCTCCAGGATCTTCTCCCACGAGCCGATGCCCGCTTCCTCGGACGTCTGGGCCGGGTCGCCGACCAGGGTCAGCGAGCGGGTCGGCGACCGGCGCATCAGCAGCCGCCAGGCCATCGGCGACAGCTCCTGCGCCTCGTCCACGATGATGTGGCCGAACGCCCAGGTCCGGTCGGCGGCGGCCCGCTCGGCGGCGCTGCGGTGGTCGGCCTCCTCCTGACGCTCCGCCATCCGCTCGGCGTCGATGATGTCGTGGGCGGCCAGGACCTCGGAGTCCTCCTCGTCCTCGAACTCGTACGTCTCCGAGCCCCGGGACAGGTCCAGGACGCCCTGCGCGTACGCGACCCGTTCCTGTCGCTCCGCCTCGGCGGCGGCCCGCTCGGCACTGTCGTCGGAGCCGAGCAGCTCGGCCGCCTCGTCGAGGAGCGGCACATCGGCCGGCGTCCACTCCCGGTCGTCCGGTGCGCGCCGGATGGCTCCGGCGTCCTCGTCCGGTACGTACACCGGCTCGGCCAGGTAGTCGGCGAGGAAGTCCTCGGGGGTGAGCAGCGGCCACAGCTCACCGACGGCGGCGTGCACCTCCTCGCTCGCGGCGACGCTCTTGCCGAGCTGGGCGACGTCGTCCGGGCCCAGGAAGTTCGGGCCGCCGTAGGGGTCGGCGCCGATGCGTTCGGTGAGCTGCCGGGTGAGGGCGTCGATGACGTGGAACGTGAAGTACGGGCGGGCGAGGTTGTGCGGCAGCCGGGTCTCGCGGGCCGCCTGCCGGGCCTCGTAGGCGATCTCCCAGTCCAGGACGAGGTCGCCGTCGTCGTGCGGGACGACCAGGGGCGCGCCCGGCTCCGGCAGCCCCTGCCGGTCGCGTACGGCGAGGGCGAGCGCCTCCGCCATGCCCGCGCCGCCCTTGACGGCCGCCGCGCGGGGCGTGTCGGTGCCACGGGCGTGGACGCCGGGGAACAACTCGGCCTGGGTGGCGAGCATGACGCCGGTCTCGCCGAGCGCGGGCAGCACCTCGCCGATGTAGCGCAGGAAGGCCGGGTTGGGGCCCACGACCAGGACGGCGCGCTTGGCCAGCAGCTCACGGTGCTCGTACAACAGGAACGCGGCCCGGTGCAGCGCGACCGCCGTCTTCCCGGTGCCGGGTCCGCCCTCGACGACGAGGACCCCACGGTGCGGGGCGCGGATGATGCGGTCCTGCTCGGCCTGGATGGTCCGCACGATGTCGCCCATGCGACCGGTGCGGGCCGAGCTCAGCGCGGCGAGCAGCACGGCGTCGCCGCTCGGGTCCTCGAAGCCGGTGCGCTCGTCGTCCCCCAGGTCGAGGATCTCGTCGTGCAGCTCGGTCACCGTGCGGCCCTCGGTGGTGAGGTGTCTGCGCCGGCGCAGCCCCATCGGCGTATGCCCGGTGGCCAGATAGAAGGGGCGGGCGACCGGTGCCCGCCAGTCGATCAGAAGGGGCGTGTGCTCGGTGTCGTCCTCACGAATTCCGATACGGCCGATATGGTGCGCGACGCCGTCGCGGAGATCGATTCGGCCGAAGCACAGCGAACCGTCCACCGCATTCAGGGCGGCCAGCAGTCCGGAACGCTCCGAGACGAGCACATCGCGTTCGAGCCGGGCCTGCAGGTTGTTCCCCACCGGGGTCAGGGCGTCCTCGACGCGCTGTGCGGCGACCCCGCGCAGCGCGTCGACACGGTCGTAGAGCCGGTCGATGAATTCCTGTTCCTTCTGCAATTCGACGTTTTCGCGAGTTGACAAAATCGCTCCCTGCCGGATATGGTGTTTCTAGTGGCCCCCGGTGAGGGGCCTTTTCTGTGGGCACACAGAACCACTCAATGTACGTGAGGAAATCCCCGTTCCGCAATTCCGGAACGGGGATTTTTCTGTACTCGGCGGCAGCACGGGGGCGTGGGCCGGGGGACGGGGCCGGGTGAGGTCTGTCATGGACCGGCATGACAGCCGTCATACGGACCTGATGACAGAGCGCACTGCCCTCCACCCCGTGTCGCCGGGAGTGTGGAGGACATGGACGCAGTCATCGAAACCATCGGACTGAAACGAAGCTACCGGGACTTCGAGGCCGTACGCGGCATCGACTTCACGGTCGCCCGGGGAGAGCTCTTCGCCCTGCTGGGGACCAACGGCGCGGGCAAGACCTCCACGCTGGAGCTCCTGGAGGGCCAGGACACCCCCACCGGCGGGAGGGTCCGGGTGCTGGGCCACGACCCGTTCCACGAGCGGAGGAAGGTGCGCCACCGCATCGGGGTGATGCTCCAGGAGGGCGGCTTCCCGCCGGAGCTGACGGTCCTGGAGACCGTACGGATGTGGGCGGGCTGCACGACCGGCGCCCGCCCCGCCGAGGAGGCCCTCGAACTGACCGCCCTGTCCGGTCGGCGCGCCGTCCGGGTCAAGCAGCTCTCCGGCGGCGAACGCCGCCGCCTCGACCTCGCGCTGGCCCTGCTCGGGCGGCCCGAGGTGCTGTTCCTCGACGAGCCGACGACCGGCCTGGACGCCCAGTCCCGCCGCGACACCTGGGACCTGATCCGCGAGCTGAAGGCCCAGGGCACGACCGTGCTGCTCACCACGCACTACCTGGAGGAGGCCGAACAGCTCGCCGACCGGCTGGCGATCATGCACCAGGGGCTGATCGCCACCACCGGACGGGTCGCCGACGTGGTGGCCGAGCGGCCCTCCCGGATCAGCTTCCAGCTGCCCCGTGACCGCTTCCTCGGCGAACTGCCGCCGCTCGCGGCGATGGGCGTGACCCGGCACACCGACGAGGGAGGGACCGTACGGCTGGAGACCCGGGACCTCCAGCGCACCACCACCGAACTGCTCACCTGGGCCCACCGCGCGGGCGTCGCGCTGCACGCACTCGACGCGCGGTCGGCGTCGCTGGAGGAGGCGTTCATGGAGATCGCCAAGGGCTTCGAGGACTTCGGGACCGCCCGCAACGGCACGACCACCGGAAACGGCACGACCACCGGGAACGGCACGACCACCGGAAACGGCACAACCACCGGAAGCAGCACCATCACCGCGACCACCGCGACCACCGGGAACGGGGAGACACGATGACGACGACCGCGAGCGTGACCCGACCGGAGACGACCGCGCCCGCGCGGAGCGGGACCACGGCCCGGCTGGCCGCCCTCGGCCGCGCGGAGCTGACCCTCCTGCTGCGCAGCAGGGCCGCGCTGGTCACCGCACTCCTCGTACCGGCCGTCACGGCCTTCTCGATGCGGGGCATGGTGAAGGGACTGGACCTGGGCGGCACCGGCCTGTCGATCGCGACGGTCCTGCTGCCCGGTTCGCTGGGCCTGGCGCTGTTCTTCTCCGTCTACTCGAACCTCGTCGGTGTGTACGTCACACGCCGGGAGAGCCTCGTGCTCAAGCGGCTGCGTACGGGCGAGGTGCGCGACTGGGAGATCTTCGCCGGTGGAGCGATCCCGGCTCTGATGCTGGCGCTGGTGCAGTGTGTCCTGCTGATCATCGGTCTGACGGTGGTCCTGGACGCACCCGCGCCCGCCGCGCCGCACCTGGTGGTCCTCGGCCTCCTCGTGGGAGTGGCGATGCTCGTGGCCGCGGGCGCGCTGACGGCCGCGGTCACCCGGACGGCAGAGAGCGCGCAGCTGACCTTCCTGCCGTTCTGGCTGCTGAGCATGGTCGGCTCCGGGATGTTCGTACCGCGCGGGGTGCTGCCGGGCGTGGCCGGCGACATCAGCGCCTGGCTGCCCTTCTCACCGGTGATGGACCTCCTCCAGGGCGGCTGGGCCGGCGGCCTCGACGGCCTGGACCAGATCCGTCTGCTCTTCGCCGCCCTGGCCTGGACAGGTGTGGCGGCCCTCGGAGTGCGGCAGTGGTTCCGTTGGGGCCCGCGCAGTTGACGGCACGCCATGACGGACGCGGGCGGAGCGACGAGGAAGCTGGGGACCATGAGCACCATGAGCGTGGAGGAGTGGGTGGAGCGGCTCGGCGGCCCCGACGGCCCCAGCCGGTACCGCCGCTACGCGGTGGGCAGCGTCGGCTTCATGTCCGTCTGCGAGGCGGGGCTGTGGACGATCTGGGTCGTACGGGGCGGCTTCGGCGCGCTGGTGACGGCCACCGTGATCGTGCTGGGCGTGGCGCACGCCGGAGCCCAGCTCCTGCTGTGGCGCTCGGCCCTGTACCACTACCTGGCCCTCGGCCCGCGGCCCTACGGCCTCGCGGCGGCGTACACGACCGTGACCGTGACCATGGCGGCCTGGGGATGCGTGCTGCTGTCGTCCGGCCGCATCGAGAACGGCGACCTGACGGCGTACATGCTGTGGCTGCTGATGTTCTACGCCGGGCCGCCCGTGCTGGGGCTCGGGCTGCGCACGGGGGTGGTCCTCGTGGCCGTCGTGTCGGTCGCGTCCGTGACGGGCGCGGCGGTGGCGGGGCTTTCGGGCGAGACCCTGGTCCTCCTCATCGGCGCGACCGCGGTGATGGTGCCGTTCATGGCCACCGCGTCCCTGGCCTCCGGCTGGGGGGTCCGGCTCGTCGAGGAACTGGTGGCCGCCCGCGAGACGCAGGCCCGCCTGGCGGTCGCCGAGGAACGCCTGCGCTTCGGGCGTGACCTGCACGACGTCCTGGGCCGCAACCTCGCCGTCGTCGCGCTCAAGGGCGAGCTCGCCGCGCAGCTGGCCCGGCGCGGCAGGCCCGAGGCGGTCGAGCACATGGAGGAGGTGCAGCGCATCGCGCGGGAGTCGCAGCGGGAGATCCGGTCGGTGGTGCGCGGCTACCGCACCGCCGACCTGCACACCGAACTCGCCGGGGCGCGCTCCGTCCTGGAGGCCGCCGGCATCGACTGCCGCATCGAGTACGGGCCCGCCGCCCGCCTGCCCCCGGAGGTGCAGTCGGCCCTCGGCTGGGTGGTGCGCGAGGCGACGACGAACGTGCTCCGCCACGCACAGGGCGCCTCCCGCTGCACCATGGCCCTGCGCACGGCGGGCCCGACCACGGCCCTGCTCGTGATGGAGAACGACGGCGCGCCCGACGAGGGGACCGGCGCGGGCACGGGCCTCAGCGGCCTGCGGGAACGCCTGACCGGGCTGAACGGCACGCTGGCCGTCGAACAGAGCGGCGGCACCTTCCGCCTCACCGCACACATTCCCTGGGAGGAAGGCGCATGATCACGGTCCTGCTGGCGGACGACGAGCACCTCATCCGGGGTGCGCTCGCCTCGCTCCTCACCCTGGAGGACGACATCACGGTCGTCGCGCAGGCCGCGACCGGCGACGAGGCCCTGGCGATGGCGCGGGCCCACCGCCCCGACGTCGCCGTACTCGACCTCCAGATGCCCGGCCTCGACGGGGTCGCGGTCGCCGACCAGCTGCGCGGCACGGTGCCCGGCTGCGCCACGATGATCGTCACCAGCCACGCCAGGGCCGGAGCCCTGAAGCGGGCGCTGAGCGCCGGGGTGCGCGGCTTCGTACCCAAGACGGTCTCCGCGCAGCAGCTGGCGCAGATCATCCGGACCGTCCACACGGGCGGCCGCTACGTCGACCAGGAACTGGCGGCCGACGCCATCGCCGCCGGTGAGTCGCCCCTGACGCCCCGGGAGGCGGAGCTCCTGTCGTACGCGGAGGACGGGGCGCCGGTCGCGGACATCGCCGCCCGCGCCTCGCTGTCCAGCGGGACCGTACGCAACTACCTCTCGTCCGCCGCGATGAAGCTCGGCGCGGAGAACCGCCACGTCGCCGCCCGCATCGCCCGGGAGCACGGCTGGCTCTGAAAGCCCAGGCCCTCAGTCCCGGTCCGAAAGCCCCTGTCCGGAAGCCCCGTCCGACAGCCCTGGCCCGATTGCCCCTGGAGGGCTCGCGCGCAGGAGTGTACGTTTGTACATACTCATCCGGGGGCGGCGTCCGCCCGGCCGTGCACTCCTGAAAGAGCGCGTCACTGATGGACCTGGCCACACGCCGCCGACGGGCGTCACTGTTCCTCTTCTTCCTCATACCCGGCCTGTCGATCTCCTCCTGGGTGACCCGCACGCCGGACATCAGGGATCAACTCGGGGCGTCCACCGCCCAGATGGGCCTTGTGCTCTTCGGCCTGTCCGTGGGCTCCATGCTCGGCATCCTCAGCTCCGGCGCGCTGGTCGCACGGTTCGGCACCCGGCCCGTCATGGGCGTGGGGACCGCGCTGATCATCGCCGGATCGGTGGCCATCGGCTGCGGCGCCCTGTTCTCCTCCGCGCCCGCCGTCACCGCCGGACTGTTCCTCTTCGGCGCCGGGATGGGCGGCGGCGAGGTGGCCGTCAACATCGACGGCGCGGAGGTCGAGCAGATCACCGGCCGCACCGTACTGCCCACGCTGCACGGCTTCTTCAGCCTGGGCACGGTCGTGGGGGCCGCGCTCGGCATCCTGTGCACCGCCGTCGAGTTCCCGGTGCAGTGGCACCTGGGCGGCATGGCCGTGATCACCGCCGCGATGTTCGCGTACGCCTTCCGGGCCATCCCCGCCGGCGTCGGCAGGACCAGGAGGAGGACGGCCGACGGCGGGACCGCACCGGCCCGCCCCGCCGTCTGGAAGGACCGGCGCCTGCTGCTGATCGGCGGGATCATCCTCGCGATGGCTCTGGCCGAGGGCGCCGCCAACGACTGGCTGCCGCTGCTCATGGTCGACGGCCACGGCGTCGACCCCGCCCTGGGATCGGCCGTCTACGCGGGCTTCGCCGCGGCCATGACGCTCGGCCGCTTCTGCGGCGGCTTCTTCATCGACCGTTTCGGCCGGGGCCCCGTCGTCCGGGCCAGCGCCCTGTCCGCCGCCCTCGGGCTCGCCCTCGTCATCTTCGCCGACTCACCGGTCCTCGCGGGCGCGGCCGTCCTCTTCTGGGGCCTGGGGGCCTCGCTGGGCTTCCCCGTCGCCCTCTCGGCGGCCGGCGACTCGGGCCCCGACCCGGCGGCCCGCGTCAGCCTGGTCGCGATGATCGGCTACATCGCGTTCCTCGTCGGTCCGCCCGGGCTCGGCTTCCTCGGCGACCACTACGGACTGCGCTCCGCCATGATCGTCGTCCTGGCGTTCGTCGCGGTGGCGGTCTTCCTCGCTCCGGCGATCGGCACACGGAAGGCGACGGTGGCGGGAGGCACCCCGGCCACCGCCGACGAACCGGACGAACAGCCGGTCACGGAGAAGTAGCGGGGGGCGCGGGGCTCACGCCGTGCGACGCCAGCCCCGCCGTCACCCACGACGGGGCGGGGCTCAGCACGGGAGGCGCCCGTAACCCCCGACGGCGGCCGCAGCGCCCCTCAGCGGCCGGGGCCCGGCGGATAGGTGTGCACGATGTACGCCCAGCGTGCCGCGCCGGCCGCGAGGAAGACCAGCGACGGCGCCAGCCACCAGCGGCTGAGCACCCTCTGCCGTACGGGGACCAGGGCGAGCAGCGTGATGACGACGCCGAGGACGATCGCCAGCGCCGATGCGACCTCGATCCCGGTCAGGGTGTGCTCGTCCCAGACGCCCTGGGGCCGGATCACCAGAGCGCCGTAAACGACGTAGGCGTTCAGCAGGTTGGCGGGCACGAGAACGACGCCCCAGAACCACCGCAGCTCACCGGTCACTTCGGGGCGCTCCTCGCCTCGTACGTCCGGACACTCGTCGAAGCCGCGGCCGTGGGCCTCGGCGCTGCCATCCTGTCAGCAGGGCGGCCGCCGCGGAGATGTGCACGGGTGCGATCCTCGGTGTATGAACGATCTTGGCGACGCCCACCTGCGCACCCTGACGCTGCGCTTCATGGCTCTCCTCGCGGCCGACACACAGGACCAGTTGGCCTGGCTGGGCGGCCGTGAGCAGGACACCCGTTCCGTGGTCGCGGAGGCGGAGCTCCTCTGCCGTATCTCGGAAGGCTTGGGGGAGCGCGGCGTCCTCGACCCCGAGGACCTGCGTGATCTCCAGGCCATAGGCCGCCGGCTCGGCGAGATGGACGCCGTGGGCCGCTCCGGCCTCTGGGCCGATGACCTGCCCGTGGACCCGGCATGGGACGACGTACGGGCTCCGGCCCGCCGGTTCCTCGTCAGGACGCTGGGCGACTGGCGGCAGCCACTGCCGCGTCCGGCGAGCCCGGCAGCGGGCGGGCGCTGACCAGGTCCGGCCGGGGGCCGCTGCGCCGCCTCACGAACTGCTCCCCGCAGCTGGTTTGTTCGCCGCAGACGCCAGCCGGGGCGCCGGGGGCAGCGGTACCCGCTCGGGATCGGCCGCGAACGCCTGGATCGCCAGCGCCGCGAAGCGCCGGGAGGCCGCGACCTGGGTGGCGGGCGACCTGGTGTGGATCCCCTTGTTGGCCATGAGGACGAGAACGAGGTCGTCCAGGACGAAGTCCGGCCGCAGGCCCCCTGCCTTCTTGGCCCGCTCGGCCAGCCCCGCGAGCGCTCCGAGCGTGTACGCACGACCCGCGAGATCCGGACCCCCGGGCACGGTGGACAGGAAGGCCTCGGTGAAGCCCCGGTCGAGGGCGTGCACCTCACAGATCCTCTCGATCACCCCGCGCAGACCACGCCATGGGTCGGGGTCCGCGCACCCCTCGTCGACGATGGTGCGACAGGCGTGCAACTGGTCCGCGAAGGCTTCGGCGATCAGCGTCTGCTTGGTCGGGAAGTGCCGGTACAAGGTGGCGGGCCCGACCCCGGCGCGCCGCGCGATCTCCCGCATCGGCACGTCCAGGCCGTCGGCGGAGAACAGCGCCCGGGCCGCGTCGAGGAGGCTCGCGCGGTTGTCCAGCGCGTCGGAACGCGGGGTGTGAGGCAAACGCTCGCTCATGCTCTCACTTTAGCCAAACGGACGGGGGCGTCCGTTAACGTCCGGGACGTAGGGAGCTCGCGTCGCGCCGGTTCCCCTGCCGGCGGCGACCGCGCAGGTGGAGGGCCGTTGGCGGGCATCGCGCAGGACCGCACCCCGGCGTTCCTGGAGTACGTGGAGGAGACGAGACACGGGTGAAGGCATTCGCGATCCAGACGTACGGCGGCCCCGAGGGCCTGGTCGCCGTCGACCTGCCGGCCCCCGCGCCCGCCGCCGGGCAGGTGCTGATCACCACCGAGGCGATCGGCGTCGGCGGCGTCGACACGGTGATCCGCAGCGGGGCCCTGGCCGCCTACGGCTTCGAGGAGGGATTCGTCCCGGGCAGCGAGGTGGCGGGCACCGTGACCGCGGTCGGCGACGGCGTCGACCCCGCATGGACCGGCCGGCGGGTGTGGGCGTTCACCGGCACCGGCGGAGGTTACGTCGAACAGGCCGCCGTGCCGGTCACGGACACCGTCCCCCTCCCCGAGGGCCTGTCCGCCGTCGACGCGGTGACGCTCGGCAGCTCCGGTGTGGTGGCCCACTTCGGCCTCCGCCACGCCCACTTCACCGCAGGGGAGACGGTCCTCGTACGCGGCGCGGCCGGAAGCATCGGGATCACGGCGGTGCAGCTCGCCGCCCGCGAAGGTGCCGGCGCGGTGGCGGTCACCACGTCCTCGGCCGAGCGCGGGGAGAGACTGCGCCGGCTCGGGGCGACCCACGTGCTGGACCGTTCCGGCGGGGGAGAGGAAGGGGCCCCCGCCGGCTACGACGTCATCATCGACGTCGTGGCCGGGAAGGACATGCCGTCGTTCTTCGACAGGCTCCGTCCGAACGGCCGCTTGGTGGCCGTGGGCGCCGTCGGGGGCCAGCCACCCGAGGACTTCGGCACGAGGATCATGGCGGCGTTCCAGAAGTCGATGTCCTTCGCCACCTTCAGCTCGGCCACTGTCCCCGAGGCCCAGCGGTACGCCGTACGGAGCGCCCAGTTCGCCGCAGCGAGCCGCGGCGAGATCGAGACGGTCGTGCACGAGGTGCTGCCCCTGGACGCGGCCGTACAGGCCCACCGGAAGATGGACGCGGGCGAGGTCTTCGGCAGGATCGTGCTGACGCCGTGACCGTGCCGTCGGGGGCGGCGCGGGCAGCCGGTGGCAGGCTTACGGGGTGCAGATCAAGGGATACGACGCCCCGCTGGTCCCGGGCGAACCGCTGCTGGCCCGCCCGGGCTTCTGGTCGAACTACCTTCTGGCGATGTGCGATGAGGGGACGAGCGCCGCGCGGCCCTCTCCGGAGTGGTTCGGCGACGACGGTGCCGATACGGACGCCATGTCCGAGCTCCTCTTCGACCCCGAGCGGTGGCCGGTGTTCCGCGTCCCGGCCGCGAACGGCGCCGGCGTCGTGGTGATCCACCGCAACCTGGCCGGCGACTACGGCACCGACTACCTCCTCACGCACCCGGGCGGGAGTGTCGCGCGGCGGATGGGCAGCGGGGACGGTGAGTTCTCGGGGTCCGGGCTGCCCTGGCAGGAGCTGATCCGTATCGCGGACACCCCGTCCCCCACGGCTGAGGGAGTCCAGCACCCGGCCGCGCGCCTTTTGTTGCTCATCCCCCTCCTCGACGACCTGGACCTACCGGAGACGGCGTCGACGAGGCTCGGCGCCGCACTGGTTTCCGTCGGAGCACCGCAGGACACCGCCCCCGACACGGCGGCGCGCCTGCTCGCCCACCTCGCGCGGAGGCCCCGGCACGAATCCGCCTGGGGGTCACCGCTGAGCGGCAGCTGAATGGGGAGGCGGGGCGGGCCCGCCGTGCGGGATCATCCGGGCATGCCAGATCGCGCACCAGGACAGGACGTTCCGTCCGGCTTCCGATTCCACCCCTATCGAGACGCGGACGAAGTCCACGACGCCATGGCCACGGTGCGTCTGGGCTGCGCCGTACGGGACGGGACCGATGCCCGTTCGGTGGTGGAAGGGCCCCCGACAGCGCAAGAGATCGCCGAAGCCTCCGCAGCACTGGAGGAGCCGTCCAGGAACCAGGTCCTGGTGACGCGCGACGGCGAAGTCGTCGGCTACGCGACGATCCGGTGGTGGCGGGAGCGGGACGGCACGTGGCTCTACCTGCACCGCGGCTACCTCCTGCCCGAGCACCGACGGCAGGGCGTCGGCTCGGCGATGCTGAACTGGGCCGAGGAACGGATCCGCGGGCTCGTCCGACAACACGGAACGGCGCGCACGGCGGTGATCGGCGCGAACGCCACGGCCTCCGAGCAGGACGCCACGGAGCTGCTGCTGACCGCCGGCTACCGGCGCGTCTTCAGCCTGGTCGAGCTGGAGCTGGCCGATCTGGCCCGGTTGCCCGAGCAGGAGGCCGAACTGCCGGCCGGGCTACGGACGGGACCGATCGGGCCGAGCCACTACCGCGCGGCCTGGCGGACGGTGGTGGACTCGTACGCGGGCACCGGCTTCACCCAGGAATGGGCGTACCAGGACTTCGCCGCCACCGCCGACCCGGCCTGCTGGCGGGCGGCATGGAACGGCCAGGACATGGTGGGGGCCGCCCTCTGCTCCCTCCGCCCGCACGAACGCACCCTGGGCGAGGTCGAGGAGCTGAGCATCCGGACGGACCACCGCCGGCTCGGTATCGGCCGGGCGCTCCTGCTGGACGGCCTGCGAAGCCTGCGCGAACACGGCGCGACGACGGCCAGGCTCTTCACGGGCACGGCCAACCCGCACCGCTCCTACGACCTGTACGAGAGCGTGGGCTTCCAGCGCCGGAACGAGTACGTCCGCTACCGCAGACCGCTGACGTGACCGGAGGGCCCCGGGAAGCCGGTTGATTCCGCCCTGTGTATGTGAGGACCGCAGGCGGCGGCACGCCCCTTATCCTGTCCTTCCCCCGGCGCGGCCGAGTGCGGCAGCGGGGGAGCGTGACGTGACCGGTGACCACGTACCTGTCACTTCTGACCTGCCGGGGGGCGAACGTTGGTGCACGGTCCTGTTCCTGTCCCGAATCACCTGAATCTGCCGCCGGGCCGGCCCGGAATCACCGCGCGACTACGCCGCGCCTGGAGATCGCGAAAGGCGCTGAAGGGCGTCACCCAGTGGGTGCTGGACTGGGGCCTCCCCATAGCCCTCTGCCTGCTGGTGCTGTACGTCTTCGCCGCCAGAGCCGGCAGCCCCAGCGGCGTGTACGAGGTCTTCACGCTCATCGAGGCCCCCGAGCACACGCTCCTCTGGGCCCTGTCCCTCCTCGGCTGGCTCCTGGTCCCGGCCATCATCGGTGGATTCGCCGGACACGTGATCACGACGCGCATCGGCAGCGTGAAGTCGATCTCCGCCAACTCGCTCTTCCGGCAGCGGACATGGGGTCAGCGGCTCAGGCCTCCGGGCCTGATCGACGACCTGCGGCCCTACTTCCACGGCAACCACGCCCGGCAGGAGTTCGTCGACGCCTGGGTCCGGGTCGCCCACCGCAACGACTGGAAGCGGGCGCAGGACCACTGGGAGGTCTACGTCCGGGACATCATGTCGACCCCGCAGTACGCGCATCTCGACCGGCGCGAGTGTCTGCGCCAGGCCCAGAACACGAGCAAGATGGGACTGCTTTTCGCGGCCCTGGTCGGACTCTGCATCGTCTGCGAAAGGAGGCGGTAGACCGTGCGAGGAGAGGACGCCGTCGAGATCGTGAAGGTCTCCCTCGCTCTGGCGTTTCCCACGGCCACCGTGGAGGGAATCGCCCGGGCGGCGGAAACCGTGGTCCGCTGGGGGGCCGAGGACGCCGCCGAGTACCTGGACGAACCGCTGACGCAGCGCATGCTCCTGGACCTGCTGCAGGTCGCGGGCCTGTCGGAGAACGACTACACGCCCGCCGACCCGCATTGGCCGAACGCGGACCTCCCTCCGGCGAACTACCGGACCTGGTCCCGTACGGAACTGATGGACGACGAGATCCCCTTCCTCCCCCGGCCACCGGACGAGCCCCCGCCGCGCGGCCCGACGCCGCGCCCGGGTGCCGGCGCGGGCTGACCGATCATCCACGGGCAGACCCTAGGCTCGCCCCATGCTGAGACTCGGAATCCCCGTCATCGGTGTCACGGACATCCCTCGCGCAGTGGCCTTCTGGACCGAGGCGCTGAACCTGGTCGCCACCGAGGACTGGGCGAGCGACACATGGCGGACGCTCATGTACGCGGACGGCTCAGGCCGGGCCCTCGGCCTGATGCACAGCGCGTCCCCGGCCGAGCCGCGCCCCCGGATCCACCTGGACCTCTTCGCGGACACGGCCGAGGAACAACAGGCGGAGGTCCAGCGCCTGATCGGGCTGGGCGCGCAGACGGTCGACTGGGACCTCTACCCGCCGGAACCCGACTTCGTCGTACTCGCCGACCCGGACGGCAACATCTTCTGCGTGGTGGACCTGAGCCACGCGCCGAGCGGCGGGGGACCGTCGACGTCCTGAGGGGCCGGTCCCGGCACGGCGTACTCCGCCCAGACCGTCTTGCCCGGGCCGACGCGGCCACGGACACCCCACCGGGTGGCGAGGGCATAGACGATGACCAGGCCACGGCCGTGTTCCTCATCGGGGGCCGGCGTCGCAGGACTGGGCCGGGCGGGGTGCGTATCGGACAGCTCGACACGGATGGCGCCCTGCTCGCCCTCGTAGGCGAGGGACAACGCGAAGTCCCGTCCGGGTACGCGGCCGTGCAGGACGGCATTCGCGGCCAGCTCGGCGACGACGAGCACGACCGCGTCATGGTCGGCCGTCCCGCGAGGGAGCCCCCACTCGACAAGCTGAAGCGCGGCAAGCAGGCGCGCGAGACGGGCACCTCGGCGGGTGGCGGAGAAGCGCTGGGTGAAGACGCGGTCCGCGGTGACGGATCGGCTGCGGGGGGTCGGCATGGGACAGAGCCTGGCGGAGCCGGAGTGCCCGACGGCAGGCACGGAGCCCATACAGATCCACTTGTACCGGCTCACCCGCTGGACTGGGGGAGTCACTTTACGTAACCCTTGATGACACGCGGTACGGGTGTCCCGCAGGCGGGTGCGGCGTAGGGGAAAGGTGGCCGGGCATGGCTTCGGACAACGGCGGCGGGGGACAGTGCGGCGAGCCGGAGTCGTCGGACAGCCTCAAGACGTTCGGCGCCGTACTCAAGGCGCTGCGCGACGAGGCACACCTGACGCAGGAGCAGTTCGCCCCTCGGGTCCAGTACTCGGCGGCGTACATCGCCAAGATCGAGCAGGGCAAGCGATTCCCGCCCAGGGACCTGCTCGACCGCTCGGAGGAGGTGCTGGGACCGGCGGCGGCACGGGTGCTGGCGGCAGCGGCCAAGAGCCTGACACGGAAGGTGGGACTGGCGTCCTGGTTCCTGCAGTGGGCGGCCATCGAGGAGGACGCCATTTCGCTGTACTCGTACGAACCCAGCGTGATTTCGGGGCTGCTGCAACCCGAGCCGTACATCCGCGCGCTCTTCGAGCGCCGCCTTCCGCCCCTCGCTGAGGAACAGTTCGAGCACCAGGTCACCGCCCGACTGGAGCGGCAGCTTCTCCTCATGGAGCGGCCCAACACCACGTTCAGCTTCATCGTCGAACAGGCCCTGTTGGAACGCCGTATGGGGGGCAACGAGGTCACTCGGGCACTCCTCGACCACCTGCTCACGGTGGGTCGACTGCGGAACGTGGAGATCCAGGCCATGCCGCTGATCCAGGAGGACCACTCAGGCTTCGAAGGACCGCTCTCCTTGGCCGAGACGCGAGAGAATCAGTGGGTGGGATACATCGAGGCCCACGACAGCAGCATGCTGATCACCGACCCGAAACCCGTAAGCGCGATGCTTCAGCGCTATGGCAAGATGCGCTCGCAGGCTCTGAGCCATCAAGCCACCACGAGTCTGCTGGAGCAGATGCGAGGAGCGCTATGAGCACCACCGAACTTGCGTGGTTCAAGAGCAGCTACAGCGGTGGCGGCGGCGGCAACTGCGTGGAGATCGCTGTTCGCTCGGAAGCCGTGCTGGTCCGGGACTCGAAGGATACGCGGGGGCCCGTGCTGACCGTCTCTCCGCGTGCATGGTCTGCGTTCGCCGGGCTGGCTGCCAACTCCCGCGTCTGAAAGGGCGCCAGGACAGCCGGTTCCTCGCTCGCTGTCCCAGTGAGATTGTGGTCATGGACACCCCATGACCATCTCTAGTGCGTCGGAGCTAGATGCAGTGGGTACCCGGCCACGCGCTGACATAGATGTCCTCGCACCTTAAGTGGGCCGCGCGAAGAGGGTCGGCCGGCGCGTATACGTCTCCATTTCCACTGATGGTCGTGAATTGCGTGGTCGGGTATGGCGGAGAGCTGAAAGGTCCACGAGTGGGCGAGGCGTGTAACCGTAGCCTATCCTGAATTTTACGATCATGAAACAATTACTCGTTTCTCCTTAGGCCATTTCGCGGCTGCCGGAACTGCATCCTCGAGCTCGGGAGAAATTAGAAGTTTTCTTCCTTTGATGCCACGTTGTAGCTCATCAAATCGTTCCCGAAAGAGAATTCCAAGTATTTTGTCGACAGGGGTAAGAGAAAGTGCCCCTACGAGGTCGGTGTGAACCTTGGCCATTTCGAGCAGCTGCTCAATAGTAATTCCTGAAGCCGAAATAAGGCCTTCGACTGTGATCGCGAATCTGCGCAGGTCCGTCGGAAGCTGCGAGGTTTCCCACAGGGTTTTCGCAGCGTCAATAATGCCATTTCTCTTGTCGAACAGGGCGTATGGGGGGTCTTCGTCCACCTGCGCCACGTTCGATATGTTCGCGAGAACATCGTCAACGATTTCAAGCAACCCGCGGAGTCGGCTGTCCAGCCGTGCTTCTCTCCAGGAAAATCGCTCACCCTTGTAAATTACATCATGTGTGGACTCTTGAAGCGCATGTTGAATGTAGGTTGTGAACTGAAGCTCAATTTTGACATCTTTGAGTTCTGGGTGTCTGTCAAGGTAATCAGAAGGGAAGCCAACGATTAGGTGAGGTTGCTGGTACCGAAAGTCGTTCGGCTTGCCGGCCTCCACGTTTTTTGCCTCGACCGTAGGGAACTTTGCCTCGATAGCCTCGATGGCTGACGAAACGTCTGAGGGATGTAGAAAAACCGCTCGCGCAGCAATCAGGTCTTCCATCTCCCAGATGCTGGAATAGTCGCCTTTCTGTAGTTTCGCGAACACGGAGTCAACAGACTTGGTCCGAACTTGAAGTGCGACTGGGCGAGCATCGTGGAGTTCCGACTTGAGGCGCGCCTGTAGCCACTCGCATCCAACGTCCAGCGATTGTTTAATCTCGCTGTACATTCCTCTGAACGAAGCGGAGACGATGGCGCGCACTCTATCGACCTACCAGTACATCACGAAGCAGCGCGGCGCGAAGCTCCCTGTTTGACTTTTTGTTCGACCCTTGCACTGCAGCAATTCGATACTCTACCGACCGTCGCGTGGTCTGCTGATCAAGCTCAGCAGCGAAACTCTCCAGCCGTTGTGCTGCTATCTCGGGCTTCGGGGCTTTCCCCTTTTCCAGCATCTCGTCTATCGCAGCCCAGAGGGAGTAAAAGTCTGCCACGTTGGAGAACCGATTGGTTCGTAGCGACGCTATCTGATTTACGTCCCGCAGGTAATCCTGAACTGCGATAAATTTCCCGTCAGCATTTGATTCGTTGGCGATCTCGCGGTCGTTTTCGGCGTAGTAGATGTCCAGATAGTCCTTGCCTTCCTGAATTCCATCCATTGAAACGACATACATCTCAGAGACGTACTCCACGTCCTGCATTCTTCGGATTCGAGCGGGTGTAACTAGCCCGATTTCTGCCCAGAAGGGATGCTCGGCGAGCTGCTCAACCTTGCGAATGAAGGCACCGTCGAACTTCGCGTGACGCAGCTCTTGCTTATTAAGTCGAGCCACGTTGCGATTCAACCGGTCGAAGGAGTCGTTCAGCTCGCCGATCGATGCGCCTTTAATGTTCTCGACTGTAAAAACGTACTCCAGGATGGAGACTCGCACTTCCTCCGGAAGCTCGGAGTAGTATTTATTGCCCAAGTCGAGATCGTTCAGATCCTCGGGGGTGGTGAATTCATCCCTCTGGAATTCAAACAGGGCCGTGAGTCGTTGCTTTCCGTCAATTACGCGATAAGTCATCGGGCGATCCACTGCGACATCTACTTGAAGGAAGATCGTGGGCGCCGGGTAGTTTCTGATGAGGGAATCAATGAAGAACTGCTTGTACGCCAAATTCCAGACGCTGCGACGTTGGTAGGGAGGGTCCAGGTCCAGTCGACCCGATGAGTTCAGATCAAGAAACCAGCCGGCGGCCTGCGTGGTGGTTGAGCGCTTGAACTGGGTGGCTGAACTGCTCATGCATGCACCTTCGTTGATGTCGTTCGAGACGGCGATTACTCCATCTGGGAACGACCATACCGCCATATCCTGACGTCAGGACAGTTTCGTTACGCATTAATCGCGCTTCGGTGCAGACCAGTTGAGTTCGAGGAGCATCAAGGATCAAACGGTAGGTCCTGGGAGCTATCGCACGAAGTCCGGCGATGATGGTTTGCCGCGGTACTGATCGGTCGGCGCGGTGGGGCTGGGCAGGGTGGGTGCGCTCTGCGTACCTCACCGGGCGCGGACGTGAGTGGCGCCCTCATGGAAGGCGGGGTGGTGAGGGGGGCCTGGGCTCGATGACTCGGGCGGGCTCTGGCGGCTGTGTTCCCGCTCGGGGGGGGCCTGGTGGCTGGTGACGTATGACTTCGGGGCCAAGGGGCGCACACCTCAACTCGCGCTTGGAGGTGTGAGCTGAGGTGTGATGGGGCCTTGGTGGTTCCGCTCCATGCGGCAATTCGCCCTGCGGTACGGCGCACGGGGTGGGCCCCAACCAGTCCTTTGTCGGGCGTGCTCAGGCCAGGAGCCATGAGCGCGATGCCTCATCGTCTTCCGCAGAGGTGATTGTTGCTCTTCTCGCCATAGAGCCTGTGGCTCGCACTCGGGGTGGGTTGCGATCCGCAGTGCCGGCCGGCCCTTCGGATCGCCGTGACGTCTTGAGTCACTTGAGTCAGGTGTTGATGCGGTTCTCCGCCCGTTTTCCCCGGTTCCACTCAGTCACCATGAGTGTGTAGCACGTACTGATTCGAGACCCCGTGCCGCTATGACGTGTCCCTCCGGCGGAGGCGAGAGCCGTGACGTTGGCTCGCCACCGGAAGGCAGGATCCTTCTTGCCGATCTTCGTGGCGAGCGCGCCGTCTTCGACTTCGTCTCCGTGGCGCCCGAGGAGCATTCCGATGCCACCGAGCAGCATGCCGTCCCAGGTCTCCTTCGTTCGCCCCCAGGCATCCTCGGCCACCTTGAGGGTGCGCTCCAGGGTGTCGGGGCCGTAAAGGTCGGTGATTCGAAGCACGCCGGCAACTGCCCCGACGGTTTGGGTACCCGTGGAACCCATCGTCAGGTTGCGTCGCCGCAAGGCGGCTTCGGTGTCTACGAAGAGAGGCAGCCCTGCTGTCAGCCCGATCTTGTACTCATCCAGGGGGGTCGGTTTGCTCGACTCCCTGTTCTTGATCAGAAACAGGACCGCTTCTTCCTGCTGGTCAAGGCCGTGGTGGACTTCTGCGACCAACTCAGGTATGTCGGTCAGTTTGGAGGCATGCCAACGGTGCATGCCATCAACGATGTACCGATCCCCATTCGCGCGCTGCGATACAACGATGGTCCCCAGCGCTTCCGGAACCAGGTTGTTGGCCAGGCTCCGAGCTCTGGCCTCGTTCAGTGTCCGTTGAGCCTTGTCGTCAATCTTCAGCTCGTCGATCGGGATCGAAATCCCGTGTTCGACCCGGTGCTTCGGTAGCTCGTACGCGTACTTCTTGGCCATGGCTGTGCCTTTCAACGCTGCGCTCAGGAGGTGGCGGTGTGCCGAAGGGATGCAGCGTCTTCACAAAGAATACACATCATCGATCTTCGAGGCAGGAGGTGTTGGGCGGTCAGCTCATCGACCGGGCGACGTAGTTGGTGGCGAAGTAGCGTTCAGTTAGTCATCCGGAGCATGGCACGCAAGGAATCGGGGGTGCGCCACGGGGAGCCGAGGTAGCTCCTGTGGCACATGCGATGACAGTTGGCGCATACGAAGGCGAGATCGCGCAGGCGCGTCTCTCTCGGGCCCGAGATGTACAGAGGTTGCAGATGGTGCACCTCGATGTAGTCCTGGCCGATCGGGCCATATTTGTCCGCAAAGTGGAATTGACAGACTTCGCACTGGATTCGCTTACCCAGGTGCTTCGCCTCTGCGACCTTCCGATTCCGAAGCGTCGGATTCCGCTCACGAAAGATTGCCCACCGTGCCAGGAGCCGCCCTTCTTGCGCCGAGTAGCCGTCAGGGTCGACCTCGTCCGGCTGTGGCGGGATCGTGGCCAGCTCTCCCGAACCGATGCCCCCTTCGATGGCGCGAGCCGCCATCATCATCTCCCCTTCACGCGTGGTGAATGCCTCTGCGATCAGTGAGGTGAGGTGGCCCCCTCGGGTCGCCTGGCGGGCATACCCCGGACGATTGGTGATCAAGTCCGCGCTTTTGCGGCTGATGCTCGCCGCAGAACGAAACTCGGGCAGTGCGCGCACTGAGCTGTCGTGGAGAGGTAGTGAGCGCAGCAGGTCGGCCAACTCGGTCGTAGCCGGTTGGTAGGTGCGCAGTTGACGCCAATCGTTCTCAACCAGGCGCGAACAGATCAGTAGTAGTTCATCCCATGTCCAAGAAGGGCTGCGCATGCGGGGCATCGTACCGGTGCTCGATCGACGTCCGCCTGAGGTTCAGGCCTGTCCGAGATCCCGGCGAGCTGTTCGCCAGCGCTCGACAGCCTGAGCTATCACCTCGGCAACCTGGGCTGGGGACTGATGTTCCCAAAATCGCAGCACCGTCCATCCTGCCGCAGCCAGATGCTCCGTCGTCTCCCGATCTCTGGCCATGTTCCGGTCCAGCTTCTCCCGCCACCACTCAGCGTTCGACTTCGGCTGCGTGGCGTGCGCGGGGCAGCCGTGCCAGAAGCAGCCGTCGATCATCACGGCGATCTTGGCCCGGGTGAAGGCGATGTCGATCGTGCGCCGTGGCATGTCCGGCACCCGCGCGTTCACCCGGAAGCGATAGCCCGCGGCATGCAGCAACTTCCGTACCGCGACCTCGGGCTTGGTGTCGCGGCGTGCCTGGCGGCTCATCCGGGCGGAAACGTCGGGGGAGGAGGGTTTGGCCGTACTCATCAGTACCAGTCTCCTACGGTCCGCCTGCTCCGCGTCCGACGGTCGGACGATCGGGTGGATGCGGCCGAAGGATGAAGCGAGATCGGCACTTCGAGCCTCATGTCCGGTCCGCCCCCGCCACCAGCACCTCCACCCCGTCCAGCACCCGCTCCAGCCCGAACTCGAAGAGGGTGTGCAGGTTCAGTTCGAAGGTGTTGTCGTCGAAGAGTGTGGACAGCACCGGGTAGGCCCGGGTCGTCTGGATCGCGTCCATGCGGGGTTCGACCGCCGTCATCCACTCGTCCGCCGTCATCCCGCTGTCCTGCCGGGCCTGCGACTCCAGTTCCACCGCCATCGCGATGCCCTGGGCGTAGCCCAGCACCGTGAGGTGGATGTGCAGCATCTGTTCCGGGGTGAGGCCGAGGCCGGTCAGGGCGGTCAGGATCCGGTCCGTGTAGCGCATCGCGTTCGGGGAGGCCGTCGGGCGGGTGAGGCCGGCCATGGCGCGGGCCAGCCAGGGGTGTTGTGCGTACTGCTTCCAGAGCCGGCGCGCCTCTTGTTCCAGCAGTGGGCGCCAGCCCGTGGGGCGCGGCTCGGGTGGGCCGCTGCCGAACACCGTTTCCGACATCAGCCGGACCAGTTCGCCCTTGCTCGGGACATGGCGGTACAGCGCCATGGTGGAGGTCCCGAACTCCGTCGCCAGGCGTCGCATCGAGAGTGCGGCCAGGCCCTCCGCGTCCGCCAGCGCGATCGCCGTACGGATGACGCGCTCGCGGCTGAGCTGTGGCTGCCTGGCCTGCGGTGTGGCGCGTTCCCGGCCGCTCTCCGCGACCACGGTGCCGATGCCGGGCACCGGGCGCACCAGCCCCTCCTGGTTCAGCGCGCCGAGCGCCTTCGTGGCCGTGGCCATCGCGACGCCCCACTCCTGCGTGATCCGGCGGGTGGAGGGCACCGGGTCGCCCGGGGCGAGCTCGCCCGAGGCGATGCGGCGGCGGATCTCCCCTGCGATACGGAGGTAGGGCGGTTCCGTGGTCATGGGGAGCAGCGTACTAGTGCACCGAGGACCATGGATTCCGCTCCAGCTGGGCATTCCTACCGGTGCACTAGGGGGCTGTTTGCGGTGTACGTCGTGGCCCGCTTCCGTGCTGCACATGGAGAACACACCCGGTCCCCGCGCGGGCCGTAAGGAATGGACCGCCCTCGGCGTCCTGATGCTGCCGCTGCTGCTCGTCTCGATGGACGTCTCCGTCCTCTACTTCGCCATCCCGTACATCAGCCGGGACCTGGAGCCCAGCGCCACCCAGCAGTTGTGGATCCTCGACATGTACGGCTTCGTGCTCGCCGGGCTGCTCATCGTCATGGGGGCCCTCGGCGACCGGATCGGCCGGCGGGCCCTGGTGCTCGCGGGGGCCGCCGTCTTCGGTGCCGCCTCGGTGGCGGCCGCGTACGCGCACTCCGCCGAGGTGCTCATCGCCGTACGCGCGCTGCTGGGGCTCGGCGGGGCCGCCCTGATGCCCTCGACCCTCGCCCTGATCCGCAACCTCTTCCACGACGCGAAGCAGCGCGGGACGGCCGTGACCCTCTGGACGGGCGTCATGACCACCGGGATCTCGCTGGGGCCCGTCGTCAGCGGGCTGCTGCTCGAACACTTCTGGTGGGGCTCGGTGTTCCTCGTCAATCTGCCCGCCATGGTGCTGCTGCTCGTGCTCGTGCCCTTCCTGGTGCCCGAGACCGCGACCGTCGCGGGCGGCAGGTTCGACCTGCTCGGCGCCGTTCTCTCGCTCGGCGCCCTCCTCGCGGTCATCTACGGCATCAAGGAGTGGGCCCGGCACGGGTACGAGCCCCTGACCGCGCTCTGCGTCGCCGCCGGGTCGGTGCTCGGTGTCGTCTTCGTGCGGCGGCAGAGGCGCCTCGACCACCCGTTGATCGACCTGGGGCTCGTGGGGCGGCGGGCCTTCGGCGGGCCGGTGCTCGCCGATCTGCTCGCGATGTTCGCCACCGTGGGCATGGCCGTCTTCTTCACGCAGTACCTCCAGTCCGTGCTCGGCCGGAGCCCCCTCACCGCCGCCCTGTGGAGCCTGGTGCCGGCCGCGGGGGTGGCCGTCATGGCACCGGCCGGGGCCGCGCTCGCCCGGCGGACCGACCGTGCGTACGTGATGGGCGGCGGGTTCGCCGTCGCAGCGTGCGGATTCCTCTGGCTGTCGCAGCTGCGCACCGACTCGCCCCTGTGGTTCGCCCTCGCCGCCGGGGCCGTGTACGCGGGCGGGCTGGTCGCCGCCATGACCCTCGCCAACGAACTCGCCCTGGGCGCGGCCCCGCCGGACCGCGCCGGGTCGGCGGCGGCCGTCCTCGAATCGGGCCAGGAACTGGGCGGGGCGCTGGGCATGGCGATCCTCGGCTCCATCGGCGCCGCCGTCTACAGCCGGGACATGGCCGACGCCCTGCCCGCCGGGGTGCCGCACGCCGACGCGGTACGCGAGACCCTGGGCGGCGCCTCGGCGGTCGCGGCCGGGCTGCCGGACGCGGTGGCGGACGCCGTGCTGTCGGCCGCGCGGGACGCCTTCGTCCATGGGCTGGGCATCGCGGCGGTGGGCGCGGCCGTCGTCATGGCCGGGGCGGGTGCGCTGTCGGCCGGTCTCCTGCGGGGGCTGGGCGGGAACACGCCGCCCGCACCGTCGTCGTCGGACGGTCGGCCCACCGCGTCGGCCCGCTGATCCGCGGCGCCCGCCCGCCGACCGCCCCCGGCCCGCTGATCCGCGGTGTCCGTCCAGCGGCCCGCCCGCGGCCCGCTCCGGTAGCGGCCCGTGGGTCGCGGGCCGATGCTGGTTGCGTACGTGTCCACGAGTGCGAAGGCCCGGTCGCGGGCCCCGCGAGGGGGCGAAGGAGCGAAGCTCATGGCTGATGCGCCCCTGCTGGTCGTGGACGGTGCCGGAGCGGTCACCGGCTGGAGCCGGGCGGCCGAGCGGCGCTTCGGGCACGCCACCGCCGACGCGCTGGGCCTGCGCCTCACGGACGTACTGGCCGGCGACACCCTGCGGGCGGACAGGAGCTCCGAGGACGGGGATGCCGAGGACCGGGGCGCCGAGGACCGGGATCCCTACGGCGGGAGAGGCGCCCACGGCGGGCACGGGGACGGGGACGACGGAGCGGCGGGCGGGACGCCGTACGCCTGGCCCGGGCTGCGGCTGGAGCGGATTGCCGGGGCGGGGTGGGCCCTGTGGGAGACCGACGACGCGGGTGCCGGGCCCGGGGACGCCATCGGGCAGGCCCTGCTGGAGGTGCTGTTCACCCAGGAACGCGTACGCATCCATGTGCTCGACCCGGACCTCCGCCTCCTACGGATCAGTGACTCCTCCATGGACCCCGACACGGACGAGACCGCCCGGCTGCGCGGCCGGCCGTTCCGCGAGGTGTGCGCCTTCCAGGAGCCGGAGCGGGTCGACGCCCACATACGCGAGGTCCTGCGCACCGGCGTGCCCTGCGTCGAGTGCTCGTTCCGCGCCCGCCCCGGTGATGTGGCCGGCGGACGGCGCACCCTCTCCCTGACGGCGTACCGGCTCCAGGAGGGGCACGGGACGCTGCCGGGTGACCGAGGCGCCGTCCTGGGGGTCGTCGTCTCCGTGATCGACATCACCGAGCGGGTGAGCCGCCAGGCCCGCACCGCGGCGCTCGCCGCGGTGCGCGAGAGCGTGGGCCGGACGCTGGACGTCGAGGCCACCTGCCGGGACCTCGTCGCGGCGCTCGTCCCCGATTACGCCGACATCGGCGTCGTCGAGGTCGTCGACGCCGTCCTGCGCGGCGAGACACCGCAGCCCGGGCCGCTCGGCCGGGACGTGCCCCTGCGGCGCGCCGCGTACGACGGCGGGCCGCTCTCCGCGCACCCGGTCGGGGACGTGCGGGCCGTACCGCCCGGGACGCCGTACCAGCGGGCCCTGTCCGACCTGCGGGCCCGCGTCGTCCCGCTGGAGAACGCGGGCTGGACCGACGCCGACCCCGCGCGGGCGCGATCCATCCGGCGGGCCGAAGCCCACACGCTCCTGCTGGCCCCGCTGACGCTGCGCGGAGCCGTCCTCGGGCTGGTGAGCCTCTACCGGTCCGGCGACTCCGAGGCCTTCACCGAGGAGGACATCCCCGTGGTGGAGGCGGTGGCGTCCCGTACGGCTCTCGGCATCGACAACGCCCGCCGCTACGTGCACGAATACACCATCGCCAGCGCTCTCCAGCGCCAGCTGCTGCCGCAGCGCCCGTCCCCCCAGCCCGCGGTCGAGACGGATCACCTGCTGCTGCCCGGCGGAGGCGCGGGCAGCTGGTTCGACACCATCGCGCTGCCCGGCGCCCGTACCGCCCTCGTCGTCGGGGAGGTCGGCGCCGGAGGCATCCAGGCCGCCACGACCATGGGGCAGTTGCGCACCGTCGTCCACGCCCTCGCCGCGCTCGACCTCGAACCGGACGAACTGCTCGCGAGGCTGTACGACACCGCGGACCGGCTCGCGCGGGAACGGGCCGAGCTGCCGCAGAGCGACCCGCTGCACCAGGAGCCACTGACCGCGACCTGCGCCTACGCCGTGTACGACCCGTTCACCGAGACGTGCACCGTGGCCTCCGCCGGGCACTCCGCCCCCCTCGTCATCGACGCGGACGGCGGCTGCGCCGCGGTCGCCGTCCCCCAGGGCCCGCCCCTCGGCTCGGAGGAACGCGGGCCCGTCGCCGCGGCCTCGTTCCCGGTCGGGGAGGGCAGCCTGATCGTGCTCCACAGCAAGGAGATGCAGAGCCATGCCCATCCCAGGACGGGCTTGCTGCGCCAGGCACTCACACCTCCGGACCGGCCGCTGCGGGAGCTGTGCGACGCGGTCGCCTACGCCCTGCCCGACTCCCTCGGCCTCCAGGGCTCGGCCCTGCTGCTGGCCCGCACCCATGCGATGCCGGAGAACCGGTACGCCACCTGGGAGCTCCCCTACGACACGTCCGCCCCGGCCACCGCGCGCCGCCTCACGTCCAGGACGCTGACGGACTGGCACATCGGCGGCGACACCGGTGACGCGACCGAGCTGATCGTCAGCGAGCTGGTGACCAACGCCGTACGCTACGGCAGCCCGCCGGTGGAGCTGCGCCTCATCCTCGACCGGGGGCTGACCTGCGAGATCCGGGACGGCAGCACCACCGCCCCGTACATGAAGTACGCCGGTACGGTCGACGAGGGCGGGCGGGGCCTCTTCATCATCTCCCAGCTCGCCTCGCTGTGGGGCACCCGCTACGGGCCCGACGGCAAGATCGTCTGGTCGGAGCAGGCGATGCCGGGGGAGGGCGAAGAGGCCTGAGACCGGGCCTACTCGTCCTCGGCGAGCGTGTGCGCGACGACGGCGTTGGCGTGGCCGTGGCCCATGCCGTGCTCGGTCTTCAGCCAGGAGACGAGCTCCATGTGCTTGGTCAGGGGCGAGGAGCGGATGAGCTCCTTCCACTCCGTGACCGGGCGGCCGTACTTCTTCTCGATCGAGGGGAAGTAGCTCGCGGGGCCCTTCACTGCGTCGGTCATGTCGTCGTGTCCCGTCCTTCGTTCCGTCGTGGCGGACCCACGGGTCAGCGTGGGCCTCTCGGGAACCAAGACCGCCGGCGGACCGAAAAGTGATCGGTGCGCGGGGGCCGAGGTGCGCGCCGCGTACGGGTGTTCACGGGCAGACGGCGCCTCGGGCGGATCCGGGCGGATCCGGGCGGATCCGGGCGGATCCGGGCACCCCGGGCATCCAGGGCGGCCGACGGCGGGCCGCGCCGCCGTCACCCCGCCCCGTGGCACCCGCGGTACGGACGGCCCGAACCGCACCAGCACGCCGCGCTGCGCGCCGGGGGCCACGGGACGGCGCGGCCCCGGGCCGCCAGCGTCGTGGCGTACTGGGGGAGCAGGTCCGGGTCGGACGGTGACGCGGCCTCCGACGCGGCGAACGCCTCGTAGGAGGGGACCGTGCCCGTCACGATGCCGAGATTCGGCGTGCCCGTGGCGTGCAGGTCCCGCAACGCCGCCTCCAGGCGCGCCAGATGGTCCTGGTGCGAGAGGTACTCCTGGGCCAGCTCCGGGTAGGCGGCGAGGAGTTCGCGCAGTTCGTCCTCGGGCCAGTGCAGCACCGCGACGGGGAACGGGCGGGACAACGCGCTGCGGTAGGTGCCCAGTTCGGCGCGGAGCCGGTTGATCTCGGCCTGCAGCTCGCCCGGGTCCGAGGAGCCGAGGGACCACAGGCGCTTCGGGTCGTGCAGCTCGTCCAGGGGGACGGCGGCCGTGTGCAGGGTGTCGGCCAGCTCGTCCCACGCGTCGTGGGCGACGCCCATCAGCCTGCGCACCCGGTGCCGCCCGGTCAGCAGCGACTGGGTGGCGTACGGGACTTCCTCGCCCGGCGCGAGGAGCAGGGTCAGCGCGGTCGAGAAGAAGTCGTGGGCCGCCTCCAGCTCGTCGTGCGCTTCGAGCGTCTCCGCGGCGATCTCCCACGGTGCCGCGTCGAGCGGGCCGGCGGAGCGGATGCCGTCGATGATCGCGCGGGCCTCCGCCTCATGGCCGTACTCCCACAGATTGGCCGCTTTGAGCGCTTTGACCAGGTGCGGCTGGTCGATGGTGGTTCCGGCGGAGGCGAGCAGCTCGTCGTAGAGGGTGCTCGCGCGGGCGCGTTCACCGGCGAGCTCCAGGTGGGCCGCGGCCTGGAGGAACAGCGGTTCGTGGTCCTCGGGATACTGCGCCGCGGTGCGCAGCAGGCGCTCGGCTTCGGTGATGTGGTCGGCAGGCGTGTCGGGGCGCATGGCCACACGGTACTGCGGCTCGGGCGAGAGGTGAGAGGGCGTGGACCGCAGCCGTGATGAAGCCCTCAGGGCGCGGGGGAGAACACTCGGGGCGGCCGTGGAAGAGACCGCGGCCGCCCCGGGAGGGCTCAGCGCTGCCGCAGGAGGAGGACGGCCGCCGTGGCCAGGAGCGCCAGGCCGGCCGAGAGCAGCACCGCGCCGTCGGCGCCCGCAGGGGTCGTCGCCACCGCGATCGTCACGGCCACACCGGCCGAGGAGCCGAGATAGCGGGCGGTGTTGTTGGCACCGGACCCCATGGCCGCCCGGTCCGGCGGCACGGACTCGACCGCGAGCCGGGGCAGCGCCGCGTTGATCAGGCCGCTGCCCGCGCCGGAGACGATCAGGGCCGGGACGAGACGCGCCCACACCGAGGGCCCCGGGGCACCCGTCAGGATCCCCACCATGGGCAGCATCGCCACCGCGTGGAGCGCGAAGCCGGCCGCCAGCTGGTGACCGGCCGTGACCCGGCCGGTCAGCCGCCGGGACTGGAGGGCCACCAGGAACGACGTACCGGACCAGAGCAGGAACAGCCAGGCCGCGTCGAGCGCCGACAGCGACAGCGCGTGCTGGAGCAGGGTCGGCAGATAGCTGAACAGGCCGATCACCGAGAGCCCGGTGAACAGGCCGCCGACCGCCGCCGCCAGGAAGGCGCGGCTGCGGAACAGCGCCAGGTCGATCAGCGGGGCCGCCGCCCTTCGCTCCACGGCGGCGAACACGGCGGTCAGGGCTGCCGCCGCGAGGAGCAGCAGGCCGACCGGGGCGCGCAGCCAGCCGTCCCGGCCGAGCGTCAGGGCCGTCAGCAGCGCGGTCATCGCCAGGCCGAGCACGGCGGCGCCGGCCAGATCGGGGCGGCCGGCGCGGGGAGCCCGGGACTCCGTGAGCGTACGGAAGGCGAAGGCGCCGGTGACGAGAGCGCCGAGGCCCAGGGCGAGGTACGTCAGCCGCCAGTCCAGGGTGCCGAGCGAGCTCGCCAGCAGCGGGCCGAGCGCGATCCCGGCGCTCACGAACGCCCCCCACACCCCCATCGCCCTGATCCGCGTGTGCCCGGCCGGGTACGCGCCGACCAGCAGCCCGAGGCTGGAGGCCAGGATCGCCGCACTCGCGGCACCCTGGCCGGCCCGGGCGAGGGTGAAGCCGAGGGTGCCCGTGGTGAGGGCGCCGAGCGCGGTGGTGAGCCCGAGGCCGAGGGTGCCGATCAGGAAGAGCCGGCGGCGGCCGAAGTCGTCGGCGAGGCTGCCCGCCACCAGCAGCAGCACCGCGAGCCCGAGCGGCGCCCCGTTGAGCAGCCAGGCCTGGGCGGCGGGCGGGGTGGCGAAGGCCGCGGAGAGGGCGGGGAGCGCCGTCATCGGAGCGGTGTAGTTCATCAGCGCGACGGCGGTGGCCGCGCTCGTGACGGCGAGGGTCGCGCCGGGCCGGTGCGCCGGCCGGACGCTGCCGGGCCTCCGCTCCGGGGTGAGGCGGGTCCGTACGGGCTGCTGGGTCATGACGTCCCTCCGGGACCGGCCCACCCGGAGCCGGCTGCACGGGCAGGTTCGGTGAATGAACCCACTGAGGCGCGTCACGCTAGCACGCTTAGGTTCATTCATCGAACCCAGGGCGTAAAGTGTTCACATGGCTCTCGGCAAGGACTACGCGGCACAGCAGTGCTCCATCGCCCGCGCGCTCGAAGTGATCGGCGAGCGCTGGACCCTCCTCGTCGTACGGGACGCCTTCTACGGCGTGCGCCGCTACAACGACTTCCTCAACCACCTCGGCATCCCGCGCGCCGTCCTCGCCGCCCGCCTCCAGGCGCTCACCGAGGCGGGGGTCCTCGCCAGGCGGCGCTACCAGGAATCACCCCCGCGCGACGAGTACGTCCTCACCGACAGGGGCAAGGCCCTCTGGCCCACCCTGCGCTCCCTCGGCCTCTGGGGCCGCGACCACACCGAGGGCACGCTCCCCATGCGTTACTTCGTCCACGCGGAGTGCGGCACCGAACTCGGGGCGTTCGGGCAGTGCCCGGCCTGCGGGAACATCGGCGTAGCGCCCGAGGACGTGGAGATGCGCCCCGGCCCCGGACTCGACCCCGATCCCCAGGACCCGGTCAGCCGGGCGCTGCTCGCCCCCCGGCGGCTCCTTCTGCCGCTGGACGCCGATCGTGTATAACGGCTGGAGGACATGACGGACAGCGAAGCGAAGGGGAGGGGCCGATGAACGACGACATGAACCGTGTACGCCGCGCGGTCGTCCGCCTCCTCCGCCCCGCCGCCCTCCTCGTCCTCTTCCTCACCGAGGTCCTCCTCGCCGAGGGCGGCAGCCTCTCCGCCGCCGTCGCGCTCGCCGCCACCGCGGCCGCCGGCTCGGCGCTCCTCGTCTGCTCCGTCATCAGCGCGCGCTGCGCCGGCCCCGTGCCCCGTACGAGAGTGCGCACCGCCATCCGCGACCGGGAGAAGCGCACCGCCTTCCTCCCGCAGCGTGACCCCGACGCCCGGGGACGCACCAGGCCCCGAGCACCCGGGGCCGCCCTCCTGACGGCCGCGTAGAGGGCTCACCTTCCACGACCTTCCGCGCGGATCGTCCTGCTGAGTACCCGGACCGACCGGTCCCACTCCCCAGCACGACGAGACCCCCGGAGGGCTCACCCATGTCCGCGTTCATGTCCGCTTTCGCGAGCCTGGTCGGCGCGTTCGCCGATCTGCTCCAGCCCCTCTTCCAGGGCGCTTCCACCGCCGCCGCGATCGTCCTGTTCACCGCGCTCGTACGGCTCGCCGTCCACCCCCTCTCGCGGGCGGCGGCACGCGGGCAGAAGGCCCGCACCAAGCTCCAGCCGCAGATCGCCGAGCTGCGCAAGAAGCACGCCAAGAACCCCGACCGGATGCAGAAGGCGCTCATGGAGCTCCACGCGAAGGAGAAGGTCTCGCCCCTCTCCGGCTGCCTGCCGAGCCTGCTCCAGATGCCGGCCTTCTTCCTGCTCTACCACCTCTTCTCCAGCCGGCGGATCGGCGGCGACCCCAACGCGCTGCTCGGCCACGAGCTCTTCGGGGCCCCGCTCGGCGAGCGCTGGCACAACGCGCTCGCCGACGGCGGGGTCTTCGGACAGCAGGGGCTGGTCTACCTCGCCCTCTTCGCGATCGTCGCGGCCGTCGCCACCTTCAACTACGGACGCACCAAGCGCCAGATGGCCGCGAACCCGATGACACCGGCCACCGGCCCGGACGGACAGCCCGTGCCCGGCATGGGCGCGATGACGAAGGTCATGCCGCTGATGTCCTTCCTGACCCTCGTCTCCGTCGCCTACGTGCCGCTCGCCGCCGCGCTCTACATCATCACCAGCACCACCTGGACCGCCGTCGAGCGCGCCTACCTCTACCGGGAGACGGCCCCGGCGGCGGAGCCCGCCCTGGCCGCCGCGCCGTAGGGGGTGGGCCGCGGGGCCTTCACCGGCCGTTGAAGGTGACCTTCTTCTTGTCCTCGTCGTACGTGAAGTCGCCGGTGAAGCCCCAGTTCTTCCAGCCCCCGTCACCGTTGTTGGCGATGGTCCCGTCGTCGATGGCGAACACGTCGACACCGTCCACCACCGCGAGGTGCTCCAGGCCGGACACCCCGGAGAAGGACAGCTCGTTGAAGGACTTGGCCGTGAAGATGTTCCTGTCGGGGAAACTGCGGCTGTACGCGTCGAGCAGCGAATGCGTCAGCTCGGCCTTGTCCTTCGGCACCTTTCCGGAATAGTCGGTCCCGGGATACGGGCCCCCGTCCGTGTATTTCGGCGCACCGTCGTTGAAATTGACCGATTCCGTGCCGTTGGAGATGGAATCGGCATCCAGGTCGGCGGGCTCCGGCTGCTCGAAGGTCGCCTTCATCCCGTCGCGGGTGACATCGCCGTAAAGGGCCCAGTTGATGTAACCGCCGTCGCCGTCGTTGCTGAACGTGCCCTTGTCGAAGACGTACACATCGAAGACGGCCCGCCCCGAGGAGATGTCGTCGCCTTCCTCCTCCTCGTGGAATTCGGGGGAATTCAGCCGGTACCTGCCCTCGTGGACGAGGGTCTCCGGCTCGTCGGCCCAGTGGGACTTCTGCTCCGAGTGCATCGCGACCACGTTGTAGTCGGGGAAGCAGCGCCGCATGTCGTTGACCAGCATCCGCACCGCCTGGGCCGAGGCGTCCGAGTCCAGGGGCGAGTACGTGTCGTAGTAGCGGCTCCGGTCGGGGAGCTCGGCGCCCTCGATCTGGCAGCCCTCGTCACCGGGCTTCCAGCCCTCCTTGCGCTTGGGCCGGGGAGGCTCGTCGAACGTGACCGTGCGGCGGTCGTCACTGATGTCGTAATAGCCGTGGAAACCCCGGTTCTTCCAGCCGAGGTCGGCATCGTCCGCCCAGGTGAACTTTCCGGTCCTGAAGGCGTAGACCCGATACGTCGTGCCGCTGATCTCGACCGTCTCGATCATCGCCGCGCCGTCCATCTGCTGCAGATTTCCCTCATGCGGCTGGGCGATGACGATGTTGTAGTCGGGCAGGCAGTAGGCGAGGTCGTCGAGCGCCTTCTTGACCCTCTTCTCCTTGTTCTTCTCGTTGTCGATCTTCGTCACGATGAAGTCGACCAGATAGTCGAACGACCAGTTGATCGCCGCGACGGCGCCGACCCCGGCGAGCTCGCCGCGCCCGAGCTGATCGAGGCCGTCCTCGGTCAGGAGCTTCCCCTGGGCGTCCGAGCTCGATACCCGCTCCCGGGGTTCGAAGCACAGGCTGGGCAGCGCGTTCCCGTCGTGGTCGTCGGAGGCGCCGTCCGATGCGCCGTCCGAGGCGGTGGTGATGTCGTCCCCGTCCTCCCCGGAGCCGGATCCGGGCTCGGAGTCCGTGTCCGGGGGCTCGCTCGGTTCGCCGTCAGGAGTGGTGCCGGCGTCATCGGCACCCCCCGCCTCGCTGACATCGTTGTCATCGAGGCATTCGAGGCCGTCGCCCCCCTCGCTGATCTTCACCAGCCGGCAGATCTGCTGGGAGACGGCGGTGGAGATCTCGCCGCCGATGCCGGTGGCGAGCAGTGCGGTGACCACCACGGCGACCGTCCCCACCATTCCCAGATGTTCGATCGACGCCTGCCCCGTGCCCGTACGTACGCCGCGGGCCGTCCGGTCGTCGTGCTTCACGCGTCACCTCGTCGTGGCTCGTCCGGGTCCCGGGCCGTACGTTCGCCGGGATCGCACCATAACGGCGCGGAGGGGGCCCACTTCCAGGGTCCGCAGGCCCATACCGGGGCCCAAAGGGTGAGAGGTGGTCACGGTCCAGGGTGTGAACAGGGTCTTGCGGAGTGATCGGATGTCTTGGAGGATCGACCGAGCCTTTCGCTGGCCGCAACCCACCGACGGGCTCGATCTCGACCAAGGGGAGATGGACCGTTGAAGCTTCTTCGAGTGGGTACGGCGGGCTCCGAGCGCCCCGCGCTGCTGGACCGGAACGGCACTTTGCGTGACCTTTCGGGCCTGGTCGCCGACATCGACGGCGAGCTCCTCGCCGATGCCTCGGCGCTGGCGCGCGTACGGGAGGCGGCGCAGACGCCCGACGTCCTGCCTCCGCTGGCCGCGGACGGGCTGCGGATCGGACCGCCTCTCGGGCGGATCGGCAAGATCGTGTGCATCGGGCTGAACTACCACGACCACGCGGCCGAGACCGGGGCGGCGATCCCGCAGGAGCCGATCCTGTTCTTCAAGGCCCCCGACACCGTCGTCGGCCCCGAGGACACGGTGCTGGTGCCGCGCCGCAGCCGGAAGACCGACTGGGAGGTCGAGCTCGCGGTCGTCATCGGCCGCACCGCGCGCTATCTGGACTCCGCCGAGGAGGCGCTCGGGCACGTCGCCGGATACGCGACCTCGCACGACGTCTCCGAGCGGGAGTTCCAGATCGAGCGCGGCGGCACCTGGGACAAGGGCAAGAACTGCGAGACGTTCAACCCGCTGGGCCCCTGGCTCGTCACCGCGGACGAGGTGCCCGACCCGCAGGCACTGCCGCTGAGGCTGTGGGTCAACGGGGAGCTGAAGCAGGACGGCACCACGGCCGAGCAGATCTTCCCGGTCGGCGAGGTCGTGCGCTATCTGAGCCACTTCATGACGCTCCACCCGGGCGACGTCATCAACACCGGTACCCCGGCGGGCGTCGCCATGGGCCGGCCGGAGCCGAAGCCGTACCTCCGCGCCGGGGACGTCGTGGAGCTGGAGGTCGAAGGGCTCGGACGTCAGCGCCAGGAACTGAAGGACGCGTAGACGTGCGGGGGCGGGCCCACCGAAAGCACCCGGTGGGCCCGCCCCCGCTCCGGCGTCAGGCCTGGGGGCGCGTGGTGAAGCGCTCCAGGGCCTCCACCACCAGAGCGTGGTCCTCGGCCTGCGGCAGTCCCGACACGGTGACCGAGCCGATCACGCCGGCACCCTCCACGGCGATCGGGAACGAGCCGCCGTGCGCCGCGTACGTGTCCAGGTCCAGCCGCGAGGACTCCTCGAACGTGGTGCCCTTCGCCCGGAACCGCGTACCGACCAGGTAGGAGCTCTCGCCGTACCGCTCCACCACCCGGCGCTTACGGTCGATCCAGGCGTCGTTGTCCGCGCTCGAACCCGGCAGCGCGGCGTGGAACAGCTGCTGGCCGCCGCGCCGGATGTCGATCGCGACCGGGGCGTGCCGCTCACGGGCCAGCGTGACCAGCAGCCCGCCCAGCGCGTACGCGTCGTCGTAGCCGAAGTGCGGCAGCGTCAGACGCCGCTCCTGCGCGATCAGCTCGGAGATGGTCGGAGCACTGGGGCTCATGCGGGCTTCTCCTCGTCGTGACGGTCGAGGTCGTGATGGGGGAGGAGGGTCACGGACACGCCCTCGCGGGCCGAGCGCCGGGCCGCCTCCAGGACGTCCAGTGCGGCGGCTGCCTGCCACGCCGTCACCGGGTTCTCGCCCCGGCCGCGCAGGGCTTCCGCCACGGCGGCGTAGTACGCGGGGTAGTCGCCCGGCCGCGTGCGCACCGGGTCGCCGCCGCCGGTCAGCGGGGACTCGCCGGAACCGACCCGACCCCACAGCTCCTCAGGCTCCTCGCCCCACGGTGTGCCGGCCGCCGGACGCAGGCCCTCGCGCAGGGCGGCCTCCTGCGGGTCGAGGCCGTACTTCACATAGCCCGCCTTCGAGCCGAGCACCCGGAAGCGCGGGCCGAGCTGCGCCGTCGTGGCGCTCACGTACAGATGCGAGCGCACCCCGCCGGCGTGCGTGATCGCGATGAACGTGTCGTCGTCGGCCGCCGCACCCGGGCGGCGTACGTCGGACTCCGCGTACACCTGCACCGCGGGCCCGAACAGCGTGAGCGCCTGGTCGACGACGTGGCTGCCCAGGTCGTACAGCAGCCCGCCGATCTCCTCCGGGTCGCCCGACTCGCGCCAGCCGCCCTTCAGCTGCGGACGCCACCGCTCGAAGCGGGACTCGAAACGCTGCACCTCACCGAGCTCACCCTCCTCGATCAGGCCGGCCAGCGTGAGGAAGTCGTTGTCCCAGCGGCGGTTCTGGAAGACGGAGAGCAGCAGCCCCCGCTCGGCGGCCAGCGTGGCCAGCTCGCGGGCCTCGGCGGCGGTGCCGGCGAGCGGCTTGTCCACGACCACCGGCAGCCCCGCCTCCAGCGCCGCCCTCGCCAGCGGGACATGGGTCTTGTTCGGCGAGGCGATCACGATCAGGTCCAGCTCGTCGGCCCGCGTCCACAGCTCGTCGGGCGAGGCCGCGAACCGCACGCCGGGGAACTCGGCGCGGGCCTGGGCCTGCCGCTCCTCGTTCGACGTGACGACCGTGTCGAGGACGAGGCCCTCGGTCGCGGAGACCAGCGGGGCGTGGAAGACGGAACCCGCCAGGCCGTAGCCGACGAGCCCGACGCGGAGTGGAGCGTTGGCAGTCATGCGAACCACTTAAGCAACGCTGTTGCCAAAGTGCAAGCGATGGAGACAATGGGGTGGTGAACAGGAGCAACAGCATGAGCGGCGGGGCGAACCTGCCGGCTCTGCGCCACCACAACGCGTCGCTCGTCCTCGACCTGCTGCGCGTCGCCGGTGAGCAGGGCATCAGCCGGCTGGAGCTCGCCGAGCGCACCGGACTCACCCCGCAGGCCGTCAGCAAGATCACCGCCAGACTCCGTACGGAGGGCCTCGCCGCCGAAGCCGGCCGCCTCGCCTCCACGGGCGGCAAGCCCCGCACGGTCCTGCGACTGGTCCCGGACGCCGGATACGCCGTCGGGCTCCATCTGGACCGCGACGAACTCACCGCCGTCCTGGCCGACCTCGCGGGCACCACGGTCGCCACCCGCGCCTTCCCGCTGGACCTCGGAGCCCCCGCCGCCGAGGTCCTCGGCACGGCCGCCCACGCGGTGCAGACGGTACGGGCAGAGGGCCCCCGGGCGGAGGACCGGCCGGTCTTCGGCGTGGGCGCGGCCCTGCCCGGCCCGCTGGACCACCGCAGCGGGGTGCTGCACCGGGTCACCGGCTTCCCCCGGTGGGACGGCTACCCGCTGCGCGACGCCCTCGCCGCGCACACCGGGCTGCCCGTCGTCGTCGACAAGGACACCAACGCCGCCGCTCTGGGCCTCGCCCTGCGCGAACGCACCGAGGCCGACTTCGCCTACCTCCACCTGGGCACCGGCCTCGGCGCGGGTCTCGTCCTGGGGGGCGCGCTGCACCGGGGAGCCCGTACCGGCGCCGGGGAGTTCGGCCACCAGACCCTCCAGCTGGACGGCCCCCCGTGCGACTGCGGCGGACGCGGCTGCGTCGAGGCGCTCTGCCTGGCCGCCGCCGGCCGCGGTGACGTCGCCGAGGCGGCCAGGGTGCTGGGGGCGGGCGCCGCCAACCTCGTCGGGCTGCTCGACATCGACCGGGTCGTCCTCGGCGGGCGTACCGTCGCCGCCCACGAGGACGCCTATGTGCGCGGGGTCCGCGCGGTCATCGAGGAGCGGGCGCGACGGGAGGGCGTGACCGCCTCCGTACCGGTGACCGTGGCCGGGGGCGGCGACCGCCCGGTCGCCGAAGGGGCGGCCCAACTGGTCCTCGCCCCGCTCTTCGGCAGGGCGGGCGAGGACGGCGGCGAACGGGGCTGAGCGAGCGGGGCACGGGGGCGGCACGGCACGAACGGGGCCGGGTGGCGGGGCCGGGGGCCCCACGGCACGGCCGGGCGCCGGGCGCCGCAGGGTGGGGCGGGGCCGATCGAGGGGATTTCCGCCCCCGAACGGGCGGTGTACGCCGCCGGCAGGTGGCGGCCCCTCGCGCACGCGTGGCAGCGTCACGGACCGAGACCCACCGGCACACGAGGGCCCCGCCGCAACGGCCGGCGGCCCCCCCGCCCCGGACGTTCGCGAGCAGCGAAGGGTGACCCCCATGCCGACCCGACCCCCCGCACGGCTGCGCGACGGCCGCGCCCTGACCCGGCTCGGACTGGCCGCAGGCCTGGTCGTCCCGGCCGGCCTCGGTGTCCCCGCCGCCATCGCCATCCCCGTCACCGCCCCGGCGGGCACCGTGGCCGTCGCCGGTGAGGCGTTCCCCGTCTGCGGTGACCCGGACGCCGAGAACTTCCCCATCGAGACCCGGATCCACGGCGGCCCCGACACCTACGCCTCCGGCGGCGGCTACGGGACCTGGTACCTCGACCTCACCAACACCACCGCCGAGCCGTGCCACTCCATCCACCCCGTCCTGGTGCTCACCGACGAGGACCGGACGCTGACGGCCGAGCAGATCCAGCTGGAGTTCACCGAGCGGGCGCACCCCGACGAGGAGCACCGCGTGAGCTGGGAGTCCACCGACCGCGACGAGCAGATCGGTGTCTTCGGCAGCGGGGAGCAGGGCGACGACTTCCCCGGCTTCACCGTCCCCGCGAAGAGGACGGTCACGGTCGAGGTCCGGATGGCGTTCACCTCCGACACCCGGCCCGGCAAGGTCACCGCCCGTGCCGCCATCGTCCAGCGGCGCAGCGCCCAGGACCGGGCCGAGCAGGCCGGCAAGGCCTCCGACGGGGACTGGGTGGGGGAGTCGGAGGCCTACCCCTTCGTCATCGTCGAGGGCGGCCTCGACGCGCCCGAGGACACCGGCAGCACCATGGACGCCGAGGGCGACCCCGTGCCCGAACTCGCCCGCACCGGCCAGGCCCGCGCCCTCCGGGCCGGCCTCGCCTCCGGGGCGCTCGTCCTCGCCGGAGCCCTGGCCATGACGTACGCCAGGCGTCTGCGCACCGGTCGCCGCTGATCGGGCGGTACGGGTCCGGGATGATCAGCAGGTTCCGTACGGCGCACGGGGCGGCCTAATATCGGGACCGTCGGCGCTGCACAGCGCGGTGCCGCCGGCGTCCAGCACCCCGGTGCACAGTACGTACGGCAGGAGCCCGTCACATGGCAGAGCGCAAGCCGATCGAATCCTGGCTGACCGACATGGACGGCGTCCTCATCCACGAGGGAACGCCGATCCCCGGTGCCGATGCCTTCATCAAGCGGCTGCGGGAATCCGGACTGCCCTTCCTCGTCCTCACCAACAACTCCATCTACACCGCCCGTGACCTGCACGCGCGCCTCAAGCGCATGGGCCTGGACGTGCCCGTGGAGAACATCTGGACCTCCGCGCTGGCCACCGCCCAGTTCCTCGACGACCAGCGGCCGCGCGGCACGGCGTACGTCATCGGCGAGGCCGGGCTCACCACGGCGCTGCACGACATCGGCTACGTCCTCACCGACCACGAGCCCGACTACGTCGTCCTGGGGGAGACCCGGACCTACAGCTTCGAGGCGCTCACCAAGGCGATCCGGCTGATCAACGGCGGGGCCCGCTTCATCTGCACCAACCCCGACGAGACCGGCCCGTCCGCCGAGGGCCCGCTGCCCGCGACCGGCTCGGTCGCCGCGCTGATCACCAAGGCCACCGGCAAGGCGCCGTACTTCGCGGGCAAGCCCAACCCGCTGATGATGCGGACCGGCCTCAACGCCATCGGCGCCCACTCGGAGACCTCCGCGATGATCGGCGACCGGATGGACACCGACGTGCTCGCCGGTCTGGAGGCGGGGATGCAGACCTTCCTGGTCCTCACCGGGCTGACCACGGAGGCCGACATGGACCGGTACCCCTTCCGGCCCTCCACGGTCGTCGACTCGATCGCGGACCTCGTCGACCTGGTCGACCTCCCGCTGCCGTAACCCGACCGGGCTACAGCGGATGCGGGATGCCGCCCCACGCGTGAACCTTCCCTCAGGAGGTTTACGATGCGTTCACTGCCCCTCACGTTCTGTGCCGCGATCGCGGCCGGTGCGATATCCCTTCCCGCGTCCGCGGCACTGGCCGCCCCCGCGAGCGACGACAAGGCCGGCACGGTGTCGGTCAGCCCGTCCCGTGTCTCCCCCGGCGGGGAGGTGGAACTCCGGACCGACGCCTGCGGCAAGGGCAGATCGGCCCGGGGCAACTCCGAGGCCTTCGCGTCCGAGGCGCGCTTCGAGCCGGCCGACGGCAAGGGCCTCGTCGCCGAGGCCCGGATCCGCTCCGACGCCGCCCCGGACGACTACGAGGTCTGGGTGACCTGCAAGGACGGCCACGGCAAGGCCACCGGCACGGTCACCGTCGTCCATCACAGCCGCCCGTCGCCCGTCGCCCCCGTGCGGGCCGGTGGCGGAGGCACCGCGGTGCTCGCCGAGGAGGCCGCCGACGAGGGCCCCGGCACCCGGCACGCGGTGATCGGCCTCGGACTGGGCGCCGTCGCGGCCGTCGCCGTCGCGTTCCGCAGCGCGCGACGCCGCCGTCCGGCGCAGCACTGACATGTCCGCCCCGGACCGCCCCGCGGGGACCGGACGCCTGCTGACCGGTGTCGCGTGGGCCGTACTCCTGCTGGGCCTGTGGCTGTGGGGCCGTGCGGCCACCGCGGGCAACTCGGCGCCGACGACCGGTGACGTCGCGGCGGTCGGCCGCCCGCTGGGCGCACCGCTGCCGCCGGCCCACGATCCGCTGGACGGCGCCGCACCGCAGCGCGTCGAGATCCCCTCCATCGGGATCGACGCGACCGTCGTACGGCGCGGACTCGACGGCGAGGGCGCGATCGAGCCTCCGCCGTTCGCGACGCCGGGAGCCGTCGGCTGGTACGGCGAGGGCACCGAGCCCGGCACGGAGGGCGCCGCGCTCTTCGTCGGCCATGTCGACACCGAGACCGAGCCCGCCGTGTTCTACGGACTCAGCGCCGCGAGGCCGGGCGAGAAGATCCGGGTCAGCCGGGACGACGGGAAGGTGGCCGAGTTCACCATCGACGACGTCCAGGTCTTCACCCGGGCACGCTTCGACGCGCAGAAGGCGTACGGACCCCGGAAGGACGGCCGGGCCGAGCTCCGGCTGATCACCTGCGGCGGCACGTACGACCACACGTCCCATACGTACACGGCCAACGTCGTCGTCTCCGCGTACCTGACGGCCGAGAAGGCGGCGGAGAAGTCGGCGGAGAAATCAGGGGCGCAGGCGGCGGGGGAGGGGAGCGCGGTGAGGAGCCGCGCCTGACGCAAGCCGCGGCACCACCTGGCCCGGCCGGCGCCCGCTCCCCCTCGGAGTCGCCGGCCGGGCCGGTCCTCTACCGCGGTGTCCAGGCCGCGGGAGTGACCCGGGCACGTCGCGGGAGGTCGGGTCGTTCGTACGGACGGACCGACAAGCCACTGTAGGCCGCGAGCGCGCGGCCCTCGGAGAGTTTTTGGCAGGATGTCCGGATCCGGGCGGGGGCGGCCGGGGCTCCGGGCGCTGTGCCAGGATGGATTCGACCGGCAGTACATCAGTACAAGGGGGAGTGGATGTACGGCAGTTACACCGGACTGAAAGCGGGCGCGGCGGCCGGTGCGGCCGCCGTGCTGCTGCTGGCCGGGTGTTCCTCGTCCGACGACGACGGGGGCAAGGGTGCGCCGGCCGCGATCGACCAGCGGCCCAAGGGCGACGACCCGTACTGGGTCAACCCCGACGGGAACGCCGCACGGCAGGTCGCGTCGTACACGAAGGACGGCGAGAAGGAGAACGCCGCGCTGATCCGGAAGATCGCGGAGCAGCCGGTGGGCGAGTGGGTCGGCCCGGACGATCCGCAGGAGGCGGCCAAGGGCTTCACCGAGGCGGCCGAGAAGGCCGACCGGGACGCGCTGCTCGTCCTCTACAACATCCCGCACCGGGACTGCGGCCAGTTCTCGAAGGGCGGGGCGGCCGACGGCGACGCGTACCGCGCATGGCTGGACGACGTGGCGAAGGGCATCGGCGACCGCCGGGCCACGGTGATCCTGGAGCCCGACGCCCTGCTGCACCTGGCGGACGGATGCACCCCGCAGCAGTTCCACGAGGAGCGGTACGACTTGCTCAAGGGCGCGGTCGAGCGTCTGAAGCAGCAGCCCGCCACCACGGTGTACGTGGACGCGGGCAACGCGGGCTGGCAGTCGCCCGACGCACTGTTCGAGCCTCTGCGGCGGGCCGGGATCGCGGCGGCGGACGGCTTCGCGGTGAACGTGTCCAACTTCCAGACGACCGCCGCGAGCACGGAGTTCGGCAAGCAGCTGTCGGCGAAGGTGGGCGGCAAGCCCTTCGTGATCGACACCAGCCGTAACGGCAACGGCCCGTACGACGGCGGCGACCCCGCGGAGAACTGGTGCAACCCGCCGGGCCGCGCGCTCGGCGAGCCCCCGACGACGGAGACGGGCGACGAGCTGGTGGACGCGTACCTCTGGATCAAGCGTCCCGGCGAGTCCGACGGTGACTGCAAGGGCGGGCCCAAGGCGGGCGACTGGTGGCCCGAGTACGCGCTGGGGCTGGCCCGCGCCACGAAGTAGGCGGGCCGGCCCCACGGGTGGGGGCCCCGGGGCCCCCACGGCCGGGGGTCCCTACGGGACCTCCACCCACATGCCCTCCGACGGTGTCCCGTCGGCGTCGGTGACGAAGAGCATGTACCAGCCGGACGGCACCAGGGCCCGGTTCTTCGGGACCGTCACGGTGATGCTGTCGGCGGACTTCTTCAGATCCAGGGCGATCGACCGCTGGTCCGTGTCCGTGACATGGGTGACCGCGCTCGGGCGCATCAGCTTCGCCGAGGTGATCTTCGAGGCGTGCTGGGTCGTGAACAGCCCCGTGCCGCCCCGGGAGATGCGCTTGGGCCCCGCGGTCAGCTCCGGCCGCCCCTCGCGGTACAGATACGGCGGTGTGTAGATCTCGATGCGCTGCTCGAACGTCCCGGGCCGCGTGTTCGCCTGATCCGCGTACAGGGAGTCCGAGCCGAAGATCATGACCCGGCCGTCGGGGAGGAGCACGGACCCCGAGTGGTAGTTGCGGCCCACCGCCGGGTCGGCGACCCGCTTGTAGGTGTCGGACTTCGCGTCGTACAGCCGGGCCTGGAGGATGTCCGAACCGCCGCGCCCCCGGTAGTCGTGGGAGCCGCCGGTGACCAGCAGCGAGTCGTCGGGGAGGAGGGACGCGCTCGGGTAGCGGGTGCCCTCGGAGAGGCTGGCGCCGTCCGTGAAGCGCGGGTCGTCCTTCGTCAGGTCGACCAGCCGGGACTTCTCGCTGGACCTGTCGGACTCACCGACCCCGCCGCCGCCGATCACCATGTACTTCTCGTCCTGGGCGGGAGGCAGCCGTACGGTCGCCGAGGTCTCCATCTTGTCCGGGTCGCTGAGGCCGGGGATCTTCTCGAAGGTGTTGGACTCCAGGTCCCAGACGCCCGGGTCGCGGCCCACGTCGGCGGGCCCGTAGCCCGCGTTGGAGCCGGAGTAGAAGAGCTTGCCGTTGTTCATCAGGAAGACGGCGGGATAGGTGGGGAACTTCCGGACGATGCCGGTGTACTCCCACTTCTTGGTCTCCGGGTCGTAGATCTCGTCCTTGCCCGGCACGATCTGCCCGATCTCGTCCAGCCCGGACAGGGAGAGGACCTTGCCGTCCTCCAGGGTGGTGAGCGTCGGATACCAGCGGGCCTCGTTCATCGGGTCGACGCTGATGTACTTCTCGGCCACCGGGTCGAACTCGTAGGCCTCCTTGATGCCCTGGAAGTCCTTCTTGTCGAGGGCCAGCTTCTGCGCGATGCCGTAGACGTTGCGGGAGTCCGAGCCGGAGAGCCCCGAGACCCGGTAGTTGTCCTCGGTGCCCGTCTCGTACTGCGTACCGGACTTCTGCGCCTCGACGTAGATCCGGCCGAGCCCGGGCTCGTTGCGCAGGAACGCGCCGGTCTCCTTGTCGAAGACCTTGGTCGCCTTCTCCACGAGCACCGGGTCCTTGGAGACGAACGACTTGCCGTTGCCCTTCCCGGTGAAGCGGGTGCCCGCAGGCAGGGTGATCGGCTTGTCGGGGTCCTCGTTGTGGACGATCATCAGGCCGCCGGCCTTGGTGACGTCGCCCTCCAGCTTCTCGTACCGCTTCGTGCCGCCGGCTATGAGGAGCTTCCCGTCCGGCAGTTGGGTGTGGCCCGCGCAGAACATGTCCTTCGGCGTGGGGATGTTCTTGTAGGTGTTCTCCTCCGGGTCCCACAGCACCGAACGGAAGCTCTTCGCGTCGAAGTTCTTCTGGTTGTTCCCGGAACCCGCGACGAGCAGCACCTTGCCGGTGTGGAGCAGAGCGGCGTGGATCGTGTTGATGCGGAACTCGGAGGGGACGTCGAGGAAGTCCCAGTGGCCGTTCTCCGCCTTGTAATCCGGCTGGTTGACGGCGTAGTCGTGGTAGCGCTCGGTGCCGAAGCGGTAGAGCCACGGCCCGTTCGTCCCCGCGAGCGCCAGAACCACCGCCGTACCGATCGCCAGGCGGCGGGTACGGCGGCTCGGACGGTACTTCATCGGTTACGTCCCCCAAGGGCGATCTGCATGGTGTCTTCGTTCCCCGCCCGGTCGGGCTCGGGCTGCGGCGCGGGCTCCGGCGCCGGCCCGGGCGGCCCGCCGCGGCGCTTCCTCCGCTCGGCGCGGACCGTGTACCGCCAGCCGACGATCGGTGCGGCGGTGATCAGCAGCGCCAGGCAGGCCCAGGTGAGCATCGCCGGATGGCTGTGCCCGAGGACGAAGGACGCGGCGATCGAACCGCCGAAGACCAGGATGAAGAAGAGGTGGATCCGGAAGGTGCCGAACAGGGTGTCCGGGCTGGACGAGTCGCCCTTGGGCGTCACCACGAACGAGCTCTTGCGCCGCAGCACCGCGTCCATCAGGGAGCGGGCGTAGATCGGCGCGGAGAGCGCGGACATCACCATGCCGGCGAGCCCGCCGGACCCCTCGGGCTCGTGCGGCGAGACGTTGTGGCGGCGGTTCCAGACGTAGAGGCCGATCTGGAGCGCCGAGGCGTTGCCGTACAGCATCATCCAGATCACCGGGTCGATCTGTACGCCGGAGGCGCCCATGCCGAGGAACAGGGCGCAGCTCAGGGCGGCGAGGATCCAGTTCATGGCCGACATCGGATAGAAGATGATCATCATCGTGTAGTTGAAGAGCTTGCCCGCCGGGAGGGAGAACCAGCCCTTCCAGTACTGCTTGAGGATCGTCTCGTACGTGCCCCGGGACCAGCGCAGCTGCTGGGTGAAGAAGTCGGTCCACGCGGTCGGCCCCTCGCCGACGGCCAGGACGTCCGGGGTGTAGACCGAGCGCCACTTCCGCCCGGTGAGCGGGTTGCGGTGGCGGTGGATCTCGAAGCCGGTGGCCATGTCCTCGGTGATCGAGTCGTAGAGGCCGCCGATCTGCTTCAGGGCCGAGATCCGTACGGCGTTGCTCGTGCCGACGAACATCGGGGCGCCGTAGCGGTTGCCCGCGCGCTGGATCAGTGCGTGGAAGAGGAACTGCTGGGACTCGGCGGCCTTCGTGACGAAGGTGTCGTAGTTGCCGTAGACCTGTGGGCCGATGACGAAGCCGATGTCCGGGTCGCGGAAGTAACCGAGCATCCGCTCCAGGTAGTTGGGGAGCGGCACATGGTCGGTGTCGACCGAGGCGAAGAAGTCGTACGCGTCACCGTGGGCGTCGAGCCAGGCGTTGTAGTTGCCGTGCTTCGTCTTCGCCCGGTGCGGGCCCTTCGCCTGGTTCCAGTGGGCGACGCCCTTGCGGGAGAAGTGGTGCACACCCAGCCGGGCGCAGACCTCCTTCACGGCGGGGTCGTCGCCCTCGTCGAGCAGCCAGACGTGCATCTGCCCCCGGTGCCGGATGCGGACGGCGGCCTCCAGCGTCTTCGTCACCATCTCCAGGGGCTCCTTGCCCGGGACGAAGGAGGTGAGGAAGGCGACCCGTGTGCCGCTCTCCGGTATGACGGGCACGGGGTCGCGGGCGACCAGCGTGGCGTGCGCGTTGGACAGGACGTTCATCGTGCGGAAGAGCTCGATGAGGCCGATCGACACCAGCATCACGATGTCGAGGACGAGCAGCGTGTCGTTCTTGAGGTTCGGATCGCGTTCGGTCCAGTGGCCGGGCTGCATGAGCCAGACGAAGAGACCCAGCGAGACCAGCGGCGCGGCGCCCAGCAGCAGGGCCGCGCGTATCCGGTGGGTCTCCTGGGAGAGGAGCGAGCGGTAGCGCACCCGGTACGGCCGGCCGGGGTCGGGCTGGGTCAGGGGCCCGGCGAGCCGGCTGTAGTGCTCGTAGTCGTAGCGCGGCAGGGCCTTCTTCGCCTGCCGTCTCGATCTCCGCGGCTGCGGAGGCAGCCGCAGCTGAACCGTGTGGGCAGGGTCGTGGTGCTGCCGGTCGCCTGACGGCGTCGACGTCATGGTCATCCCCCCGCACGCAGCGACGCTGCGTGAACTCTTTCCGTGCGTAAGCCGGCGGGGTCCCCACCCCGCGCGATAGCCGATCGTCGTTCCCCCGGCCGGGGAATCCACGGATCCCCGGACGACACCCCGTCAGGTTGTCCGATTCGCGGCGTGAACGCAAGGGCGAAACAGGCTGTTTACCCGCCATACGTGCGATTTGAGGGAATACCGTGAAGGAGGCGCGCAGGGGTGGCGAAAGGCGCTCCGGGGGCGCTCTCCCGCCCGGAGAAAGCAAGCGAGGCCCCTTCACTCTCGGTGAAGGGGCCTCGCTCTTGCGTGCGCCGTCAGGGACTCGAACCCCGGACCCGCTGATTAAGAGTCAGCTGCTCTAACCAACTGAGCTAACGGCGCCTGCTGACCTGGAGAACTTTACCCGATGCCCGAGGGTGCTCCTGACCAATTCCTCTCCGGTCCGGCCTGTCGGATGGTCGTTTTTTCCCTTTAGTCCGTCACCATGAGCTATGCCGGGAAAGTTGAGATGTGGAAGATCTGGACGCCTGCCGAGAGGAAGAGGAGTCGCATGACTGTGCCGGTCTTCGAGGAGTACGAACCCGCCGCCGACTGCGGTTGCCCGGGCTGCGCGCAGCGTCGCCGTACGGCCGCCGCCCTGCCCGTACGCCACGGCGGCCACCCCGCCGCCCACGGTGCGCGGCGGGCGCTGGTGCTGGTCACCGCGGCCGGGGTCGTCCTGTCCTGCGGGGCGGCCCAGGCCGCCGCGGCCGCCGCAGGACGCGATACCCGCGGCGGCACGGTGACCGACCCGCAGCCGGTCACCCCCCAGGGCCAGGTGGGGCCCCTGATCGGCGACGGGGCCTCCGGTCCGCCCTCCGCCCCGGACACGGCGCGCACGACGACCCGGACCGAGATCATCAACCGCGCCAAGAAGTGGGTCACGGCCAAGGTCCCGTACGACATGGCGGCGTACTGGTCGGACGGCTACCGGCAGGACTGCTCGGGCTTCGTGTCCATGGCCTGGAACCTCGGCAGCAACGAGTGGACCGGCAGCCTCGCCGCCTTCGGGACGAAGATCGCCCGGGCCGACCTGCAGCCCGGCGACATCCTCCTCTTCCACAACCTGGCCGACCCCGCAGTGGGGTCGCACGTCACGGTCTTCGGCGGCTGGACCGACCACACCCACACCCACTACCTCGCGTACGAGCAGACCCGCCCGAACGCGCGGGCGGCGACGACGCCGATGGCGTACTGGAGCAACTCCTCGAAGTACGTGGCCTACCGCTACAAGGGCATCGTCAGCGGTGCGGGCGGCAGCGGGTCGGCCACCACGTTCCCCGGCGCCGCGACATTCGGCCCCGGCGCCGACAACGCGCACGTGACCCGGCTGGGGCAGCTGCTCATCGCCCAGGGCGGCAAGCGCTTCTACACGCGGGGCGCGGGGCCGCGCTGGAGCGACGCGGACAAGCGCGCGACCCAGGCGTTCCAGCTGGCGCAGGGGTGGAAGGGCAAGGACGCGGACGGCATCCCCGGCCCGGGCACCTGGAGCCTGCTGCTCAAGGGCACCGGGCACAGGATCCCGGCCGCCGGCCAGGCCCCGGGCGGGACCGTGGCGTACCCGGGGAAGAGCGTCTTCCGGCCGGGGCAGTCCAGCAGCCACGTCCGGCGCCTCGGCGCGCAGCTGGTGAAGAAGGGATACGGCACGCACTACGTGACCGGCCCCGGACCGCGGTGGACGGAGGCGGACCGCCGCAACGTCCAGGCATTCCAGCGCGCGCAGGGCTGGAGCGGGAGCGCGGCGGACGGATACCCGGGGCCGGAGACATGGCGACGGCTCTTCGCGTGACGGGTGAAGCGACGGTACGGACATGACGGAGGCGGGAATGCGATCGACGGAGAACGTGCGGGGCGAGTGGGACGAGCTGGGCGAGCGGGACACGCGGGTGATCGTGCCCGGCCCCGGTGTGGGGGAGGCGCGGGCCGAGGACACGGGGGGTCCGGGTGCGGGTGCGGGTGCGGCTCCGGTGGTGGAGGACGACATCCCGGCGGACCTGGGCCCGGCCTTGGACGCGGTCGCCGGGGTGGGCCGGGCGGCACCGGGTGAAGGGGGTGGACCGATGGTCCTTGGCCTCGGCCCGGACCCGGACCCCGGCCCGCGTACGGAGCGGGGGTCGGACCCCGCACCGGTGATCCCGGACCCGGTCCCGGAGCTGCCTGAGCCCCCTCCCGTACGGGACCCTCTGGCGCAGGCCCCGGAGGAGGACCGGCCGGACCCGGCCGCGGGCACGGAACCGGTGCGTGAACCCGGGCCGCTGGACCTGGACCTGGACCTGGGTCTGGCCCCGGACGCGGACGCGGACGCGGGCCGTGGGGCTGAGCCGCTGGACCTCGACCCGGACCCGGTGCGCGCCCCTGAGCCGCTGGACGCGGACGCGGCGCGTGGCCCAAGGGCGTCGGAGGCGTCGTCCGAGGTGGTGGGCGACGCGAGCCCGGTGCTCGAAGCGGGCGTCGGGGCGGACGAGGTGGCCGTGCCCGTGGGCCCGGGGGCCGGGGCGCCGGTCCTCCTGAAGCATGCGGCCGACGAGATCCCGCCGGCCGGCGGCGGTGAGGGCGCACCCGTGACGCTCACCGTCGGTGCCGCGGACCCGGTCGCCTGGTGGGGGGCCGGGCGCAGGCAGCCCGTCATCTCCACCGAGACCACCGCCCCCATCCCCGTCCACCTGCTCTTCCGCGACGACGACCAGGACATCCGTCCGGCCGGCCCCACCGGCACGGGGGGCGGCACCGGCACCGCGCGGCGGTCCGGCGAGCGTCGCCCGCCCCTGCCCCGCTCCCCCCGCACGCAGCAGAGGCCCGCCCGGCCCGCGCCCCTCGCCGACCCCCGGCTCACCGAGCGGCCCGGCCCCGTACTGCCCGGCTGGGCCGCGCTGTCCACCGCCGGGGCGGTGGTCGCCGCCGGACTCGGCGCACTGTGGTGGCAGGGCGCGCTGCCCACCGCGGTGACCGGCCGGTTCGGGCTCGCGGAACGCCCGTACGACGGCATCGGCGCCGGGGTGTGGGCGGTGCTCGCGCTGGTCGTGGCGGTGGCGCTGTTCGCGCTGCTCGGTCTCGGCCGGGGCAGGGCCGGGCACGCCTCGGTGCTGACGCTCTTCGGCGACTACCGCGGCAGTGTCCGGCGCACCGGGCTGCTCTGGATCTCCCCGCTCCTGCTCCGCCGCCGGATCGACGTACGCCTGCGGCACTGGCGCAGTGAGCCGCTCGCCGCCGTGGACGCGAGCGGTACCGCGCTGCGGGCCGTGGTCCTCGTCGTATGGCGGGTGCAGGACACCGCGCGGGCCACGCTCGGGGTCGCGGACCACGAGGGGTACCTGCGCGACCAGGTGGAGGCCGCCCTGGCCAGGGTCCTTTCGCAGCTGCCCGCCGACGCCTTCCTGGAGGAGACGACCCGCACCCTGCGCGACGCGGAGGCCGTGGGCGACGCGCTGACCCGCATGCTGAGGGCGGACTGCGCGCCCGCCGGCATCGAGATCTACTCCGCGCAGCCGACCATGATCGAGTACGCCCCCGAGGTCGCGGCGGCGATGCAGCGGTGCCGTGTGGCGGCCATCGACGCCAAGCACCGGGACGGGGTGCTGACCTCCGTGGTCGACGCGGTGGACGACACGGTCGGCCGGCTGACCGCGCGCGGCATCGTGGAGCTCGACACCTACGAACACAAGGCCCTGGTCAGGGATCTGACGGTGGCCTTCTACACCGGCCGCAGCGGTGGGGAAGGGGCCTGACCGCCGCCGCTTGCACGAGAAGGCGTGCTGAAACCCGGTCCACATTGGTCTGGACATGTTCATGCCGCGTCAATAATCTGGACTTGGTCTAGACCGCACAGATGCGCGCAGTACAGCTCGGATCGACAGCTCGGATCATCCCCAGAACATCCCCCACGTTCTCGAGGAGCGACACAGCATGCGGAAAAGGGCAAGCGCGGCCGTCATCGGCCTGGCGATAGCGGGCGTCTCGATGTTCGCGACCAGCAGCGCCAGCAGTCACGGCTACACGGACTCACCCATCAGCCGGCAGAAGCTCTGCGCCAACGGCACCGTCACCGGCTGCGGCAACATCCAGTGGGAGCCGCAGAGCGTCGAGGGGCCCAAGGGCTTCCCGGCGGCAGGACCGGCGGACGGCAAGATCTGTGCCGGCGGAAACAGCGGATTCGCTCAGCTCGACGACCCGCGCGGCGGCAACTGGCCCGCCACCCAGGTCACCGCGGGGCAGGGCTACAGCTTCCGCTGGCAGTTCACCGCCCGGCACTCCACGAGCGACTTCCGCTACTACATCACCAAGAACGGCTGGGACTCCACCAAGCCGCTGACCAGAGCGGCGCTGGAGTCGCAGCCGTTCATGACCGTGCCGTACGGCAACCAGCAGCCTCCGGCGACCCTGACCCACCAGGGCACCATGCCCACCCAGAAGACCGGGAAGCACATCATCCTGGCCGTCTGGAACGTCGCGGACACCAGTAACGCGTTCTACGCGTGCTCCGACGTGAAGTTCTGATCCCGCACGGCGCAACGCACAGTGGGCGGCCTCCCGGAAGGAGACCGCCCACTGTGGTGTCTGTGCGCCGTCAGGGACTCGAACCCCGGACCCGCTGATTAAGAGTCAGCTGCTCTAACCAACTGAGCTAACGGCGCCTGCTGACTCGAAAATAATACCTGGTCCCCAGGGGTGCTGATGACACGTGCCCGCGGCGGGGCCGCGGGACGCGTCGAACCGTGCGGACCCGCCCCTGACCTGCGGGCCCGCACCCGTATATGTATACCGAGCGAGGCCCGTGCGCCACCATTCGCGTGGCGCATCCCACAGGGGAGGGGCTACGGCCCGGGGCTCACAGGGCCAGCGACAGCAGGACCGGTGCCGCGCGCCGGTTCAGCGTGGCGGCCGCGGCCCGCAGCCGGTGCGCGTGCTCGATCGGCAACGACAGGGCCAGGCATCCGGCGGACGAGCCCGCCGTCAGCGGAACGGCCGCGCAGACCGTGCCCACGGCGTACTCCTGGAGGTCGAGCATCGGGACCGTCGCCGGCTGGCTGTCCAGCTTCGAGAAGAGCACCTTCTCGCTCGTGATCGTCCGCGATGTCAGCCGGGCGATCCGGTGCCGGGCCAGATGATCGCGCCGGCCGTTCTGGTCGAGCTGCGTCAGCAGGCACTTACCGATCGCGCTGGCGTGCGCCGCCGAGCGGAAGTCCACCCACTCGTTCACGGCGGGCGTGCGGGGCCCGTCGGCCACCTGTGTGACCCGGATCTCCCCGTCGACGTAACGACTGACGTAGACGGCCGCGCCGACCGAGTCCCTCAGCTGCACCAGCGTCTGCTGGAGCTTCGCCTCCAGGGCCCGCCTGCGGGCGACGCCGGAGCCGAGCTCCAGGAGCGAGGAGCCGATGACGTACGCGCCGTCGGCGATCTGCTCGACGTACCCCTCGCGGCGCAGGGTCAGCAGCAGGGGTGTGAGATGCCCGGCCGGCAGCCCCGTCTCGCGGGAGAGCCGTGCCTCGGTGACCCCGCTGCCGTGGGTGGACACGGATTCGAGCACCCGCAGGGCGTACTGCACCGAATGGAACGGTGCCTTCGGCTCGGGCTTCAACGCCACGGTTCCCCCTCATAGGGCATCTGCCAGGTGTGACCGCAAGCTCAAGACCCACGATAGTCGCCAAGCGGCGGATGGGGAGGGGCTGTTGACGGAGTCGACGGTGCGCCCCGGCCGCGTCGGCCGGGGCGCACCCTTCCGGCATATGCCGAGGTCATGAGCAACATGCCAAAGGCAAGGTCACAGCACCGCGTTGAGGAATTCGCGCGTGCGTTCGTGCTCGGGGTCCGTGAATATTTTTTCCGGTGAACCGGACTCCACGACCCGTCCCGCGTCGAACATCAGGACCTTTTCCGAGACGTCCCGGGCGAAGTTCATCTCATGGGTCACGCAGAGCATGGTGATGTTCGTGTTCCGCGCGATGTCGCAGAGGAGGTCCAGGACGCCCGCCACCAGCTCCGGGTCGAGCGCCGACGTCACCTCGTCGAGCAGCAGGATCTCGGGCCGCATCGCCAGCGCCCGGGCGATGGCGACGCGTTGCTGCTGGCCGCCGGAGAGCTGGGAGGGATGGGCGTCGATCTTCCCGGAGAGCCCGACCAGTTCGAGCAGTTCCCTGGCCCGGGACTCCGCCTCGTCGCGGTCCAGCCCCAGGACGTTGACCGGTGCCTCGGTGATGTTCTGGAGCACCTTCATGTTCGGGAAGAGATTGAACTGCTGGAAGACCATCCCGATCTTCTTCCGGGACTCCCGCAGCTCCTTCTCGCCCGCCGGCTTCAGCGCGCCGGACGCCGTCCGTACGTGGGAGAGGGGTGAGCCGTCCACCCAGATCACGCCGTCGCTGACCTTCTCCAGCGTCATCAGCAGCCGCAGGATCGTGGTCTTGCCCGAGCCGCTCGGCCCGATCAGCGTGACGTGTTCGCCGCGCCGCACGGTGAAGTCCAGCTCGTCCAGGACCACATGGTCGCCGTACCGCTTGACGACCTTGTCGAAGCGGACCAGCGGCTCGACACCTGTCACCGGGGGTTCCGGAGCCGCGTCCACGGGTTCCTTCTCAAGGGGGGCGGGTTCAGTGGCCAAGGCGCTTCTCCAGCTTTCTCATGAGCAGGGAGGTGGGGTAGCTCGCGACCAGGAAGATGAGTCCGGCGAGCGTGAACACCTCGGTGTAGACGAAGTGGTCGGCTCCGTACTTCCGGGCTTCGAAGACCATTTCCTGCACCGTGATCACGGCGAGGAAGGGGGTCTCCTTGAACATCGAGATCGCGTAGTTGCCGAGAGCGGGCAGCACGTTGCGCACCGCCTGCGGCAGGATCACGGCCTGCCAGGTCCGCCGCGGCGACATCGAGAGCGCCCGGCAGGCCTCCCACTGCCCCTTCGGGACCCCGTCGATCCCGGCCCGGTAGACCTCGGAGGTGTACGCGGCGTAGTGGATGCCCAGCACCACGATGCCGATGGTCAGCGGCTCCACGGAGCGGAAGACGGCGGCCGCGCCCACCAGCTGCACCAGCAGCGGGGTGGAGCGGACGAACTCCGTCAGCGCCTTCACCGGCACGCTCACGAACCGGGAGGGCGCACGGCCCGCCACCGCGACCGCCAGGCCGAGCACCGCCGCGACGAGCGTGCCGAGCACGGTGGCGAGCAGGGTGACCCTGAATCCTTGGAGCAGCAGGGGAAAGGCTTCCCCGACGGCATCCCACTGGAACGACTGGTTCACCGGGCACCTCCCGCTGTGGCGGCGGCTTCCGCCGTCCGTGTCTTCAGCAGGCTGCCCGCACCGGTGTGCAGTCCGAGCTTCCGCTTGGCGGTGCGTTCCAGCATGTTCATCAGCAGCGTCAGCGCGTACGCCAGGACGAAGTAGACGGCCAGCAGCAGCAGATAGGTGGTGAGCGTCTCACCGCTGCGGCTGCGGACGTGCTCGATCGCGGTCATGAGGTCGGCGGCGGAGAGCAGCCAGAGCAGGGGCGTGCACTTCAGCAGCTGGATCAGCAGGTTGGTGAAGGACGGGATCATCTGCACCCAGGCCTGCGGCATGATCACCTTCCGCATGCGGTGGAAGGGCGTCATGTTCAGCGCGACGGCCGCCTCGTACTGGGCGCGGGGCACGGAGTTGATCGCGCCGCGCACGATCTCGGAGCCGTACGCCCCGTAGTTCAGGCCGAACGCCACGATCCCGCAGACCAGCGGGGTCAGTTCGTAGCCGGTCAGCGGCGGCATCGCGTAGTAGAGCCAGAACAGCTGGATGTAGAGCGAGGTGCCGCGGAAGAACTCCACGACGGTCCGCGAGACCCCGCGCACCAGCAGCAGCTTGCTGCCGGCCGCCAGGCCGAGGACGAACGACAGCAGCAGGGCGACCAGCGAGCCCAGGACCGTCGCCTCCAGCGTCACCCACAGGCCCGATCTGACCTGCGGGAACTCTTCGCCGAGTATGGAGAGGAAGTCACTCATACAGTGGGGTCCGTCCTCGTCAGCCCTTGCACAGGTCGGCCGTCTTGAGCGTGGCCGGGGGGATCTCCGTGGCGCCGAAGCCGTACGGCTGGAGGAGTTCCACGTAGCGGGACTTGTCCGAGACGATCTTCTTCAGCTCGCGGTTGAAGGAGTCCCGCAGGTCCTCGTTGCCCTTGCGGAACACCGCGCCGCCCGGGGAGAACTGCTTCACGCCGTCCAGCTCGGGGACGAACGCCTCGGTGACCTCGGTCTCCGGGTTGGTCTTGGCCAGCCAGCGCAGCGAGATGCCGGTCAGCAGGAAGGCGTCGATCCGGCCGCCCTTGACGGCGTCCGCGCCGTCCTGCGGCTTCTGGAGCGTCTTGATCTTCCCCTCGTCGATGCCCGCGCCCTTGGCGTACGAGGCCTCGACCGCCCCGGACATCACACCGACGGTGATCCCGGCCGCCTTCGCGGACGCCAGGTCGGTGAGCTTCTTCGGGTTGCCCTTCTTCACCATCAGCGCGGTGGGGGAGATGAACTCCGGCTCCGAGAAGATGGCGTTGGCGCAGCGCTCGGCGGTGATGGCCATGCCGGCGCTGACCACGTCGTACTTGCCCGCCTGAAGACCGGGGATGAGGCCGTCCCACTCCGAGAGGGTGGGCTTCAGCTCGTCGACGCCGAGCGCCTTGAATATCTCCGCGTGCAGGGCGGGGGCCTCACCCTTGAGCGACTTGCCCTCCATGTAGCCGTACGGGGCCTCGTTGGCGTACGCGACCCGGACGAAGCCCTGCTTGCGCAACTTGTCGAGCGCGCCCTCACCGTTCGCGGATCCGGCGTCCGTCTTGCTGCACGCGGAGAGCAGGCCGGGGACGACGAGCAGACCTCCCACAGCGGCAGATCGATTGAGGAAGCCCCGACGGGACAGGTGAGGGAAGTCAGCCATGGTTCGCAATCTCCTGGAGAAATCGGGGTGTCGAACAGTCCGGACAGAGTGACCACCTGCCCGATCCCGGACGTCTATGCAGGAAGCGCTGCCATGTAATCGAACAGTGGCCGGAGGGTGACCTTCCCGTGTCTCGTCATGGGCGGAGGGCGACTGGGGGTGTGCGGGGTGTGTTCCCGTCCGTACGCGCGTTCATGAGTGCGCGTCATCTCCGGCCCTCGGGGCGGGGCGTCCCGGGCTCAGGACGAGATGTCCGTGGAAGGGACGTAACCACGCCGTAGGTCCACCACGTTGGGGAGCGGCTCACCGGCGGCCCAGCCCTCGTACATCGAGACGAACTGCTCGCCCAGCCGGTCCCGCCAGCCCGCCGTGTCCCCGCTCATGTGCGGGGAGACCAGCAGACCGGGCACGTCCCAGAGGGGGCTGGACGGACCGAGCGGCTCCTCCTGGAACACGTCGAGCGCGGCCCCCGCGATCCAGTGGTTGCCCAGCGCCTCGGCCAGGTCCTCCTCGACGGTCAGCGGGCCGCGCCCCACGTTGATGAAGTGGGCGGAGGGCTGGAGCAGCCCGAAGAAGCGGGCGTCGAACATCCCGCGCGTCCCGTCCGTCAGCGGCGCCGCGGAGATCACCCAGTCCGCGCCGGCCGCCAGCCGGCCCAGGTCCTCGACGCCGTGGATCGTGCGCCGGGCCGTACGGCCGACGAGCGCCACCTGGACGCCGAGGGCGTGCAGCAGCCGCATGATCTCCCGGCCGATGGGGCCCGCGCCGACGACCACGGCACGGGTGCCGGCGAGGTCCCGGGTCTCCCGGTGCCGCCACCGGCGCTCCCGCTGGAGCTCCAGGGTGCGGGGGAGGTCCTTCGCGAAGGCGAGCACCAGGCCCGCGACGTACTCGGCGATCGGCAGCTCGAAGACGCCCCGGGCGTTGGTGACGACGGTGGGGGAGGCGGCCAGCTCGGGGCAGAGCAGCCGGTCGACCCCGGCGCTCGCGGTGTGTACCCAGCGGGGGCGCGGTCCGTCGCCGGGCCAGGCCGCGCGCACGGCGTCCGAGGTGAAGTCCCAGACGAGGAGGACGTCCGCGTCGGGCAGCAGGCCGGGCAGCGTCCGCTCGTCGGCGTACCGGACGACGGCCCGGCCGGTCAGCCGGCCCAGGCGCGGTGACGGGTCGGTGTCCAGGACGAGGATCACGGGAGCGGTCATCAGGAATGACCACGTTCGCACCGGGGAACACGCCCGTCAACAGCACCTCCGCCCCGCAGAGGAAACCGCTGGTCAGGCCCGTTACGGGCGGCGGCACGGGGTGAAAAGGGGAATACTTGTCCCAGGCAGGGGCAACGGAGGGCGAACGACGGCAGGACATCCGGACGGAACGGAAGGGTGGACATGACGACCGTAGGACTTCTCTACCCGGGCCACGCCGCGGAGGACGACTTCCCGCGGATCGAGGTCATGCTCGACAGCGACATCAGACTGCCGCTGTTCCACACCGACATCGACGAGGACGCCCGCAGGACCGAGAACCTCCGCGCGGCGGGCACACCGGAACGCCTCGGCGCAGGCGTCGAGGAACTGCGGATGGCCGGCGCCGAATCGCTGGTCTGGGCCTGTTCGGGCGGCAGCTTCGCCTACGGCTGGGACGGTGCCCACAGCCAGGCCGCGGAACTCGCCAGGTCCGCCGGGCTCCCCGCCTCCAGCACCTCCATCGCCTTCGTCCAGGCGGTGCGCGAGCTGGGCGCCTCCCGGGTCGCGGTCGCCGCGACCTACTCCGAGGACGTCGCCGCGCTCTTCGCCGGCTTCCTGGCGTCCGGGGGCGTGGAGGTCGCCGCCACCCGGGGCAGCGGCATCATCAAGGCGTCCGAGTCGGCCGCCGCCGACCCGGAGCTGGTGAAGGAGCTGACCGTGGCCGGGGACCATCCCGACGCCGAGGTGATCCTGCTCCCCGACAACGCCCTGCACACCGCCGCGTACGTCCCCGAGCTGGAGGAACTGGTGGGCAAGCCGGTCCTCACCGCCAACCAGGTGGCGGTCTGGGAAGGCCTCCGGCTGTCCGAACGCCGGATCTGGGCCCCCACGCTCGGCACCCTGTTCGCCACCCGTGAGCCCCCGTTGGGCGCCGCCGAGCCCCGGGGCATCGAGGTCCGGGAGTAGGGGCTCCCCCGCGGGCGGGGGAATAAGCGGAGCCATCCTCCTGTTGGCACCCTCCGGTACACAGGCGTAGCACCGGAGAGGCCGAACACGTGGACGAGAACCGAGGCGACGAGATTCGCGGCACAGCGGGCGGGACGGCCTCCGTGCCCCTGTCCGTGCTGGACCTGGTGACCGTGGGCCAGGGCCGCACCGCGACCCAGGCGCTGCGCACCAGCGTCGACATCGCGAAGCTCGCCGAGAGCCGCGGCTTCCACCGCTACTGGGTCGCCGAGCACCACTCCATGCCCGGAGTGGCCTCCTCGTCCCCGGCCGTGATCCTCGCGCACCTGGCCGCCCACACCGAGCGCATCCGGCTCGGCTCCGGCGGCGTGATGCTGCCCAACCACGCGCCGCTGGTGATCGCCGAGCAGTTCGGCACCCTGGAGGCGATGGCCCCCGGCCGTGTCGACCTCGGCCTCGGGCGCGCCCCCGGCACGGACGGCGCCACGGCGGCGGCCCTGCGGCGTACGGACCGGCTCAACGAGGGGGCCGACGACTTCCCGCAGCAGTTGGCGGAGCTGACCCGTTTCCTGGACGACGACTTCCCGGACGGGCACCCCTACGCCCGTATCCATGCCGTACCCGGGCCGGTCCAGGCCACCTCGCCCGGCGGTGTGCAGTCGCCCTCCCGCCCGCCGGTCTGGCTGCTGGGCTCCTCCGGCTTCAGCGCCCGGCTGGCGGGTGTCCTCGGCCTGCCCTTCGCCTTCGCCCACCACTTCTCGGCCCGCAACACCGTGCCCGCCCTCGACCTGTACCGGGAGTCCTTCAAGCCGTCCGCGGTCCTGGACGCCCCCTACGCCCTCATCGGGGTCGCGGCGCTGGCCGCCGACGACGAGCGCGAGGCCAGGCGGCAGGTGCTCACCGGCGCGCTGTCCATGGTCCGGCTGCGCACCGGACGCCCCGGCCTCGTGCCGAGCCCGGAGGAGGCGGAGGCGTACGAGTTCAGCCCCATGGAGCGGGAGTTCGTCGACGGCTGGCTGAAGGACATCGTCCACGGCACGGCGGACGAGGTCCGCACCGGACTGGACGACCTGGCCAAGCGCACCGGCGCGGACGAGCTGATGATCACGGCCAACGCCCACGGCGGCGAGGCCCGGCTGCGCAGCTACGAACTCATCGCGGACGCCTACGGGCTGCCCTCCCTCGGCTGACCCGCTCAGCCCTCCGGCGGCCGGGCACCGATCAGCTCGGCGATCCGCTCCGGGGCCACCGCCCGGGAGTACAGCCACCCCTGACCGGTGTCGCAGCCGATCCGGCGCAGCCGCTCCGCCTGGCCCGACGTCTCCACGCACTCCGCGGTGACCGTCAGGCCCAGGCGGTGCGCCAGCTGCACCATGGCCTCCACGATCGTCTCGTCGGCCGGGCTGGGGTGCGCTCCGTCCTCGTAACGGAATCCGCGTACGAAGGAGCCGTCCAGCTTCAGCACGGACACCGGCAGCCTGCTCAGATAGGCGAGGTTGGAGTAGCCGGTGCCGAAGTCGTCGATCGCGATGCGGACCCCCATGTCGCTCAGCGCCTGGAGCACCCGCAGCGGCCTGCCCGACGAGCCCATCACCGCCGACTCGGTCAGCTCCAGTTGCAGCAGCCCGGGTGCGAGACCGGTCTCGGCGAGGATCTCCGCCACATCGTCGATCAGGTCGGAGTCCCGGACCTGGCGTACGGCGACGTTGACGCTGATGAACAGCGGCGGATCGTCCGGGTGTTCCAGCTGCCAGCGGCGGGCCTGGCGGCAGGCCGTCCGCAGCACCCACCGGCCGAGCTGGACGATCGTGCCGTCCTCCTCGGCGATCGGGACGAACCGGCTCGGCCCCAGCAGCCCGAAGCGCGGGTGATTCCACCGGACCAGGGCCTCCACACCCCGTACGACCTCGTCCGCCATGCCGACCAGCGGCTGGTACTCCAGCGTGAACTCCCCGCGTTCCACGGCCGGGCGGAGCGTGGAGGAGAGCGCCTGCCGGGTCATCCGGTGGGCGTTGCGCTCCGGGTCGAAGAGGGTCCAGCGGGCCCGGCCGTCGGCCTTCGCCCAGTACAGCGTGGTGTCCGCGGCCTGCATCAGGGCGGTGGCCGACGTGCCGGCCGAGGGACGCTCGACCACACCGATCGACGCGGAGACCGACAGCCGGTGCCCCGACACCTCGAAGGGCCGCTGGAGGGCGGCGAGCACCGAGCGGGCGAGGTCGGTGAGTTGGCGGGTGCCCGTGGAGTCCTCGACGAGGATCGCGAACTCGTCGCCGCCGAGGCGCGCCACCAGATGTCCGCCGGTGCGCTGCCCGTCGGCCTCGGCGCAGTCGGTGAGCCGTCCGGCGACGGCGGCGAGCAGCCGGTCTCCGGTGCGGTGTCCCAGGGTGTCGTTGACCGCCTTGAACCCGTCGATGTCCAGGTAGCAGAGGCCGATCCGGGCGGGCGGGGGCGGCGGCGCCCCGTCCTGGGCCGGCGGGGTCTCCAGCACGCCCGCGAGCCGTTCGAGGAACAGCGTGCGGTTGGGCAGCCGGGTCACCGGGTCGTGTATCCGCAGATGGCGCAGCCGCTCCCGCAGCTCCCGCCGGTCACTGACATCGGCGACGGACAGCAGCACCCGGCCCGCTCCTGAGGACGGATCACCCATCGGTACGACGGTGACCTCGGCCCACAGCGGCCTGCCGTCGGCGTGCTTGAGCCGCCGGGTGCACCGGAGCCGGGGGCGGGCGCCGCGCAGCACCTCGTTGTACGCCCGCCAGGTGGGCGCGTCCGAGCTGAGGTCCACGAGGTCGGCCGCGGGCCGCCCGGTCAGCGACGCCGGGTCGGTGCCGAACAGTCCGCCCAGCGCGTCGTTCGGCCTGACGATCTGGCCGCGGTCGTCGACGACGGCCATGGGGAGGGCGGATGCCGCGAACGCGGCGCGGTAGTCGCGCAGCTCGGAGAGTCCCGAACCCGGATGATCACTCCGCGTGACCTTCGGCGGCCCGGCGCCGGGGACCGTGCCCGCCCGGGGCACCGGCCCTTCGGAGGTTCCGCTCACCGCTCGCTCCCGCTGTGCAGATTGTCGTGAACAGGTATGGCCGGCCAGGTGCGTGGAGTGGAGCGTCGCGCCGGAGGCGGGAACCACGCAGGAAAACGAGGTGAAGCATAGAGGGTGGCGCCTCGGCCGTTCCAGCGCGCCCGTCGTTTCGGACCCGCGGCACGCGCATGGCCCACGTCCGCGCCGCGCCTCTCCCGCGCCTCACGCCCGTATGTGTTTTGACCGCAGATGATCATTATTGTGCTGATCTGGTTGATTCGAATGGCCGGGTGAGCGATTGTGACTGTCCGTGAGGGTGGTCATCGGTCTCCTGGTGATCACCCCGCCTCCGCTGATCCGTGTGCTGACCCGTGTGGGGCAGCACAACAGGGCGTACGCCCGCGAATCGGCACAGGGTGAGGGGGAAGTCCCGCATTCGCCACCCGGAGGTAGATGTGCCGCGTCAGCGCAGACCCGGGGGACGGGAGAGGCCGAGACTGCGCAGTGCGGCGGCCGCTCTCACCTCGCTGGTGGCGCTCGCCGCCACCGGGCTCGTCGCCGGGCCCGCCGTGGCGGCCACGCGCGACGCGGGACCCTGCGCCCTGCCCCGGACCGGGGCGCACCACTCCCTCGGCCTCGACACCTGGAACGGCGCCTACCCGCGCCCCGACCGGCACCTCGACGCGGTCATGGTCTTCCTGTCGTTCCCCGACTCCGAGCCCGTCGTCTCCCCCCGGGTTCTCGCCGCCGACTACTTCCCCTCCACCACCCGCTTCTTCCAGCGCGCCTCGTACGGCAAGTTCACCCTGCGCGCCCACCCGCAGCGGGGATGGACCGCGATGCCCCACCCCTCCACCTGGTACGGCATACAGCGCGACTGGGGCTCCGAGCGCCGCAGCGCCTACCTCCGCGACGCGATCAAGGCGGCCGACGAACAGACCGACTTCTCGGCGTACGACATCGTCTATCTCGTCGCCGACCCGGACGCCCCCGGTGTCGACTCCGACGCCACCAAGGTCGTCAACTTCGACCGCCCCGTACGCGCCGACGGCTCGGACATCAGGCGCGTGGTCACGGTCTTCGAGGAGCACCCACCGGACCGCAACGTCCTCGCGCACGAGACCGGGCACGTCTTCGACCTGGCGGACCTCTACCACCGCCCCGACGACGGGAAGGGCGACTGGGACACGTACGTCGGCGACTGGGACGTGATGGGCAGCCAGTTCGGACTCTCGCCGGACCTGTTCGGCTGGCACAAGTGGAAGCTGGGCTGGCTCGGCGGCAAGGAGGTCGTGTGCGTGCAGGGCGCCGCCGACCTCACCCTGGAGCCCATGGCCGAGGTGCCCGTGCCCGGCGGGTCCGTCGGGACCCGGCTCGCGGTCATCAGGACCGGGCCGGACAGCGCGCTGGCCATCGAGGCCCGCAGCGCCACGGGCAACGACCGGACGACGTGCACCGAGGGCGTGCTCGTCTACCGCATCCGCAACGCGACGCCGTCCGGCGGTGGGCCCGTCGAGGTGCTGGACACCCACCCCGACTCCGACGCCTGCTGGGACCGGTCGGTCTACCCGCCGCTCGCGGACGCCCCGCTCCGGGAGGGCGAGCGCTACACCGTGCCCGGCGAACGCGTCCGCATCGACGTCGCCGACCGGACCAGGTCAGGCGCCTGGACGGTCCGGGTCACCACCGGGACCTGACCCGCGCCGGCGGCACACGAAGAAGCCCCCTCGCTTCCACGAGGGGGCTTCCACTGTCTGTGCGCCGTCAGGGACTCGAACCCCGGACCCGCTGATTAAGAGTCAGCTGCTCTAACCAACTGAGCTAACGGCGCCTGCTGACGTCGTAGACATTAGCACCCGGATCGGCGGGAGGAAAAATCGAATATCCGGTGGTCGACGGGGCCGCCGACCTGCCCACCCGCACACAGGCCCACAGCAGCACGTCCGGGCCCGGGAGCCACGGGTTGCGGGTGTCGGGAGCGACCATCCAGCGGGGGCCGCCGGCGCCCCCGCCGCCGGTCAGGGGCGGGACCGTGACCGCGTCCCCGGTGCCGTGACAGAGCACCGGGGGCAGGGTGCCCTGGTGGCCCCGGGCGCCGTCGGCGGAGCCCGTGCCCCACTCCTCCCACGCCAGCAGGGACGGCAGCCGCTGAGCCGTGCCCGGGGAGGCGAACAGCAGCATCCGCCCCCGGTGCGTGGCGACCGGGCCCGACCCCGGACCCTCCGCCCAGAGGCGTTCCAGCATGCGCCTGCCGAAGAGCGCGGGCACGCTCACGACGTCGAAGGCGGAGCCGCACGGGAGCACGCCGGGGGAGGCGGGGTGCGCCTCCCACTGCGAGAGCGTGCTGCGGGGGTAGGGCGTCGCGCCCGCCAGCCAGGCGGCGCCGGACGCCGTGACCTGAGCGGCCCTGTCGTCGGCCCGGTGGTCGGCGCGGTCCCGCAGCAGGGCGAAGATGTCGACCCCGCGGTGCGGGGTGGCGGCGGTCCGCAGGGTCGTTTCGTCATTCAGCCATGCGCTCATGACGTCATGTCTACCGGGCGTGACGCTGCTGTTCCCCAGAGTTGCAGAAAGCCGGACAGGGCGGGCCCCGGCAGAGTATCTTGCCCGACGGCATATGCCACGGGTGTACCCGCGGTGACGGACGGTCGTGCGGTGAGGGGGCCCGGCGAGGTCAGGGCGCGGGGGTCTTCGCGAGGACCCGGATCAGGGCGCGGGGTCGTTCAGCAGGGACCGGCCGAACTCGATCATCTTCTTGGCGTAGTCCTCGGTCCACTCCGCGCGCTCGGCTATGTCCGCGGCCGTGAGCCGGTCGAACCGGCGCGGATCGGCGAGCTGGGCGGCGGCCACGGCCTGGAACTCCACGGCCCGGTCGGTCGCCGCCCGGAAGGCGAGCGTCAGCTCCGTCGCGCGGGCCAGCAGCTCCTTCGGGTCCTCCATCGACTCCAGGTCGAAGAAGTGCTCCGGATCGGCTGCCGCCTCCGACGGCTCGAAGAGCAGCGGCGCGGGGCGCAGCCTCTGCCGCTCGTTCCGCTCGGGTTGTGCCATGTGGTGTTCCTTCCTCGGACGGCCGGACGGCCACCTTCCATTGTCCAGCTCCGCGCAAGAGCGCTGCCCAGGATCAGGGCGTCCAATGCACGCGGTGCTCGGCGAGATGCGCCAGGACCGCGTGGTTCGCCTCCCAGCCGTCGGGGAACTTCACCGTCACGCCCAGCTGCACCGGCTCCGTCGACGGGTGCTCGTCCAGCAGGTCGGCCACCCCCGCACGGCACACCACCACGCACGCGTGACGGTGCCGGGAGGCCAGGACGCACAGCCGGCCCGTCTCCAGATGGAACGCCGTGGCGTCCGGCCGGCCCGACAGCGGGTGCAGGACCACCGTCACGTCGAACTCGCGGCCCTGGAGCCGGTTCGCCGTGTCCACCGCCACACCCGTCACCCCCAGCTCCGCGAGCGCCGCCCGCACCGCCGCGGCCTGGTCGCGGTGGGCCGTGCCGACCGCGACCCGCTCCGCCGTCACCGGGACCGGGTCCGGGCCGCGCTCGCTCGTTGCGGCGCCGCCCCGGTCCAGCAGCCTGCGCACCACCAGGGCCACCGCGCGGACCGCCTCCGGGTCCGTGCGCGGGGTGTGCCGGGCCGGGAGCTCCAGCAGCCCCCAGCCGGACTCCGCCGCCTCGTCCAGCACCCGGTCGGGGCCCGACCCGTCCGAGGACACGCCGAACGACAGCCGCCGGTCCCCGTGGCCCGTACCGCTGCGGAACGGTGTGTACGGGTAGAAGGCGTCCGAGACCAGCGGCGCCGCCGACGCGGGGAGCCGCCACGACACCGGCAGCCGGTGCTGGGGCAGCTCCGGATTGTGCGCGAGCAGCGTCGACACGGCGCTCGCCGACGGGTCGTACGACAGGCCCGCCCACTGGTCGGCGCCCACGATCGAGAACGGGTCCAGCTGGCCGGGATCCCCGACGAACAGCGCCCGCTCGAACAGCCCCGCCACCGCCAGCAGGGCGTCCGACCGCATCTGGTACGCCTCGTCGACGATCGCGTGCCCCCACGGCTCCACGTTCTTCACGTGGCCCCACTTCGCCGCCGTGGAGATGACGATGTCCAGCCCCGCCAGGTCCGCCGCCTTCGCGGACTTCCGTACGTTGTCCAGGCCGTCCAGGACCTTGTCGTACGGATCGGAGTCGCTGCTGTGCAGCCGGCCCAACGGCAGCTCCGGGGCCTTCTCGGCCAGCCGCACCACCAGGTCGTCGACCTGGGCGTTGGTCTGCGCGACCACCATCAGCGGGCGCCCCGCCGCCGCCAGCTCCAGCGCGGCCCGCACCACCAGCGTCGACTTCCCCGCGCCCGGCGGGGAGTCCACGACGACGCCGCGCGCCGTGCCGCGCAGGGTGTCGCCGAGGATCGCGTCGGTCGCCCGCGCCGCCGCGGCACCCGGGTCGAGAACGGCTGTCACAGGAGGTCCTCCGCGGTCACGGGGTCGGGCTGCTCGGCGGGTCCGGTGGAGCGGTCGGCGCCCGGCGGGCCGCCGTGGGTCCACGGGGTGTCCTCCGGGTCGGGCAGCTTCGGACCGCCCCGCTGGTCGTGCTCGAACAGGGTCCAGGCGATCCGGTCACCGGGCTCCGGCACCGATCCCGGCGCCGGCTCCTTGCTCCGGCCCATCCGGTCCGTGATCCGCAGGACCAGATCGACCGGGCTCCCCGGCTCGTCGGTGGGCCCGGCGGCCTCGGCGGCGTACCCGACGAACTCCGCCGTCTGCGGCTTGCCGCCCAGCGAGCGGTACACCTTGGTGCGCTCACCGAGATGCGGGCGCTCGCCGGTCCGCACCGTCACCAGGGGACGCGGCGAGGGCCGCTTCGACTCGCTGTACGCCATCTCGACCTCCGTCACCTCCCCGACGAACGCCTCCCCCGCCAGCCGGCGCCCCGCCAGCACCAGCGGATCGTCGAGCGCCTCCTGGGCGTCCAGCTGCGCCTGGGCCGTCTCCCGCGAGGCCAGCTTCTGCGCCGCCGTCACCGCGTCGTCCCGGCGGGGCTGCGGGGGCTCGCCCGCCCGCACCCGGTCCCGGTGCGCGGTGAACGACCAGCGGTCCCTGGTCCAGCGGTCCTCGGCCCTGGACCCCTCCGGCAGCTCCCGCAGCAGATCGAGCCCCCGCCACACGGCGTCCCAGGTCGGGAGCATCACCCCCGCGAGGAGTGACCTGATCTCCTGCTCCGCGGCGCTCAGCTCGCCGAGCCGGGTGTCCGCGTCGATGCCGTCCTCCGCCGCGGCCAGCGCCGTGCGCGCGCGGTCGTACCGCTCGATCGCGGGCGCCAGCAGCCGGTTGTCGAACGCCGGATCCGTCGCCGGACCGGCCGGAGGGCAGAGCAGCTGTCCCGCGTCGTTCCGCTGCAGCTCCGCCCGCAGCGCCGCCTCCGCCCCGGACTCACCGGCCGGCGGATCGACCCAGGCGAGCAGCGCGCCGAGATGCTGGTCCTCCAGGCTGCTCTGCCCCGTGGCCCAGTGGCGGTTCAGCAGATCCGTCGCCGCGAGCAGCAGCGAGGAGCCCGGCACCCTGGCCCGCTCCCCGTAGTGCGTCAGCCAGCGGCCCAGCAGCGGCACCCGAGCGGGAGCCGGGTAGGGCGTGTCCGGGTCGTCCTCGGCCGTGCGCCGGAACCGCATGGACCGCCCGAGCAGCCGTACGAAGTCGAGGCCCGCCCTGCTGGGCACGATCAGCTGCGCCGCGTCCGCGCACAGCTCGACCTCGACCTTCACCTTCTTGCCGGTCTCCGGATCGGTCTCCGCGCGCTCGGCCGGCTCGACCACATCGGCGTACGCCTCGATGTGCGGCAGCACCGCCTCGGCCAGCTCGGCGAGGAACGCGAACCGCAGATCGCGGTCGCGCGGCTGGGCCACGGCCAGCAGCCGGGGAGCCGCACGGTCCGTGCCCACGAGCGCGCCCAGCGGGGCGCCGGCTTCGCCGGCGGTCGTCAGCGGCACCACCACGAGCGGCCGGTCGGTCAGATGCCGGTGGCGGACGGTGGCCAGCGGCTGGGCCCGCCCGCTGTCGACCGCCTCCAGCCGGGCGAGGGTGCTGATCAGCGACACGGGACGCCGCCCTCCACCCCGGCCAGGGCCTCGGCGCGCAGAGCGGCGGCCCTGCGCAGCGCCGCCACCGTCGGGTCGTCCGGGTCGCCCTCCTTGCCGGCCGCGGCGGCCAGCACCCCGGCGACCGTCGTCAGGCCGCCGAGCTCACCCCGCACACTCCGGCCCAGCGACTCCACCGCGCCCTCGGCGCGGGCCTTGGCCCGGCAGTGGAAAGCCAGCTCGCACGCGGCGAGGCACTCGGGGGCGTATGCGGCGGGGACCGCCTCGACGGCGGTGCCCAGCTCCTCGGGGGAGCAGCCGGGGTCGAAGGTGGTGCCCTCGGGCAGGGCGGCCGCGATGTCCTCGACCCGGGTCAGCCTGGTCAGCTGGCGGCTGGTGACGGCGCGCTGCTTGCGGACGTCCACGATCGATGCGGTCGGCAGGTTGGAGAAGTCCTTCGGGCAGACCAGCAGGACCCGGTGCGCGACCTCGGCGCCCTCGGTCTTCGCGGCGACCCGCTCCAGCGCCAGGACGTAGACGGCGGACTGGCGGGCCGCCGCACCGACCTTCGCGGCGTCCGCCGAGCTGTCGATCATGGGGAAGGACTTGATCTCGACGACCGTCCAGGTGCCGTCGGGGTGCACCACCACGGCGTCGGGCTCCAGATAGGCGGGGGAGCCCGCGACCTCCAGGGCGAGCATCGGGTGGTCGAGCAGCGCCCAGCCGCCCGCCGCCGTGGCCTCGCGCAGCGCCAGCGCCGTACGCGCGGCGCGGCCCTCGGGGCCTGCCGCCGTCAGATCGGGGACCGTGGCCGCGACCGGTGCCTCGGTGTCGCCGCCGAGCCGCTCGACGAGGAGGCGCAGCAGCTCCGTGCCGCCGTCGGCCTTGACCTTCGCCTCGAAGGCGTTGCCCCGGACGAACGCGAACTGCGACTGGCCGAACGCGGCGGGGGAACCGAGCGCGGTGGCCAGCACGGCCTTGTCGACACCCGCGCCGTCGAGCAGGGCGCGCCGCTTGCATCCCGGGTTCGCGGCGAGCGCGGCCAGCGCGCGTGCGTCGAGCGGATGCGGCGCGACGGCGGGGCCGCGCAGCTCAGCGAGCCGCTGCCGGAGCGTCGTCGCTGGCTTCGGCTGCGGAGAGGGCGCGCGCGTCGCTGGAATCTGCGGAGGCGGTCCGCCGGCCGGGTATTCGCTCACCCGCGGAAGTCTTGCATCCGTCACTGACAATCGTGGATCTCGTGGGGGTACGGGATGCGGGCGCCTGGACGAACACCGCCCTCACCCGGTCCTTGACGAGGTCCGCGAGCCGCATGAACGGCCTGGTCAGCAGCGCGCCGACGGCCATCACGGCGGCCCCGGCCACGGCGTCGAGGAAATAGTGGTTCGCCGTGCCCATCACGACGAACACGGTGACCAGCGGATAGACGACGCCGGCCGTCCGGACGAGCGGGTGACGGCCGTGGCGCCACAGCAGGACACCGCACCACACCGCCCAGCCGACGTGCAGGCTCGGCATCGCCGCGTACTGGTTGGTCATCCCGCTGAGCCCGCGCGGGGCGCTCGCGCCGGCGCCCCACCACCCGTACGCGCTGTACTGCGCCATCGTGTCGACGAAACCGTGGTGGGCGTCGAGGAGCCGGGGCGGACAGGTCGGCATCAGCGTGAAGCCGACGAGGCCCAGGAGGGTGGAGGTCATCAGCCAGGTACGGGCCGCACGGTAGGCGGCGGAACGGCGCCGGAAGATCCAGACGAGGACGGCCGGGGTGACCAGGTAGTGCAGCGAGGCGTACGCGAAGTCGGCGGGTATGCCGAGGGAGGCGTGGGCGGTCAGCAGGCGGTTCAGCGGGTGCTCGGCGTTGAGGTGCAGCGCCTTCTCCAGGCGGAGGATCGCGAGGCCGTTGTCCACGGCCGCGGGTATGTTCTCGTGGACGAGCAGCCGGCCCATCGAGTACAGCCCGTACACCACCGCGATCAGCGGGAGCTCCGTCCACCAGCGGGGCCGGTGACCGGAGGACGGTGTCGCGGCGGTGGCGTGCGGCATCCGGCAGCTCTCCCCATGTTCATTCGGTCGACGGCGGGCGTTCAACCGTACGGTGGTCGTATGCCCTGATTCCCCTTGGGGGCCGTCCCACGCGGACATCCCTGGTCGTGCGGACCGGGAGGGCGCCGGGCAGGCGCCGGTCGTGCGAGGGGAGGGACGCCCACGGCGCCCCGCAGGTTGCCCGTGGAGCGGGTGGGAGATGATGGAGCGGGGCCCGTGCCCGCACCGGTCCCCGGCCGGTCGCCCGCGTCCGCCGCCCCGTCGCCGTCCCGGACACCGCCGTCCCGGACCCACCAGATCCTAGGGTCCCCGGATCTTCGGATCTTCGTATTTTCAGGGAGAGCCGTCATGGCACCGCGAATCCTGCTCGCCCGGCACGGCCAGACGCAGTGGTCCGTCCAGGGCAATCACACCGGCAGGACCGACATCCCCCTCCTCGACACCGGCCGGCAGGGCGCCAAGCTCCTCGGCGAACGGCTGCACCGGGAGCCCTGGGGCGGCCTGCCCGGCGTCGAGGTCCGGACCAGTCCGCTCGTGCGGGCCTCGGAGACCTGCGCGATCGCCGGGTTCGGTGAGCGGGCCGAGCCGTGGGACGCGCTGATGGAGTGGGACTACGGGGATTACGAGGGCCTGACCCCGGCGCAGATCAAGGCGGACCGGCCGGACTGGCTCATCTGGCGCGACGGGGTCCCCGGGGGCGAGAGCCTCGCCTCACTGGCGGCCCGGGCGGACGAGGTCGTCGAGTGGGCGCGGTCCGCCGACCGCGATGTGCTGGTCTTCGCGCACGGGCACATCCTGCGGGCGCTGGGGGCGCGGTGGCTGGGGGAGGACGTGTCGTTCGCCGCGCGGATCCGGCTGGAGCCGACGTCGCTGTCGGTGCTGGGGTGGGCGTACGGGATGCCTGCGCTGGAGCGGTGGAACGACACGGGGCACCTGGACCGGTAGCGCTTCCCCTGGCCTGGTCGTTCAGGTCGGCACATCCAGCCCGTCCGGGCTTGAACCGGCCGGTCGGTGGGGTCAGGGGGTCGGGGGGAGTTCCTCGTAGCGGGTCAGGAGGGACGTGACCTCCGGGCCTCCCCGCGGCCGCAGCACCCGCACCGCGCTCGCCAGCATCCCGCGGATCCGGGAGGACTGGACCCGGTCCAGCAGATCCAGCACCTGGTGACCCGCCGCCGCGGCCTCGTCGGCCGCGCCCGCCTGCGCCAGGTCCCCCGCGAGCTGCGCGCGGTACAGCGCGAGGTTCCGGGTGAAGTGCGGATCCTGCAGCCGGGTCGCCCGCCGCCCGTGCCGCGCCGCCCGCGGCCAGTCGCCCAGCGCCGACCAGCACTGCGCCTCCAGCAGCTCCAGCTCCGCCTCCCGGAAGAAGGTCATCCACTCCGGGTCCGCATCACCCGGCCCGCGCTCGAACGCCGTCTTCGCCCGCCCGATCGCCTGCTCGCACGCCGTACGGTCCCCGAGCCACGCCCTGGCCCCCGCCTCCCGCAGCGCCAGCAGGGCCATCAGCCGGGGCGAGCCGAGCGGCCGGGCCACCCGCTGTCCGGCCTCCGCCGCGCGCACCGCCTCCCGGGCGCGCCCCGTATCGCGGGCCAGGAACGACGCGTTGCAGAACGCGTGCGCTTCCAGCGCGGCGTCCCCCGCCAGCCGCGCCGTCGCGAGCGCCTCCGCGTAATGGGAGCGCGCGTCCTCGAAGCGCCCCGAGTCATGGGCCAGCCAGCCCACCGAGATCGCCAGCTCACCGGCTCCGGCGTGCAGCCGGTCCGCCGTGCTGCGCCGCGTCGCCGTCCCGGAGTCGAGCAGGGCGTACGCCGCGCGGAGCGGCTGGGAGGCGCGCCGGTAGAGGCCGTCCGCGCCGTGCCGGTCGTCCAGCAGCCGGATCTGGCGTACCGCCTCCTCGACGGCACTCACCTCGGCCTCGCCGACCCGGCGCTGCGCGGGGACGCCGAGCGGGCCCGCGGCGGCGCGGCCGCCCAGGCCCAGGGACGCGGCTGCCACCGTGGCGGTACCGCTGGTCATGAACACGCGACGCAGCACGTCGCTCTCCTCGTGGATCTCGCTGTCGAGCGCGGGGGGCGCGGTGGGCGGGGGTACGGATGCCGTGCGGACCCCCCGGCCGCGCACGCTCTCGCGGGCCGAGAAGCCCAGGTCCTCCAGGCTCAGCCCGGGGAACATGTGCAGGAACACCCGTTCGTACGCGTAGTTGGGGCAGCGGATCTCGCCGGACTCCACGCGTCCGATGTACCGGGCGTCGCACGCGACCTGTTCACCGATCTCGCGCGCGGCCCTGCGGACCGCGGCCGCGAACTCCCCGGCGGAGCGCTGTCCGCGCAGCCGTCGGAAGACGAGGTTGGGAACTGCCCGTGTCGACACCATGGCGGGGCCCTCTCTGGTGCAGCCGGGCTCCTGCTTCCGGTGTCCCGGCGGAGCAAGAACGTACCTGCTGTGACGAGTCGCACACGCAGCGTTTAGCAATAAAGCGGACATCTCGCCCGTGATCCGCCATGAACTGCCACCCTTTGCGGCGGCGTGCCGCCGTAGCCCTTGACGCCGTCGGCGCGTTGGTCCATGTGGAGACGGCGCGCGGCACCGTCTCGTCGAGACGAGAGGAGGGGTTCCCTTGCCTCATACGGACAGGGGCCCGGAGACCACACCGTGTGACCTGGTGACCGTCCCGGCACGTCAGGGCCTGGAGGCCGTGGACATCCTGCGCAGGGGATCGGACGACGAATCGGTCGGCCCGGTCCTGCACGACGGAGCCTGCGCCGTCCTCGGTTTCCTGGTGCCCCCGGGCACGGCGGAGGCGTGGGACGTGCCCGGCAGCGCCTGTACACGGACGGACGGCCGTGGGCTGCGCATCCCCGCCGAGCCGCCCGGCATCGGAGGCGGCTGGCTGCTGCCGCCCGTGGCCGAGACGCCGGTCACCGACCCGGCCGTCCTCCGGGCCGCCCTCGACCAGGCGGCCCGGCTCATCGAGGCGGCCGACAACTGCCGCTGAGGCCATAATGGCCAGGTGGGGCGGAGGGTCCGCCGCCGCCCGGCCACCCAGGTGACCGGCCGGAACCGGTGAGTGAGGACGAGCGCGCGTGGCACGTCGAGGAGCGGCCCGGGGCGCGAGCGACCGCAAGCGGTCCGAGCGCCGGCAGGAGCCCGTCTCCGCGACGGTGGACGGCGGCCTCGCCGAGCTCGTGCCGGACCGTGAGCGCCCGCGCGCGTGGACACTGCTGCTGGACGGCGCCCCGCAGTCGCACGTGGACCTGGACGATCCCTCGTACCTCTCGTTCGAGTACCAGCGCAGACTCGGCCATGTCATCGATCTCGCCGCGCCCGCCGGCCGGCCCCTCCAGGTGGTGCACCTCGGCGGCGGGGCCTTCACGCTCGCCCGCTACATCGCCGCGAGCCGCCCCCGCTCCACCCAGCAGATCGTGGAGATCGACGGCCCCCTCGTCCAACTGGTGCGGCGGGAGCTGCCCCTGGACCCGCAGGCACGGATACGGGTCCGCTCGGCGGACGCCCGCGCCGGGCTCGGAAAGATCCAGGACGGCTGGGCGGACCTCGTCATCGCCGATGTCTTCGGCGGGGCCCGTACCCCCGCACACCTCACCACCGCCGAATTCCTCACCGAGGTGCGCCGGGTGCTGAAGCCCGGCGGCCAGTACGCCGCCAACCTCGCCGACGGCCCGCCTCTCACGCACCTGCGCGGCCAGGTCGCCACGGCCGCCTCGCTCTTCCCCGAGCTGGCCCTGGCCGCCGATCCGACCGTCTGGCGGGGCCGCCGCTTCGGCAACGCGGTCCTGGTCGCCTCCGACCTGCCGATCGCGGTCGCCGACCTGACCCGGCGGGTCGCGAGCGACCCCCACCCCGGCCGCGTCGAACAGGGCCGCGCGCTCGCCGACTTCACGGGAGGCGCCGCCGTCGTCACCGACGCGGGCGCCACACCCTCACCGGCCCCGCCGCCCGACGCCTTCTCCTGAGGGCCGTCCCGGCTACTGGTCCACGACCTCCACGACCGGCGGATGGCCGTTCCAGGTGCAGAACACGGAGACCGTCGCCCCCGCCCCGTCGCTGAAGTCCACCCGGATCCACTCCGGGTTCGTCCACACCTGCATCGACCAGCCCGGTTCGGGTGTCGCCGAGACCAGCTTCGCCGAGGCGTCCGCCAGCTCCAGGACGACCCTGCCGCCGCGCGTCGGGTAACTCTTCACCTCGCCCGACGCGGGCGCGGGGGCCGAGGACTTCGCCGGGCTCCGGCTCGCGGACGGCGGGCGGGAGGACGGCTTCCGGGACGGGCTCGGTGACCGCGGCGCCGTGGTCCGGGACGCGGTGGGACTCGGCGAGGGCGAGGGCAGCGCGCGATGCGTCGAGGACGACACCGGTGCGTTCGTGGCCTGACCGCCGCGCGCGCCCACCGAGATGGGAACGGCACGCGGAGGGTCGTACGCCGTCCCCGACATGACCGTGTGCACGCCCCACCACGACAGGGTGACCGCCGCACCCGTGGCGAGCGACCACGCGATCGCGTGTACGAGTCCTCGTTGCATCGGGCACATCCTGCACCACCCGCCCCGGCCTTGTCCTGGAGGGGACCCCCACGACCTCACCCGCGATGGCGAGCGGGCTCCCGGCGCCCTGCGACTCCGCCTCCGGCGTTGTCGTCAGTCAACGACGCTCCGCGTCGCCTCCTTCCTCCGCCTTGGATCCGAAGCCCCAGGACGCCGCTCGCTGATCCACTCTCCATCGCGGGTGAGGTCGCTCCTCCGTATGGGCTACGGTGCGGCGCATGCCTAGTGTGCTCGTGGTCGAGGACGACCAGTTCGTACGTTCCGCCCTCATCCGGCACCTGACCGAGGCCTCGCACACCGTACGGAGTGTCGGCACGGCCCTCGAAGCGCTGCGCGAGGTCGCGCACTTCCGCTTCGACGTCGTCGTCCTCGATCTCGGACTGCCCGACCTCGACGGCGCCGAGGCGCTGAAGATGCTGCGCTCCATCACCGACGTACCCGTGATCATCGCGACCGCGCGGGACAACGAGGCCGAGATAGTCAGGCTGCTCAACGACGGCGCCGACGACTACCTGACCAAGCCGTTCTCGGTGGAGCACCTCTCCGCCCGCATGGCCGCCGTCCTGCGCCGCACCCGGGGCCCCGGAGCCCAGGCCCCGCCCCCGCGGGTCCTCCAGGTCGGCGGGCTCTCCATCGACCCGCTGCGCCGCCAGGCCGAACTGGACGGCGCCGCACTGGACCTGACCCGCCGCGAATTCGACCTGCTGGCCTTCCTCGCCGGGCGCCCCGGCGTCGTCGTCCCGCGCCGCGAACTGCTGGCCGAGGTCTGGAAGCAGTCCTACGGCGACGACCAGACCATCGACGTCCACCTCTCCTGGCTGCGCCGCAAACTGGGCGAGACGGCCGCCCGGCCGCGCTATCTGCACACCCTGCGCGGAGTCGGCGTGAAGCTCGAACCGCCGGCCGCGGGGCCGTCCGCATGAGATGGGCCCTGGTCAAGGTCTGCCTGGCCGTCACCGCCATGGTCGTGATCGCGTTCGCCGTCCCGCTCGGGCTCGTCATCAAGGAGATGGCCCGCGACCGCGCCTTCTCCGACGCCGAACGACAGGCGGCCACCATCGGCCCCACCCTCACCATCACCACCGACCGTGAGGAGCTGACCCGGGCCGTCCTGTCCACCGAACCCGGTGGCCGCGGGCGCCTCGCGGTGCACGTCCCCGCCGCCGAACAGGGCGGTGAGCGCCTGGAGATCGGCACGCGGCGCGCCACCCGGCAGGACCTGGAGACCGTACGGAAGTCGGGCCGCGCCTCCATCGCCGAGGTGCCCGGCGGCTCCGCGCTGCTCCAGCCCACCGCGCTCGGCTCCGGAGGCATCGCCGTCGTCGAGGTGTTCGTGCCCGAGAACGAGGTCTCCAACGGCGTCGGCACGGCCTGGCTGGTGCTCGCCGGCGTCGGCGTCGCGCTGATCGTCGGCTCGGTGGCCGTGGCCGACCGGCTCGGCGTACGGATGGTGCAGCCCGCGCAGCGGCTCGCCGGCGCCGCCCAGGACCTGGGGGAGGGCCGGCTCGGCACCCGGGTGCCCGAGGAGGGCCCCACCGAGCTGCGCTCCGCCGCGGTCGCCTTCAACTCCATGGCCGACCAGGTCGTGCAACTCCTGGCCAACGAACGCGAACTGGCCGCCGACCTCTCGCACCGGCTGCGCACCCCGCTGACCGTGCTCCGGCTCAACGCCGCCTCGCTGGGCGAGGGCCCGGCCGCCGAGCAGACCAGAGCCGCGGTCGAGCAGCTGGAGCACGAGGTCGACACGATCATCCGTACGGCCCGGGAGCAGCGCCCGCAGACCCAGGGCGGGCAGCCGGGCCCCGGCGCCGGGTGCGACGCCTCCGAGGTCATCCGGGAGCGCATGGGGTTCTGGTCGGCGCTGGCCGAGGACGAGGGGCGCACCGTCCGGCTGGCGGGCGTGGACCGCACCGTACGGATCCCGGTGGCACGGCCCGAACTGGCGGCCGCCCTGGACGCGTTGCTCGGCAACGTCTTCCGGCACACCCCGGAGGGCACCGCCTTCGCCGTCGACGTGCACCACAGCGGCGACGCGGTGATCGTGCTGGTCTCCGACGCCGGGCCCGGCATACCCGATCCGGAATCCGCCCTGGCCAGGGGCGCCAGCGGCCGCAACGGCGCGGGGAGCGAGGTCGGTTCGACCGGGCTCGGCCTCGACATCGTCCGCAGGGTCGCCGAATCTACCGGTGGTGACCTGCGGATCGGCCGGTCGGTGCTGGGAGGCACGGAGGTGCGCATCTGGATAGGGCTGGACGGGGGCCGGGCGGAGCGCGCGCGCCGGGGGCACCGGGTGGGACGCCGTAACGGAAGGCGGGGACCACGCGGAGTGAGGGGCCGGAACGCAGAGTTCCGTGGCACCCCGGGCTCCGGCCCCCATCTTTAACCGGCACCGATGCCCTCCTTAAGCGAACCCTAAGAACATCAACTCGGGTCCCATGAGCACCGTTTGTCCGGATCGAGGCGGCTAGCGTGCAGACGCAATCACCCCCCGGCAGGACAGAGGCAGGCACGCGATGGGCATCAGTACGCACCGCCGCACCACGAGCACCCGCACGAAGGCGATCGGCGCGGTCGTCGCGGCGGCGGTCGTGGGCGGCACGGTCTTCGCGCTCACCGGCACGGCACAGGCCGCGGCCGTCGGCGCCACGTACACGAGGGCCAGCGCCTGGACCGGCGGCTACACCGGGCAGTACGTCGTGTCCAACGACACCGGGACCGCGCAGTCGGGCTGGACGCTCGAATTCGACCTGCCCGCCGGTACGAAGATCGACTCGCTCTGGAACGGCGAGCACACCGTCAGCGGCAACCACGTCACCGTGAAGCCCGCGAGCTGGAACAAGGAGATCGCCCCCGGCGGATCCGTGACGGTCGGCTTCGTCACCACCTCCGCGTCGGCCGCCGCCGATCCGGAGGGCTGCCTGATCAACGACGCCGCCTGCTCCGCGGACGGCGGCACGACCCCGGAGCCGAGCGGGCGCCCGACCGGAACCCCGACGCCCACGGCGAGCCCGGAACCCACGTCGACGCCGACCGAGGACGTGACCCCCGCGCCGACCACCACGGCCGAGCCGACGAGCGCCCCGGGGACGCCCGGAGGCACGGCCGGAGGGGCCGGCTTCGCCCCGTACGTCGACACGTCGCTCCACCCCGCCTACGACCTCCTGGGCGCCGCGTCCGCGACGGGCGTCAAGGAGTTCAACCTGGCGTTCATCACCTCGGGAGGCAGCTGCACCCCCCTCTGGGGCGGGGTCACCGGGCTCGGCGACGACCAGGTGGCCGCCCAGATCGGCGCGCTGCGGGCCGAGGGCGGCGACGTACGCGTCTCCTTCGGCGGCGCGGCCGGTGCCGAGCTGGCGCTGCACTGCTCCTCGGCCGACGAGCTCGCCGCGGCGTACGGCAAGGTCATCGACACGTACGAGCTGACCAAGGTCGACTTCGACATCGAGGGCGGGGCGCTGCCCGACACCGCCGCCAACTCCCGCCGCTCGCAGGCCATCGCCCAGCTCCAGAAGTCGCACCCCGGGCTCGACGTGTCCTTCACGCTGCCCGTGATGCCCGAGGGGCTGACCCAGGCGGGCGTGGACCTGATCGCGGACGCGAAGAAGAACGGCGTCACGACCGACGCGGTCAACATCATGGCGATGGACTACGGGGCCTCGTACAGCGGGGACATGGGCGACTACGCCACCCAGGCGGCCACCGCCACCCAGGCCCAGATCAAGGGCGTACTCGGACTCTCCGACGCGGAGGCCTGGAAGGCCGTCGCGGTCACCCCGATGATCGGGGTGAACGACGTCGCCACCGAGATCTTCACCGTCGAGGACGCCACGCAACTGGTGAAGTTCGCCCAGGAGAAGGGCATCGGCCGGCTGGCGATGTGGTCGGGCACCCGGGACGTGCAGTGCGCGGGCGGCGAGAAGCCGACCGCGGACGCGACCTGCAGCTCGATCCTCCAGGAGCCGCTGGCCTTCACCAAGGCGTTCGGCGCCTTCGGGTAGGGCCTCTCGTTTGGATCTTGCCGGGCTCGCGGGGTCTGGCATGCACATCTGCGGCGTTGTCGTCAATCAACAACGCTCCGCGTTGCCTCAATCCTCCGCCTTGCAGCTGCACGCACCAGACCCCGCTCCCTGATCCGGCC
>NZ_JBVJNK010000010.1:0-135739 GCF_055583745.1 Streptomyces sp. NPDC104381
GAAGGCCAGGAAGTCAAGGAAGGCGACCTCATCGTCGTCCTCGAAGCCATGAAGATGGAACAACCCCTCAACGCCCACCGCTCCGGCACCGTGAAAGGCCTGTCCGCCGAAGTCGGGACATCGATTTCCTCCGGCGCGGTCGTGTGCGAGATCAAGGACTGAGTGTCGGCATTCCGTTCGTCTGCGCTGCGGAATTCTTGCACGGCCTGACAAAGCCCTGACACAAGCTCCGTTGAAAACCCCTTACGGGCCTCGGATACTGAAATTGAATTAATGAGCAGTGAGGAGAGGGAAAGCATGCACAGCACTCTGATCGTGGCTCGTATGGACACCGCTTCCAGCATTGATGTCGCCAAGATTTTCCGTGACTTCGACGACACCGAAATGCCTCACCGTATGGGCACGCGCCGGCGGCAGCTCTTCGAGTACCGCGGTCTCTATTTCCACCTGCAGGACTTCGACGAGGACCAGGGCGGCCGGCAGATACAGGAAGCCCGCCACGACCACCGCTTCCAGCAGATCAGTGAGGACCTCAAGCCGCTGATCGAGGCGTACGACCCCGCCACCTGGCGCTCCCCGGCGGACGCGATGGCGAAGCGCTTCTACAGCTGGGAGGCTTCCGCGTGAACGGGCGACGCGTGGTCATCACCGGCATCGAGGTGCTCGCGCCCGGAGGCGTCGGGGCGAAGGCCTTCTGGGACCTGCTGAGCGACGGCCGTACCGCCACCCGCGGGATCACCTTCTTCGACCCGAGCCCCTTCCGCTCCCGGGTCGCCGCGGAGATCGACTTCGACCCCCGGGAGCACGGTCTGGGGCCGCAGGAGATCCGGCGCATGGACCGCGCCGCGCAGTTCGCGGTGGTGGCCGCGCGCGGTGCCGTGGCCGACAGCGGCATCGACCTCGCCGCCTACGACCCCTACCGCGTCGGCGTCACCATCGGCAGCGCCGTCGGCGCGACCATGGGCCTCGACGAGGAGTACAACGTGGTCAGTGACGGAGGCCGGCTCCACCTGGTCGACCACGAGTACGCGGTCCCTCACCTCTACAACTACCTGGTGCCCAGCTCCTTCACCGCCGAGGTCGCCTGGGCCGTGGGCGCGCAGGGTCCGAGCACGGTGGTCTCCACCGGCTGCACCTCCGGCATCGACTCGGTGGGCCACGCCGTCGACCTGCTCCGTGAGGGCTCCGTGGACGTGATGATCGCCGGTTCCTCGGACGCCCCGATCTCGCCGATCACCATGGCGTGCTTCGACGCGATCAAGGCGACCACGCCCCGGCACGACGACCCCGAGCACGCCTCACGCCCCTTCGACAGCTCCCGCAACGGCTTCGTCCTGGGCGAGGGTTCGGCCGTGTTCGTCCTGGAGGAGCTGGAGAGCGCGAAGAAGCGCGGCGCGCACATCTACGCCGAGATCGCCGGCTACGCCACCCGTTCCAACGCGTACCACATGACGGGTCTGCGGCAGGACGGCAAGGAGATGGCGGAGGCGATCGGTGCCGCCCTCTGCGAGGCACGGGTGAACGCGACCGAGATCGACTACATCAACGCGCACGGTTCCGGCACCAAGCAGAACGACCGGCACGAGACCGCCGCGTTCAAGCGGAGCCTCGGGGACCACGCGTACCGCACCCCGGTCAGCTCCATCAAGTCCATGGTGGGGCACTCGCTCGGGGCCATCGGGTCCATCGAGATCGCCGCCTCCGCTCTCGCGATGGAGCACAACGTCGTGCCCCCGACCGCGAATCTGCACACCCCGGACCCGGAGTGCGACCTCGACTACGTACCGCTGGTGGCACGGGAGCAGCTCACCGACGCGGTGCTGACCGTGGGCAGCGGCTTCGGCGGATTCCAGAGCGCCATGGTGCTGGCGCGCCCCGAGAGGAGTGCGGCATGACCCCCTCAGTCGTAGTGACCGGCCTGGGCATCACCGCGCCCACGGGCCTCGGCACCCGGGACTACTGGGCCGCCACGCGGGCCGGGAAGAACGGCATAGGCCGGGTCACCCGCTTCGACCCCTCCTCCTATCCGGCGACCCTCGCGGGGGAGGTCCCCGGCTTCGCCGCGGAGGAGCTGCTCCCGAGCAGGATGCTGCCGCAGACGGACCGGATGACCCGCCTCGCGCTCGTCGCCGCGCAGTGGGCGCTCGACGACGCCGGTGTGGACCCGAAGGACCTCGCCGAGTACGACATGGGCGTGGTGACGGCCAGTTCGTCGGGCGGTTTCGAGTTCGGCCAGAACGAGTTGCAGAAGCTGTGGAGCCAGGGCAGCCAGTACGTCAGCGCGTACCAGTCGTTCGCCTGGTTCTACGCCGTCAACAGCGGCCAGATCTCCATCAGCAACGGACTCAAGGGCCCCAGCGGGGTGATCGTCAGCGACGAGGCGGGCGGTCTGGACGCCCTGGCTCAGGGGCGCCGGCTGATCCGCAAGGGAACCCGGATGATCGTCTCCGGTGGCGTCGACGCCTCCATCTGCCCCTGGGGCTGGGTGGCGCAGCTCGCCGCCGACCGACTGACCAGCAGCGACGAACCGGCGCGCGCGTTCCTGCCGTTCGACGCCGAGGCCTCCGGTTACGTGCCCGGTGAGGGCGGCGCGATCCTCATCATGGAGTCGGCCGACTCGGCCCGTGAGCGCGGGGCGCGCGTCTACGGAGAGGTCTGCGGCTACGGCGCGACCTTCGACGCCGCTCCCGGCAGCGGACGCGAGCCCGCGCTGCGCAAGGCCATCGAGTTCGCCCTCGACGACGCGGGCGTACGGCCGGAGGACGTGGACGTGGTCTTCGCCGACGCGGCCGGGGTGCCCGAGCTCGACCGGATCGAGGCCCGGGCCCTCGTGGACGTGTTCGGCGAGGGCGGCGTCCCCGTCACCGCGCCGAAGACGATGACCGGCCGGCTCTACTCGGGCGCGGCGCCGCTGGACGTGGCGACCGCCCTGCTGGCGATCGAGGAGGGGCTCATCCCCCCGACGGTCAACACGCGGCCGGCCGCCGAGTACGGCCTCGACCTGGTCACCGAGCACCCGCGCACCGCCGATGTGCGTACGGCGCTGGTGGTGGCCCGCGGCTACGGCGGTTTCAACTCCGCCGTCGTCGTCCGTGCGGCGGACTGACCCGCCGCACCCCGAGAACCGCCCCCCGCCCACGGTCTCATCCCCCGTGCCTGCGGGTGGGGGGCGCCCTTTCCCCCGTACGTACGTCCCGTGACGGGCGCGGCTGCCCGGAACCGCCGCCCGCTCCCTCCACCGGGCCCGCCCCCCCAGGAACCACCCGCGCATCCCGGGCCTCCGGCCCACCCACGCATGACCATGACGAAAGGACGACCCACATGACCACGCACGAATTCACCCTGGACGACCTGCGGCGCATTCTCCTGGAGGGCGCGGGGGCCGACGAGGGCGTCGACCTCGAAGGAGACATCCTCGACGTGCAGTTCGAGGCGCTCGGCTACGAGTCCCTCGCCCTGCTGGAGACCGGCAGCCGCATCGAGCGCGAGTACGGCATCGTCCTGGACGAGGACCTGCTCACCGACGCGGACACCCCGCGCGCGCTGATCACGGCGGTCAACGAGCACCTCCTGGCGGCACCGCGCGCCGCCTGAGCCGGCCGGCCACTCCTTCCCGCGTCCGGGCGGGGCGCACCCACCTGCCCCCGCCCGGACGAACCGCTCGACGAACCGCCAGGGCGAACCGCCCGACGAACCGCCGGGGCGAACCGCGCGAAGCACCCGCCGGGGCGAACCGCGCGAAGCACCCGCCGGGGCGAACCGCCCGGGCCCACCACTCACGGAACACACGGAGAAGAGACATGTCGTTGCAGGAGAAGCGGGTCGCCCTGATCACGGGCGCCACCAGTGGCATAGGCCTCGCGAGCGCGCGGGCGCTGGGCGCCCAGGGGCACCGGGTCTTCATCGGGGCGCGTAACGCGGAGAACGTCGCCGCCACCGTGAAGGAGCTCCAGGCCGAAGGGCTGGAGGCCGACGGGGCGGTCCTGGACGTACGCGACTCGGCGTCGGCCGCCGCCTTCGTCCAGGCCGCGGTCGACCGGTTCGGGAGCGTCGACGTCCTGGTCAACAACGCCGGCCGGTCCGGTGGCGGCGTGACCGCGGACATCGACGAGGAGCTGTGGACCGATGTCGTCGACACCAACCTCAACAGCGTCTTCCGGCTGACCAAGGAAGCCCTCAACACCGGTGGCATGCGCGGCAAGAGCCGTGGCCGCATCATCAACATCGCCTCCACCGCCGGGAAGCAGGGCGTGGTGCTCGGCGCCCCGTACTCCGCCTCCAAGCACGGCGTGGTCGGCTTCACCAAGGCGCTGGGCAACGAGCTCGCCCCCACCGGCATCACGGTCAACGCGGTCTGCCCCGGTTACGTCGAGACGCCGATGGCCCAGCGGGTCCGGGCCGGCTACGCCGCCGCGTACGAGACCACCGAGGACGCCATCCTCGACCGCTTCCAGTCCAAGATCCCGCTCGGCCGCTACTCCACCCCGGAGGAGGTCGCGGGGATGGTCGCCTACCTGGCCTCCGACACCGCCGCCTCCGTCACCGCCCAGGCCATCAACGTCTGCGGCGGCCTCGGCAACTTCTGATCCGTACACCGAGGGTGCCGAGGCATCCCAGATCCCGAAGAGGAAGTCCCATGACAACCCGCGAGGTTGAGCACGAGATCACCATCGCCGCGCCCGCGCCGGACGTGTACCGGCTGCTGGCCGACGTCACCAACTGGCCGCGGATCTTCCCGCCGACGATCCATGTGGACCAGGTGGAGTCCGACGGCTCGCAGGAGCGGATCCGGATCTGGGCGACCGCCAACGGGCAGCCGAAGAACTGGACGTCCCGCCGTGAACTCGACGCCGAGGGCCTGCGCATCACCTTCCGCCAGGAGGTCACGGCGCCCCCGGTCGCGGCCATGGGCGGCACCTGGATCATCGAGCCCCAGCCCGGTGGGTCCGCTTCCTCACGCGTACGGCTGCTGCACGACTACCGGGCCGTCGGCGACGACCCGCACGACCTGCTCTGGATCGACGAGGCGGTCGACAGGAACAGCCGTTCCGAGCTGGCGGCGTTGAAGGAGAACGTGGAGCGGGTGCACGCCACCGACGACGTCACCTTCTCCTTCGAGGACACCGTCCACATCGCCGGCTCCGCCAAGGACGCCTACGACTTCATCGACCAGGCCGGACTCTGGCCCGAACGCCTCCCCCACGTGAAGAGCGTCACCCTCACCGAGGACACCCCCGGCCTCCAGACCCTCACCATGGACACCCGCGCCAAGGACGGCTCCGTCCACACCACCACCTCCCACCGCGTCACCTTCCCCCACCACCGCATCGCCTACAAACAGACCACCCTCCCCGCCCTCATGACCCTCCACACCGGCCTCTGGACCTTCACCGACACCCCCACCGGCACCACCGCCACCTCCCAGCACACCGTCACCCTCAACACCGACAACATCACCCGCATCCTCGGCCCCCAAGCCACCACCCAAGACGCCCGCACCTACGTCCACACCGCCCTCTCCACCAACAGCCTCGCCACCCTCAACCACGCCAAGGACCACGCGGAGAAGAAGTCCTGACATGGCAGCGGACCACCGGGGCGCCGCCCAGGACACCGCGCTCGCCCTGAGGACCGACGTCCTGGTGGTCGGGGCCGGCCCCGCCGGACTCATGCTCGCGTGCGAGCTCAGGCTCGGCGGGGCCGAGGTGATCGTCCTCGACGAGCGCCCGGGACCGACCACCGAGTCACGGGCCACCACCCTCCACGCCCGCACCATGGAGATCCTGGACAGCCGCGGCCTGCTGGCCGCGCTCGGCACTCCGCCGTGCGAACCGCGCGGCCACTTCGGCGGCATCGGGCTCGACCTCACCCTGCCCAGCTCGCACCCCGGGCAGTGGAAGGTGCCCCAGGGCCGGACCGAGGAGCTCCTCCAGGACCGGGCCGCCGAGCTCGGCGCGGTCCTGCGCCGCCGTCACCGGCTGACCGGGCTGACCACCGGACCGGACGGGGTGAGCGCCGACGCCCTCGGCCCGGAAGGACCGGTCCGGGTCTCGGCCCGCCATCTGGTCGGCTGCGACGGCGAGGACAGCACCGTGCGGCGGCTCGTCGGGGCGGACTTCCCCGGCCGGGACGCCGGACGGGAGCTGCTGCGCGCCGACGTCTCCGGCATCCGCACCCCGGACCGGCGCTTCCTGAGGCTGCCGGACGGCCTGGCGATCTCGGCCACCCGCGACGGCGTCACCCGGGTGATGGTGCACGCCTTCGGCAGCAGGGCCCGCCACCGTACGGGCGCACCGGACTTCGCGGAGGTAGTCGACGCCTGGAAGCGGGTGACGGGCGAGGACATCGGCCACGGTGTCCCGCTGTGGATCAACGCCTTCGGCGACGCGAGCCGCCAGCTCGACCGCTACCGCCACGGCCGGATCCTGTTCGCGGGGGACGCCGCCCACCAGCAGATGCCCAGCGGCGGACAGGCCCTCAACCTGGGGGTGCAGGACTCCTTCAACCTGGGCTGGAAGCTGGCCGCCGAGGTCCGAGGCGACGCACCCGCGGGCCTCCTGGACAGCTACCACACCGAGCGTCACGCCGTCGGCGCCGACGTCCTGGCCAACATCCGGGCGCAGTCCCGTCTGCTGCTCGGCGGACCGGAGGTCGAACCGGTGCGGGCGGTCATGGCGGAGCTGATCGCCCTCGACGACGTACGGATCCGGCTCGCGGGGGCCATCAGCGGCCTGGCCGTCCGCTACGACCTCGCCGACGGCGGTGACCACCCGTTGCTCGGCCTCCGGCTGCCCCCGGCCGGACTCATCGGCCACCCGGCCGCCGGCGCCGCCACGGTCCGTACGGCGGAGCTGCTCCACGGGGGCACCGGCCTGCTGCTCGACCTCGGCGCGGACACGGACCGGGCCGCCGGCGGGAGCACCGATGCGGACCGCGCCCCCGGCGGCTTCCCCGGCGCGGCACGGTACGGGCGACGCGTCGTACGGGTCTCCGCGCGGCCCGCACCCGGTTCCCCGCTGCATGCCGGCGAAGCCCTGCTGGTGCGGCCCGACGGTTACGTCGCCTGGGCCGGCCGGAGCGCCGGTGACCCCGCTCTGCACACCGCGCTGCGCCGGTGGTTCGGGGAACCGGACCGCGTGCGCAGCGCCCCGCACCAGTCCACCGAAACCGCTGCCGCACGCTGAGACGACGGCAGGAACCAGGAAGGCACAGCCATGGATGCCGACGTCACGGCCGAAGTGATCGACGCCGAAGCGATCGACGCCGAACAGCTCGACGCCGACGTGATCATCGCCGGCGCGGGGCCCACCGGGCTCATGCTGGCAGGGGAGTTGCGACTGGGCGGCGCGGACGTCGTCGTCCTCGAACGTCTGGAGCGCCCCACCGGGCAGTCCCGGGGCCTGGGGTTCACCGCCCGCGCCCTGGAGTCCTTCGACCAGCGCGGTCTCGTGCCCCGTTTCGGCGGGCTGGAGACGAGCCCGATGGGGCACTTCGGCGGGGTGCAGTTCGACTTCACCGCGCTGGAGGACGCGCACTTCGGGGCGCGCGGCATCCCGCAGTCCCGGACCGAGGCGGTCCTGGAGGAGTGGGCGCTGGAGCTCGGCGCCGAGCTCCGCCGTGGCTGGGAGCTGCTCGGCCTCACCCAGGACGCCGACTCGGTCACCGTCACCGCCGCGACCCCGGAGGGCGAGCGCCGACTGCGCGCCCGCTATCTGGTGGGCGCCGACGGCGGTCACAGCCTGGTCCGCAGGAGCGCCGGCTTCTCCTTCCCCGGTACGGACGCCACGCGCGGCATGTACCTCGCCGACGTCGTCGGCTGCTCGATCCCGCCGCGGTTCCTCGGCGAGCGGGTCCCGGCAGGGATGGTGATGGCCGCGCCGCTCGCCGAGGGCGTGGACCGGATCATCGTGTGCGAGCACGGCGCACCGCCCGCCGACCGGAGCAGTACCCCCGGCTTCGAGGAGGTCGCGGCGGCCTGGCAGCGGCTGACCGGCGAGGACATATCCGGGGGCAGCGCCGACTGGGTCAGCTCGTTCACCGACGCCACCCGGCAGGCGAGCGAGTACCGGCGCGGTCGCGTGCTGCTGGCCGGGGACGCCGCGCACATCCACCTGCCGGCCGGCGGCCAGGGGCTGAGCACCGGCGTCCAGGACGCCGTCAACCTCGGATGGAAGCTGGCCGCGGTGGTGCGGGGCTGGGCGCCCGAAGGGCTGCTCGACACCTACCACGGCGAGCGGCACGCGGCCGGTGCGCGCCTGCTGGCCAACACCCTCGCGCAGGGCACGGTGTTCCTCGGCGGCGAGGAGTCGGAGCCGCTGCGGACGCTGTTCGCGGGACTCATCGAGCTGGACCCGGTGAAGCGGTTCCTCGCCGGGGTGGTCAGCCATCTCGACGTGCGGTACGACGTGGGCGGGGAGGGCGGGGGAGACCACCCGCTGCTCGGACGCAGGCTGCCGCCGCGTGTCCTGACGACGGCGTCCGGACCCGTCGGCACACCGACTCTGCTGCACTCCGCCCAGGGGCTCGTCCTCGATCTGGCCGACGACCCGGACGTACGGGAGGCGGCCGCCGGGTGGAAGGACCGGGTGTCCCTCGTCACCGGTGTGCCCCAGGATCCCGGTGTCTTCGCGGGCGCGGCGGCCGTCCTGGTCCGCCCCGACGGCTATGTCGCCTGGGCGGGCGCCGGCCCCTCGGGGCTCCGCGACGCCCTGCGCCGCTGGTTCGGCACCCCCGCCTGACCGGCCCCTACGCACGGCCGCGCAGCCATCCCCATCAGGTACCAGGAGGAGAACATGAGCCGAGCACCACAGCTCACCCGCACCGTCCGGGCCACACCGTGACCGCGCCCGCGGCCGAGCCGGTCACCGCGCCCGCGATGTCCCCCGGTGTGAGGCCGGTGGTCCTGGAAGCCGGGTCCTGCCGGCTCTCCGCGCTGATCGCCCAGCCGCAGGGCACCCCGCGTGCCACGGTCGTCGCGGTGCACGGCGGCGGCATGCGGGCGGGCTACTTCGACGGCCAGGCCCACCCCGACGTCTCCCTCCTCGCCCTCGGTGCCGCACTCGGCTACACCGTCGTCGCGGTGGACCGTCCCGGATACGGCCTGTCGGCATCCCAACTGCCGTACGGCCAGGACCTGTCGGAGCAGTCCGCCCACCTCGGTGCCGCGCTGGCCCATCTGGCCGACCGCTGTCCCACCGGCGCAGGGGTGTTCCTCGTCGCGCACTCCTTCGGCGGGAAGCTCGCCCTGACGTACGCGGCCGCCCAGGACCGCCGGGACCCGGCCGCGCCACCCCTGCTCGGGATGGATGTCTCCGGCTGCGGCCGGGACTACGCCGTCGACACCGGCGATCTGCGCGACCCCCACCGGCACGGTCACTGGAAGCGCAACTGGGGCGCCCTGCGCTTCTATCCGCCCAACACGTTCCGGGACGCCGCCGCCCTGGTCGCGCCCATGCCGGTGCGGGAGCGGGCGGAGGCGGCGCACTGGCCGGCGAGCTTCGCCGCGGCCGCCGCCCGGGTCTCCGTACCGGTCCGGCTCACCTTCGCCGAGCGCGAACTGTGGTGGCGGCACGGCGAGGAGGACCTCGCCGAACTCGCGGGTCTGTTCACCGCCTCGCCGTTCGTCACCGTCGACCGGCAGCCGGAAGCGGGCCACAACATCAGCCTCGGCTGGGCCGCCCGCGCCTACCACCTGCGGGCCCTGGCCTTCCTGGAGGAGTGCCTGGCCCGTGCGGGGGCGCCCGCCTGAACCGCGTACGGCCCCGGGAGGGCCGCGCCGAACGCACCGCGTACGGGCGAAGAAGCGGGGAGGGCCTCGACGACCGGCACCCGCCACCCGTGCACCGCCGATACAGACAGGAGACCCGCACATGCCGCCCGCGACACCCGACGCACTCACCGAACGGCTCACCGGACTGGAGTCCCGCAAGGAGGAGGCCAGGCACGGACCCGATCCCCGTGCCACCGACCGCCAGCACGCCAAGGGCAAGCTGACCGCGCACGAGCGGATCGAACTGCTGCTGGACAAGGGCAGCTTCTCCGAGGTGGAGGCGCTGCGCAGACACCGGGCCACGGGCTTCGGCCTGGAGGCCAAGAAGCCGTACGGCGACGGCGTGGTCACCGGCTGGGGCACGGTCGAGGGCCGGACGGTCTTCGTCTACGCCCATGACTTCCGGGTCTTCGGCGGGGCGCTGGGCGAGGCCCACGCCACCAAGATCCACAAGATCATGGACATGGCCATCTCGGCCGGTGCCCCGCTGGTCTCGCTGAACGACGGCGCCGGCGCCCGTATCCAGGAGGGCGTCTCGGCGCTCGCCGGGTACGGCGGGATCTTCCAGCGCAACACCCGCGCCTCCGGTGTCATCCCGCAGATCAGCGTGATGCTCGGCCCGTGCGCCGGCGGCGCGGCCTACAGCCCGGCGCTGACCGACTTCGTCTTCGCCGTCCGCGACATCTCCCAGATGTTCATCACCGGACCGGACGTCGTGAAGGCGGTCACCGGCGAGGAGATCACCCAGAACGGCCTCGGCGGCGCCGACGTGCACGCGGGGAGGTCGGGCGCGGTCCACTTCGTCCACGACGACGAGGAGACCTGCCTCGCGGAGGTCAGGTACCTGATCTCCCTGCTGCCCTCCAACAACCGGGAGCTGCCGCCGACCGTGCTCACCGGGGACCCGGCCGACCGCCCCGGTGACGCGCTCCTCGACCTGGTGCCCGTCGACGGGAACCGTTCGTACGACATCCGGGGCGTCGTCGAGGAACTCGTCGACGACGGGGACTTCATGGAGGTGCACGCGGCCTGGGCGCAGAACATCGTCTGCGCGCTCGCCCGGATCGACGGGCACACCGTGGGCATCGTCGCCAACCAGCCCGCCGCGATGGCGGGCGTCCTGGACATCCGGGCGAGCGAGAAGGGCGCCCGGTTCGTGCAGTTCTGCGATGCCTTCAACATCCCGCTGGTCACGCTGGTGGACGTGCCGGGCTTCCTGCCGGGCGTCGACCAGGAGCACGAGGGCATCATCAGGCGCGGGGCCAAGCTGCTGTACGCGTACTGCAACGCGACCGTGCCCCGGGTGTCGGTGGTGCTCCGCAAGGCGTACGGCGGCGCGTACATCGTCATGGACTCGCGATCGATCGGTGCGGACATCGCGCTGGCCTGGCCGGCCAACGAGATCGCCGTGATGGGCGCGGAAGGCGCAGCCAACGTGGTCTTCCGGCGGGAGATCGCCGCGGCCGACGACCCCGAGGCCATGCGCAGGGAGAAGATCGAGCAGTACAGGGAGGAGCTCGTCCATCCGTACTACGCGGCCGAACGCGGCCTGGTCGACGACGTCATCGATCCCCGCGACACCCGCTCGGTGCTGGCCCGTTCGCTGTCCATGCTCGTCGCCAAGCACGCCGACCTGCCGCGCCGCAAGCACGGCAACCCGCCCCAGTGACCCGAGGAGCAGCCATGAGGACGGACACGCACACGGAGACGGACACGGGGGCGGACGTGCGGTCCGCCGGGCTCTCGCTCCGCGTCGTCAAGGGGAACGTCTCCCCGGAGGAACTGGCCGCTCTGACCGCGGTCCTGATGGCCCGTGCGGCCGCCGCCGGCGTGGAGCCCGACGACCTGGCCCGCCGCCACCAGGCGGTCGCCCTGTGGCAGCGCCCGGACCGGGTCGCCGGCTTCGACGGCCCGCGCACCTGGCGGTCGGGCCCGGGGCCGGTGGCCAGGGCGGCCTGAGCGCCCTTCGCACACAAGGAGCACCGAGGGGCCGGGGAGGAATCCCCGGCCCCTCGGTGCTCCTTGCCGTGTCAGGCCCGCGTGTCAGGCCGCTCGTGTGCTGTCCCGTGCCCCGCCGACGGTGTCCCGCAGCAGGGCGTGCAGGCCCGGCTCCACCGTGGCGATCCGGTCGGCGGCGTCATGGGCGTACAGGAGGGGTTCGGGTACGGACCGGATGAGGACGCGCCGGTCGCCGCCGCCCATCACCGCCACCGCGGCGATATGGCTCTCGCACAGCGGGAGGTTGCCGACCACCCAGCCGTCGGGGCGGTCGCCCGTCCCGTACTCGCCCAGGTAGTCGAGATGGACCCCTCGGCCCAGCCCGGTCCCCAGCCCCTTCAGATACGCCTCCTTGCGGGTCCAGAGCCGGCCGAACGCCCGGGTCCGCTCGGCCCCGGACAGCCGCCCGAGCTCGTCCCGCTCGGCCGGGTGCAGAGCGGGCAGGCAGGCCTCGGCCGTCGCCTCGGACGGCAGCCGCTGGACGTCGGCGCCCACCCGCGGCCGGGTCACCGCCACCACGGCCAGGCCGTGGCTGTGCGAGAGGGAGAACTCCGGGGCGCCCGGCATCCCCAGCACCCGCGGCCTGCCGTGCCGGCCGCCGGCCCCGTCGTAGCGCTCGCCCGCGATGGAGAGCAGTCGCGGCTCCACACCGGTGTAGACGGCGAGCACGCGGCGCAGGCCCACGTGGGCCGCGGCGTACATCCGCTGGTTCTCGGCGGTGACGTACGCCGCCGCGCGCCGTCGCTCCAGCGCGTCGAGCTCGCCGATGGGCACTTCACGGGGCGAGAGCGGCGGCGGCAGCAGCCACAGATGCAGCTCCCCCTCGCCTATGGACAGCGCCTCGCCCACCGCCATCAGCGCTTCTCCGCGTGGTCTTTGGCGTGGTTGAGGGTGGCGAGGCTGTTGGTGGAGAGGGCGGTGTGGACGTAGGTGCGGGCGTCTTGGGTGGTGGCTTGGGGGCCGAGGATGCGGGTGATGTTGTCGGTGTTGAGGGTGACGGTGTGCTGGGAGGTGGCGGTGGTGCCGGTGGGGGTGTCGGTGAAGGTCCAGAGGCCGGTGTGGAGGGTCATGAGGGCGGGGAGGGTGGTCTGTTTGTAGGCGATGCGGTGGTGGGGGAAGGTGACGCGGTGGGAGGTGGTGGTGTGGACGGAGCCGTCCTTGGCGCGGGTGTCCATGGTGAGGGTCTGGAGGCCGGGGGTGTCCTCGGTGAGGGTGACGCTGTGGACGTGGGGGAGGCGTTCGGGCCAGAGTCCGGCCTGGTCGATGAAGTCGTAGGCGTCCTTGGCGGAGCCGGCGATGTGGACGGTGTCCTCGAAGGAGAAGGTGACGTCGTCGGTGGCGTGGACCCGCTCCACGTTCTCCTTCAACGCCACCAGCTCGGCCGTGGCGCCGCTCCCGACCTCCTCGGCGGCCCGGTCCAGGGCGGCCTCGTCCCCGGAGACCCGGAATTCGTGCAGCAGCCGGACCCGCGCGGAGTCCTCCCCGAGCGGTTCGACGACCCAGGCGCCGCCCAGTGAGGACAGCGGCGCTTCGACGTGCAACCGCTCGAAATTGACGCGGAGTTCGGCGTCCTGGACGATCCGGCGCAGCCGCCGGGACCGCAGCGGTCCGTCGCCGGCCTCCCAGATGCGCAGCAGCTGCTCGCCCTCCGGCGCCTCGTCGTGGGCGACGTGGACGGTCGCGGGGAAGACCCTCGGCCAGTTCTCCACGTCGGCCAGCAGCCGGTGGACCGTGGCGGCCGGCACGGCCACGGTGATCTCGTGCGCCGTCCGGCGCACGCCTGATTCATTCATGTGCGGACTCCTCGTCCGTGAAGGGCGCGGGGAGTGCGGGTGCCGGATCAGCCCATGGGGCGGTGGCCGTCGCCGTGTCGACCCGTGACGACGGCGCGGCCCTCCCGGGGAGTCCGGCGCCCGATTCGCCCGCGAGGGGAAGAACACTGTCTGCCCGGTCCGCCGACGGGCCGGAAGCCGGGACTGCCGCTGCCGGTCGGTGCCCGGCAGCGGCAGTGCGGGTGGTCCCGTCCGGGACCGCCACGAGGCGTACGTAGCGCTACGCGCGCCCGGCCGGGACCCCGGCCGGGCCGGCCGTCACTCGCCCGCGGCGCGGGTGTGGACGACGCGGTAGGTGTTGGAGTCCTGCCAGGTCGCCAGGGCGGCGACCCGGGCGTCGACCTTCTGACGCTCCGGAGCGCGGTCCGCCTCCGGCGTGCCGCGGAAGGCGTCGTACGCCTCCTTGCTGTCCCACTGCGAGTAGGAGACGACGAACTTGCCCTCGACGCCACGGGCGCGCAGACCGCGGAGCACGGTGTGGGTGCGGTAGCCCGGTACGTCCTGGAGCCACTCCTGTGAGGTGCCCAGCGCGTCGACGAGGTCCTCCTGCTCCTCCTCGGCGACACCGAACAGCTCGATGGCGGTGTAGTCGTCGCGGTCCGGGGAGATCTCGGTGCCGTCCAGCCCGGGCTTCGACTGGGTGAAGGCGATCTCGTTCTGCAGCAGCCGGATCGAGGTGGTGATCTCACCGAACAGCGGCAGCGTGCGGTGCTTGAACTCCTCGCCGGCGTAACGGGCTTCGAGGTCCTCGGCGCTGTTCCACTGGATGAAGTTGGCGGTGCCCGGCTTGTCCTCGCCCGCGTGGACGGTGCTGGAGATCCAGCCCTCGTAGGCGGCGGAATCGACGATCTCCCGCATCGCGGCGAGAAGCTTCACCTGCTTCTCCGGGACGTCGGTCGAGAACAGGTTGAGAACAGTCAGATGCTGACCGTCGGCTGCAATCTTCGGCATTCTCTTCTCTTCCATTCGAGGAAAGGGATGTGCGAACGGCCATAAACACTCGGGCCGGGTGTTCCCGTCACAGCCTGGCAGGGGAAAAGTGGCGCGGGAAAGGCCTCACCCGTCATGATTCGGCGCGGTTCTGTCAAGTTTCCGGTGCGCGCGTAAGATCTTCCGCATATTCGTCAGGTCTCTGAAAAGCGGCCTTGGCCCGCCATTGGAATGGCGGCCATGCTCGGGTAATGCATCCAGGCCAGGCAATAGCCGACATACGTACGCTGCTTGACCGGTATCTCATCGGTCTCGACGACGAGGAACTGGACGACGCGTGGGCCGCGGCGCTGTTCACCCGTGACGCCCGGGTCGAGTTCCCCATGAGCGGCCACAAGGGCCTCGAAGGGCTCGCCGCCTATCACCGTGATTCGCTCGCGGCCTTCGCCGCCACCCAGCATCTGGGCTCTCCCGCGGTGGTGGACATCGAGGAGGAGGGGCGCGCGGTGCTGCGTGCCAACCTCGTCTCGACCCATGTGCACCACCCGGGCACCGGAGGCCGGCCGCTGTTCACCGCCGGCACGCTGGCCACGGGCGAGGCCCGGCTGACCGATGAGGGCTGGCGGATCTCGGCGCTGTCGTTCCGGGTCCTGTGGACCGAGGGTGCCCCGCCCGGGTCCCAGGAGTCCCGGTGAACGCCCTGGCGGCCGGCGGGGTCAAGGAGTCGACCCTCGCGATGCTGCTGCTCGGGATCGGCGTGGTGCTGCTGGCGGGCGCCCTGCTCGGCCGGCTCGCCCAGCGGTTCCGTCAGCCCGTGGTGGTCGGTGAGATCACCGCGGGCATCCTGCTGGGACCCAGCGCTCTCGGGCTGCTGCCGGGCAACGTGTCGGAGCGCCTCTTCCCCGCCGAGGTACGCCCGTTGCTGTCGGCGGTGGCCCAGGTCGGGCTCGTCCTCTTCATGTTCGTGGTCGGCTGGGAGTTCGAGAGGCGCCTGGTCCGGCCGCACGCGGGGCTCGCGGCCGGCGTCTCCATGTCGTCCATCGTCCTGTCGTTCGGCCTCGGTGTCGCGCTCGCGCCCGTGCTGTACGACGAACACGCGACCGTGGCCGGCAAGGAGATCTCCTTCGTCGCCTTCGCCACCTTCCTCGGCACGGCCATGTCGGTGACCGCCTTCCCGGTGCTGGCCCGCGTCCTCACCGAGAACCGGCTCCTGGGGACCCGGATCGGCTCACTGTCCCTGGCCAGTGCCGCCGTCGACGACCTGCTGGCCTGGTGTCTCCTGGCGTACGTCTCCGCCCTCGTGAGTTCGGACGGCGACTACACCCAGCTGGGCCGGATCGCCCTGCTCAGCGTCGGTTACGTCGCGCTGATGTTCCTGGTCGTCCGGCCGCTGGTGGCCCGCCTGGTGTGGCGCTGGGCGGCGGCGGAGCGCTGGCCGATGCTGCTGGCGGTGCTGAGCGCGGGCGCGCTCGGATCGGCGGTGCTGACCACCTGGATCGGCATCCACGCGATCTTCGGGGCGTTCCTCTTCGGCTTCGTGATGCCGCGCGAGCCCGCCCGGGTGCTGACCGAGCACCTGCGCAAGCCGATGAGCAACGTGAGCACCGTCCTGCTGCCGGTCTTCTTCATCGTCACCGGTCTCGGTGTGGACCTCGGCGCGCTGACCCGCTCGGACTACGTCGGGCTCGCCCTGATCATCGGGGTGGCCTGTGCGGGCAAGCTGATCGGCGCCATCGTGCCGGCGCGGCTGGCCGGCTTCACCTGGCGGGACTCCATGGACCTCGGCCTTCTCATGAACACCAGGGGCCTGACCGAACTCATCATCCTCAACGCGGCCGTCAGCCTCGGCGTCCTGGACGGGCGCATGTTCACCATGCTCGTGATCATGGCGCTGGTCACCACCGCGATGGTGGGCCCGCTGCTCTCCCGCCCCGCGCTCCCCGCCGTCCCCGCAGGGCACGGCACGGACCCGGACGTACCCGGGAAGCAGCGCGTGCCGGAGGACGCCGCGCACCTCATCACCCCACGCACCTGAGAAAGGGCATGTCGTGATCCCTGTCCAGTCAGCAACCACCAAGAAAACGGCCCCGGTCGACGGGCGCGCCCTGCGCGACGTGTGCGGGAACTTCGCCACCGGCGTCACGGTCATCACCTCCGGCGCGGGGCAGGAGGCCGCCGGCACCACGGTGAACTCCTTCACCTCGGTCTCGCTGGAGCCGCCGCTGGTGCTCATCTGCCTGCACCGCGCCTCCCGACTGCTGCCGGTGGTCCAGGAGTCGGGCGGCTTCGTGGTCAACTTCCTGACCCAGCACCAGCAGAGCCTGGCCTGGGCGTTCGCCGGCCGCGCCTCCGCGCGGATGGACGAGGTCGTCCACCACCGCTCGGAGGCCGGACTGCCGGTCCTCAGCGAGGCACTGGCCTTCCTGGACTGCCGTCTGATCACGGAGTACGACGGCGGCGACCACGCCATCCTGCTCGGCGAGGTCGTCGAACTCGGGGCACCGGCCGCCCAGGAGGATCCGCTGATCTTCTTCCAGGGGACCATGCGTGAGCTGGACGGCGATGCGGCAGCCGCGCGCGCGAGCTGACGCCCCGGGCGCGGCGCGCCGCCGCCGGACCGCCCGCTCAGCGACCGCGGCCGGCGGCCGTCTCCTCCGCGGTGTCGAACTCCTCCCGTGCCTGCTCCACGCGCGGCAGGTTGTCGGCGGACCAGTCGGCGAGGTGGGCGAAGAGCGGCGCCAGGCTGCTGCCGAGCTCACTGATCTCGTACTCCACCCTGGGGGGCACCTCGGGGTGGTAGGTGCGCAGGACCAGCCCGTCGCGCTCCATCTGCCGCAGACGCTGGGTGAGCACCTTCGGGGTGATCGTGCCGATGTTGCGCTGCAGCACGACGAAGCGCTGGCGGCCGAAGGCGTGCAGCGTCCAGAGGATCGGCGTCGTCCACCGGCTGAAGACGATGTCGAGCACCGGGGCGATCGGGCACGCCTGCGCCGAGGTCGCGCCGTGTGCGGGGGCGCCCCCGACGGCTGCCATGGCGGTGCTGCTGGTGGTCATGCGAACCCTCCAGGTAGTCACTTTCCTCTAGGTACCTACTTTACCCAGGATGCTAGCTTCCTGGAAGACGTCACAGAGCACCGCCGTCGTCACCGACAGTCAGCCATGCCGTTCTCCCCGCGCCACCGGGCTCCACCCCGGCTCCACCGGCTCCGAGCATCGCCCGGGACCCACCCGGTCCACCGGCTCCATCCGCTCTCCCCGTCCCGTCCCCTCATCCGTTCCGCGTTCCCGTAGGAGTTGTCATGTCAGTCCAAGAGTCCCCGAGCACCTCCGCAGTGAAGCCGGACGGCGGGCCCGCCCACCGCCCCGGCCTCATCCTGGCCTTCCTCTGCCTGGCCGGCTTCATGACCTTCCTCGACGTGTCGATCGTGAACGTCGCCCTGCCCACCATCGAGGACGAGCTCCACATCTCCCAGACGGCCCTGCAGTACGTCGTCACCACGTACGGCATGCTCCTCGGCGGCTTCCTGCTGCTGACCGGCCGGCTCGCCGACACCCTCGGCCGCCGCCGGATGCTCCAGACCGGCCTGGTCCTCTTCGCCGTGTCCTCGCTGCTCGCGGGCCTGGCGCAGAACTCCGCCATGCTGATCGGCGCACGCGCCGGGCAGGGTCTGGCCGCCGCCTTCATGGCCACCGCCGCGCTCAGCCTGCTGACGAACAACTTCGAGGAGGGCCCGGCGCGCAACAAGGCGCTCGGTGTGTGGGGCGCGCTCAGCGGGGTCGCCGCCGTCGCCGGTGTCACCCTGGGCGGGCTGCTCACCGACGGGCCCGGCTGGCGCTGGATCTTCTTCCTCAACGTGCCGATCGGTCTCATCGGCGCCGTCGTCGCCCCGATGATCGTCGGTGAGAGCCGCGCCGCCGAGCGCACCCGCAGCTTCGACGTCGCGGGCGCCGTCGTCCTCACCGCCGGCCTGATCCTGCTGATCTTCACCCTCGGCCAGACCGTCGACGACTCCGACGTCCCGATGGCCCGTATCTACGGCGGGTTCGCGCTCTCCGCCCTGCTCCTGATCGGCTTCCTGCTGATCGAGCGCCGCGCGGCCGCCCCGCTGATGCCGCTCGGCGTCTTCCGCCGCCCGTCCCTGCGTGCCGCCAACATCATCGCGATCCTGCTCCTGGGCACCTGCGTCAGCCTGTTCTTCTTCGCCAGCCTCTTCATGCAGCAGGTGCTCGACTACTCGGCCATCACCACCGGTCTGGCGTACGTCCCCCTCGCCCTGACCACCGCGGTCGGCGCGGGCATCGCCTCCCAGGTCGTCACCAAGGTCGCCGCCAAGCCGGTCCTGATGACCGGTCTGACGCTCGTCGGCACCGGCATGCTCCTGCTGTGGAGGGCCCCGTCCGACGCGGCCTACCTCGTCGACCTGCTGCCCGCGTTCATCATCTGCGGCCTCGGTCTCGGTGCCTCCTTCGTGCCGCTCCAGATCTCCGCCTTCGCCGGCTCCGAGGAGCACGAGTCGGGTCTGGCCGCCGGCCTCATCAACACCTCCCAGGAGATCGGCGGCGCCCTCGGCCTCGCCGTCGCCGCCACCTACGCCTTCCGCCGGATCGACGAGCTGGAGGCACAGAGCAAGGGCGTCCCCGAGCTGGTCGACCAGGCCCGCACCACGGTCTTCCACGACGCCTTCCTCATCAGCGCCGGATTCGCGGCGGCCGGGCTCCTGGTCACCCTGGTGCTGCTGCCGCTGACCAAGGCCAAGGACCTGCCCGCCGGCACCCCGGCCGCCTGAGGAACGGAACATCCCATGGCACCGACACGGACACCGACGCCCGTACTCTCCGCCGAGGCCCAGGCGTTCCTGACGGAGAACCACCTGTGCACCTTCACCACCCTCCGTCCCGACGGCAGCCCGCACACGGCGCCGGTCCGGTTCACCTGGGACAAGGACACGGGTCTGGCCCGGGTCATGACCGCGGTGACACGGCGCAAGGCCAGGAACGTACTGGCCCGGCCGGGCAGCCGGGTGTCGGTCTGCCAGATGGCCGGCTGGCACTGGATCACGCTGGAGGGCACCGCGACGGTCTCCACCGAGCCGGCCCGGGTCGCGGAGGGCGTGCGCCTCTACACCAAGCGGTTCTGGTCGCCGCCGCCCCGGCCGCCGGGGCTGGCCGTCATCGAGATCCGGGTCGACCGGGTCCTCGGCGGCTGACCCGGCGGGGACACGCAGAGCCGTGAGGGTGCCGGAAGCCGCGCTTCCGGCACCCTCACGTGTCTTCCCCGGGCAGCTCCGGAGCACCGGCTGACACACATACCGGAGATCTGACGAACTTGTCAGAGCCCTGTACCGGAGACCGTTCAGCTTCCCCGGTCCCGTCGGAATACTGAAGAAAACACCAGCGGGAGAGGGAAGATGGACGACTTGAATGCCGATGTGATTGTTGCCGGAGCGGGTCCCGCGGGACTCATGCTCGCCGGCGAGCTCCGCCTTTCGGGGCTTTCCGTCATCGTGCTCGACCAGCTCACCAAGCCCATGCAGCAGTCCCGCGCCCTGGGATTCTCCGCCCGAACCATCGAGGAATTCGGGCAGCGCGGACTCCTCGAGGAATTCGGCGAGCTGGACACCATTCCCGGAGGCCACTTCGGCGGCCTCCCCATCGACTACCGCATCATCGAGGGCGGCAACTTCGGCGTACGGGGCGTCCCGCAGTCCCGCACCGAGGGCATCCTCCACACCTGGGCCGTGGGCCTGGGTGCCGAGATACGCCGCGGCCACCAGGTCGTGGGCATGACCGAGACCGCGGACGGCATCGAGGTCGAGGCCGAGGGCCCCGACGGGTCCGAACGCCTGCGCGCCTCCTACCTGGTGGGCTGCGACGGCGCACGCTCCACCGTCCGGCGTCTGGCCGGCATCGACTTCCCCGGCACCAACGCCACCATCGAGATGAAGATGGCCGACGTGACGGGCGTACCGCTGCGGATCCGCCCGACCGGTGAGGTCGGCGAGGCCGGCATGGTCGTCGTCCTGCCCCTCGGGCCGAAGGCCACCCGGGTCGTCGTGTTCGAGCGCGGCGCCGGTGTCCGCCCGACCCAGGAGCCGCCCACCTTCCAGGAGGTGGCCGAGTCCTTCCAGCGGGTGACCGGCGAGGACATCACCGGTGCGACACCGCTGTGGACCAGCTACTTCACCGACGCGAGCCGGCACGCCGCCGAGTACCGCAAGGGCCGGGTCTTCCTCGCCGGCGACGCCGCCCACATCCACCTGCCCATCGGCGCGCAGGGCATCAGCGCCGCCGTCGGCGACGTGGTCAACCTGGGCTGGAAGCTCGCCGCGGTGGTCAAGGGCCAGGCCCCCGACAGCCTGCTGGACACCTACCACGCCGAACGGCACCCGGTCGGCGCCATGATCGTCGCCAACACGCTGGTCCAGCGCTCCCTCTACCTCGGCGGCCCCGAGATGCAGCCGCTGCGCGACATCTTCGCCGACCTCGTGAAGATCGAGGAGGTGCAGCGCCACCTCGTCGGCCTGGTCACCGGCCTGGACATCACCTACGGCGCCGCCCCCGGCGACCACCCGCTGCTCGGCCGCCGTCTGCCGGACCAGGAGCTGATCACCGGCGACGAGAAGTCCTCCACGTACGCGCTGCTCCACCAGGGGCGCCCGGTCCTGCTCGACCTGCACGACAGTGCCGAGCTGCGCGCGGCCGCCGCGGGCTGGGCGGACCGCGTCGACATCGTCACCGCGACCCGCGCCGACGCCGACGCGCCGGCCGCGAGCCTGCTGGTCCGCCCCGACGGCTATGTGGCCTGGGTGAGCACCGACGGCGCCCCCGAGGGGCTCGGATCCGCCCTGACCCGCTGGTTCGGCGAGCCCCAGCCCGCCGCCTGACCCGACCTGCCCGGCGCCGTGCGAGCGCCGCCCGGAACGACGAAGAAGAAGGAGTGCGGTCTTGTCCACCAAGGATCAGGCAGTCAAGGCTCAGGCAGAGAAAGAGGCCCCGCGGGCCGGCGAACGGAACGAGTGCGACGTCCTGATCCTGGGGTCGGGCCTCGCGGGCTCCATCACCGGCGCCATCCTGGCCCGGCAGGGGGCGAACGTCGCCCTCATCGACGCGGGCCAGCACCCGCGGTTCTCCATAGGCGAGTCGCAGAACCCGCAGCTCGTCGAGTGGCTGCACATACTCGCCGCGCGGTACGACGTGCCGGAGATCAAGCACATGCTCGACGTGAAGGCGATCACCGAGCACATGGGGCCGCACCACGGCCGCAAGCAGAGCTTCGGCTTCGTCTCGCACCGGAAGAACCGCGAGCCGGATCCGCGCGAGGCCAACATGTTCGTGATCCCCAAGATGCTGACGGAGGCCATCCACCTCTACCGGCAGGACACGGACTCGTACTACCTCAACGTCGCCGCGAAGTACGGCTGCACGCTGCGCCAGAACTGGCGCGCCACCGACCTGGACTTCGACGACGACGGCGTCACCGTCACCGGCGCCAACGGCGAGGTCTTCCGGGCCAAGTACCTCATCGACGCCAGCGGTTTCCGCTCCCCGCTCGCCGAGAAGTTCGACCTGCGCGACAACCCGCCCCGGCACAAGCACCACGCGCGGTCGCTGTTCACCCACTACGTGGGCATCAAGCCGTACGACGACGTGTGCAACTACCCCGAGGCGCTGCGCCCGCCGGCGGAATCGCCCTTCCACGGCGGCACCCTGCACCACCTCATCGAGCGCGGCTGGTTCTGGATCATCCCGTTCGACAACTACAAGGACTCCAAGAACCCGGTGTGCAGTGTCGGGCTCACCTTCGACGAGCGGCTGTACCCCAAGCCGAAGGACATGACGCCGGACGAGGAGTTCAACCACTACCTCGACATGTACCCGGCGGTGAAGCGCCAGTTCGACGGCGCCAAGCGGGTGCGCGAGTGGGTCTCCACGGACCGGATCCAGTACTCCTCCAAGCAGACCGTCGGCGACCGCTGGTGCCTGATGTCGCACGCCGCGGGCTTCATCGACCCGCTCTTCTCGCGCGGGCTCTCCAACACGTTCGAGGTGGTCGACGCCCTCGCCTGGCGGGTCCTGGACGCGCTGCGTGAGGACGACTTCAAGGCGGAGCGCTTCGAGTACGTGGAGCGGCTGGAGCAGGGGCTGCTGGAGTACAACGACAAGATCGTCAACAGCTCCTACATCGCCTTCAGCCACTTCCGTCTCTGGAACGCGGTCTTCCGGGTCTGGGCCTGCTTCACCACCCCGGCCACCATGCGTCAGATCCAGGCGCGCCAGAGCTTCGAACTCGACGGTGACGACCGGCACTTCAAGGAGATGGAGAAGTCCCCCTACACCGGGCTGTGGTGGCCGGACAGCCACGCCTTCAAGCACCTCTTCGACATCACGGCCGAGACCTGTGAACGGTACGAGGCCGGGGAGATCGACGGGGACAAGGCGGCCGACATCGTCTTCGAGGCGATCCGCGACTGCGAGTCGGTCAACACTCCGTTCGGCTGGAAGGGGCCCGAGGACCTCCGGTTCTTCCGCGCCACCACCCCCACGATGATGAAGTTCATGTGGTGGGCGAGCACCTCCGGCCCCAAGGAGATGCGCGATCTCGGCCGCTCCATGCTGAAGGGCGTCGTCAAGCAGGGCATACGCGGCCGCAAGGTCTCCTGACCCTCCGCCCTCCCCGAACGCGGCGCCGGCCGCCACGGCCTGCGGGTGCCCGCACAGCGTGAACACCTCCCCCGGGGGGGGGGTGCCCGCACAGCGTGAACACCTCCGGCCCTTCCCTCCCTCCGGGCACGGGAGCCGTGGCCCGGCGCCGCCCCTCCGCACGCCCCCTCCCGCACGTCTTCCCTCACCTCCGTCCGCCCACCTCGACCCATGGGACACCCGTGATCACTCGCAGAGCACTTCTCGGTGCGGGCACGGCCGTCGCCGGCCTGGCCGCCCTGCCCAGCACGTCCGTCGCCGCGAGCACCGGGGCCGGCACGGCCCCCTGGGCCCAGCTCGCCCGCAACCTCCGGGGCACGCTGGTGCTGCCCACCGACGCCTCGTACGGAGTGGCCCGGCAGCTGGAACTCGCGCAGTTCGACGCGGTGGCGCCCAAGGCCGTCGCCTACTGCGCCGGTTCGGCCGATGTCTCCGTCGCGCTCCGGTTCGCCCAGGACAACTGCCTGCCCACCGCGGTGCGCAGCGGCGGCCACAGCTACGGCGGCTACTCGACGACGCCGGGCCTGGTCATCGACGTGTCCAGGATCAACGCGATCACCGTCGGCAACGGCTCGGTCAGCGTCGGTCCCGGTGCCAGGAACGTGGACATCCTGGGCGCGCTCTCCCCGCACGGTCTCGTGGTCAGCGAGGGCGGCTGCCCGACCGTCGCGAGCGGCGGCTTCCTTCAGGGCGGCGGCTTCGGCTTCCTGACCCGGTCCACGGGCATGGCCTGCGACGCGCTCACCTCGGCCGAGGTGGTCCTGGCCGACGGCCGGGTGGTGACCGCCTCCCCGACCCGCTACAGCGACCTGTTCTGGGCGATACGGGGAGGGGGCGGCGGCAACTTCGGCGTCGTCACCCGCTTCACGGTCACCCCGCACGTCGGCGACCAGATAGCCATGGCCAACCTGATCTTCCCGTACGACCGCGCGGCGGACGTCCTGGACGCGGCCTCCCGGTGGCTGGTGGACGCGCCCCGCACCATCGGCGGCGGCGGATACGTCGTGCAGCCGGACGCCGCGCCGGGCTCGGTGCCGAACGTCAACATCATGCTGGCCTCGCGCGGCACCCCGACGGAACTCGCCTCGGAGACGGCCCGGCTGCTCTCGCTGACCGGTCCGGCCGTGGACCGCCAGGAAGCCGTCATGACGTACCAGCAGCTGATGATGATGGTCTTCGGCTGCGGCACGCTCAGCCAGGACGAGTGCCAGCGCTCCGGGAAGACCCCCACCGGGGTCCTGACCCGCCCCGAGTTCGGTCTGGAGCGGACCAGGCTGGGCAGCACGCCGTACACCGGCAGTGGCTGGGCCGACGTGATGACGGCCTTCGACGCCGACCGGGCGGCCGGCCAGGCCCGTTACCTCGACCTGCACTTCTTCGGGGGAGCGGCCAACGACCCGGCCCGCACGGACACGGCCTATGTGCACCGCGACTCGCTGTTCTCGGTGAACTACCGGGCGCTGATCAACGATCCGCGGCAGAACACCGCCGAGGCGAGGGCCGTCGCGGGCCGCTGGGTGGACAACGGGTTCAGGGTGATCGACCCGCTGTCCAACGGTGAGACCTACCAGAACTGGATGGACCCGTCCCTGAAGGACTGGAAGCGGTCGTACTACGCCGAGAACTACGCGCGGCTGGCGACGGTCAAGACGACGTACGACCGCCACCGGTTCTTCTCCTTCGCGCAGGGCGTCGGATCGGCCGGCTGACCCCGGACGCACCGGAACGGAAAGGGGCCGCCGTCACCGGACGGCGGCCCCTCCCCTCCGGCGTCTCAGGGGCGACGGCCGTACCAGCCCACCAGCTTGTCGATGTCGGGAGCGTCCTCGTGTACCTCGACCACCGGTCCGAACGGGACCTGCCCGCCGCGCGGCTCGGCCGGCACGGCACGGTGCATCACCGCCAGCGGTGCCGCGAGCACCTCCGGGTCCCACTGCGGGCTCTGGCCCGTGGCCTTGGCGATGTCCCAGGTGTGCAGCACGAACTCGTTGGTGTAGATCACCGAGGCGACCGCGCCGGGGACCGGGCCCCACGGCAGAGCGATCTGCCGGCCCAGGACCGCCGGGTCGGACCACACGGCGTCGAACTCCTTCGCCGCGCCGGTCCAGGCTTCGGCCCACGTGCCGTCGGCGACGTCGGGGGCGAGGTTCGGGACGCTCATGAAGGAGCCGCCGTTGCCGAGCACGGTGAGGCGCCGCAGGACCGAGACCACGTGGTTGGCGAGGTCGCGCACCGAGTACTCCGGACACGGGGTGGCCTGGTCGTACTGGTCGGGGCGGATGGCGGCGAGGACGCCGGTGGCCAGCTCGACGGCCTTGAAGAGGCCGCCGCGCGGGTCGGCGGGCGGACGGGTGGCGGAAGCGCCGGAAGCCTGCGAAGTATCAGTCATAACTTCATCTTCCCTATAAAACAGGTCACCTCATGGCCTATTAGAAAGAGCTGGACAAAATGAAGGCAGACCGTCTGGTGGCGACCCTGCTCTTCCTCCAGGCGCGCGGCCGCGTGACGGTGCGTCAGGTGGCGGAGGAGCTGGAGATCTCCGAGCGCACGGCCCGCCGGGATCTGGAGGCGCTGTCCGCCGCCGGTGTGCCCGTCTACTCGCAGCGTGGGCGCGGCGGGGGATGGAGCCTGGTGGGAGGCGCCCGTACCGACCTCACCGGATTCACCCAGCGTGAGATCGGCGCGCTGTTCCTGGCGGCCGGCCCGCTCTCCGCCTCGCCCGAACTCCGCGCCGCCCTCCGCAAGCTGGTGCAGGCGGTGCCCGCCCCGATGCGGACCCATGCCGAGGCGGCGTCCAAGGCGCTGGTCGTCGACGGCCTCGACTGGTCCCGCGCGGCGGTGCGGGCCGCCGGCGGCCCGCACCACCACGCGCTGGAACAGGCGGTGCTGGACCGGGTGCGCATCACCGTCGGTTACGCGGACGAGGGCGGCCGGTGCCGGGAGCGGACCGTCGACCCGCTCGGCCTGGTCTGCAAGGCGGGCCGCTGGTACACCGTCGCCGCCGACGGGGAGGGGCTGCGCTCCTTCCTGCACACCCGGGTCACCTCGGTCACCGTCACGGGTGAGCCCGCCCGGCGGCCGGAGGGCTTCGACCTGGCGGAGGCCTGGCAGGGCCTCGCGGCCGAGGCCGAACGCCGGCTGCGCGCCGTCACCGTGCGTGCCGCCGCCGGGCCCGCAGCGGTCCCGAGGCTGCGCGAGCTGCTGGGCGACCGGCTCCGTACGGGGGAATTACGCCCCGACGGGCGGTGCGCGATCGAGGCCGACGGCCCCTCCGTCGAGATCCTGGTGGCGCAGCTGGCGGGCGCCGGGGCCGAGGTCGAGGTGCTCGGGCCGCCCGAGGCCCGCGCCCGTCTGGCGCGCCTCGGACAGGAGCTCGCCGCCACCCACGGCGGCGTTCCCGGGGACGGCTCCGGAGCCCCCCGAAACGAAAGCCACTTTCCTCTAGGTACCTACTATGTTGAGGATGCTAGCGTCGGTGACGTCACGGCGAACGACACCGTGCGACCGTCGCGGCGGCGTCCCCGACAGCGGTTGTCCACCCCTTACATCCCTTACCGAGGAGCTGTCTCATGATTGTTGTCACCGGATCCACCGGAAACGTGGGCCGCACGCTGGTCGCCGCCCTCACCGCCCGGGGCGAGAAGGTCGCCGCCGTCTCGCGGCGCCCGCTCCCCGTCGAGCTGCCCGAAGGTGCCCACCACGCACAGGCGGACCTGGGGGAGGCGGAGAGCCTCCGCGGTGTGCTGACGGGTGCCGACGCGCTGTTCATCCTGCTGGCCGGAGAGATGCTGGCCGGCGGTGAGAGTGCGGAGACCCTGCTGGGCGTCGCCAAGGAGGAGGGCGTGCGCAAGGTCGTCCTGCTCTCCTCGCAGATCACCTCGACCCGCCCGGAGGCCGGCTCGCACGACCGGCTGCGGGAGTTCGAGGACGCCGTCCGCGGTTCGGGCCTGGAGTGGACGGTCCTGCGGGCCGGCGGTTTCGCCTCCAACGCCTTCGCGTGGGCCGAGTCGGTGCGCGCCGAACGCACCGTTCTCGCACCGTTCGGCGATGTCGCGCTGCCGGTCGTCGACCCGGCGGACATCGCGGAGGTCGCGGCCGTCGTCCTGCGCGAGGACGGGCACGCCGGGCAGACCTACGAGCTGACCGGCCCGGTCGCGGTCACCCCGCGCGAGCAGGCCGCCGGTCTGGCCGAACTCCTGGGTGAGCAGGTGACGTTCGTCGAGCTGACCCGTGAGGCGGCCGCCGCCCACATGTCGCAGTTCATGCCGGCGGGCGTGGTCGAGGGGACGCTGGACATCCTGGGCCGGCCGCTCCCGTCCGAGCAGCGCGTCAGCCCGGACGTCGAGAAGGTCCTCGGCCGCCCGGCCGCCCCCTTCACGGCCTGGGCGGAGCGCAGCCTGCCCGCCTTCCGCTAGGGCCTTCGCGGGTCGGTGGCCGCGCCCTTCCGGGGGTGCGGCCACCGGTTCGTTCCGCCGCACGCCGCCGGAGGGGCGGGCCCGGTTGACGGCGGCCGGGTGCGGGCATAGCGTCGCCGGGCCGCCGAGCCCGCACGTCGAGAGGCCGTTCGTGCCGCACACCGACCCCAGCAGTTCACCCGACCCCGCGGCCCTCGCCCGTGTCGAGGCCACGCTGACCGCCCCCGGGGCGCCCTTCGCCGTGGTGCGCGCGGAGCACGGGCCGCTCGTCTACGCGAACGGTCCGCGCACCCTGCGGGAGTTCGCGGAGACCACCTGGGCCTTCGGCGACCAGCCGTTCCTGGTGTCCGGCGAACGGACCTGCTCGTACGGCGAGTTCTTCGCCGCCGCCTCCTCGCTGGCCCGCCGGCTCACCGGTCCGTACGGGCTGCGCCCCGGCGACCGGGCCGTCGTGGCGATGCGCAACCGGCCCGAGTGGCAGATCGCGTTCTGGGCGGCCCAGCTGGCCGGTCTCGTCGCCGTACCGCTCAACACCTGGTGGACCGAGGGGGAGTTCGGCCACGCCCTCGACGACTGCGAGCCCGCGGTGCTGCTGGTCGACGGGGAGCAGCTGCCGAAGGTGGCGGGCTGGGCCCGAGGGGCGGGGGCGCGCCTGGTCGTCTTCGAGGACGGGGACCGCGAGGGCGCGCTGCCGCAGGACGCCGAGCGGTACGCGGACCTGCCGGAGCCCGATCCGTACGCCGCACCGCCCGACGTGGAGATCAGGCCCGAGGACGACTCGACGATCATCTACACCTCCGGCACCACCGGGCGGCCCAAGGGGGCCGTGGCCACCCACCTCGCGCAGGCGGGCGCCGCCCTCAACCCGCGCTTCCAGGCGGCGGCCTCGGCCCTGGCCCGAGGGGTGCTCCCGGGCCAGGGGCCGGCACCGGTCACCCTGATGACGTTCCCGTTCTTCCATGTCGCCGCGTTCACCGGCCTGTACGCGGCGATGGCGGCGGGCGGCACCCTCGTCCTGATGCCGAAGTGGGACGCCGGCGAGGCACTGCGGCTGATCCGCCGGCACGGGGTCACCCACTACGCCGGCGTCCCGGCCACCGCGCTCCAGCTGCTCGCGGAGGCCGACCGCGCGGGCGACGGCCTGGAGAGCCTGAAGGGGCTGAACACCGGTGGCGCCGCGGCCCCGCCGGACCTGGTCGCCCGGCTCACGGCCCGGCACGGCGAGCGGATCGAGCCGCGCAACGGCTACGGGCTGACGGAGACCAGCGGCGGGGTGCTGGCCGCCTTCGGCGCCGCGTACCGCGCGCACCCGGACTCCGTCGGCACGCCGACACCGGTCACCGAGGTCCGGATCGCGGGGCCGGCGGGCGAGGCGCTCCCCGACGGCGCGACGGGTGAGCTGTGGCTGCGCGGCCAGTCCCTGGTCCGGGGCTACTGGCGCGACGAGGAGGCGACGGCCGAGGCGTTCACCGGCGGCTGGTTCCGTACGGGCGATCTCGCCGTGGTCCGGGACGGGCGGGTGGCCGTCGTGGACCGGATCAAGGACCTGGTGATCCGGGGCGGCGAGAACGTCTACTGCGTGGAGGTCGAGGCCGTTCTGCACGACCATCCGGACGTCGAGGACGCGGCGGTGCTCGGCGTCCCGCACCCGGTGCTCGGCGAGGAGGTCGCGGCGGTCGTCCGGGTGCGCCCGGACTCCGGTGTCACGGCGGAGGCGCTGCGGGCGCACGTGGCCCGGAGCCTGGCGGCGTTCAAGGTGCCGGCCCATGTGCGGGTGACACGGGAGCCGCTGCCGAGGAACGCCACGGGCAAGATCCTGAAGCGGGAGCTGCGGGACGTGACCGGGACGGGGACCCGGGGGCTCACGGCCGGGTGATCCGCACCCGGTAGTTCCCGTCGGCGTCCTTCTCCAGTACGGAGATGCGTATGCCGTTGGCCCGGTCGGTGAAGGTCTCGCCGGGTTCGAACGGGGCGTCGGAGAGTTCGGCGTGGACGTTCGGCCGGCGGGTGCAGCCGCCGCTGTCCTCGGTGCTGTCCTCGACGGAGACCGGGCCCCGGCCGGTGTCCACGTCGGAGCTCACCTTGTAGATGAGGACGCCGGGCCGGCAGACCGCCTCGTCGTTGCCCCCGGCGGTCCGTACCTCCACGGCGTACCCGGACTCCGCGCTCACCGGCACGAAGGCCAGCTTCGGGCCGCCCGCCGTGGACAGCGGCCCGAGGGTGTGTTCGCTGGTGCCGGGCATGGCGGCGCAGCTCACCTGGTCGCCGTCCAGCCAGCCCAGCTTCCACTTGTGCCAGCCCAGGAAGTCGTTGTTGGCCCCCCAGTCCTCGGACATGATGTCCCAGTGCCCGACGGCGCCGCCGCCCTCCATCGTGTAGAGGTCGGGCAGCCCGAAGACATGGCCGTTCTCGTGGGGCAGGACCCGGTAGCCGGTCTCGGCGTACGAACCCGAGCCGTCGTCCTGCCGGCTGTAGACGAAGGACGTGTTGGCGAGCGGGGTGCCGTCGGCGAAGGGCGCGTCGTCGTTGCCGGAGAAGGTCACCGACAGGACGGTGTCCAGCGCGGAGGGCCCGGCGTTCGGGGTGACCAGCACGTTGACCAGGTCGTAGTCGGAGAAGTCGACCTTCGGGTCGGCGACGGCCACCAGGTCCTTGACCATCTTGCGGTAGCCCGGTTCGTACGGTGAGCCGCGCTCGATCCCGTACTCGGAGAACGGCAGCGGCATCCGCAGCCAGTCCTTCACGGGGGTTTCGGGCAGGTAGGTGAGCCGTCCGTAGGAGCTCGTACGGAACCATTCGGAGGTCTGCGGGAAGAATTCCGCGAGCCGGTCCGCCGCAGGTTCCGTCGCCTGCGCGTCGGGGAAGTCGATCATCAGGTTGAGCGCTCTGATCCGGCCGGTGGAGCGCGCGTAGCCGGGCGGGGTCGGCATGCCCTCCGACATCTGTACGCCCATGGCCGTGGGTATTCGGCACGGCGCGAGACCGGTTCCGCGCGGGGCGGCCACCGGCCCGGCGGAGGCGCGGCTGGCGATGGGGAGGGTCGAGCTGGCCGAGGCCATCGTCGCGATGACCAGGGCCGTCGCCCCGGCGAGCGCGAGGGGCCGGTGGTATCCGCGTATCCGGTGGCGGGACTGCTGCATAGGGCGTCGCCTTCGGTCCGCGGCAGCCGGCCGGCCCTGACTGCGCTCTGGCGATCAGCCTCTGCCGGGTCGTGGGGGACCGCTCGCTGGGTGCGCCGATGGAGGGTTTCCGCCGGGAACCGCGTGTGACACAGGTCACATAGGGCCGGGAAATATCCGGGGAGCCTCTCCCCGTTTGCACCTGTGTCCCCGGGAAGCGGGGAAGCGGTCCCCGGTTCGCCGGAGGGCCGGCCGCACACCGGAAGGGAAGCCGTGGAGACCGTCGCCGACACCGCCGCCTGCGCCGCACAGCGCCGTACGACCCGTCCGCGGGCCGACGCGTTGCGCAACCGCGAGCGGATCGTGACGGCCGCGCGCGAGATGTTCGTCGAGTTCGGGCCGGACGTGCCGCTCGACGAGATCGCGCGTAGGGCCGGGGTCGGCAATGCCACGCTCTACCGGAACTTCCCCGACCGTGCGGCGCTCATCCATGAGGTCGTCCTCGCCGTCACCTCCCGCACCACCGACCGGGTCCAGGAGGCCGTCGCGGCCGAGTCCGACCCGTTCGCCGCGCTCAGCCGCTTCGTGCACGCGGCGGCCGACGAGCGGATCGGCGCCCTGTGCCCGATGCTGTCCGGCGGCTTCGACACCGACCATCCCGAACTGCTCAGCGAGCGCCGGCGCCTCGAAGAGGCCGTCGAAGGGCTCGTGGAGCGTGCCATGTCCGCAGGGAGGCTGCGCACCGACATCGCCGTCGGTGACGTACTCGTCGCCCTCTCCCAGCTCACCCGGCCGCTGCCCGGCATCGCCTGCCTGGACATCGACCGGTTCACCCACCGTCATCTGCAGCTCTTCCTGGACGGCCTGGAGGCCCCGGCCCGTTCCGAACTGCCCGGATCGGCGGCGACCTTGGAGGACCTGCGCAGCGGGCGCTGACGCCCGCGCACCGGAGAACCGACCCACACACCACAGCCCTCGGCGGGCAGCCCCTGGCGGCGCCGCCGGTCCTTGAACGCCGGCCCGGACCTCGCGTGTCCGGCCGCCGGCACCCTCCGCCCTTTTTCGGTTCCGTACGCGGGTCCCACCGCGGCCCGTGCGGCGAACTCGCAACTCTTCGTGTCCTTAGGTGGCTACTCCCATGTCGAAAACAGCCGGCACCGTCCCGGATCCCAGCCGCTGGAAAGCGCTGGCGTTCATCGCCCTCGCCCAGCTGATGGTCGTGCTCGACGCGACCATCGTGAACATCGCCCTGCCGTCCGCCCAGACCGACCTGGGCATCTCCGACGGCAACAAGCAGTGGGTCATCACGGCCTACGCCCTCGCCTTCGGCGGGCTCCTGCTCTTCGGTGGACGCATCGCCGACCTGTGGGGCCGTAAGCGCACCTTCGTCGTCGGCCTGCTCGGCTTCGCCGCGGCCTCCGCGCTGGGCGGCGCGGCCCAGGGCGAGGCGATGATGTTCGGCTCCCGCGCCCTGCAGGGCGTCTTCGGCGCGCTGCTCGCGCCTGCGGCCCTCTCCCTGCTCGCCGTGATGTTCACGGACGCCAAGGAGCGCGCCAAGGCCTTCGGCATCTACGGGGCCATCGCCGGTGGCGGTGGCGCGGTCGGCCTGATCCTGGGCGGATTCCTGACCGAGTACCTGAACTGGCGCTGGACCTTCTTCGTCAACATCCCGTTCGCGATCATCGCCGCCGCGGGTGCCTACTTCGTCATCCGTGAGCCGGCCGGCGGCCGCAACCGCTCGCCGCTCGACATCCCCGGCGTCGTCCTGTCCACGCTGGGCCTGGTCTCGCTGGTCTACGGCTTCACCCGCGCCGAGTCGGCCGGCTGGTCGGACTCGCTGACCATCGGCATGTTCGTCGCCGCCGCCGTGCTGCTGCTGGCCTTCGTGGTCACCGAGTCGCGCGTGAAGTCGCCGCTGCTGCCCCTGCGCGTCCTGACCGAGCGCAACCGCGGCGGGGTCTACCTCTCGCTGGGTCTGGCCATCATCGCGATGTTCGGCCTCTTCCTCTTCCTGACGTACTACCTCCAGGTCGTGAAGGGCTACACGCCGGTCAAGACCGGCTTCGCGTTCATGCCGATGATCGTGGGCATGATCACCGGCTCCACGCAGATCGGTGCCCGGCTGATGACCCGGGTCCCGCCGAGGCTGCTGATGGGCCCCGGCTTCCTGGTCGCCGCCGTCGGCATGCTGCTGCTGACCCAGCTGGACATCGACACGTCGTACGCGTCCGTCATCCTGCCGGGCCAGCTGCTGCTCGGCCTGGGCATGGGTACCGCGTTCATGCCGGCCATGTCGCTGGCCACGCACGGCATCGAGCCGCGTGACGCGGGTGTGGCCTCCGCGATGGTGAACACCTCGCAGCAGGTCGGCGGTGCCATCGGTACGGCGCTGCTCAACACCATCGCCGCCGGCGCCACCACCGCGTACATCGCGGATCACGTGGCCGGTGCGAGCGACCCGAAGCTGCTCCAGCTGCAGGCCATGGTCGCCGGTTTCGCGAGCGCCATCTGGTGGGCGGTGGGCATCCTGGTCGCCGCCTCGGCGATCGCGATGGCCCTGATCAACACGGGCCGCCCGGGCTCCGGTGCCGCCACCGGCGGTCAGGGGGACCTGGCGGACGGCGTCGAGGACGAGTTCAGGATCCCGGTCGTCGCACACTGAGCGGGACGCCGGACCGGGTGCGCCGCACCCGGTCCGGCGGCGAGCCCGCCTTCACGCTCTGCCCTGGTTCCGCTCAGCTTCTGCTCAGCGGAGCCAGGGCAGATCCGCGTCCGTGTCCTCCGGCTGGAGACCGGCCGCGATGACCCGCATGATCTCGCCGAGGCTCTGCACCTGCTGAGGACTGAGCCGGGCGAACATCGCCTGGCGTACGGCCTCGACGTGCCCCGGTGCGGACCGGGCCAGCATCGCGTGGCCCTCGTCCGTGAGGATCGCGTTCTGGCCGCGCTTGTCGGAGGGGCAGTCCTCGCGGCGGACCCAGCCGTTCTTCTCCAGCCGGGCGACAGCGTGCGAGAGGCGGGAGCGGGTGATCTTCGCGTCCTTCGCCAGCTCGGTCATGCGCTTCCGCCGCCGGGGGGCCTGGGAGAGGTGGACGAGCAGCCCGTAGTAGACGTGCGGCATGCCGGCGTCGCGCTGCAACTGGCGGTCGAGATGGTCCTCCATGAGCGTGGTGGCGTGAAGGTACGCGCGCCACACGCTCTGTTCTTCGTCGGTGAGCCACCGGGGCCCGCCGGGGGATGCCGTGGTCATGTACTCCACTGTACGACCTTTTCTTGAAAGTTGAACTAGATAGAGCTAAGGTCTCCGGTAGTTGGAACTTGAAGATTCAAGAACCTGCCCCTGATCGGATCCTGGCCGGATCCGAGTGACCCGAAGAGCCGGTCCGCCGAATGCCCCGTGCTCGCTCAGCTGCCCGTTCCCGGTACCTGTAGTGAACACACATACCTTGATCGGCGGAGGAATGGGAGCGTCATGACTGTCACCGCGGAACGCATGCCCGCCCTCTACCTCTCGCACGGCGCCCCGCCGCTCGCCGACGACCCGGTCTGGCCCGGGGAGCTCGCCGCCTGGTCGGCGGGGCTGCCGCGCCCCAAGGCGATCCTGATGGTCTCCGCGCACTGGGAGGAGGCCCCGCTCGCCCTCGGCGCCACCGAGACCGTGCCGCTCGTGTACGACTTCTGGGGCTTCCCGGAGCACTACTACGGCGTGCGGTACGCCGCCCCGGGCGCCCCGCAGCTCGCGGACGACGTGCGCAAGCTGCTGCGCGGCGCCGGCAACCCGGTCCAGGACATCCCCGACCGCGGCCTCGACCACGGGGCGTACGTGCCGCTCGTCGAGATGTTCCCGGCCGCCGACATCCCCGTGCTCCAGATCTCGATGCCGACGCTCGACCCGCAGAAGCTGATGGACATCGGGCGCAAGCTCGCGCCGCTGCGCGACGAGGGCGTGCTCATCGTCGGGAGCGGCTTCTTCACGCACAACCTCGCGGCGCTCCGGCACACCGGCGGCTCCGCGCCCGGCTGGTCCTCGGAGTTCGACGACTGGGGGCACCGCGCGCTCCAGGCGCAGGACATCGACGCCCTGCTGGACTTCGAGCACGCGTCGCCGGCGGGCGCGCTGGCCCATCCCCGTACCGAGCACTTCGCCCCGCTGTTCGTCACGCTCGGCGCGGCCGAGGGCGAGCTCGACCGGGGCCGCAGTGTCATCGACGGCTTCTGGATGGGTCTGGCGAAGCGCTCGGTGCAGTTCGGCTGAGCGAGGGCATCCGCCTGCGGTGCGGCCCGGCCGGGCGGCGCATCCTTCTTACGGTGCAGGTCCGGCCGGGCAGCGGCTCCCTCTTACGGTGCGGTCCGGCCGTGCAGCGGCTTCTCGTACCAGGCCACGTCCCAGTAGCGGCCGAACTTCCGGCCCACCTCCTCGTACGTGCCGACGTGCCGGAAGCCGAAGGCGTCGTGCAGCCGGACCGACGGCTCGTTCGGCAGGGCGATCGCGGCGTAGGCGCGGTGGAGGTCCTCGCCCGCCAGGGCCTCGAACAGCTCCTTGTAGAGCAGCGTGCCGACGCCGCGGCCGACGGCGTCCGGGGCGCAGTACACGCTCACCTCGACCGAGGTGCTGTAGGCCGCCTTGGGGCGGTAGGGGCTGCTGGTGGCATAGCCGAGGACATGCGGAGCGTTGTCCCGGGTACCAGGGTCCAGAGCAACCAGGAGCCGGTGGGGGCCGTCTTCCGGGTGGGAGCGCAACCAGGGGAGGCGTTCGTCCCGGGTGAAGGCAGCCGTGTCGAATGTGAGCGCGGTCTCACGGACGTAATGGTTGTAGATGTCCGTCAAGGCCTCCAGGTCGGCCTCCGTGCCGGGCCTGACCTGCACTTCTGTGGGTATCTGCACCTTGTGTCCTCAACTTGCGGGCGACAGGGTACTGCATGATCTCAAAAGTGAATGGTCCCCGTGGGAATTCTGTCCGGATTCCAGTCGTTGTTTCCATCGGATGCAGGGCACCCGGGAGGGTGTCGCGACCTACTCAGCAAGGGAGCACGCATGGCAACCCGTGCCGTCGCCCGTCGTTCGTCCGCCAGCACCGGCGGGACCGACCGGGCAAGCAGTGTTCGCGCCGTGGGCGGGGAGATCGCCGATCGCGACCTGGTCGGCATGTACCTGGACGAGATCGCTCGCACACCGCTGCTCGACGCCGCCAAGGAGGTCGAGCTGTCCCAGACGATCGAGGCGGGCGTCTACGCCCAGCAGATCCTCGCGGGCGAGGTGGAGAGCGAAGCCGGCGGAGCGAAGCGTGAGGAGCTCGAGGCGCTGGTCGCCGAGAGCGAGCGCGCCAAGGACATATTCATCCGCTCCAACCTCCGGCTCGTCGTTGCCGTGGCCAGGCGCTACCCGAGGGCGGGTCTGCCGCTGCTCGACCTGATCCAGGAGGGCAACGCCGGCCTGGTGCGCGCGGTCGAGAAGTTCGACTACGCCAAGGGCTTCAAGTTCTCGACGTACGCCACGTGGTGGATCCGCCAGGCCATCACCCGTTCCATCGCCGACCAGTCCCGCACGATCCGGCTGCCCGTCCACCTCGTGGAGGAGCTCGGCAGGATCAGGCGTGTGCAGCGTGAGTTCAACCGTGAGCACGGGCGCGACCCGGAGCACTCGGAGATCGCCGCCGAGCTCGACTCCAACACCGAGCGCGTCAGCAACGTCCTGGACTGGGCCCGTGACCCGGTCAGCCTGAACATGTCCGTGGACGACGACGGCGACACCCAGTTCGGGGACCTCCTGGAGGACACCTCCGCCGTCTCGCCGGAGCAGTCCGTGATGACGCTGCTGCGCAGCGAGGAGCTCGAGGACCTGATCGGCAAGCTCGACAACCGCACCGCCTCCATCATCAAGATGCGGTACGGCATCGAGGACGGCCGCGAGCGGACCCTGACCGAGGTGGGCAAGCAGCACGGTCTGACGCGGGAGCGGATCCGCCAGATCGAGAAGCACGCGCTGCTCGAATTGAAGCGAATGGCTCACGACACGGGCTTTGACGCTGCGGCGTGAGCGAATAACCCGTAATCTCCCCATCAAGCCGGTTCGCACCGGCCCGACGACCGGTCTCCTTCCGGTCCCCTGAGCTGAGTCCCGGCGCCCACCCCCCCCCCCGGCGCCGGGGCTCATCCATGTCCGCCCCCGGTCTGCCCCGGTGACGCGGCGCGCGTCAGCCGCGCGCCCAGGGCGGCGAGGTGTTCCACCAGGTGGGCCGGGCCGTGCACCTCGAACTCGCAGTCCACGAGCGCCAGCCGCAGTGCCACCCACTCCAGCGAGTCGGCGGAGACCGCCCGCAGTCGGCAGGTGCCCTCACCCGTCGGCTCCACCGTGCCGAGCGTCGCGGGGAGCCGGGCCGCCACGAAGTCCGCCGGGGCGCGGAAGGAGACGTCGAGACGCAGCTCGGGCTGGGCGCGCGCCATCGACCGGGAGAGGAACTCCGCCGCGTCACCGCTCCCGGTCGGCAGCTCGCGTGGGGTGAAGCGGGACCCGGTGGCGAAGGGGTCGCTCACCCGGTCCACCCGGAAGGTCCGCCAGTCCTCGCGGCCCAGGTCGTACGCCACGAGGTACCAGCGGCTTCCCGTGCTCACCAGCCGGTACGGCTCGGCCTGCCGCTTGGAGGCGGTGCCGTCCCCCGACCGGTAGTCGAAGCGCAGCCGCTCCCGCCCGGTGACCGCCGAGGCGATCGCCGTGAGCGTGCGGGGGTCGATGGTCGAGCCGTCGCCACGGGTGAGCGGCACGGTGGCGTTCTGCAGCGAGGACACCCGGTGCCGCAGCCGGGACGGAAGCACCTGCTCCAGCTTGGCCAGCGCCCGTACGGACGCCTCGTCGACGCCCTCGATGGCATGCCCGGCCCCGGCGCGCAGGCCCACCGCGATGGCCACCGCCTCCTCGTCGTCGAGCAGGAGCGGCGGCATGGCGGACCCCGCGACCAGGCGGTAGCCGCCGACCGAACCGCGCGACGCCTCGACCGGATAGCCGAGGTCGCGGAGCCGGTCGATGTCACGGCGGATGGTGCGCGGAGTGACGCCGAGCCGCCCGGCGAGCTCGCTGCCCGGCCACTCGCGCGGCGTCTGGAGGAGCGACAGCAGCTTCAGCAGTCGTGCCGGGGTGTCGGTCATGGGACCAGGATGCCCGTCCATCAGGTCACAATCTGACCTGATGGGCCTCTAGCTTCTCCGCATGACTTCATCCGAATCTCTGCCGGCCACGGCAGCCGCCCGCACGGTGCCGACCGGGCCGGGCACGCCGCAGGACCCGGCGGACCGGCGCCGCTGGTTCGCGCTCGCGATCGTGATGACCGCGGCCTTCATGGACCTGGTCGACGTCACGATCGTCAACATCGCCATCCCGAGCATCACGCGGGACACCGGCGCCTCGTTCACCTCGATCCAGTGGATCACCGCGGGATACGCCCTGGCCTTCGCCGCCGGGCTGATCACGGGCGGCCGGCTCGGCGACATCCACGGCCGTAAGCGGATCTTCCTCATCGGCATCGGCGGCTTCACGATCGCCTCGGCCCTGTGCGGCTTCGCCGTGAACCCGGAGATGCTGGTCGCCTCGCGCATCCTGCAGGGCGGCATGGCCGCGCTGATGGTGCCGCAGGTGCTGTCGATCGTGCACGCCACCTTCCCCGCGCACGAACGCGGCAAGGTCTTCGGGCTGTTCGGGGCGATCGTCGGGCTGGGCGCGGTGTCCGGGCCCCTGCTGGGCGCCCTGCTCACCGAGTGGAACCTCTTCGGTCTCGAATGGCGGCCGATCTTCCTGATCAACCTGCCGGTCGGCATCGCCGGACTGCTCCTGGGCCGGACGTTCATCAGCGAGTCCAGGGCCCCGAAGGCGCTCCGGCTCGACCTGGTCGGCGTGGCCCTGGTGACCCTCGGCCTCCTCATGCTGCTCTACCCGCTGACCCGGGGACGCGAGCTGGGCTGGCCGCTGTGGGGTCACCTGTCGATGGCCGCCAGCCTCCTGGTCTTCGCCGCGCTCGTCGTGTTCGAGCGCCGGAAGGCGGGCCGGGACGGCTCACCGCTCATCGAACTGTCGCTGTTCAGGGTGAAGAGCTTCGCGGCGGGCACCGCCGTGCAGCTGACCTTCGGAATCGCCCTCGGCATCTTCTTCCTGGTCTGGACGCTGTACCTGCAGATGGGGCTCGGCTGGAGCGCCCTGCGGGCCGGCACGACGGGCATCCCGTTCTCGATAGCCGTCTCGGGCGCCGCCGGGATCTCCGTGCAGAAGCTGGTGCCCCGCTTCGGCCGCAAGGTGCTGCAGGCCGGCGCGCTGCTGATGATCGCCGGGCTGCTGCTCTACATCTGGGAGGCCGGACGGTACGGGGCGGAGATCAGCCCGTGGCAGATGGCGCTCCCGCTGGTGGTCATGGGCGTGGGCATGGGGCTGATCGTGGCCCCGCTGACCGACGCGGTGCTCTCCGGAGTGCCGAAGGAGCACTCCGGCTCGGCGTCCGGGCTGATCAACACCGTGCAGCAGATGGGTACGGCGCTGGGGCTCGGCCTCGTCTCGGTCGTCTTCTTCGGAGCGATCGGCGACCGGCTGCCGCCGGAGGCGATGGGCGCGGCGTTCGTGGACGCGTTCCAGCGGTCGCTGTGGTGGGTCGCCGGGGTGCTCGCGGTGATCTTCCTCGTGATGTTCGCCCTGCCGGCCCGGCCGCGGGTGCATCTGGAGGGCGGCGAGGACGAGGCGGCTCCCGGAGAACCGCGGGCCGACGAGGTACGGGACGACGAGGTACGGGACGACGAGGGACGGGACGACGGGGGACGGGACGACGGGGTCCGGAAGGCGCCCGCGCTGACGAGCTGAACCCCGGGCGGGCCGGGGCTAGCCGGGAGGCCGTCAGCAGATCCGGGTGCGGTCCTCCATGGCCAGGCGCGCGGCCTGCTCGTCGTCGTACACCTCGCACATGTGGCGGCCGTCGGGTGTGGCCGTGTGCTCGACCTCCCACAGGCTGGTCTCGCTGCCGTCCAGCAGGAGGAAGGCGTGCTCGTACAGCGTGAAACCGGCGTCCCGCCCGTCCACGTGGTACTGGCGGCCGAAGACCTGGGTGATGTGGTGGGCGAAGGCGGCGCGGAGGAGCCCGGCCGTCGCGGCGCCCGGCCGGTCGCCGTTCTCCGCGCGGCGCAGGACGCGGCGGGCGTGGTCCGCCGAATTGTCCGGGGCGTACATGCGGGGCAGGGGGGCCGGGGGGACGCTCATCAGCAGCGTGAGCGCCTCCAGGTCCTCCCGCAGGCTGTCGTCACCGAGCGCGGGCGTGTCCCAGAAGCTGCCCGCGAGGCGTGCGGCGGCGAGCTGCGCGTCGCCCTCGTCGTCGTACAGCTCGTGACGGCGCGGGGCCGTGTCGTCCCTGCCGCCGCCGTGCACCAGCTCCCACAGGGTGAGCGTGGTGCCGTCGGACAGCAGGTAGGTGTGCCGGTAGGTCTCGCGGTGCAGTACGGAACTGTGGTGGGACGAGTGCAGGGAGGAGCTGTGCGCCAGCGCCGTCCCGAGCCGCTCGACCGTGCTGTCGGACAGGTCGAAGGAGTTGAGGGCGCATCGCAGGAGTCGCTCGAGGTGCTGCTCGGTTGTCTCGTACGGATCGCTCAAGGTGCTGTCTCCAGGCCGTCGCCGCGTGTTACCCGATGCGTGCATAACGTAGTCCCTGGGTCTGACATCGTGACCGGGGTTCGCAAAAAACGTACCGCGCACGCAGAAAGTTCCCCGGCTGTCCGAGGGGGAACGCACGAGGTTCCCGGGCTTCTCAGGATGCGGCGTAGAGCTCGCTGTACGAGGGGAACGTGCCTCCGGGGCCGTCGGCGCCCCGGGCGGCCCTGACGGCCTTCACGACGGCGCGGGCCAGGGCATCCGCACCCGCCGCCAGGATGCCGTTGAGCGCGGCGGTGGGCTCCGGCGGCAGCGGCAGCCGGCCGGTGGAGAGGGCGAAGACGGTGTCCCCGTCAGTGAGCAGATGGACCGGCCGGACGGCGCGCGCCAGCCCGTCGTGCGCCGTGCCCGCGAGCTTCTGCGCCTGGGCCCGGGTCAGGGCGGCGTCGGTGGCGACGACGGCGATCGTCGTGTTGAGGACTCCGCCGGTCCGCCCCGCCCGGCCTTCCCGCGCGCCCCGGATCCCGTCCAGCCGCCGGAGCGCGGCCTCGTGCACCGAGGGCGACGGGTGCGCCGGAGGCTCCCCCGCCCCGTACGCGCCGTACAGCACCCCCGTCACCGGATCGAGGACGGAGCCCGCCGCGTTGACGACCGCGAGCGCGGCCACCGTGGCCCCGGAGGGCAGGCGCAGGCTCGCCGTGCCGACACCGCCCTTGAGCTGCCCGGCCACCGCTCCCGTACCGGCGCCCACCGAGCCCTCGGCGACCGGGGCGCCCGGCGCGGAGGCGGCTGCGGCCTCCACGGCGGCACGGCCGGTCGAGGCGTCGGGGCGGGCCCGCCAGTCGCCGCCCCGGCCCAGGTCGAAGAGGCAGGCCGCCGGCACCACCGGCACCACCTGGGAGGGGTCCGGGCCGACCTGGACGCCACGCCCCTGCTCCTCCAGCCAGGCCGTCACGCCGGAGGCCGCGTCGAGTCCGTACGCGCTGCCGCCGGTCAGGACGACCGCGTCGATCCGCTGCACCAGATTGCGCGGGTCCAGCGCGTCCGTCTCCCTGGTGCCGGGGCCGCCCCCGCGTACGTCGACGGCCGCCACGGCTCCGCCCTCGGGGGCGAGGACCACGGTGGTCCCGCTCAGCGCGCCGTCGCCCGGGACCCGGGCGTGCCCGACGCGGATCCCGGCCACGTCCGTCAGTGCGTCCAGCGGTCCCTGGCCGGGCAGTTCCTCGGTCATGAGAGCTCCTCGTGAGTGCGGGGGTGCCGTCCACCGCGAACGTACAGGCGCCTGCCGGGGGAGCGGGGGCGCGGCCGGGAACGCGCGCCGCGCGGCGTCGCGCGGACCGCTCGCCCGCCCGTCGCGGCCATGGAGCATCCCGGTCCGAAGGGGCCCCGGATAGACTCGTCCGCATGGTCCGACCGTCCCGTGGCGACGCGCGCCCCGGGATGTGGAGGCGCGAGGCGGGCACCGTCGTGCGCCGGGTCGAGCCGCTCCCCGAGCAGGCCACGGGTCCCTTCGCCATCATCGCGGGGCTGCGGATACCCGCCGTTCCCACGGAGTGGGCGCCCCACTCGCACGCCCTCCACGAGCTCGTCTGGGTACGCGGGGGGACGCTGACGTCCCGCGTGGAGGACCGCGTCTTCACCGTGTCCGAGGGGCACGGCCTGTGGATGCCCGCCGGGCTGGTGCACGGCGGCAGGGCGACGGCCGGCGCCGAGTTCCACGACGCGTTCTTCGTCCCCGGCCGGGTGCCGATCGCGTTCGAGGAGCCGCAGGCGATCGCGATGACGCCGCTGCTGGAGTCACTGCTGTCGCATCTGTCCCGTACGGACCTCGACGAGGCGGCCAGGGCCCGGGCGGAGTCGGTCGTGTTCGACGTGCTCCAGCCGTCGGAGCGCCAGTTCGTGCTGCCGTTGCCCGGCGACGCCCGGATCGACGCCATCGCCGAAGCGCTGCTGGACGATCCGGCCGACTGCCGTTCGCTGGAGGAGTGGGCGCGCGGGCTGGGGACGAGCGAGCGCACCATCACCCGTGCGTTCCGCCACGCGACGGGGCTGTCCTTCGCGCAGTGGCGGCAGGTGCTGCGGGTGCACCGGGCCCTGACGCTGCTCTCCGAGGGGCTCGATGTGACAACTGTCTCGGAGACGCTCGGCTACGCGCAGCCCAGCACGTTCATCGCCTCTTTCCGGCGCGTCATGGGCACCACACCGGGCGCCTACTTCGACGTGGCCGATGAATTCCCCCAGGATGTCCGGAATCGTTCGTCCGAGGGTGTCCGGAATCCCGTATTGCCTGTCCAAAACTCCTGATTGCCGACAGGACAAGCGGAACATACCCTTCTCGGAGTTAGGCAACCCTTAGTTTCGTTCGCCGCGCATGGCTTCCCCATGCGTGGGGGAGACCGCTGCCCGGCCGGAACGCCGGACGGAGGGTGCCGCAGCCCCTGCCCCTCCGAGTGTCCGGACCACCGATGTTCACAAGCCCCTCCCGGCGAGCGGATCGCCCCGCGGCCGACCCGGCCCCGCCGGCGGCCGCCCTCAACGGGCACGACCTGGTGCTGCGCTACCACGGCACACCGGTCGTCCACGGCGTCTCGATCGCCCTGGAACCCGGCCGTGCGACCGCTCTGGTGGGGCCGAACGGCAGCGGGAAGTCCACCCTGCTGCGCGCGCTCTCCCGGCTGCACCGGGTGGACGGCGGCCGGGTGACGCTCGGCAGCCCCGGCGATCCCTCCGAGCGCGACGCGGCACTGCTCAGCGCCCGTCACTTCGCCCGCGAGGTCACGCTGTTCTCCCAGTCGCGACCGTCACCCCAAGGGCTGACGGTCGCGGAGGTGGTGGCGTTCGGACGCCACCCCTACCGGCGCGGCTTCGCCGGACCGAGCGCCGACGACCGGAGCGCCGTCGACCACGCCATGGGCGTGACCGGCGTACGGGACATGGCGGGCCGGCCGGTCGGGGAGCTCTCCGGCGGGGAGATGCAGCGTGTCTGGCTCGCGGCCTGTCTGGCCCAGGACACCGGCGTCGTACTGCTGGACGAGCCGACCAACCACCTGGACCTGCGCTACCAGATCGAGACGCTCGACCTGGTGCGCGATCTCGTCGAGGAGCACGGCATCGCGGTCGGCATCGTGCTGCACGACCTCGACCAGGCGTCCCGCGTCGCGGACACGCTGGTCCTGATGCGCTCCGGCCGGGTGCACGCGGCGGGAGCGCCCGCCGACGTCCTCACCGCGGAGAACATCGGCGAGGTCTACGACATCCGCGTCGAGGTCGGCACCGACCCTCGCACGGGCCGCCTCCGCATCGACCCGATCGGGCGCCACCCCGGCTGAACCGGTCGGCTCCCCCCACTTCATCGCAACGCAGCACCCCATCCGATTCATCGCACCGCACTGCACCGCACTGCACCGCACTGCACCGCACTGCACCGCACCGCATCGCGGAGAACAAGAAAGAGGCCCCTTCATGAACCGTGCCCATCGCCTGGCGGCGTCCGCCTCCACGGGGCTCATCGTCCTCGCCGCAACGGCCTGCGGCACGACCACCGTCGACAAGGCCGGCGCCGACAGCAGCAGCGCCGCCGCGTCGCCCGCGTCGGAGAGCTGCGCCGACGACACCACGACCACCTCGACGAAGCCGGTCTCCTTCAAGGACGGCGTGGGCCGTCAGGTGAAGCTCGACAAGCCCGCCAAGCGGATCGCGGTCCTGGAGTGGCAGCAGGTCGAGGACGCGCTGACGCTGTGCGTCACCCCCACCGCGGTCTCGGACGCCAAGGGGTACAGCACCTGGGTCAGCGCGGAGAAGCTGCCCGGCGGGGTGACCGACATCGGCACCCGCGAGGAGCCCGACCTCGACACCCTCTACGCGGCGAACCCCGACCTCATCGTCGTCGAGGCGTTCGACGCCGACGACGAGACGCTCGCGAAGCTGGAGAAGCGCGGCGTCCCCGTGATGGCCACCCGGGGCGCGAACCCGAAGGACCCGATCGGGAACATGCGCGAGGTGTTCAGCATGATCGGCAAGGCGACGGGGCGCACCGAGCGCGCCGACCAGGTGCTCAAGGAGTTCGACGACCACCTCGCCACGGCGAAGAAGCAGGTCATCGACGCCGACCTGCCGACGAACGACTTCCTGTTCTTCGACGGATGGCTGGAGGGCGGCAACCTCACCGTGCGCCCCTACAGCAAGGGCGCCCTGTTCACCGAGATCGGTGAGGAGCTCGGCTTGAAGTCCGCGTGGACCGACGACGTCAACAAGGCCCACGGCGACGGCGGTGTCGACCCCTCGTACGGTCTCGCGCAGACCGATGTCGAGGGACTCACCTCGGTGGGCGACGCCAACCTCTTCTACGCCAACGACGAGGGCGCCGGCGGGTATGTCGCCGCGCTGGAGAAGAACCCGCTCTGGAAGAGCATGCCGGCCGTGAAGGAAGGCCGGGCGCACGCCTTCCCGGCACGGGTCTGGGGCGCCGGCGGTCCGCGCTCGTGCGAGCAGGCGATCGACGCGTACGTCGACGTACTCGACAAGAAGTGAGCAACAAGAAGTGAGCACAGCGCGGACACCGGCGCTCCGAGCGGGAGCGCTGCCACGCACGGAGAGCGGCGGCGGTCCCACCGGAGTGGCCGTCCTGGCGGTCCTGGCCGTCGTGACCGTCCTGGTGGGCATGTGGCACCTGACGCAGGGGACCTCCGGTGTCGGCGTCGGCGACCTGGTGCGGTACCTCGGCGGGGAACGCGAGAACACCGGCGGGGCGCCGGTCGGTGAGATCCTCACCGGCTCGCGCCTGCCGCGCCTGTTCGCGGGCGTGGCGGTGGGCATCGCCCTCGGCGCGGCCGGGGCGCTCCTCCAGTCCGTCACGCACAACCAGCTCGCCTCCCCCGACACCCTCGCGGTCACGGCCGGGGCCTACTTCACGCTCTCGCTCGTGGCGGCGCTCGGTCTCGCCGTCCCGCTGTGGGCGTCGGGTGCCGTGGCCTTCGCGGGCGGCCTGGCCGCGGCGGTGCTCGTGCTGCTCCTCGCGGGGCGGGCTGCGGGGACCACGGGCACCCGTCTCATCCTCGCCGGATCGGCGACGGCGATGGCCCTGGACGCGGCCACCGCGATGGTCCTGATCCTGTTCAAGCAGAACACGACCGGCCTCTTCGCCTGGGGGAGCGGCTCGCTCGCCCAGATCAACATCGACGCGTCGATGCGCGCCCTCCCCCTCGTGGCCGTGGTGCTGTGCGCCGCCCTGGCGCTGTCCCGCAGGCTCGATGTGATGAACCTCGGCGACGACGCCGCGTCCACCCTCGGCGTGCCGATCCGGACCACCCGCGTGATCGCCGTGATCTGCGCGGTGGTCCTGACCGGCACGGCGGTGACACTCGCGGGCCCGATCGCCTTCGTCGGCCTCGGCGCCCCCGTGTTCGCGCGGCTGATCGCGAGCCGGATCCGGGCGCTGCGGCGGCACATCTTCCTGGTGCCCGCGGCCGGACTGCTCGGCGCGCTGCTCATCCTGCTCGCGGACGCGACGCTGCGGGCGGTGCAGGGCGCGGACGGGGCCGCCTCCATCCCCACCGGCGTGCCGACCGCGCTGCTCGGCTCCGTCGTGATCGTGATCCTCGCGCTCCGCCTCCGCGACACGGGCCGGCTCCGTCAGCCACCGCACGCGCGGGTCGCCGCACGGTCGCGCCGCGCCTTCCTCCTCGTGGTGTCCGGCTCGGTGGCGCTCCTGGCCGCCGCCGCCCTTGTGGCGGTCCTGGCGGGAAGCCTCTGGCTGCGTACGGGGGACATCGCGCTCTGGGTCCAGGGCACCGCTCCCGGTCTCGTCGGGCAGGCGCTCGACGACCGGGTCCCGCGCGTGCTCGCCGCGATCCTCGCCGGTGCCGCCCTCGGTCTGGCCGGATGCGTCGTCCAGGGCGCGGTACGCAATCCGCTGGCCGAGCCGGGCGTGCTCGGCATCACCGCGGGGGCCGGGCTGGGTGCGGTCGCCGTCGTCACATCGGGACTGCCCGGCGGACGGCCGCTGCTCATCGTGGCCGCGGTCGTGACGGGACTGGCCACGTTCGGGCTGATCGCGCTGCTGTCCTGGCGCGGGGGGTTCCTGCCGGACCGGTTCGTACTCATCGGCATCGGCTGCGGGTACGGCATCAGCGCCGTCACCACCTTCCTGCTGCTGCGTACCGACCCGTGGAACACCCCCCGGATCTTCACCTGGCTCTCCGGCACGACCTACGGGCGTACGTTCGCCGACGTCGTGCCGGTCACGGTGGCCCTGGCGCTCGCGCTTCCCGTGCTGCTCGCCATGCGGGGCCATCTCGACCTGCTCGCCGTCGACGAGGACACCCCGCGCGTCGTCGGCGTCAGGCCCGAACGCACACGGTTCGCCGCGCTGTCCATCGCCGCGGTGCTCGCGGCGCTCAGCGTGATCGCCGTCGGGGTCGTCGGCTTCGTGGGGCTCGTCGCCCCGCACCTCGCCCGGTCACTGGTGGGCGCCCGGCACGGACGGTCGATCCCGGTCTCGATGCTGCTCGGAGGGCTGCTGGTCTGCGTGGCCGACGCCCTCGGCCGCACGGTCGTGGCGCCGGCCCAGGTGCCGGCGGGCCTCATGATCGCCCTGGTCGGAGGCCCGTACTTCATCTGGGTGCTCCGGCAGTCCCGCGCCTGACGCGGGGCGCGGCGCCCTCCCTCTCGTCCCGCCGACCGCATCCGTCCCTCCGACTCCACCTGGAGCGCCCGCAATGCCGTCCCCGCAGTCCCAGTCCCCGCAGGCCCAGCCGCGCACTCCCGCCGTGCAGGACTTCGTCGTCGTACCGTTCGACCGCGACGCGCCGCCGAGCCTGCTGGGGCGCCTCGCGCACGAGGTGCCGGAGCGCTGGCGCACGGTCGACCGCTCCGCCCACGCACCCCGCCTCGTCGTCGTTCCGGGGGGCGACGGTACGGACCCGGCCGGTGCCGCGCTGGTGACGGCACGCCCGCACACGGCCTACCTCAAGATCGTCGACGCGGTCGGCGACGTACCGGCGGTCGTCGAGGCCGTCGTCGCGCACGCACGCGGCCTGGGGCTCGCGCAGGTCAAGTGGGAAGGGTGGACGGTGAGCCCGGGGGAGGCCGCGGCCGCCGGCTTCGCCCCGCTGCACCCGCCGCTCACACCGGTGGAGGACGGGGCGGGCCCGGACGGCGGTCACGTTCGCTGGCTGGGCGACGGACCGGGCACCGCACCCCCGTACTACGGGCAGACCGAGCACTTCTCGTGCGGCGCCGTCACCGCTCTGGTCGCACAGGCGCACGCGGGGACGCTGAGCCGGGAGGCACTCGACCGGGAGGCGGAGCTGACCCTGTGGCGCGACGCGACGAACTTCCCCTCCTGCGAACCGGTCGGACTGGGCGTCGCCGTACGCCGTGCGTGGCCGTCGTCCCCCGTCACGGTCCACCTCGACACGGACCTGCCCGTCCTGCTCGGCCACCTCACGGAGAAGGAACAGGGGTGGCGGGCCCTGCTCCAGCGCGCCTCGCGTACGGAAGCCGCCCGGACCGGCGTGCCCGTCTCCCCGGGCCGTCTCTCGCTGGCCGCGATCCGGGACGCGATCGGCCGACGGGAGCAGGTGCTGCTCCTGGTCTCGCTCGCCGGGATGCAGGGGTTCGACGTGCCGCACTGGGTGCTCTGCCACGGAATCGTGCCCGGTGCCGTCGTGATCGAGGACCCCTGGGCCCACGCGGTCGCGGGGGACACCTGGGTCGACGCCCATCTGCTGCCCGTCCCCGACGCGTCGCTCGACACCATGTCGGTCCTCTCGCCGGAAGACTTCCGCGGCGCGGTGGCCGTCGGACGCCCGCAGGGGCGTGAGACGCCCCCGAACTGACCGGCGACGCGGGCCACCTGGGCGACGCACTCACACCTTAGCGGGACAAAACGGGACCGAACGCCTGTTACGGCCCTACGGTGGCCGGGTGACCGAGCCACCAGAACCCGCCGCAGCCGAGCAGCCCGAGACCGGTGCCCGCACCGGCACGACCGGCGGGACGGGCGGCCGGCACCCCGGCAAGGGGACCTCTGTCGCCGCGAGGGCCGCCCGGAGCCTGCCGCGATCCGTCTCCGGCCGCGCGGCCCTGGCCGGTGCCGTCGTCTCCGGCCTGCTCATCCTCGCGATCGTCTTCGGCAGCCGGCTGCTGCACGACTTCGACTCGGCGCTGCTCCCGTACGCCGTCGCCACCGTCTTCCTCGCCTTCGGGGTCGCCTACCGCTACACCGTCTGGGTCTCGGCCCCCGGTGCCCGGCGGCTCTTCAAGAAGGGCTGGCGCAGCCTGTTCTCGGCCGAGAACTTCCGCCGGGCACCCACCGCCCTGCCGAAGATGATCGCGACGTATCTCGGCTTCCAGAAGTTCCTCGGCGCCCGCTCCCACGCCCGCTGGGCCGCCCACCAGCTGATCTTCTGGGGCTGCGTCCTCGCCGCGCTGATCACCTTCCCGCTGACCTGGGGCTGGTTCACCTTCACCTCCGACAGCGGCCCGGGGCCCGGCTACGCGATGCGCGTCTGGGGCATCAAGGTCCTCGGCTTCGACTCGCTGAGCTTCATCGGCTGGGTGATGTTCCACGGCCTGGACCTCGCGGCCGTACTCGTCATCCCGGGCGCGGGGTACTTCCTCTGGCGCCGAATGAAGGACCGCGGGGCCATCACCGGACAGCGGTTCGCCTACGACATGGTGCCGCTGCTCGCACTGATCGTCATCTCCGTGACCGGTCTGCTGCTCACCTTCTCCTCGATCTTCCTGCACGGCGGGGGCTACGAGTTCCTGGCGATCCTGCACATGGTGTCGGTGGTCTTCACCCTCATCTACATCCCGTTCGGGAAGTTCTTCCACATCGTGCAGAGACCGGCGGCGGTCGGCATGCAGCTCTTCAAGTACACCGGGCGCCAGGACGACGAAATCTTCACCTGCCGCCGCTGCGGGGCAGCCATCGACACCGCCCCGTACGTCGAGAACCTGCGCGGCACCATGCGCGACCTCGAACTCGGCTTCGACGCGTGGGCCGAGTACTGCCCGCGCTGCAAGCGGGTCCTGCGCGGCAGCGCCTACCTCACCCAGGTCAAGAAGGGCTTCAAGTGACCGCGGACCCCCACGCAGCCGACAGCCGTACGATCCTCCCCCTCGACCCCTCGCTCGCCCCTCCGGGCACCCGGGGCTTCCGGGACGCGGGCGGCATCCCGGCGGACCAGTGGCACGCCGACCAGAACGGCGAGACGCTCGTCCCCACCCACTGCTGCTTCTGCGGCGTCCAGTGCGGGATGTACCTCCGCGTGGACCGCGGCGGCAAGGTCTTCGGCGTGGAGCCCCGCAACCACGACATCAACCGCATGCGGCTCTGCCCCAAGGGCATCAACGCCTACCAGCAGGTCAACCACCCCGACCGGCTCACCGCCCCGCTCATCCGCCGCTCCCGCGACGAGGAACTGCGCGAGGCCACCTGGGAGGAGGCGCTCGACTTCACGGTCTCCGAGATCGAGCGCATCCAGCGGGAGCACGGGCGCGACGCCTTCGGCGTGCTCGGCGGGGCCAGCCTCTTCTCCGAGAAGACGTATCTGGTGGGCAAGTTCGCCAGGGTGGCGCTGAAGACCAAGCACGTCGACTACAACGGCCGGCTCTGCATGGTCAGCGCCGCCGGGGCCAACAAGCTCGCCTTCAACATCGACCGGGCCGGCAACCCCTTCTCCGACATCCTGCTCACCGACTGCCTGCTGCTCGCCGGGGCCAACGTCGGCGAGTGCTTCCCCGTGCTGACCCAGTACGTCTGGGGCGCCCGGGACCGCGGTGCCACCCTGATCGTCGTCGACCCGCGCGAGACGGCGGTCGCGCGCACCGCCGACATCCACGTCGCGCTCAAGTCGGGCACCGACTCCGCCTTCTTCAACGCCGTGCTGAACGTGGTCGTCGAGGAGGGCCTCACCGACGAGGCCTACCTCGCGGCGCACGCCACCGGCTGGGAGGAGGTCAAGGCCAACGCCGCCCTGTACCCCCCGTCCCGCGCCGCCGAGATCTGCGGGATCCCCGCGGAGCAGGTCGTCCAGGTCGCCCGCGCCTTCGCCCGCGCGCCCAAGGCCATGGCCTTCCACGCCCGGGGCATCGAGCACCACACCCAGGGCGTCGAGAACTGCCTCAGCGTGATCAACCTCTGCACCGCCACCGGCCACATCGGCAAGCCCGGCGCCGGCTACGGCACCCTCACCGGCCAGGGGAACGGTCAGGGCGGCCGCGAGCACGGCCAGAAGGCCGACCTCCTCCCCGGCGGGCGCTCGATCCTCAACGAGGAACACCGCCGGCAGATCTGCGAGATCTGGGGCATCGAGGAGTCCGAACTCCCCGCCGCCGGTACCTCGATGATGGAAATGATCTGGCAGATGCAGCGCCAGGAGATCCGCGGTCTGATCGGCATCTGCAACAACCCCTTCGTCTCGCTCCCCAACTACGCCGTGGTCAAGGAGGGGTACGACACCACCGAATTCCACGCCCAGTTCGACTTCTTCCTCTCCGAGACCGCCGCCAACGCCCACGTGGTCTTCCCCGTCACCATCTGGGCCGAGGACGAGGGCGTGATGGCCAACGCCGAGGCACGCGTCGTCAAGCACAACAAGGCGCAGGAACCGCCGGCCGGGGTACGGACCGACACCTGGGTGATGTGCGAGATCGCCCGCCGTCTCGGAGCCGGGGACAAATTCGCCTTCGGCGGCTCCCGCGAGGTCTTCGACGAACTGCGCAGGGCCTCCGCGGGCACCGTCATCGACTACTCCGGCATCACCTACGAACGGCTGGAGGAGACCGGCGGGATCTCCTGGCCCTGCCCGTCCACCGACCACCCCGGGACCCCCCGGCTGTTCGAGGACGGCACGACCTACCACGCCGACGGCAAGATCCATATGCAGGTCGTCGAGTGGCACCCGCCGGCCGACCCGTACGACGAGGAGCATCCGATGACGCTGACCACCGGCCGCACCGTCGCCCACTTCCTCTCCGGCAACCAGACCCGTCGGCTGGGCGCCCTCGTCGAACAGACCCCTCGGCCCTGGGCCGAGGTCCACCCCTCCCACGGATTCCGCAACGGCGAACCCGTCCGCGTCGTCACCCGGCGCGGCAGCGAGGTCTTCCCCGCGCTGGTCACCGAGGCGATCCGGCCCGACACGGTGTTCATCCCCTACCACTGGCCCGTCCCGACCGCGGCCAACGCGCTCACCATCGACGCCCTCGACCCCCGCTCCAAGATCCCCGAGTACAAGGTCTGCGCCTGCCGCATCGAGCACGCCGAAGCGATCGACGAGGTCCCCGCACCTCCGGTCGCCCCCGGCCACGTCGCCTATCCCGAGACCCAGGTCTCCCGCACCGACCCACTGCCGCCCACGGCCCCGCAGGGCCGCGGCACCTCGGAAAGGAGCTGATGGTCCCGATGATGGGCAGAACGATGTTCATCGACCCGGGGCGCTGCATCGGCTGTCAGGCCTGTGTCTCCGCCTGCCGGGAATGCGACTCGCACCGAGGCAAGTCGATGATCCACCTCGACTACCCCGACGAGGGCTCGTCCGTCGCCTCCCTTCCCACGGTCTGCATGCACTGCGAGGACCCGGTGGCCCCCTGCGCCGAGGTCTGCCCCGCCGACGCGATCCTGGTCACCGCCGACGGTGTCGTGCAGCAGGCCGACACCACCCGCTGCATCGGCTGTGCCAACTGCGTCAACGCCTGTCCCTTCGGCGTACCGAAGATCGATCTCCAGGCGAAGCTCCAGCTGAAGTGCAACCTCTGCTACGACCGCACCGCCTACGGGCTCGCCCCTATGTGCGCCACCGTCTGCCCCACCGGGGCGCTCTACTACGGCACCGTCGAGGAGCTCCAGGCGGAGCGCCCCGGAGTGCAGGTCGCCGACACCTTCGTCTTCGGCGAGAGCGAGGTCCGCACCGGCGTGGCCATGGTCGTGCCCGCGGAGCGGGTCCAGTGGCCGGTGCCCGGCGGACTTCCCGTCGTCGAGATCAACGGGAAGGACGTCCGCCGATGAGCGTCACCGAACAGCCGCAGCCGGGCCCCGACCACGGTCCCGGGAGCGACCCCCGGGAGGCGCTGCACGACCGGATCGCCGCCGACTCGCTGACCACCCGGCGCGACTACCTACGGATCGTCGCCACCGTGTCCGGCGGCCTCGCCGTGGGCGGCCTGGCCGTCGCGGGCGGCATCCTCCACCGGCACGGCGAGACGGAGGACGGCAAGGCACCGGCCCCGAAGCGGATCGCCGCGCAGCTGCTGCCCGGGGAGTCCCTCGCCTTCCGCTACCCCGGCGACGAGGACCGTGCGGTCGCCGTCCGGATGGACGACGGCACCCTCGCCGGCTACTCCGCCGTCTGCACCCATCTGGCGTGCGGGGTGCTCTGGCGCAAGGACCGCGGTACGGAGGGCGAGCTCTACTGCCCGTGCCACGAGGGAGTCTTCGACGCCCGCACGGGCGAGGTCACGGCCGGCCCGCCGCCCCGCGGGCTGCCCAAGGTGGTGCTGACCGAGCTGGACGACGGCAGTATCTGGGCCGTCGGGACGACCCGCTCGGGGGAGAGCGCCGAGGAGGGACTCTGCCGCCAGCTCGGCGAGGACCGCCCCGACCTCGCCGAACGGATCGGCTGCCCCGGCACCGGAGGCGGCGCGGAGGCGCCACCCGTCCCGGCCGCGTCCGCCGCCGCGTCCACGGTGAGGCCGTCATGACCGAGCCCCTGGACCCGGTCGAGCCGCCCCGCCCGCCCCGGCCGTCCGGGACGGCGTACCCCGACTACCATCCGGGCAGCGAACGGGCCGAGCTGAACCGCCCCCTCCACGAGCGCTACCCCCAGATCCGGCCCACCAGCGGCTATGCCGATCCCCGCGTGCGCCACACCGGCCCGGGCCCCGGGGCGGGCTCGGAGCAGGAACCCGAACGCTCGGCGAAGCTGACGGCCAGGCTGGTGCTGGCGATGAGTGTCGTCATCGGCCAGCTCTGGGCGCTGACGGAGGTCGTCAACGTGTGGATGGAGGGCGACACCGGCACGGCCTGGTGGGGCGCAGGCTTCCTGTGTCTGTCGTTCCTCGTGGTGCTGGGGCTGTGGCTGCTCGACCCCAAGGATCGCTGAGCCGGGCCGTACCCTGGAGGCATGAGTACCGCCCCCGCCCCCGGACCGCGAGAGTCGAAGCCGCCGGAGCCCCGTCAGAAGCCTCCGCAGGAGCCGGGGCCCAAGCCGTCGGCCCTGGTCTTCGACGATCCGCTGGACCGGCAGTCCGCGGACGACACGGACCAGGGATGGGGTGAGCGGGCTCCTGCCGGCAGCGCCTCCGACCTGGCCCGCTTCCTCGACGAGAAGCCGCCCCACCACATCTGACACCGGCACCGGCACCCGCTTCCTGATCCGTGTCGGCGACCGGAAGCGGCCCCCGCCGCACGGGCGGTGCCTCAGCTCCGGCCCCGCTGGGCGACCAGCGCGTCGCGGATCTCCTTCAGCACCTCCAGCTCGCTGACCTCCAGCGTCTCCTGCACGCCCTCCTTCGCGGCCTGCGCGGCGGCGCGCCTGGCGAGGTACTTCGCCATCGGCAGCACCAGCAGGAAGTAGACGACGGCGCCGGTGATCAGGAAGCTGAGGGCGGCGCTGAGCACCGAGCCCCACAGGATCTCGATGCCGTCCATCCTGCCGGTCTCCGGATCCACCGCGCAGGGACCCTGGAGGCAGGACGTGTACTTCTCCAGGTCCTGGGTGCCGAACGCGCCGACCACCGGATTGATGATGCCCTTCACGACCGCGTTCACCACGTTCGTGAACGCGGCACCGATGACCACGGCGACCGCGAGGTCGATCACATTGCCGCGCGTCAGGAAGGCCTTGAAGCCTTCCAGCAGACCGACCTTCTTCTCGCTCACAGGTGAGCCTTCCTCTGCGCGTGCCGTGGGGGGAGCTGACTGCCCCGTCACATAAGGCGGCAGAGGACCACCCTGTCCAATCGGGTACGTCCGACGGGTGAGTTGACGCGATACCTGTTCTATTCGGCACGGGACACCGCCACCGAGAGCAGCCCCGACGCACCGGCACCCGCCAGGGCCGCGGCGGTGTCCCGCTCCACGGCCAGGACCACCAGTGCGCCCTGCCCCATGCCCGCCCCGCCGTCGGTCCCCGGGTACGCGACCGATCCGCCGCCGGCGCCCTGCGGGACCTCTGTCACCCGTACGTCGCGCGCCACCACATCGGCCCGCGACTCCCCGTCGACCGCGGCGATCACATCGACGCGGTCGCCCGGCCGCAGCAGCCCGACCGTCGCCGCGTCGGCGATCCGCACCGGCGCGGACACCAGACGGGGAGCCTGCCGTCCGGGCCCCGGCGGCCCGCCTCCCGGGACGGCCGCAGCCCCTCTCTCACCGCTCAGCCCCGACGCGGCGAGCACGGCGGAGGCCAGCGCGAAGCCCGCGGCCAGCGCCCGGCGCCGCCCGCGCAGCGCTCGCCGCAGCCGTCGCCCACCCCCGCCCCGCACCCGCAGGGGCCCGAAGGGCGGGACTCCGCAGGGGGCGGGAGACGCGGGACGTGTATCGGGCGCGGAGGGGAACATGGCCAACACCACCTGACGTGAGGGGAGTCCGCCGGGGAGCCCCGCCGGACTCCTCCCACGATCCACCGCCGGCGAAGATCCCGCCGGGCCCTGTGGACAGCCAGGACGATGTGGAAAACCCCGTCACCCGCACGGGGCACCAGGCCACCCGCTCGGAGCGCCGGGCCGCCCGCACGGGGCACCAGGCCACCCGCTCGGAGCGCCGGGCCGCCCGCACGGGGCACAAGCCCACCCGCACGGGACACCGCCCCACCCGCTCGGCCCGTAGCGCGCAGAACCCGCCGCGCTACGGCAGTCCGATCCCCGTCTCGATCCCGTCCAGCGCGTGCGCGCAGACGCAGTCACGGCCGTCGTTCGGGGGCAGGGCGGCCACCGCGTCGAAGAGCACCGACCGCAGCCGGTCCACGTTCTCCGCGAACACCTCCAGCACCTCCGCGTGGCTGACGCCCTCACCGGCCTCGGCCCCCGCGTCGAGGTCCGTCACCAGCGTCAGCGTCGTGTAGCAGAGGTTCAGTTCACGGGCGAGCACCGCTTCCGGATGGCCCGTCATCCCGACGACCGACCAGCCCATCGCGGCGTGCCAGCGCGACTCCGCGCGGGTCGAGAAGCGCGGGCCCTCGACGACGACCAGGGTCCCGCCGTCCACCGGCTCCCAGTCGCGGCCGCGCGCCGCGGCCAGGGCGGCCTTGCGGCCCTCGGGGCAGTACGGGTCGGCGAAGCCGAGGTGCACCACGTTCGGCCGGCTCCCGTCGGGCAGGGGCTCACCGTCGTAGAACGTCTGCGTGCGCGCCTTGGTGCGGTCGACCATCTGGTCCGGTACGAGCAGGGTGCCCGGGCCGTACTCCGGGCGCAGCCCGCCGACCGCACACGGGCCGAGCACCTGGCGTACGCCCACGGACCGCAGGGCCCAGAGGTTGGCGCGGTAGTTGATCCGGTGCGGCGGGAGATGGTGCCCACGGCCGTGGCGCGGCAGGAACGCCACCCGGCGGCCCCCGAGCTCACCCAGGAAGAGGGCGTCGCTCGGCGCTCCGTACGGGGTGTCCACCTGGATCTCGGTCACGTCCTCCAGGAAGGAGTAGAAGCCCGATCCGCCGATGACACCGATGTCCGCTGTAGCCGCACCCGCAGCCGTCTCCGCATTCGCCATGCGGTCACAGTAACCGGAGGCGCACGGCCAGGACCCCGCCGAGTCGATCAGCGGGGTCCGGTGGAACGTGTGTGGTGCGGGCGCGTGGCCTCAGGCGGCCGACGTACCGCTCGACGACGTGGAAGAAGCCGAGGAGGTGGACGACGACGCTGCCGAAGCGGCCGGCTTCGCGTCCGACGAGGACGACGACGAGTCGGACGTCTTGGCGGACGAGTCCGACGACTTCGAGGACGACGACGTGGCCGGCGAGCTGCTCGACGAGGAGCCACGGCTGTCGTTCCGGTAGAAACCGGATCCCTTGAAGACGATGCCGACGGCCGAGAACACCTTCTTGAGGCGTCCCTCGCAGTTCGGGCACACGGTCAGGGCATCATCGGTGAACTTCTGCACCGCTTCGAGGCCCTCGCCGCATTCGGTGCACTGGTACTGATAGGTCGGCACTTGCTCCTCCTGGCACTCTCACTCAATGAGTGCTAACGACGCTCCATAGTGACCTATTCCGAGCGATCAGTCCACCGTGACCGGCTCGCGGTGACCGATCCCACGTGCGACCGTCCGTCCGGCGGCCCTCGGCGTCAGCCGGGAACGCAGGGTCAGCAGGGTCGCCAGCGCCAGTGCCGTACCGGCCAGTGGGACCAGGAAACCGGTGCTCGCGCCATGGGCGTCCGCGAGCTGTCCGGCCACCGTCACGGCAGCCGCCTGGCCGAGCGCCACGGCACCCGTCAGCCAGGTGAAGGCCTCGGTCCTGGCGGACGCGGGCACCAGCGCCTCGACCAGGGTGTAGCCGCTGATCAGGGCGGGAGCGATGCACAGCCCCACCAGCAGGCCGAGCCCCGCCAGCAGCGGTGCGGAGTGCACGGCCCAGAGCCCGGACGCCGTGAGCGTCAGGGCCACGTAGCCGACGATCAGCCGGCGGCGCGGGCTGCTCTTCCAGGCGATGGCCCCGCAGGCGATCCCGGCCAGCATGTTGCCGGCCGCGAACGTCCCGTACAGCAGTCCGTTCAGGCCGGGCCGGCCGATCTCCTCGGAGAACGCCGTCAGCGAGACCTGCATGCCGCCGAAGACGGCGCCGATGCCCAGGAAGGTGATCGCGAGGACCCGCACCCCCGGTACCGAGAGCGCCGAGCGGTGCGGCTCCGCCTCCGTGGCGGCGCCCCGGGGTGCGGGCTGGGTGGCGCGCTGTGCGGCGAACAGGACGCCGCCCAGCAGCGTCAGCGCCCCCTCGGCGATCAGCCCGGCCGCCGGGTGCACGCCGGTGCACAGCGCCGTCGTGAGCACGGGGCCGACGACGAAGGTGAACTCGTCCGTCACCGACTCGAAGGCGGCGGCCGTGCTCATCAGCGGGGAGGCCGGGCGCCCCGGGGCCGCCCCGAGCCGGGCCGCCCAGCGGGCCCGCACCATCGGCCCGACCTGCGGGATGGAGGCACCGGTGGGAACCGCCGCCAGGAACAGCGCCCACAGGGGCGCGTCCGCCAGGGCGAGTGCCGTGAGGGAGCCGACGGAGGCGGCGTGGACCAGGACGCCGGGCAGCAGCACGGCACGCTGGCCGAACCGGTCGGCGAGCCGGCCGCTCTGCGGCGCGAACAGGGCCATGGAGACGCCGGACACGGCGGCCACCGCGCCCGCGCTGCCGTACGAGCCGGTGGTGTGCTGCACCAGGAGCACGATGCCGATGGTCAGCATCGCGAAGGGCTGCCGGGCTGCGAAGCCCGGGAGAAGGAAGGTCCACGCACCCGGGGTGCGCAGCAACTGCCCGTAACCGGGGCGGTCGGAGACCGTGGACGCCACGGTCCTTGCCTTTCTGCCGCCTGGTGGCCGTGCTCCCCGGGGCCGTTCCGCACCGGGGTGCGGGAAACGTGCGGGAGCTGCCGAGAGCTGTCCTCTTCGCGCGGGACTGCGGTAGATGCCGGGCGCTCGCTCCAGAGGCGAGGGACGCCACGACCGCCATACGGTCGCGCCAGCTCTGCATCAGACAGAGTTGGTCGATCAGGTTGGGTCGATCACGTTCACATCGTGTGGATCCGAAGATCCGGTCCTTCATCTTACAGGTCCTTGCCCCGGCACACCTGCGAATGTGTGCGGAGCGCTCCTCGTCGCCCCGGTCCGGTGAGAGGGCCGTCCCCGCTCAGTGCGGGGTCCGGCTCCCGTCCTTGTCGCGCGTACGGCTCTCGGGGCCCTTGCCCAGCTTCCTGGCCAGCTTCACGAGGTGCGGCATGTCCACCGTGCCGGCGTCCGGCTCGCTCTGTCCGCCGGTCCCCAGCCAGCCGGCCAGCTTGCCGCCCTGGCCGACCGCCCGCAGCCGGGCCTCCGCCGCGTCACGCACGGGATCGGTCGCGACGACCAGCAGTTCGTCCCCCCGGCGCAGCACGGTCGAGGGCGCCGGGACGAAGCTCGTGCCGTCCCGTACGACGAGGGTGACCGCGGCGCCGGCCGGCAGCCGGAGCTCCGCGACCTCGACGCCGTGCATCTTGGACTTGCCGGGGACCGCGACGGACAGCAGATGGCCGCGCAGCCGCTCCAGGGGTGCCGATTCGATGCCGAGGTCGGCGGTCTCCGAGGGGTCGTCGGAGATCTTCAGGGTCTTCGCCAGCCAGGGCAGCGTCGGTCCCTGGATCAGGGTGTAGACGATGACCAGCACGAAGACGATGTTGAAGACCCGGGTGCTGCCCTCGATCCCGGACACCATCGGGATGGTCGCCAGGATGATGGGTACGGCGCCGCGCAGCCCCGCCCAGGACATCAGGGCCTTCTCGCGCCGTGGCAGCCGGAAGGGCGCCAGGCTGATGAAGACCGACAACGGCCGGGCGACGGCGGTCAGGACGAGCCCCACGACCACGGCGGGCCAGAAGTCCACGATCAGGTCGTGCGGGGTGACCAGCAGGCCGAGCAGGACGAACATGCCGATCTGGGCGAGCCAGCCGAGTCCGTCGGCGAAGCCCCGGGTGGCGGGCCAGTGCGGCAGCTTGGAGTTGCCGAGGACCATCGCGGCCAGGTAGACGGCCAGGAACCCGCTTCCGTGCGCCATGGCGCCGGCGGCGTACGCGGACACCGCGATGGCCATCACGGCGATCGGGTAGAGCCCGGAGGCGGGCAGTGCCACATGGCGGATCCCGAAGGCGCCGAGCCAGCCCACCGCGAGGCCGATCGCCGCGCCGATGGCCAGCTCCAGGGCTATCTCGCCGACCAGGACGTACCAGTGCTCCACGGGCCCCACGGCGGAGAACGCCACCACGAGGATGACCACGGGGGCGTCGTTGAAGCCGGACTCGGCCTCCAGGACACCGGTGATCCGGGACGGGAGGGGGACCTTGCGCAGCACGGAGAAGACCGCTGCCGCGTCGGTCGAGGAGACGACGGCGCCGATGATCAGGGCCTGCCGCCAGTCGAGGCCGACGAGGAAGTGCGCCGCGCTCGCGGTGACGCCCACACTGATGCCCACGCCGACCGTCGAGAGCACGGCGGCCGCCGGCAGCGCGGGTTTCACTTCTTTCCACTTCGTGCCCAGACCGCCCTCGGCCAGGATGACGACCAGGGCGGCGTAGCCGATCACCTGGGTCAGCTCGGCGTTGTCGAACTTGACGTCGAAGATGCCGTCCTGCCCCATGGCGATGCCGATGCCGAGGTACAGGAGCAGGCTGGGGAGCCCGCTGCGGGACGAGATGCGTACGGCCGCGACGGCGACCAGCAGGACGAGTGAGCAGACGAGCAGAAGTTCGTTGAGCGCGTGGACAGTCAGGGTCCGTTCCTTCCCTGCGTAGGAGCATCCGGAACGTCCTCCGGCAGCCAGTACTTCGTTACCTTACCTAATCTTTAACGCTTTCTTGACGGCTTCGCGTGTTCGTGCGAACCGGTGCGCAAATGGATGCATCGCCATACCGCGTCCGAGTGGCTTCTGCGGGGCGCCTATGGTTGCTCCTGCACTCCCAGGACCACCCTGCCCCTCGAAGGACAGCGATGCCCGCCAACACAACCGCCCCTTCCGGGTCTTCCGATGCGAAGAAGACCGGCAGGAAGAAGGGGCGACGCGCCCGCCTGTTCGTGATCGTCCTGGTGCTGGCGCTTGTCGCGGGTGTCGGATACGGCGCGTACTGGTCCGTTTCCACGGTCCGGGCCTCGTACCCGCAGACCACCGGTTCGATAGAGCTCAAGGGTCTTTCCGGCGACGTCGACGTCAAACGTGACGACTACGGGATCCCGCAGATCTACGCCGACACCGACAGCGACCTCTTCCGCGCCCAGGGCTTCGTCCAGGCCCAGGACCGCTTCTGGGAGATGGACGTACGCCGTCACATGACGTCGGGCCGGCTCTCCGAGATGTTCGGCTCGGGCCAGGTCGAGACCGACTCCTTCCTGCGCACGCTGGGCTGGCGCCAGGTCGCGCAGAAGGAGTACGACACGGTCCTGGACGAGGACACCAAGAAGAACCTCCGGGCCTACACGGAGGGGGTGAACGCGTATCTGGACGGCAAGGACGGCAAGGACATCTCCGTCGAGTACGCGGCGCTCGGGCTGACCAACGACTACAAGCCCACCGAGTGGGACCCGGTCGACTCGGTGGCCTGGCTGAAGGCGATGGCCTGGGACCTGCGCGGGAACATGCAGGACGAGATCGACCGCTCGCTGATGACGAGCAGGCTCGACGAGAAGCAGATCAAGGATCTCTACCCGGACTACCCGTACGAGAAGAACAAGCCGATCGTCGACCAGGGGGCGGTCTCCCCGGCCACCGGCAAGTTCGACCCGGAGGCCGAGCCGTCGGAGAACACCGGGTCGGGGACCGTCGAGGGCGCGACCGAGGGCCTGAACACCCAGCTCGCCGCGCTCTCCGACACCCTGGACGAGATCCCGGCGCTGCTCGGCCCGAACGGCACCGGCATCGGATCGAACTCCTGGGTCGTCTCCGGGAAGTACACGACGACCGGCAATCCGCTGCTGGCCAACGACCCGCACCTGGCGCCGCAGCTGCCCTCGCTCTGGTACCAGATGGGGCTGCACTGCCGTCAGGTCTCGGAGTCCTGCCAGTACGACGTGGCGGGCTACACGTTCTCGGGGATGCCCGGGGTGATCATCGGCCACAACCAGGACATCGCCTGGGGCTTCACGAACCTCGGCGCCGACGTCACCGACCTCTTCCTGGAGAAGGTCTCGGCCGACGGCTACCAGTACGACGGCAGGACCGAGCCCTTCACCACCCGCAAGGAGACCATCAAGGTCGCGGGCGGCAGGAGCAGGACGATCACCGTCCGCGAGACCAACAACGGCCCGCTGGTCTCCGACCGCAGCGCCGAGCTGGAGAAGGTCGGCAAGAAGGCGCCCGTCACCACCTCCGCGCCCGACCGCGGCGACGGGTACGGGGTCGCCCTGAAGTGGACGGCGCTGAGCCCCGGGAAGTCCATGGACGCGGTCTTCGAGCTCAACCGGGCCAAGGGCTTCACGGCCTTCCGCAAGGCGGCCGCCAACTTCGAGGTGCCGTCGCAGAACATGATCTACGCGGACACCGAGGGCCACATCGGCTACCAGGCGCCCGGCAAGATCCCGGTCCGCAAGCAGGGCGACGGCACGACGCCGAGCCCCGGCTGGAGCGCGAAGTACGGCTGGGAGGACGAGTACGTCCCGTTCGACGAGCTGCCGTACGAGTACGACCCGGACCGCGGCTACATCGTCACCGCCAACCAGGCCGTCATCGACGACAGTTACGAGCACCTGCTCACCAAGGACTGGGGTTACGGCGCCCGCAGCCAGCGGATCAACGACCTGATCCAGGGCAAGATCGACCGGGGCGAGAAGATCTCGACCGACGACATGCAGACGATGCAGATGGACAACCAGAGCCGCATCGCCGTGAAGCTGCTGTCGGAACTGAAGAAGATCAACATCTCCGACAAGGACGTCCGCGAGGCGCAGAAGCTGCTGGAGGGCTGGGACGGCAGCCAGGAGTCCGACTCGGCCGCCGCCGCGTACTTCAACGGGGTCTGGCGCAACATCCTGAAGCTGGCCTTCGGCAACAAGCTGCCCAAGGAGATGCGGGCCGAGGGCGACTGCATCTACGTGAAGCCGGTCGCCGGCAGCGGACCGGTGGACGAGCAGGACAAGTCCGTACGCGAATGCGGTCAGCGCGACCCGGACGCGGCGCAGCCCGACGGCGGCGACCGCTGGTACGAGGTCGTCGAGAACATCCTGGACGACCAGGACAACGAGTGGTGGAAGGCCCCGGCCCAGGGGCGCGAAGAGGCCATCGACAGCCGTGACGAGCTCTTCGCCCGTGCCATGGAGGACGCGCGCTGGGAGCTGACGGCCAAGCTCGGCAAGGACATGTCCACCTGGAGCTGGGGCCGGCTGCACCGGCTGACCCTGCGCAACCAGACGCTCGGCACCGAGGGCCCCGACCTCCTCCAGCGGGCCCTGAACCGGGGTCCCTGGGACCTCGGCGGCGGCGAGGCGGCGGTCAACGCGACCGGCTGGAACGCGGCGGGCGGCTACGAGGTCATCTGGGTCCCGTCGATGCGGATGGTCGTCAACGTGGGCGAGTGGGACAAGTCCCGCTGGATCAACCTCACCGGCGCCTCGGGGCACGCGTTCAGCGCGCACTACACCGACCAGACCGACAAGTGGGCCGAGGGCGAGCTGCTCGACTGGTCCTTCGGTGAGGCCGCCGTGAAGCAGTCCACCGTGGACTCCCTGACGCTCAAGAAGCCCTAGGCAGGCGCCGGACTCCGGCGGGCGTGACCACGGCATCCACGGGGTGGTCGTGCGGTTCCTCAGGGACCAGCGCGACCACCTCGTCGTCGTACAGCAGGACGATCAGAGCGGGGTCCGCCCCGGCCGCCGCGAGCCGGGCCAGCACCCGGTCGTAGCTGCCTCCGCCGCGCCCCAGCCGCGTCCCGCGCCGGTCCACGGCCAGTCCGGGCAGCAGGACCGCGTCCGCCTCCAGGACCGCCTGCGGTCCCAGGGGGGCGCCGTCCGGCTCCAGGAGGCCCCGGCCGGCGGGCACGAGGTGCTCGGCGCCCTCGAACGCCGCCCAGTCCAGGTCGTTGTCCGCCATGAGCACCGGCAGCAGCACGCGTACGCCCCGGGCCCGCAGCGCGTCCAGGAGGACATGGGTCCCCGGTTCGCGCCCCACGGACACATAGGCGGCCACCGTCCCGGCTTCGGCCAGCTCGGGAAGATCCTGGGCGGCCTCGGCGAGAACCGCGGCGGCGTTTCTTACGTCTTCCGAGGTGAGAAGCGCTCGTGCGGCGAGAAGTTCGCGCCGCAGGGTGGCCTTTCGGGACATGTCATGGTTCAACGGGTGCTCGCATGGTTCGCTTATGTGGATGTATGAGGACGAAGTTAACCGGACGCTCATCTTCCGCCCATACGTACCGGTTACAGTTCTGGGCATGACTCAGTCGCACCCCAGGATCAGCAAAGCTGTCATCCCAGCTGCAGGTCTCGGCACCCGGTTCCTGCCGGCCACCAAGGCCACTCCCAAAGAGATGCTGCCTGTCGTCGACAAGCCCGCCATCCAGTATGTGGTCGAGGAAGCGGTCGCCGCCGGCCTCGCCGACGTACTGATGATCACCGGTCGCAACAAGCGTCCCCTGGAGGACCACTTCGACCGGAACTACGAGCTGGAGTCCGCGCTGACCCGCAAGGGGGACGCCGAACGGCTCTCCAAGGTCCAGGAGTCCAGCGATCTGGCCACCATGCACTACGTGCGCCAGGGCGACCCGCGCGGCCTCGGCCACGCCGTCCTGTGCGCCGCGCCGCACGTCGGCGACCAGCCGTTCGCCGTGCTCCTCGGCGACGACCTCATCGACCCGCGCGACCCGCTGCTCGCCAGGATGGTCGAGATCCAGGAGCGCGAGGGCGGCAGCGTCGTGGCGCTGATGGAGGTCGACCCCGCCCAGATCCACATGTACGGCTGCGCGGCCACCGAGGCCACCACCGACGGCGACGTCGTCCGGGTCACCGGGCTCGTGGAGAAGCCCGACCCGGCCGAGGCGCCCAGCAATCTCGCCGTCATCGGCCGTTACGTCCTGGACCCCGCCGTCTTCGGCATACTGCGCCGGACCGAGCCCGGCCGCGGCGGCGAGATCCAGCTCACCGACGCCCTCCAGCTGCTCGCCGAGGACGAGAAGATCGGCGGCCCGGTGCACGGCGTCGTCTTCAAGGGCCGCCGCTACGACACCGGTGACCGGGGTGACTATCTGCGTGCCATTGTCAGACTCGCGTGCGAACGTGAGGACCTGGGCCCGGACTTCCGGACCTGGCTGCGCAGTTACGTCGACGAGGAGTTGTAGCAGCTTGAGCACGATCTGGTCGGTGGACGAGCACCTGGACGACATCCTCGCCGCGGTGAAGCCGCTCGAACCCATCGAGCTGCAACTGCCCGACGCCCAGGGCTGTGTCCTGGTCGAGGACGTCGTCGTGGAGGTGTCCCTGCCGCCCTTCGACAACAGCTCGATGGACGGGTACGCCGTCCGGATCTCCGATGTCGAGGGCGCCAGCGAGGAGTTCCCCGCCGTCCTCACCGTCATCGGCGACGTCGCGGCGGGTGACGGGGGCCTGGCCGACGGCCGCTCCGTCGGCCCCGGCGAGGCCGCCCGCATCATGACGGGCGCCCCGCTGCCCGCCGGCGCCGAGGCGGTCGTGCCCGTCGAGTGGACCGACGGCGGCACCGGCGGCGGTCCTGCGGCGGCCATGCGGGCCCACAGCCACGCCCCGGAGGGCGCGAGCGGCGAGGTCCGGATCCACCGCCCGGTCAAGCCGCGCGCCCATGTCCGGGCCAAGGGCAGCGACGTACAACCCGGTGACCTGGCGCTGCGCGCGGGTTCGGTCGTCGGGCCGCCGCAGATCGGGCTGCTCGCGGCGATCGGCCGCTCGACGGTGCGGGTGCGGCCCCGTCCGCGCGTCGTCGTGCTGTCCACGGGCAGCGAGCTGGCGCAGCCGGGCGAGGAGCTCACCGGCGGCCGGATCTACGACTCCAACAGCTTCGCGCTGACCGCGGCGGCCAGGGACGCGGGCGCCATCGCCTACCGTGTGCCGGCGGTCGCCGACGACGCCGAGACGCTGCGGGCCACGATCGAGGACCAGTTGATCCGCGCCGACATCGTCGTCACCACGGGCGGGGTGAGCGTCGGCGCGTACGACGTCGTCAAGGAGGCCCTGTCCTCCGTGGCCGACGAGGACGAGCCGGGCGGCGGGGTGGACTTCCGCAAGCTCGCCATGCAGCCGGGCAAGCCGCAGGGCTTCGGCTCGATCGGCCCCGACCACACCCCGCTGCTGGCGCTCCCCGGCAACCCGGTCTCCTCGTACGTCTCCTTCGAGCTGTTCGTCCGGCCGGCGATCCTGACGCTGATGGGGCTGCGGGACGTGCACCGCCCGACGGTGCGGGCCACGCTGAGCACCGGTGAGGCGCTCGTCTCGCCGTCCGGCAGGCGCCAGTTCCTGCGCGGGACCTACGACCCCGAGGCGGGCACCGTGACGCCCGTCGGCGGGGCCGGTTCGCATCTGATCGCCGCCCTCGCGCAGGCCGACGCGCTGATCGTGCTGCCCGAGGACGTCACCTCCGCCGAGCCCGGCACGGAGACCGACGTGATCCTCCTCCGCTGACCCGGGCGCGGTGGCGGTACGGTATCTGGCGCTGTGCCTTACCGGGGGAAGCCCCCCCGGACCCCCCGCCCGCGCCCCGGCGCGGGCCGGGCGGGCAACCGGCGCCCTACCGCTAGGCGGAGTGAGTTGAGTACGCAGAACAGGCTGACGCACATCGACGAGGCGGGCGCCGCCCGCATGGTCGACGTGTCGGAGAAGGACGTCACGGCACGTGTCGCCCGCGCGAGCGGCCGGGTCCTCGTATCACCACGGGTCGTCGAACTCCTCAGGGGCGGGGGCGTCCCCAAGGGTGACGCGCTCGCCACCGCGCGCATCGCCGGGATCATGGGGGCCAAGCGCACCCCGGACCTGATCCCGCTCTGCCATCCGCTCGCCGTCTCCGGGGTGAAGGTCGACCTGAGCGTCGCCGACGACGCGGTGGAGATCCTGGCCACCGTGAAGACCACGGACCGCACGGGTGTCGAGATGGAGGCGCTGACCGCCGTGTCGGTGGCCGCGCTCACGGTGATCGACATGGTCAAGGCGGTCGACAAGAGCGCGGTGATCACGGACGTACGGGTCGAGGCGAAGTCGGGCGGCAAGTCCGGCGACTACCGGCGAGCCGTGGCCGAGGGGGCGGACGCGTGACAGCCCCCGGCAGCGCCCCCGCCACCGGCGGATACCGCGCCCTCGTCGTGACCGCCTCCAACCGGGCCTCCGCCGGTGTGTACGCCGACAAGGGCGGGCCCCTCATCTCCGAGGCCCTCGCCGGTCTCGGGTTCGCCGTCGACGGCCCCCAGGTCGTGCCCGACGGAGACCCGGTGGAAGCCGCCCTGCGGGCCGGGACGGCCGCGGGCTACGACGTGATCGTCACGACCGGTGGTACGGGCATCTCGCCCACCGACCTCACCCCCGAGGCCACCCGGCGGGTCCTGGACCGCGAGATCCCGGGCATCGCCGAGTCGATCCGCGCCGAGGGCCGGGACAAGGTCCCCACCGCCGCGCTCTCCCGCGGCCTCGCGGGCATCGCGGACCGCACCCTCATCGTGAACCTGCCCGGCTCGACCGGCGGCGTACGCGACGGGCTCGCGGTCCTCGGCAGGCTTCTGGTGCACGCCGTCGACCAGCTGCGCGGCGGCGATCACCCCCGACCGGGGAGCCCGAGCTGAACGTCCGGACCTGGCCGGTGGTTCTGACCGACGGCGCCGTCACCCTCCGCCCGATAAAGCTGCGCGACCAGAGCATGTGGCGCGAGGTCAACCGGCGTAACCGCGACTGGCTGCGCCCCTGGGAGGCGACCGTCCCGCCGCCCGCCCCCGGCGGCCCGGTGGCCCAGCGCCCCACCTACCGCCAGATGATCCGTCATCTGCGCGCCGAGGCGAACGCGGGCCGGATGCTGCCCTTCGCCATCGAGTACGAGGGCCGTCTCGTCGGGCAGCTGACGGTGGCGGGCATCACCTGGGGCTCGATGTGCTCGGGCCATGTCGGCTACTGGGTCGACCAGGAGGTGGCGGGCCGCGGTGTCATGCCGACCGCGGTGGCGCTCGCCGTCGACCACTGTTTCCGCACGGTCGGACTGCACAGGATCGAGGTGTGCATTCGGCCGGAGAACGCGCCCAGTCGCAGGGTCGTGGAGAAACTCGGATTCCGTGCGGAAGGACTGCGTCCACGCTATCTCCACATCGACGGCGCGTGGCGGGACCACCTGATCTTCGCGCTCACGGCGGAAGAAGTCCCCGACGGGCTGCTGCGGCGTTGGCGCAGGATGCGGCCGGGTGCGTCCGGAACACCGCGCACTCCCGGGGAAATGAAATAAGTGTTCGAATTTGATCGCTCTCTGACGGTAATGAAGCTCACTTTCGGCGACTGTTGACCCGAACAATCGCAAAAAAAGTCCGTCATATCAGCCGGATCGTGCGACACACCGGGCCAATTGGCGGATGCCGCCGTGCAAACCCCTCTACGGTGTGAGCGTGAGCAGCAGCGGCCTCATCTACGCAGTCATCGTCGGTGCATGGGCCGCCTACTTGGTGCCGATGTGGCTCCGCAGGCAGGACGAGCTCAATGAAGCCCGTCCGACGGAACGCTTCAGCACCGCCATCCGGCTGCTGTCCGGACGGGCGGCCATGGAGCGCCGTTACGCCAAGGAGCTGCGGGAGCGGGATGCCGAGGAGGCGCCTGGCGACGTGGACCCGGATGCCGTCACGGACCGAATGGAGTCCGTCGACGTCCGGGCCTTTTCCGCGCCCCCGGACCGGACGGAAGCGCGGTTGCGCGTGCCCGCGCCCGGCCGGCCGGAGCAGGAGCGCCCGCAGGAGCGGGCACCCCGCCCGGCCGCGCGGCGCTCGCGTCCGTCGGGTGCGGAGACCGAGCGTGAGCGCCGTCGGCGCTCGCAGGTCCTGGCGCGCCGCCGGCGTACCACCACGGTCCTCTTCATGGCGTTCACGCTGGGCGCGGTCGTCGCGGCGGTGGGTGGACTCCGCTTCCTCTGGGCGCCGGCCGTTCCGGCCGTGCTGCTGAGCACGTACATCGTGCATCTGCGCGCCCAGGAGCGCCGCCGGTTCGTCTTCACCATGGACCGGCGCCGGGCCGAGGTGGCCGCGCAGCGGCTGCGCGAGAACCGGCCCCGCAGGCACCAGCCCGCGTCCTCGGCTCCCGCCGAGCCCGACGAGGAGCCCGAAGCGGCGGCTCCCGTGCCCACGGTCTCGCCCCAGGAGGCGGGCCGCCGCGCCCTCGTCGAGCAGACGGACCACGCGGAGTGGGTCGACCAGCAGCGCGAGCGCGGGCCGGCCCAGGGCGACAGCTGGGAGCCGGTCCCGGTTCCGCTGCCGACCTACGTCACCGCGCCGGTCGCCCCGCGCGCCACGGGCGGGGTGGAGGTCGGCGACCCGGAGACCTGGAGCGCGGCCCGCTCCAGCCCGGCGGAGCCCACCCGGACGGGCAGCCGCGACGTCCAGGACGCGGCCGAACCCGACGCCGAACCGGCCCCGCGCCGCCGTGGCAACGCACCCAAGCGCACCCGCGACCGCGGCCGGACCCCCCTCTTCGACCAGTACGACGACGAGGACAGGCCGCGCGCGGCCAACGAGTGAGACCGAAGGGGAACCCGACTCGGTGACCTGCCGGGATACGGATTTCCGAGCACCCCGCTGAGGGTGCTAGAGTTTCACTCGTTGCAAGGGCCTGTGGCGCAGTCTGGTAGCGCACCTCGTTCGCATCGAGGGGGTCTGGGGTTCAAATCCCCACAGGTCCACCGCACACACGAAGGTCCCGTCCGATCGGAAGATCGGGCGGGACCTTCGTCGTTGTCACGCCTGACGTCCACCGGCCGACCACCCGGTAACCTGGGCCTTCCTCGCTCACCCGCCCTGTCGGTGACCGCTGTTGAGGGTTGCGCAGGTCAGGTGCGGGAGTGCCTGTTCGTGGTTCCGTGTGGAGGGCGTCCTGTGACAGCCGGAATACCCAGCTCCCGTATCGACACCAGCAAGCCGCACCCTGCACGGGTCTACGACTGGCTGCTCGGCGGGAAGGACAACTACCCGGTCGACCAGGAGGTCGCGGAGAAGCTGCCCGCCGAGGCGCGGGCGAACGCGGCGCGGAACCGGGCGTTCATGCACCGGGCGTCCGCGTGGCTGGCCGGGCAGGGTGTCGATCAGTTCCTGGACATCGGGACCGGCATTCCCACCGCGCCGAACCTCCACCAGATCGTCCAGGCCGTGACCCCGGGTGCCAGGATCGTCTACGCGGACAACGACCCCATCGTGCTGCGTCACGCGGAAGCCCTGCTGGTGAGCCACCCCGACGGGGCGACGGACTACCTCCACGCGGATGTGCGGGAGCCGGAGGCGATTCTCGAACAGGCGGCGGAGCTGCTGGACTTCACGAGGCCCGTCGCGCTGTCCCTCATCGCGCTGATGCACTTCCTGCCCGACGAGCAGGATCCGTACGGCATCACCCGCAGGCTGGTCGGGGCGCTGCCCTCGGGGAGCTACCTGGTGCTGTCGCACGGGACCGCCGACCAGCACCCGGAGCTCAGGCGGGAGACCGAGACGGCGTACAGGAAGGGCGCGATCTCGCTGCGGATGCGTACGCGCGCGGAGGTCGAGCCGTTCTTCGAGGGGCTGGACCTCGTCGGGCCGGGGCTGGTCACCGCGCCCGAGTGGTACCAGGAGGAGCCCGCGCCGGTGTACGAGCGGAGCGGGTTCTACGTCGGTGTGGCCCGGGTGCCCTAGGAGGGCAGGTCCAGCGGCTTGGCCATGCAGATGCTGCTGTCGTACGCGCGGTAGTGGCCGAACTTCTCGCAGACCGTGTAGCCGCTCGACGTGTACAGCGCGATCGCCTCGGGCTGCTGGTCGCCGGTCTCCAGGACCATGCGGGTGCGGCCCGCCGCGCGGGCGTCGGCCTCCAGGGCGGCGAGGAGGCGGCGTGCGAGGCCCCGGCCCCGGCCCTCGGGGACGACGTACATCCGCTTGATCTCGGCGTCGCCGTCGGAGTAGCCCTCGGCGTTCCGCTCCTGGCTCCGCCAGCCGCCGGTGGCCAGCGGGCGGTGCTGCTCGTCGTAGGCGAGCAGATACAGCCCGCGAGGCGGATCGAACATCGTGGCGTCGAGCGGTGTGATGTCGCCCTCGTCGCCGTAGCGCTCGGCGTATTCGAGCTGCACCTGGTCGTTGAGTTTCACGGCGTCGGGGTGGTCGAAGGGCCGAGGCTGGATAAGCATGCAAATGATGGTACAGGTATGCGCAGGGAGTCTGTAGGTACTGTACCTGGATGCTGACTGTTACCACCGTGAACGTGAACGGGCTCCGTGCCGCCGCGAAGAAGGGCTTCGTCGAGTGGCTGGGGCAGACCGAGGCCGATGTGATCTGCCTCCAGGAAGTCCGCGCCGAGGCGCAGCAGCTCCCCGAAGAGGTGCGTGAGCCCGAGGGCTGGCACGTCGTGTACGCCCCGGCCGCCGCCAAGGGGCGCGCGGGCGTCGCCCTGTACACGCGGCACGCGCCGGAGCGCGTCCAGATCGGGTTCGGCGGGTTCGAGGTCCCGGGGAGTGGCGAATTCGACACCTCGGGCCGGTACGTCGAGGTGGACCTCCCGGGTGTGACGGTCGCCAGCCTCTACCTGCCGTCCGGCGAGGTCGGCACGGAGCGGCAGGAGGAGAAGGAGCGCTTCATGGCCGCCTTCCTCCCCTACCTCCAGGGGCTGAAGGTCCGGGCCGCCGCCGAGGGGCGGGAGGTCGTCGTGTGCGGTGACTGGAACATCGCCCACCGGGAGGCCGACCTCAAGAACTGGAAGGCCAACCGGAAGAGCTCCGGCTTCCTCCCCGAGGAGCGGGAGTGGCTGACCCGGGTGTTCGACGAGGCGGCGTACGTCGATGTGGTCCGTGCGCTGCACCCGGACGAGGAGGGCCCGTACTCCTGGTGGTCCTACCGGGGCCGGGCCTTCGACAACGACACGGGCTGGCGCATCGACTACCAGGTGGCGACCCCCGGGCTCGCCGGCCGCGCGGTCAAGGCCTGGGTGGAGCGCGCCGCCACGCACGGTGAGCGGTGGAGCGACCACGCGCCGGTGACGGTCACCTACGAGCGCTGATCGTCCTTGCGCAGCCGGCGGTCCAGGGCCATCGACAGCTCGGCGTCCACCACCGCCTGGGCCAGCGTGCGTAGTTGGTCCGGTTCGGTGTCCTCGCTGTGGGTGCGCAGGACGCGTACGAAGAGGTCGGCCAGGGCGTCGGCGTGCTCACGGACCTGGCGGCCGGCGCCGAGCACGGCGTCGAGCGGCACCCCGGCGCGCACCAGCTCGGACGAGGCGTCCAGCAGGCGGCGGCTGATGTGGACGATCTCGTCGCCGTCGATGCCGAGGTAGCCCAGCTCCATCGCGGCGGCGAGGTTCTCCGCCGTCGCCTGGTCCTGGAAGTAGTCGGCGAGTTGCTCGGGTGAGAGCCGGACCGGGGTCTCCTCGGTCGGTTCGCCCAGGCCCAGCACCTCGGCGACGTCCCGGCCGCTGTCGAAGGTGGTGGCGAGGTCGGCGATGCCGTTGAGGGTGTGGCCCCGCTCCAGCAGGCCCGTGATGGTGCGCAGCCGGGCCAGGTGGTGGTCGTCGTACCAGGCGATGCGGCCCTCGCGGCGGGGTGGCTGGATCAGGCCGCGCTCCCGGTAGAAGCGCAGGGTGCGCACGGTGATGCCGGCCTCCTCGGCCAGCTCCTCCATGCGGTACTCGCGGTGCTCGCGTCCTTCAGCCACACCCGCACCCTATGTTGTACCGCCGGTAACTTTCCTCGGTCCGCCCCCTACCCATCAGTACGGAGCTGCTCTACCCTCCCAACAATGCCAGTGATTGCTGGCAGAGTCGTGTGACGTACCGCGGGGAGGCGGCAGGATGGCCCAGCACGAGCACGTACGAGTGGCGGTGATCGGATCCGGATTCGGGGGCCTCGGAGCCGCGGTCCGGCTCCGCCGCGAAGGCATCACCGACTTCCTGGTCCTCGAACGCGCCGCCGCCGTCGGCGGCACCTGGCGGGACAACAGCTACCCGGGCTGCGCCTGCGACGTCCCGTCCCACCTGTACTCGTTCTCGTTCGCGCCCAACCCCGACTGGCCGCGCACCTTCTCGGGGCAGCAGCACATCCGGGCCTACCTGGAGCACGTCGCCGACACCTTCGGACTGCGCCCGCACATCAGGCTGAACCACGAAGTCACGGTCATGCGCTGGGACAACGCCGAACTCCACTGGGTGATCGAGTCGGCGAACGGCTCCACGGTCACCGCCGACGCCGTCGTCTCCGCCACCGGCCCGCTCTCCGACCCGAAGCTGCCCGACATCCCGGGGCTCGCCGAATTCCCCGGCAAGGTCTTCCACTCCGCGCAGTGGGACCACGACTACGACCTGAGCGGCAAGCGCGTCGCCGTCGTCGGGACCGGGGCCTCCGCGATCCAGATCGTCCCGGAGATCCAGCCGAAGGCCGGCCGGCTGACGCTCTTCCAGCGGACCCCGCCGTGGGTGATGCCGCGCATGGACCGGGCGATCAGCGGCGCCGAGAAGTGGCTGCACCGCACGCTCCCCTTCACGGCCACCGCGCGCCGTGGACTGCTCTGGGGCATCCGGGAGTTGCAGGTGGGCGCCTTCACCAAGCACCCCGACCAGCTCGGCCTCGTCGAGTCCATAGCCAAGCGGAACATGGCGCGGGCGATCAAGGACCCCGCGCTGCGGGCCAAGCTGACCCCCTCGTACCGCATCGGCTGCAAGCGGATCCTGCTCTCCAACGCCTACTACCCGGCGCTCGCGCAGCCGAATGTGGACGTGATCGACTCCGGTCTCTCCGAGGTGCGGGGCTCCACCCTCGTCGGGTCGGACGGTACGGAGACCGAGGCCGACGTGATCATCCTCGGCACCGGCTTCCATGTGACGGACATGCCGATCGCGAGCCGGGTCGTCGGAGCCGACGGCATCACCCTCGCCGAGTCCTGGAAGGGCGGGATGCAGGCGCTGCGCGGCGCGACCGCGGCCGGCTTCCCCAACTGGATGACGATCATCGGCCCCAACACGGGGCTGGGGAACTCCTCCATGATCCTCATGATCGAGTCCCAGCTGAACTACATGGCCGACTACATGCGCCAGCTGGACGTCCTGGGCGGACGCGTCGCGCTCGACGCGCGGCCCTCCGCCGTCGGCGCCTGGAACCGGCGGGTCCAGGAGCGGATGAAGCGGACCGTCTGGAACACCGGCGGCTGCACCAGCTGGTACCTCGACGCCGACGGGCGCAACACCACGGTCTGGCCGGGCACGACCGCCGAGTTCCGGCGGGCCACGCGCTCGGTCGACCTCGGGGACTACGAGGTCGTCCGCCCACCCGTCACCCGTCCCACGGCGCAGGCCGTTCCCGAGGAGGCCGCACGATGAGCAGGCTGACACAGCGGGCGGCCACTCCGCCCCCGCCCGTACCCGTACGTGAACTGGGCGTCGTCTCCGCCGACGGCTCACGCGTCCACGTCGAGCTGCACGGACCCGAGGACGCCCCCGCGGTCGTCCTGTCCCACGGCTGGACCTGCAACACCCGCTTCTGGGACGCGCAGATACGTGACCTGGCGGTCGACCACCGGGTCGTCGTCTACGACCAGCGCGGCCACGGGCGTTCGCCCGCGGCCGGCCCCGGCGGATACAGCACGCGGGCGCTGGCCGACGACCTCGAAGCCGTCCTGAAGGCCACCCTGGAGCCGGGCCGGAAGGCGGTGCTCGCCGGCCACTCCATGGGCGGGATGACGATCATGGCGGCGGGCGGCCGCTCCGCCGTACGGGAGCACGGGGCGGCCGCGCTGCTGTGCAGCACCGGCAGTTCGCGCCTGACGGCCGAGTCGCTGGTGCTCCCGCTGCGGGCCGGCGCGCTGCGCACCCGGATGACCACGGCGGTGCTCGGAGCGCGGGCGCCGCTCGGACCGGTCAACGCGGTGTCCAGGGCGATACTCAAGTACGCCACGATGGGGCGCGGTTCTGCCCCGGAACGGGTGGATACGTGTGCCAGGATCGTCCACGCGTGTCCTCGCGGGGCACGCGTCGCCTGGGGGCACGTGCTCGCCGAGCTCGACCTCGAGGCGCGCATACGGGAGCTGCGGCTGCCGACGGCGGTGATCGCGGGCACGGACGACCGGCTGACGCCGCCCGTGCACGCGAGGGCCATCGAAGCGGCGCTGCCGCAGAGCCTCGGGCTCACCGAACTGGCGGGCATGGGCCACATGACGCCGGTCGAGGCACCCGAGACGGTCACGGCGAAGCTGCGCGAGCTGGTGGCCCTGTACGTCACTGTGGACAGCGCGGGCGGTACGGCGGAAGCCGTGAGCGAGGAGGAGGTCGCATGAGCGGCAGGCGGAGTCTCGAAGGTCAGGTCGTCGTCGTCACCGGTGCGGCGCGGGGTGTGGGGGAGCTGCTGGCCCGCAAGCTGTCGGCGCGGGGCGCCACGCTGGCGCTGGTCGGCCTGGAGCCGGACGAGCTGAAGAAGGTCTCGGAACGGCTGCACTCCCCGAGCGACCACTGGCACGCGGATGTCACCGACCACGAGGCGATGGGCCGGGTCGCGCAGGAGGTCAAGGCGCGCTTCGGGAAGATCGACATCGTCGTGGCCAACGCGGGTGTGGCCACCGGGGGTCCGCTCGTGGACTCCGACCCCGAGGCGTGGCGGCGGGTCATCGAGGTGAACCTGATAGGCGGCGCGGTGACGGCGCGGGCGTTCCTGCCGGTGCTCATGGAGAGCCGCGGCTACTTCCTCCAGATAGCGTCGCTGGCCGCGATCACCCCGGCGCCGATGATGAGCGCGTACTGCGCGTCCAAGTCGGGCGTGGAGGCGTTCGCGCACTGTCTGCGCGGCGAGGTCGGCCATCGGGGCGTGAAGGTCGGGGTCGGCTATCTGTCCTGGACCGACACGGACATGGTGCGCGGCGCCGACGAGGACGACGTCATGCGGGAGTTGAGGCAGCGGTTGCCGTGGCCGACGAACCGCACGTACCCGCTCGGCCCGGCGGTCGACCGGATCGTCGCCGGGATCGAGCGGCGCTCCGCGCATGTGTACGCCCAGTGGTGGCTGCGCGGGATGCAGTCGGTCCGGGGGTACCTGCCGATGGTCATAGGGACCGTCGGGCAGCGCGAGATGAAGCGGTTCGGGTCCCGGCTGGACGGTGTCAGCAAGGGGCTCGTGGGGGCCGGCGGGGAGGCCGACCAGAAGGCGCGAGTCTCCCGCGGATGATCGAAATGCGGTGAATGTCCGGGTGTGTAACTCTGATCGAGGCCCCACCGGGGCCGACCCCACGCACCCACATAGGAGTGAACAGCATGGGCATCGCAGACCAGTTCAAGGACAAGGCGCAGGAGCTCGCCGACCAGGCCAAGCAGCAGAAGGCCGGCGGCAAGCGTGACGAGGCGCGCGAGCGTACCTCCGACCGCTCGGACCGTGCCCAGGACCAGGCGCAGGGCCGTCGCCCCGGCGCCCGTGACCGGGCGCAGGACACCGCGGACCAGGCGCGTGAGCGTTCCGGTCGCTGACGCACTGCGCGTCTGAGGTCTGTTGGGGCGTACCCGGGTTCCGGGTACGCCCCTTCCGCGTCGCTACCTCGGGGGCAGCGGCGGCCGGCGCAGGTTTGGGGCCGTGTCGTAGCTGGGGGGTGTGGCGGCCGGGTGGGCGGCCAGGAGGTCCAGGGCGACCCTGACGGCGTCGTCCAGCACCGCGTGGCGGCCCTCGGCCCAGTCCAGGGGGGTGCGCAGGGCCTCCAGGTCGGGCTCGACGCCGTAGTTCTCGACGGACCAGCCGTACGTGTCGAACCAGGCCGCGTTCATCGGCACCGTGATCACCGTGCCGTCGCCGAGCTTGTGCCGGCCGGTCATCCCGACCACGCCTCCCCAGGTGCGCTGGCCCACCACCGGTCCCAGCTTCAGCAGCCGGAACGCGGCCGTGATCATGTCGCCGTCGGAGGAGGTGGCCTCGTCGGCGAGGGCGACGACCGGGCCCCGGGGGGCGTTGGACGCGTAACTGACCGCCTGGGCGTTGCGGGTGAGGTCCCAGCCGAGGATGGTGCGGGTGAGCTTCTCGACGACCAGCTCGCTGATGTGGCCGCCCGCGTTGCCCCGTACGTCCACGATCAGCGCCGGACGCGAGACCTCCAGCCGCAGATCCCGGTTGAACTGGGCCCAGCCGGAGCCGCCCATGTCGGGGATGTGCAGATATCCGCACTTGCCGTGGCTCAACTCCCGTACGACCTCACGGCGTTTGGCCACCCAGTCCTGGTAGCGCAGCGGGCGTTCGTCGACCAGGGGGACGATCGCGATGCGCCGGGAGCGGCCGCCGCACTCGCCTCCCGCCGGGCGGAACGTCAGCTCCACCGTCGTGCCGCCGGCCGCCGTCAGCAGGGGATAGGGGCCCGCCACCGGGTCGACCGGGCGGCCGTCCACATGGGTGAGGACCGCGCCCTCCCTGATGCCCGTACCGGCCAGCGGTGAACGGGCCTTGGAGTCGGAGGAGTCGCCGGGCAGCACGCGCTGCACCGTCCAGTCGCCGTCCCGGCACACGAGGTTGGCGCCCAGCAGGCCGATCGCCCGCTGGTAGTGCGGGGGCCCCTCGTTGCGGCGGGCCGGCGAGACGTAGGCGTGGGAGGTGCCGAGCTCGCCCAGGACCTCGCGCAGCAGATCGGCGAACTCGTCCGGGGTGGCGACCCGTTCGACCAGCGGCCGGTACTGCTCCAGGACGCCGTCCCAGTCGATGCCGCACATGTCCGGTTCCCAGAAGTAGGCCCGGGTGATGCGCCCCGCCTCCCCGTAGGCCTGGCGCCACTCCGCCGCGGGGTCGACGTCGTGCAGGATGCGGCGCAGGTCGAGGAAGACCGTCGAGTCGTTGTCGCCTGGCTCGTTGGACGGGACGGCGCGCAGCTCGCCGTCGTCCATGACGACCAGCCGGGTCGCGTCCCCGCTGACCGCGAACCAGTCGAGGTGGCCGACCAGTTCGGTCCTGCGGGCCTTGGCGATGTTGAAGTGCTCCAGGGTGGGCCGGCCCGACATGTCCGCCGGGTTCGCGAAGGTCTCGCCCAGGGCCCCGGAGATCGGCCAGCGCAGCCAGACGAGGCCGCCGCCGCTGACCGGCTGGAGGCCCGAGTACTTCGACGCGGAGACGGGGAACGGGGTGACCCTGTTCTCCAGACCCTCGAACTCCACCATGACCGTCGGCCCCTCCACCGGGCCCTCGGGGATGTCCACCGGGTCCAGGCCGCCCGCCGCCGGCCTGCCGTCCGGGAGCAGGGCGAAGGGGGAGGGGGTGGCGGAGGAGAGGGGGACCAGGTACGGGCGGCAGCCCAGCGGGAAGGAGAGGTCGCCGGTGTGGACGTCGTACACCGGGTCGAAGCCGCGCCAGGACAGGAAGGCGAGGTAGCGGCCGTCGCCGGTGAAGACGGGGTTCTCGTCCTCGAAGCGGCCGTTGGTGACATCGACTATCACCGGGGCGTCGGGGCCGGTGATCCGGGCCAGTTTGATCTGCCGCAGGGACCGGCCCACACCGGGGTGCGACCAGGTCAGCCAGTGGCCGTCCGGGGAGAACGCCAGATCGCGGACCGGGCCGTTCACGGAGCGGATGAGCTCGGTGACCTCGGCGGTGTCCGCCGCCTCCGCCCCGGCCTGCACGAGGCTGCCCTCGACGCGCCCGCTGTCCAGGTCCTCGATGACCTCGACGACGTCGACGAGACCCTCCGTCTCCGTGGTGTCCAGCAGGAGGAGCCGGCCGTCGTTCGACGCGATGGCCAGCCGCTCGCCCTCCGGGTCGGAGATCAGCTCGTGGACCCGGCCCAGCTGACCGGCCGCCAGCCGGCGCGGCGGGCGGTCGCCGCTGGCCCGGGGGAGATGGGCGATCTCGATCGCGTCGTCGCCCTCCGCGTCCGTGACGTACGCGACCTGGCCGCTGCTGCCGAGCATCTCCGGCAGCCGGACCCGCACCCCGGGGGTGTCGGCGATCGTACGGGCGGGGCCGTCGCGGTGGGTGAGCCAGTACAGGCTGCCGCGCACGGAGACGGCGCTCGCCCGGCCCGTCTCGTCGACGGCCAGCGAGTCGACGTTGCTGGACGCCGGCACCTGGTACGTGCGCCGGCCGGTCCGGGGCCCTCCGAGCCGTACGTCCAGCTTCCGGGGCTTCGCGTCCGGGGACTCCAGGTCCTCGACCAGCCACAGATCGCCGCCGCACTGGTAGACGACCCGGCTGCCGTCGCTGGAGGCGTGCCGGGCGTAGAACGCGTCGTGGTCCGTGTGCCGGCGCAGATCGCTGCCGTCCATCAGACAGGAGTACAGATTGCCGACCCCCTGGTGGTCGGAGAGGAACGCGATGCGGCGCCCGACGAACATCGGGGCGTCCAGATGCCCGCCGATGTCCGGCAGCAGCCGCTCGCCGTGCAGCCAGAGCCGGCCCATCGCGCCGCCCCGGTACCGCTTCCAGGCGGCCGGCTCGTGCGGCGGCTTACCGGTGAGCAGCAGGGTGCGCCGCTCGCCGTCGATGTCGGCGACCGCGATGTCGGAGACCGGCCCCCAGGGGAGCTTGCCGCCGGGGCTCCCGTCGGTGGGGACGCTGTACGCCCAGGAGAAGTAGGAGAACGGCTGGTTGTGCGAGGACACGGCGAGGATCTGGGACGAGTCCCCCGGGTCGGGGCTCCAGCCGCAGACCCGGGCGTCGGTCGAGCCCCAGTAGGTGAGTCTGCGGGCGGGCCCTCCCTCGACGGGGGCGAGGTGGATCTCCGGATCGAGCGTGCGCCAGGTCGTGTAGGCGATGCGGCTGCCGTCGGGCGAGAAGCGGGGATGACTGACCCTGGTCCGGTCGATGGTCAGCCGCCACGCCCGGCCGGGCCGCTGTCCTTCCGGGGCCAGAGGGGCGACCCAGAGGTCGTCCTCCGCCGCGAAGCAGAGCAAGTCCTCGTGGAGGTGCGGGAAACGGAGATACGCGACGTCGTCACTCACCCTCCAATGCTTTCCGCGTGAGGGGCCCGCGGCAACTTGTGGTGCAGGACACAAGCGAAACTGTTTCGTTTCGCTGAGGGCGGGGAGTATCTTCGAAGTGTACGAAACAGTTTCGTTCCGTTAGTTGATCTTCGACTGGCGTACGATCCAGCAGGCGCGAGGAAGAGGAGGTCGACCCATGGCGCGCAGCCGGCTCACGCCCGAACGTGAGAACGAGCTGTACGCGGCCGTGCTCGACCTGCTCGGCGAGGTCGGCTACGAAGCCCTGACCATGGACGCCGTCGCCGCCCGCACCCGTTCCAGCAAGGCCACCCTCTACCGCCAGTGGGGGAGCAAGGCCGAGCTGGTCGTCAAGGCGCTCCGGAACGACAAGCCGGTGCACCTCGGCGATGTCGACACCGGTTCGCTCCGCGGTGACTTCCTTGCCGTGCTGCAGCGCACCGACGACTGCCAGATGGAGCGGAACTCCGCGCTGATGCGGGGTCTCACCCATGCCGTCCACGACAACCCCGACCTCCTCCAGGCCCTGCGGGAGCTGATGATCGAGCCGGAGATGACCGGCCTCGGCGCTCTGCTCCAGCGAGCCGTGGACAGGGGGGAAGTGCGTGCGGACAATCCTGCGCTCCCCTTTGTGCCGCACATGATGATCGGCGCCTTCGCCGCTCGTGAGCTGGTCGAGGAGAAGCCTGTCGACCAGGCGTTCCTCTCCGACTACGCGGAAGCCGTGGTGTTCCCCGCCCTCGGCGTCTGACGTCCCCTTTTTTCCTTCCCGTACGACCTGTCTCCCCGACGCTCCACCTGACACGCCGCTCTCGTCGTCGGGCTGGTTCCTCACGCCCTCTTCCACTCAACGACCTGACCGGGAGTACCCCCTCCGTGGCTACATTCCTGTACAAACTGGGACGGCTCGCCTTCCGGCGACGCCGTTACGTCGCCCTGATCTGGGTGGCCCTGCTGGCGCTGGCCGGCTTCGGGGCCTCCTCGGCCGCGACCGCCACCTCCAGCTCCTTCTCGATCCCCGGCACGGAGGCCCAGAAGGCCTTCGACCTGCTGGAGGAACGATTCCCCGGTGGCAGCGCCGACGGCGCCACCGCCCGGGTCGTCTTCAAGGCCCCCGAGGGCGAGAAGGTGTCCCAGGCGGCGAACAAGGCCGAGATCCAGGGGATCGTCGGCGAGCTGAAGTCCGGTTCGGACCAGATCGCCTCCGTCGCCGACCCGTACACGGCGAACGCCGTCAGCAAGGACGGCTCGACCGCGTACATCTCCGTGTCCTACAAGGTCAGCTCGATGGAGCTGACCGACGCGACGCGGGAGGCCCTGGAGGATGTGGGCCACGACGCGCAGGACAGCGGCATGAAGGTGGAGATCGGCGGTGACGCGCTCCAGGTGATGCCGGAGACGGGGGCCACCGAGGTCATCGGTGTCGCCATTGCCGCCGTCGTCCTGGTGATCACCTTCGGCTCGCTGATCGCCGCGGGGCTGCCGCTGCTGACCGCCCTCATCGGGGTCGGCATCGGGGTCTCCACGATCACCGCGCTGGCCAACGTGCTGGACCTGGGCTCCACCACCTCGACCCTCGCGATGATGATCGGCCTCGCGGTCGGCATCGACTACGCGCTGTTCATCGTCTCCCGCTACCGCGCCGAACTGGCCGAGGGCCGGGAGCGCGAGGAAGCCGCCGGGCGGGCCGTCGGAACGGCCGGGTCCGCCGTGGTCTTCGCGGGACTCACCGTGGTCATCGCCCTGGTCGGCCTGGCCGTCGTCAACATCCCGATGCTGTCGAAGATGGGCTTCGCCGCCGCCGGTACGGTCGCGATCGCCGTCCTCATCGCCCTCACCCTCGTCCCGGCGCTGCTGGGCTTCGCGGGCAAGCGGGTCATGGGGCGCAAGGCGCGCAGGGCCGCCGAGGCGGAGAACAAGCCCGAGGCGAAGCCGAACATGGGCACCCGCTGGGCCCGGTTCGTGCTGCGTCGCCCGCTGTGGGTGCTGCTGGTGGGCGTCCTCGGGCTCGGCGCCATCGCCGTACCGGCCGCGTCGCTGGAGATGGGGCTGCCGGACGACGGCGCCCAGCCGAAGTCGACCACGCAGCGCCAGGCCTACGACATGCTCTCGGACGGCTTCGGCCCCGGCTTCAACGGCCCGCTGATGGTCGTCGTCGACACGAGGAACAGCTCCGACGGCAAGGCCGCGGTGAACAGGGTCTCCGACGAGATCGAGGGCTCCGGCGGCGTCGCCGCCGTCACCCCGGCCGCCTTCAACAAGGCCGGCGACACCGCGACCATCACGGTCATCCCCAAGGACCGGCCGAGCTCCGTCGAGACGGAGAACGTGGTCCACGCCATCCGTGACGCGGGTGACGGCATCAAGAGCGAGACCGGCGCGGAGGTGCTGGTCACCGGCGCCACGGCGATGAACATCGACTTCTCGGAGAAGATGAACGACGCGCTGCTGCCCTATCTGGCGCTCGTCGTCGGCCTGGCGTTCCTGCTGCTGATGGTGGTCTTCCGCTCGGTCCTCGTCCCGCTGAAGGCGGCCCTCGGCTTCCTGCTCTCGGTGGTCGCGGCCCTGGGCGCGGTCGTCGCGGTCTTCCAGTGGGGCTGGCTCGGATCGCTCTTCGGGGTCGAGCAGACCGGCCCGATCATGAGCATGATGCCGATCTTCATGGTCGGCGTGGTCTTCGGCCTCGCGATGGACTACGAGGTCTTCCTGGTCACGCGGATGCGCGAGGCGTACGTCCATGGGGAGAGCCCCGGCCAGGCGATCGTCACCGGCTTCAAGCACGGTGCCCGGGTGGTCACGGCGGCTGCGGTGATCATGATGGCCGTCTTCGCCGGCTTCATCGGCTCCTCGGAGCAGATGATCAAGATGATCGGGTTCTCGCTCGCCATCGCCGTCTTCTTCGACGCCTTCGTCGTACGGATGGCGATCGTGCCGGCGGTGCTCGCCCTGCTCGGCAGGCGTGCCTGGTGGCTGCCGCGCTGGCTGGACCGGGTGCTGCCCAATGTGGACGTCGAGGGCGAGGGCCTGCGCAAGGACCTCGCCGAGGACGGGCCGTCCGAGGGTGGCGGCGAACGGGAACTGGTCCGCGCCTGACGCGACGAGACCCCGGGGCGCGCGTCTGAGCGGAACGCGCCCCCGGAGCGCCGGTTACCTGTGGGGACGGGGGACCGGGGCGACAGAGAGCCCCCGTGCACGCGGCACGGGGGCTCTCGTCCTGCTCAGGCGCGGGTGACGGTGGCGGAGGTGGGGGCGGTGGTGGTGGCCGCCGGGCGCTTCGCCGTCCTCGTGTGGATCCGCGCCAGGAAGCGGATGAGGGGCGCGATGTCGAACTGGAAGACGGCGACGCCGTCCGGTGAGTGCAGTTCCAGGACCAGCTGGGCCCGGCCGCACGGCCATATGCGGATGTCGCCGCGGGTGGCGGGGGAGCGCAGTCCGCGTTCCAGGAGGTCGAGGCCGAAGGGCTGGTCGACGCCGCCGGGGAGCCGGACGTGGACCGTCTGCGGCTCGTCCGGGTCGTAGCGCAGCTCGACGGGGACCAGCCGGGGGTCGGGGCCGTCCGTGATGAGCCGGGCTCGGGCGTGTTCTTGGATCACGAGGGACATGGCCGGCTCCTCCTGTGTGAAAATCTCTCCCCCTAATGTCCCATATATTCCCATTTGGGCATGTTGAGGGTTCGTGTAGTTGTCACATGTGCGCTCTTGCGAACTGTTCGCAACAGGGCCCTATCATGGAGCGTTTTCCGACCCCGCCAGCAGCAACGCCCGAAAGCGGAGCCACTCCATGCATGTACCCGACGGTTTCATCAACGCACCCGTCTCCGCTGTCGCAGGTGTCGTCGCCGCGGGAGCGGTCGCCGTCGGACTCCGCGGCGCCCGGCGGGAACTGGACGAACGCACGGCGCCGCTGGCCGGGCTCGTCGCCGCGTTCATCTTCGCCGTGCAGATGCTGAACTTCCCCGTCGCGGCCGGCACCAGCGGCCACCTCCTGGGCGGGGCGCTGGCGGCTATCCTCGTCGGGCCGTACACAGGACTCCTCTGCATAGCGGTCGTCCTGCTGATGCAGGGCATCCTCTTCGCGGACGGCGGACTCACCGCGCTCGGCGTGAACATCACGGTGATGGGGGTCGTCACCACCGTCGTCGCCTACGCCCTCTTCCGGGGGCTCATCCGGGTGCTGCCCCGCACCCGCCGCTCGACGACCGCCGCCGCCTTCGTGGCCGCGCTGGTCTCCGTACCGGCCGCAGCGGTCGCGTTCACCCTGATCTACGCGATCGGCGGGACCACCGACGTACCCGTCGGCAAGGTGCTCACCGCGATGGTCGGCGTCCACGTCCTCATCGGCATCGGGGAGGCGGTGATCACCGCGCTGACCGTCGGCGCCGTGATCGCGGTGCGCCCCGACCTGGTGCACGGGGCCCGTGGGCTCACGGCCCCGCTCAAGCTCCGGGTCGACGGTGAGCTCGTCGACGCCCCGGCCGCCACCACCGCCCTCGCCCCGGCCGCCACCACCGCCCCCGCCCCGGCCGCCCCCCGCTCCACCCGCAAGGTCTGGGGTACCGGACTGGCCGCCGCGCTCGTCCTCGCCGGCTTCGTCTCCTTCTACGCCTCCGCCAGCCCCGACGGCCTGGAGAAGGTCGCCGCCGACAAGGGCATCGACGAGAAGGTCCAGGAACACGGCGCCGCCGACTCCCCGCTCGCCGACTACGGCGTCAAGGACATCAGCGACGCCCGCGTCTCCGGGGGCCTCGCCGGAGTGATCGGCGTCGGCGTCACCGTCGCCGTCGGCAGCGGCGTCTTCTGGGCGGTGCGCCGCCGTCGTACGCCCGAAACCCCCGAGGCCCGCACCCCCGAGTCCGTCTGATGGGCGCCGGCCACGCGCACAAGCTCTACCGGCACGGGCACTCACCGGTCCACGCCCTGCCGCCGCACTGCAAGCTCGCCGCCGTCCTCTGCTTCGTCGTGGTCGTCGTCTCCACCCCCCGCGAGGCCGTCTGGGCCTTCGCGCTGTACGCCGTGCTGCTCGCCGGCGTCGCAGCGGTCGCCCGGATCCGCCCCGGGTTCCTGCTGAAGCGGCTGGTCATCGAGGTGCCGTTCGTGGCCTTCGCCCTGCTCATGCCGTTCGTCGTACCCGGCGAGCAGACCGAGCTGTTCGGCGTCTCCCTCAGCGTCCCCGGCCTCTGGGGCGCCTGGAACGTCCTGGCCAAGGGGACCCTCGGAGTGGCCGCCTCGGTGATCCTGGCCTCCACCACCGAGCTGCGCTCCCTGCTCCTCGGCCTCCAGCGGCTGCGCCTGCCACCGCTGCTCGTCCAGATCGCGTCCTTCATGATCCGGTACGGCGACGTCATCACCGACGAGCTGCGCCGGATGTCGATCGCCCGCCGCTCCCGCGGCTTCGAGGCGCGCGGGGTGCGCCACTGGGGCGTCCTCGCCAAGACGGCGGGCGCCCTCTTCATCCGCTCCTACGAGCGCGGCGAGCGCGTCCACCTCGCGATGGTCAGCCGCGGCTACACCGGCACCATGCCGGTGATCGACGAGGTGACCGCCTCCCGCACCCAGTGGGCGCACGCCGCGGCACTCCCCGTGCTCGCCCTCGTCGTCCGTCTGCTGGGATGGACCGTATGAGCCTGCCCACCGCCCCCGCGCCGTCCCTCGAGGTCAGCGGCCTCGCCTACGCCTACCCCGACGGCCACCAGGCCCTCTTCGGCGTCGATCTGACCGTGGACCGCGGTGAACGCGTGGCGCTCCTCGGCCCCAACGGCGCGGGCAAGACCACACTCGTCCTCCACCTCAACGGCATCCTCGACGCGGGCGCCGGCACCGTCCGGGTCGCCGGGCTGCCCGTGGAGAAGCGGCACCTCGCCGAGATCCGCCGCCGCGTCGGCATCGTCTTCCAGGACCCCGACGACCAGCTCTTCATGCCCACCGTCCGCGAGGACGTCGCCTTCGGGCCCGCCGCCGCCGGACTGCGCGGCCCCGAGCTGGAGGACCGCGTCATGACGGCGCTCGAGCGGGTCGGCATGGAGGAGTACGCGGCACGGCCCCCGCACCACCTCTCCTTCGGCCAGCGCCGCCGCGTCGCCGTCGCCACCGTCCTCGCCATGGAGCCGGAGATCCTCGTCCTCGACGAGCCCTCCTCGAACCTGGACCCGGCCTCCCGCCGTGAACTCGCCGACATCCTGCGCTCCTTGGACGTCACCGTCCTGATGGTCACCCACGACCTGCCGTACGCCCTCGAACTCTGCCCGCGCGCCGTCATCCTCAGCGACGGGGTGATCACCGCCGACGACCGCACCCAGGACCTGCTCTGCGACGACGACCTGATGCGCGGGCACCGGCTGGAGCTGCCCTTCGGCTTCGACCCGCGTTCCGTGTCCGTTCCGCGTCCGTGAACAGTCGGTGACCCGGCCCCCGCCCCGCCCGCCGGGCAATGCACCATGGGGGGATGAGCGGGAGCGCGGGAGCAGGCGTGGACGTACGGGGCACGGTGGCGCCGGGATTCGAGGCGGTACGGGACGCTTTCGTCCGTAACTTCGAACAGCGCGGGGAGCGGGGAGCGGCCGTCGCCCTCTACCGCCACGGACGCAAGGTCGTGGACCTGTGGGCCGGGACGAGGGATGTCGACGGCACCGAACCCTGGGCCGTGGACACCGTCCAGATCGTCCGCTCCGCCGGGAAGGGCGTCGCCGCCGCCGTGCCGCTGCTGCTGCACCAGCGCGGGCAGGTGGACCTGGACGCGCCGGTCGGCACGTACTGGCCGGAGTTCAAGGCCAACGGCAAGGAACGCGTGCTCGTACGCCACCTCCTCGCCCACCGGGCCGGGCTGGCCGCCCTGGACACGGCGCTGACGCCCGAGGAGGCGGCCGACGGGGTCAGCGGGCCCGAGGCCGTCGCCGCGCAGCAGCCCCAGTGGGAGCCCGGCACCGACCACGGCTACCACGCCCAGACCTACAGCTGGCTCGTCGGCGAACTGGTGCGCAGGGTCACCGGCCGGACCATCGGCCGCTGGATCGCCGAGGAGATCGCCCGTCCGCTCGGGCTGGACTTCTGGTTCGGGCTCCCCGCCGACGAGGCGCACCGCATCGGGCGGATCGGCCCCGTCGAGCCCCCGCCGGCCGAGGGCAGCGGCGCCCTCCGGGTGCGGCCCAAGCGCTCCGTCGTCGAGGCGTACGGCGACCCGGAGTCGCTGACCCGCCGCGCCTTCGGGGCCATCGACCCGTTCCCCGACGAGAACGCCCCGGCCTACCGCGCGGCCGAACTCCCCGCGTCCAACGGCGCCGCCACCGCGCGCGGCCTCGCCCGCTGCTACGCCGCGATGATCGGTGAGGTCGACGGGCAGCGGCTGTTCGCCCCCGCCACCCTCACCCTGGCCCGCACCGAGGAGTCGGCGGGCCCGGACCGCGTCCTGGTCGTGAACACCCGTTTCGGCCTGGGCTACATGCTGCACGGCCCGTCCGCGCCGCTGCTCGGCCCCGGGTCGTTCGGGCACCCCGGCCGCGGCGGCTCGCTGGGCTTCGCCGACCCCGAATCGGGCATCGCGCTCGGCTATGTGACGAACGGTCTGCAGAAGGGAGTCACCGCCGACCCCCGTGCCCAGGCCCTGGTCCGGGCAGTACGGTCGGCGCTATGACTCCTCGCCTCGCACGTCTCGACGGATACGCCGCCCTGCTCACCGGTGCTGGACAGGGCATCGGGGCGGCCGCCGCCCGCCGGCTCGCCTCCGAGGGCGCGGCCGTCCTCGTCACCGACCTGGACGCCGGCCGCGCCGAGCGCACGGCGGCCGGGATACGCGAGACGGGCGGCACCGCCGAGGCCCTGGCCTGCGACGTCGGCGACCGGGCGGCGGTCGAGGCGGCGGTGGCCCACGCGGTCGCCGCGTTCGGACGCCTCGACGTCCTCGTGAACAACGCCTACGCCGACCACGAGGACGCCCCGCTCTTCGAGGACGAGACCGACGAGATGTGGACCCGCAGCCTCGACATCACCCTGACCGGCGCCCACCGTTGCTCCCGCGCCGCACTCCCGCACCTGGTGGCCTCCGGCCGGGGCGCCATCGTCAACATCGGCTCGGTCAACGGCGAGCAGGACTTCGGCGGCCACGCCTACAGCGCCGCCAAGGCGGGCCTGGCCAGCCTGACCCGGACCCTCGCCGGCCACGCGGGCCCCCGTGGCGTCCGGGTCAACCTCATCGCGCCCGGCACGGTCCGCACGGACGCCTGGGCGGGCCGCGAGGAGTCGCTGGCGCGGGCCGCGACCCTCTATCCGCTCGGCAGGGTCGGCGAGCCGGACGACATCGCGGCCGCCGTCGCCTTCCTGGCCTCCCCGGACGCGGCCTGGATCACCGGCACGACCCTGCGGGTCGACGGCGGGCTGCTCGGCGTCAACACGGGCTTCCGCGCGGTGATGACGGCGGACCCCGAGACCCGGTAGCCGGGCCGGCGGCCCGCCGCCCCCCGGGTCAGCTCGTGTGCAGCATCAGGCCGATGCCGACCACCATCAGCCCGGCCGCCGCGATCCGGGGAGCCCCGAACCGCTCCTTGAAGAACAGCGTCCCTATCGCGGCACCCACGATGATCGAGGACTCGCGGAGCGCGGCGATCGGGGCGAGCGCCGCCCTGGTCTGCGCCCACAGGACGAGCCCGTAGGCGGTGACCGACAGCGCCGCGCCCAGCAGGCCCCGCGCGGCGAACGGGGTGAGCTGGGGGACCAGTTCGCCCCGGCGGCGCCAGAACGCGTAGGCGGGGATGGCGATCCCCTCCAGGATCATCAGCCAGGCGATGTAGCCGAGCGGGGTGCCCGAGGCGCGCACCCCCACCCCGTCGACCGTGGTGTAGCCGGCGATGGCGAGCCCCGTCGCGAGGGCCGCCAGGATCGCGGGCCAGTGGGGGCGCCTGCCGGAGCCCCGGATGCCCCACAGCGCCAGCCCGACGAGCCCCGCCGAGGCCACCGCGACACCGGCCGTGGCCCAGCCGTCCGGGCGCTCCCCGACGAACACGGCGGCCAGGACCGTCACGACGAGCGGGGCCGTGCCCCGGGCGATCGGGTACATCTGGCCGAAGTCGCCCAGGGTGAACGAGCGCATCAGCAGCAGCATGTACGCCACGTGCAGGGCCGCGGAGACCAGCAGGTAGGGCCACGCGCCGGACGCCGGGAGCGGGGCGAAGCAGGCCAGCACGAGCCCGATCAGCGCCCCGCCGCCCGAGATCAGGGTGAAGGAGAGCAGCTGGTCCCGTATGGCGTGGGCGATCGCGTTCCAGCTGGCGTGCGTGATCGCGGCGGTCAGGACGGCCGCCGCCACCAGCGGGGTCACGCGGTCTGCTCGCGTACGTCCACGAGAGTGCCGCCCGCGAGTTCGACCAGCCGCGCGGGGGCGAGCGGGAAGACCGTGTGCGGGGTGCCGGCGGCGGCCCAGACCGTCGAGTGGGCCAGCAGCCCCCGGTCGGCCAGCACCCGCGTCCTCGTACGGTGCCCGAAGGGCGGTACCCCGCCGATCGCGTAGCCGGTGGTCTCGCGGACCAGGTCGGCTCCCGCCCGCTCGACCTTCCGGGCGCCGAGCTCGGCCCGTACGCGCTCCACGTCCACCCGGGACGAACCGTCCATCAGCACCAGGACCGGCGCGCCGTCGGCCGCGAAGATCAGGGACTTGACGATCTGGCTGAGCTCGCAGCCGATCGCCGCCGCGGCCTCGACGGCGGTGCGGGTGGCGTCAGGGAAGCGGCGTACCTCCACGTCGAGGCCCAGCTCGCGCAGGGCTTCGGCGAAGCGGGGGTGGGCGTCGGACGAGGTCGTGACGGGAGTGGTCTCGGAAGTGCTCATACCCCGCACGCTACTGAACGGGCGGGCCCGCACACCAGGCAGTTCCCGGGGTGCGGGCCCGCCGGCCGGACGGTGCCGCTCAGGACCCGGCGCGCAGCACCGCCGCCACCACCGGGCCGGCCGCGTCGCCGCCGTGGCCGCCGGACTGGACGACCGCCGCCGCCGCGAGGTCGTCGCTGAAACCGGTGAACCAGCTGTTGGACGTGCCTTGTCCGTCGACCTCGGCCGAGCCCGTCTTGGCGCCCTTGTCACCGCCGACCGAGGCCATGGCCGCCTGGCCGGTGCCCCAGGAGGCGGTGGCCCGCATCATGTCGTTCAGCTGCTGGGTGACGTTCCCGGAGAGCGAGCGCGACGCGGTGGCGAGCTGCCGGCCGTCGAGGGACTGCGGGACGATCACGGGCTGGTGGAACGTGCCGGTGCGGGCGGTCGCCGTGATGGACGCGATGTTGAGGGCGTTCATCTGGACGGTGCCCTGGCCTATGTACTGGGCCGCCGCCTCACCACCGGTCTCCTCGGGCACCTTGCCGTCGAAGGAGGTGATGCCGGTCTTCCAGTCGAGGCCGATCCCGAAGACGTCACGGGCCTCCTTGGGCAGCGCCGCGTCGTCCTCGGTGTCATCGATCAGCTTGATGAAGGCGGTGTTGCACGAGCGGGCGAAGCTGGTGGTGAAGCTGCTGGACGGGGGCAGATCGAAGTGGGCCAGGTTGTGGAACGTACGGCCTTCGTAGAGCACGTCCTTGGGGCACTCCGTGGCGCCGCCCGCCGTGACGAGGCCCTTCTCCAGGAGCATCGCCGCGGTCACGATCTTCAGCGTCGAGCCGGGCGCCTGGGTGCCCTGCATCGCCGCGTTGAAGCCGGTGGCCGGGTTGTTGGCCACCGCGCGGATCGCACCGGTGGACGGCTTCACGGCGACCACCGACGCCCCGCTGAACTGCTTGACCGCCTTCTCCGCCGCCGCCTGGGCGCCCGCGTCCAGCGTGGTCCGCAGCTTGCCGGGCTTGCCCTTGGCGAGCGTCAGCAGCGTGGTGTTCGGCAGCTGCTCGTCGGCGGGCTCGATCCAGGTCTCGATGCCCGGGGAACCGCCGGTGCTGTCGCCGTACTTCTCGCGCAGGGTGTCCAGGATCGGCCCCAGCGACGGGTACGTCTCCTTGTCCAGCACCTTGCCGTCGTGGTCCACGGCCTCGATCGCCGCCGTGGACGACTCCCCGGTTCTGAGCGACGCGCCCTCGGTGAGCTCGGGATGGATCACCGTGGGCTGCCAGTCGACGAGGGCCTTGCCGGTGGTCAGACCGCGCACCACGGTCAGCTCGGAGGAGTACGACCAGGGCTTGGTCCTCCCCTCGTAGGAGACCGTGGCCTTCACGGTGTACGGCACCTTCGCGCCGACGGCGGGGCCCGGTGTGATCACCGCCTTCGTGACGTGGGCCTCCTCGGCGAAGCCCGTCAGCAACGGCTCCGCGCCGGACTCGTTGTTCGTCAGCAGCGCCGCGCCCGGACCGTCGCCGGACGCCCACGCCGTGAGGAAGCCCTTGGCGGTCTCCTCGATCTCCTTCTCGTCCGGCGGCCCGGTCCTCACCTCGGAGGACGCGGACGCGGTCTCGGTCCCCCCGGACCCGCCGCCTCCCAGCACCACCTCGTAGGCGCCGTAGCCGAGTCCCCCGGCCACCAGCACGAACACTCCGCCGATGACGGCGACCTTCGCTCCACTGCGCATCTGTGCAGTCCCCCTCCCCAGGAGCCCCGGTTGAACACGTTCAAGTGGGGCCTTCCCTCGGCACCTTACGGGATGGGAGGGGTTCCCGAGCGGGTTGTTACCGGACTGCTATGCGCTCCGGGAGAGCGCTTTCCGCCAGGTGTCCGCTTTCCGCCCGCGCACGGGCCCCGTCCGCACCGTTGCCCGCAGTGGTGCGCCTCGCTATGTTAATGAGGAATCACATCTTTCAGCATGATCGGAAACGCGGTGGTAATGCAACTCGCAAGCCAGGTACGGCCCGTAGGGTCACCTGGTCCGTCATGGAAGTGGGTAAGTAAATGCAGAATCCCAACAGGCGAAGCATTCTGTCGCTCGGTGTGGCACTCGGCCTCGTAGGCGCCGGGAACCCCGCCCGGGCCTGGGCGGCCACGGGCCCGGTGACGGAAGCCGCCGCGGGGACCGGCCCGGAGTGGATCTGGGACGAGGCGGCGGACCCCCTGATGGTCTCGATGCTGACCGAGGGCCACGTACCCGCGATCAACACCGCGTGGGCGTCCTGGGTGAACAACGACGACCCGCTGCCCGGCGGGCTCCCGGCCGGGTTCGCCGCCTACCTGGGGCAGGTCAACAAGCTGCCCTCCTGGGCCGACCCCGCCAAGCTGGCCCGCGCCGCCGACTTCAACCGGCGCCGGGACACGTACCTCTTCATGCTGTACGGCCTCGGCAGCGGGATCATGAGCACCGTGATCCCGCGCGAGGCCAAGAGCGTCTACTGGTCAGCGGGCGGCGCCCAGATGCAGGACCGCGCGGCCAAGACGTTCACCTTCGGCTACGACCTGGCCCAGCTGAAGGCCTTCGAGCCGTCGGGGCAGTTCGTCGTCACCGCCAACAAGACGCGCGTGGTGCACGCGGCGGTCCGTCACCTGCTGCCGCAGTCGCCGCACTGGCGGGCCGTGGCCGACGAGACCATCCCGATCAGCGCCGCCGACATCCTGGTCACCTTCCACAGCCTGGGCACCTACGTCCACAGGAAGCTGCTCGACTGGAGGATCCCGTACCCGGCGGCGGACCAGGAGGCCTTCCTGCACTCCTGGCAGGTCGCCGTCCACCTGCTCGGTGTTCCGTACGAGCACATCCCCAAGACCTGGGCGGCCGCCGAGAAGCAGTCGGCGCAGGTCCTCACCCCGATCCTCACCCCGTCGACCGAGGGCATCGAGCTGGCCGAGGAACTGCTCGGCCTGACCGCGCAGATCGACCTCGGTGTCACCCGCGGGTTCCTGAACGAGTTCGTGCGCTACGTGCTCAGCGACGAGGTCGGCGACTGGCTGGGACTGAAACGCGACTACGTGTCGGCGGGCCTGGTCCGCACCGCCTGGCCGGCGTTCATCCTGTTCCGTGAGGGCCTGTCGCCCGTCATGCCCGGAACCTTCTACATGTTCGACCAGTTCATACGCGCCCTGGCCATGCTGTTCCTCAACAAGGGCTCCTCCGGGCAGACCACCCCGATCACGATCCCGACCGGGAACAGGGCCGGCTGAGGCCCAGCGCACCCACGACCAGGGCGGTCACGGCGTCACGGTGGCCGTGGCCGTCCTGCCACCGCAGCCCGCGGCCGGCCTCGACCGCCACCCCGAACGCCGCGTGCACCAGCACCCGGGCCTGACGCGGGTCCAGCTCCGGACGGGCCAGCCGCAACTGCTGCTCCCAGACGGCGATGTGCTCGCGCTGGGCGAGGACCAGGGGCCGCCGCAGGCCGGCCGGGAGACCGGCGAGCTCGGCCTCGGCGACGCTGTTGAGCGCGGTGTGCTCGAAGCTGTAGGCCACGTACGTCGCCGCCAGCGCCTCGACGGCCTCGTGCGGGCCGGCCACCTCCTGGAGGCTCCGGTCGACGCCCTGCGCCAGGAGCCCGGCCGCCTGGAGACACGCCGCCGCCAGGATGTCGACCTTGCCGGAGTAGTGGCGGTAGAGCGCGGACGGGGCCAGCCCCACCGCCCGCGCGATCTGCCCGTTGGTGACGCTGGCGAAGCCGTCCCGTGCGAACAGCGGGACCGCGGCGGCCAGGATCTCCGCGCGCCGGGTGCGCGGCACCGGCTGGGCGGGCAGCTCGACGGGGCGCGGCCCGCCCCTCCGGGCCGCCGCGGGACCGGTCGCGGCGACACGCAGCGCGGCCGCCGACAGCAGTTCCTCGGCCCGTCGTTGGGCGATCGAGGTGTGATGCATCGTGATGGAACCGATCGCGCCGAGGGCCGCCACGGCCCGCAGGCGCCTGTCGGGGCGCGGGTACGCCCGCTGCACCGCCTCGTCGACCCGCCCCACGATGTGCCCGAACCTCACCATGAGGCGCCGGCGGTCCTCACGTTCGAGGTACCGGGCCTCCCACCGGTACACACCGCCGGACGCGCGGTGCGCGACGGTGACCCGGGTGAGGGCCGCGAACACGTCCGGCAGCTCCGCGCCGGACGGCACCTCGTCGAGCGCGGCGACGAGCCGGCCCGCCGTGACGTCGGCGCACTCCGCGAACAGCGCGTACTTGTTCGGGAAGTGCCGGTAGAGCGCCGCCGCGGTGATCCCCACCCCGGCGGCGATCTTCTCCATGGACGCCGCGTGGTACCCGTGCTCGCTGAAGACCCGTCCGGCGGCCTCGACGATGAGCTGCCTGCGGTTGCGGGGCCGGGTGGCCGCGGTCGGCTCGGTCACACCCAGGTGTCCAGCCACATCCGGTCGCGCCAGGAGTCCTCCGGGATCGACGTGCCCGTGTACAGCGGCCAGAAGTAGACGAAGTTCCAGACGATCAGCAGCACCAGCACGCCCGCCGCGATCGCGCCCAGCGTCCGTCTGCGCTCACCCGTGGGATCGGCGCCGTCCAAGCCGAGGCGGTGCCGGGCGCCCGTGCCGGCCGCCGGGCCCAGGAGCGCTCCGATCATCATCGTGACCGCCAGGCAGAGGAACGGCACGAACACGACCGCGTAGAAGAGGAAGATCGTGCGCTCCTGGTAGAAGAACCAGGGCACCCAGCCGGCCGCCACCCCGCACGCGATCGCGCCCGCCCGCCAGTCGCGGCGGAAGAACCAGCGCCACAGCACGTACAGCAGCGCCACGCACGCCGCCCACCAGAGCAGCGGGGTGCCCAGCGCCAGGACCTCGCGGGCGCACTTGTTGGTCGAGGACTCCAGGCAGCCCGACTTCTCCTCGTAGAAGTACGAGACGGGGCGGCCCAGCACGATCCAGCTCCACGGATTGGACTGGTAGGTGTGGCCGGAGGTCAGACCGACGTGGAACTCGTAGACCTGGTTCTCGTAGTGCCACAGACTGCGCAGCCAGTCCGGCAGCCAGGTCCAGCTGCCGCCCTTGCCCTCGGTGGCCGCCCAGTTCCGGTAGTAGCCCTTGTCCGTGACGATCCAGCCGGTCCACGAGACGAGGTACGTGCCGATCGCGACCGGCACCGTGGAGACGAACGCGGGCAGCAGGTCCCTGAGGACCACGGCCCGGTACGGCTGCACGGCGCCCGCCGTACGCCGCGCGCCGACGTCCCAGAGCACCGCCATCACCCCGAACGCGGCCAGGATGTAGAGCCCGTTCCACTTCGTCGCGAACGCCAGCCCGAGCATCAGACCGGCCGTGATCCGCCACGGGCGCCATCCCAGGCGGAGCGTTTCGGCGACATGGACGTCCGGGCGCAGCAGCCCCTCCTCGTCGACCGGGAGCGCGGCCGCCAGTCTGCGGCGGGACCAGTCGCGGTCGATGAGGAGGCAGCCGAAGGCCGCGAGCACGAAGAACATCAGCACCAGGTCGAGCAGCGCGGTGCGGCTCATCACGAAGTGCAGGCCGTCCACGGCCAGCAGGGTGCCCGCGAGACAGCCCAGGAACGTCGAGCGGAACAGGCGCCGGCCGATGCGGCACAGCATCAGGACCGAGAGGGTGCCGAGCAGCGCCACCATGAAGCGCCAGCCGAACGGGGTGAACCCGAAGAGCTGCTCCCCGAACCCGATGATCCACTTGCCGACCGGGGGATGGACGACGTAACCCGGGTCCACCGGGATGTCCACGGAGGACGGGTCCTTCAGGATCAGCTTGTCGACGTCCTTGGGCCAGGAACCCTCGTACCCCTGGTTGACCAGGGCCCAGGCGTCCTTGGCGTAGTACGTCTCGTCGAATATCACCGCCTTCGGGCTGCCCAGGTTCCAGAACCGCAGCACACCGGCGACCAGGGCCACCAGCAGCGGCCCGCCCCAGGCGGACCAGCGCACCAGGCGGTCGGCCAGGCCGGGAGGCACCGCGAGCACGCTCCAGAACTGGCGGCCCGGGGCCGCGTAGGGCGGGTCCAGGCGCTCGCGCAGCCCCGTCTCCGGCCGTGGGGAATGGCCGAAGCGGCGCAGCCGCTGCTGCCAGGAAGGCGGCTGGTCGCCGGTGTGATCCCCGGCGTCGTTGCCCTGCTGGGCTTCGGGCGCAGTACTCGTCACCGCGCCATCGTAGGGAACGCATCTGTGCGAGTGGTGCCGCCCGGGCTGGGAGGATGGCCGATGTGACTGGAACGACTGGAACGCTCGTACTCGCAGGGACCCCCATCGGCGACGTGGCGGACGCCCCGCCACGGCTCGCCGCCGAGCTGGAGACGGCCGATGTGGTGGCCGCCGAGGACACCCGGCGGCTGCGCCGGCTCACCCAGGCGCTGGGCATCCACACGACGGGGCGTGTCGTGTCCTACTTCGAGGGCAACGAGTCGGCGCGTACGCCCGAACTCGTCGAGGCCCTGGCCGCCGGCGCCCGCGTCCTGCTCGTCACCGACGCCGGGATGCCGTCCGTCTCCGACCCCGGCTACCGGCTGGTCGCCGCAGCCGTGGAGCAGGACATCAAGGTCACCGCCGTACCGGGGCCGTCGGCGGTGCTGACCGCGCTGGCCCTGTCCGCCCTGCCGGTGGACCGCTTCTGCTTCGAGGGCTTCCTGCCGCGCAAGGCGGGCGAGCGGCTCGGGAAGCTCCGTGAGGTCGCCGGCGAGCGCCGCACGATGGTCTTCTTCGAGGCCCCGCACCGGCTGGACGACACCCTGGCCGCGATGGCCGAGGTGTTCGGCGCGGACCGCAGGGCCGCCGTCTGCCGTGAGCTGACCAAGACGTACGAGGAGGTGAAGCGCGGCCCGCTCGGCGAACTGGCCGCCTGGGCGGCCGAGGGCGTGCGGGGCGAGATCACCGTCGTGGTCGAGGGCGCCACCGACTCCGGAGGCGACGCACCGGACGCCGCCGAGCTGGTGCGCAGGGTGCAGGTGCGCGAGGAGGCGGGGGAGCGGCGCAAGGAGGCCATCGCGGCGGTCGCCGCCGACGCGGGGCTGCCCAAGCGCGAGGTGTTCGATGCGGTGGTGGCGGCAAAGAACGCGGCTCGGACCGGCCAGGACCAGGGCAAAGGACTAACCTGAAATGTAAAGCCCGAGCCGCGTACCGGGCCCCTGGGCCACGGATCGGCCAAAAGCGTTCCAACACTCGGCAGACCTCGTGCGCCGGTGTCGGCGAAGGCGTCCACTTGAGGGTGGAACGCACCATCCGGAGTGCTTGTCCGGAGTGCTTGTCCGACGGACAAGAGGAGCAGGCATGAGTGAGATCGCAGCAACCACCGTGCACGAGGCGTACGCCTTCGCCTGCATGAGGTGTGGGTACGGCTGGGAGCAGGCCTACGAGATACAGCACCACGTCGACAGCTCGGGCAACGCGTTCGTGGTCTACACGGCCGACGGGGAGCGCGTGCCCTCGCCGCTGTCCACCCCGGCCTGCGCGAACTGCGGTGGGGACGTGGTGCGGATCATGCGCGCCGGCCGGGTCTCCACCGTCCAGCAGCTGCTCAGGCCGCGACGGACCGAGGCCGACGGCCACGAGTCCCCCGAGGAGATGTCCGTGGCCACCGCGGTCCCCGCGGCCGGCCCGGCGGAACGCCACTGGCAGCTGTCCGATCTGCTGCGCCCCTTCCACCGGCGGTGAGAGAGGGGGCTCATGCCCTCGTAGAGTCGGGGGCATGAGCCGTACCGACGCCCCGCCGCTCCCCGAACCCCTCAGGGTTCCGGTCGCCGATTCCCACACCCATCTGGACATGCAGGACGGAACCGTCGAGGAGGGCCTGGCCCGGGCCGCGGCCGTCAACGTGACCGCCGTCGTCCAGGTGGGCTGCGACGTGAAGGGCTCGCACTGGGCCGCCGAGACCGCCGCCGCGCACCCGTCCGTCCACGCCTCCGTCGCCCTGCACCCCAACGAGGCGCCCCGCATCGTGCACGGCGACCCGGAGGGCACCTCCCGCCAGGGGGCCCGGGAGCCGGGCGGGAGGGCGGCACTCGACGAGGCGCTCGCCGAGATCGACGCGCTGGCCGCCCTCGCGCACGTACGCGCCGTCGGCGAGACCGGCCTCGACCACTTCCGTACGGGCCCCGAGGGCGCGGCCGCCCAGGAGGAGTCCTTCCGGGCCCACATCGAGATCGCCAAGCGGCACGGCAAGGCCCTGGTCATCCACGACCGGGACGCCCACGCGGACGTCCTGCGCATCCTCGCCGACGCCGGCGCGCCGGAGCGGACCGTCTTCCACTGCTACTCCGGCGACGCCGACATGGCCCGGATCTGCGCGGCCGCCGGGTACTTCATGTCCTTCGCGGGCAACGTCACCTTCAAGAACGCGCAGCCGCTGCGCGACGCGCTGGCCGTCGCCCCCGCCGAGCTGGTGCTCGTCGAGACGGACGCCCCCTTCCTCACCCCCGCCCCGTACCGGGGACGGCCCAACGCGCCCTATCTGATCCCGGTCACGCTGCGTGCCATGGCCGAGGTGCGGGGCACCGACGAGGACACCCTGGCCGCGGCCGTCTACGACAACACCGCGCGGGCGTTCGACTTCTGAGGGACGGGAGGACGCTCCCGCCGACACATGGGGTAATCGTACAACTTTGTACGGTTATGGGGGCTCGGCTATCGTGCCCGCGCAACGGGGTCGGCAGGCCGGAGCGTCGGGAGCGTCGTGGGCCATTCGCAGGGCAGTCACCGCGCGGCGCGCGGCGGTCGGCGTACGAGGCGGGCACCGGTACGGCCCCCCGCCCCGCCGCCCCTGCCGCTCCGCTCCCTCCACGAGGAGCGGACGATCGTCGCCGGGCCGTGGCCCGGCCCCCTGCCCGTCCACGACCCCACGGTGCTGGACACCCCGCTGGTGCCCCGGCCCCGGCAGGCGTCCCACCGCAAGGAACCCGCCGGGCACCGGGCGGCCCGGCGGCACCGGGTCGCCCCGGAGAGCCTGCGGCGGCTCGTCCCGCGCGCCCTGGTCGTCGCCGTGCTGGCCGGCGGCACCGTCGCGTTCCTCGCCCAGGACAAGGCCGTCCGCGTCAGCGTCGACGGGACGTCCCGCACCCTGCACACCTTCGCCGACGACGTCGGGGAGCTCCTGGAGGCCGAGGGCGTCACGGTCGGCGCCCGTGACACCGTCGCCCCCGCCCCGGCCACCGGGCTCGACGACGGCGACGAGGTCGTCGTCCTCCGCGAGAGGCGCGGCTTCGGCCCCGTGCCGGGCGGAGCGCCCTGGCTCCGGCCGTAGGCTTTACGGGTGAGCACCACAGAGCCCGACGCCCTCCTGGGCCCCGCAGACATCCGCGAGCTGGCCGCAGCGCTGGGCGTACGCCCCACCAAGCAGCGCGGTCAGAACTTCGTCATCGACGCCAACACGGTCCGCAGGATCGTACGGACCGCCGAGGTGCGGCCCGACGACGTGGTGGTGGAGGTCGGGCCCGGCCTGGGCTCGCTGACCCTGGCCCTGCTGGAGGCGGCCGACCGGGTCGTCGCCGTGGAGATCGACGACGTGCTCGCGGGCGCCCTGCCCGCCACCGTCGCCGCCCGGCTGCCGGAGCGCGCCGACCGCTTCGCCCTGGTCCACTCCGACGCGATGCTGGTCACGGAGCTGCCCGGCCCGGCGCCCACCGCGCTCGTCGCCAACCTGCCGTACAACGTGGCCGTGCCGGTGCTGCTCACCATGCTGGAGCGCTTCCCCACCATCGAGCGGACGCTCGTCATGGTGCAGGCCGAGGTCGCCGACCGGCTCGCCGCCCGCCCCGGCAACAAGGTGTACGGAGTGCCGTCGGTCAAGGCCAACTGGTACGCCGAGGTCAAGCGCGCCGGATCCATCGGCCGCACGGTGTTCTGGCCCGCGCCCAACGTCGACTCGGGTCTGGTGTCCCTGGCCCGGCGCACGGAGCCGATCCGTACGACCGCGAGCAGGACCGAGGTCTTCGCCGTCGTGGACGCCGCCTTCGCCCAGCGCCGCAAGACGCTCCGCGCGGCCCTGGCCGGCTGGGCGGGTTCCGCCCCGGCCGCCGAGGCCGCCCTGACCGCCGCGGGGATCTCGCCGCAGGCGCGCGGCGAGGCCCTGACCGTCGAGGAGTTCGCCGCCATCGCCGAGAACAAGCCGGAGCCCTCCGCATGACCCAGAGCGTCACCGTCCGCGTCCCCGCCAAGGTCAACGTGCAGCTCGCGGTGGGCGCCGCCCGCCCCGACGGCTTCCACGACCTGGCCAACGTGTTCCTCGCCGTCGGCCTGTACGACGAGGTCACCGTCACCCCCGCCGGGACCCTGCGCGTCACCTGCTCGGGGCCGGACGCCGGCCAGGTCCCGCTGGACACCACGAACCTCGCGGCCCGCGCCGCGATCGCGCTGGCCGCCCGGCACGGCATCGCCCCCGACGTCCACCTCCACATCGCCAAGGACATCCCCGTCGCCGGCGGCATGGCAGGCGGCAGCGCCGACGGCGCCGCCGCCCTGCTGGCCTGCGACGCCCTGTGGGGCACCGGCGCCACCCGGGAGGAACTCCTGGAGATCTGCGCCGAGCTGGGCAGCGACGTGCCGTTCAGCCTGGTCGGCGGGGCCGCCCTCGGGACCGGCCGCGGTGAGCAGCTGACCCCCGTCGAGGTCGGCGGCACCTTCCACTGGGTCTTCGCCGTCGCCGACGGCGGGCTCTCCACCCCCGCGGTGTACGGAGAGTTCGACCGGCTCACCGCCGGCACGCACGTACCGGAGCCGGCCGCCTCGCCGGCCCTCCTGACCGCCCTGCGCAAGGGGGACGCCACCGCGCTCGCGGACGCCCTCGGCAACGACCTCCAGACCGCCGCGCTCTCCCTGCGCCCCGCCCTGGCCGACACCCTCGCCGCGGGCACCGCCGCCGGGGCGCTGGCCGCGCTGGTCTCCGGCTCCGGACCGACCACGGCGTTCCTGACCGCCGACGAGGAGTCCGCCCGCAAGGTGGCCGACGCCCTGCTGGCCTCGGGCACCTGCCGCGAAGCACGCGTGGCGGCGTCCCCCGCGGCGGGCGCCACGGTCGTCTGACCGCGCGGGACGGCTCCCCCGCGGGCTGCCGCGGGGGACGGCCCCCTACGGGCTGCCCGGCTTCAGCGTCTTCCTCGCCAGCTCGTACGCCGGCAGCATCTCCCGGTGCTCCTGGGAGTCCAGCCCGCCCAGGTGCACCACGACCGGGCCGTCGGGGGTCGCGACCGCGAAGGCGCGCTCGGTCTTCGGCTCGTCCAGCAGCTCTCCGCTCACGGTGTAGCCGACCTCGGCGGCGGGCAGCGGACCCGCCTCGGCCTCGGTGTACGTGGCCTCGCCCGCGTTCGGGTCGGCCTTCACGAAGGCCTCGAGCACCGCGCGGGGGGTGTCGTCGGACGGCTTGCCCTGCCACACCCGGAGGTAGCCGATGTTCCCCGCCGGCTTCGCGTCGACCTCGCAGACCATCGTGACCGGGCCCTGCTCGCCCAGCGCGGCCAGATCGGAACCCGGCTCCACCGTCACCGCCTGCGGCTTCCAGTCCGCCGCCAGGTCGAACGTCACCGGCAGCTCGCAGGCCGAGCCCGCGCCACCGAGCGTGACGCCCTTCGCCGCCGCGGCGCTCCCGGCGGCCTCGGAGGGGGCGCTGTCCCCGTTCTTCCCCGGGTCCTGACCACCGGCGCCGCCGCCGGACGACGGCGAACAGCCGGCCAGCGCCACCGCCGCCACAGCCGCCGGAATCAGAGCCCGTACCGCACCACGCATCATGAAGTCCCCACCCCGAAGATGTTCCGAACCGCCCCGACCTGGGGTTTCTCCCCATGATCGATCGCCGCACGCTATCGCACCCCGCGTGGCGACTACCCTGGTACGCCGAGCGGTCCCCGACGCAGGGATCCCCGACGCAGGAGTGAAATGGCCGTCAATCTGGTCAATGTCGAGCAGGTCAGCAAGGTGTACGGCACCCGTGCCCTGCTCGACGGTGTATCCCTCGGGGTGTCCGAGGGCGACCGGATCGGCGTCGTCGGCCGCAACGGCGACGGCAAGACGACGCTCATCCGGATGCTCGCCAAGCTGGAGGAGGCGGACACCGGCCGCGTCACCCACAACGGCGGGCTGCGCCTCGGCGTCCTCACCCAGCACGACTCGCTGGACCCGCAGGCCACCATCCGGCACGAGGTCATCGGCGACCTCGAGGACCACGAGTGGGCGGGCAGCGCCAAGATCCGCGACGTGCTGACCGGGCTCTTCGGCGGCCTCGCCCTCCCCGGCTTCGAGCACGGCCTCGACACCGTCATCGCCCCGCTCTCCGGGGGTGAGCGCCGCCGCATCGCACTGGCGAAGCTGCTCATCGCCGAGCAGGACCTGATCGTCCTGGACGAGCCCACCAACCACCTCGACGTCGAGGGCATCTCCTGGCTGGCCGGCCATCTGCGGGCCCGGCGCTCCGCGCTCGTCTGCGTGACCCACGACCGGTGGTTCCTGGACCAGGTCTGCACCCGCATGTGGGACGTCCAGCGGGGCACCGTCCACGAGTACGAGGGCGGCTACAGCGACTACGTGTTCGCCCGGGCCGAGCGGGAGCGGATCGCCGCGACCGAGGAGTCCAAGCGGCAGAACCTGATGCGCAAGGAGCTGGCCTGGCTGCGCCGGGGCGCCCCCGCGCGCACCTCCAAGCCGCGCTACCGCATCGAGGCCGCCAACGAGCTGATCGCCGACGTGCCGCCCCCGCGCGACACCAGCGAGCTGATGAAGTTCGCCAACGCCCGGCTCGGCAAGACCGTCTTCGACCTGGAGGACGTGACCGTCCAGGCCGGTCCCAAGACACTGCTCACCCACCTCACCTGGCAGCTCGGCCCCGGTGACCGCATCGGCCTGGTCGGGGTCAACGGCGCGGGCAAGACCTCGCTGCTGCGCGCCCTCGCCGAGGCGTCCCGCAGCCAGGGCGACGTACAGCCGGCCGCCGGGAAGATCGTCGTCGGCAAGACGGTCAAGCTCGCCTACCTCTCCCAGGAGGTCGCGGAGCTCGACAAGAACCTGAGGGTGCTCGAAGCCGTCCAGCAGGTGCGCGACCGGGTCGACCTCGGCAAGGGCCGTGAGATGACGGCCGGGCAGCTCTGCGAGCAGTTCGGCTTCGCCAAGGAGAAGCAGTGGACCCCCGTCGGCGACCTCTCCGGTGGTGAGCGGCGGCGGCTGCAGATCCTGCGGCTGCTGATGGACGAGCCCAACGTCCTCTTCCTCGACGAGCCCACCAACGACCTGGACATCGAGACGCTGACCCAGCTGGAGGACCTCCTCGACGGCTGGCCCGGATCGATGATCGTGATCTCCCACGACCGGTTCTTCATCGAGCGGACCACCGACAAGGTGATGGCGCTCCTCGGCGACCACGCGCTGCGGATGCTGCCGCGCGGCATCGACGAGTACATCGAGCGCAGGCAGCGCATGGAGGAGACGGCGACGCCCGCCTCCGCCGCCGGGTCCTCCGCGCCGAAGGCCGCGCCGGCCGAGACCGTCTCGCCGCAGGCGGCACGCGCCGCGAAGAAGGAGCTCCAGAAGGTCGAGCGGCAGCTCGACAAGATGTCGACCAGGGAGACGGCCCTGCACGCGCAGATCGCCGACAACGCCACCGACTTCGAGAAGGTCGCCACGCTCGACGCCGAGCTGCGCGAACTGGTCGCGGAGCGGGACGTGTTGGAGATGCGCTGGCTCGAACTGGCCGAGGACGCCTGACGGATGGTCCCGGTCCGGCACGGGGACCGCACCCGGGCGGGTGGTAGAAAGTAGGCCCGCCCGGGTTGGCGTGACCCCGCGGGACCAGGACCGTACGAGGGGGACTCCGCCGATGACTCAGCCTGCCGGCCCGCAACCGCAGGAAGGCTTCGGCGCACCGTACGACCCGCCGCCCGGCGCCCCCGGACACGGCTACCGGCCGCCCCCGTACGCCTCGCACCCCGGCCCGTACGGGCCGCCGGCACAGGGGAGTTACGGCCCCCCGTCGCAGCCGCCCGGTGGCATCGGACCGGCCGGCCCCGGCGGCGGTGGCCGCTTCAGGGGCAGGACCGGCGTGATCGTCGGCGCCGTGCTCGCCCTGGTCCTGGTCGTCGGCGGCGGTGTCCGGCTCGCCCTGGGCGGTGACGACGACGGCGGGAAGCCCGCCGCGGGACCCGCGCCCACGGCCGGCCAGGGCGACGGGAAGAGCGACGGCGAGAGCGACGCGGAACTGGCGACGCGGCTCGACGGTCTCCGGGAGCAGGGCGAGGCGAAGGTCCGCTGGGTCCAGAGCCTGGGCGTCGACCTCCCGGCGCGGGCCATGGGCGTGTACGGGCCGTGGAGGGCCGGCGACATCGTCGCCAAGGCCTTCTACCGCACCGTGTCGGGCTACTCGATGTCCGACGGTGCGGTGCGGTGGAGCGTGCGGCTGCCACAGGACATCTGCGGAGCGCCGACCCTGCCCACGACGGACGGCAAGATCATCGTCGTGACCGAGGCGGAGGAGGCCGACACCGGTGCGGACTGCTCCGTCATGCAGATGATCGACCTGCGGACCGGGAAGACGGGCTGGACGAAGTCCATGCCGAACAACCCCGACATCCAGCGGCGGCCCGCCATGGCGGCGAACGGCGCCACGGTGACGTTCGCGCGCCCCGGACAGGTCCACACCTACCGGGCGGAGGACGGACAGGAGCTGTTCGCCGCAGAGCCGCGCGACTGCCAGTCCTACTCCTTCGTGAGCGGGCCCCGAATGGTGGCCCTCGCGAACTGCGCGGAGGGCCACGAGGTCCAGGAATTCGACCCCGCGTCCGGGAAACTGACCTGGCGGTACGCCGTCGAGCAGGGCTGGTCCGTCGAACAGGTCTACTCGGTCAGCCCCTTGGTGGTGGCGATGGGGAAGGACGACGCGTGGCGGCTCGTCGCCCTGCGGGACGACGGCACGTACCGTTCCGGGATCGACCTGGGTACCCGGGACGTCGACCTCGGGTTCGCCGACTACGAGGTGAGGTGCGGCGGCTACCTGGTCGTCTCCCGGAACAGGGACGACTGCGAGGGCGTCGCCGCGGACGACGACACCTTCTACATCTCGACCAAGAGGAAGCACGTCGAGTTCGACATCGACAACCGGGTCGTCGCGTTCGACCTCGATACCGGTCGGCAGAAGTGGGCTGCCGACGCCCCGCTCGGGCGGAGGATGGAACCGATGCGTGTGGACGGCGGGAAGCTGCTCGTCCACGTGGCCGCCACCACGTCGCGGGGCGGCGAGATCGCCGCGCTCGCACCCACCGGCGGCGAGCCGCGGACGCTGCTCACCCATCCGGCGTCGACGGCCGCCATCGAGGCGGGCATGACCGCCGCCGAGGTCGACTACGAGGACGGCCGTTCCCTCCTCACCCTGCCGCTGGTCGGCACCGCCGAGGACGACGAGGCCGAGATGAGCACGAAGACGATGCTCGCCTTCGGCGAGTGAGCGCTCGGTCCGTCCGTCGCGCGGCGCACGACGCACGACGCAAAGAAACTTCTCCCGGCCGTGTGAACGCCGGGCACCGGACCACACGAAGGGGGACGTGCTGATGACCCAGCCGCCCGGCCCGCAGCCGCCCGAGGGAAGCTTCGGGGCCGCGTACGACCCGCCGCCGGGGGCGCCCCAGCCGGCACCCGGGTACGGATACCCGCCGCACCAGCCGGGACCGTACGCCCGGCAGCCGGGCCCGTACGGGCAGCCGGGCGCCATGCAGCCCAACCCGTACGCCCAGCCCGGCCCGTACGCCCAGCCCGGCCCGTACGGACAGCCCGGCCCGTACGGACAGCAGCACGCGGGCCACGGGTTTCCGCCGCAGCCGCCCACCGTCACGGCGCAGGGCGGCCCGCCGCCGGGGCCACGCGGCGGTGGGCGACTCAAGGGCCGGACCGGCGTGGTCGTCGGCGCCGTGCTCGCCGTGCTGCTGCTGGCCGGCGGCGGTGTGTGGCTGGCCACGGGCGACGACGGGGGCGGTACGGGGAAGCCCGTCGCCGGGGAGAGCGACGGCGCCGCGGAACCCAGCTCCCCGCCCCGGAAGGACAAGACCGTCACCGGGCCGACCGCGGCCGAGCTGAACGCCGGGCGGAAGCCGGGCGAGGCGAAGGTCGCGTGGCTCGCGGAGAACGGCGTCGACCTGCCCGCGTACGGCGCGGACGCCCACGGCTCCTGGCTCGCCGGGGACATCGTCGCCAAGGGCATGTACCGCAAGGTCACCGGTTACGCGGCGGCCGACGGCACCGAGCGGTGGTCCCTGCCCCTCCCCACCGACCTCTGCGCGGCACCCACCCTGCCGACCGAGGACGGGAAGATCGTCGTCGCCCTCGATGACGACGTCTCGGAGGACACGGCGGAGTGCTCCGTCCTCCAGATGATCGACCTGCGCACCGGCAAGGCGGGCTGGAAGAAGACGGTCCCGCTCGGGGATACGGACGCCCTGATGTCCCACGTCGCCATGTCCGTCAACGGCGGCACGGTGACCTTCGGCCGCAGCGGCTACACCTCGGCCTTCCGGATCGCCGACGGCAAGGAGCTCTTCGGCAAGCGCGAGGGCGACTGCAGGCCGTACGCCTACACCAGCGGCGCCCGGATGATCGGAGCCGTCAGCTGCCGGACGCAGTCCGAGGATTCCGTCCAGGAAGAGGTGCAGGAGGCCGACCCCACCACCGGTGCGCCGAAGTGGACGTACCGGCTGAAGCCCGGCTGGCGGGTCGATCACGTCTACTCGGTGAGCCCGCCCGTCATCTCGATCAAGCAGGAGGGCAAGTGGGCCATCGCCGTCCTGAACGAGAACGGCACCTACCGCTCCCAGCTGACCGGAGGGGACGAGGACTACGCCGTACGGTGCGACGAGAACTCCGTGGCGGAGGGCGGCAACCTCGACGGCTGCGCCGGTGTCACGGCCGACAGCGGCCGGGTCTACCTGTCGACCGAGCCGAAGGCCGACAGCGAGGGGGAGCGGGACACCAACAAGATCGTCGCCTTCGACCTCTCCACCGGCAGGACCGTCTGGAAGGCCGCCGCCCCCGCCCACCAACTGATCTGGCCGCTGCGGATGGAAGGCACGGACGTCCTCGTCCACGTCCAGGCGACCTACCGCAAGCCGGGCGCGATCGCCACGCTCGCGCCGACCGGCGGAGCGCTCAGGACCGTGCTGAAGCACCCGGCGTCGGCGAGCAGGACCGAGAGCTCCCTCTACGAACCGGACGTCGCCTACGCGGAAGGCCGTTCCGTACTGCTGGCGACCCGGCTCGGCTCGGACGACGACGCGGAGGAGATGGCGGCGACCGCGCTGCTGGTCTTCGGTGAATGAGGGCGGGTCCGAGGGCGCATCCGCGAGGATCCTGTGAAGGCCGCCCCTCCTGAGCACAGTTGACGGAGCATCGGATACGGCGGCCGGGGGCGCCCGGGACAGGCGCGTAACGGCGGCATCACGGCCCGGTTCTCCCTTGGGAACAGGGGGTGGACCGTCCGGTGCCGGGTGTGGTGCGGGTGGTACAAAGAAGCCCCGCTCGACTGTCGTAACGCCGCGGAAGCCATGCCCGATTCGCTCCTTTCCGGGGGGAATTCAGAGATTTCTTGCACCTGATCCTCTGAACCCAGCGGAATCGCGGGGGAGACCGGACCGGGCACCGGACCGCACGAAGGGGGACGTGCTGATGACCCAGCCGCCCAGCCAGCAACCGCCGCAGGGGGGCTTCGGGGCTCCGCAGGATCCGCAGAGCACGCCTCAGCCGCCCCAGCCGCAGTCACCGCCGCCGGCCGCACCGCCGTCACCCCCGGCGACCCCGCCGCAGATGCCGCCCGCGCCCCCGCAGACGCCGCCCCCGGGCGCGCCGCAGACGCAGCCGCCGACCCAGCCCGGCTACGGCTATCCGCAGGCCCCCGGGGCGCAGCCCGGCTACGGCTACCCGCAGGCACCCGGACAGCAGGCGCCCGGCCCGTACGCCCAGCAGCCCGGCCCCTACGGCGCACCCTCCGGGCCGTACGCCCAGCAGCCCGGCCCCTACGGTCAGCAGCCCGGTTACGGCTACCCGCAGCAGCAGTACCCCGGCGCCCCCGCACCCGGCGGCCCGGGCGGCGGGCCCTTCAAGGGCAAGCCCGCCGTCATCATCGGCGCGGCACTCGCCGTGCTCCTGGTCGTCGGCGGTGGCGTCTTCTTCGCCCTGAGCGGCGACGACGAGGAGAAGAAGCCCGTCGCCGAGTCCAGCAGCGGCGCCCCCGGCCCGAGCGCCTCGCCCACCGTCGACCAGGGCGACGGCAAGGGGGACGGCCGTGAGGCGAACGACGACCTGAACGCCGGCCGCAAGGACGGCGAGGCGAAGGTCCTCTGGCTGACGAAGAACGACGTCGACCTGCCGCGCAACGGCGCCGACGTGTACGGCCCGTGGATCGTCGGGGACACGCTCGTCAAGGGCATGTACCGCTCCGTCGTGGGCTACTCGGTTACCGACGGCAAGGAGAAGTGGAAGCTTCCCCTGCCCGCCGACATGTGCGCGGCACCCGGGACGGCCACCGCCGACGGAAAGATCGTCATCGGCGTCAAGGACGGCACCACGGACAAGGCCAACTGCGCCAGCCTGCAGATGATCGACCTCAACACCGGCAAGGCCGGCTGGAAGAAGGCCGTCAAGAAGAACGGCACCTGGGACATGCTGTCCGACATCGGCCTGGCGATCAGCGGCGACACCGTGACCGTCGGCCGTACGAGCAACTCCAACGCCTACCGGGTCAGCGACGGCAAGGAACTGTTCGGCAAGCCGTCCGGCAACTGCCAGCCGTTCGCCTTCGCCGGCGGCCCCAAGCTGATCGCCGCGGTCAGCTGCCGCACCGACGACGTGGACAACCCCCAGCACCAGGTCCAGGAGATCGACCCGACCACCGGGAAGGCCAAGTGGACGTACCAGCCCAAGCGCGGCTGGGAGATCGACAAGGTCTACTCGGTGAGCCCTCTCGTCGTCTCGCTGACCCAGCGCGAGGAGAAGAAGTGGGGCATCCTCGCCCTCAAGGAGAACGGGACACTCCGGTCCCAGCTGGTCAGTGACAAGGGGGACAACCCCGCCGTCGACTGCGGGCACGACTTCTCCGTCTTCGGCCAGCAGCTCGAAGGCTGCAGCGGTGTCGCCGCCGACGCCAACACCTTCTACATGATGACCGAGGACGACACCAGCGGCAGCGGCCGCACCAACAAGGTCCTCGCGTTCGACCTGAACACCGGCAAGACCAAGTGGAAGTCCGCGGCTCCCGCCGAACGCACCATGAAGCCGCTGCGCATGGAGGGCGGCAACGTCCTGGTCTACCTGGAGCCCTCGTACGACAAGGGCGGGGCGATCGCCACGATCGCACCCACCGGAGGGGCACCCGAGGTCGTGCTCCAGCACCCGGACTCGACGACCCGCATCGAGAACTTCTTCTCCTCCAAGGCCGTCTACGCGGGCGGCCGTTCCTTCGTCGTCAGTGACCGCGTCAGCGCGAGCAACGACGAGGAGGAGAAGGAACAGACGACCATGATGGCCTTCGGCAAGTGACGGCCGACGACGGCCACCGCAGCCCCTTCTTCTCAGACTCCGCAGAGGTACGTACGCCATGACCCAGCCGCCCCAGCCGCCCAACGAATCGCCCCAGGGCGGTTTCGGTGCCCCGCAGGACCCGCCGCCCGGCGGTTTCGGCGCGCCCACCCCGCCGCCCGCCGACCCGCTGGCCAAGCAGCCCCCGGCCGCACCGCCCACCCCGCCGGCCGGTGGTTACGGCAGCCCGCCCCCGCCCCCGGCCGGTGGGTACGGCAGTCCGCCCACCCCGCCCGCCGGTGGGTACGGCAGCCCGCCCCCGCCCCCGCCCGGTGGCGGTTACGGCGCACCGCAGACGCCGCCGCCCGGCCAGCCGCCGCAGAACCCGGCGTACGGCTACCCGCAGGCGCCGCCCCCCGGGCAGCCGCCGACCCAGCCCGGCTACGGCTTCCCGCAGGCGCCCCCGCCCGGAGGGCCCGGCACGTACCCGCAGCAGGGGTACGGCTACCCGACCGCGCCGATGCAGCCGCAGTACGCCGCACCCCAGCCCGGCGGCGGCAAGAAGTTCACCACCCAGATGCAGATCATCGTCGCCGCGGTCGTCGCGGTGGTGCTGATCGTCGGCGGCGGCATCATCTACGCCTCCAGCGACGACGGCAAGCAGGAAGAGGCGTCCTCGGCCGGCCCCGACGGCGGCGGCAAGGGCGGCGAGGGCAAGGGCGGCACGGGCGACGGCCTGGCCGGCGGCACCGAGAAGGCCCCGGCCGACACCAAGTCCAAGGTCGGCTTCCAGCTTCCGCACCCGAAGGTCACCGACACCACCACCGTCTCCGGCTCCTGGGTGACCGACAAGGTCTACGTGAAGACCGGTGTGTACGAGGTCGTCGGCTACGACATCGCCAAGGGCACCAAGCTCTGGACGATCCCGCTGGCCGGCCAGGTCTGCGCCGCGTCCCGGCACATGAGCAAGGACTACAAGACGGCCATCGCCTTCGAGGAGGGCAAGGCGACCGCCAAGGACAAGTACCCCTCCTGCACCCAGATCGGCGCGCTCGACCTCGCCACCGGCAAGCTGTTGTGGAGCAAGTCCGTCACCTCCACGTCCAGCGGTGACGAGCCCGTCCGGTTCAACGAGGTCACGCTCAGCGGCACCACGGTCGCCGCGGGCGGCACCAGCGGCGGCGCCGCCTTCAACCTCACCGACGGCGCCGAGCTCTGGAAGCCGAAGACCGACACCAACAACTGCTACGACATGGGGTACGGCGGCGGCGAGGCCCTCGCGGTCGTCCGCAAGTGCGGTGGCTACGACGACCCGCAGCTCACCATCCAGGCGCTGAACCCGACCACCGGCGCACCGCTCTCCTCGTACAACATGCCGGCCGGCGTCGAGTACGCGAGCATCGTCTCCACCAAGCCGCTCGTGGTCGCGGCCGACGTCGGCGACACCGCGGGCGACGGCAGCAGCATCTCGGACTTCTTCTCCATCGACGCGGCCACCGGCAAGCTCATCGTCAAGATCTCCGCCGACGCCGACAAGTACGCCGCGGACTGCGGCTCCACCGAGGTCGAGGAGTGCACCTCCCTGGCCGTCGGCAACAACCGGATCTACGTGCCGACCGAGGAGCACGAGGGCGGCGGCGAGTACGGCGACACCAACGAGATCGTCGCCTTCGACCTCACCACCGGCAAGCTCGTCGGCGGCAGGGCGGACGCGGGCGACCGCTACACGCTGACCCCGCTGCGCATGGACGGCTCCAACGTCATCGCGTACAAGAGGCCCCCGTACGACAAGGGCGGCCAGATCGTCTCCATCAACGGCTCGACCTTCGAGGAGACCGTGCTGATGGTCAACCCGGACGACGAGTCGGTGCGCGAGGCGGAGACCAGCTTCTCCGTGGACTACGCCGAGTTCATCTACGAGAAGGGCCGGCTGTTCATCTCCGAGCAGATGGTCAGCGAGCCCAGCAAGTCCAGCACGCTGGACGACAAGCAGTACCTCGTCGTCTCCTTCAGCACCGTCTGACCCGCTCGGCCCGCCCCCGGGCCCGGACGTGACGGCCCTGCCGGTTGATCATCCGACCGGCAGGGCCGATCGTTTTCCGACGGGCAAGTAGCCCAGAATGACTCAGAATTCGGCATTCTGGGGGGCTTCTGCCCGGTAGAGGGCGCGCGGCGTCGAACAAGCGTGTAACTTGCCGGGTCAGAGGGGCCGGGGGGCCTGTTCAGGGTTACGCAGCGGTAGTGCGCTGCACACATGGGGGCTTTTCCGATGGGCGTGCGGCTCATGGTGGTCGATGACCACCGTCTGCTCGCCGAGGCACTCGCCTCGGCGCTGAAATTGCGCGGGCACCGGGTGCTCGCGGCAGCCGCGCCGACCTCGGGGTCCGCGGAACTGGTCGTCAGCAGGGCGCCCGAGGTCTGCCTGTTCGGCACCGCGACGCCCGCCGAGCCGGGGGCGTTCGACCCGATCGTCCGGATCGGGCGGGAGCGGCCGCAGGTGGCGGTGGTGGTGCTCGGCCCGGTGCCGAGCCCGCGCGGGATCGCCGCCGCCTTCGCCGCGGGAGCGGCCGGCTACGTCCGCCACGACGAACGCATGGAAGGCGTCGAGCGCGCCATGGTCAAGGCCCGCGCGGGAGAGGTCGCGGTCGCCCCGCAGCTGCTGCGCGGCGCGTTCGCCGAGCTGCTGCACCCGGTGGTCCAGCCCGACGACGAGGGCCAGCGGCTGCTGCGGATGCTGACCCCGCGCGAGGTCGAGGTACTGGTGCGGGTCGCCGAGGGCGAGGACACCCGGCTGATCGCGGCCGGCATGGGGATCGCGCCGAGCACCGCCCGCACCCATGTGCAGCGGGTCCTGATGAAGCTCGGCGTCGGCTCCCGGCTGGAGGCCGCCGCACTCGCGGCCCGTACGGGACTGCTCGACCGCGCCGCGCCGGTAACGCCGCAGGGGCCGGACGGTCTCGCGTGAACGCGTGACGGTCCGGCCCCTGCGGGCCGCTGTCAGCTCTCCGGCGTACCGGGTGCCCCCTCCGGCACCTGGGCCGGGCGCAGCTTCATCCAGATCAGGAAGAAGAGGCCGAGCACCAGCATGGCCAGGCCGGTCCAGAGGTTGATGTGGACGCCCTCGGCCTTCTTCAGGTCGGCGTCGGACGGGTTGATCCCGGCGATGGTGACGATCACTCCGTAGACCACGAAGAGACCGCCGATGATCCGCCGGATGTCGAACAACCGGGCCGCGGTCGCGGACTTCTGCTCCAGCTCGGAGACTTCCTTGTGCAGGTCGGACATGGTGAGTGCCTCCGATCAGAGCGAGTAGGGCAGGTAGCAGAGAGCGGCGAGGACCATGGCGCCCCAGCCGAGCAGGGCGGGCTTGCGGTACCAGGCGCTGTCGCCCTCCTCCGGGACCTCCTCGGCGTCCGGGGCCTCCGTCCCGTAGACCAGACCGGCCAGTTCGGCCTCCGGCTTGGGCGCGGTGAAGAGGGTGACGGCGACCATGACGACCGCGCCGGCGACGAATCCGACGATGGCGGAGACGAAGTTGGCGCCCTGGTCGGACGGGATGTCGATGATGCCCTGCTTGTAGATCACGAAGTAGTTGACCATCGCGGCCGTGGTGCCCGCGACGAGGCCCCAGACACCGGACTTCATCGACGCGCGCTTCCAGAACATGCCGATGATGAAGACGACGAACATCGGGACGTTGAAGAACGAGAACAGCGTCTGCAGGTACGTCATGATGTTGGAGAAGCTGGCGGCGATGAACGCCGTGCCGATCGAGGCCAGCACACCCACCGCGGTGATCAGCCGCCCGAACTTCAGGTAGTACGCGTCCGGCTGGTCCTTCTTGACGTACCGCTGCCAGATGTCCGTGGTGAACACCGTGTTGAACGACGACACGTTGGCGGCCATGCCGGCCATGAACGCGGCCAGCAGACCGGTCACCGCGATGCCGAGCACACCGTTGGGCAGGAGTTCCTGCATCAGTAGCGGGATGGCGTCGTTGTACGTGAGGTCCGAGCCGGGCGTGCCGATCTTCGGTACGACGACGGCGGCGACCAGACCCGGGATCATCACCGCGAAGACGATGAAGATCTTCGGGAAGGCGGCGATCAGCGGGGTGCGCTTGGCGGCCGACAGGTTCTTCGCGGACAGGGCGCGCTGCACCTCGGCGAAGTTGGTGGTCCAGTAGCCGAAGGAGAGCACGAAGCCGAGGCCGAGGATGATCGTCAGCCAGTTGGCGCCGAGCGGGTTGGCGTCACCGATGCCGGTGCCGCCCCAGGCGGACATGAAGTCGGCGCCGTGCTGCTTCTCCAGCGAGCCGCTCAGGCCGTCCCAGCCGCCGACGCGCTTGAGGCCCAGCAGGGTGATCGGGATCAGCGCGGCGAGGATGACGAAGAACTGCAGCACCTCGTTGTAGATCGCCGAGGAGAGCCCGCCGATGGTGATGTAGACGAGGACGAAGAGACCCGCGACGACGATCGCGACCCACTGCGGCCAGCCGAGGAGCGCCTCCACGACGATCGACAGAGCGTAGAGGTTCACGCCCGCGATCAGGATCGCCGCGAAGGCGAACAGTATGGAGCTCAGCAGGTGGGCCGATTTGTCGAAGCGCTGGAGCAGGAACTCCGGCACGGAGCGGACCTTCGACCGGTAGTAGAAGGGCATCATCACCAGGCCGAGGAAGACCATGGCGGGGATGGCGCCGATCCAGTACCAGTGGACGACCGCGACGCCGTACTGCGCGCCGGTCGCCGCCATGCCGAGGATCTCGGTGGCCCCGAGATTCGCCGCGACGAAGGCCAGACCGGTCACCCAGGCGGGCAGTGACCGTCCGGACAGGAAGAAGTCGAGACTCGTCTTCACACTGGCCCGGGCGGCGAAGCCGATGCCGAGCACCACGACGAAGTAGATCGCCAGGATTGTGTAATCGAGCCCGTTCGTGGGGAGCCGGAGCCCTTCGGCCAGATATTGCATGGGGGGTACTCGCTTCGTTGCGCGAACTGAACCCGTCGGAACCTACGCCTATGTGTTCAGAAAATGAACAGGTCGCATGACGTTCTTTGTTTGATCGTGATCGCACGGGCTGAAATGTCCGGTTCTGGCCACCCATCCGCACAGGCTGCCCACAGGGCTCGGCGCCATTGACTGTCGTGTTGAGTTGTGATTTGTTATGTGCGGTTATGTTTGGAGGGCGTTACATGGAGGAGCCTGGTGAAGAAGACGGTTACGACCCTCGCCGACGGCCGTGAGCTGATCTACTACGACTCCGCGGACGACACCGTCCGCGACGCCGTCGACCAGCGGCCGCTGGATCCCGTCTCGACCTCGTCGGAGGTCCGCCGCGACCCCCTGCTCGGCGACTCGGTGGCCATCGCCTCGCACCGCCAGGGGCGGACGTACCACCCGCCGGCCGACGAGTGCCCGCTCTGCCCCTCGCAGGAGGGCCGGCTCAGCGAGATCCCCGACACCCATTACGACGTCGCCGTCTTCGAGAACCGCTTCCCCTCCCTCGCCGGCGACTCCGGCCGCTGCGAGGTCGTCTGCTTCACCTCCGACCACGACGTCTCCTTCGCCGGCCTCACCGAGGACCAGGCCGCCCTGGTCCTGGAGGCCTGGACCGACCGCACCGCCGACCTCGCCGAGCTCCCGCAGGTCACCCAGGTGTTCTGCTTCGAGAACCGGGGCGCCGAGATCGGCGTCACCCTCGGCCACCCGCACGGGCAGATCTACGGCTACCCGTTCGTCACCCCGCGCACCGAGCAGATGCTCCGCTCGATGGAGGCCCACCGCGCGGAGACCGGCCGCAACCTCTTCGACGACGTCGTGGCCCGTGAGCTCGCCGACGGCGACCGCGTCGTCCTGGAGGCCGAGCACTGGGTGGCCTTCGTGCCGTACGCCGCGCACTGGCCGTACGAGGTCCATCTCCACCCGCGCCACCGCGTCCCCGACCTGCGGGAGCTCGACGAGGGCGCGCGCACGGAATTCCCACAGGTCTATCTGGAACTCTTGAGGCGATTCGACCGGATCTTCGGCCCCGGCGAGCCGCCGACCCCGTACATCTCCGCCTGGCACCAGGCCCCCTTCAGGGTTCCCGGGCGTGAGGAGTTCGGACTGCACCTGGAGCTTTTCACCATCCGGCGGACCACGGGCAAGCTGAAGTTCCTCGCGGGCTCCGAGTCCGGCATGGGCGTGTTCATCAACGACGTGCCGCCGGAGGCCGCGGCCCAGCGACTGCGAGAGGTAGCGAGCGAGTGAGCAACACCGGCAAGAAGTACCTGGTGACGGGCGGCGCGGGATACGTCGGCAGTGTCGTCGCCGCACATCTGCTGGAGGCCGGCCACACCGTGACCGTCCTCGACGACCTGTCGACCGGCTTCCGCGAGGGCGTCCCCCAGGGCGCCGAGTTCATCGAGGGCCGCATCCAGGACGCCGCCAAGTGGCTGGACGCCTCCTACGACGGGGTGCTGCACTTCGCCGCGTACTCCCAGGTCGGCGAGTCCGTCGTCGACCCCGAGAAGTACTGGGTCAACAACGTCGGCGGCACCACCGCCCTCCTCGCCGCCATGCGCGACGCCGGGGTGCGCACCCTCGTCTTCTCCTCCACCGCGGCGACCTACGGCGAGCCGGTCTCCAGCCCCATCACGGAGACCGACCCCACCGCGCCCACCAGCCCGTACGGCGCCTCCAAGCTCGCCGTCGACCACATGATCTCCGGCGAGGCGACCGCCCACGGCCTGGCCGCCGTCTCCCTGCGCTACTTCAACGTCGCGGGCGCCTACGGCAGCTGCGGCGAACGCCACAGCCCCGAGTCCCACCTCATCCCCCTGGTCCTCCAGGTCGCCCTCGGGCAGCGCGAGTCCATCTCCGTCTACGGCGACGACTACCCGACCCCCGACGGCACCTGCGTACGCGACTACATCCACGTCGCCGACCTCGCCGAGGCCCACCTGCTGGCCCTGGACGCGGCCACCGCGGGCGAGCACCTCATCTGCAACCTCGGCAACGGCAACGGCTTCTCCGTACGCGAGGTCGTCGAGACCGTCCGCCAGGTCACCGGCCACCCCGTCCCGGAGACCGCCGCACCCCGGCGCGGCGGCGACCCGGCCGTCCTCGTCGCCTCCGCCGCCACCGCCAGGGAGCGGCTCGGCTGGCAGCCGTCCCGCGCCGACCTGGCCGCCATCGTCGCCGACGCGTGGACGTTCGCCCGCCGAGAGGAGCCCACCGCACCATGACCGACAACGCCGAGCTCACCGCCTCCTTCACCGAGCTCTACGGGACCGCCCCCGAGGGGATCTGGGCCGCCCCCGGACGGGTGAACCTGATCGGTGAGTACACCGACTTCAACGACGGCTTCGTCATGCCGCTCGCCCTCCCGCACGCCGCCCGCGCGGCCGTCGCCCCCCGCACCGACGGACTGCTGCGGCTGCACTCCACCGACGTACCGGGCGGCGTCGTCTCCCTGCGCGTCGACGAGCTGACCCCGCACTCGGGCCACGGCTGGGCCGCCTACCCGGCCGGTGTCGTCTGGGCGCTCCGCGAGGCCGGCCACGCCGTCACCGGCGCGGACATCCAGCTCACCTCCACCGTCCCGGTCGGCGCCGGCCTCTCCTCGTCGGCCGCCCTGGAGGTCGTCACCGCGCTCGCCCTGAACGACCTCTTCGAGCTGGGCCTGAGCGCCCCGGAGATCGCCGTGCTCGGCCAGCGCGCCGAGAACGCCTTCGTCGGCGTGCCCTGCGGCGTCATGGACCAGATGGCCTCCGCGTGCTGCACCGAGGGCCACGCCCTGCACCTCGACACCCGCGACCTCACCCTGCGCCAGGTCCCCTTCGACCTGGCCGCGCACGGGCTGAAGCTGCTGGTCGTCGACACCCGCGTCAAGCACGCCCTGGGCGACGGCGCGTACGCCGAGCGCCGGGCCGGCTGCGAGGCGGGAGCCCGGGCGCTCGGCATCGCCACCCTCCGCGACCTCCCGTACGAGGGACTGGACGCCGCGCTGGAGACCCTCGCGGCGTCCGGCGAGGACGAGTCGGTCGTGCGCTACGTCCGCCATGTGGTGAGCGACAACCACCGGGTGGAGCAGGTCATCGCGCTGCTCGACGCGGGCGAGGTGCGCGCGGCGGGCCCGGTCCTCACCGAGGGCCACGTCTCGCTCCGCGACGACCTGCGGGTCTCGTGCCCGGAGCTGGACCTCGTGGTCTCCGCGGCGAACGAGGCCGGGGCGCTCGGGGCCAGGATGACCGGCGGCGGCTTCGGCGGCTCGGCGATCGTGCTGGTGGAGGAGGCGATGGAGGACACCGTCGCCAAGGCCGTATCGGAGGCCTTCACCGCGGCCGGTCACGCCGCGCCGGGAGTGTTCCCCGCGGTTCCCTCGGCGGGGGGCCGGCGGATCGCTCCAGCCGCTTGACCAGGATCAGCTCCGCGACGCCGGGCGGGTAGTCCTCGACCTCGCCCACCACCTCGTACCCCTGCTTCCGGTAGAAGTCCGGGGCCTGGAAGTCCCAGGTCTCCAGCCGGGAGCGGGTACAGGCCCGGTCGTCGTGGGCGAGGCGCTCCGCCTCGGCGAGCAGCCGCGAGCCGAGGCCGAGGCCGCGGTGGCGGGCGTCGACCCAGAGCAGGTCCACATGGAGCCAGTAGGCCCAGGTCCGCCCGCTCAGCCCGCCGGCCAGCTCGCCCCGCTCGTCCAGGAGCCAGACCTCCAGCGGGACTTCGTGCTCGGCGGAGGTGGAATGCAGGGCGCGTAACCCTGCCGATCCGTCCCAGTTGTCGTCATGGAGCCGTCGGCCCAGCAGAATACGACGTTCCTTGTCCACTTCGGTCTCAAGACGGAACATGTCCAACACCCTAGACACCGTGGGCGGTCAGTTCTGCGAATCGCCTTCCGGCGACCACCACCCACCGTAGGCTGATGCGCAGCACCGGTGGGGGCCGGTGCCGTTTCAGGGGACGAGACAGTCGGATACGACGCCCGGAGCGGGTGGCGGCCGGCACACGGCGGCGGCCGTGCGCCGGCGGTCCACCGGGGTGCTCCGGGCGTTGTGTCCGCCGTGGTCCGTCCTCGTCGGGGCCGACCATGGACGGGCGCCCCAGGAGCTCACACAGCATGGGGGTGTCTGTGGCTCGTATCCGGGTTCTGGTGGTCGACGACCACCGCATCTTTGCCGAGTCCCTCGCGGCGGCCCTCGCCGCCGAACCGGACGTCGACGTGTCCGCGGCGGGCAGCGGGCCCGCCGCGCTGCGGTGTCTGGAGCGCGCGGCCGCCGAGGGGCGCCACTACGACGTGATGCTGGTCGACGCCGAACTGGGCGCCCTCCCCGCGGCGGGCGCCCCCACCGTCCCCGCACCGCGCGGCGCACCCGAGAGCGGGCCGGCGGACGGCATCTCGCTGGTGGCGGGGGTGCGTTCGAGCCATCCCCGGATCCGTACGGTGGTCCTCGCCGAGAAGGACGACCCGCGCCGGGCGGCGAAGGCGTTGCAGGCCGGGGCCTCGGGCTGGGTCGCCAAGGACTGCTCGCTGCAACGGCTGCTGACGGTCATACGGGGCGTGCTGCGCGACGAGACGCATCTGCCGGCCGCGCTGCTGACCGGTGTCCTGCGGGAGCTGACGGCGGCCCGCAAGCACCGCACCGAGAGCGAGCAGCTCGTCGAGTCGCTGACGCCGCGCGAGCGCGAGGTGCTGCGCTGCATGGTGGCGGGCCTGGGCCGCAAGGCGGTCGCGGAGCGGCTCTTCCTGTCCCCGCACACGGTGCGGACCCATATGCAGAACGTGCTGGGGAAGCTGGGTGTGCACTCGACCCTGGCGGCGGTGGCGCTGGCCCGGCGGGCCGGGGTGGGCCCCGTCGCGCTAACCGGGGATGTTGTCGAACGGGGCGGTCAGCCCGCGTAGCAGTCCGGCCAGTTCGGACCGCTGTTGGCGAGAGAGCTCACCCAGGATGGCCCGCTCCTGGTCGAGCAGACCGGCCAGCGACTGGTCGGCCTTGTCCCGGCCCAGATCGGTCAGCCGGACGAGGACACCACGGCGGTCGCTCGGGTCGGGCAGCCGCTCGACCAGATTCTTCTTGGTCAGCCGGTCGATGCGGTTCGTCATCGTGCCCGAGGTGACGAGGGTCTGGGTGAGGAGCTGGCCGGGGGAGAGCTGATACGGCGCGCCCGCCCGGCGCAGCGACGTCAGGACGTCGAATTCCCACGGCTCCAGCTGGTGCTCCGCGAAGGCGATCCTGCGCGCCCGGTCCAGGTGCCGGGCCAGACGGGAGACGCGGCTCAGGACCTCGAGTGGTTCCACGTCGAGGTCGGGGCGCTCTCGGCGCCATGCAGCGACCAGTCGGTCGACCTCGTCCTCCATGACGATCAGTGTAGAGGGTCCCTCGACATGAAGTCTCTTGAATTCAAGTGTCTTGACATCAAGAAACTGTCGTGGTGATCCTGGCCCCATGAGCGCACCGACCTGGGACCCGCAGCAGTACCTCCGCCACGCCGACCACCGCACCCGGCCCTTCCACGACCTCCTGGCCCACATCGGCCCCCTCCCGCACGAACCCGCACCCCGCATCGCCGACCTCGGCTGCGGCGCGGGCAACGTCACCGCGCTGCTCGGCGAACGCTGGCCTGCCGCCCGCGTCACCGGCTACGACAGCTCGCCCCACATGCTGGAGCGCGCCCGCACCCACGCCGGGCCCCTCCTCGACTTCGCCGAGGCCGACGCCGGCACCTGGACCCCCACCGAGACGTACGACCTCATCGTCTCCAACGCCCTCCTCCAGTGGGTCCCCGGCCACACCGCCCGCTTCCCCCACTGGCTGGACGCCCTCGCCCCCGGCGGCACCCTCGCCTTCCAGGTCCCCGGCAACTTCGACGCCCCCAGCCACACCCTCATGCGGGAACTCGCCGGATCCCCCCGCTGGCACGACCGCCTCGGCGGACTCCTGCGCCACGGGGACGCCGTCCACACCCCGGCGCACTACCTGGAGCGGCTCACCGCGCCCGGCCGCACCGTGGACGTCTGGGAGACCACCTATCTGCACCTGCTCCAGGGCGAGGACCCCGTCCTCGACTGGGTCAAGGGCACCGGACTGCGCCCCGTCCTCGACGCCCTCGCGGACGACCCCGAGGCCCACGACGCCTTCCTCACCGAATACCGCGACCTGCTGCGCACCGCCTACCCGGCGGGCCCCTACGGCACGGTCTTCCCGTTCCGCCGGATCTTCGCGGTGGCCCGCACCGCCGGATGAGCGCTCAGAGCCGGTCGAGGGCCTCGAGGGAGATGTCGACGTCGACGGGGAAGGGCACACCCGTCTTGAGCCGGTCGTGATGGATCCCGGTCAGCGCGTACGTCTTGTTCACCGGGTCCAGCTCGTAGACCCGCACGACCGGGTGCTTGTCGCTCCCGGCCATCTCGACCAGCCAGAAGTTCGGGATGCCGGCCGCCGCGTACTTCTGCGGCTTGGCGTCACGGTCGCGGGCCTCGGAGTCGGGTGAGACCACCTCGACGGCGAGGAGTACGTCCGCAGCTGCGAAACGGGTCAGCTCCGGCCCGGTGACCGCTTCCGCCCGGACGACGGACACATCCGGCTCGGGAGCGTTGCGCCGGTCGAGGACCACGGTCATCTCGCGGCGCGTCCTCAGTTCCGGTGGGGCGCTGTGCCGGAGCCCGGTCACCAGAAGGTCGATCATCGTGCTGTGGAAATCTCGCTGCGGACTCACAAAAACCAGGCTCCCGTCGAGCAATTCCGTGTGCGGCGGGAGATCGGGCAGCGTGAACAGGTCGTCCACGGTGTATCCGTCCTGCGGGGGCACCGGCCAGCGGCTGCTGTGCCCGGTGATCGGCTCGGCGGTCATGGTTCCTCCCATGGACGGGATTCTGTGCCCTGCCGACCACACTACGGCCGGCAATCCACAGGCGTCATCACAACGGGTGACGAGCCGGGGATCAGCTCTTCCGGTGGCCTATCAGCCGTGGCTTGGACTCCAGGTTCTCCAGCCCGTGCCACGCCAGATTCACCAGATGGGCGGCCACCTCGGCCTTCTTCGGCTTCCGTACGTCCAGCCACCACTGACCCGTCAGCGCCACCATCCCCACCAGCGCCTGCGCGTACAGCGGGGCCAGCTTCGGGTCGAAGCCCCGGGCCTTGAACTCCAGGCCCAGGATGTCCTCGACCTGCGTGGCGATATCGCTGATCAGCGAGGCGAAGGTGCCCGTGGACTGCGCGACCGGGGAGTCACGCACCAGGATCCGGAAACCGTCCGTGTACGTCTCGATGTAGTCCAGCAGCGCGAACGCCGCCTGCTCCAGCAGCTCACGCGGATGCCCCGCGGTGAGCGCCCCCGTCACCAGGTCCAGCAACTGGCGCATCTCACGGTCGACCACCACGGCGTACAGGCCCTCCTTGCCGCCGAAGTGCTCGTACACCACCGGCTTGGAGACCCCGGCACGCGCCGCGATCTCCTCCACCGATGTGCCCTCGAAGCCCTTGTCGGCGAACAGGGTGCGGCCGATGTCCAGGAGCTGCTCGCGGCGCTCCTTGCCCGTCATCCGGACCCGCCGGGCCCTTCGTGTGGGGGCAGGCCTGCTCTTCTCGCCGCTGGTGCTTCCGTCGGTCGCCACGTCGTCAATCATGCCGGGTCTGCGGCCGCGGCCTTGCGGCGGGAGGCGATACGCGAGGCATCGGGCCACCGCACGTCGTGCGCCCAGCCCAGCTTCTCGAACCAGCGGATCAGCCGGGCGCTGGAGTCGATCTGGCCCCGCATGACCCCGTGCCGCGCACACGTGGGGTCCGCGTGGTGCAGGTTGTGCCACGACTCGCCGCACGAGAGCACCGCCAGCCACCACACGTTCCCCGACCGGTCACGGGACTTGAAGGGCCGCTTCCCGACCGCGTGACAGATCGAGTTGATCGACCACGTCACGTGGTGCAGCAGCGCCACCCGGACCAGCGAGCCCCAGAAGAAGGCGGTGAACGCACCCCACCACGACATCGTGACCAGGCCGCCGACCAGCGGCGGGATCGCCAGCGACAGGATCGTGAAGCTGAGGAAGTGACGCGAGATCGCACGGATCGCCGGGTCCCTGACCAGGTCCGGGGCGTACTTCTGCTGCGGGGTCTGCTCCTCGTTGAACATCCAGCCGATATGGGCCCACCACAGGCCCTTCAGCAGCGCCGGCAGGTTCTCACCGAACCGCCACGGCGAATGCGGGTCACCCTCGGCGTCGGAGAACCGGTGGTGCTTGCGGTGGTCGGCCACCCAGCGCACCAGCGGCCCCTCCACCGCCATCGAGCCCGCGACCGCCAGGGTGAGACGGAGCGTGCGGTTCGCCTTGAACGAGCCGTGCGTGAAGTAGCGGTGGAAACCGATCGTCACGCCGTGGCAGCCCCAGTAGTACATGGCGACCAGCAGACCCAGATCGAGCCAGCTGACACCACGGCCCCAGGCCAGCGGCACCGCCGCTACCAGGGCCGCGAAGGGCACCACGATGAACAGCAGCAGAGCGAGCTGCTCGACCGAACGCTTCTTGTCGCCGCCGAGCGTGGCGGAGGGAGCTGCGGTGTCGCCTGCCGCGGTCGGCAGGCCGTCGTCGATCACATCGGGGCTGGTGGGCATGGGGAGTCCCCCGTGAGGTGAGGAAATATGACGGTATGAGCGGGCTACGCTTCCGTAACCTACGGCAACGTAAGTATGGCAGCGAAGTGCGCCACGACACGAGAGCGCCGCCGCCACAACCCGTGTGCGGCGAGGCCCTCACCCCCCACCCACCCCCCATCCGTCTCACGGTGCAGGGCAGCGAGCACGCCGAACCCCCGGACACCTATCCTGGGTGGGTCGGACAGCGCGGTCCGCACTCTGCATATCCGGGGTGACCCGTCAGCACCGCGAGCGCCCCGGCCCCCCTGACAGACGTGCTCAACCACTGCAAGGAGCCGCACACTGTGAGCAGTGCCGACCAGACCCCTGCCGCCAACACCGAACTGCGGGCCGATATCCGCCGCCTCGGAGACCTGCTGGGTGAGACCCTCGTACGACAGGAGGGCCAGGACCTCCTCGACCTCGTCGAACGCGTCCGCGCCCTGACCCGCACCGACGGTGAGGCAGCAGCAGAGCTCCTCGGAGACACGGACCTGGAGACCGCCGCACAGCTCGTGCGCGCCTTCTCCACCTACTTCCACCTCGCCAACGTGACCGAGCAGGTCCACCGCGGCCACGAGATGCGCGACCGCCGGGCCGCCGAGGGCGGGCTCCTCGCCCGCACCGCCGACCGCCTCAAGGACGCAGACCCCGAACACCTGCGCGAGACGGTCAAGAACCTCAACGTCCGGCCCGTCTTCACCGCCCACCCCACCGAGGCCGCACGGCGCTCCGTACTCAACAAGCTCCGCCGCATCGCCGAACTCCTCGAAACCCCCGTCATCGAGGCCGACCGCCGACGCCAGGACATCCGGCTGGCCGAGAACATCGACCTCATCTGGCAGACCGACGAACTCCGCGTCGTCCGCCCGGAGCCCGCCGACGAAGCCCGCAACGCCATCTACTACCTCGACGAACTCCACGCCAACGCCGTGGGCGACGTCCTGGAGGACCTGGCCGCGGAGCTGGATCGCGTCGGCGTCGAACTGCCCGCCGGCACCCGCCCCCTCACCTTCGGCACCTGGATCGGAGGAGACCGCGACGGCAACCCCAACGTCACACCCACCGTCACCTGGGACGTGCTCATCCTCCAGCACGAGCACGGCATCACCGACGCCCTCGAACTCGTCGACCAGCTGCGCGGACTGCTCTCCAACTCCATCCGCTACACCGGAGCCACCGACGAGCTCCTCACCTCACTCCAGACCGACCTGGAACGCCTCCCCGAGATCAGCCCCCGCTACAAGCGGCTGAACGCCGAGGAGCCCTACCGCCTCAAGGCCACCTGCATCCGGCAGAAGCTCGTCAACACCCGCGAGCGCCTCGCCTCCGGCACCCCCCACCGCCCCGGCTGCGACTACCTCGGCACCTCCGAGCTCATCGCCGACCTGGTCCTCATCCAGACCTCCCTGCGCGAACACCGCGGCGGACTCTTCGCCGACGGCCGCATGGACCGCACCATCCGCACGCTCACCGCGTTCGGCCTCCAGCTCGCCACCATGGACGTCCGCGAACACGCCGACGCCCACCACCACACCCTCGGCCAGCTCTTCGACCGCCTCGGCGAGGAATCCTGGCGCTACGCCGACATGCCCCGCGACTACCGGCAGAAGCTCCTCGCCAAGGAACTCCGCTCCCGCCGCCCCCTCGCACCCACCCCCGCCCCGCTGGACGCCGCGGGCGAGAAGACCCTCGGCGTCTTCCACACCATCAGCCAGGCCTTCGAACGCTTCGGCCCCGAGGTCATCGAGTCCTACATCATCTCGATGTGCCAGGGCGCCGACGACGTCTTCGCCGCCGCCGTCCTCGCCCGCGAAGCCGGCCTCCTCGACCTCCACGGCGGCTGGGCCAAGATCGGCATCGTCCCGCTCCTGGAGACCACCGACGAGCTCAAGGCCGCCGACGTCATCCTCGACGAGATGCTCGCCGACCCCTCCTACCGCCGGCTCGTCTCCCTCCGCGGCGACGTCCAGGAGGTCATGCTCGGCTACTCCGACTCCTCCAAGTTCGGCGGCATCACCACCTCCCAGTGGGAGATCCACCGCGCCCAGCGCCGGCTCCGCGACGTGGCCCACCGCTACGGCGTACGCCTGCGCCTCTTCCACGGCCGCGGCGGCACCGTCGGCCGCGGCGGCGGCCCCTCCCACGACGCGATCCTCGCGCAGCCCTGGGGCACCCTCGAGGGCGAGATCAAGGTGACCGAACAGGGCGAGGTCATCTCCGACAAGTACCTCATCCCCGCCCTCGCCCGCGAAAACCTGGAACTGACCGTCGCGGCCACCCTCCAGGCCTCCGCGCTCCACACCGCACCCCGCCAGTCCGACGAAGCCCTCGCCCGCTGGGACGCGGCCATGGACACCGTCTCCGACGCCGCCCACCAGGCCTACCGCAAGCTCGTCGAGGACCCCGACCTCCCCGCCTACTTCCTCGCCTCCACCCCGGTGGACCAGCTCGCCGACCTGCACCTCGGCTCCCGGCCCTCCCGCCGCCCCGGCTCCGGCGTCTCCCTCGACGGACTGCGCGCCATCCCGTGGGTCTTCGGCTGGACCCAGTCCCGCCAGATCGTCCCCGGCTGGTTCGGCGTCGGCTCCGGCCTCAAGGCACTCCGCGAAGCCGGCCTCGACCCCGTCCTGGAAGAAATGCACGGACAGTGGCACTTCTTCCAGAACTTCATCTCCAACGTCGAGATGACCCTCGCCAAGACCGACCTGCGCATCGCCCGGCACTACGTCGACACCCTCGTCCCCGACGAGCTCAAGCACGTCTTCGACGTCATCCAGGCCGAACACGAACTCACCGTGCAGGAAGTCCTCAAGGTCACCGGCGGCAAGGAACTCCTCGACACCAGCCCGGTGCTCCAGCAGACCTTCGCCATCCGCGACGCCTACCTGGACCCCATCTCCTACCTCCAGGTATCCCTGCTCGCCCGCCAGCGCCAGGCCGCCGAAAGCGGCGAAGAGCCCGACCCCCTGCTCGCCCGCGCCCTGCTGCTCACCGTCAACGGTGTCGCCGCAGGCCTCCGCAACACCGGCTGATCACCATGTGAGCGGGTGCGGCCCCTGTCAGAGGGCGACGAACGTCGCCAGCAGCAGGACCGCACCCGCGATCCCGGTCCCCCACGCCGTCCGCGTCAGCCGCATACCGCCGCCGATCAACAACGCGGCCAGCATCAACGCACCACCCAGCGGCACCCACGCATGCAGAAAGCCCGGCAACCCGGTACGCACCACGTCCCCGGTCCCGGGCTTCACCACCACGGGGAAACGGTCCCCCTTCCGCACCGCGACGGACCGCTCCACCGCCACCTCGGACCGCGCCTGCGACGTCGCGTCCGGAGCGAACGACCCCGTACACGCGTCGTCACCGCACCCCGTCACCGTCATCGTCCCGTGGTCACGGCCCTTGGCCAGAACGATGTGATGCGCCGTGTCCCACGACGTCCACACGCCCGCCACCAGCAGCACCAGCACGACACAGCCCGCCGCGAACGTACGGCCATGGGCCACCACCCGGTGGGACGAACTCCGCTTCATGGGGGCCGATCCTTGGGCAGAGCCCTGCCGTCGGTCAACCTATGGCCGAAAAACACCCAAGAAGCAACAGGAATGTCAGGAGTTGTACGCGGACTGAGCCCGCTCCAGCCCCTCCGCCAGCAACGACTCCACCGCATCCGCCGACCGGTCGACCAGATACGCGAGCTCCTTGCGCTCCGCCGACGAGAAGTCCTTCAGCACGAAATCCGCCACCTGCATCCGCCCCGGCGGCCGACCGATCCCGAACCGCACCCGGTGATAATCCGGACTCATCGCCTTCGTCATCGACTTCAGCCCGTTGTGCCCGTTGTCCCCGCCACCCAGCTTCAGCCGCAACATCCCGAAATCGATGTCCAACTCGTCATGCACCGCCACGACATGATCCGTCGGCACCTTGTAGAAATCCCGCAGAGCCGTCACCGGACCACCCGACAGATTCATGTACGACATCGGCTTCGCCAGCACCACACGACGACTCGCCGGCCCCGGCGGACCGATCCGCCCCTCCACCACCTGAGCCTGCGCCTTCTGCGCCCGCTTGAACTTCCCACCGATCCGCTCAGCCAGCAGATCGGCCACCATGAAACCGACGTTGTGCCGGTTCGCCGCATACTCGGGGCCGGGATTACCGAGGCCCACGATCAGCCAGGGGTCGGTGGCGTCGGACATCAGAGCTCGGTCTCCTCGCGTACGTACACAGCCGGTCGATACAGGGAAACGGGGCGGCGGAACCCCCGGAAGGGAACCGCCACCCCGTCAGTCAAGCAGGTGGGGCGAGGCTCAGGCCTCGGCAGCCTCGGTCTCGGTGCCCTCGGCAGGCGCCTCCTCGGCCTGCGCGGCGACGACCTGCAGCACGATGGCGTCCTCGTCACCGGCGAGCACGGCACCCTTGGGCAGCTCGATGTCCTTCGCGACGATCGAGTCACCCGCGTCCAGACCGGCGACGGAAACCGTGACCGACTCGGGGATGTGGGTGGCCTCGGCCTCGACGAGCAGGGTGCTCTGCACGTACTCCAGCAGGTTGGCGCCCGGCGCCAGGTCGCCCTCGGCGTGCACCGCGATCTCGACGTTGACCTTCTCGCCGCGCTTCACGGTCAGCAGGTCGACGTGCTCGATGTTGCCCTTGAGGGGGTTGCGCTGCACGGCCTTCGGGATGACCAGCGCGTCCTTGCCGTCGATCTCCAGACCGATCAGCACGTTCGCGGTACGCAGGGCGAGCAGCAGCTCGTGGCCCGGCAGGTTGATGTGAACCGGCTCAGCACCGTGGCCGTAGACGACCCCGGGAACCAGGTTGGCACGACGCGTACGACGGGCAGCGCCCTTGCCGAACTCCGTACGGACCGTTGCGTCGAGCTTGATCTCAGCCATGCTGCACTCCTCGTAGATGACTCAAAAGGTGACGAAGAACCGATGGTCACCCGGCCCACGACAGGCCTGCTACGAAGAGCGCGTCGATAACGGAGCACCGACCCCATGACCACGCATGAGAACGGCCTCCCTCGCCGAGCAACCTGTTCAGTCTACCCGGCGGGAAGGCCGCACCCAAAGTCGATCACCCGCAGGGGGCGATCACCCGTGTGACTACTCCTGCTCCTCGAAGAGGCTCGTCACCGAACCGTCCTCGAACACCTCACGCACCGCACGCGCGATCGTCGGCGCGATCGAGAGCACCGTGATCTTGTCGATCTCCAGCTCACCCGGCGTCGGCAGCGTGTCCGTGAACACGAACTCACTGACCTTCGAATTCTTCAGACGGTCCGCGGCCGGACCCGACAGCACACCGTGCGTCGCCGTCACTATGACGTCCTCCGCACCGTGCGCGAACAGCGCGTCCGCGGCGGCACAGATCGTGCCACCCGTGTCGATCATGTCGTCGACCAGGACACACACCCGGCCCTCGACGTTACCCACGACCTCATGGACGCTGACCTGGTTCGGCACGTCCTTGTCACGCCGCTTGTGCACGATCGCCAGCGGAGCGTCCAGCCGGTCGCACCAACGGTCCGCCACCCGCACACGGCCGGCGTCCGGAGACACGATCGTCAGCTTCGAACGGTCGACCTTCGCACCCACGTAGTCCGCCAGGATCGGCAGCGCGAACAGGTGGTCCACCGGACCGTCGAAGAAGCCCTGGATCTGGTCCGTGTGCAGATCCACCGTGAGGATGCGGTCCGCACCCGCCGTCTTCATCAGATCCGCGATCAGCCGCGCCGAGATCGGCTCACGACCACGGTGCTTCTTGTCCTGACGGGCATACCCGTAGAACGGCACGATCACCGTGATGGAACGGGCCGACGCGCGCTTCAGCGCGTCCAGCATGATCAGCTGCTCCATGATCCACTTGTTGATCGGAGCCGTGTGGCTCTGGATCAGGAAGCAGTCGGCGCCACGCGCGGACTCCTGGAAACGCACGTAGATCTCACCGTTGGCGAAATCGAAGGCCTTCGTCGGCACGAGACCGACACCCAGTTGATGCGCGACCTCCTCGGCCAGCTCGGGGTGGGCGCGGCCGGAGAAGAGCATCAGTTTCTTCTCGCCGGTCGTCTTGATCCCGGTCACAGCACAGTCTCCTCAGACGTGTATCTGGCACCGCACGCATGTGTCCCGATGTGCGACGAGCCAGCCGAAATGGGTGAGCATCTATCACGGTACGCCGCCTTTGGCGCACCTGTTTCCGGTCAGCTTTCGCCGTCGGGCTCCTGAGTGGCGGCCTGGGCAGCCTGAGCCGCGGCACTCCCGGGACGCTTCCGGGCGACCCAGCCCTCGATATTCCGCTGCTGGCCCCGGGCGACGGCCAGTGAACCGGACGGTACGTCCTTGGTGATGACCGAACCCGCGGCCGTGTAAACGCCGTCCCCGACCGTGACAGGCGCCACAAACATATTGTCCGACCCGGTCCGGCAGTGCGACCCGATCGTGGTGTGGTGCTTCGCCACCCCGTCGTAGTTCACGAACACGCTCGCCGCACCGATGTTCGTGTGGTCACCGATCGTCGCGTCCCCGACGTAACTCAGATGCGGCACCTTCGTGCCCTCGCCGATCGTCGCGTTCTTCATCTCGACGTACGTACCGGCCTTGGCCTTCGCGCCCAGCCGCGTGCCCGGCCGCAGATACGCGAACGGCCCCACCGACGCCCCGGGGCCCACCTCGGCGCCGTCCGAGACCGTGTTGTCCACCCGCGCGCCCGCATGGACCACGGTGTCCTTCAGACGGGAGTTCGGGCCCACCTCGGCGTCCTCGGCGAGATGCGTCGTCCCCAGCAGCTGGGTCCCCGGGTGCACGACCGCGTCACGCTCGTACGTCACCGTCGCGTCGATCAGCGTCGACGCCGGGTCCACGACCGTCACGCCCGCCAGCATGGCGCGCTCCAGCAGCCGCTCGTTCAGCAGCCGCCGCGCCTCGGCCAGCTGGAGGCGGTTGTTGATGCCCAGGATCTCCCGGTGGTCGCCCGCCACGGAGGCCCCCACCCGGTGCCCCGCCTCACGCAGGATCGACAGCACGTCGGTGAGGTACTCCTCGCCCTGGCTGTTGTCCGTGCGGACCTTGCCGAGCGCGTCGCTCAGCAGCCGGCCGTCGAACGCGAAGACCCCGGAGTTGATCTCCCGGATCGCACGCTGCGCGTCGGTGGCGTCCTTGTGCTCGACGATCTCGGTGACCGCCCCGGTGGCCGCGTCGCGCACGATCCGGCCGTAGCCGGTGGAGTCCGGGACCTCGGCGGTCAGCACGGTGACGGCGTTGGCGTCGGCGGAGTGCGTGGCGGCGAGCGCGGCGAGGGTCTCGCCGGAGAGCAGCGGGGTGTCCCCGCAGACGACGATCACGGTGCCGTCGACGGTTCCGCCGAGCTCCTCGAGGCCCATCCGGACCGCGTGGCCGGTGCCGTTCTGCTCGGCCTGGTAGGCGGTGCGTACGGGGGTGTCCCCGGCGGAGAGGTGCGCGGTGACCTGCTCGCTGGCGTGGCCCACGACCACGACGAGGTGCTGGGGGTCGAGCTCACGGGAGGCGGCGACGACATGTCCGACGAGCGAGCGCCCGGAGATCTCGTGCAGGACCTTGGGTGTCTTCGACTTCATGCGGGTGCCCTCACCCGCTGCGAGGACGACGACGGCGGCCGGGGTGATGGCGCTCACGGATGTGCCCTTCGGCTTCGGGTGGTGGACATCCGCAGGATACCGGGGGCGTATATGCCCGAAACGAGCGCGGGCCCCGACCGTGAGGTCGGGGCCCGCGTCTTGGTGCTCCCCCACCAGGATTTGAACCTGGACATACGAGACCAAAACTCGCAGTGCTGCCTGATTACACCATGGGGGATCAAGCTCGACTAAACCGGACATTGCGTCGGTCCGTCGGGTCGGCACCCAACACTATGCCGTACCAAGCGCCTTCTACGCGACGATAGAGCTCCGCGCTCTTGGTTACGTAGATGACCAGACAGCCGCGATACGCCTCGCCTGTGTTCTTGCGAGTCGTCTTCGGGGAGTGCTTTTTGAGGGTGGCCCGCATGAAGTCCGCGCGTGGGATTCCGGTCAGGTCGGCCCAGAAATCCTCTGCCTCTGCGACGTTCGCCGTCTCATGGATGCTGACGCGGAGGTGTAGGCGCTCGCGTGTGACGCCGAGCAGGTCGAGCCAGCTCAGGTAGACCTTGATCACGTTGGGGTCGCTGTTGATGAACAGCAGGCTTTCCCGGCGGCTGTAGGGCTTGTCCTTCATGCCCTCGGCCCAGTACAGCGCGACCCCGGCCAGAAAGAGCTCCCGATCGGAGACCTCGCCCACTGATTCGCGTGCGACGCGTTTTGTCTCCACTCGTTCTGCGTCCTGGTGTGCCCGCAGGCTGGCCAGTCCCGCGTTCATACGGGCGAGACGCTCTTCCTCCGTGTAGCGAGGTTCCGGCTTCGGCAGGTCCCGGACCCATAGCGAGATCGAGCTCTTCGAGCAGCCCAGCTCCTCCTGGATCTGGTCGTAGGTCATGCCCTGGAGTCGCAGCTCCCGGGCCTTCGCGCGCAGGTCGTCCTTCGCGCGGGGACGCTTCGTCCAATCCGGGGCGGGCTCGCCTTGCAGGAGGCGATGGAGGATGTCGTTGTTGAAGACCTTCAGCCGGTCCCTGATCTGTCGCACGCTGAGGCCCTCGCGCCTCAGCGCGACCGCCTGCTTCCGGAGGCCCTCGAAATCCGCGTACTTGCCAGTGGCATGTGTCATGTGAGCAGCGTCGTCCGGAATGCGGACGTCCGGGTCGAAAGGGTGCTCGGTTCACCGGATCGTGCGATTACCTGCGTTTACGTCGTGACCAGTCACTTTCTGTGCTGATGGAGTCTCCGGAAAAAGGGATGCGTCCGCCCGTACGCTGGATGCCATGACCGCAACGGGGGCAGACCGGGAAGCGGCGGGTCCGACCACCCGCGGCTACTGGTGGTGGGAGCGGCGGCGGAGTGTCGCCCTGGACGTGGGGCTGGCGCTGGTCTCGGCGCTGGAGTGTGCGCTGGAGGGGGTGGAGTTCGCCGGGGACACCGGGTTGCCGGTGCCGTTGACGGTGCTCTTCGGGCTGCTGGCCGGTTCGGTGCTGGTGCTGCGGCGGCGGTGGCCGATCGCGGTGGTGCTGGTGTCGATCGCGACGACGCCGGCCGAGATGGGCTTCCTGATGGCGATCGTCGGGCTCTACACGCTGGCGGCCTCGGAGGTGCCGCGCAGGATCACGGTGGTGCTGACGGGGATGACGCTGGTCGGCACGTTCATCGTGTCGTACGTCCGGCTGCGGCAGAGCGTGGACGAGCACGCGGATTTCGGGCCGGGCGTCTGGTACGTGCCGGCGGTGTCCCTGTTCATGTCGTTGGGGATGACGGCGCCGTCGGTGCTCTTCGGTCTCTATATCGGGGCCAGGCGCAGGCTGATGGAGAGCTTGCGGGAGCGTGCGGATTCGCTGGAGCGGGAGCTGTCGCTGCTGGCGGACCGGGCGGAGGAGCGGGCCGAGTGGGCGCGTACGGAGGAGCGGACCCGGATCGCGCGGGAGATGCATGACGTGGTGGCGCACCGGGTGAGCCTGATGGTGGTGCACGCGGCGGCGTTGCAGGCGGTGGCGCCGAAGGATCCGGCGAAGGCGGTGCGTAACGCGGCGCTGGTGGGGGACATGGGCCGGCAGGCGTTGACGGAGTTGCGGGAGATGCTCGGGGTGCTGCGGAGCGGGGACGCGTTGGTGGCTCCGCGGCCGGGCCAGGTGCCGTTGGCGTCGGTGGGGCGGGTGGCGGCCGTCGTCGCCGTGGAGGCGGTGGAGGAGGGGCCTCGGCTGCGTGAGGTGGAGGCGCTGGTGGCGCAGTCGCGTGAGGCGGGGATGACGGTGGAGCTCTCGGTGGAGGGGGAGCTGCGTCCGTATGCGCCGGAGGTGGAGCAGACGGCGTACCGGGTGGTGCAGGAGGCGTTGACGAACGTGCACAAGCATGCGGCGGGTGCGCGGACGTGGGTGCGGTTGGCGCACCGGGGGGCGGAGGTGGCGATGCAGGTGGAGAACGGTCCGACGGACGGTGTGACGGCGGACGCCGGGCTGCCGAGCGGTGGGAACGGTCTGGTGGGGATGCGGGAGCGGGTGCTGGGGCTGGGCGGTGTGTTCGTGTCGGGGCCGACGGATGCGGGGGGTTTCCGGGTGTCGGCGGTGTTGCCGGACGCCGGGGAGGCGTGAGGGGGCTCAGCCGGAGGTGAGGCGGGCGGGCTGGGTGCCGGTCATGAGGGTTTCGAGGGCGCGGTCGATGTCGGAGCCGAGGTACCAGTCGCCGGTGTGGTCGATGGAGTAGACGCGGCCTTCGCTGTCGATGGCGAGGACGGCTTGTCCGTCGCCTTCTTCGCCGAGGGGGGCGACTTCGGTTTCGAGGGCGCGTCCGAGGTCGCCGAGGGTGCGTGCCAGGTGGAGTCCGCTGAGCGGGTCGATGTGCACGGTGGGGGTGGCGATCTGGCGGCCGGGTGCGGTGGCGGTGATGTGGAGGCCGCCGAATTCGGCCCAGGCTTCGACGGCCGCGGGGAAGACGGCGTGCTGGTGTCCGGCGGGGGAGGCGTGGGAGCGGAGGGCGTCGGCCCATTCCTCGGCCTGGCGGATGTCCCAGCGGCCGGGTTCCCAGCCGGCGTCGCGGAGTGCGGCGTCGACGGCGACGGGGAAGCGGGTGGTGGAGGCGCGGTTCTGCTGGGCGGGTACGTCGGTCCGGTCGTGCATGGTGGTGTGCTCAGCCCTTCTCGGCGGTGGTCGCCGCACCGGTGGTGAGGTCGACGGGGCGTACGCCGAAGTGGGCGAGCATCGCCGTGCAGGAGCGGCAGGGGGGTGCGTAGCTGCCGTGGAGGGGGTCGCCGTCCTCGCGGATGCGGCGGGCGGTGAGGCGCGCGTGTTTGAGTGCGCGGCGGGCTTCGCCGTTGGTGAGGGGTTTGCGCTGGGCGCGTTTGGAGCGGCTGTCGTCGGCGGCGGTGAGCTGGCGTGACAGGAGTATGGCTTCGGGGCAGCGGCCGGTGAAGCGTTCGCGCTGGTTGCTGGTGAGGGTGTCGAGGAAGTCCTGCACGAGGGGGTGGAGGACGGGTGGCTGGTCGCCTTTGCCCGCGGTGCAGGTGAGGGTTTCTCCGCGTACGGACAGCGCTGCGGCCACGGCGGGCAGGATGCCGTCGCGGCGGTGGTGGAGCTGGGGTGCGCGGTTGGGTTCGGTGGTGCTCCAGCTGAGTCGTGGGTCTCCGGATGTGACTGTTTGTGCTGTGTGCATGGTGCTGGTGTCCCTCCCTGCAATCCCCCGAGTTGCGGGGGACAGCCTGCCAAATATGCAGGGTGGTGGGGAAGCTGGGTGGGTGAAACGTGTCTGCGTGTCGCGGGCGGGTGGGGTGGTTGTCGTATGTCCGTCACGTGGTGGTGACGGTGGGTGAGGGGGTGCCCGGGGGCGGGGGGCGTTGTTGCGTCACCGCATAGGCTGTGCGGAACACCAGACGCAGCAGGGGGCAACCGCCATGACGACAGGTCGGCTCGGGCAGCAAGCCGCGCCACCGAATGCGGCCTATGCCGGGCAGGTCGTGCATTTCCCGGATCCGGTCCGGGCGTCCCGCCATCCCAGGGGTGTGCGTGTGGACGGGAACGGCTATCCGGTGCTTTCGCCGTACGCGCGTGCGGCCGCGGAGATCGCGGATCCGCCTCCGGGGTTCGGTGTCGACGAGCTGCGGTTGACGGATTACGTGTCGGCGAACGCGGCGTTGGCGGCGAGTGGTCATGAGCTGTGGGGCACGATTCCCGCGGTGGCGACTCCGCACGGCTGGACGTGGCATCACGTGGCGGGTGGCCGGCGGATGGAGCTGGTGCCGGTCGAGGTGAAGGCGTTGTTGCGTCATCACGGTGGTCTGGCGACGACCGCGGTGGATCAGAACCGTCGTGGTACGCGGCCGTTGCAGGAGACGCGGCCCGCTCATTTCCGGTTGCCGAAGGGTTCGGTGGCGGTGGGTGAGCAGCAGATCCTGGGTGTCGAGGAGGATCTGGGTTATCGGCTTCCTGGTGCGTACCGGTCGTTCCTGAAGGCGGCGGGTGGTTCGGCGCCGGTGGGTGCGGCGTTGGACGCGGAGCTGGGTCTGCTGGTGGACCAGCCGTTCTTCACGGTGCGTGAGGAAGCTGCCATGAACGACCTGGTGTATGTGAACAAGTGTCTGCGTGATCACTTCACGAAGGATTTCCTGGGCGTGGGTTTCGTCCAGGGCGGGATCCTGGCGGTGAAGGTGCGTGGGTCCGGTGTGGGGTCGGTGTGGTTCTGCGCGTACGACGATGCGCGGGATCAGGACGGCTGGGGTGTGCAGGAGCGGGTGGACCGGCTTCTGTTGCCGTGCGGTGAGGATTTCGACGCGTTCCTCCAGCGGCTGGCGGGTAATCCGCCGGAGTTGGAGACGGTGGCGAACCTGATGGTGGACGGTGGCTTCGCGCGGGCCGTCCCGGTGGAGGGGTGAGCGCGGTGGTGACGTTCGCGCAGGCGCAGGAGCGGGCGGATGAGTGGGTCAACGGTGATGTGCCCGCGTATCAGCACCGTGAGGTCCGGGTCCGTGAGTTCGAGCTGGGTTTCGTGGTGTGGGCGGAGGACCGTGCGGAGGGTCCTGTGTCGGACGGGGGCCGTCAGCGGCTGGTGATCGCCCGGGACAGTGGTGAGGCCACGTTGTGGCCGGGGTTGCCGGTGGGTGAGGTGATCCGGCGGTACGAGGAGGATTACGGGGCGTCCGCGGAGGCGGAGGCCGCTGCTCCGGAGCCGCCGCAGCGTATCGATCTGAATCAGACGTCGTTCCTGTTGACGCCGCCGGAGTGGCTCCAGGAGGCGGCGGACAAGCTGGGTATTCCGGACCGGCGTGCGGAGTCGGACGGGGATGCGCCGTCTGCTCCCGCCTCCCCTTCTTCTTCTCCTCCCGCTTCTTCTGCTTCCTCTCCTTCTGTTCCCGTGCCGGCGCAGGCCGATTCGGGGTCGGCGTGGCCGGCTGCCGGTGGGCAGCCGGATCATGAGCCGACGGCGAACGACGGTGTGCCGGCCGGTGGGACGCCGTGGGCGGGTACGGATACGAACGCGGGTGCCGACGAGGGTGCGGTGCCGTTGCCGGCGACGGTGTTCGCGCCGCCGCTCTCGGGGTCGGACGATGACGAGGCTCCGCCGCGGGTCGTTTCCGCGGAGGCGCCGACGGCGCTGATGTCGGGTGGCAGTCAGCTGCCGCCGACGTCGGTCGTGCCGGGGCTGGATCCGCAGGCGCCGCCGCCGGGGCCTCCCGCTCCCGCCGCCCCCACTCCTTCTGCTCCTTCTGCTCCCGTTGTTCCGGCGCCTTCCGCGGAGGGCCCGGGCCGGGGTCCGGGTCCCGGTGCGGGGGACATCGCGGATGCGGCGACGAGCAAGGCGGTCGTGCCGCCGCGGGGTGCGCGGGGTGCGGGGTCGACGACTCCGCCGCCGCCCGGGGCGCCGGGTACGCCGGGGGTGCGGCCGGGGGCGACCCCGCCGCCTTCGGGGCCGGGTGCGCCGGCGGGTGGTTATGTGCCGACGCAGCTCGTGTCGCAGCTGGGGCCTCCGGGTGCGCCGGACTCGGGTGCGACGCCGCCTCCCGGGGCGCAGCCGCCCGGTCCGCCTGCTCCTCCCGGTCCGCCTGGTCCGCCTGGTCCGCCTGGTCCTCCTGGTGCGACGCCGCCTCCGGGTGGTGGGGTGCACCATGCCGCGACGATGTTCGC
>NZ_JBVJNK010000010.1:135837-268964 GCF_055583745.1 Streptomyces sp. NPDC104381
CGCCTCCCGGTCCGCCTGGTCCGCCTGGTCCGCCTGGTCCTCCTGGTGCGACGCCGCCTCCGGGTGGTGGGGTGCACCATGCCGCGACGATGTTCGCGGACGCGAGTATCGGTGGCCCGAACGCGCCGCGTCCTCCGGGTCCGCCCGGTCCGCCGGCGCCGCCCGGCCCGCCTCCGGGTGCGACGCCGCCTCCCGGGGCGTACGGCTATCCGCAGCAGCCGGCGGGGCAGCCGACGGTCGGTCCCGGGTATCAGGCCGTGCTGCGTTTCCGTGCGGCGGACGGCAGTGAGCAGCAGCTGATCCGGCGTTCGGCGCCGGGTACGCCGCATCCGGAGTGGCAGATGCTGCATGAGCTGCGGGGGATGAACGTGCCGCCGCAGCAGGTGATCGAGCTGCACACGGAGCTGGAGTCGTGTGAGCTGCCGGGTGGTTACTGCGCGCGGATGATCCGGGAGACGTGGCCGCAGGTCCGGATCACGAGCGTCGCTCCGTACGGGACGGATCACGCGAGCCGGCAGCAGGGCATGCAGCATCTGCTGACGCATCAGGGTGAGTTGCACCAGGTGGCGGACGGTCCGGCGCGGCCGGCTCCGGTGCGGGCGCCGTTGCCGCAGATGCCGCCTGCCATGGCGGTGCCTCCGGAGGCGCTGGCGGAGGAGATGCTGGGGGCGTTCGGTCCTCAGGGTGTGCTGCGCTTCGACCAGCGGGCGGTGTCCCGTCAGGGTGTGCCCGAGGTGGTGGCGCGGACGCTGATGTGGGCGGGTCTTCCCGTTGATTTCGGGCCGTTCTTCTGGGCGCAGCCGGGTCATCCGGTGGTGCCGACGCTGGCGGAGCTGGCGGCGCAGCGTCAGGTGCAGCCGGCGTCGGACGCGGGTTCGTACCTGGTGATGGGTTCGGACTTCGGCCGGGCGATCTGTGTGCAGTACGGGACGGCGAACATCGTGGCCGTTCCGGTGGAGGCGGGTCCTGGTGGTCAGCCGGTTCCGCCGCAGTTCGTGAACACGGGGCTGCCCGAGTTCGTACGGTCGATGGCGTTGCTGGGCCGGATGTGGCGGCTGCGGTTCGGGTTGAACCCGGAGCAGGCGGGCCGTTGGACGGTCGATTTCCAGGCGCAGTTGGTGGCGATCGATCCGGCGGCGCTGGCGTCGCCGGAGGGCTGGTGGTCGGTGCTGCTGGAGCAGATGTGGGACGGGTTGCTGTGACCCGGTGACCCGGTGACCCGGTGATCCGGTGATCCGGCCCGATCATCCGGCCCGATCGGATCTGACGTGTTGTGTATGAAAGGCGCTCGTCCCGTGATGGGGCGGGCGCCTTTTGTGTGGGCTTCTGTGATACGGGTCGCTTCGGTCCTGAATGCAGCTGATCGATTCCGACTTCCGGGCCAATTACCGCATCCTTGACGTATTGCTTCATGGTCGTGGGGTCGGAGAGCGGAAAGAGGGCTTCAGGGATGAGTGGTGGACCGGTGTCCGCGCACGGTTTCGTCGGTGTACGGGGGCGTGGTTACCGTCCTGAGCAGGTGGACCGCACGGTGGCCGCGCTGTCGGCGGAGCGGGACGGGGCGCTGGAGCGGCTCTCGGTGCTGACGGCGCGGGCCGAAGAGCTGGCGGCGGAGTCCGCGCGGCTGGACGAGGTGGTGGCCTCGCTCCCGCCGCAGACGTATCAGTCGCTGGGGGAGCGGGCGCGGCAGATCCTGGCTCTGGCGGAGGCCGAGGCGGAGGCGGCGCGGGGTGCGGCGCTGGAGGAGGCCCAGGCGCTGCGGGACGCGGCGGACGCGGCGGGCCGGGAGCTCCGTGAGGAGGCGCGCGCGCAGGCGGGGGCGGTGCGGGCGGCCGCGGACGCCCGTGCGGAGGAGACGCTGACCGTGGCGCGGGACGGTGCCGGGGCGCTGGTGGAGGAGGCGCGCCAGGAGGCCGGTGAGGTGCGGGGGGCCGCCGATGCGGAGATGGCCGAGACCCGTCGGCGTACGGCGGGTGTGCTGGCTCATCAGGAGCAGGAGCACACGGAGCGGGGCAAGGCGGCGGACGGTGCGATCGCCGGCGCCGAGGCCGCGACGGCCGAGCGTGAGGCGGAGCTGGCGGCGCGCGGGGAGGAGGTGCTCGCGGCGGCGCGGCGGGAGCTCTCGGAGGCGGAGGAGGCGGCCCGGCACGGTCAGGAGGACGCGGAGGCGCGGGCGGCCGAGCTGCTGTCGGGGGCGCGGATGGCGGAGGAGCGTGTGGCGCGGGAGACCGAGCGGATCCTGCGGGAGCACGAGGAGGGCCGCGAGGAGGTGCAGGCGCACATGGCGCACGTACGCAGTTCGCTGGCGGCGCTGACGGGGCGCGCGGTGTCGGGTTCCGTCGGGGACTGAGGGGCGGCGGCCTCGCGTCGGGCGGGCGTCGGGAAGGCACTCGAAGGGGCCTTCCCGACGCCCGTTTTCGTCACGTCGGCCACGCCATGAGATGTGTACTGGGCATATAACGTGTATGACACATTGGACGTGTACGATGCACATCCTTGGCGCGGAGAGCGCGCCGCCGACCCCCTAGGAGTCCCACGCTCATGGATGCCCACCGGCCGACAGCCAGATCAGGCGGTGTGATCGCCACGCTCGCCTTTGCCGGCACCGTGGCGGCGATCATGCAGACCCTGGTCACCCCGCTGATCGCGGAGCTGCCGAAGCTCCTCGACACCACGTCCTCGAACGCCGCCTGGGTGATCACGGCGACTCTGCTGGTCTCGGCGGTGTGCGTGCCGGTCTCCGGGCGGCTGGGCGACCTGCTGGGCAAGCGCCGGATGCTGCTCGTCTGCGCCGTTCCGCTGTTCCTCGGGTCGGTCGTGTGCGCGCTCGCGACCTCCGTCGTCCCCATGATCGTCGGACGTGGTCTCCAGGGGATGGGCATGGGCATGGTGCCGCTCGGCATCGCCCTGCTGCGTGACGTGGTGCCGAAGGAGAAGATGAGCTCCTCCATCGCCCTGGTCAGCGCCTCCCTCGGCATCGGCGGCGCCCTCGGCCTGCCGATCGCCTCGGCGGTCGCCCAGTACGCGAACTGGCGGGTGCTGTTCTGGGGTTCGGCCGTGCTGGCCCTCATCATCTTCGCCCTGATCTGGTTCCTGATCCCGGACGTCCCGGCCGGCGCCAAGGGGCAGCGCTTCGACGTGCCCGGTGCCCTCGGTCTGGCGGTCGGCCTGGTCTGCCTGCTCCTGGCCGTCTCCAAGGGCGCCGAGTGGGGCTGGGCCTCCACGACGACGCTCGGCCTGTTCGCCGCCTCCGTCGTGGTGCTGCTCCTCTGGGGCCTCTGGGAGCTGCGGACCAAGGACCCGCTGGTCGACCTGCGCACCACGGCCCGTCCGCGCGTCCTCATCACCAACGTCGCGTCGCTCTTCGTCGGCTTCGGCATGTACGCCGGCATGCTGATCGCGCCGCAGCTCCTGCAGTTCCCCGAGGCCACCGGATACGGCCTGGGCCAGTCGATGCTCGCCGCCGGCCTGTGGATGGCGCCCGGCGGCCTCATGATGATGATCGTCTCCCCGCTCGGCGGGAAGCTGATCGACGCCAGGGGCCCGAAGTTCACGCTGGTCTCCGGTGTGCTGGTCATCGCCGCCGCCTACGGGATCGGGATCCTCCTGATGGGGTCGGCCTGGGGCCTGATGCTGTTCCTCATGATCAGCAGCAGCGGTGTCGGTCTCGCCTACGGTGCGATCCCCGCCCTGATCATGAGCTCGGTGCCGCTGTCGGAGACGGCCGCCGCCAACGGGTTCAACACGCTCATGCGCTCGCTCGGCACCTCGATCGGCGCCGCCGTGATCGGGGCGCTCCTCGCCCAGATGACCACGGAGACGGCCGGCTACAGCTTCACCTCCGAGGCCGGGTTCCGTACGGGCCTGATGTTCGGCTGCGGTGTCGCCCTCGTCGCCGCGGCCATCGCGGCCCTCATCCCGGCCGTGCGCCGTGCCGCCGGCGCCGACGGGACGGCCGACCCGGCCGCCTCGCCCGAGGTGGCCGCGCTCAAGGGCTGACCCCGGTTCACCCCCGTACGCCGACGGGCCCGGCCCCGACCCCTGTGCGGGGGCCGGGGCCGGGCCCGTCTCATCTCCGTCCCGCCGGTGGGGCTCCCGCGAGGATCCAGGGTTCGACGGCCTCGTACTGGCGGCGCTGTCCCGACGCGTCCGCGTCCCGCCCGCACACGGTTCCCAGCCACCCGGCCAGGAAGCCGAAGGGGATGGAGACGAGCCCCGTCGTGGTGAGCGGGAACCAGTTGAAGTCGCGGTGGGGGAAGACCGAACCGGGGGAGCCGGAGACGAGGTTGGTGCCGGTGATCAGCACGAACACACAGGCGGTGCCGCCGAGGAGCGTGCAGAGCAGCCCGGTCCGGGTGAAGCGGCGCCAGAACATGCTGTAGACGAGCGCCGGGGCGATGGCGGACGCCCCGACGCAGAAGGACAGGGCCACCAGCGCCTGGACGTTCCAGTGCCGGGCGAGGACGGCGAGGGTGACGGCGAGCGCCCCGACGCCGATCGCCGCGCCCTGCGCCGTCGCCATCTCGGTACGGGGTTCCAGGGGCCGGCCGTTCCGCCGGCCGTGGGCGAACAGGTCGTGGGCGAGCGAGTTGGCGCAGGCCAGGATCATTCCGGCGACCGAGGCCAGCAGGGTCAGGAAGATCGCCGTGGTCATGGTGGTGACGACGAGCGCCCCCGCCTCGCCGGCGCCCGCGACGGCTCCGGTGACCTGGAGGACGGCGCTGTTGCCCTGGGCCCCCGCGGCGGTGATGCGTTCGCCCCCGACGAGCGCGGCGGCCCCGAAGCCGATGACGGCGAGCAGGAGGCAGAGGCAGACGACGATGCCGACGGCCCAGGACAGGGAGCGGCGGACCGCCCGGGCGTCGCGGACGCTGGTCATCCGCATGGTGATGTGGGGCAGGCAGGCGGCGCCGAGCACGACGGTCAGTTCGGAGCTGATCATGTCGAGCTCGCTGCCGCCGAACTGGAGGCCGGAGCGCAGGTAGGCGGCGCCCGCGCCGCTTCCGGTCCCGGCGGCGCGCAGCAGGGTGCCGGTGTCCCAGCCGAAGCGGTCGAGGACGAGTACGGAGACGAGGAGCCCCGCGCCGAGGAGGACGACGGTCTTCACGATCTGGATCAGGGCGGTGCCCTTCATGCCGCCGATGGCCGCGTAACCGATCATGACGGCGCCGAGGGCGATGATGGATCCGGTGCGGAATCCGGAGCTGTCGAAGCCGAGGACGAAGGCGAGCAGATCGCCGCTGCCGGCGAGCTGGACGACCATCAGCGGCAGCAGCGCGGCGAGGGTGACGGTGCAGGAGGCGATGCGGGCGGCCCGGCCGGGGGCCCGCCGGGTGAGCATGTCGCCCATGGTGAACCGGCCCGCGTTGCGCAGGGGTTCGGCGAGCAGGAACATCAGCAGGACCAGCGAGAGCACCGTACTGAGGGCCAGTACGAGGCCGTCGTGGCCGGTGAGGGCGATGACCCCGGTGGTGCCGAGGGCCGTGGCGGCGGAGAGGTAGTCACCGGCGATGGCGAGGCCGCCCCGCAGCGGGGTGAGCGCGCGGTAGCCGGTGTAGAAGGCGTCGAGGTCGTCGCGGTCGGGCCCGGTCATCACGCAGAGCAGCAGGGTGAGGCTGGCGACGGCGATGAACGCGGTCAGGGACATCGACCGGGCGGACTCGTCGAACCCGTTCACCGGCCGGCCCCCGTCCTGCGGTCGCCCGCCGGCGCGGGTCCGCCCGTGTGGTGCCGGCGGGCGGCCCGGTCGCGGAGGCCGGCGCTGAGCGGGTCGACGGTGCGGCGGGCGGTCCACTCGTACACCGCGATCGAGACGAGTGCGACGGGCAGTTGGCACAGGCCCAGCAGGAGGCCGGTGGTGAGCCCGCCGTCGCCCACGGGACGGGTCATCAGGGCGGGCGCGTAGCCGGACAGCAGCAGGAACAGGGTGAAGTAGCCGAGTGCGGTGAGGGTCGGGACGCGGCGCAGCAGGCGGTAGGCGGTGCGCAGCCGTCGCAGGTCGCTGTGGTGCCCCGGTGCGGGAGCGGGGTTCGGTGCGGGCGCGCGGCGGGGGCGTGGCGGCGGGCAGCTCTGCCAGGGCATGAGGTAGTCGCCGGGGTACGGGGGCGGGGCCGGGCGGTGGATGTGCGGGGGCGGCCCGGTCGGGGGTGGGGGTGGCTGCGAGTCGTGCGGCATGGCGGTGCTCCCTGCATGGCTCGGGCCCGGGGACGGGCTGCAAGGCAGGTGCGCGGATGCGCTGGTGGGAGCGCGTACGTTACTCGCGGGTATCGCGGAGGGGGAGGGTTAGGGGCGAACTACCCCAGGTAACACGCCAGTTGTCTAGTCCTTCGGTGCCCGGGGAGCGCTCTCGTGCTCGTCCAGGACCGGGAAGCGGCGCGGGGCCACGAGGACGAGCACCAGCAGGGCGAGGACGGCGGCGACCGCGGCACCGGTGAACACGTGGTCCACGGCGGTGTCGACGGCCCGCCGCAGATAGTCCGTCGCGGCGGCGGACAGCGCCCCGGCGTCGTCGAGCGCGTGCGAGACGGCGTCCAGGTCGCCGGGCAGCCCCGGGACGGGGGAGGCGGCCAGCCGGGAGGCGAGGACGCCGTTGGCGACGGCTCCGAAGAGCGCGGCGCCCACGCTCTGGCCGACCTGGCGGCAGAAGAGCACGGACGCGGTCGTCGTGCCCCGCTCGGTCCAGCCGACCGTCGACTGGACCCCGATGATCAGCGGGAGCTGGAAGAGGCCGAGCGTCGCGCCGAGCAGCAGCATGAGCAGGGCGGGCTGCCAGGCGGCGCCGGGGTAGGGCAGCAGCGGGAAGCAGAGCAGGACCAGCAGCGCCCCGGACATCCCGGTGATCGCGGTGCGGCGGAAGCCGATGCGGTTGTAGACCCGGTCGGAGAGGGCGGCGGCGACCGGCCAGCTCAAGGTCATCACGGACAGGACGAACCCGGCGGCGATCGGGCCGAGTCCGAGGACGGACTGGGCGTAGGTCGGCAGGAAGACGGTCGGGGCGACCATGAGCAGCCCCATCGCGCCGAGGGCGAGGTTGACCGAGGCGATGGTGCGCCGCCGCCAGACCCAGCCGGGGATGACGGGTTCGGCGGCGCGGCGCTCGATGACGACGGTCAGGACGGCCGAGGCGGCGGTCGCGCCCAGCAGTCCGAGCGAGGGGGCCGAGAGCCACGGCCAGGCGACACCGCCCTGGACGAGCGCGGTCAGCAGCAGCGCGCCGGTGGCGAAGACCGCGAGGGCGCCCGCCCAGTCGATGCGGGGACGGACGGCGGGGCGCGGCCGGGCGGGTTCGTGGAGGTGACGGACCACCAGCCAGAGGGCGACGGCGCCGACCGGCAGATTGATCAGGAAGATCCAGCGCCAGTCCGCGTACGCGGCGAGCAGTCCGCCGGCCGCGGGTCCCGCCACGGCCGAAGTGGCCCAGACCGTCGACAGTTTCGCCTGGATCTTCGGCCGTTCCTTCAGCGGGTACAGGTCGGCTGCGATGGTCTGCACGGTGCCCTGGAGGGCGCCGCCGCCGAGCCCCTGGACGACCCGGAAGGCGATGAGGGCGGCCATGTTCCAGGCGACGGCGCAGAGCAGGGACCCGGCCAGGAAGAGGATGATGCCCGCGATCAGGACCGGCTTGCGGCCGAAGGTGTCGGAGAGCTTTCCGTACACCGGCAGGGTGACGGTCACCGCGAGCAGATAGCCGGAGAAGAGCCAGGAGAAGACGGAGAACCCGCCGAGGTCGCCGACGATCTGCGGGACGGCGGTCGCCACGATCGTGCCGTCGATGGCGGCGAGCCCCATGCCGAGCATGAGAGCCGCGGCGACCGGGCGGCGCCCCCGGTCGGTGCCCGGTGCCGTGTCCGGGGCGGTCTTCCCGCGTACCGCTTCGGGGCTGTCCGTACCGCCGGTGCCGTCCGTGCCGCCCACAGGGTTCCCTTCCCTATGCATCTATTTCCCGGGTGACACTGTCTCACCGCCGGTGGGCGCACGGGAGTCGTGGGCCGAGGAGTGAGATCCCCTACTCAGGTCCCGCCCCGGGGGCCCCGACCCCTAGGGGGAGCACCGTGACGGGGCCCGGGGGCCGTTCCTCCCGCCGGAGGACGAGACGCGGGACCCCGGTTCCTTAACGTGTTCCTACATCGCGGACACACCGTGGAACGCACCGCGGATGCGGCCGGCCGCAGGGAGCGGGGTGGGGGAAACCCCCCTCGAAGACTGCGCCGGGCACCAGCGCGCCGGAACCCCTCTTCACCCGAGACTCGGAACGTACACAGAGACGTCCGCGCATCGACCGACATAGGAGAAAAACCGTGACAACGGCTGTGACCATTCCCAGGCACGGGGACACTGGAGGGCGTACGGCCGTCGCCGCGCGAGCGCGGCAGGTCGTCAAGGCGTACGGCGCGGGGGAGACCCGGGTCGTGGCGCTCGACCATGTCGATGTGGACATCGTCCGCGGGCAGTTCACGGCGATCATGGGCCCCTCCGGGTCCGGCAAGTCGACGCTGATGCACTGCCTGGCGGGTCTGGACACCGTGACCTCCGGTCGGATCCACCTCGCCGACACCGAGATCACGGGTCTCAAGGACAAGAAGCTGACGCAGCTGCGCCGGGACCGGATCGGCTTCATCTTCCAGGCGTTCAACCTGCTCCCCACCCTCAACGCCCTCGAGAACATCACGCTGCCCATGGACATCGCGGGCCGTAGGCCCGACGCGGCCTGGCTGCGGCAGGTCGTGGAGACCGTCGGTCTCGCCGAGCGGCTCAAGCACCGGCCCACCCAGCTCTCCGGCGGTCAGCAGCAGCGCGTCGCCGTCGCCCGGGCGCTCGCCGCCCGCCCCGAGATCATCTTCGGCGACGAGCCCACCGGGAACCTGGACTCCCGGGCCGGCGCCGAGGTGCTGTCCTTCCTGCGCAGGTCGGTCGACGAGCTCGGCCAGACCATCGTCATGGTCACCCACGACCCGGTGGCCGCCTCCTACGCGGACCGCGTCCTCTACCTCGCCGACGGGTCCCTCGTCGACGAGATGAGGAACCCCACGGCCGAGCAGGTCCTGGACCGGATGAAGGACTTCGACGCGCGCGGGCGGACGTCATGACCGTCTGGAAGACCTCGATGCGCAACTTCCTCGCGCACAAGGGACGGATGGCGCTCTCCGCCGTCGCCGTCCTCCTGTCGGTGGCGTTCGTCTGCGGCACGCTCGTCTTCACCGACACCATGAACACCACCTTCGACAAGCTCTTCGCGGCGACGTCCGCCGACGTGACCGTCAGCCCGAGGACGGCCGAGGTCACCGACGTCCCGGAGAACGGCAGGCCCGAGTCGCTGCCCGCCTCCGTCGTCACCGAGGTCGCCGGCGTGGACGGGGTGAAGAAGGCCGAGGGCGCGGTCAGCAGCATGGCCGTCACGCTCGTCGACAGCCACAACAAGAACCTCGGCTCCGACACCGGCGCCCCGACCATCGCGGGCAACTGGACCGACAACGACCTGCGGTCCATGGAGATCACCTCCGGCCACGCCCCGCGTGGGCCCACCGAGGCCATGATCGACGCCGACACCGCGGAGAAGCACCACCTGAAGATCGGCGACGAGGTACGCACCATCGCCGTCACCGGTGACATCAAGGCGAAGATCAGCGGCATCGCCTCGTTCACCGTGACCAACCCCGGTGCGGCCGTCGTCTACCTCGACACCGCCACCGCGCAGCAGAAGCTGCTGGGCGCGCCCGACGTCTTCACGCACATCTCGGTCACCGCCGAAGCGGGTGTCGGGGACACCGAGCTGAAGAAGGACGTCGCCGCCGCGCTGGGTGACACGGCCGCGTACAAGCTGCAGACCCAGAAGGAGGCCGCGGACGCCAACAAGGACTCCATGGGCTCCTTCCTGGACGTCATGAAGTACGCGATGCTCGGCTTCGCCGGGATCGCCTTCCTCGTCGGCATCTTCCTGATCGTCAACACCTTCTCGATGCTGGTCGCACAGCGCACCCGCGAGATCGGCCTCATGCGGGCCATCGGCTCCAGCCGCAAGCAGGTCAACCGTTCGGTGCTCGTCGAGGCGGTGCTCCTGGGCATCGTCGGATCGGTCCTGGGCGTCGCCTCCGGCATCGGTCTCGCCGTCGGGCTGATGAAGCTCATGGGCGCGGTCGGCATGGAGCTGTCCACCAAGGACCTCACCATCGCCTGGACGACCCCGGTGATCGGGCTGGCGCTCGGCATCGTCGTCACCGTCCTCGCCGCGTACGTCCCGGCCCGCCGGGCCGGCAAGGTCTCCCCGATGGCCGCCCTGCGGGACGCCGGGACCCCGGCCGACGCGAAGTCCGGCTGGGTCAGGGCCGGGATCGGCCTGGTCCTCACCGGGGCCGGCGCCGCCGGTCTGTGGGCGGCGACCCGGGTGGACGAGGCGAGCGAGGGCTCGCTCTACCTCGGCCTCGGGGTGGTCCTCACCCTCATCGGCTTCATCGTGATCGGCCCGCTGCTCGCCGGCGCGGTCGTCCGGGTCCTCGGCATCGTCGTCCTCAGGCTGTTCGGCCCGGTCGGACGGCTCGCGGAGCGCAACGCCCTGCGCAACCCCCGGCGTACGGGGGCGACAGGCGCGGCCCTGATGATCGGCCTGGCCCTGGTGGCGTGCCTGTCGGTCGTCGGCTCGTCCATGGTCGCCTCGGCCACCGACGAGCTCGACAAGTCGGTCGGCACGGACTTCATCGTCCAGTCGAACACCGGCCAGCTGATCGTGCCGCAGGCCGCCGACGCCATCGGGAAGGTGCCCGGCATCGAGCACGTCACCCACTACAAGGTGCTGGCCGCGAAGCTCACCAACCCCGACGGTTCGACGGCGGACGAGCACGTCACCGCCGCCGACCCGACGTACCCGCAGGACCTGCGGCGCGAGACCGTCGCCGGTGACCTGGAGAAGGCGTACGGCGCGGACTCCATGTCGGTCGGCTCGGACTACGCGGACCTGCACGGCATCGAGGTCGGCGACGAGCTCACCGTCGCCTTCAAGGCCGGCGACACCGCGAAGCTGAAGATCGCCGCGATCACCTCGGACGACACGAGCGTCGACCAGGGCGCGATGTACATCAACACCTCCACGGCCGAGCGTTTCGTCGCCGCCGACCGGATGCCCGGAAACATGATCATGTTCGCCGCGGCGGAGGACGGCAAGGAGAAGGAGGCCTACGCCGCCCTCAAGAGCTCGCTCGCCGCGTACCCGCAGTACAAGGTGCAGAACCAGGCCGACTTCAAGGAGGACCTGAAGGACCAGATCGGCCAGCTGCTGAACATCGTGTACGGCCTGCTCGCCCTCGCGATCATCGTCGCGGTGCTCGGTGTGGTGAACACGCTGGCCCTCTCGGTGGTCGAGCGGACCCGCGAGATCGGCCTGATGCGGGCGATCGGCCTCTCCCGCCGCCAGCTGCGCCGCATGATCCGGCTGGAGTCCGTGGTCATCGCCCTGTTCGGCGCGCTGCTCGGACTCGGCCTGGGCATGGGCTGGGGGACCTCCGCCCAGAAGCTGCTGGCCCTGGAGGGGCTCGGTGTCCTGGAGATCCCGTGGCCGACGATCCTCACCGTGTTCGTCGCCTCGGCCTTCGTCGGACTGTTCGCCGCCCTGGTCCCGGCCTTCCGGGCGGGCCGGATGAACGTCCTGAACGCGATCGCCACGGACGGGTGACGGAGCCCGCCGTAGGATGACCGAACCGGCCCCGGGGTGTTCCTCCAAACACCCCGGGGCCGGTTCGCGTCCCGCCGCCCTCGTCAGGCGTGCATGACCGGCACGTCGTACTGGGGGATCCACTTGTCGCGGGTGACGATCGTCAGCCCTTCGGTCTGGGCCTGGGCGACGAGGATGCGGTCGAAGGGGTCATGGTGGAGCGGGGGGAGACGGCCGGCCCTGACCCCGTGCCCCGCGGTGATCGCGAGGCTTGTCAGCTGGCAGTCGCGGACCCGCTCGGCCAGGTCATCGGGTCCCGCGAGCTTCCCGGCGGACTGCTTGATGGCGATTTCCCAGGGAGTGGCGGCGCTGAGGAACACGGCGGGCTCCGTGTCGATCAGGTCCTTCACCTCCTCGGAAAGCTCGGAGGAGTCCTCGAGCCACCAGAGGGCGATATGGGTATCGAGCAGAAGACGCATCAGCGCATCCCGAAGGCTTCGGCGATGTCGTCCGGGAGTTCATCGAAGTCGTCGGGGATGTGAATCTGTCCCCGGAGCGAGCCGCGACCGGTCCGTCGCACCTTCGGGTGCAGGGGCACGACCTTGGCGACGGGCTCCCCCGCCCGGCTGATCACGACTTCCTCGCCCGTCTCGACCTGTTGCAGGATCCGGGAGAAGTGGGTCTTCGCCTCGTGCACGTTGTACTGCCGGGCTGCTTCCATGACCGCCTCGCTCGGGCCAGAAGTGGACTAGCTACCGGACTAACGCTAGCCCCCCTGCCGCCGTACGGACAACGGCGTTCCCTCGCGCGAGTGACACACCGGCGTCGTACGCTGGAGCCCCCGGCCCGTTCCACGTGTCGGGCCCTTCGCGTTGCTCACGCGTCACAGTCGCTCACTCGCCACACCGGACGGAACCTTCATGAGCCTGCACGGTCTGCTGGATGTCGTCGTCACCGACCCGGCGCTCTCCGAAGCGGTGAAGGCCGCCTCCGACGGCCACCGGGCCCATGTCGACCTGGTCGGCCCGCCCGCCGCGCGCCCCTTCGCCGTGGCCGCGCTGGCCCGGGACGCCGGGCGTACGGTGCTGGCCGTCACCGCGACCGGCCGGGAGGCCGAGGACCTGGCGGCGGCGCTGCGGACCCTGCTGCCGCCGGACACCGTGGCGGAGTTCCCCTCCTGGGAGACCCTGCCCCACGAGCGGCTCTCGCCGCGCTCGGACACCGTGGGCCGCCGTCTCGCCGTGCTCCGCAGGCTTGCGCACCCCCGGCCGGACGACCCGGAGACCGGCCCGGTCAGCGTCGTCGTCGCCCCGGTGCGCTCCGTGCTCCAGCCGCAGGTCAAGGGGCTCGGCGACCTGGAGCCCGTCGCCCTGAGCAGCGGGCAGACCGCGGATCTGGGTGAGGTCGTGGACGCGCTCGCCGCAGCGGCGTACGCCCGGGTCGAGCTGGTCGAGAAGCGCGGCGAGTTCGCCGTGCGCGGCGGCATCCTGGACGTCTTCCCGCCGACCGAGGAACACCCCCTGCGGGTGGAGTTCTGGGGCGACGACGTCGAGGAGATCCGCTACTTCAAGATCGCCGACCAGCGGTCCCTGGAGGTCGCCGAGCACGGCCTGTGGGCCCCGCCCTGCCGTGAGCTGCTGCTCACCGAGGAGGTGCGCACCCGGGCCGCGGCCCTCGCCGAGGCCCACCCGGAGCTCGGTGAACTGCTGGGGAAGATCGCCGAGGGGATCGCCGTCGAGGGCATGGAGTCCCTCGCCCCGGTGCTCGTCGACGAGATGGAGCTGCTGCTCGACGTCCTGCCGAAGGGCTCGATGACGCTGGTCTGCGACCCGGAGCGGGTGCGGACGAGGGCCGCCGACCTCGTCGCGACGAGCCAGGAGTTCCTCCAGGCGTCCTGGGCGGCCACGGCCGGCGGCGGCGAGGCCCCGATCGATGTCGGCGCGGCCTCTCTGTGGGGCATCGCGGACGTCCGGGACCGGGCGCGTGAGCTGGGCATGATGTGGTGGTCCACCTCCCCGTTCGCCGCCGACGAGGAGCTCGACGGGGACTCCCTGAAGCTCGGGATGCACGCCCCGGAGACGTACCGGGGCGACACCGCCCGGGCCCTCGCCGACACCAAGGGGTGGCTCGCCGAGGGCTGGCGCACGGTGTACGTCACCGAGGGCCAGGGCCCCGCCTCCCGTACGGTCGAGGTGCTCGGCGGCGAGGGCATCCCGGCCCGCCTCGACCAGGACCTGGGCGAGATCACGCCGTCGCTGGTCCACGTCTCCTGCGGCGCGATCGGCAACGGCTTCGTCGACCCGGCCCTGAAGCTGGCCGTGCTGACCGAGACGGACCTGACCGGGCAGCGCACCGCCAGCAAGGACCTGGGGCGGATGCCGGCCCGCCGCCGTAAGTCCATCGACCCGCTGACCCTCCAGGCGAACGACTACATCGTCCACGAGCAGCACGGCGTCGGCCGCTACATCGAGATGGTGCAGCGCACCGTGCAGGGCGCGACCCGCGAGTACCTCCTCGTCGAGTACGCCCCCGCCAAGCGCGGCCAGCCCGGGGACCGCCTCTACATCCCCACCGACCAGCTGGAGCAGGTCACCAAGTACGTCGGCGGCGAGGCCCCGACCCTGCACCGGCTCGGCGGCGCCGACTGGACGAAGACGAAGCAGCGGGCCAAGAAGGCCGTCAAGGAGATCGCCGCCGACCTGATCAAGCTGTACTCGGCGCGGATGGCGGCCCCCGGCCACGCCTTCGCCCCCGACACCCCGTGGCAGCGGGAGCTGGAGGACGCCTTCCCGTACGCGGAGACGCCCGACCAGCTGTCCACGATCGCCGAGGTCAAGGAGGACATGGAGAAGTCCGTCCCGATGGACCGGCTGATCTGCGGCGACGTCGGGTACGGCAAGACGGAGATCGCGGTGCGGGCCGCCTTCAAGGCCGTCCAGGACGGCAAGCAGGTCGCCGTCCTGGTGCCCACGACGCTCCTCGTCCAGCAGCACTTCGGCACCTTCACCGAGCGGTACGCGCAGTTCCCCGTCAACGTACGGGCGCTGAGCCGCTTCCAGTCGGACACCGAGTCGAAGGCGACGCTGGAGGGGCTGAAGGACGGGTCCGTGGACCTGGTCATCGGCACGCACCGGCTGTTCTCGTCGGAGACGAAGTTCAAGGACCTGGGCCTGGTCATCGTCGACGAGGAGCAGCGCTTCGGCGTCGAGCACAAGGAGCAGCTGAAGAAGCTGCGCGCCAACGTGGACGTGCTCACGATGTCGGCGACGCCCATCCCCCGTACGCTCGAAATGGCGGTGACGGGCATCCGCGAGATGTCGACGATCACGACGCCCCCCGAGGAGCGGCACCCCGTCCTCACCTTCGTCGGGCCGTACGAGGAGAAGCAGATCGGCGCGGCGGTGCGGCGTGAACTCCTGCGTGAGGGCCAGGTGTTCTACATCCACAACCGGGTCGAGTCCATCGACCGGGCGGCGGCGCGGCTGCGGGAGATCGTGCCCGAGGCGCGCATCGCGACGGCGCACGGACAGATGGGCGAGAGCCAGCTGGAGCAGGTCGTCGTCGACTTCTGGGAGAAGCGGTTCGACGTGCTGGTCTCCACGACGATCGTCGAGTCCGGCATCGACATCTCCAACGCGAACACGCTGATCGTGGAGCGCGGCGACAACTTCGGTCTCTCCCAGCTCCACCAGCTGCGCGGCCGGGTGGGCCGTGGCCGGGACCGCGGTTACTCCTACTTCCTGTATCCGCCGGAGAAGCCGCTGACCGAGACCGCGCACGAGCGGCTGGCGACGATCGCCCAGCACACCGAGATGGGTGCGGGCATGTACGTGGCGATGAAGGACCTGGAGATCCGCGGAGCGGGAAATCTGCTCGGCGGCGAGCAGTCCGGTCATATCGCGGGGGTCGGCTTCGACCTGTACATCCGGATGGTCGGCGAGGCGGTCGCCGACTACCGGGCGGCGGTGGACGGCGGGGTCGAGGAGGAGCCGCCGCTGGAGGTCAAGATCGAGCTCCCGGTCGACGCGCACGTCCCGCACGACTACGCCCCGGGGGAGCGGCTGCGCCTCCAGGCGTACCGCTCGATCGCCTCCGCGAACTCGGAGGAGGACATCAGGGCGGTGCGCGAGGAGCTCACCGACCGGTACGGCAAGCTGCCCGAGCCGGTGGAGAACCTGCTGCTGGTGGCGGGGCTGCGGATGCTGGCCCGGGCCTGCGGGGTGGGCGAGATCGTGCTCCAGGGACCGAACATCCGCTTCGCGCCGGTGGAGTTGAGGGAGTCGCAGGAGCTGCGGCTGAAGCGGCTGCACCCGAAGACGATCTTCAAGCCGGCCACGCGTCAGATCCTGGTGCCACGGCCGACGGCGGGACGGATCGGCGGGAAGCCGGTCGTGGGGCGCGAACTGCTCTCGTGGACCGGTGAGTTCCTCACGACGATCCTGGGGTCGTAGGGCGGGGCGTCCGGCGGCGCGGGGCGGGGGCGCCGCCCGGCGCGCGGTGAGGAGGGGGCGCAAGGCGGTATGGGACGCCGTGCGTCCTGGGCCTACGCTGGACCGCCGTGACGCCTCTTCCTTCCGTACGCCGCCCGCACCGCCACCGCCTGGCCCCGCTGCTGACGCTGGCCCTGACCGGCTCGCTCGCCCTGACCGGCTGCGACGCCCTGGACGATCTGCCGGACCCCTCGGCCACCACGACCGCGCCGGCCGCCGGCGGGACCGCGCTCAAGGCGGTCGACGGGCTCACGGTGAAGGGCCGGGCGCCCAAGACCGGTTACGAGCGTGACGCCTTCGGGTCCGCCTGGGCGGACACCGACCACAACGGCTGCGGCACCCGGGACGACGTGCTCGCGCACCAGCTGTCCGGCGTCCGGCGGGACGCCGACGGCTGCAAGGTGCTCAGCGGCGTCCTCGACCCCGATCCGTACACCGGGGGCCGCATCTCCTTCGAACGCGGCCGCAGCAAGGTGGACATAGACCACCTCGTCGCCCTGTCCGACGCCTGGCAGAAGGGCGCCCAGCAGTGGAGCGACGGCAAGCGCCGGGCGTTCGCGAACGATCCGCTCAACCTGGTGGCGGCCGACTCCTCCACCAACCGCCGCAAGGGGGACGGGGACACCGCGACCTGGCTGCCGCCCAACAAGGAGTACCGCTGCACGTATGTGGCGGGCCAGGTGTCGGTGAAGGCGAAGTACGGGCTGTGGGTGACGGACGCCGAGCGGGACGCCATGCGGGAGGTGCTGTCCGGCTGCCCCGCAGAGAAGCTGCCCACCGGCGGCAGCCCGACCGAGGCGCCCTCGCGCTGAGGAGCCCCGGCGGGGCCGGTGGTTCCCCTGTCCGTGGCGGGGGTGCCCGTCTGTCCGTGACGGGGTGTTCGTCGCCGGCCCGGTGTGCGCCCGGAAACCCGTTGGCCCGGGGCCGGGCGCGGCCTACCGTGACCGCATGGACCTGAAGATCACCACGCTCGCCGAGCGGCCCGGGCTCGCCGGGGCGCTCGGGGAGATGCCCGACACCTGGCCCGCCTTCGTGCTGGAGGACCTGGTCGGCTGGGCCAACTTCCCCCGTATCGCCGCCGAGTTCCCCGAGTTCGTGCTCGTGGCCACCGACTCGGAGGGCGCCGTGGTGGCCCGGGGGTACAGCGTGCCCTTCGCCCTCGGCGCGCCGGGGCGGGGGCGGCTGCCGGAGGGCGGCTGGGACCAGGTGCTGCTGTGGGCGTTCTCCGATCTGCGGCACGGGCGCACCCCGGACACCGTCAGCGCGATCGAGATCGCCGTGACGACCGGGCGGCTGGGGCAGGGGATCTCGGGGCGCATGGTGGCCGCGATGCGGGACAACGCCCGGCGCCTGGGGTTCAGGGAACTCGTCGCCCCCGTCAGGCCGAGCGCGAAGCACGCGGAGGCCACGGTGCCGATGGAGGAGTACGCCCGCCGGGTCCGGGACGAGGACGGACTGCCGTACGACCCGTGGCTGCGGGTCCATGTGCGGGCCGGCGGGGTCATCGAGGGCGTGGCCCCGGTGTCGATGACGGTGAGCGGATCGCTGGACCGGTGGCGGGAGTGGACCGGGCTGCCGTTCGACACGGAGGGGCCGGTGGAGGTGGCGGGCGCGCTGGTGCCGGTGCACTGTTCGCCCGCCCACGGGTACGCCGTGTACGTCGAGCCGAACGTCTGGGTGCGGCACCGGACGGGCTGACGCAGGAGAGCCGGCCCGCCCCGAGGGGGCGGGCCGGCGTCCGCGTCGGTCAGAGCTTCAGTTCCCACTGGCTGGCGTCCCAGTCGAAGCCTGGGGCGACCTCGACGGTCAGGTTCGCTGCGTCGGCGGGGGCGTCGAAGGCGAACTTCGCCGTGATCTTCTTGCCCGGCAGGACGGTGCCGGTGAACCCCTCGCCGATCTGCCCGTCGAAGATCTGCTCGGCGTCCACACCGTCCTCGCCCGCGCGGGCGTCGACGCTGACGAGCGCCGCGTCGAACTTCTCCTTGCCCTTGTTCTCGATGACGACCGAGACCGTCCAGGCACTGTTGCCCTTGGTGTGACCGACCGCGAACTCGTCGGCGGTGTAGGACGCCGGGGCGCCCACGGTGATCTCCAGCCCGTCGTCGTAGACGGCCGAGTCGCCCTGTCTCAGGACGTCGTCCTTGCCCTCCGTGCCTCCGGCCGCCCCCTCGGCGGCCGCCTCCCCGTCGGCCGCGGGCTTCGCGGAGGCCGAACTCTCCTGGACCGCCTTGTTGATGTCGGTCACCACGTCGTCCACGGCCTTGAACGTCAGGACCGCTCCGACGACCGACAGGACCAGCGCGACGAGCCCGAGGACCGCGCCGAACGTCGTCACCCCCTTGTTCGTGGCTTCTCCGCGCTTGGCGCGGCCCCGCCCCGCCAGGCCGAGGATCAGCGCGATCAGGCCGAGGATCCCCGCGAGCCAGAAGAAGAACGGGATCAGCCCCGAGACCGTCCCGATGACGCCGAGCACGAGGGCGGCGACACCGAGGCCGTTACGGGCGGGCCGCGTGCCCGGCGTCTGCGCGGGGGCGTACGGCTGCTGGGGCTGTTGCGGCTGCGTGTACTGGGACATGGCTGTGCCCTTCCGAGGAACAACGGGGACTGTGAGCGGAACACTGCGCCGCATCGCTGTGCGGCGGGTCAATAAGACCATTCTCTGTGAACCGAGTCAACAGCACTAAGCGTGTGAACCGGTGGCTCAGCGGTGTCGGTATGCTCACCCCCACACAGCAGGCGACGCCGACGCGCGCGGAACGGGAGACAGGCCAGTGCCGGATAACTCGACCGAGGTGACCGCGGCGGGAATCGCCAGGCTCGCGGGCGTGGGCCGCGCCGCCGTCAGCAACTGGCGCCGCAGGCACGCCGACTTCCCCAAGCCGGTCGGAGGCACCGAGGCCAGCCCCTCCTTCGCGCTCCCCGAGGTCGAGGAGTGGCTCCGCGACCAGGGCAAACTCGCCGAAGTGCCGCTGCGGGAGCGGGTCTGGCAGCAGGTGGCCGGCCACCCCGACGGCGCGGTGACCGCACTCGTCCACGTCGGATGCGCCCTGCTGGTCGTCAGGGACCGGCCCACCGCCTGGCTGGAGATCACCGCCGTCTCGGACGCCCGGATGGCGGGCGTGCTGCCGAGCGCCCTGGACCACGTGCTCACCGCGCGCTTCGGGGTGAGCCGGGCCGTCCCCACACCCACGGAGGCCGCCCTCCTGCCGTCCGTCCCGCTGCTCCGCGCCGCGGCCGAACTGGCGGCGGAGGCCGGTGCGCGGAAGGCCTTCGACTTCCTCTTCGGCCGCCAGCTGGACGCCAATCCGCGCCAGTACACCCTCACGCCCCCCGGCCTCGCCGAGCTGATGGCCGACCTCGCGGAACCGGCGAGGGAGCCCACCCGGCAGAACGGCGGCAAGACATCCCGCACGGTCCTGGACCCCGCCGCCGGAACAGGCGCCCTGCTCTGCGCCGTCGGCCGTCCCACGGCGGTGTACGCACAGGAGGCCGACCCCGACCTCGCGGCGCTCACCTCACTGCGGCTCGCCCTGCACTCCGAGCGCGGCGGAGCCGACGGCCCCGCCCTCGCCGTACGGACCGGTGACACCCTGCGCGCCGACGCGTTCCCCGGGCTGGCCGTGGACGCGGTGCTCTGCCACCCGCCGTTCAACGAGCGCAACTGGGGCCACGACGACCTGGCCTACGACCCGCGCTGGGAGTACGGCTTCCCCGCCCGCACCGAGTCCGAGCTCGCCTGGGTCCAGCACGCCCTCGCCCGTCTCCGCGAGGGCGGCACCGCCGTGGTGCTGATGCCCCCGGCCGCCGCCTCCCGCCGCTCGGGCCGCCGGATCCGCGCCGATCTGCTCCGCCGGGGCGCCCTCCGCGCCGTCATCGCGCTCCCGGCGGGCGCCGCGCCGCCGTACGGCATCCCGCTGCACATCTGGGTCCTCCGCAAGCCGGGCGCCGAGCAGCACCCGGTGCCCGAACTGCTCGTCGTCGACGCGGCGGAACCCGAGGCCGCCGGCGCCCCGTCAGGCCGTGACCGGCTGGACTGGGCCGCGGTGCGGAGCGCCGTGCTCGACGCCTGGGCGCCCTTCGACGTGCCGGGGCGCCGCGAGCCCGTGGAGGAGCGCCCCGGGACCAGCCGGTCCGTCCCCGTCATCGAACTCCTCGACGACGACGTGGACCTGGCCCCCGCCCGCCACCTGCCGCCGCTGGCCTCCGGCGCCACCGCCGCCGAGCTCGTACGCGTACGGGCCCGGCTGGAGGAGACCCTGAGGCTGACCGCCCGGCGCACGCCGGCCCCCGCCGCCCCCTGCGACCAGGCCAGGCGGCCCTTCACCACGGTCGGTGAACTGGCCCGCACGGGCGCCCTGCGCCTGCGGACCGGCACCGGGTCGGGCGGCGGCACCGTGCCGGTCCTCACCGAGCACGACGTCCTCTCCGGGACGGGCCCCAGCGGTACGCCCTCCACGACTCCGGCCGCCGCGCCCCCGGCCGCCCCGGAAGGCGAACCGGTCCTGCTGGAACCGGGCGACGTCATCGTGCCCGTGGTCGGCGGCGCCTCCGTCGTCAGGGTCGTCGACGAGGCCACCGCCGGATCCGCGCTCGGCCGCAACCTCCAGCTCCTGCGCCCCGATCCGGCCGCCCTCGACGCCTGGTTCCTCGCCGGGTTCCTGCGCGGCACCGCCAACAACCGGCAGGCGAGCAGCTACGCCTCCACCGCGACACGGCTCGACGCCCGCCGCCTCCGGGTGCCACGTCTGCCGCTGGCCGAACAGCGCACGTATGGTGAGCAGTTCAGCGCCCTCGCCGCCTTCGAGGACGCGCTGCGCACCGCCGGGCGGCTGGGCGGGCAACTGGTGCAGGGGATGTACGACGGGCTCACGGACGGCTCGCTCGCTCCGGAGTGACGTGAAGCACAACGGTTGTGCACAACCCGGGACCGGTTGTCCGTATCGGTGTATACGCTCACTGCACACGTCCCATCCCACCCCTCCGGGAGCAGCACATGCACGGCTACGGCTATCCGCCGGAGCAACAGCCGAAGCGCCGCCCGTCCTCGTCCACGCTGGTCACCCTGCGCGTGGTCTTCGTGGCGCTCGCCCTGCTGAGTTGCACGTTCCTCGCCTGGGCGCCGATGCTCCGGCTGGCGATCGTCACCCGTAAGCAACGCGACTGGTGGCTGTTCGGCCTCGTGCTGGCGCTGAACGTCGGACTGGTCGTGTACCTCGGGTCGTTGCCGGTGGAGGACGACGTGATCACGGACGGACAGGCGGTCGTCATGCTGTCCTGGATGCTGGTGGTCTTCGTCGGAGCCGTCACCTACTACCTGTACACGGACATACGGCACTTCGGGGTGCGGTACACCCTGCCCGCCGGTCCGCAGGCCGGCCCGTACGCCAACCCCTACAGCGCCGGGCAGCCCGGTATGTCCTCGTTCCCCTCCGCGGGCCTCGCCTCACGGCAGACCGCGCCCGCCCCGCCGGCCGCCGGCGGCTACCCGCCCGCCCCGCGCCGGAGCCCCACCCCCGCGCAATCCACCCCCGCGCAGTCCACCCCCGCACCCACCACGCCGTCCTCCGCGCCCAGGTCAGCCGCCCCCCAGCGCATCGACCAGGTGCGCGCCGAGCTCGACGAGCTGAGCGACTACCTCCGCAAGGAGGGTGACAGTAGGTGAACGGGCGTGTCATCGCCGGGCGTTACCAGCTGGCGACGATTCTCGGCCAGGGCGGCATGGGGCAGGTCTGGACGGCGTACGACCAACGTCTCGACCGCAGGGTCGCGGTGAAGCTCCTGCACCCCGAGCGGGTCACGGGCCCCTCCGGGAGCGGAGCCGCCGACGAGCTGCGCCGCCGGTTCGTGCGCGAGTGCCGCGTCACCGCCCAGGTCGACCACCCCGGCCTGGTCACCGTCCACGACGCGGGGAGCGACGGCGACGACCTCTTCCTCGTCATGCAGTACGTCGAGGGCGCCGACCTCGCCGACCACCTGGCCGAGCACGACCCCTACCCGTGGCCCTGGGCCGTGGCGATCGCCGCCCAGCTGTGCGCGGTGCTCTCCGCCGTGCACGCCGTGCCGATCGTCCACCGCGACCTGAAGCCACGTAACGCCATGGTGAAGCCCGACGGCACCCTCACGGTGCTCGACCTCGGCATCGCCTCCGTGATGGACACCGACACCACGCGTCTCACGCACACGGGCTCGGTGATCGGCTCCCCGGCCTACATGGCCCCCGAGCAGGCGATGGGCGGTGCCGTCGGCCCGTACACCGACCTGTACGCCCTCGGTGTGCTCCTGCACGAACTCCTCTGCGGCGACGTGCCGTTCAGCGGCTCCACCGCCCTCGGCGTCCTGCACCGCCACCTCTACGAGCCGCCGCTGCCCGTCCGGCACCTCAGGCCCGAGGTCCCCGAGGCCCTCGAAGCGCTCGTCCTGCGGCTGCTCGCCAAGGACCCCCAGGACCGCCCCGCCTCCGCCCAGGAGGTCTACGAGTCCCTGCGCCCCCTGCTGCCCGCCGGCGGCACCCCGGCAGGTCCCCTCGACCCGACCCGCCCCTTCCTGCGCCCGCACGCCCCCTGGCCCGACCGGGCGGCCGTACCGGCGTCCGCGCCCGTACCCGCCCAGCAGGCGCCCCCCGCCCCCCAGGCGCCGCCCGCCCGTCCGAACGTGGCACAGGCCGTCGACGACGTGAAGCGGCTGCTGGGGGAGGGCCGCATCACCCAGGCCGTCGACATCCTCGGGGGCATCCTCCCGGCCGCGGCCCAGGAGCACGGCGAGCACTCCCCGGTCGTCCGGATCCTGCGTAAGCAGTACGCGGCCACGCTGATGGACGACGGCCAGTACCGCCGCGCCCTCCCGGAGCTCCGCCGCCTCGCCGACGATCGCGCGGCGGAAGCGGGACCGGCCGACTCCCAGGCCCTGCAGTTCCGTTACGACGCCGCGCAGTGCCTGGAGCAGCTCGGAGAGGCGGCCGCCTCGCTCGCCGAGTACCGCGCCGTCCTGCCGTACTACGAGAACGGCTACGCGACGCCCTCCGGCCCGGGCCGGGCCTTCGACATCCGCCACCGCATCGGGCACCTCCTGCTCGGGGTCGGCGACCACGCGGCGGGCCGCGCCCAGTTGCAGGCCCTGCTGTACGACACGGAGCGCGCCTACGGGCCGCACCATCCGCTCCCCACGGAGCTCCGCCGGCAACTGACCCACCACCAGGACGTACGCGGCTCGGTCTGAGGCCGGGGACGGCCGGAAGGGACGAACCGGAAGGGATTTCGTCCATGACCCCGCACCGACCGGTCCGGAAATCGTTGGTCGAAGCAGTGGCCCGAATCACGTCCACTGCCTAACATCGATCACCGCAAGGCTTTGTGCACTGATGCACAAACTCTCCCCGGGAGGCTCCTTTGCACCGCCGTCGTCGCACCGCGCTCGCCCTGTCCGCCGCCACGCTCCTCGCGGCGCCGCTCCTGACCGCCTGCGGGAGCGAGGCCCATCCCGGTGCCGCGGCCGTGGTCGGCGGCGACCGGATCGACGTGGCCACGGTCCAGGCGCAGGCGGCCGACGTGCGCACCGCGCAGCAGGAGTCCGACCGTTCCCAGGAGCTGGTGACGAAGTCGGGCCAGCTGACCCGGGTCAAGCTGTCCGGGCTGATCTTCGGGCGGGTCCTGGACCGCGCCGCGGAGGACGCCGGGGTGAGCGTCAGCCGCAAGGAGATCCAGCAGATCCGCAGCGACGCCGCCGAGCAGTCCGGCGGGGACGAGGCGGTGCGGGCGGGCATGCTGGAGCAGCGCTGGGTGGCACCCGGCCAGATCGAGGCGAGCCTGCGCCAGGAGGTCCAGCTCCAGAAGCTGGCCCAGGCGATCGGCGCCGACCTGCAGAGCCCCGCCGGGGTGCAGGCCGTCGGACAGAGCCTGACCGAGGCGTCGAAGGCGCTCCACATCGACGTCAACCCGCGCTACGGCAGCTGGGACGACCAGAAGGTCCAGCTCAGCACGTACAAGGCCCCGTGGATCACCCAGGTCACCCCGGTCGAGGGGCAGGAGCAGGCGGGCGCCTGACGCGTGCCCGGAGGTAGGTTCGGGGGGTGAACGCTGAAGACCCCGGCCGTATCGTCCTGCTCACCGCCAGCCACCGGGTCGCCCCCGGTCTGCTGTCCTGGCCCGCCTGGCAGACGCTGCGCGCCGCCGACCGGGTGCTGTGCGCCGGGCCCGGCCACCCGCAGCTGCCGTATCTGCGGGAGGCCGGTGTGGCCGTGGAGCACGGCGCGCCGTCGGCCGAGGAGCTGGTGGACGACTGCGCGGGCGGCCGGACCGTGGTGGTGCTGGTGGGCGGCGAGGGTGACCAGCGGCTCACCGACGGCCTGGCCCGGCTCGGCGGTTCGGGCCGGGTGCGGATGCCCGACCTGGAGCTGCTGCCCGGTTCGTACGACCTGCCGGGCGCCCGGCTGCTCGACCTGGTGCAGGTCATGGACCGGATCAGGCTCGAATGCCCCTGGACCTCGCAGAAGACGCACAAGGGCCTCGCGAAGTACGCCATCGAGGAGGCGTACGAACTGGTCGAGGCCATCGAGGACGGTGACCGCGAGGAGCTGCGCGAGGAGCTCGGCGACGTCCTGCTCCAGGTCGTCTTCCACGCCCGGATCGCGCAGGAGGACCAGGACGAGCCGTTCGGCATCGACGACGTGGCGGGCACGATCGTCGAGAAGCTGATCCACCGTCATCCGCATGTGTTCGGCGACGCGACCGCCGAGACCCCGGAGGACGTCCACGCCCACTGGCTCCGTACGAAGGCGATCGAGAAGCAGCGCGAGTCGGTCACCGACGGGGTGCCGCTCGGCCAGCCGGGGCTCGCGCTGGCCGCCAAGCTCGGCAGCAGGGCCCGGGCCGCGGGCCTCGACGCCGCGCTCCCCGAGGGCGACGGGATCGGCTACCGGCTGCTCGCCCTCGCGGTGGAGGCCGAACAGGACGGCACCGACCCGGAGGCCGCCCTGCGGGCCGCCGCCCGCGCCTACCGGGACGCGATCCGGACGGCGGAGGGGCTCGGCGGCCCCGGAGCCGCTCCGGATAGCGTCGAGGAGTGAACGACAGCCCCGGGGCGGACCCCGCGCCCGACGCAGCACCCGAACTCTTCACCTGGGAGTTCGCCACCGACCCGTACCCCGCCTACGCCTGGCTCCGCGAGCACAGCCCCGTGCACCGCACGAAGCTGCCCAGCGGGGTCGAGGCCTGGCTGGTGACCCGGTACGGCGACGCCCGGCAGGCCCTCGCCGACACCCGGCTCTCCAAGAACCCGGCCCACCACGCGGGCTCCGCGAACGCCAAGGGCAAGACGGGCATCCCGGGCGAGCGCAAGGCCGAGCTGATGACGCATCTGCTGAACATCGACCCCCCGGACCACACCCGGCTGCGCCGGCTCGTGTCCAAGGCGTTCACCCCGCGCCGGGTCGCGGAGTTCGCGCCGCGCGTGCAGGAGCTGACGGACCGCCTCATCGACGGCTTCGCCGAGGAGGGGAAGGCGGACCTGATCCACGACTTCGCGTTCCCCCTGCCCATCTACGCGATCTGCGACCTGCTGGGGGTGCCCCGGGAGGACCAGGACGACTTCCGCGACTGGGCGGGCATGATGATCCGGCACGGCGGCGGGCCACGCGGCGGGGTGGCCCGGTCGGTCAAGAAGATGCGCGGCTATCTCGCCGAACTCATCCACCGTAAGAGGGAGAATCCCGGCGACGACCTGATCTCCGGGCTCATCCGGGCGAGCGACCACGGCGAGCACCTCAGCGAGAACGAGGCCGCGGCCATGGCCTTCATCCTCCTCTTCGCCGGTTTCGAGACGACGGTGAACCTCATCGGCAACGGCACCTACGCCCTGCTGCGCAACCCGTCCCAGCGCGAGCGCCTGGAGCGCTCGTTGGCCGCCGGGGAGACGGACCTGCTCGCCACGGGCATCGAGGAGCTGCTGCGCTACGACGGCCCGGTGGAGCTCGCGACCTGGCGCTACGCCACCGAGCCCGTGACCCTGGGAGGGCAGGACATCGCGGCCGGCGACCCCGTCCTCGTGGTGCTGGCCGCCGCCGACCGGGACCCGGAGCGATTCCAGGATGCGGACACCCTGGATCTCGCACGCAGTGACAATCAGCATCTCGGATACGGGCACGGCATCCACTACTGCCTGGGGGCTCCGCTGGCCCGGCTGGAGGGCCAGGTGGCGCTGGCGACCCTGCTGAGACGCCTCCCCGACCTGCGGCTCGCTGCGGATCCTGCCGATTTGCGCTGGCGCGGCGGACTCATCATGCGTGGACTGCGCACGCTTCCCGTGGAGTTCGGTCCCGGGGAGCCCGCCGAAAAAGGTGACAGCCTGTCAACTCTGTGACTTTCACGTGATCTCTGCTGCATCGACTTGTGACACACGTTCGAGTAGGGCTAGGTTCACCGTTCGACTCACCCGTCACAAGTCAGTCACACGGAAGGCAACCCCATGGGCTCCGCGACCGGCAGACACCGCCGCCCTCGCCAGGCACCCGCCATCGTCGTCGCCGCAGGCGTCACCGGATCGGCCATCGCCATCCCGCTGCTCGGCGCCGGCGGCGCGCAGGCCGCCGACGCGTCCACCTGGGACAGGGTCGCCGAATGCGAGAGCGGCGGCATGTGGAGTGCCGACCTCGGCAACGGCTACTACGGCGGTCTGCAGTTCTCGCAGGACACGTGGTCGGCGTACGGCGGCACGGCCTACGCCCCCCGGGCCGACCTGGCCAGCCGCTCGCAGCAGATCGCGGTCGCGGAGAAGGTCCTGGACGACAAGGGACCGCAGGCATGGCCGAGCTGCGCGGTGATCTCCGGGCTCGCCCTGGACGGCACGCTGCCGGGCGTCGACCCGGGCGGCGAGCCGTCCGCGGAGCCCTCCGACACCGCGACCCCGTCCGAGACCCCTTCCGCCGAGCCCTCGGACACCGCGACGCCGTCCGACACGCCCTCGTCCGGATCGAAGGCTCCGTCCGACGAGGCCGACGACACGGCCGGCCAGGACGACGACACGGACGCGTCGCCGTCCGCCACCCCGACCCCCGAGCCCTCCGGGACGTCCGGCGCCTCCCGGGGCGACGGCGGGACGGGCGGCAAGCACCGGGGCACGCCCGCCCCCGAGACGAGCGCGGGAGCGGACCTGGACGAGGGGCGCGAGTCCGGCCGCCACGCCTCGCGCGGTGAGTCCGAGGCACGTCAGGGCGCGGAGGGCACGTACACCGTCCGCGAAGGCGACAACCTCTGGTCGATCGCCGACGCGCAGGACCTCGACGGCGGCTGGCCGGCGCTCTACGAGGCCAACAAGGACGAGCTGGGCTCCGACCCCGACCTGATCCTTCCCGGCCAGAGCCTGGACCTCCTGGGCCTCGGGTCCGACGCGCAGGGCGACTCGGCGGAGACCGCCGCCGCCAACTGATCAAAAGCGGGAAAACGCCCCGAAAACAGGGGTAGTTCAGAGGCCTATGTCCACTTATGCGTAAGTGAGACATGGGTCTCTTTGCTTCAACTCCTGCGGTCGGTCCGTCCGATCCGTCCATATTGGCTCCGACCTGCGAAAACGAACCTTCACGTCGAACCGGTACGGGCTGATTGGCCGTTATGTCCATCTTTGAATGTGGGGGTTGCGTGTGTTTACGGTCGGAGCCGCTCGCACCGCGGGCACCTTCGACCGTCACGCCGAATCCTGCCGTCGGCCGAAGGGGACCGACGCGTAAAGCGCCGTAGGCAGGAGCGGGGGACCCAGGTAAGTGCCGGACCCGGCCGTCGGAAGACGGGCCGTGTACGGCTTGGGGTGAAGTCGTCCGCGAGTAGGGCGACCGGGCCACTCACAGCCCGAACCCGACAGCTCACCTCGTAGGCGTCGGTGAGGAGAACCATGCTGCTTTCCAGCAAGGGCAAGCACCGTCGCCCGTCCAAGGCCGTCCGCATCGCGACCCTGGCCGGTGTCACCGGTGCCGCCGTCGCCGTGCCGCTGATGGGCGCGACCGGCGCTTCCGCCGCCTCCGTCGACACCTGGGACGCTGTCGCCCAGTGCGAGTCCGGTGGCAACTGGTCCATCAACACCGGCAACGGCTACTACGGCGGTCTGCAGTTCTCGCAGTCCAGCTGGGCCGCCGCCGGCGGCACGCAGTACGCCGCCCGCGCCGACCTGGCCTCCAAGGACCAGCAGATAGCCGCCGCCGAGAAGCTCCTCGACCTTCAGGGCCCGGGTGCCTGGTCCTGCGCCGGGGCCGGCGGGCTGACGAACGACGGTGTGGACCCGGGCGTCGACACCGGCGCGTCGAAGAACGGCGACACCGACCCGCAGGCCGCTCCGGAGCGCAAGGCCGAGCAGCCCACCACGCGCAGCGAGAAGCGCACGGCCCCCGAGAAGACCGTCACCACCCCGACCGGCGAGAAGGTCGAGAAGGGCGACGGCGAGTACAAGGTCAAGGCCGGCGACACCCTCAGCAAGATCGCCGAGGCGAAGAAGGTCAAGGGCGGCTGGGAGAAGCTGTTCAAGCTGAACGACGACATCGTCGACGAGGCCGACCTGATCTTCCCGGGCCAGCAGCTCCACCTGAAGTAGTCGGAAACACCCCCGGGGCGCTCCTCCTGCCCCGGAGGCCGGGCCCGGCGCGCAGACCCCCCGCGCGCCGGGCCGGGCCGTGTCCGGACCCTCCCGGGGACGCCCCGGCCGGGGGCCGTTCGCGGGCTCGCCGTGAAGGTGAGTGTTCAACAGTTGTGGTTACTCGCCAGTAGATTTCTGGAGCTTTGCCCGGAATGCAGGTCCTTGGGTCCTTTTTCGTCCCAGGGGACGGGCGGACGGCCGACGGAGCGTGCCGAGCCGGTTAGGCTCGTGGCGCAAGGCCACAGTGACCCTGCACAACCAGTGTCAGATCCCAGAAGGAGATGCCTCGTGCCGTCCATCGACGTCGTCGTAGCCAGGGAAATCCTCGACTCCCGGGGCAACCCCACGGTCGAGGTCGAGGTTGGCCTCGACGACGGCAGCACGGGACGTGCTGCTGTTCCGTCCGGCGCCTCCACCGGTGCGTTCGAGGCCATCGAGCTTCGCGACGGGGACCCCAACCGTTACCAGGGCAAGGGCGTCGAGAAGGCCGTCCTCGCCGTGATCGAGCAGATCGGCCCGGAGCTCGTCGGCTACGACGCCACCGAGCAGCGCCTCATCGACCAGGCGATGTTCGACCTGGACGCCACCGAGAACAAGGGCTCCCTCGGTGCCAACGCCATCCTCGGTGTCTCGCTGGCCGTGGCGCACGCCGCGTCCGAGGCGTCCGACCTCCCGCTCTTCCGCTACCTCGGCGGCCCGAACGCGCACCTGCTGCCCGTTCCGATGATGAACATCCTGAACGGCGGCTCGCACGCCGACTCCAACGTGGACATCCAGGAGTTCATGATCGCGCCGATCGGCGCCGAGTCCTTCTCCGAGGCCCTTCGCTGGGGCGCGGAGATCTACCACACGCTGAAGAAGGTCCTGAAGACCAAGGGCCTGTCCACCGGTCTCGGTGACGAGGGCGGCTTCGCCCCCAACCTCGAGTCCAACCGCGCCGCCCTCGACCTCATCCTCGAGGCCGTCAAGGAGGCCGGTTACGTCCCGGGCCGCGACATCGCGCTCGCGCTCGACGTCGCCGCGTCCGAGTTCTACAAGGACGGCGTCTACGAGTTCGAGGGCAAGTCCCGCTCGGCCGCCGAGATGACCGAGTACTACGAGGAGCTCGTCTCCGCGTACCCGCTGGTCTCCATCGAGGACCCGCTGTACGAGGACGACTGGGCCGGCTGGAAGGTCATCACCGACAAGCTCGGCTCCAAGGTGCAGATCGTCGGTGACGACCTGTTCGTCACCAACCCCGAGCGCCTCACCCGTGGCATCGAGGAGGGCTCGGCCAACGCCCTGCTCGTCAAGGTCAACCAGATCGGTTCGCTGACCGAGACCCTCGACGCCGTGGAGCTGGCCCAGCGCAACGGCTTCAAGTGCATGATGTCCCACCGCTCCGGTGAGACCGAGGACGTCACCATCGCCGACCTCGCCGTCGCGGTGAACTGCGGCCAGATCAAGACCGGCGCCCCGGCCCGCTCGGACCGCGTCGCCAAGTACAACCAGCTGCTGCGCATCGAGGAGATCCTCGACGACGCCGCGGTGTACGCCGGCCGTTCGGCGTTCCCGCGGTTCCGCTTCGAGGGCTGACAGCCCGAGTCCGGAGCACCAGCCTCCGTCCGTCCCCGCATCCGGTCCCGTACCGTGTGCGGGGACGGACGTGCGTAACGGGGAGGCGTGAGACATGGCCGGGAAGGACCGCGACCGGTTCTCCACCGCGACCAGGCTGCGGCTGCTCGGTGAGCAGACGGCGGCCCGCGTCTACCGGTCCCAGAACCGCCGCCAGGCCCGCCGTTCACGGCTCACCGGCCGGGCCGCGTTCCTGGCGCTGATCGTCTGCTCCCTGGTGGTCGCGCTCGCGTACCCCATGCGGCAGTACATCTCCCAGCGCGACCAGATCGCCGATCAGGAGAGGCTCTCCCGGGAGGCCCACCAGCGGACCGAGGAGCTGCGCGACGAGAAGGCGCGGCTCAAGGACGACGCGTACGTCCGCCGTCTCGCGCGCCAGCACCTCCACTACGTGCTGCCCGGCGAGACCGGTTATACGGTGGTCGACCCGGACGCGGCCGAGGAGCGCAAGGGAGAGCCCGGGGCGACCGGGCGGCCCTGGCACTCGAACCTCTGGGACGGTGTCGACAGCGCGGACCGCGAATGACCCCGTTCCCGCGCCGGACCCGGTATCCGTACCGGGTCCGCTTCCCGTACCGATTCATACAGTCCGACCGATGACATTCAAGGCAGGCATGGACACGCCCCCTCCGCAGACCGAATCCACCACGCCCACCGCTGCGGACATCGCCGCGTTCGAGCTCCAGCTCGGCCGGCCGCCGCGTGGGCTGCGCGCCATCGCGCACCGCTGCCCCTGCGGCAATCCGGACGTGGTCGAGACCCAGCCCCGCCTGGAGGACGGCACGCCGTTCCCGACGACGTACTACCTGACGTGCCCGCGTGCCGCGTCCGCGATCGGCACGCTGGAGGCCAACGGGGTCATGAAGGAGATGACCGAGCGGCTCACGACGGACCCGGAGCTGGCCGCCGCCTACCGGGCCGCGCACGAGGACTACATCGCGCGCCGTGACGCCATCGAGGTCCTGGAGGGATTCCCCAGCGCGGGCGGCATGCCGGACCGCGTGAAGTGCCTGCACGTCCTGGTCGGCCACTCGCTGGCGGCGGGCCCCGGGGTGAACCCGCTGGGCGACGAGGCCATCGCGATGCTGCCGGAGTGGTGGGCGAAGGGACCGTGCGTCACGCCGTGCGGACCGGACGCCGGCACCGACGCGTGACCCCGCCCGGTACACGTACGACCACAGGAGCCCCATGACCCGCGTTGCCGCCATCGACTGCGGTACCAACTCCATCCGTCTGCTCGTCGCCGACGTGGACCCCGCCACCGGCGGGTTCACCGAGCTCGACCGGCGGATGGAGATCGTCCGGCTCGGCCAGGGCGTCGACCGTACGGGCCGGCTGGCCCCCGAGGCGATCGGGCGCACCCTCGACGCCTGCCGTGCCTACGCGGCCTCGATCGAGGATCTCGGCGCCGAGCGGATCCGTTTCGTCGCCACGTCCGCCTCCCGTGACGCGGAGAACAGCGACACGTTCGTCCGGGGCGTCCTGGACATCCTGGGCGTCGAGCCCGAGGTCGTCACCGGGGACCAGGAGGCGCAGCTCTCCTTCGACGGCGCCACCAAGGAACTGGTGGGCGCCGACCACCTGGAGAAGCCGTACCTCGTCGTGGACATCGGCGGCGGTTCCACGGAGTTCGTCGTCGGTGACGACCGGGTGCGCGCCGCCCGGTCCGTGGACATCGGCTGCGTGCGCCTGACCGAGCGTCATCTCGTCGTGGACGGGGCCGTGGTGGACCCGCCGACGCCCGAGGCGATCGCCGCGATCCGCGCGGACATCGGGGCCGCCCTGGACCTCGCCGAGGAGAGCGTGCCGATCGCCTCGGCGGCGACGCTGGTCGGCCTGGCCGGGACGGTCACCACCATCGCGGCGATGGCGCTCGGACTGGAGGAGTACGACTCCGAGGCGATCCACCACTCCCGGGTCTCCGTCGAGCGGGTACGGGAGATCACCGAGCGGCTGCTCTCCTCGACGCACGAGGAGCGCGCGGCGATCCCCGCGATGCACCCGGGCAGGGTCGACGTGATCCCCTCGGGGGCGCTCGTCCTGCTCGCGCTTATGGAGCGGACCGGTGCCCGTGAGGTCGTCGTCAGCGAGCACGACATCCTGGACGGGATCGCCTGGTCCGCCGCCTGATCACAGGGCCGGGCCGGGCGCGGTGAGACGCCGCTCATACGCATTCCGGCCTGCACCTTTGAGCTTGTGGAGCCCTCTCCGGACGTGTCCGGGGAGGGCTTTCGCGAGGCGCCCCGACGAAGTTCGTGAACTTCTTCACAAGGAATTCGGCCCCACCGGGCGAAGTTCTGCCCCGGGAGGGCCGCCCGGGCGGCCCGGAGGCGGGTACGGGGGTGCTGCGGGAGGGTTTCGGTGGTGTGGCGGGGGCGTGTCCCGGGTGGGCGGTTCCCCGCACCCGGGGGCTCAAGGGCCAGCTCACGAGCGGTGAACAACGTTCGCCGGAACGTTGTGGTTCCCCTGTCGCATCATGACCTGGGTCACGTGGGCGGCGAAGTGTAGCAGAGGGTGGGGCATACCTTGTGAAGGGGCTCACGAGCATGGCCCCCGAGGGGGGTGGATACTCGATGGCATGAGCACCACGGAGCGTCCCAGGATCCTCGTTGTAGGCGGTGGGTACGTAGGCCTGTACGCAGCTCGTCGCATTCTGAAGAAGATGCGGTATGGAGAGGCGACCGTCACGGTCGTCGACCCGCGCTCGTACATGACGTACCAGCCCTTCCTCCCCGAAGCTGCTGCCGGCAGCATCTCGCCTCGGCATGTCGTCGTCCCGCTGCGACGCGTCCTGCCCAAGGCCGAGGTTCTCACCGGCCGTGTCACGACCATCGATCAGGACCGCAAGGTCGCCACGGTCGCGCCGCTCGTCGGCGAGGCCTACGAGCTGCCCTTCGACTACCTGGTCATCGCGATGGGCGCGGTCTCCCGCACCTTCCCGATCCCCGGCCTCGCCGAGCAGGGCATCGGCATGAAGGGCATCGAGGAGTCCATCGGTCTGCGCAACCACGTCCTCGAGCAGCTGGACAAGGCCGACTCGACGACCGATGAGGACGTCCGCCGCAAGGCGCTGACGTTCGTCTTCGTGGGCGGCGGCTTCGCCGGCGCGGAGACCATCGGCGAGGTCGAGGACATGGCCCGCGACGCGGCGAAGTACTACACGAGCGTGAAGCGCGAGGACATGCGCTTCATCCTGGTCGACGCCGCCGACAAGATCCTTCCCGAGGTCGGCCCGAAGCTGGGTGCGTACGGCAAGGAGCACCTGGAGAGCCGTGGCGTCGAGGTCTACCTCTCGACCTCCATGGACTCCTGCGTCGACGGTCACGTCGTCCTGAAGAACGGCCTGGAGGTCGACTCCAGCACGATCGTGTGGACCGCCGGTGTGAAGCCGAACCCGGCGCTGGCCCGCTTCGGTCTGCCGCTCGGCCCCCGTGGTCACGTGGACACCTCCGAGAAGCTCCAGGTGCAGGGCACCGACTACATCTGGGCCGCGGGCGACAACGCCCAGGTGCCGGACATGGTCGGCCGCCGCGCCGGCAACCCGAACGCCTGGTGCCCGCCGAACGCCCAGCACGCGCTGCGTCAGGCCAAGGTCCTCGGCGACAACGTCATCTCCGGCATGCGGGGCTTCCCGCAGAAGGAGTACAGCCACGCCAACAAGGGTGCGGTCGCCGGTCTGGGCCTGCACAAGGGCGTCGCGATGATCGTCATGGGCAAGGTGAAGATCAAGGTCAAGGGCCGTCTCGCCTGGTACATGCACCGCGGTTACCACGGCATGGCCATGCCGACCTGGAACCGTAAGATCCGGATCTTCGCCGACTGGACGCTGGCGATGTTCCTGAAGCGCGAGGTCGTCTCGCTCGGCGCCATGGAGACTCCGCGCGAGGAGTTCTACGAGGCCGCCAAGCCGAGCCCGGCGCCGGTCGCGGCCAAGGCCGACGAGAGCAAGTCCGGCGAGAAGGCCAAGGCCTCCTAGCGCCCGTACGTCACCGAAGAGGTCGTCCGCCATCCGTGGTGCGGACGGCCTCTTCGGCGTTCCCGGGCCCTTCGAAGTAGATGGCCCATGCAGGTATTTTGCCGTTCCGTTGCCGTGGAAAGGGATGGCGGAGGCGCCGGACGGCGTTGAGGCTGGTGTACCTCGCCGTGGCCCCGAGGTGTCGCGGCACGGTTCGGGTGCGTATATGCGAATTTAGGCACGTTCGGAAACACCACCACGGAGGTGTGCACCATGGCCGACGCCGCATCGCGGCTGACCGCTCTCGCCGAAGAGTTGCTGGGAGAACCCCTGCCGGTCCGGATCCGGGCCTGGGACGGCAGCGAGTCCGGGCCGCCGGGTGCCCCCGCCCTCGTCCTGCGCCACCGCCGCGCCCTTCGGCGGCTGCTCTGGAAGCCGGGCGAACTGGGCCTGGCCCGGGCCTGGGTGGCCGGTGAGATCGACGTCGACGGCGACCTGTACGAGGCGCTGAACGCCCTGGCCTCGCTGCTCTGGGAGCGCGGCGCCGACGCGAAGGACACCGTCCACCCCGTCCGCGACCCGAAGGTGCGCGAGTTCGCCCGCGGCCTCGTCCGGGTGGCGGGCCCCTGGCCGCCGCCGCCCCCGCCCGCCGAGGAGGTGCGCCGCCGCACGGGGCCGCTGCACACCAGACGCCGTGACAAGGAGGCGATCAGCCACCACTACGACGTCGGCAACGACTTCTACGCGATGGTCCTTGGCCCGTCCATGGTCTACTCCTGCGCCTACTGGCAGGACGGCTCCACGCTGGAGGACGCCCAGCGCGACAAGCTCGACCTCGTCTGCCGCAAGCTCGCGCTGAAGGACGGCGACCGCCTCCTGGACGTCGGCTGCGGCTGGGGCTCCATGGCCATCCACGCCGCCCGTGAGTACGGCGCCCGGGTCACCGGTGTGACCCTCTCCACCGAGCAGGCCGCCTTCGCCCGCAAGCGCATCGCGGAGGAGGGCCTCACCGACCGGATCGAGATCCGCGTCCAGGACTACCGGGACGTCAGGGACGGCCCGTACGACGCCATCTCCTCGATCGGCATGGCCGAGCACGTGGGCACGGTCCGCTTCCGTGAGTACGCCGACGACCTCTACGCGCTGCTCAAGCCCGGCGGCCGGCTGCTCAACCACCAGATCGCGCGCCGCCCCGAGAAGGACGAGTCGGCGTACCGCATCGACGAGTTCATCGACGCCTACGTCTTCCCCGACGGGGAGCTCGCCCCGGTGGGCCGCACCGTCGCCACCCTGGAGGAGGCGGGCTTCGAGGCACGGGACGTCGAGGCGATCCGGGAGCACTACGCACTGACCCTGCGTCAGTGGGTGGCCAACCTGGAGAAGCACTGGAAGGAGGCCGTACGGGCCACCTCGCCCGGCCGGGCCAGGGTGTGGCGGCTCTACATGGCCGCGTCGGCGCTCTCCTTCGAGCACAACAAGATCGGCGTCAACCAGATCCTCGCGGTGCGGCCGCGGGAGGGCGGCGGGGCGGGCATGCCGCTGCGCGCCCGTGACTGGACGGCGTCGGCGAACGGCTGACCCGGGAAACGCGGAAGGGCCGGCACCCGCGGGTGCCGGCCCTTCCGTCGTGCGGTTACTCCGTCTTGATCGCGGTCAGCATGTTCAGCTTCGCGCCGCTGCGGGCCGGCCACAGCGAGGCCAGCACACCCACGAGTCCCGCCAGCACCAGGAAGACCGCGAGCCGGTCCCACGGGATGACCAGGGCGTAGCCCGGGATCGAGGCGGACAGGCTCTTCCCGATCGCCCAGCCGAGGAACGTACCGAGGGCGACGCCGACCACCGCTCCGAAGAGCGAGATCACCACGGCCTCCAGCCGGATCATGCGCTTGACCCTGCGCCGGTCCAGGCCGATCGCCCGCAGCATGCCGATCTCCTGCTGGCGTTCGAAGACCGACATCGCCAGCGTGTTGACGACCCCGAGTACGGCGATGATCAGGGCCATGGCCAGCAGCGCGTACATGATGTTCAGCGCGGTGTTGATGAACCCGCCGAACATGTCCCGGATGCCCTGGCGGTCCATGACGCTCATCGCCGGGTTGTCGCCGAGCGCCTCGATCACGGCCTTCTCGTTGGCGTCGCTCTGGCCGCCGTCCATGGTCAGCCAGACCTCGCGGATGTCGGCGAGGGTCTCGTGCGGGTCGACGACGTCCTCGGAGATCAGGACGGGGGAGAGGAACTCGTTGCCCTCGTAGAGCGCACCGACCTTCAGGGTCTCCTTCTTCTCGTCCTGGAACGTCAGGGGGACGCTGTCGCCGGTCTTCCAGCCGTGGGACTTCGCGGTCTTGCGGTCGACGGCGATCTCGCCGTCCTTCAGCGACGACAGCGAGCCGGAGACCGTCTTCAGGGCGAAGACCTTCTCGACGTCGCCCGGGGTGACTCCCGAGGCGGAGATGCTCCGGTCGTCACCGGCGGTGAGCCAGACGGACCGCTGGGGGGTGGCCGCCGCGACGCCGTCGGCCTTGCGCAGGGCGGTGAGGGCCGACTGGTCGAGCGAGTCGCCGCTGGCCATGGAGACCATGTAGTCGGCCCGGATGTTGTCGGTCGTCATCTTGTCGATGGCCTGGCCGAGCGTCACACCGAGCACCGAGATGCCGGTGACCAGGGTGAGCCCGATCGCCAGGGCGGAGGCGGTGGCGCCGGTGCGGCGCGGGTTGCGGACCGCGTTCTGCGCGGCGAGCTTGCCGGAGACCCCGAACAGCCGCCGCAGCAGCGGGCGCGCCAGGGCGATCACCGGACGCGAGAGCAGCGGGATGAGCACGATGACGCCGACCAGGGCGAGGAAGGCCCCGCCGCCGATGAGCCAGCGGCCGTTCTCGTCGCCCTGGGCGGCACCGGCGACGATCAGCGCGGACCCGACGAGGGTGATCACCGCGCCGAACGAGTTGCGCACGACCAGCGACTTGGTGGTGGCCACCGCGTGCACGCTGCTCATCGCCGCCACCGGCGGGATCTTGGCGGCGCGGCGGGCGGGCAGCCAGGCGGCGAACACGGTGATCAGCACGCCCACGGCGAACGCGGCGACGACGGCGGTGGGGGAGACGACCAGCGGGCCGGCCGGGATCTTCCCACCGAACATGCCCATCGCGGAGCGCAGCGCCGTCGCGAGCCCGACGCCCAGGGCGAAGCCGATCACCGAGGCGATCACGCCGACCACGCCGGCCTCGAGCAGGATGGCCCGCTTGACCTGCCGGCGGGAGGCGCCGACGGCGCGCATCAGGGCGAGTTCCTTGGTGCGCTGGGCGATGAGCATGGTGAACGTGTTGGCGATCAGGAACACGCCGACGAAGAGCGCGATGCCCGCGAAGGCCAGCAGCATCGAGTTGAGGCTCTTGAGACCGGACTCGGTCATCTCGGCCTCCTCGTCCGCGAGGGCCGCGCCGGTCTTGGCCTCGGCGTTCTCCGGGAGGAGGGGCTTCACGGCGGCCAGCAGCTTCTGGTCGGACACGCCGGGCGCGGCGGTCACCGTGACGTCCTTGAACTCGCCGGGCCGCAGGTAGAGCTGCTGGGCGACCTCGGTGTCGAAGAGGACCAGGCTGCCGCCCGCGTTGACGGCGCCGTCCTCGGTGGTGAAGACACCGGAGAGGGTGTACTCCTTCACCGGTCCGTTGGTGGCGACGCGCACGGGGGAGCCCACCTGGTAATCGCCCTTCTCGGCGGTCTCCTTGTCGAGGGCGACCTGGCCGGCCTTCACCGGGCCGGTGCCCTCGGTGAACGCGTACTGGGCGTCCTTGCCGTCGGCGCCGGGGGAGAAGTTGGCGCCGGTGTTGGACCAGCCGTTGCCGATGAGCTTGCCGTCGGTGTCGGCGACGCCGGCGAATCCGGAGACCCGCCCGGTGGCCTCGGCCACACCGTCGACGGCCTGGATCTTCTTGAGGGTGGCCGCGTCGATGGCGGCGGTCTCCTCGTCGCCGCGCTCCGCCCACGTCGTGACGGCGACCGCCACGTCGTCGTAGTTCTTGGCGGACTGGTTGCGGAAGGCGTTGCCGAGGGTGTCGGTGAAGACCAGGGTGCCGGAGACGAAGGCGACGCCGAGCATCACGGCGAGCACGGTCATCAGCAGCCTGGCCTTGTGCGCAAGGACGTTGCGCACGGCGGTACGGAACATGTCGTCAATTCCTGGGGGGAGTTCGGAGTGGGGAAGGGTGCTGCGACGGCCTGAGGGGCGTCAGCTGGTGCGGCCCTTCGCGTCGAACGCCTTCATCCGGTCGAGGACCCCGTCGGCGGTGGGGTTCAGCATCTGGTCGACGACCGCGCCGTCCGCGAGGAAGACCACGCGGTCCGCGTAGGAGGCGGCCACCGGGTCGTGGGTCACCATCACCACGGTCTGGCCGAGTTCACGTACCGAGTTGCGCAGGAAGCCGAGGACCTCCGCGCCGGAGCGGGAGTCGAGGTTCCCGGTCGGCTCGTCACCGAAGATGATCTCCGGCTGCGAGGCCAGGGCGCGGGCGACCGCGACGCGCTGCTGCTGGCCGCCGGAGAGCTCCGTGGGGCGGTGCTTCAGCCGCTCGGAGAGGCCCACCATGTCGATGACCTTCTGGAGCCAGGCCGCGTCGGGCTTACGCCCGGCGATGTCCATGGGCAGGGTGATGTTCTCCAGCGCGGTCAGGGTGGGCAGCAGGTTGAAGGCCTGGAAGATGAAGCCGATCTTGTCCCGGCGCAACTTGGTGAGCTGCTTGTCCTTCAGCGTCCCGAGCTCCGTCTCGCCGATGCGTACGGAACCGCTGCTGAAGCTGTCGAGGCCGGCCACGCAGTGCATCAGCGTGGACTTCCCGGAACCCGACGGGCCCATGATCGCGGTGAATTCCCCCTGCGGGAAGTCGACGGTCACCCGGTCGAGGGCGACCACCTGGGTCTCACCCGCGCCGTAGACCTTCGACAGCTCCGTCGCGCGGGCGGCGACCGCGGTGGTGCGGTGAACGGTGGTGGTGGTCACAGGGGTACTCCTGGTTCGAGCGGCGTGTTCATGGGGACCCCTCCATCCTCGCCGCCGTACGGCACCGGCACGTCAGCCCTCGTGCCCGTTCCCGGGGCCCCCTTGAGTCGCACCCGCCGGGCGCCGGTGTAGTCCTGAGGTAGGACGCCGACCCTGAGTCGAGCCGGGCCCTCAGCGGGGCGGGGCGGTGGATCCGCGGGGCACCAGGCGGGCCGCCGCGTCCTCGAACCCGGGGGCCGAGCCGTCCGCGACCATCGCCAGCAGCGTACGGGCCGCGTGGGTGCCGTACGCGGGGATGTCCCTGCTCAGCGCGGTCAGCGGGGGCCGCACGACGCGGGAGAGCTGGGAGTCGTCCCAGGCGACGAGCGAGAGGTCGGCGGGGACGTCCAGGCCCATCTCCTGGGCGACCGAGAGCCCGGCGACGGCCATGATGTCGTTGTCGTAGATGACGGCCGTCGGCCGCGCGGCCGAGCCGATCAGCCGGCGGGTGGCGTGCGCCCCCTCCTCGCCGGAGTAGTCGGTGTGCACCACCACCGGCTCGTCCAGGCCGAGTTCGGTGCTGATCTCGCGCTGGGCCCGGTCGCGCAGCCGGGTGTGGATCAGCTCGGGCAGCCCCGCGACCCGGGCGACCGAGCGATGGCCGAGTGCCGCCAGATACGTCAGGGTGTCGCGCAGGGCCGCCGAGTCGTCCGACCAGACCGGGGTGAGGGACCCGGCCGCGGAGGGGTGGCCGATCACGACGGCGGGCATGCCCAGCTCGGCGATGCCCTCGATCCGCGGATCCGGGGAGCGGACATCGGCGACGAACACCCCGTCCACCCGGCCCTCGCCCCACCAGCGGCGGTACATCTCCAGCTCCTGCGCCGGATCGGTGACGACCTGGAGGAGCAGGGCGCAGCCCCGGGCGGACAGCTCGGTCTCGATGCCGCTGATCAGCTCCATGAAGAACGGCTCGACCCCGAGCATCCTGGCCGGCCGGGACAGCGCGAGCCCCACGGTGTCGGCCCGGGCGCGGGTCAGGGCCCGGGCCGCGCTGTTGGGGCGCCAGCCGATCTCCTGGGCGATGGCCTTGATGGAGGCGCGGGTCGCGGGGGAGACGCCGGGGCGGTCGTTCAGGGCGTACGACACCGCGACCTTCGAGACCCCGGCGCGGCGCGCGATGTCGGCGATCGTGGGGCGGTGCTTGGACATGCGACCTCGCTTAACCGGTTCGTGTTCATCGGGCATCCTAGCCCGAGCCTCCTGACCTCTGTCTTCCCTCGGGCGGTCCAGACCTCTGTGGAACCCCGCGAAAAAACTGGAATGGGAGCGCTCCCGCTCCCTTGACAGGGCTCCGGGGCACCCATACCTTCACGGCACTTACCCGGTTCAGTAACTCCGCTCGGCAGGGACGGCGGGGAAGAAGGAGGGGTTATGGGTACGCGTACCCGGCTGCGGGTCACGACCGCACTCGCCGTGTTCACACTCGCCGCGACCGCGTGCACGGGAGGCGGTTCGGGGGCGGGCGGCGCCGGTGGCACGGCGGGCAAGGGCGGCTCGCTGCCGCGCAACGAGACGCTCTACACGACCGGCACCCAGTGGGGGCCTCCGGCCAACTACAACCCGCTGCGCAACTGGGACCACGCGACCGGCACCAAGGGCCTCGTCTACGAGACCCTGTTCCACTTCGACCCGAACGAGGGCAAGCTGACGCCCTGGCTCGCCGAGTCGGGCGGCTGGACCGGCGACAAGACGTACGAGGTGAAGCTGCGCCAGGGCATCACCTGGGCCGACGGCAAGCCGCTGACCGCGAAGGACGTGGCGTACTCCTACGGCCTGGGCAAGATCGAGGCCTCCGCCTTCCACTCCCTGTGGAGCTGGCTGTCGGACGCGAAGGCGGTGGACGACACCACCGTCCGCTTCACCTTCAAGGAGGCCCGCTACCAGGAGTGGGACTACACCCTCTACGGCCAGCCGGTCGTCCCCGAGCACATCTGGGGTTCGCGCACCGACGAGGACATCCTCAACGGCGTCAACGACAAGCCGGTCGGCACCGGGGCGTACCAGCTGAAGAGCAAGACCCAGGACCGGGTCGTCTGGGAGCGCCGCGACGACTGGTGGGGCACGAAGGCGCTGAGCATGACGCCCGCCCCGCGCTACATCGTCGACGTCTCCAACCCGAGCAACGAGGTCGTCATCGGCCAGCTGGGCCAGGGCCAGCTGGACCTCAGCAACAACTTCCTGCCCGGCGCCTCCTCGCTGATCAAGAGCAAGAAGGTCGTGTCGTACTACGACAAGGCCCCCTACATGCTCTCGGCCAACACCGCCTGGCTGGTGCCCAACACCACCAAGAAGCCGATGGACGACGCCGCGTTCCGCCGGGCGCTCGCCGCGTCCGTCGACACCGGGAAGATCGTCAAGGGCGTCTACGGCGACCTGGTCAAGCCGGCCTCCCCGACCGGGCTGCTGCCGCAGTGGGAGCAGTACGAGGACAAGGCGCTCATCGCGGAGAAGGGCTTCACGCACGATGTCGCCGCCGCGAAGAAGGAGCTGGCGGACGCCGGCTACAAGGACAAGGACGGCGACGGCTTCGTCGAGAACAAGGACGGCTCCGCCCTCAGCCTGAAGCTGGCCGTGCCCTCGGGCTGGACCGACTGGATGGAGGCGGCCAAGGTCATCGCCGCCGGGGCCAAGGACGCGGGCATCAAGGTCAGCACCGAGTTCCCCGACCAGAACGCCCTCAACGAGCAGCGCGGCAAGGGGGACTTCGACCTCGTCATCAACAACGAGCGTCAGCTGTCCAACACCCCCTGGACGTACTACGACTACGTCTTCCAGCTGCCGGTCCAGAAGCAGCAGAACACGGTCAACTTCGGGCGCTACGAGAACGAGAAGGCCTGGAAGCTGGTGCAGGAGCTGGGCGGGGTCAAGACCGACGACACGGCGGGCATGAAGGCCGCGGTCTCGAAGATCCAGGACATCCAGCTGACCGAGATGCCCCTCATCCCGCTCTGGTACAACGGCCTCTGGTCGCAGTCCACCACCGGGACCTGGGCGAACTGGCCATCGGACGCCGAGGGCGCCCCGAAGACGGCGCCGGCCCTGTGGCGCAACTGGCTGGAGATGGGCGGCTTCGAGACGCTCACGCAGATCAAGCCCGCCAAGTGACGCCGCCGCCGACTCCATGACCGCCCCGCCGTGCGCGCACACCTGACCGTGCGCGCACGGCGGGGCTCTCCACCCGGGGAGCAGACCCTTGCGCCGCTATTTCGCCCGCAAACTTCTCATCTACGGCCTGACGTTCGTCGTCGCCGTCACCGTCAACTGGATGATCCCGCGCTTCATGCCCGGCGACCCGGTCTCCGCCATGGTCGCCCGCGCCCGTGTCTCGCAGCCCGAGGCCGCGGAGGCGATGCGCACCTACTACAACAATCTGTTCGGCTTCGACGAGCCGCTGTGGCAGCAGTACCTGCACTTCTGGGGCGCGCTGCTCCAGGGCGACTTCGGGATCTCCATCTTCGTCTTCCCGACCCCCGTCGGTGACGTCCTGCTCGACGCGCTGCCGTACACGCTCGGCCTGATGATCCCTGCCGTGCTGCTCAGCTGGTTCGTGGGCAACTGGATCGGCGCGCTGTCCGCCCGCCGCAAGGTCCTCGACAACACGGTGCTGCCGGCCGGCTATCTGCTGACGGCCATGCCGTACATGTGGATCGCCGTCATCCTCGCCTGGGCGCTCGGCGCCAAGGCCGGCTGGTTCCCCCTGTCGGGCGGCTACAGCCTGGACATCCAGCCCGGCTGGAACGGCGACTTCGTGCTGGACGCGCTGCACCACTGGGTGCTGCCGTTCCTCTCGCTGTTCCTCGTCGCGCTCGGCGGCTGGGCCATCGGCATGCGCAACATGATCATCTACGAGCTGGAGGCCGACTACTCGTCGTACCTCTCGGCCCTCGGCGCGCCCCAGCGGCTCATCCGCCGCTACGCCTTCCGCAACGCGGTCCTGCCCCAGGTCACAGGGCTGGCACTCCAGTTGGGCGTGCTGGTCGCCGGAGCGCTCGTCACCGAGATCGTCTTCGCCTATCCGGGGCTCGGCTCACTGATCCTGGCCGCGATCCAGAACCAGGACTTCTTCCTGCTCCAGGGCGCGTTCCTGTTCATCGTCATCGGCGTACTGATCGCCAACTTCCTCATCGACATCGTGTACGTCGTCGTCGACCCCCGCACCCGTACGGGCATGGCAGGAGGCACGTCATGAGCACACTGCCCGACCCGGCCCCCGAGGCCCCCTCCGCCGAGGCGCCGGTGGCCAAGCCCGGCCGCGAGTCGCTGCACTACGCGGTGCGCAACCCCAAGCTGATCATCGGCGTGACCCTGGTCCTGATCCTGCTCGCGATCGGCGTCGTCGGACCGATGCTGCTCGACGGCGACAACCCCAACGAGTACGTGGGCCCCCAGGCGTCCGCGCCCGACGGCACGTACTGGATGGGGACCACCACCTTCGGCCAGGACGTGTACGCGCAGTTCGTGCACGGGCTGCGCGCCACCTTCCTGGTGGGGGTCGTCGGCGGTGCCATCGCCGCCGTCATCGCCATGGTCGTCGGCTTCCTCGCCGGCTACCGGGGCGGCGTCACCGACGAGATCCTCAACATGCTCACCAACGTCGTGCTGGTGATCCCCGCCCTCGCCGTCCTGCTGATCATCAACGCCTACATGGGGGTCCGCAGCGTCGCCGTGCAGGGCCTGTTCATCGGCCTGACCTCCTGGCCCTGGGCGGCCCGCGCGATCCGCGCGCAGACCTTCTCGCTGCGCACCCGGGAGTTCGTGGACCTGGCCCGGCTCAGCGGCAGCGGCACCTGGCGGATCGTGTTCCGCGAGATCGCGCCCAACATGAGCTCGTACCTCTTCATGATGTTCATCCTGCTCTTCGGCGGGTCCATCCTCATCGCCTCCTCGCTGGACTTCATCGGGCTCGGTCCGACCGAGGGCGTCTCGCTCGGCCTGATGCTCCAGAGCGCCCAGCAGTGGAGCGCGCTCCAGCTCGGCATGTGGTGGTGGTTCATCCCGCCGGGTGCCGGGATCACCGCGATCGTCGGCGCGCTGTACGTCGCCAACGTGGGCCTCGACGAGGTCTTCAACCCGAAGCTGAGGGAGTCCTGAGCACATGACCCTGACCGTCAACGATCTGCGGGTCCACTACCGCACGCTGCGTGGCGAGGTCCGGGCCCTGGACGGCGTCGGCTTCGACCTGGCGGACGGTGAGATCCTGGGCCTGGCCGGCGAGTCCGGCTGCGGCAAGACCACCCTGGGCAAGTCCCTCATCCGGCTCGACGGCCGGATGAGGCACGTCGGCGGCACCGTGACGCTGGACGGCGACGAACTGCCGCTCTCCGACGACCGGGCGATGAACGCCTACCGGTTCCACCGGATCTCGCTCGTCCCGCAGTACTCGATGAGCGCGCTCAACCCGACCCGGCGCATCGGCCGCATGATCCGCGAACTGCTCGCCTCCCGGGGCGTCACCGTGGACACGGACGAGCTCCACCGCAGGCTCGCCCTGGTCGGCCTGGAGCCAGAGGTCCTGGAGCGCTATCCGATCGAGCTGTCGGGGGGGATGAAGCAGCGCACCGTCATGGTGATCTCCACCCTGCTCGACCCCTCGGTCCTCATCGCCGACGAGGTCACCTCCGCCCTGGACGTCTCCAACCAGCAGGCCGTCGTGGGCGCCCTCACCGGGCTCCGCGACAAGGGCCTGGTCACCAGCATGATCTTCGTGACCCACGACCTCGGACTGACCTCGCACATCGCCGACTCGATCATGGTGATGTACGCGGGCAAGCTCGCCGAGAAGGCGCCCACGAGGGTGCTCACGACCGAGCCCCGCCACCCGTACACCAAGATGCTGATCGGCTCGCTGCCCCAGGTGGGCGCCCGCTACAAGGACAAGCCGCTCAGCGGCATCGAGGGCTCCCCGCCCTCCCTGCTCAACCCGCCGGCCGGCTGCCGCTTCCGCGACCGCTGCCCGCTCGCCGACGCCCGGTGCGCCGAGGAGCCGCCCGTCGTCGAGATAGCCCCCCGCCACTCCGTCGCATGCTGGAAGGCGGCCTGATGCTGACACTCGACCGCGTCACCAAGACCTTCCGGGCCGGCGCCTTCGGCGGCGGCTCCACCACCGCCGTCGACCGGGTGTCCTTCGAGGCGGCCCCCGGCGAACTCGTCTCGCTCATCGGGGAGAGCGGCAGCGGGAAGTCCACCATCGGACGCATGGTCCTCGGCCTCACCCGGGCCACCTCGGGCAGCCTCACCCTGGACGGCGAACAGGTCCGGCCGGGCAAGGACTTCTACCGTCGCGTCCAGGGCGTCTTCCAGGACCCCTTCAGCTGCTACAACCCCGTCTTCAAGGCCGACCGCGTCTTCGCCCTCGTCCGGCGCGCCTACCACCCGGGCGTCCCCGACAAGGAGTGGGCGGACCGCGTGGAGAAGGCCGTGCGGGACGTACGCCTGGACCCCGGGCAGGTGCTCGGCCGCTACCCGCACCAGCTCAGCGGCGGCCAGCTGCAACGTCTGCTCATCGCCCGGGCCCTCCTGCTCGACCTGCGCTTCCTGGTCGCCGACGAGATCACCAGCATGCTCGACGCCTCCACCCGCATCGATGTGCTCAACCTCCTCGCCGGCCTCAAGGAACGCGGCCTCGGCGTCCTCTACATCACCCACGACCTCTCGCTGGGCACCTACCTGGCCGAGCGGACGGTGGTGCTGCGCAACGGCCGGGTCGTCGAACGCGGCGACACCCAGAAGGTCTTCGGCAACCCCCTCCACCCCTACACCCGCACCCTCCTGGCCGCGGTGCCCCGGCTGAACCAGCCCTGGACCACCGCCGAACCCGTGGAGGTCTGCGCCTTCCACGAGGGCGGCGCCGGGGACACCGACCTGTACGAGACCGAGCCGGACCACTTCGTCGCCTGCGCCGGACTCCCCGACTGCGGAAGGACCATCGCGTGACCTCTCGCCACCTGCCCCTGCACGACGGCTGGACGCTCAGCGCCGAGGGCGCCGTCCCGGTGGAGCTGCCCACGGGAGGCGTCCCGGCGGCCGTCCCCGGCTGCGTCCACACCGACCTGCTGGCCGCGGGGCTGATCGACGACCCCTACCTGGACGACAACGAGACACGGCTCGGCTGGATCGGCCGCACCGACTGGACGTACCGCACCGCCTTCCGATGGGCCCCCGACGGCCACGAGTTCACCGACCTGTGCTTCGACGGCCTCGACACCGTCGCCACGGTCCTGCTCAACGGCACCGAGGTGGGCTCCACCGCCAACCAGCACCGCGCTTACCGCTTCCCGGTGCGGTCGCTGCTGCGCGAGGGCACCAACACCCTCGCCGTGCGCTTCACCGCCCCGTACACCTACGCCGAGGCGCTCCGCGACAAGCTCGGCGACCGGCCCGGCGCGTACACCGAGCCGTACGCCTTCATCCGCAAGATGGCCTGCAACTTCGGCTGGGACTGGGGCCCCACCCTGGTCACCTCCGGCATCTGGCGACCGGTCGCGCTGGAGTCCTGGACCGGCCCGCGCCTCGCCGGGGTGAAGGTCATCGGCGACCTCGACGACGACGGCGTACCGCGTCTGTCCGTCACCCTGGACGTGGACCGCGGCGGCAGCGCGGCGCTGTCGGGCTCGGTCGAGGTGGTCGGCGCGTGCGCCGTCTTCGTGGCCGACGGGAGCGCCGACGAGGACGAGCACCGTGCAGCGGTCACCCTGTCCGTCCCCCAGGCCGAGCGCTGGTGGCCGCACAGCCACGGTGAACAGCCGCTGTACGACGTCACGGTCCGCCTGGGCGACGAGATCGCCTGGACCGGCCGGACCGGCTTCCGGGGCGTCACCCTGGAGCGCGAGGCGTTCCGGATCTCGGTCAACGACGAGCCCGTCTTCGTACGCGGGGTGAACTGGATCCCCGACGACTGCTTCCCCGCCCGCCTCACCCGGCAGCGGATCTCCGACCGCCTCGACCAGGCGCTCGCCGCGAACGTCAACCTGATCCGGGTCTGGGGCGGCGGCCTCTACGAGAGTGACGACTTCTACGAACTCTGCGACGAGAAGGGGCTGCTGGTCTGGCAGGACTTCCCGTTCGCCTGCGCCGCCTACCCGGAGGAGCAGCCGCTGTACGACGAGGTGGCCGCCGAGGTCCGCGAGAACCTCGTACGCCTCTCCCCGCACCCCTCCCTGGTGCTGTGGTGCGGCAACAACGAGAACCTGGAGGGCCACGCCGACTGGGGCTGGCAGGAGAAGCTGGACGGCCGCACCTGGGGCCACGGCTACTACCACGAACTGCTGCCCGCCCTCTGCGCCGAGACCGACCCCTCCCGCCCGTACTGGCCGGGGTCGCCCTACTCCGGCTCCCCGGAGCTGCCCCCGCAGGACCCGACGCGCGGCACGGTCCACCTCTGGGACGTCTGGAACCGGGTCGACTACAGCCACTACGCCGACACCGCGCACCGTTTCGTCGCGGAGTTCGGCTTCCAGGGCCCGCCCGCGCACGCCACGCTGCGCCGCGCGATCAGCGGGGAGCTCGCCGTCGGTTCACCCCTGCTCGCCCATCACCAGAAGGCCGAGGACGGCGACGCCAAGCTGCTGCGCGGCCTGGGGGACCACCTCCCGCAGCCGTCCGGCTTCGACGACTGGCACTGGCTCACCCAGCTGAACCAGGCCCGCGCGGTCGCCTTCGGGATCCGCCACTTCCGCTCGCACACCCCGTACTGCATGGGCTCGATCGTGTGGCAGCTCAACGACTGCTGGCCGGTGGTCTCCTGGGCGGCCGTGGACGGCGACGGCCGCCGCAAACCGCTCTGGTACGCCCTGCGCCGGGTGTACGCGGACCGGCTCATGGCCGTACGCGACGGAGCCCTGCACCTGGTCAACGACTCCGCCCGGCTCTGGGAGGGCACGCTGCGGCTGACCCGGCGCTCCCTGGACGGCACCGTCCTGGCCGAGGAGACGGTGGCGGTGGGCACGGCGGCGCGCGGGGTCACCCGGGTGCCGCTGCCGCCCTCGGTCGCCGAGCCGGCGGACCGCACCCGCGAGGTGCTGGTGGCGGAGGTGGGCGAGCAGCGGTTGGTGGAGTTCTACGAGGAGGACACCCGTGTCGCCCTGCCGCCCGCGCGCTACCGGGCGACGGTGACCCAGGGTGACGCGGCGGGCATCGGCTACCGGGTCACCGTGACGGCGCTGACGCTGCTGCGCGACCTCGCGCTCTTCCCGGACCGGCTGGACCCGGCGGCCGAGGTGGACGACATGCTCGTCACCCTGCTGCCCGGTGAGAGCGCGGTTCTCCACGTCACGGGCGCGGTGCTGGAGGACCCGGAGGCACTGCTCTCCCGGCCCGTCCTCCGGTGCGTCAACGACACGGTCGAGGACTGAGGTGGCGGGGCCCTGGCGAACGGTGGCGCGGCCCCTGGCGGATGGGCCGTGCGGGTGCGGCGACTTTCCGTCATTCCCGTTTGCCGGGGTTCGTACCCCCTGACCGGGCCGGGCGTGTGCTGATGCGGTGTCAGGTGTCTGACGGGCCCTCACACGGTCAATAAAATAAGACAACATCGAGGGCATGTTCCGCTGTTCGAGGGATGCCCCCGGATAGGGTCTTGTGCCAAACGCGGAGCCTCGCGCCCACGCCCGGGTGGTGGAATGCAGACACGGCGAGCTTAAACCTCGCTGCCTCCTCGGGGGCGTGCCGGTTCGAGTCCGGCTCCGGGCACCACCGCTCAGCCGGTGGAGCCCGGGCGGCCCCAGGCTGCTTCAGCGATCAACTTCTCACACGGGCACCTGCCGGACCCGGACGACCGTACCGGCGTGATCACTGTGCGTAGGGGAGAGTCGTCGGGTGGCCCCACGGTTGCGGCTTCAGTCTGCTGCCCGTGGCGGGAGGAGCGCGGAGACTGCCTCTGTCGGGCTGGACGCCCTCTTCCTGACTAGGCTCCTCGCCATGACTGACTACGTGCAGGTGTCCACGGCCACGGCGACGCGCGAGGAAGCCGTTGCTCTCGCAGGGCCCGCCGTCGAGCGGCGGCTCGCTGCTGGCGCTCAGATCGTCGGCCCGGTCGTGAGCGTGTTCTGGCACCTGGGCGAGTACGGCACCGGCGAGGAGTGGCAGGTCCTCCTGAAGACGACGACGAGCCGGTACCCGGAGCTTGAGGCGCATCTCCTGGAGCACCACCCGTGGGACAACCCGGAGCTGTGCGCCGTGCCGATCACCATGGGTGCCGAACGGTGCTTGCAGTGGATCAAGGACTCGGTGGAGGAGGTCTAGTTGTCCGCGTGGTCCAGGAGGGCCCGCACCTCGTTGGTGGCCGCGTAGGGGCGTAGGCGGCCGAGCAGCGGTGCGAGGCGTTGCCGGGGCCGGATGGACGCGACTCCGGCAGCGAGCTGGAGGGCGCGGCCGGTGGTCTCGACTGCCTGCCCGACCTCGCCGGCGGTGAGGTAGGCGTCCGCGAGCCAGGAGAGGTAGAGCGACTTGTCACGGGCGTGGTCGTCCGTGAACTGGCCGAGGGCGCGGGTGAGGACGGGAACCGCGCGCAGGGGGCGGCGGAGCTCGGTCCAGCAGCGGCCGGTCATGATGTCGAGCTCCGTGTCGTCGACCCAGGCGGCCCAGTCCGGCTGAGGCTCGCCGTCCTGCGCGTCGGCCAGGGCGTTGCGGGCGGCGGCGAGGGCTCTCTCCGTGTTGGTGGCCTGCCCGTCGACGGCGCAGGCCCAGGCGAGCCGTTCGTAGAGGAGTGCGCGGACGGTGGCCGGGGTCCTCTCGGTGATCGTGGCGCAGGAGTCGTCCGCGAACGTGACAGCCGTGCGCCGGTCGTCCGAGATGGCCTTGTAGGCGAGGAACGCGAGGCTGTTGCCGTAGAGGTCGGGATCCTGCGCGTCGAGCGCGGCGGTGCGACTCTCCTCGTAGAGGGCTACGGCGTCGCGTGTCTGGCCGCCGTCGAATGCGGCCCATCCGGCCTGCTGGGCCTGCTCGGCCAGTAGCGCGGTCAGTCGGCGCCGGGCCCCGCCGGTAAAGGACTGCTGGCGCAGGAGGCTCTTCGTGTGCTGGACCTCGCCGAGGTAGACGCGGTAGGTGTCGCCGCCGCCGAGAACGTCGTCCAGGCGCCTGAGACGGGCCGTGCGTTCGCGGAGGCGGTCTACGTACGCGTCGGTGATGCGTGGTGGCGCTTCGGGGCGGTGCAGGGCGGGGAGCGCGGCGGCGAGGCCGGCTGTGGTCGCTGCTTGGAGCAAGCTTCGGCGGTGCAAGTGCGGTGGTCCGTTCTCTGCTCGGGACGTTCCAGCAGGGGCCCCGTCCTCCTCCCAGGGGCGGGGGGCGAGGCCGACCATGCAGCCCGGAACGCGCAACGCGTCCGCGATCTGCGCGATCTTCTCGAATGTCGCAATCCGCCCGCTTCCTCGCGCTAGCGTCCCAACCCGCTCGGGCTTGATGTCGCACTCGGCCGCGATCCGGGAGTAGCTGATCCCGCCCCGCTCTCGTGCGATGCGGAAGACGAGCCCGAAGTCGTGCTTGCGCAGGGCGCGTTGCACATCGTCGTCGTTCAGGAGGTCGCGCGACAGGGCCGTGGGCGGCTCGTAGGTCATGCGGCACCTCTTCCTGCTGACGCGAGTCTGTGCCGGCTGGTGTCCAGGGCGCCTACCCATGGTGGGTATACCCGCCTCCGGGAGGCAGAGGTTCGGCAGCAGTACCACTCTCGTATGCCTAGCCCCCGGGGCGGTGCGGTCCGCCAGTTCGGGGTGATGACTGGTGAGGAGTCGCCGTGCCTGAGCGTACCCATTGCCCTGCCGCAGAGGTGGCGCGATGAGAGGGAACGAAGACATCGAGCATGCCCGGCCCCGGGCGCAGGTTCAGACGCGCCAGGAGAGGGAAGCGGCGGCAGCGAGCTGGCTCCTGTGCGCGGCTGATGACCGCGCGGCGGCGTACAAGGACTGGGACACCCAGGGCTTGACGCTGCTGCGTTGCGGGAGCCTGTTCGCCGCGATCCGCCTGCCCGGCGACGTGCTCCGCGCGGCAGCCGGCTCCGAGCGCTCCGCCGACGTCGATGCGTACCTGACGACTGCTCTGCCCAGCGGCGGCGCCGTCATCGCCGACGGGTACTCGACGCGGTACTACGCGCTGGTCCCGGCGAGCGCCGGCCGGTGGTGGCACGTCCCGGGCACGGTATGCCTCGGCTCCGGTGCATACCTCGGGGTGCCCGTGCCCAGCGCCGAGGGAGCGGAGAGGGTGCGCTCGTACTGGGCTGTGCCGATGGACGGCCCCGGTGCGCTGTGCTCGCCCACGGAAGTCCAGCAGCTGATGCGCCACGGCCAGGAACGCGCCGGAGCGGAGGAGCGAGCATCGGCTGGCGCTGTCGCCCAGGCCGTGCCGCTCGACATCCGGACGATGCGCAGCGCCGCCGAGCGTGTGTGTGGGGGCAGCGCCCCGGTCGGCGACGACTTGGACGATTGGGTCGAGGTGCTGCGCGCGTACGCGGAGGTCCTGGTGCCCGAGGTGAAGCACCTCGCCGGACAGCTGCCCGCCGACAACCGGACGGCGTCGGTCGCGCTCATCGGCGCGGAGGAAGGGCAGCGGTGGCTCAGCCTGGGTGAGGGCGGCGAGCAGCACCGCGTGGCTCGCAGGACCGCTATGTCGGTGCTGTCGCTGTGTCGTCACTACGAGAACTTGACCCAACCGTCGGTGTCCTGACCCGACGGCTGGGTCGACTCAACTCCCCCTGGGCCGCGCTGTGCGCCAGGGCGCGCTACCACCACGACCGAAGGAAGAACGATGCATGAGCTGATCGCCAGCCCGTTCCTGGGGCAGCACGTCCTCGTCCGCCCCGGGAGCCCCGGCGGGCTGCTGCTTCCGGAAGCCTCCTACGACGAGCTGCGCGCCGCGCCCGATGACGCTGTTCCGGGCTGGCTGGCTGACGCCGCCCGAGAGCAGTGGGGCATGGACGTCGCCGGCTGGTCGCTGCCCGAGCTGCTGGTCGTACGCCAGCCGTCGACGTGGGGCTACGGCAAGGCGTCCTGGGAGATCAATCTCGGCTGCAACTACAAGTGCAAGCACTGCTACCTGGGCCTCAAGGTCAACTCGGGGATGCCGCTCGACGACAAGCTGCGCTGCCTCGACATCATGGCCGAGGCGGGTGTGTTGTGGCTCCAGGTGACCGGCGGGGAGCCCACGGTCGACAAGGACTTCATGCCCTCGTACCGGCATGCGTGGGACCACGGCATGATGATCACCGTCTCCACGAACGGCTCCCTGCTGTGGCGGGAGAACCTCCTTGCGATGCTCCGGGAGCGCCCGCCGTACCGGGTGACGGTGTCGATGTACGGGGCGACGAAGCGCAGTTACGACGAGCTGACGCAGCGCGAGGGTGCCTGGGACCTGTTCATGCAGGGCATGGGCGCCGCGCGCCGGGCGGAGCTCCCGCTGCGGATGAGCGTCATCGTGACCGAGGACAACGCCGATGAGGAACAGGCGATGGTCGCTCTGTGCGAGCAGTGGGGTGTCGACTACGCCGTCTTCACGAACATGACGCCGACGATCTACGGCGGTGGTGAAGTCCTCACCGCGCAGTCCAAGGAACACCTGCGGATGCGGAAGCCGTTCGGTGGGTGCAACGCCGGCCACACGTTCTTCCACATGGACCCGCACGGCTTCGCGACGATTTGCAAGATCGGCCGCGACGACCAGATCAGTCTCCCCCAGGAGGGGATCGACGGTCTCGCACGGCTCGGCGACATCGCCGACCGTCTCATGCTTCGCACCGGTGGCTGCTCCGGCTGCCAGCTGTCCGGGTCGTGCACCGTGTGCCGGCCCTTGGCCAAGCACTACCAGGAGGCGAAGGCACCACTCGCAAGCTACTGCCAACACGGAATGACGAAAGTGAGTTGACCATGACTGCTGTCGCTGTCGAGATCTCTCCTCGGCGCCCGCTCCCCGGGCAAACGTCGCCGACCGGCCTGCCGTACCTCACACGGCCGGTCGAGCAGCCCGTTGCCCCAACCCTCACCATCACGTCCGTCGCGGACCTGGACGACGTGATGGAGGCGGCGAAGTGCTCGTGCGCCGCGGGCGACGACAACCCCCACTGACGGATCTGCGTCTGATCCGGTCATGAACGCACAGGCCCCGGTGTTCGCGCCCCGGGGCCTGTGCCGTGTGTGTAGCGTGCGGCCATGCTCTTGAACTGGGACTGGGTGCGCCCAGTGATGCCCGTGCCGTTCGTGCCGACGCTGGGCCCGGTGCACCCCTCCAGCTCTCTCCCGGACCTGTTGGCCGCCGTGGCCGGAATCGCGGACTCCGGGGAGTCTTTGCGGTACGACAAGGACCGGCGGTGGTCGCGTACGAAGGCCGAGCGGCTCCTTGTCGGCGCCGTGCGTCACGACGAGCACGTGACGCTCCTGCCGACGCTGTCCCACCGCGGACGGGGCGCGGTGAAGGTCCACGCATACGGTGCGGAGCCGGACGTCCTGGCCGACGCCGCCACGCTGGCGCGCAAGCTTGCTGACGCCCACGAGGTGGGCGTCGCACGGGTCGTGTGGTTCCTGGGCCCGGACGAGCCGGAACAGTCAGCCGCCGTGGGTACGCGGGTCCAGCTGAAGGACTTCACGGGCCCCGGCCCAGAGCCCACCGTGGCGGTCGACGTGCGGCCGTACGACGAGCAGCCCGAGAGCGTACGGGTGACGTTCGCCCGGTTCGCCGAGGAGATGAAGGCTGGCGGCCTGACTTTCCTCCACGAGCAGATGCACGCCCAGGCGGTCGGGCCCGTCCTAACCGTCGCGCGCGGCGGGCAGGTGGCCGGCGCCATCGGTCCGATGGAGACGATGACCGACGAGGCCGGGCGGACCCGGTTGCTCCCGCAGTACTTCGCCGTCCTGCCGGACCACCGTGGACACGGCTTGGGGCGGGCGCTCTGGCGGACGGCGATGACGTGGGGACGTGCGCGCGGGGCCGACTACCAGCTGCTCCAGACCGAGGTCGGCGGGGCGTCCGACCGGCTCTGCCAGAGCGAGGGCCTGGAGTCCCTCGGGTTCGTCTGTACGCGGTCCGCGTGACTCGGCACCGGGGACGCTTCCAGTCACCCCGGCTACGCACCGTCGGCCTGCACACGGCCTCGAAGGCGGCGGGGGACTTTGCCGCCGGGAGTTACTGGTCGGGGGCCGTTCTCCACGTGGGGCGCCCACGGTGCGCGCACGAACCCCGCCCCGGAGCCGCGGGCGGGTGGCTGGGAGACTCTGGTCATGGACACCACATCTGGGCAGCTGAGTTCCTGGACGGCGGCCGGATGGTCCGTCGCGCTCGCGGGTCTGGGGGCGCTCACCGGATTCGTCTGGGACGGCCCCTTCCTCGCCGTCGCCTGCGCCCTGTCCCTCGGGGGCGGCGCCGCGCTGGGCGCGGTCCTCTTCCGCCGCCGCATGGCCGAGAACATCCGGGAGGGCCAGGGGAGGGCCGCCGCACGCGGGTACGCCGACGGGATCGGCGACATGGTGGTGCTGGGCATCTCCGCCTACGAGGCCTCGGTCTTCCCGCTGGCCGGCCCCGGCGCGGTGGATCCCGCCGAGCGCTCGGCGCGCCGCGAGGCCGCGTACCGCCTCACGGCGGCGGAAGGGCTGCCGCACCACGTACGGGAGGCCGCGGCCGCCGCGCTGGAGGCGATCGACGAGGCGCGTGACGACGAGGCCCGTACCTCCCTCGTGGTCCTCATGAAGGCAGTCCACGAGCGGCGCTGACACGTCCGGACGGCTCCCGCGCCCCCTTTTGCGGACGACGCCGCAGGGTATGAGCGTTTCCGTACCCTCCGGAGGGGTCCGGGAGCCCTCGGTGCCCGAGAAGATCCTCCTCCGGTACTAGGGTGATTGTTTTGCCTACCCATTACTCTTGACGCAAGGCCGCGCCAGGTGGCCATGGAGGAGTGAAATGAGGAGCAGCAACCCGGTCTTCTCGCGACGGGGGTTCAGCCGCGACAACGGCCACGCGGGCTTCAACGCGGCGCCGCAGGCCGGGGCCGCCGCAGCGGGCACCAACCCGTACGCGCAGGGCACCGCCGCCAACCCGTACGCGACGAACCCGTACGCCCAGCAGGACACCCAGTACGGCGCCCCGCAGGCGCCCGCGCGCTCCGGCGCGATGACGATCGACGACGTCGTCACGCGTACGGCGATGACGCTGGGCACCGTGGTGCTCACCGCCGCGCTCTCCTGGGCCCTGCTGCCGGTCGACGAGGCCAACCTCGGCAAGTCCTACGGGATCGGCATCGGCGCCGCCCTGGTGGCGTTCGTCTTCGCGATCATCCAGTCCTTCAAGCGCAAGGCGTCGCCCGCGCTGATCCTGGCGTACGCGGCCTTCGAGGGTGTCTTCCTCGGAGTGATCTCCAGCACGGTCAGCACCTACATCAGCCCCGGCACGGTGATGCAGGCGGTGATGGGCACCATGTGTGTCTTCGCCGGTGTCCTCATCGCGTACAAGATGCGCTGGATCCGCGTCACCCGCCGTTTCTACGGCTTCGTGATGGCGGCCGCCATGGGCTTCGTGCTCCTGATGATGGTCAACCTGCTGTTCAGCGTCTTCGGTGGCGGTGACGGCCTCGGCTTCCGCAGCGGTGGCCTCGGCATCCTCTTCGGAGTCGTCGGCATCATCCTCGGCGCGTGCTTCCTCGCCCTGGACTTCAAGCAGGTCGAGGACGGCATCGCCTACGGCGCCCCGCGCGAGGAGTCCTGGCTGGCGGCCTTCGGCCTCACCCTGACCCTGGTGTGGATCTACCTGGAGATGCTGCGTCTGCTCTCCATCCTCAACGGGGACGACTGACCCCGCGGACACGGACGACGGGACGGCCCGCAGGCGTGATGCCTGCGGGCCGTCCCGTTTCCTCGTCGCGGGGAGCGCGTGCCTCAGAGGAGTTTCCGCGCGGCCCGTCTCAGGTCGTACTCGTGGATGATCGCCTTGGCGTGGCCGTAGGTGAGGTCGTGTTCGCTCCGCAGCCAGCTGACCTTCTCCTCGAAGCGGAAGAGAGAGGGGCCTTCGTCGACGGTGCGGAGCCAGTCGGCGATGTCACGACCGGTGCAGCGGGGGATCCGTGAGAGCAGGTTGCGATGGGTTTCTTCGGAGAAGACTTGGGACATCGGCGCCTCCGACGCAGTGCGCGTTGCTGGTCCTTCCCGACACCGTGCCCGAGCGTCGGCGCGTTGGCAACCATCCCGGAGGGGCGCGTAGGGTCACGGCGTGCTTGATACGACGCCCCTGATCGCCGCCGTGGACCGTTTCGCCGACCGCCTGCGGAGTACGCCGCAGAGCCGGCTGCAACACGGCGTCGCCGCCGAGGCCCTGGCGACGGCCAGGGAGCTGTCCGCCCGGGCGCAGCGTGCCGAGGCGCCGGACCGGGAGCCGAGGATCATGCCGGACGCCGGGATATTCGCGGTGGGGGACCAGCTCGCGGTCGCCGGGCGGGACCTGGCCGTGGCACTGGAAACGGCCTCGTCCCAGGAGCTGGACGAGGCCGTGCGTGGTGTCGAGGAGGCGGCGGCGCGGGCGTTCGGGCCCTGGCCGCGCTAGAACGAGGCGATGACGCGGTCGGCGAGGATGTAGACGTTCTCCCGGCCGCACGAGAAGGTCAGCGCATAGGCACCGGAGACTCCGGAACCGCCCAGCAGGACCGGCTGTTCACCGGAGCGCAGCGAGTCGGCGAGCCGCTCGGCGGTCTCCCGGTGGCCCGGGGTCATGCAGAGCGTGGTGCCGTCGGCGAAGACGTACACATCGAGCGTCCCCAGCGGGCCGGGCCGCACGTCGGTCAGCTCCGTACCGGTATCGGCGAGCCGCTCCAGCCGGTTCACGGTACGCTCATGGTCGGTGACCACCGGTGTCTGTACGGGGACGAAGTCCGGGTGCGAGGGGTGGCGGCGACGGGCCGCGGCCAGCTCGGGCGAGTCCTCGGCGTACTCGGTGACCTCGGGCATGTCGGTGAGCTCGGCCAGCTCCGCCAGCTCGTCCAGCGCCTCGCCGGCGTCCAGGTCCATCGCCTCCAGGCCCGCGAAGTCGGTCTGGCGGGGCATGAAGAACGGGGCGTCCTCACCGAGCCCGCCCAGCAGGGACGGGGCGTCGGCGGCGTCGCGTGCCTCCTGGGCGGCCCAGAAGGCACGGGCCTCGGCGAGCTCGCGCTCCCGCTCCTCGGCGAGAGCCTCGGCGACGGCCGCGCGTATCTCTTCGGCGGGTGTGCCGGCGCTCCGGTTGAGCTGCTCCGGTACGGACGCGTGCGGACCCCGTGCCTCCGCCAGATCCGTGCGAAGAGCGGTGACCTGCTTGCGCAGCCCGTGAGCAGCGTGCAGAGCGGCGGCGCCGACGGCCGTGGCAGCGGCGGTGGTCAGCAACAGGGCAAACGGCATGGCGCTCACTGACATACTCCCGGTTTCAATCGACACCCCCGACTTCCTACATCAGCTTGTCCTGTACTGATGCCTGCTGTCAGTGCATTACGTCACGAATTGGACAGGTCTTTGGGCCCGGTGTTTAGCTCTGTGGCCGGTGTGACCTGCGGGAACGACTCTCCCCCGGGACGCAGATCACATCCTGGGGGAGATTCGGTCACGATCGGGGCTCGCCCCGGTTCAACCGGGCCACCGCACGGGACGGGCCGGACTCAGCTCAGTTCAGCTCAGCCGCTCGTTTCCTTGGTCGCGTTCGCTTCGCCTCCGCTGCGGCTCAGCTCAGCCGCTCGATGACCATGGCCATGCCCTGGCCGCCGCCCACGCACATCGTCTCCAGGCCGAACTGCTTGTCGTGGAACTGCAGGCTGTTGATCAGCGTGCCGGTGATGCGGGCGCCGGTCATGCCGAAGGGGTGGCCGACGGCGATCGCGCCACCGTTGACGTTGACCTTGTCCAGCGGCAGGCCGAGGTCCCGGTAGGAGGGGATGACCTGGGCGGCGAACGCCTCGTTGATCTCGGCGAGGTCGATGTCGTCGATGGTCAGCCCGGCGCGCTTCAGCGCCTGCTTGCTGGCCTCGACCGGTCCGTAGCCCATGATCTCGGGCGACAGGCCGGAGACGCCCGTCGAGACGATGCGGGCCAGCGGGGTCAGGCCCAGCTCGCGCGCCTTGGTGTCGGACATGATCACCAGTGCGGCGGCGCCGTCGTTGAGCGGGCAGCAGTTGGCGGCGGTGACGAGCCCGTCGGGGCGGAACACCGGCTTCAGGCCCTGCACGCCCTCCAGGGTGACGCCCGCGCGCGGGCCGTCGTCCTTCGAGACGACCGTGCCGTCCGGCGTCGTCACGGGGGTGATCTCGCGCTCCCAGAAGCCGTTCTTGAGGGCTTCCTCGGCGAGGTTCTGCGACCGCACGCCGAACTCGTCCATGTCCTGGCGGGTGACGCCCTTGATCCGGGCCAGGTTCTCGGCGGTCTGCCCCATCGCGATGTACGCGTCCGGGACGAGCCCCTCCTCGCGCGGGTCGGTCCAGCTCGTCCCCTCCTGCTCGGCGCGGGCGGCGGTGCGGGCCTCGGCGTCGGCGAAGAGCGGGTTGTGCGTGTCCGGCAGGCTGTCGGAGTTGCCCTTCACGAAGCGGGACACCGTCTCGACGCCGGCGGAGATGAAGACGTCGCCCTCGCCGGCCTTGATGGCGTGCAGCGCCATGCGGCTGGTCTGGAGGGAGGACGAGCAGTAACGGGTGACCGTACAGCCGGGGAGGTGGTCCATCCCCATCTGTACGGCGATGATGCGGCCCAGGTTGTTGCCCTGCTCGCCACCGGGCAGACCGCAGCCCAGCATCAGGTCGTCGATGTCCTTCGGGTCCAGCTCGGGGACCTTGGCCAGCGCGGTCTGGATGATCGTGGCGGTCAGGTCGTCCGCGCGCAGGTCCTTCAGGGACCCCTTGAAGGCGCGGCCGATCGGCGAACGGGCGGCAGAGACGATCACGGCTTCGGGCATCACGCGGCTCCATGAGGGCTGGAAGGCAGGAAGGCTGGACTGCCTTGGAAGTTACCCGGACGTATAGCTGAGGTCACCCAACGAGTGATGTGATGCGGACCTCTTTTCTAAGCAACCGCTCAGTCGTCCGGATTGTTCCTGCGGCGCCGGGGTGCCGGGCGGCGGGACTCCGCGCTGCTCACGCCCGCCTCCCCGTCACGCCCTCCGCCAGGTCGCCCCCGACCCGTGGCCGGGCATCGGCCCGCCGTCCGTGTCCGTCCCCGGGTCGTCGTGCGGCACCGGTTCCGTGTGGGCGGGCAGGCGCCGCCGCCTGCGGTGCTTGAGCAGGGCCCACGGCGCACGTGCCGCCGTCACCTCGGTGCCCGCCTCGCGCGCGGCGCGGGAGGCCGCCTTGGCGACCGGCAGCATGCCCTCGCGGCGTGAACTGTCGAGGTGGTCGGATTCCGGCCACAGGCCGAGGGCCGCGCACAGGGTCGGCAGCATCGCCATCGAGGCGGTCGCGTACCCCTCGGCCGAGGGGTGGTAGTTGTCCGGGCCGAAGAGCTCCCGGGGGTTCGCCTCGAACTCCGGGCCGAGCAGGTCGCCCAGCGAGACCGTCCGTCCGCCCTGCTCCACCGCGCCGATCGTCTGCGCCGCCGCCAGCTGCCGGCTCACGCGCCGGGCCAGCCAGCGCAACGGCTGGTAGACCGGCTCGATCGTGCCCAGGTCGGGGCAGGTGCCCACGACGACCTCCGCACCGGCCGTACGCAGTCTCCGTACGGCCGTGCTCAGACAGCGCACCGACTTCGTCGCGGGCATCCGGTGGGTGACGTCGTTGGCGCCGATCATGATCGCGCAGACGTCCGGCACCCCCGACGGATCCGCCAGCACCAGGGACACCTGACGCTCCAGATCGTCCGAACGGGCCCCCGGCAGGGCCACGTTCCGGAGATCCACCGGCCGTTCGGCCACCGCCGCGAGGCCGGACGCCAGCAGCGCCCCCGGGGTCTGCCCGGCCCTGCGCACCCCCTGGCCGGCCGCCGTCGAGTCGCCCAGCAGGACGAAGCGCAGGGGATCGGAGGGGCCGGCGAACGCCACCCCGTACCGTCCGTCCGCGCTGGGTGGGACCGGTGCCTTGCCCCCGCCCACCTGCCGCTTCGCCAGCTGCACCTCGGCGAGCACCAGCCCCACCGTCGCCGCCCCGATCAGACCGACGCTGCCGCCCCCATAGGCCGCACCCGCTGCGATCCGCCGTGCCACCCTCGCTCTCGACACAGTCCGGTCCACCTCCTCCGCGCTGTACAGCCGTACACAGCACTACCTGCCCCGTGGAGGGTGCAGCTCAATCGCTTCGCCCGATCTCCTGCCCGTACGCATACTCTTGCCTGACCATTACGGAGATCCCGGAGTACACGGTGCAATTCCACGATTCGATGATCAGTCTTGTCGGCAACACCCCGCTCGTCAGGCTGCGCAATGTGTCGGCAGGCATTCAGGCGACGGTCCTGGCCAAGGTCGAGTACTTCAACCCCGGCGGGTCGGTGAAGGACCGCATCGCGCTGCGCATGATCGAGGCGGCCGAGCAGAGCGGCGAGCTGAAGCCCGGCGGCACGATCGTCGAGCCGACCAGTGGCAACACGGGTGTCGGCCTGGCCATCGTTGCCCAGCAGAAGGGCTACAAGTGCGTCTTCGTCTGCCCGGACAAGGTGTCCACGGACAAGATCAACGTGCTGCGTGCCTACGGCGCGGAGGTCGTCGTCTGCCCGACGGCCGTCGACCCCGAGCACCCGGACTCGTACTACAACGTCTCGGACCGCCTGGTCCGTGAGACGCCGGGGGCCTGGAAGCCCGACCAGTACTCCAACCCCAACAACCCGCGCTCGCACTACGAGACCACGGGCCCCGAGCTCTGGGAGCAGACGGAGGGGCGGATCACCCACTTCGTCGCGGGCGTCGGCACCGGCGGCACGATCACCGGTACGGGCCGCTATCTCAAGGAGATCAGCGAGAACCGCGTCCAGGTCGTCGGGGCCGACCCGGAGGGGTCCGTCTACTCCGGCGGCTCGGGGCGTCCCTACCTCGTGGAGGGTGTCGGCGAGGACTTCTGGCCGAGCGCCTACGACCGTACGGTCACGGACGAGATCGTCGCGGTCTCGGACAAGGACTCCTTCCAGATGACCCGTCGCCTCGCCAAGGAGGAGGGCCTCCTCGTCGGCGGTTCCTGCGGCATGGCGGTCGTCGCGGCCCTGGAGGTCGCCAAGCGGCTCGGCCCGGACGACGTGGTCGTCGTCCTGCTGCCGGACAGCGGCCGCGGCTACATGAGCAAGATCTTCAACGACGAGTGGATGGCCGACTACGGCTTCCTGGAGGACTCCGGCCCGTCCGCCCGGGTCGGCGCGGTGCTCGACTTCAAGGAGGGCCCGCTCCCCTCGCTCGTCCACATGCACCCGGAGGAGACGGTCGGCGAGGCCATCGACGTACTCCGGGAGTACGGCGTCTCCCAGATGCCGATCGTGAAGCCGGGCGCGGGGCACCCGGACGTGATGGCCGCCGAGGTCATCGGCTCCGTCGTGGAGCGTCAGCTCCTGGACGCGCTGTTCACGCAGCGGGCCACGCTGAGCGACCCGCTGGAGAAGCACATGTCGGCCCCGCTGCCGCAGGTCGGCTCCGGGGAGCCCGTCGAGGACCTGATGGCCGTGCTCAGCGGCGCCGACGGTGCCGACGCGGCGATCGTCCTCGTCGAGGGCAAGCCGAAGGGCGTCGTGAGCAGGCAGGACCTTCTGGCGTTCCTGGCGAAGGACGCCTCGCCCAAGCCGTAGCGGCCGGGTTTCCGGGGTTCGCGAAATCGGTACGAGCGCGACACGTCGACGCAGCACCGGCTTAACACGGCTCCGGCACAGTAAGGGGTGTCGGCAGGGAAACCCGCCGACACCACATGCGGCGACACGGACTACGGAGCGGCTCCCGGACCTCCACCGTCGCCCGGACGCGGCACCCGGCCCTGACCCGGCACCGCGTCCCTCGCGGGGACCGCCGTCGTCCCGCCCTCCGGGCAACCGGGGGTGCGGCGGTCCCCGCGATCACCCATGCGCGGACGGTGCCGGCGGCAGCCCGCCCTCGTCGGACGCCTCGGACGCCTCAGCCGTCCCAGTCGGACGCGGTCCGCCGCTTGGCCCGGGCCCACGGCCACACGCGTGCGGAGTGCACGGCGTTCACGCCGAAGATCCCCAGCCAGGCGACGACGAGCCCCTCGATCCCGGCGTTCGCGACGCCGATCGCGGACAGGGGGATCGCCAGGACCAGCGAGACGGCCCCGAAGCCGAACCGCTCCCCGAAGGTGCCGGCGGACGGCGTGGCGGGCTGCGCGGCGCCCCGGGCGGCCGCCATCCGCTGTTCGGCCAGGAGACGCCTCGCCTGCTGGTCGTTCGTGCCGGCCAGCCGCTGCTCGACCTTCTCCAGGAACGAGTCGACGAGCGCCGACTCGTACTCCGGGCCCAGCTCGGTGCGGGCCTGCAGAGTGGCGTCCAGCTCTCGCCTGAGCTCAGGGTCACGGGCTTCCATACGCCTACGGTACGAACCGCGGGCGCCCGGGTCAGTGGGGCTAGCCCCCCTGTTTCGGCGGTCCGCAGGACAGGGCACGGCGTGCCCCGGCGGCGTAGCGTGGATGCCGGAGCAGGGGAGACGGGAGGCGCGCCCATGGCCACCACGACATCCTCCGCCCGTGCCGTCCCCCGGACATCCGGGACGACGGCCCGGCTGGTCAACGAGGCCGAGCTGCGGGCGACCATCTCCACCTACCGCGAGCTCTCCGACGAGGACTGGAGGCGCCCGACCGCCTGTGCCGGCTGGACGGTCCGGGACGTGCTGGCGCACACCGTCGGCCAGTACGAGGAGGTGCCGCGTCCCTGGGTCGCCGTACGCCGGATCCGGCGGGCCTCGCGGACCCGGCCGGACCTCGGGCCGCTGGACGGCCACAACGAGAGCCAGATCGAGGACCGGAAGGCCGTCCCGGGCCGCGAACTGATCGGCGCCCTCGCCCACTTCGCCCCGCAGGCGCTCATCGCGCTGCGGCGTGTGCCCGCCCCGGTGCGGCGCAGGGTCCGGCTGAGCCTGCTCTACCCGGAGGCGAAGGCGCTGCCCGACGACTCGTTGGACTACCTCGGCAACGTCCTCGCCGCCCGCGACACCTGGATGCACCGCGTGGACCTCTGCGACGCCCTCGGGGTCGGTCCGGTCCTCGACGGGCACGACCGGGAGATCGTGGACCAGGTGGTGCTCGACCTGGCGCTCGCCTGGACGGGGCCCGCGGTGGAGATCGACCTCGAAGGGCCGGCGGGAGGGCGCCGTCTGCTCGGCATCGGCAGCCCGGCGGCCACCCTGCGTGCGGAGGCCGTCGACTTCGCCCGGCATGTGTCGGGGCGGCCGGTGCGCGGCCGGCTGGAGCTGGAGGGCGACCCCGGGGCGCGGGACGCGCTGATGGCGGCCCGCGTCGTGTTCTGAGCCGCGCGCGCCGGGGCGGCGGTGTTCATGCGCCGGCGGGGAGCTCCCGGGCGGGCGGGACGGAGAGGCCGGACGGTGTGGAGAGGGCGGTCAGGAAGAAGGTCCGGATGTCCTCGGCGAGGAGCTCCGGAACCTCCATCGCGGCGAAGTGACCGCCGCGTCCGAACTCCGACCAGTGCCTGATGTCGTACAGCCGCTCGGCCAGCGGTCGTACCGACTGCGTGATGTCGTGCGCGAACACCGCCACGCCGACCGGGACAGGGCACGGGGCGGCGCCCCGTGCCGTCTCGCGGTGCAGGCGTGCCGAGGAGGCGGCGGTGGCGGTCAGCCAGTACAGCGAGATGTTGGTGAGCATCTGCTCGTCGCTGATCGTCGAGCGGGGGTCGGTCCACTGGGCGAACCGTTCGGCGATCCAGGCCAGTTGGCCGACCGGCGAGTCGGTCAGCGCGTAGCCGACGGTCTGCGGGGTGGTGGCCTGGAGGGCCTGGTAGGGCGGGCGGTTCGCCATCAGCCGGCGGATCCTGTCGAGCCGGGCCTCGTCCGCCGGCGACAGCGTGATGCCGGCCTCCGGGTCCGGCCGGGTCGGTAGGTAGTTGACGTGCACGCCGACGACCTGTTCGGGTGCGACGGCGCCGAGCGCCGTCGAGATGCCCGCGCCGAAGTCGCCGCCCTGCGCGCCGTAGCGCTCGTGACCGAGGCGGCGCATCAGCTCCGCCCAGGCCCGGGCGACACGGACCGAGTCCCAGCCCCGCTCATGGGTCGGCCCGGAGAATCCGTACCCCGGGATCGAGGGGATCACCAGGTGGAAGTCGCGCGAGAGCGGCTCGATGACGTCGAGGAACTCCAGGAACGAACCGGGCCAGCCGTGGGTGAGGATCAGCGCGAGTGCGTCCGGTTTCGCGGAGCGGACGTGGACGAAGTGGATGTTCTGGCCGTCGATCTCGGTGGTGAAGTGCGGGAGTTCGTTGAGCGCGGCCTCGTGCTCACGCCAGTCGTAGTGGGTGCGCCAGTGTTCGGCCAGCTCCTTGAGCCGTGCCAGCGGGAAGCCGTAGTCCCACCCGGCGTCGGTCAGTTCGTCGGGCCAACGGGTGCGGGAGAGACGGTCGTCGAGGTCGTCGAGGTCGGCCTGGGGTACGGCGATGCGGAACGGCTTGATCATGGGATCACTCCAGACGGCTTCATCCGGCGCCCGAACGTGGGGGCGCCAAACGTTTGGGCTGCAAACGTTTACCGTCCGAACGATACGCGTAATCGTAGGTGCGTCCAATGATTAGTTAGGATCGCTCCATGGAGAGCCCGGCAGACGAGACGCCCGTCCGATGGAAGGGGCTGCCCAGCTGGCTGCTCACCCAGACCGCCCATCACGCGCACCGCCTGGTGGCCGAGGGGTTCTCGTCGGCCGGTGCCCGCGGCTACCACTACCGTCTGCTGGCGACGCTGGAGGAGGGCGGGCCGGCCAGCCAGGCCGCGCTGGGCCGCCGCAGCGGCATCCACGTCAGCGACATGGTGGCGACGGTGAACGGGCTCGCCGAGCGCGAGCTGGTGGAGCGCGCCCCGGACCCCTCCGATCGGCGGCGCAACGTCATCTCGCTGACCACCGCCGGCAGGCGGCACCTGCGGCGGCTGGAGAAGCGGCTGGCCGCCTCGCAGGACGAGCTGCTGGCCCCGCTGTCACCCGGGGAGCGGCAGCAGCTGACCGGGCTGCTGTCCAGGCTGCTGGACCACCACGAGGGCGGGGCGGCCGGCACCCCGGAGGAGCCCGCGCGCTGACGTGACGCCCCGGACGGCCCCCGGCGCGGCGGTCACGGGGGAGTCGCCTCGGCGAGGAAGGCCTCGGGTGTGACCGCGTACCCCAGGGTGTTGATGACCGGGACCGGGACGCGGTCGAACAGGACGGTCGGGGTGGACCGCACCCCGCTCGTCTCGAAGGCGGCCGAGACCTGCGCCGCCCACGGCAGATAGGTGCGCTCCATCACCTTCTGCCGGAAGCCGTCGGTGTGCAGCGCCTGGACCTCGTCGGCCACCCGCAGCAGGGTGTCCCGGTCGGCGAAGGCGTCCACGTCCTCGCTGGGCTGATCGGCGTACAGAGCCCGCAGGAAGAGCATGAACGGCTTCTGCCCCTCGTCCGCGGCGGCTCCCAGCGCGGCCAGCGCCTCCAGGGATCCGCTGCCGCCCGCGGAGTCGTCGATGAAGGTGCCGAAGTGGTGGTCCACCGCGAACCGGCCCTCGTCGGCGGCCTGCTCCATCACGGCCCCCAGGCCGAGCTCCATGCGCTTGCAGTACGGGCAGCGCAGATCGGCGTAGACGCTCAGCACATGTGTGGCGTCGGGGTCGCCGTAGCGGACGATGACGCCGCCCGGCCCTCTCGTATTGGCTGGGATCATGACCCCAGGGTCGGCAGCGGAGGACGGTCCCGCAATGCGAGCGGCGGGAGCCGGGGCGGGCGCGGACTGTATATGGACATGCAGAGCGCTTGCTGGCTGAATGGATTCCTCGGTGCCGGGACCGGCGCGGGCGGACAGGTGGAGGGGACAGCATGAGCGGGAGCAGCCCGGCGGCGCGGTTGCAGCGGCTCTTCGAGGGGCAGCGGCTCACGCCCACCCAGCGGCGGATCGCGCACTCCATGGTGCGGCGGGCCGCCGACGCGCCGTTCCTGTCCAGTGTGGAGCTGGCCGAGCTGGCGGGGGTCAGCCAGCCGTCCGTCACCCGCTTCGCGGTGGCGCTCGGCTTCGACGGGTACCCCGCCCTGCGCAAGCACCTCAGGGACGTCACCCCGGAGGGGGCGGCCGGCGCGGACGGCGTGGAGGAGAGCTTCAACGAGTACCAGCAGGCGGTGCGGGCCGAGATCGAGAATCTGCGGCAGCTGTCCGAGCTGCTCGCCGACCCGGCCCCCGTGGAGCGGGCGGGACGGCTGCTCGCCGGGTCGAGGCCGCTGCTCGTGCTCGGGCTGCGGGCCGCGTCCTCGCAGGCCCGGGGGTTCGGCTACTTCGCCGCCAAGGTGCACCCGGATGTGCGGGTCCTCGACGAGGGCGGCAGCATGCTCCACGACCGGATCGACGCCGCCGGGCGGGCCGGTGCGAGCGTGCTGCTGTGCTTCGCGCTGCCGCGGCATCCGCGCGAGGCCGTGGACGCGCTGGCGTACGCACGGGAGCAGGGGCTCACGGTCGTGACCGTGGCGGACTCGGCGTTCGCGCCCGTGGCGGCCCACAGCGATCTGCTGATCCCGGCCGCCGTGGGGACCGGGCTGGCCTTCGACACCGCCTGCGCGCCGATGCTGCTGGGGCGGGTGCTGCTGGAGGCCATGTGCGACGGGCTGCCCGAGGCGCAGGCCCGGCTGGAGGAGTTCGACGCGAAGGCCGCCGCGCGGGGGCTGTTCGTCGAGTAGAGGGCGAGGGCCCCGGGACACCGGACGGCCGCTCCGCCGTTTCTCAGACATCGCTCATCTGTGCCTATTAATCTCCGCGCCCAGAAGGACCACAGGGAACCGCGGGAGAGGGGTACGGACGTGGGGCGCGGAGCGCAGTCGTTGGCGAGGGTGGCCGTGATCGTACGGGCCGGGGCCGCGCCGTTGTGGTGGCCGGGGCTGCTGGCGGCGGCCGTCGGCGCGTGCGTCCCCGGGCTCGCCGGACGCCGGATCGGGCTGCTGGCGGGTGCCGCGCTGTTCCTGGTGACCCTGGCCGCCGTGGCGTTCGCCCGCACCGGGCGGTACGCGGAGCTGGCGAGGGCCGCCGCACGGGCCGGGCGCGGCGACTTCCTCCAGGACCGGGACGTGACCGTACGGAACTGGCGGCGCGGCCACCGCTGGTGGCTGGCGGGCGCCTTCCTCGTGGCGGTCGCCAGCGCGTACGTGCTGCCCGGCGCGGGCGGGCTGGCGCTGGCCGGAGCAGGCGCCGGGCTCTGGCTGAAGGCGGCCGGGATCGGCCGGCGGGAGCGGCGGGACGACGTCCTGTACTGGGTGCGCACCGACCGGGTGGAGCGCGGCCGGCCCGCGGGCAAGGGCGTGAAGGCGTACCGGACGACCGGGCCCATGGCGGGGGACGCCGCGCCCGGTGGGGCACGGCGTCGCCGCCGCTGACGGGCCGGGTCAGACCTCCAGCTCGGCCTCGATCTTCCGCAGCTGGTGGCGGGCCATCGCCAGGTTGGACCTGGCCTTGTCGATGACGAGGTAGAGGAACAGGCCGTTGCTGCCACGGGTCTTGAGCAGCCGGATCAGGTGGTACTGGCCGCCGAGGGTGATCAGGATGTCCTCGATCTCGTCCTTGATGCCCAGGTGCTCCATGGTCCGGAGCTTCGCGCGGACGACGTCCGTGTTCCCTGCCGCGGCGACCTCCAGGTTGAAGTCCTTGCCGCCGCCCAGGGTGCCCAGCGCCATGCCGCTGGTGTAGTCGACGAGTGCGACACCGAGGGTCCCCTCGATCGACGCCATCGCATCCTTCAGTGACGCTTCGGTGTTGGCCATAGTGCTCGTTTCCTTTCCCTGGCCGGCCCGGTGGCCGGTCCGCTGCTGAGTGGTGCGTTGCCGGGTGGTGCGGGGTGTCACGTGGCATCCGGTGTGGTGGTGCGGCGGGGCAGCGCGCGCGACTGCGGCGGCCGCGGAGGCGGCACGGGCCGGTCGGGGCGGTCCTGCGCGGCGTCGACCACCTCGCCGATCCGCGCACCCGCGCGGCGGCCTTCGAGGTGGAGGCGGCCGACGTTGATGCGGTCCTCGGCGAGCAGGGTGAGGACGGCGGAGGAGCCCGCCGCGTAGGTGGCGATGTAGCCGCTCTCACCGCGGATCAGGAGTTCGCGGAAGCCGCCGCGTCCGGTGGCGTCGGTCATCCGGATCGAGACGCCGAGCGCGGCCGCGGTCAGCGCGGCGACGCCCTCGGCCTCGATGCCCGGGGTGTCCTGGGCGACGATCAGGCCGTCCGTACTGGCGGCGAGCGCGCCGGTCAGGAGCGGCACCCGGGCGCGTAACCGCTGGAGCTCGTCGAGGACGTCCTTCGCCTCTGCCTCGGGCACCATCAGCTGTCTCCTCCCGGCACGCTGTCTGAGCGCGCGTATCACAGGGCCTCCAATGCGTCTCTGAGCCGGCGCAGCAGGGCGACATCGGGGTCGGTCGTGACCTCGGGCAGCGTGATGCGGCCGTCTCCGGACACCGGTGCGGATCCGGTCGCGGCGGGGCGGACCGCTTCGACCAGTCCGGCGGCCGCCAGCCGGCGCAGGTCGACCAGGACGTGGAAGGCGGACCTGCCCAGCGCCTGCGCGATGTCCGTGGCCGTGCGCTCGCCGTTCACCAGGGCCAGGACGCGGCGCTGGCGGGGCGGGACCGGGGTGTCGACGGGGTGGGCCGCCGGGGTGAGCGGCGCGGTGTCGGTGAGCGCGTCCGGCCAGATCCGGTCCAGGAGTTCACGGCGCCGGAGCGTCTCGCGCTGCACCGCGTGCACGGGCACGGGGCGGACCGGGCCGATCCAGTGGGAGACGCCGTAACGGAAGCGGGCCGGTGTGTGCGTGGGGGCCAGGGCGAAGAAGGCCGCGTCGTACAGGGCGCCCAGGTGGCAGAGCTCCAGGGCGCCGCCGGGGACCCGGCCGCTGTCCACGAGGTAGCGGCCGACCCGCTGTCCGGCACCTGCCTGGGCCACCGCGTCCCACCAGCCCTCGGAGCGCAGGGCCCCGCCCGTGGTGAGCAGGACGTCGATCCCGGGGGTCGCGGGGCTCTCCGCGTGGACGACCTGGCCGTCGGCGAGATACAGGGTGCCGCGGTCGCGCATCAGTGCGCCGGTGGCGCGCTCCGCCTCGAGCCGCTGGAGCATCGGGGAGGGCGCGGCCCGTTCGGGAGCGGGGGGCGGGACGGTCGCGAGGGGTCTCATGCCAGGACCAGCCGCTCCGCTATCTCGCCGAGCCGGATGCGCGCCAGGGCGAGGTTGCCCTCGGCGCGGTCCAGCCAGAGATGGAGGAAGACGCTGCTGTCGAAGGCCGTCTCGACGAAACGGAGGATGTGGTAGCCGGGGGCGGTGGTGACGATGACGTCCTCGACGGCGGAGGCGGGCGGCCCCGGTAACCCGGTGGGCGCCCCGGGGGGACCGGGCGACGCGGTGGGCGCGTCGGCCGGACCGAAGACCGGCTGTTCGGCGGCCATCCTCGCCACCTCGGCCGTCTCGGCGGCCGTTGCCTCGTGGTCGCCGTTGGGCGACTCGCCGATCGTGCCGAGCGCGAGACCGCTGGTCCAGTCGACCACCGCGGCACCCCGGGCACCGGGCAGTCTCATGACCTCGATCAGACATTCGTCGATTCCGGGCAACGCGAACTCCCTCCCGACGTGGCGTGCGGATGTAATGGAGAGGCTACGCAACGTGTGCGCGACTGGTGGGAGTTCTGGCATTTTCCACAGGTACATGCGGCGGCCGGTGTAAAGGAGCCGGGGCCGGGCGCGCGACAGCCGGCCGGAACGTCGTCCGGCCGGCTGTCGTCGTCTGGCGGATCCGGTCCGGCTCCGCCCGCTGTCAGGCCTTCTCCTGGGCCGACATCACCGCCTTGTTGACCGCCCAGAGACCGATTCCGATCAGCAGGAGGATCCCGGCGCGGATGTAGACGTCCGCGGCTCGGTCGGCCAGCGGGCTCGCCAGGATCAGGGAGGTGACGGCCCCGAGCACGGGAAGCGCCGTCGGCGTACGGAAGTGCCGGTGGTCCACCCGGTCCTTGCGGAGTACCAGTACGGCGATGTTGACGACGGCGAAGACGCAGAGGAGGAGGAAGGAGGTGGTGTCGCCGAGGCCCTCGATCTCGCCGGTGGAGACGAGACCCACGGCGAGCACGGTCACGAAGACGATGCCGGCCCAGGGGGTGCGGCGCTTGGCCAGGACGCTGCCCATCGCGCGGGGCAGGATGCGCTCGTTGGCCATGCCGTAGCAGAGCCGCGAGGCCATCATGATGTTGATCAGCGCCGAGTTGGTGACCGCGAACAGGGCGATGAGCGCGAAGAGTTTGGGCGGGAAGTCGACGCCGCCCGCCTTCACCACCTCCAGCAGCGGCCCGCTGGAGCCCTCCAGGGTGCGGGAGTCGACCAGCAGGGACGAGACCAGGGCGACCAGGACGTAGATGGTGCCCGTCACCGTGACGCCGATGAAGATGGCGCGCGGGAACGTCCGGGCCGGGTCATGGGTCTCCTCGGCCATGTTCACCGAGTCCTCGAAGCCGACGAAGGCGAAGAAGCCGAGCGCGGTGGCGCCCAGGACTCCGGTCATCAGGGCGTATCCGGTGCCGCCCGTCTCCAGGTCGGTCAGCCGGGAGGGCTCGCCCCCGCCGGAGATGACGGCGTAGGCGCCGATGGAGAGGATCACCACGAGGCCGCTGAGCTCGACGAGCGTCAGGACGACGTTGGCCTTCACCGACTCGGCGACCCCGCGCAGATTGATCGCGGCGAGCGCGAGGACGAAGAGGATCGCGACGAGGGTGGGCGGCACGGCGTCGGTGAACTCGCCTAGGTAGTCGCCGCTGAAGGCGAGAGCCGCGGCGCTGGCGGACGACAGGCCCGAGCACATGACCATGAAGGCGATGACGAAGGTCAGGAACGGGACCTTGAACGCCTTCTGGGTGTAGAGCGCGGCACCGGCCGCCCTGGGGTACTTGCCGACGAGCTCGACGTACGAGGCGGCCGTGAGCATGGCGACCACGAAGCCGATCAGGAACGGCAGCCAGAGCGCCCCGCCGACCTTTCCCGCGACCTTGCCGGTGGTGGCGTAGATGCCGGTGCCGAGGATGTCGCCGATGACGAACAGGATGAGGAGCTTGGGCCCGATGGCCCGTTTGAGCGGGGGTTCGCCGGACGTGGTGGATGCGTTCGTGGGCTGCGATGCGGACACGGAGCCTCCCCGGGGGTGTGGTGACTGGAAGGCCTGCCCCGAGGAGCGTGGGACTCACCTGTTGACTAGGAGTATTCAGAGCGACAGGATGTGAATAAGAGAGTCACATTCGCGAGGAGGCACCGCCATGTCAGGACCCCGCCCCGTACGGGCACCGCGCGGTACGGAACTGAGCGCCCTGGGATGGCAGCAGGAAGCCGCCCTCCGCATGCTGCAGAACAACCTCGACCCCGAGGTCGCCGAACACCCCGACAAGCTCGTCGTCTACGGCGGCACGGGCAAGGCGGCCCGCGACTGGCGGTCCTTCGACGCCATGGTCCGTACGCTGCGGACGCTCAAGCAGGACGAGACGATGCTCGTCCAGTCCGGGCGGCCGGTCGGCGTCATGCAGACCCACGAGTGGGCGCCGCGCGTCCTGATCGCCAACTCCAACCTGGTCGGCGACTGGGCGAACTGGGAGGAGTTCCGCCGGCTGGAGGCCCTCGGGCTCACCATGTACGGGCAGATGACGGCCGGGTCCTGGATCTACATCGGGACCCAGGGCATCCTCCAGGGCACCTACGAGACCTTCGCCGCGGTCGCCGCGAAGCGGTTCGGCGGGACGCTGGCGGGGACCATCACGCTCACCGCCGGACTCGGCGGCATGGGCGGCGCCCAGCCGCTGGCCGTCACCATGAACGACGGCGTCGCGATCTGCGTCGACGTCGACCCGCGCGCCATCGAGCGCCGCATCGAGCACAAGTACCTGGACGTGCGGGCCGACTCCCTGGAGCACGCGCTCCAGCTGGCCGTCGAGGCCCGCGACGCGCGGCGCCCGCTCTCCATCGGCCTGCTCGGCAACGCGGCGGAGCTGCTGCCCCGGATGCTCGCCGAGGGCGCACCTGTCGACATCGTCACGGACCAGACCAGCGCGCACGACCCGCTCGCCTATCTGCCCGTGGGCGTCGACTTCGACGACATGGCCGCGTACGCGGCCGAGAAGCCCGCCGACTTCACCCGGCGCGCGCGGGAATCGATGGCCGCGCACGTCGAGGCGATGGTCGGCTTCATGGACACCGGGGCCGAGGTCTTCGACTACGGCAACTCCATCCGGGGCGAGGCCCAGCTCGCCGGCTACACCCGGGCGTTCGACTTCCCCGGCTTCGTCCCCGCCTACATCCGGCCCCTCTTCTGCGAGGGGAAGGGGCCCTTCCGGTGGGCGGCGCTCTCGGGCGAGGCCTCGGACATCCACAAGACGGACAAGGCGCTCCTGGACCTCTTCCCGGAGAACGAGTCCCTGCACCGCTGGATCAAGATGGCCGGCGAGCGGGTCCACTTCCAGGGCCTGCCGGCCCGGATCTGCTGGCTCGGCCAGGGCGAGCGCGACAAGGCGGGCGACATGTTCAACGACATGGTCGGCAACGGCACCCTCGCCGCCCCGCTCGCGATCGGCCGCGACCACCTGGACTGCGGTTCGGTCGCCTCCCCCTACCGTGAGACGGAGGCCATGCTCGACGGCTCCGACGCGATCGCCGACTGGCCCCTCCTGAACGCCATGGTGAACGTCGCCTCGGGCGCCTCCTGGGTCTCCCTCCACCACGGCGGCGGCGTCGGCATGGGGCGCTCCATCCACGCGGGCCAGGTCTCGGTCGCCGACGGCACGAAGCTGGCCGGCGAGAAGATCCGCCGCGTCCTCACCAACGACCCCGGCATGGGCGTCATCCGGCACGTGGACGCGGGCTACGACATCGCCGAGTCCGTGGCGGACGAGCGCGGCGTGCGCATCCCGATGCGGGAGGGAGGAGCCGCGTGAGCGACACCTTCCACGCCATGTGGCGCTCGCTGCGGCCCATCGGCCGCAGCGGCGCCTCCGGCGGCTACCGCCGCTACGCCTGGACCGGCGCCGACGCCGACTGCCGCCTGTGGTTCCAGGCGCAGGCCGAGGCGCGCGGCCTCGACCACGAGGTCGACCGCAACGGCAACCAGTGGGCCTGGCTGGGCGATCCGCTCGCCGGGGACGCCGTGGTCACCGGCTCCCACCTCGACTCCGTGCCCGACGGCGGCGCCTTCGACGGCCCCCTCGGCGTGGTGTCCTCCTTCGCGGCCCTGGACGAACTCCGCCGCAGGGGAGCGGTGTTCACCAAGCCCTTCGCCATCACCAACTTCGGCGACGAGGAGGGGGCCCGCTTCGGGCTCGCCTGCGTCGGCTCCCGGCTCGCCGCCGGGCAGCTGACCACCGAGCACGCGCACGGGCTCCGCGACGGGGACGGGGTCTCGCTCCCGCAGGCCATGGAGGCCGCCGGGTACGACCCCGACGCCATCGGCCCCGACCCCGAACGCCTCGCCCGGATCGGTGCGTTCGTCGAGCTCCATGTGGAGCAGGGGCGCGCCCTCGACCTGAGCGGCGACCCGGTCGGGGTCGCCTCCGCCATCTGGCCGCACGGCCGCTGGCGGTTCGACTTCCGGGGCGAGGCCAACCACGCCGGTACGACCCGCCTCGCCGACCGCCGCGACCCGATGCTGACGTACGCCGAGACCGTGCTCGCGGCCCGGCGCGAGGCGGAGCTCGCCGGGGGCCTCGCGACCTTCGGGAAGATCGCCGTGGAGCCGAACGGGGTCAACGCCATCCCCTCCCTGGTGCGGGGCTGGCTCGACTCACGGGCCGCCGACCAGGAGACGCTCGACGCGGTCGTCGACGGCGTCGAGCGGGCCGCGCGGGAGTACGCCGAGCGGGCCGGCATCGCTCTCGACGTCGTACGCGAGTCGTTCACACCCGTGGTCGACTTCCAGCACGCGCTGCGGGACGAGATCCGCCGGGTGCTGGAGAAGCGGCGCGCCGAGGGCCCGGACGCCGGTGGGGGCGCGGTGCCCCTGCTCGGCACGGGGGCCGGACACGACGCGGGTATTTTGTCCGCTTCCGTGCCGACCGCCATGCTGTTCGTACGGAACCCCACCGGGATCTCGCACTCACCCGCCGAGCACGCCACGGAGGACGACTGCGTGGCCGGGGTGGGGGCACTCGCCGACGTACTGGAAGGTCTCGCGTGCAGCTGACAACGCAACCGACGGGCACACCGGTCACCGCGACGTACTGGATGTCGCACGCCTGGCTCGGCACCCACGTCGAGCCGGGAGTCCTCCTGGACGTGGCCGACGGGCGCATCGCCGGTGTCCGGACCGGCATCGACGCACCGCCGCCCGGCGCCACCGTGCTGGAGGGGCTGACCGTCCCCGGGCTCGCGAACACCCACTCGCACGCCTTCCACCGCGCGCTGCGCTCCACCGTCCAGGTGGGCACCGGCACCTTCTGGACCTGGCGCGACCTGATGTACCGCACGGCCTCCCGCCTCACCCCCGACACCTATTACGACCTGGCCCGTGCCGCGTACGCCGAGATGGCGCTCGCCGGGATCACCGCGGTCGGCGAATTCCACTACCTGCACCACGCGCCGGGCGGCACGCCCTACGACGAGCCGAACGCCATGGGCGAGGCGCTCATCGCCGCGGCGGCCGAGGCGGGCATCCGCATCACCCTGCTCGACACCGCCTATCTCGCCGCCGGGTTCGGCGAGAAGCCGAGCCGGCACCAGCTGCGCTTCTCCGACACCACCGCCGACGCCTGGGCCGAACGGGCCTCCCTCCTCAAGGGCGACGGCGACATGGTGGTGATCGGCGCCGCGATCCACTCCGTACGCGCCGTGCCGGCGGGGCAGCTGTCCACCGTCGCCGGCTGGGCCCAGGAGCGGGGCGTCCCGCTGCACGTCCATCTCTCCGAGCAGACCGCGGAGAACGACGCCTGCCTCGCCGCCCATCGCCGCACCCCCACCCGGCTCCTCGCCGACCACGGGGTCCTCGGCCCGCACACGACCGCCGTCCACAGCACGCACCTCACGGCCGAGGACATCGAGCTGCTGGGCTCCTCCCGGACGGGCACCTGCATGTGCCCCACGACCGAACGCGACCTGGCCGACGGCATCGGCCCCGCCGCCGCGCTCCAGAGCGCGGGCTCCCCCCTCTCGCTGGGCAGCGACAGCCACGCCGTGATCGACCTCTTCGAGGAGGCCCGGGCGATGGAGCTGAACGAACGGCTGCGCACCCATGTACGCGGCCACTGGACGGCGGCGGCCCTGCTCAGGGCGGCCTCCGCCGACGGCCACGCCGCGCTCGGCCGCCCGGACGCCGGCGTGCTCGAACCGGGCGCGCGGGCCGACCTCGCCACCGTCGCGCTGGACTCCGTCAGAACAGCGGGGCCGGTGCCGCGGATGGCAGCCGAAGCAGCCGTATTCGCCGCCACGGCCGCAGACGTGCGGCACACCGTGGTGGCGGGCCGGCACATCGTCCGGGACGGCCGGCACACACGGATCGAGGACGTGCCCGGAGCGCTCGCCTCGGCCGTGGCCGCGCTGTACGCGTGAGAGCCCGGCCCAACCCCGCACCGTGAACCCGCGTCCGGCCCGGGCCCGCGCCCGGGCCGGAAGACCCACCCGGGCCCGCGCCCGGGCCAGAAGAAAGCTGTGTCCGGATGACGACGACCACGACGACCGCCATCACCCACATCGCGAACCTGGTCACCAACGACCCCTCCCTCGGAGACGGGACCCCCCTGGGCCTGATCCAGGACGCGGCCGTCGTCATCGACGGCGACCGCATCGTGTGGACCGGTGAATCCAGCAAAGCACCCGCCACCGACAACGCCGTCGACGCGGGCGGCCGGGCGGTGATCCCCGGCTTCGTGGACTCCCACTCCCACCTGGTGTTCGCCGGGGACCGCACCGCCGAGTTCAACGCCCGTATGTCGGGCCGCCCCTACTCCGCGGGCGGCATCCGCACCACCGTGGCCGCCACCCGTGCCGCCTCCGACGAGGAGCTCTCCGCCAACGTCGCGCGCTATCTCGCGGAGGCGCTCCGGCAGGGCACCACCACCTTCGAGACCAAGTCCGGCTACGGCCTCACCGTCGAGGACGAGGCGCGCTCCCTGCGCGTCGCGGCCGCCCACACCGACGAGGTCACCTTCCTCGGCGCCCACATCGTGTCCCCCGACTTCGCCGACGACCCCGCGGGCTACGTGGACCTCGTCACCGGGCCGATGCTGGACGCCTGCGCCCCGTACGCCCGTTGGATCGACGTCTTCTGCGAGCGCGGCGCCTTCGACGAGGACCAGGCGCGCGCGATCCTCACCGCCGGAGCGGCCAGGGGCCTGCACCCCCGCGTCCACGCCAACCAGCTGGGCCACGGCCCCGGGGTGCGGCTCGCCGTCGAACTGGACGCGGCCTCCGCCGACCACTGCACCCACCTCGACGACGCCGACCTCGACGCGCTCGGCCAGGGGAACACCGTCGCCACCCTGCTCCCCGGCGCCGAGTTCTCCACCCGCGCGCAGTGGCCCGACGCCCGCCGCATCCTCGGCGCGGGTGCCACGGTCGCCCTCTCCACGGACTGCAACCCGGGCTCCTCGTTCACCTCCTCCATGCCGTTCTGCGTCGCCCTCGCCGTACGGGACATGGGCATGACCCCCGACGAGGCGCTCTGGTCGGCGACCGCCGGCGGGGCCGCGGCGCTGCGCCGCACCGACATCGGCCGCGTCACGCCGGGCGCCCGTGCCGACCTCGTGATGCTGGACGCGCCGAGCCATGTCCACCTCGCCTACCGGCCGGGCGTCCCGCTGGTCCACGCCGTGTGGCGGGCCGGGAAGCGCGCCGTCTGACGGTCGGGCGCGTGGTCGGGCCCGGGGATCCGGGCGGACCATGCGGAAGGACCCGCCCGTCGTGCCGGGCAGGTCCTTCCGCAATGCCGTACCTGTGGTGCGAATGACGCGGGGTCACTCCTCCACGGTCAGGCCCTTCCTGAGCTTGACGAGCGTCCTGGAGAGCAGCCGGGACACGTGCATCTGCGAGATGCCGAGCTCCTCGCCGATCTCCGACTGCGTCATGTTGGAGACGAACCGCATGGAGAGGATCGTCCGGTCGCGCAGCGGGAGCGACGCGATGAGCGGCTTGAGGGACTCGACGTACTCGATGCCTTCGAGGCCGTTGTCCTCGTAGCCGATGCGGTCGGCGAGCGCGCCGTCGTTGCCGTCGCCGTGGTCCTCGGGCTTGGCGTCCAGCGAGCTCGCGGTGTACGCGTTGCTCGCGGCCATGCCCTCGACGACCTCGTCCCTGCCGATGCCGAGGCGCTCGGCGAGTTCGGCGACCGTGGGGGCGCGGTCCAGCTTCTGGGCCAGTTCGTCGCCCGCCTTGGCCAGGTCGAGCCGCAGCTCCTGGAGCCGGCGCGGGACGCGCACGGACCAGCTGGTGTCACGGAAGAAGCGCTTGATCTCGCCGACGATGGTCGGCATCGCGAACGTCGGGAACTCGACGCCCCTGCTGAGCTCGAAGCGGTCGATCGCCTTGATCAGGCCGATGGTGCCGACCTGGACGATGTCCTCCATGGGCTCGCTGCGGGAGCGGAACCGGGCGGCGGCGAACTTGACCAGGGCCAGATTCAGTTCGACGAGGGTGTTGCGTACGTACGCGTACTCGTGGGTGCCCTCCTCGAGGGCTTCGAGCCGCGCGAAGAGCGTCTTCGACAGGGCCCTGGCGTCCAGCGCGCCGACTTCGGCGTAGTGCGGGATCTCGGGAAGCCCCTCGAGACCCTCGAACTCCTCGCCCGGGATGTGGTCGTCGGCGGTCAGGCCGGTGGTGGTGCCGGTGCTGGTACGCGGGCCGGGTACGGCGCTCGCGGCAGCGGAGTCGGAATCGGTCGGTCCCTGAGGACATGCCGACGTCGCGATGTGGGTACGCGATACGTCGAGCCGGGGTGACATGGTTCTCCTCCATCGTTCTCGGCATATGGCTGCCGATGCCCATACGTCTTCCTGCGGTGAAGCGGCGCCTCCGAAGCCGATCGAAATGATGCGTGCGGTTGTCTCTTCTACCCATACCGGTTTCCAGCCGCGAGTTACAAGCGCCAAATGCTCCTATATGTCCGGTTTGTTGAGTTCTTCGACTACCGTGTGGCGAGGGAAACGCGTAATGTTTTACGCACGTCGGGGGCCAGCCACGATGAAGCCGCGTACACAGGGACGTGGGTAGTGACGGACGGCGAAGAGGGACAGTCAATGGACCGCGGGACGGTCGGCAGTGCGAACCGGGGTCGACTGAGTGTCGAGGTCCGGACCGAGGGGCTGAGCGAGGTCGTGACGCCGGTGGGTGAGCTCGATCACCACACCGCCGATCTGCTTCGGGAGCCGCTGGAGAGCGCGGTCGCGCAAGGGCGTACACGCCTGGTCGTCGACTGTTCGAGGCTCGACTTCTGTGACTCCACCGGGCTCAACGTGCTGCTCGGTGCGCGTCTGAAGGCCGAGGCCGCCGGAGGAGGGGTCCACCTGGCCGGAATGCAGCCCGTGGTGGCCCGTGTCTTCGAGATCACGGGTGCGGAGGCGGTCTTCACCGTCCACGCCTCGCTCGCAGACGCTCTGAGCGGCTGACAGCGGCGTCCACCATGCGCATCCCCGGCTCCGGGAACCCCCGCTGTCGCACGAGTCACGCTCATGGCGTAGGCGAAAAGGGTGTTGTCACCATTCGGCCGGGCAGGAGACATCCCGTCGGGGTCATGGAACCCGCACACTCTGTATCTGATCAGTTCTGTTCGTTGGCAACACGGTGAATCGGTGAGGTGAAGCGCTGATGAGCACCACCCGGCAGCATCCGCCGGGCGGCCTCGGCCGCGAGCCGGACGGCACGGGCACCGCCTCTGCCGTACCCGCTGACCGGCAGTGGCGCACGCTCTCGCTGAGACAGGCCACCGGCATCGTGCCGATGGCCCGCGACTTCGCCCGGCAGGCGCTCCACGACTGGGGCTGGCTGCCCGCGTCGAGCGCGGACCGGCGGGCGGCGGCCGAGGACGTCCTCCTGGTCGTCTCCGAGCTCGTCACGAACGCCTGCCTGCACGCGGACGGTCCCGAGGAGCTCCGTATCGCCCACTCGCCCAAGGTGCTCCGGGTCGAGGTCGTCGACGCCGGGGCGGGGCAGCCGGCGCCGCGCACCCCGCACCGCGCGGGGCGGCCCGGCGGGCACGGCATGTTCATCGTGCAGCGGCTCTGCCTGGACTGGGGCGTGACGCGTACGCCGGAACAGCCGGGCAAGACCGTCTGGGCGGAGCTCGCCGCCCCCGCGTAGCCCGCGCGTCCCGTACGAGCGGCCGCGCGAGCCATGCGTCCCGTACGAACGGCTGAGGGCCCGCACCGATCACGATCGGTGCGGGCCCTCAGCCGTGTGCGGGCGGGGTCCGGGTCAGTGGACGTCGCCCATGAGGCCCTTGACCTTGCTGCGGTAGGCGAAGATCGCGAGACCCGCGACGACCGCGAGCGCGGCCTGGAGCGCGACCACGCCGTTGCCGTTGAGGCCGACGCCCGCGATGGACAGCAGACCCGTGACGCAGTCACCGGCGGTCACGGCCAGGAACCAGACACCCATCATCTGGCTGGCGTACTTCGCCGGGGCCATCTTGGTGGTGACCGAGAGGCCCACCGGGGAGAGCGTCAGTTCGGCGACGGTCTGCACGAAGTAGATCGCGACCAGCCACATCGCGGCGGCCTTGTGGCCGTCGCCCGCGATGGCCAGGGGCGCCAGGAAGAGGAAGAACGACGCACCGATCAGCACCAGGCCGGAGCTGAACTTCACGATCGTGCTGGGCTCCTTGCCCCGCCGGTTCAGCGCCAGCCAGAAGGCGGCGAAGACCGGGGCCAGCGCCATGATCAGGACCGGGTTGACCGACTGGTACCAGGAGACCGGGAAGGCCCAGCCGAGGACCGAGTTCTCCGCCGAGGAGTCGGCGAAGATGGCCAGGGTGGAGCCACCCTGGTCGTAGATCATCCAGAAGATGGCGGCGGCCACGAAGAACCAGATGTAGCCGGACACCTTCTTCTGCTCGGACTCGCTGAGCTCCTTGTCGCGCTTGATGCGCGCCAGGACCATCACGGGGATGACCAGACCGGCGATCGTGATCGGGACCAGCAGCCAGTTCAGCGTGTAGACGCCGGTGACGACCGTGCCGATGTAGAAGACGGCGGCGACGCCGAGCCAGATCATCGACTTGCGCAGCGTGGAGGCGCGCTCGTCGGCGGAGAGCGGCTTCGGCACGAGGTGGCTGCGCTGGTCCAGGTGGCGGGTGCCGAGCAGGAACTGGGCGACGCCGAGGCCCATGCCGACCGCGGCCAGGGCGAAGCCCAGGTGCCAGTTGACGCTCTCGCCGACCGTGCCGATCACCAGCGGGGCGGCGAAGGAGCCCAGGTTGATGCCGATGTAGAAGATCGTGAAGCCACCGTCACGGCGCGGGTCGTCCGGGCCGTCGTAGAGGTGGCCGACCATCGTGGAGATGTTCGACTTCAGCAGCCCGGAGCCGATGGCGACCAGGCCGAGACCGGCGAAGAAGGTGCCCTCCGACGGCAGTGCCAGCGTCAGGTGGCCGAGCATGATCACGCCGCCCGCGATGGCGACGGTCTTGCGGGGGCCCCAGACGCGGTCGCCGAACCAGCCGCCCGGCATGGCGAGCAGGTACACCAGCGACAGGTAGACCGAGTAGATCGCCGTGGCCGTGGCGGGGTTCATGTGAAGCCCGTTGGGAGCGATCAGGTAGAGCGGGAGAAGGGCGCGCATGCCGTAGTAGCTGAAACGCTCCCACATCTCCGTCATGAAGAGAGTGGCCAGGCCGCGGGGGTGGCCGAAGAAGGTCTTCTCCGAACCAGGAGTACTGGCCGAGTCCTTCGTCAGGCTGGACGCCATGGTCGATCCTTGCTGGTCGGGACGCGTCGCCTCGTGAGCGGTACGCGCCCGGTGGGGGGTAGCCGGCACCGGGCGGACAGGCCCCACCCCTGACGCCTCGAGGGGATCCGATCCGGCCACCGCTCCATGAGGAGCGCGGGGGCGGGATCGTGGGACAGACCGCTCCGGGATCCACGCCCGGCACGCGTCCTCGCGCTCCGGGCCCGGCTCACAGGTCATTCACTGATCGGGGCCGGCGGGAACCGGCCCGTACACAAAAGTGACCCTTGGCGCTAAAAGCTGCCCAAAGGTCCTTCGGCGGTGCAACAGGCGTCGAGCAACCATACGACATGACACGCGGGGATATGAAAGGACTTGAGACATGGATCACAGGTCTCCGTGGAACCACGGTCCCATATTCGAAGGAGGATGCCCGATTCGTGGCCCTGACCCGCAGGGCCTCCCCAGTGCCTCACCCCGGCGGGCCTGCGCGGACTACCATCACTGCATGACCCGTGTACTGCTCGCCGAGGACGACGCATCCATCTCGGAGCCACTGGCTCGCGCCCTGCGTCGTGAGGGTTACGAGGTCGAGGTCCGCGAGGACGGTCCGACCGCCCTGGACGCCGGCCTCCAGGGAGGCGTCGACCTGGTCGTCCTCGACCTGGGGCTGCCCGGCATGGACGGCCTGGAGGTCGCCAGGCGGCTGCGGGCCGACGGCCACGCCGTACCGATCCTCGTGCTCACCGCCCGGGCCGACGAGGTCGACACGGTGGTCGGGCTGGACGCCGGGGCCGACGACTACGTCACCAAGCCGTTCCGCCTCGCCGAGCTCCTCGCCCGGGTCCGCGCCCTGCTGCGCCGCGGCGCCACCGAGCCCGCCCCGCAGCCCGCCACCCACGGCGTCAGGATCGACGTCGAGTCCCACCGTGCGTGGATGGGCGACGAGGAACTCCAGCTCACCGCCAAGGAGTTCGACCTGCTGCGGGTCCTCGTCAGGGACGCCGGCCGGGTCGTCACCCGCGACCAGCTGATGCGCGAGGTCTGGGACACCACCTGGTGGTCCTCGACCAAGACCCTCGACATGCACATCTCCTGGCTCCGCAAGAAGCTCGGCGACGACGCGGCCAATCCGCGCTACATCGCCACCGTCCGGGGCGTCGGCTTCCGGTTCGAGAAGAGCTGACGTACAGAACAGTCATGCGCCGCCGACTGATCAACTCCACGCTCGCCGTGGTGCTCGTGGTGATCGCCGTCTTCGGCGTCTCCCTCGTCATCGTCGAGACCCGCACCATCAGCAACAGCGCCCAGGAGAGCGTCGACTCCGAGGCGTTCCGGCTGATCAGCGTCGTCGAGAGCCGGCTGCTCGGCGCCGAGCGGATCACGCCCCAGGTGCTCGCCGAACAGGTGGACCCCAGCCGCTACGCCCGTGTCGAGATCCCCGGCCGCTCCCCGATCGAGGTCGGCGAGCGCCCCACGGACGGCAACGCCATCCGCAGCACCGAGACGGGGGAGCAGGGCGAGAAGGTCACCGTCGAGGAGGACCGCTCGACCGTGACCCGCGAGGTCGGCCGGACCCTGCTGATCATCGGAGCGGTGGCGCTGCTCGCCATCATCTCCGCCGTCCTCCTCGCCGTACGCCAGGCCGACCGGCTCACCTCCCCGCTCACCGACCTCGCCGAGACCGCCGAGCGCCTCGGATCGGGCGACCCGCGCCCCCGGCACAAGCGGTACGGGGTGACGGAGCTGGACCGGGTCGCCGACGTCCTGGACTCCTCCGCCGAGCGGATCGCCCGGATGCTGACCGCGGAGCGGCGCCTCGCGGCGGACGCCTCGCACCAGCTCCGTACGCCGCTGACCGCTCTCTCCATGCGGATCGAGGAGATCTCCGTCACCGACGACCCGGACACGGTGAAGGAGGAGGCGAACATCGCGCTCACCCAGGTCGAGCGGCTCACCGACGTGGTGCAGCGGCTGCTGACCAACGCCCGTGACCCGCGTACCGGCTCCGCCGTCGTCTTCGACCTCGACGAGGTCGTCAAGCAGCAGATCGAGGAGTGGCGCCCCGCCTACCGCAGCGCCGGCCGGGCCGTCGTCTGCTCGGGCAAGCAGGGTCTGGAGGCCGTGGGCACCCCCGGCGCCGTCGCCCAGGTGCTCGCCGCCCTGATCGAGAACTCGCTGATGCACGGCGGCGGCACGGTCGCGCTGCGCACGCGCGTCACCGGCAACCAGGTCGTCGTCGAGGTCACGGACGAGGGCCCCGGCGTCCCGCCCGACCTCGGGGCGCGGATCTTCGAGCGGACCATCAGCGGCCGCAACTCCACCGGGATCGGCCTCGCCGTGGCCCGGGACCTCGCCGAGGCCGACGGCGGCCGGCTGGAGCTGCTCCAGCAGCAGCCGCCGGTCTTCGCCCTCTTCCTGAGCCGGGTCGCGCCGAGCCGCAAGGAATCCGTACGCCCGGTGCGCTGAGCGCTCCCGGCCGCCCGTACCGCCGCCGTCAGCGGGGGACGGGGCCGGGGGTCACCTCGTCGGAGGGTCGTCGCTGCTCCAGAAATCGTTCCGCGTCGAGCACGGCCTCCTTGGCCGGCAGCGCCCTGAACACCCAGGTGCGGTAGGACCAGAAGCGGAACAGCGTGGCGATCCCGATGCCGAGGATCTTGAAGACGTTGCTCTGGACCGGGCTGTTCCACCCGAAGCCGTACGTCGCCAGGTACAGCACGCCCGTCTCGATCACCGCGCCGACGGCGCTGAACAGCAGGAACAGCATCAGTTCCCTGGTCCGGCCCGTCTTGTCGCGGTCCCGGTAGGTCCAGTAGCGGAAGCCGACGTAGTTGAAGAGGATGGCGACGACGGTCCCCATCAGACCGGCCCGCACCACCGGAATGTCCGTGGTGCGCCAGATCAGATTGGAGACGACGATGTTCACGACCAGCCCGAGTGCGCCCACAGCGCCGAACTTGGCGACCTCCCGGGCCAGCAGATCAAGCCGGGTCCGCAGCGCGCCCCGTTCGCTCATGGTGATCGCTCAGCCCCGTCCGGTCGGTTTCGTCAACCCGGCCATGCTAACCAGCCCTCCCGTGTGATGCCCGCGAGCCGCCTTACGCCCGCATGACGAGGCGTCCTTCCCGGAGGCGGCAGGGGCCCGCCCGGAGAGGGTGGGGGAGGCCCGCGTACGGCCCGATACCCTGGAGGCGTGACGTTCCCTGTAGTCGGCATGGTCGGCGGCGGCCAGCTCGCCCGTATGACCCACGAGGCGGGCATCCCCCTCGGCCTGAAATTCAAGCTCCTCAGTGACACACCCCAGGACTCGGCCGCCCAGGTGGTCGGCGAGGTCGTCGTCGGCGACTACCGCGACCTGGAGACGCTGCGCGCCTTCGCCCGCGGCTGCGATGTGATCACCTTCGACCACGAGCACGTGCCGACCGAGCACCTGCGGGCCCTGGAGGCGGACGGCATCCCCGTACGCCCCGGTCCCGACGCCCTCGTGCACGCCCAGGACAAGGGGGTGATGCGCGCCAAGCTCACGGAGATCGGCGCGCCCTGCCCCCGCCACCGCATCGTCGCGGACCCGGCGGACGCCGCGGCCTTCGCCGACGAGGTGGGCGGCTTCCCCGTCATCCTCAAGACGGTCCGCGGCGGGTACGACGGCAAGGGCGTCTGGGTGGTCCGCTCCGAGGCGGACGCCGCGGAGCCCTTCCGGGCCGGTGTCCCGGTGCTCGCCGAGGAGAAGGTCGACTTCGTACGGGAGCTGGCGGCCAACATCGTCCGCTCGCCGCACGGCCAGGCCGTCGCGTACCCGGTCGTGGAGTCCATCCAGGTCGACGGGGTCTGCGACACCGTCATCGCCCCGGCTCCCGGCCTGGACGAGCGCCTGGCGGGCGAGGCCCAGCAGCTCGCGCTGCGGATCGCCGCCGAGCTGGGCGTGGTCGGCCACCTCGCGGTCGAGCTCTTCGAGACCCGCGACGGTCACATCCTCGTCAACGAACTGGCCATGCGCCCGCACAACTCCGGGCACTGGACCCAGGACGGCGCGGTCACCTCGCAGTTCGCCAACCATGTGCGCGCGGTCCTGGACCTCCCGCTCGGCGACCCGCGCCCGCGCGCCACCTGGACGGTCATGTCCAACGTCCTCGGCGGCGACTACCCGGACATGTACCAGGCGTACCTGCACTGCATGGCCCGCGACCCGCAGCTCAAGATCCACATGTACGGCAAGGACGTGAAGCCCGGCCGCAAGGTGGGCCACGTCAACACCTACGGCGACGATCTGGCGGACGTGCGGGAGCGCGCCCGGCACGCGGCCGACTACCTGCGAGGAACGATCACCGAATGACCGCACCAGGCTCCGCCCCCGTCGTCGGCATCGTCATGGGCTCCGACTCCGACTGGCCCGTGATGGAAGCGGCCGCCAAGGCCCTCGACGAGTTCGAGATCCCCTACGAGGTCGACGTCGTCTCCGCCCACCGCATGCCGCACGAGATGATCGCGTACGGCGAGAGGGCCGCCGACCGCGGTCTCAAGGCGATCATCGCGGGGGCGGGCGGGGCGGCCCACCTGCCGGGGATGCTCGCCTCCGTCACGCCGCTGCCGGTGATCGGCGTCCCGGTCCCGCTGAAGTACCTCGACGGCATGGACAGCCTGCTCTCCATCGTCCAGATGCCGGCGGGGGTCCCCGTCGCCACGGTCTCCGTCGGCGGCGCCCGTAACGCCGGTCTGCTGGCCGCCCGGATCCTCGCCGCCCACGACGGCGCGCTGCTGGAGCGGATGAAGGACTTCCAGCAGGAGCTCAAGGAGCAGGCCACGGAGAAGGGCAAGCGGCTGCGGGCCAAGACCCAGGGCGCGGACTCCTTCGGCTTCGGGAAGTAGGCGGTGACGATGGACAACCTGGACCGCGCCCGGCTGCTCCTCGCCGACCACCCCGTCGTCGACGGACACAACGACCTCCCCTGGGCCCTGCGCGAGCAGGTCGGCTACGACCTGAACGCCCGTGACATCTCCCAGGATCAGACCGGCACCCTGCACACCGACATCCCGCGGCTGCGGGCCGGCGGTGTCGGCGCGCAGTTCTGGTCCGTCTACGTCGAACCCCGCCTGGCGGGCGACGACGCGGTCAGCGCCACGCTGGAGCAGATCGACGTGGTGGGCGAGATGCTCGCCCGCTACCCGCAGGACCTGCGGCGCGCCCTGACCGCCGACGACATGGAGAAGGCCCGCGCCGAGGGCCGTATCGCCTCCCTGATGGGGGCCGAGGGCGGCCACTCCATCAACAACTCGCTGGCGACCCTGCGCGCGCTGCACACCCTCGGCGTCCGCTACATGACGCTCACGCACAACGACAACACCGACTGGGCGGACTCGGCGACCGACTCCCCGCGGGTCGGCGGCCTGTCGGAGTTCGGCCGTGAGGTCGTACGCGAGATGAACCGCGTCGGGATGCTGGTCGACCTCTCCCACGTCGCGGCCACCACCATGCGCGACGCGCTCGCCACATCCGTCGCGCCGGTGATCTTCTCGCACTCCTCGGCCCGGGCGGTCTGCGACCACCCGCGCAACATCCCCGACGACGTGCTGCGGATGCTCGCCGCCAACGGCGGTGTGGCGATGGCGACCTTCGTGCCGAAGTTCGTCCTGCCGGCGGCCGTGGAGTGGACGCTCGCCGCCGACCGCAACATGCGGGAGCACGGCCTGCACCACCTGGACACCACCCCGGCCGCGATGCGGATCCACGCGGACTTCGAGGCGCTCAACCCGCGCCCGATGGCCACCGTGGGCACGATCGCCGACCATCTCGACCACATGCGCGAGATCGCCGGGATCGACCACATCGGTGTCGGCGGCGATTACGACGGCACGGCGTTCCTCCCGCTGGAGCTGGAGGACGTGTCGGGTTACCCGTATCTGATCGCGGAGCTGCTCACGCGCGGCTGGTCGGACGCCGACGTGGCCAAGCTGACCTGGCAGAACGCCGTGCGGGTCCTGCGCGACGCGGAGGCGGTGTCCCGCGAGCTGAGCACCCGCGTCGCCCCGTCCCACGCGACGATCGACGAGCTCGACGGCGCGGCGGGCTGATCTCCGTACGACCTGGCGAGGCGGCGGCCCCGGGGGCCGCCGCCTTCCCGCGTCAGGCCTTCGGGCGGCCCATCGCCCGGTACGTCCAGCCGGCCTCGCGCCACACCGCGGGGTCGAGCGCGTTGCGGCCGTCCAGGATGATCCGGCGCCCCGCGACCTCGCCGAGCGCCGCCACGTCCAGCTCCCGGAACTCGCGCCACTCCGTCAGGTGCAGCACGACGTCCGCGCCGCGCACCGCGTCCAGCGCCGTGTCCGCGTAACCGAGGGTCGGGAAGAGGCGGCGGGCGTTGTCCATGCCCTTGGGGTCGAAGACCGTGACCTGGCCGCCCTGGAGGTGGATCTGCCCGGCGACGTTCAGCGCCGGGGAGTCGCGTACGTCGTCCGAGTCGGGCTTGAAGGTGGCGCCCAGCACCGCGACGCGCGTGCCCAGGAACGAGCCCCCGCCCACGGCCTCGCGGGCCAGCTCGACCATGTGGCCGCGCCGGCGCATGTTGATGGAGTCGACCTCCCGCAGGAAGGTCAGCGCCTGGTCGGCGCCCAGCTCACCGGCGCGCGCCATGAAGGCCCGGATGTCCTTGGGCAGACAGCCACCGCCGAAGCCGATCCCGGCCCGCAGGAACTTCTTGCCGATGCGCTCGTCGTGGCCGATGGCCTCGGCGAGCTTCACCACGTCGCCGTCGGCGGCCTCGCAGACCTCGGCCATCGCGTTGATGAAGGAGATCTTGGTCGCGAGGAAGGAGTTGGCGGAGGTCTTCACCAGCTCGGCGGTCGGGAAGTCCGTCACCACGAAGGGCGAGCCCTCGGCGATCGGGCCCGCGTACACCTCGCGCAGCAGCTTCTCGGCCCGCTCGCTCTCCACACCGACGACGATCCGGTCCGGGTGCAGGGTGTCCTTCACCGCGAAGCCCTCGCGCAGGAACTCCGGGTTCCAGGCCAGCTCCGCGTCCGTACCCACCGGGGCCAGCTCGGCCAGCCGCGCGGAGAGCCGCGCGGCGGAGCCCACCGGGACCGTGGACTTGCCCACGACCAGCGCGGGCCGGGTCAGCTGCGGGGCCAGCGACTCGAAGGCGCTGTCCACGTAGCTCATGTCGCAGGCGTACTCGCCGTGCTTCTGGGGCGTGTTCACGCAGACGAAGTGCACATCGCCGAACGCGCCGATCTCCTCCCAGGAGGTGGTGAACCGCAGCCGCCCGGTGGATCCCTCGATGCCCGCGACGTGCTTCTGGAGGATCTCCTCCAGTCCCGGCTCGTACATCGGGACCCTGCCCGCCGAGAGCATCTCGATCTTCTCGGGCACGACGTCGAGCCCGAGGACTTCGAAGCCCAGCTCCGCCATGGCCGCGGCATGGGTGGCGCCGAGGTAGCCGGTGCCGATCACGGTGATCCTGAGGGCCATGGGTGCTCCTGAACGATGCGGACAGACGTGCGGAGCCGAGCATAACCGTGCGTGCGGAACGCTGTTTTCCGGTGGTCTCCGGGCCGCTCCGCCGACTGAGTCCGGGACCGCGCCCGGGGCCGCGCCCGGGGCCGCGCCCGGGGCCGTCGTCGCCGTTGTCGGCAAGCTCACGTACCCCGCCCGTATGCCCCCGCTCGGCCGGGCCACTAAAATTGGGTTACTTAACGGTAGTTAGCATCCTTGGGGAGTGAACGTCTTGGCGGGTTCGACCGATTTCGACCTCTACCGTCCGGCCGAGGAGCACGACATGCTCCGCGAGACGATCCGTTCGCTCGCCGAGGCGAAGATCGCCCCGCATGCCGCCGCGGTCGACGAGGAGGCGCGCTTCCCGAGGGAGGCGCTGGACGCCCTGGTCGCCTCGGACCTGCACGCGGTGCACGTCCCGGAGGAGTACGGCGGCGCGGGCGCCGACGCGCTCGCCACGGTCATCGTGATCGAGGAGGTGGCCCGTGTCTGCGCGTCCTCCTCCCTCATCCCGGCCGTGAACAAGCTGGGCTCGCTGCCGGTGATCCTCTCCGGCTCCGAGGACCTGAAGAAGAAGTACCTGGGCCCGCTGGCCAAGGGCGACGCGATGTTCTCGTACGCCCTGTCCGAGCCGGACGCCGGCTCCGACGCGGCCGGCATGAAGACCAAGGCCGTCCGCGACGGGGACTTCTGGGTCCTCAACGGTGTGAAGCGCTGGATCACCAACGCGGGCGAGTCCGAGTACTACACGGTCATGGCCGTCACCGACCCGGAGAAGCGCTCCAAGGGCATCTCGGCGTTCGTCGTCGAGAAGTCCGACGAGGGTGTCTCCTTCGGCGCCCCGGAGAAGAAGCTCGGCATCAAGGGCTCCCCGACGCGCGAGGTCTACCTCGACAACGTCCGCATCCCCGCCGACCGCATGATCGGCGAGGAGGGCACCGGCTTCGCCACGGCGATGAAGACCCTGGACCACACCCGCATCACCATCGCGGCCCAGGCCCTCGGCATCGCCCAGGGCGCCCTCGACTACGCCAAGGGCTACGTCCAGGAGCGCAAGCAGTTCGGCAAGCCGATCGGTGACTTCCAGGGCATCCAGTTCATGCTCGCCGACATGGCGATGAAGCTGGAGGCGGCCCGTCAGCTCACCTACTCGGCGGCGGCCAAGTCCGAGCGTCTCGACGGCGACCTCACCTTCTTCGGAGCCGCGGCCAAGTGCTTCGCCTCCGACGTCGCGATGGAGATCACCACGGACGCCGTCCAGCTCCTCGGCGGCTACGGCTACACCCGTGACTACCCGGTCGAGCGCATGATGCGCGACGCCAAGATCACGCAGATCTACGAGGGCACGAACCAGGTCCAGCGGATCGTCATGGCCCGCAACCTCCCGTAACGGCGCTCGTCCTCGCGGCCCCCGGCACCTCGGTGCCGGGGGCCGCGCGCGTTCCCGGGGCGGTCTGCGCGGGTGCGGTGAGCGAGCGAGTCGGAGGCGGGCCCCGGCGGGTTCCTCCCCTTACGATTCCGATGCCTGCCGATAAGGGCTCGAAACCGGACAGATGGGAATCCCGTGCCGAACCAGTTCGCCCTCGACGTCACCAAGATCCGCGAAGAGGCCCGGCGGAACATCACCGAAGGCCCCGTCACCCCCGCGAACACCGCCGACCTGGAGCGCCTCATCGACGTGCTCAACCAGGTGGTCGCCACCGAGATGGTCTGCTACCTCCGCTACACGCAGAACGCGATCGTCGCCCAGGGGATCAACCGGCAGCAGGTCGCCGACATGTTCCGCGAGCACGCCGGCGAGGAGCTCGACCACTTCCAGCGGGTGTCGGACCGGATCAACCAGCTGGGCGGCAGCCCCGACATGGACCCGGGCACCCTCGTGGCCCGCTCGCACACCGAGTACGAGACGCCCGCGGAGACCGACCTCCAGGCGATGATCCGGGAGAACTTCGTCGCCGAGCGGATCGTCATCGAGACGTACACCGAGATCGTGCGCTGGATCGGCGAGAGCGACCCCACGACGCGGCGGCTCATCGAGGACATCCTCAAGGAGGAGGAGGACCACGCCGACGAGCTGAACGACCTGTACCAGCCCGCGGCGGCCAAGGGCGCGTGACGCGGGCGCGGGGACGGAACGGGAGGAGGCCCCTCACCCGGCGGCGGGTGGGGGGCCTCCTGCGGCCTCGGAGCGGCGGTGGTCAGCTGCCCTTGACCGTGACCTTCTCGTCGTTCTTCAGCTGCTCCACGAGCTGCTTGACCTTGGCCTTGTCCCAGACCAGGTTGCCGTTCACGCTCTCGCCCGTGAGCGGGATGTTCATCGACGTGCCCTCCCCGCCCGTGACGCCCTTCATCGCGAAGAACATGTTGCCGAGCGACCAGAGCGACATGTCCTTGTCCACGATCAGGGTGTCCAGGCCCGCGCCCATCGTCGGGTAGAGCTTGAACGGGTTGAGGATCGTCGACGGGGTCGCCGTCTGGGAGGCCAGGGCCGCGAGGAACTTCTGCTGGTTCTTCGTACGGTCCAGGTCGCTGCCCGCGAAGGCGTACCGGGTGCGGACGAAGGCGAGGGACTGCTCGCCGTTCAGGGTCTGCTTGCCGGCCTGGAAGTCGGCGCCGGAGTTCTTGTCCTTGAAGGCCTTCGGGATGTCCATCTCGACGCCGCCGATGGCGTCCACGATCTTGGCGAAGCCGCCGAAGCCGATCTCGACGTAGTGGTCGATGTGCAGCCCGGTGTTGAACTCGACCGTGCGGACCAGCAGCTCGGGGCCGTCCTCGGCGTACGCCGCGTTCAGCTTCACCTGGCGGCCGGTGCCCGCGAACTTCTTGCCGGACTCGGAGCCCACGAAGGACGGGATCTCGACGTTGGAGTCACGGGGCAGGGAGATCAGCGTCGGGCCGTTGGAGCCGTCGTGCAGGATCATCATCGAGTCGGTCCGCTTGCCCTCGGCGGAGCCGGTGTGCAGCTTCTTCTTGTCCTCGGCGGTCATGCCCTCGCGGCTGTCGGAGCCGACGACCAGGTAGTTCGTGCCGTCGCCCTCGCTCGGCCGCTCGATGACCTTGGAGAGGTCGACCTCGCGCTTGAGCTTGCCGTCGGCCCAGAAGTACGTGCCGACCGAGACGGCGAGCACCACGACGACCAGGGACAGCACGCCGACCTTGAGGCGCCGGCCCCAGTTGGGCGCCGGGCGTGGCTGGACGTATCCGCTGTCGCCGCCGCGGCCGCCACCGTGGCCACCGCCGCGCTGGCCCCCGCCGTAGACCTGGCCCGTGTTGTAGCCGCTGTCGTAACCGGCGCCGTCGTCGTAGCCCGGTCCCGGCTGCGGGGGGATGTGGGGCGGGGACTGCGGCGGCGCGGGGCGCCGCCGGACGTGCGGCATGGCGCGGGCGCTCTCCGGCCGGGGGCTCGCGCTGCCCCGCCCGTAGCGTTCGCCGGGTCCGCCGTTCCGTCCTTCGGGCCAATCGCTCATGCGGACCAGTGTGCCGTCTCGGCCTGTGGCTCTTACAGGGTGTACCGGGGATCGGGGCACGGCTGTTGCGAAGCTGATGCAATGCAACCGGGTGCAAGCCCCCGCATAAGGTGGAGGGCATGACAGATCAGTCCCAGCCGCCGGAGGCCGATGTTCCGGTCAAGCCGACCTCGGCCTCCCGGACCACCCTCAGCCACATCATGACCGGCAACGACACCAACCTCCTGGGTACGGTGCACGGCGGTGTGATCATGAAGTTGGTCGACGACGCGGCGGGGGCGGTCGCCGGCCGGCACTCCGGCGGACCGGCCGTGACGGCCTCGATGGACGAGATGGTGTTCCTGGAGCCCGTCCGCGTCGGTGACCTTGTTCACGTCCGCGCCCAGGTGAACTGGACCGGCCGTTCCTCGATGGAGGTCGGCGTCCGCGTCATGGCCGAGCGGTGGAACGAGTCGACCCCGGCCCAGCAGGTGGGCAGCGCCTATCTGGTGTTCGCGGCGGTCGACGAGGAGGGCAAGCCGCGCCGCGTACCGCAGGTGGTCCCGGAGACCGAGCGCGACAAGCGGCGCTACCAGGAGGCCCAGATCCGGCGCACGCACCGCCTCGCCCGGCGCCGCGCGATCAAGGAGCTGCGGGAGCAGCGGGCCGCCGAGGGCATCGACGACTGACACCGGGCGCACGGCCCCGCGGATCCTCCCGTACGCCGGGGATCAGCGCGGGACGCGCAGCCGTCGCAGCAGCGCGTCCTCGGCCCGCTCGGCGCCGGGCTCCTCCCAGAACGTCACGGGGACCCCTCTGATGTGGCGGCCCAGGGGGTCCAGCACATGGCCGGCGATCTTCAGCTGCCAGAGGGCCACCGCCCGGTCCGCGACGGTGAGCTCGGGGAAGCGGTCCGCCAGCCTGGCCTCGAACGCCCCGATGTCCTCGGCGGAGCGCAGCCACACCGTGAGCATCAGATTGTGCGGGCCGGTCAGCGACGCGCAGAGCCGTGTCTCCCGCATGCGGATGAGCTGGGAGGCGATGCGCGAGGCCTCGCCGGCCGGGGCGACGCCCCAGAGCGTGACCGAGATCGGCCAGCCGGAGAGATGGCGGGCCACCTCGCAGCGGTAGATCAGGGCGTCCTGCCGGTGCATGCGGTCCAGCCTCCGGCGCACGGTGGTGGGGCTGACCCCGAGGCGCTCGGCGAGCCGGGCGGCCGGCTGGCGGAAGTCCTCGCTCAGCAGCAGGTAGAGCCGGGTGTCCAGGGCGTCGGGGGCGGGCAGCCCACGCCGTGGCATGGCGGGCGCCCGGTCCTTCGCCAGCAGGTCCTGGCTGTCGGGGTCCAGCCGGTCCAGCCGCCAGCGGCTGCCCTCGGTGTGGACGGCGGTCGCCGTCTGGGACCGGGTGGCCGAGACCCCGGGCAGCCGGCCGAGGCGGAAGCCGACGTAACGGGCCAGCATCGCCAGGTCGGGGAAGGCGGCGGTGAGGATCAGGTCCCTGGCGCCGGTGACGTGCTCGATGGTGATCAGATGCGGATCGTCCGCGATCTCCGCCGCCACCTCGTGCAGCGCCCCGGCCGCGCAGTCCACCTCGATGAACGCGATGATCGGCACCGCCGGCCCGACCGCCACCGTGTAGCAGCTGAGCCAGGCGTGGCCCGCCTCCGTGAGCCGGTTCCAGCGGCGGGCCGCCGTCGAGGCGTCCACCCCGAGGACCTTCCCGATCTGTGCCCACTCCGCCCGGGGCGAGGTCTGGAGCGCGGTGATCAGGAGGTAGTCCAGCTCGTCCAGCGGCTCGGGCTGCTCGGCGCGCAGCAGACGTTCGGGGAGCCCGGTGGATTCATGCGTCGATCGGCTCATGAGGAGCGCTTTCGTGCGGACGATCATGGTTGAGGTGGTTCGCTCCGCACGATACGCCCATGTCCTTGCTCCACGAGGCCCGTGACCTCGCCCCCGCCCTGACCGAACTGCGCCACGCCCTGCACCGCGAGCCCGAGCTCGGTCTCGACCTCCCGCTGACCCAGGCGAAGATCCTCGCCGCGCTGGACGGCCTGGGTCTGGAGATCCGCATCGGTACGGCGCTGAGCTCCGTGACCGCCGTGCTGCGCGGCGGCCGCCCCGGCCCGGCCGTCCTGCTGCGCGGCGACATGGACGCGCTCCCGGTCCAGGAGGACACCGGGCTGCCGTACGCCTCCGTCCTCGACGGCCGGATGCACGCCTGCGGCCACGACCTGCACGTCACCGGGCTCGTCGGCGCCGCCCGGCTGCTGGCGGCCCGGCGGGAGGAGCTGGCCGGGGACGTGGTCCTCATGTTCCAGCCCGGAGAGGAGGGCCAGGGCGGCGCGCAGATCATGATCGACGAGGGGGTGCTCGACGCCGCCGGCGACCGCGTCGTCGCCGCGTACGCCCTGCACGTGATCTCCACCGGCGCGCCCACCGGGTTCGCCGCGACCCGGCCCGGGCCCATGCTCGCCGCCTCGGACGCGGTGGAGGTCACGGTGCGCGGCCGGGGCGGGCACGGCTCCTCGCCGCACTCCGCCGCCGATCCCGTGCCCGCGATGTGCGCCATGGTCACCGCGCTCCAGACGGCCGTCACCCGGGAGATCGACGTCTTCGACCCGGCCGTCGTCACGGTCGGCAGGATCGAGGCGGGCACCGCCGCCAACGTGATCCCGGAGACCGCCCGGTTCGCCGCCACCGTACGGACCTTCTCGGACGCCTCCCGCGCACGGGTGCGCGCCGCCTTCGAGCGGACCGTGCACGGGGTGGCCGCCGCCCACGGGGTGAGCGCCGGGATCGACTACGTCGAGCAGTACCCGCCGACCGTCAACGACGTGGGTGAGGCGGCGTTCGCCCTGGAGACCGCGCGCCAGGTGCTGGGCGAAGGGCACGTCTTCGAGGCGCCCAAGCCGATGGCGGGGGCCGAGGACTTCTCCTTCGTGCTCCGGAAGGTGCCGGGTGCCTTCGTCGGCCTCGGCGCCTGCCCGCCCGGCACCGACCCGGCCACCGCCCCGATGAACCACTCCGCGCAGGCGGTCTACGACGACGACGCCCTGCCGCACGCCGCCGCCCTCCTCGCCGGACTGGCCCTGCGCCGGCTCGGCACCCCACTCGTCCCGTCGGAGCCCGGCGTCCCCGCCGAGGCGGCGCCCACGTCGCCGGAGGCCGGTTCCCCGCTCGCCCCGGAGGCCGGTTCCCCGCTCGCCTCCTCCCCGCAGGAGTAGGCCCATGACCGCCACCGCCACCCCGCCGCCGGGCGCCCCCGCCGGCCAGGAGCCCCTGCCCGCGTCCGTCACCGCCGTCGTCGGACTCCTCGTCCTCTTCGAGGTGACCAGCGGCTTCCTCCAGGTCGGGCTGGCCCCGCTGCTGCCCGACCTGGCCGATCACCTGGGCATCGGCTCGGCCGCCCTGAACTGGGTCGTCTCCGTACAGCTGCTGGCCGCCGCCGTCTGCGTCCCGCTCTTCGGCCGCCTCGGTGACCTCTACGGCCACCGGCGGATGCTCCGTATCGCCCTGGCGGTGATCGCGGCGGGCACCCTCGTGGTCGCGCTCGCCCCGGACTACGGCACGCTCCTCGCCGGGCGGGTGCTCCAGGGGCCCGTCGCCGCCCTGCTGCCCCTGGAGATCGCCCTCGTACGGGACCGGCTGCCGGTCGCCGACGCTCGGCGGGCCATCGCCCGGCTGGTGGGAGCGCTGACGCTCGGCGCGATGGCCGGCGGGGTCGTGATGGGGCTCGTCGACTCCGCGTCCGGCAATCTGCGGCTGACCCTGCTGGTGCCCGCCGCGCTCGCCGTGCTCTGTGTGCCCGTCTCCTTCGTCGCGGTGCCGGAGTCGCGGAACAGGGCCGGCGGCCGGGTGGACTGGTCCGGAGTGGCGCTGCTCGGCGCCGCCATGGTCGCCCTGCTCGGCGGGGTCTCCGGGGCGGAGGACGGTTCCTGGGGCTCCGCGCGGGTCCTGGGGCCCGTGGTGCTCGGGCTGGTGCTGCTGGCGGTGTGGGTGCTGGTGGAGCTGCGCAGCGCGGACCCCCTGGTCGACGTCCGGGCGCTGGCCGCGCGGACCACGGCCCCGTTCTACTGCGCGGCGTTCCTCTTCGGCGTCTTCTACTTCGGGAGCCAGGCGCCCAACTCCACCTTCTACGCGGCGGATCCGGACGCCACCGGCTACGGGTTCGGGCTGAGCGCGCTGTCCATCTCCCTGGTCCTGCTGCCGGGGGCGGTCGGCAGTGTCGTCGGTTCGCTGGGGACGGCCGCCGTCGCCCGGCGGATCGGCTACCGGCCCACGCTGATGACGGCGTTCGGGCTGGTCGCCCTGACCTTCCTGCAGTTCGCGTTCCTGCACGAGGAGATCTGGCAGATGGCCGCCGGGTCCGCGTTCACCGGTCTGGGGATCGGGCTGGCGCTCGGAGCCATGCCGACGGTGATCGTCGAGGCGTCCGACCCGTCCAGGACGGGCATCGCCGCCGCGCTCTACAACAACGTGAAGACGCTGGGCGGGGCCGTGGCGGGCGGTGTCTTCGCCACGCTGCTGGGCGCTTTCCTGTCGCCGGCGACCGGCGAACCGGGGGAGGGCGGCTACACGGCCCTCTGGCTGGCCGCCTCCGCCGCGGCGGTCGTCGCCCTGGTGGCCACGGCTTTCTCACGGCGCCGCGAGGGGTGACCCCGCTCCCGCGGCGCCGTGAGGGCATGAGCTCCGGCGCCGCGAGGGCGCGGCGTCCGGAGGGCCGGTCCGGGCCGGGTCAGGGGCAGACCACCTGGTCGCCCGTCACCGTGCCGAACTCGCCACTCTGCGGGTTCTCGGCCTTCACCCGCTGCACCTTGGTGAAGTCCGACCCCGCCGTGACCTTCATCGTCCCGCCCTGCCCCTGCACCGCCCTGAGCTCGCAGCCGGGCAGCGCGGTGGCCAGGGACTTGGCCGAACGGTCCCAGCGCGGGTCGTAGGTGACCAGCGTCCGCCGCAGATCGTGCGGTCCGCCGTTGAGCGGGGCGCGGGTGGTGTTGAACCCGGTGGAGCGCAGCGCCTCGTCGACGTCCTGGCCGAGCCCGTCCTTCGGCGTCCCGTTGTAGACCTGCACCCGGATCTGCTCCGGGGCCACGTCGACGAGCGTCGCCTTGGGCTGCTTCGGCAGGTGCGGGGCGAGCGGCCGGTCCTCGCGCAGGGCCTGGAACATCTGCTTCGACTTCTCGGCGTCCCACTTCACGGTGGAGCCGATCCCCTTGACCGGGTAGCCCTTCTCCTCCAGGGGCACGGAGGCGAATTCCGACGAGGCCGGGGTGAAGCCCCGCATGGCCTTGCCGAGCTCCAGCATCTCGTCGGTGCCGAAGCCCTTGTCGGCGCGTACCGATTCGAGCATCGACGACGCGACCTGCTGGAACTTCATCGGGTTCATCAGCACACCGCTGCTGGTCGTCTGCTTGATCAGCGCCGCCATGAACTTCTGCTGGCGCTGCATCCGGCCCAGGTCGGCCGCCCCGTCCAGATGCCGGGAGCGTACGTACTGGAGCGCCTGGCCGCCGTCCAGCTTGTGGGTGCCGGCGGTCAGATCCAGACCGGTGTACGAGTCCTTGAGCGGCTTGGCGGTGCAGATCTCCACCCCGCCCAGGGTGTCCACGGTCTTCATGAAGCTGGTGAAGTCGACCTCCAGATAGTGGTCGATCTTGACCCCCGTCATCTGCTCGACGGTGCGCACCGTGAGATGGGGGCCGCCCTCGGCGTAGGCGGCGTTCAGCTTCACCGGGTGGGGGGAGTGCTCCTTGCCCGTGGTGGCGTCGGTGTGGGCGGGGAGCTCGGCGTAGCTGTCGCGCGGCAGGCTGACGACGCTGGCCCGCTGCTTGTCCGCGGAGACATGGACGAGCATCAGGGTGTCGGTGCAGTGGCAGGGCGCGCCGCCCAGCTTGTACTTCTTCTTCTCCGCCGCCGTGATCTTGTCGCGGCCGTCGGTGCCGACGAGCAGGAAGTTCATGCCGTGGCCGCCCCGGGGGCGGTTCTTCATGTCCTTGAACGGGTCGACCCGGTCGATCCCCGTCTCCAGGCCGCTCACCACGGCATGGCCGATGCCGCCGGCGCCGAGCACCAGGACGGACAGCCCGGTGACGATCCGCATGCCCCACCGGGGTGGCGGCTTCCGCTTCCCGGCCCCGTTCCGCCGTGCGGTGCCGCCACCGGCTCCGGGCCGGCGTGCGGGCCTGCGCTGCGGGGCGGCTGTGCGGGGGTGCGGTGGACGGGGCGATCGGTGCGGCGTGGGCACGAGGGACACCTCCGCGGTGCGAGTGGGACTTTCGCACGGTAGGCCCATACGATCTGCGGACCGGGAGGAGACCCGGCGGCGCGCGCCCCTGTCCCCCGTTCGCGGTAACGTGGCGGCCGAATCACGCCGCCTCCTGGGGTGCGAGAACCCCCGGAACCCTGGCACCCCCGAGGACCCCCCGAGGACCACATGTCTGCCGCGCAGTACCCCGCCGTCTCCGTGATCATGCCGGTGCTCAACGAGGAACGCCATCTCAGGAACTCGGTCCGGCACATCCTGGAGCAGGAGTACGCCGGCGAGATGGAGGTGGTGATCGCCCTCGGCCCGTCGAACGACCGTACGGACGAGATCGCCGCCGAGCTGGTCCGGGAGGATTCCCGGGTCCACACCGTCCCGAACCCGACCGGCCGCACCCCCGCCGCGCTCAACGCCGCGATCAAGGCGTCACATCACCCGATCGTGGTACGGGTGGACGGCCACGGCATGCTCTCGCCGAACTACATCGCGACCGCCGTCCGCCTCCTGGAGGAGACCGGGGCGCAGAACGTCGGCGGCATCATGCACGCCGAGGGCGAGAACGCCTGGGAGGACGCCGTCGCCGCGGCCATGACGTCGAAGATCGGCGTCGGCAACGCGGCCTTCCACACCGGAGGGAAGGCGGGCCCGGCCGAGACCGTGTATCTGGGGGTCTTCCGCCGTGAGGCGCTGGAGCGCGCCGACGGCTACAACGTGGAGTTCATCCGCGCCCAGGACTGGGAGCTGAACTTCCGGATCCGCGAGTCCGGCGGCCTGATCTGGTTCTCGCCGGAGCTGAAGGTGCAGTACCGCCCGCGGCCCAGCATCCGCGCGCTCGCCAAGCAGTACAAGGAGTACGGCCGCTGGCGCCACGTCGTCGCCCGCTACCACTCCGGCTCGATCAACCTGCGCTACCTGGCCCCGCCCACCGCGGTCTGCGCGATAGCCGCGGGGATCGTCGTGGGCGCGGCCGTCACCCCCTGGGCGTTCGTCGTGCCCGCCGGGTACGTCGCGGCCATCGTGGCCGGGTCGCTGCCCGCGGGCAAGGGCCTGCCGCTCAAGGCCCGGGCGCAGATCCCCGTCGCGCTCGCCACCATGCACATGTCCTGGGGGTACGGCTTCCTGACCAGCCCCCGCTCGCTGGCGAAGCGCGTCATCGCGAGCCGCCGCCCGGCCGTGCGGGAGCAGACGGTCTGACCGCCGTACCCGCGGAGAGCGAGGAAGGGCCCCGCCGGAGACGGCGGGGCCCTTCCGGTACGTACGACGTCACCAGGTGAAGCCCGGGTTGACGTGCATGCACGCCTCCTCGTCCGCGCCGTTGAGCGGGTTCGCGGATTCCGGTGTCTTCTCCTCGTCCTGGGCGGGGTACGCCTCGTCCTCGCGCCAGTCGGCGCCCACGGACAGCACGATGCCCGAGACGTCGGTCGACTTCTTCACCTGCGACACGGGGATCCCGAGCGCCTTGGCGACGGCCTGTGCGTCGCCCTCCAGGTCCGCGCTGGGGTACAGGACGCCGGTCCTGGCGGCTCCCTCGACGTTCTGCGAGTCGATGGTCGCCTTGGCGAAGCCCGCCTCCGTGAGCAGGTCCTTGACCGTGGTCGCACGGCCCTGGGCGGGGCCGAGGGTGTCCGTGGAGGTCGCGTTGCGCACACTGACCGCGATCTCGGCGGTGGGCGCGGCCTGGTCCTTGACGACGGGCGTCTTCCGCTTGGACGCCTTGCCGTCGAGCGGGATGTCCTCACGGATCATCCGGAAAACCTGCTCGGCCTCCTCGGCCTTCGGGTAGACCCGGCCGCTGAACTGCCCCGTGCCGTAGACGTTCGGCATGGTCGTCATGGTGATGCGGTCGGTCGGGGCCTTCTTGAGCTCCTCCGCCAGGTCGTACAGCTTCTTGACCGTGTCGAGGCCCTTGTCGACGGTCAGCGCGCTGGTGGCCGCCTCGGCGAGGTCCATCAGCTTTCCGGGGTCGGTGAGCTTGGTGCCCTTGCGCAGCTCGCGGACCATCGAGTTCAGGTACTGGTGCTGGGCCTTGGTCCGGCCGAGGTCGGTGTTGTCCTCGAATCCGTACCGGGTGCGCAGCCACTGGAGGGCCTGCTTGCCCTTGACGGAGGTGGTGCCCTCCTCCAGCTTCAGCCCGGACCCCTTGCCGTCCCTGGTGTGGGAGTAGACGTTGGCGTCGACGCAGACCGGGACGCCGCCGACCGCGTCGGCCATGGAGACCACGCCCGCGAAGTCGATCATCATGAAGTGGTCGATGGTGATGCCGGTGAGCTCGTACCAGGTGGCCACGGTGCATCCGGGACCGCCGCGGCCCAGGCTCTCGTTGGTCTGTACGTCGACCGTGCTGGCCGGGTAGACCTTGTCGGACTCGGGGTCGGTGCACTTGGGCATCTTCAGCATGGTGTCGCGCGGCATGCTGAGGACCGAGATGTTGCTGCGGTCCGCGGAGAGGTGGAGCAGCATCTGCACGTCGGCGAGCGGGGTGCCGCCGAAGGTCTCCTTCGCGCCGCCCAGCTTCTGGTTGGCCTCGGAGTCACGGGCGTCGGAGCCGATGAGCAGGATGTTGAGCGGGGTCTGACCGGCGGCGTTGGCCTTGTGGTCGGCCATCGCCTTGTCGCCGAGCGTCAGGTCCTCTTTCCTGATGTTGCCGTTGAGGTGCTTGTAGTACAGGTAACCGGCGCCGCCGGTGCCGAGTATCAGCAGCGCGACGACGGACGCCACCCAGCGCAGGACGCGTCGTTTGCCCCCTTTGCCCGCGGCGCGCCGTGACCGGCGGTCGGCGCGTGCCGGCCCCCGGCCGCCCTCCGCGGGGGTGGAGCGCTCCCGTCGGCCGTGGCTCCTCGGCCCGGTGCCGTCGGAGGCCGCGCCGCCGCTCCGTCCCGGCGGCCCGTCGTGCCGGCCACGTGGCCGTGTCCCCTCCCCGCGCGTACTGCTCCGTCCCACCAGGACCCCCCTGCTCCTATGAATTCCGCTGTGGCGCGAGGACCCGTCGTCACTTCGCGCATTCCGCCTTGTCGGCGCTTGCCCTCTGCATGTCTTCCGGCGCCTTCGCCGGACCTGTGACGGGTACCCCCGCGCCGTCGAAGTCCGCTCCCAGGGTCAGCACCATCGGCTGAAGCCCCTCGCTGCCGGCCGCCCCCTGCTTGAGCGCGGTGGCGGGCAGGCCCATGAGGTCCGCGAGCGCGCGGGCCTGGTCGGCCTGGTCCGGGGCGTAGGCCAGCGTCGTACGGTCGATCTTCGCCGGGGCGTTGGCCTTGTTCGTGGCGCCCGTCACGCCCTGTTGGCCCTGCAGCCAGGTGACGGTCTCCGCCGCCGCGCCGGTGATGTCGCCGCCGTTGAGGACGTCGACACGGATGTCGGAGGCCTCGGCCCTGCTGCCCTTGAGGACCGCTTCCTGCTTGTCCTTGGCCGCCTTCTCCTTCTTCTTCACCTCGGTGAGGGAGGTGTCGGAGCGCATCATCGAGAACAGCTGCTGCGACTTCTGCGGGTCCACGACCACGGTGACCGGCGTCGGCTCGGCCGGGTTGTCCTTCACCGGCATCGTGACGAAGGTGATGTTCTTGGTGTCGATCTTGCCGAGCTCCTGGGCGAGCGAGGTCAGCTTCTTGATCGACCCGATGCCGGAGTCGACGGTGAGCGCCTTGGTCGCCGCGTCGGCGAGCTTGAAGAGCTTGGCCGGGTCGGTCAGTGTGTCGTCGGACTTCATCCGGCGGATCATCGAGCCGATGAACTGCTGCTGGACCTTGATCCGGTCCAGGTCGCTCTGGTTCCCGAAGCTGTGCCGGGTGCGGACGAAGGCCAGCGCGTCCTCGCCCTGGATCTTGGACTCGCCGGCCGGCAGGTCGAGGTGCGAGTCCGGGTCCTTGACCGCCTTGTCCAGGCAGACGGTGACGCCGCCGACGGCCGTGGAGAGCGTCTTGACCGCGTTGAAGTCGACCATCATGAAGTGGTCGACCGACAGGCCGGTGATCTTCTTGACCGTGCGCATCGTGCAGCCGGGGTCGCGCCCCTCCTGGCCGAGGCTGACGTTGAAGCGCACGTTCTGCGAGCCGGGTATGGACTTCTCCGAACCGTCCGCCTGCTTGGTGGTGCAGTCGGGGACGTCGGTGATCAGGTCCCGGGGGATGCTCATCGCCGTCGCGTTGGTGCGGTCGGCGGAGACGTGGAAGAGGATGTTGGTGTCGGCGTGGCCCGTGCTGCCCTTGTCGCCGTAGCCCTCGTTGCCCTCGCCGGTCCGTTTGTCCGTGCCGATGACCAGGATGTCGAGCGGCCCGTCGGCGGCGACGCTCCTGCTGCCCGCGTCACCGACGTCGACGGTGGCGAGGTTCCCGTTGAACTTCTGGTAGAGCGCGTAGGCTCCCGCCGATCCGGCGACGACCACGAAGGCCATGACCCCGCCGGTCCACAGCAGGGCCTTCCTCCGCCGCGACTTCCCTGGTGTGCCTCCCCGGCGGCCGGCGGGCGGTGTCCGGTCCCCGCCGCCCCCGGACGTACGGCGGCTCCGCTGCGTGGGCACCGCGGCGCGGGATCCGTCCCGGCCGGACGGGGGATTCGAGGGGCCGGAAGGACTGGACGACTCTGTTCCGGAGTGGTTCAGTCGCAATTCGTAATTGCCGGTCCGCGGGTTGAGCACCCACTGGTCGGCGGGATCGATTTCGTCCGCCCGCCCACGGCTATGCGCGTCCACGGTTTCCTGAATCCTCCGTCGGTGCCACGCGAGGCGCCTCCCCCGGCAGGGCACTCGGTTGTCCGTTCCGGCCATGCGCGGTCTGGGCGCCGCGAGCACCGGATCGCGTCACACTATCCGGCGGAATCGGCCACAGGGGGCGTGCGTGACACATTCCACGCTCTTTACAACCGGGCATTCTGCCTATTCCGCTCCGATTGCCGTCCATCTCTTGGGAATTGCTTTACGAGCCGCACAGGTCATCCGCAGCATTCGACCCCGAATAGGTGGGTGCGGGCGTCGGGCTCGCGGCCGTATCGCCTGACGTGGCGTTCCCGGAGCTGTGATCCGTCTGTGAATCCCCGGATTCGATTTCCTCCGGGGGGACCACGGCGACCGGTTCGTCCTTGCGCAGCTGGGTGAACAGCCGGTCCGCGTCGGGCTGTACGAGCTCGTCGCGGTTCGGGTCGGACGGGTAGGAGCGGCGGGGCACGGTCAGGAACTGCACCTTCTCCGTGGGGACGTTCCGCATGCCGCGCACCAGGTCGTACAGATCCCTCAGGGAGTCGAGTCCCGGGTCGGTGGTGAGCGACTTGGTCGCCGCGTCCAGCACCGGGTAGAGCCGCGTCGGGTTCAGCAGCACCCCGTTGCTCTGCATCTTGTTGACGAGGGCGCCCAGGAACTTCTGCTGACGGTCCATGCGCTCGGTGTCGCTGCCGTTCCCGATCGACTTACGGGCCCGCACGTAGCCCAGGGCCTCCTCGCCGTCGAGCTTCTGGCGGCCGGCCGGGAGCTTGAGGTGGGCGTCGGCGTCGTCGACCGGCTCCTTGAGGCAGACCTCCACGCCGTCCACGGCGTCGACCATGTCCTTGAAGCCGTTGAAGTCGATGACCATGTGGTGGTCGACGCGGACGCCCGTCATCTTCTCGACCGTACGGATCGTGCAGGCCGTGCCGCCGAGCTCGAAGGCCGAGTTGAACTGGGCGAACCGCTTCGTCGTGGCCTTGCCGTCCTCCGTGTGGCAGCTGGGGATCTCCGCCATCAGGTCGCGTGGGATCGACACCGCCGTCGCGCTCCGGCGGTCGGCCGCGAGGTGCAGCAGGATCGTGGTGTCCGAGCGCTGGCTGCCGCCGTCGTCACGTCCGTACGCGCTGTTGTCGCCGGAGCGGGTGTCGGAGCCGATGAGCAGGATGTTCTGCGCGTCCCGGGCGATCGGCCGGGGGCGCTCCTTCTCGTACGCCCTGAGTTCGGCGGCCGCGCTTGTGTCCGTCGTGATGTTGCCGTCGAGCTTCTTGTACAGCCACCAGCCGACGCCGGCGGCGGCCAGCACGACCAGGGAGGCGGCGAGGGCGGTCCAGCGGAGCCAGGGGCGTCCGTGCTCCCGGGGGCCGCGCGCGGGGCGCGCGCTCCAGGTGCCGTCCGTCCGCCCGCCGTCGCCGCCGTCCTCGGGGGTCCCGGCGGTGTCGTCCCGGGGGGCCGCCCCGGACGCGTCCTGCGGCTCGTCCGCAGGCCCGCCCCCGGCCGAGTGGTCCGGGCGGTCCGGGTCGGCCGGGGTGCCGGGGCTGTCGCTCACGTCTGCGTCCATCCTTCACGTTCGGCGGCGCGATGGGCCGCCGGTCGCAGGAGTAGACGGCTGAACCTCACGCTTGGTTGTGCATTCAGGCGGCGTTCTCGGCGGTGCTTCGTACCGCCCGATCATGTACCGCCGCCGGTGCACAGTCCCGGGGGCTCGGCCCGCCGTGGGCCGGACGGGTGGCGTTCGGAGCGCTTGTCATACCGCGGTGGCGGTGATCCGCTCGCTCTCGACGCGCTTGGCCAGCCCGTCCGCGTCCAGCCGGTCCAGGTGGCGGCAGAGGACCACGGAGCCCCCGGCGGCCAGCGGCGCGAGGAGTCCGGCGGACAGCCCCTCCCAGGTGTCGTACGTACGGCCCGTCAGGAGCCTGGACCCCGGGCCGAGTCCCAGCTCCACCGCGTCCTCCCGGGCCCGGGCGACGACCTGGTCCGCCGTCAGGGAGGCGCCGCCCACGGACAGCGCCGGGGCCGCCGGGTCCACCGGGGCGTACGGGGCGAAGCGGTCGCCCTGGCCGGGCACCTCCACCGCGTAGTCCGCGAACCCCTCGGGGGCCTGCGGGAAACGCCCGCCCAGCGGACGCAGGGCCAGCGCGACCCGCTCGCCGCGGCAGGCGCGGGCCGTGTCGAGCGTGTCCGGTCCGCTGACGACGAGGTCGGCGGAGGCCGGGTCGCCCTGTACCTCGGCGACGACGCCCACCGACGAGCACGCGAGCAGCCAGACGGCCGACTGCCAGTGCGCGGGGAGCAGCAGCGCGAGCCGGTCGCCGGGCTCGGCGGCCAGGTCGCCCTGGAGCAGATTGGCGGTCTTGGCCACCCAATTGGCGAAGGTGGCCACCGACAGTTCGACGCGCTCTCCGGTTGCGTCGTCGTAGAAGGTGACGAGGGGACGGGCGGGGTCCGCGGCGAGCGCGGATCGCAGCAGGTCGGCGGGGGTGCGATCACTGGCGTTCATCCGCGCAAGGGTACGCGGCGCGCGCGGGCCCGAACGGGTGCGACGAGTGGCCCGTACACCGGTTCGGCAGACGGTGCGTCAACTGCTGGCGACTTTACTCCAGTAGCCGGGAATGCCGGACTCTGTCAAGGATTTCCTGTATGCGTGCACTTCTTGCAACCTCGATCGGCGTCACCTGCGCGACGGCACTCACCCTCCCGCTCGCCGCGCCCGCCCCCGCCGCCCCCGCCCAGGCCCCGGTCGCGCAGGCGCCCGCGGCAGCTCCCGCCGAACCCGTGGGCTCGACCCAGTCGCTGCCCCTGCGGCCGCTCGCCGACGCGGTCCCGCGGTCCACCGGCAAGCCCACCGAATCCCTGAACCCCGCGGCCGCCCAAGGGCTGCTGCGGCGTGACTCGCACCGCTTCTCGCTGGTCGGCGTGGTCTGGGACGACGCCGACACCGAACTGCACGGCACCGTCCAGGTCCGCACCCGGGCGACCGGCACCACCAAGTGGTCGGGCTGGCAGTCCCTGGAGACCCACAACACCGACCACGCCGCCGACGCCGGCAGCCCCGAACGCGAGTCGGGCACGGTGCGCGGCTCCACCGCACCCCTCTGGGTCGGCGACTCGGACGGCGTCGAGGTGCGCGTACGGTCCGAGACCGCGGGCCCGCGGAGCGGCGCCCCCGACACCGCGCCCCTCCCGGCGGGCCTCCAGGTGGAGCTCGTCGACCCGGGTGACGACCCGGAGCCGCCGGCCGCCGGGGCCACCCCGGCCACCGGCGCCCCGTCCGCCGTCACCCCCTCGGCGGGCACCGCGACCCCCGTCACGGCGACGCCGGCCTCGGCCGCCCAGCCGGGCGCGCTCCCGGAGTCCCCGGCCCTCAGCGTGGCCGCGGCCGAGAGCTCCGCGGTCAACGCCGACCTCGCGCCGCTCGGTGCCTCCGAGATCCCCGCCCTGAGCAAGGCCGAGTCGGAGGAGCAGGCGGTCGTCGCGGCGGGCGCCAAGCCGTTCGTGGGACCGCGCCCGCGTATCGTCACCCGCAAGGGCTGGGGCGCCGACGAGAGCCTGCGGGAGCGCGCCTTCGCGTACACCTCGACCGTCAAGGCCGCCTTCATCCACCACAGTGCCACCGGCAACAACTACACCTGCGCCCAGGCGCCCTCGGTCCTGCGCAGCATCTACCGCTACCACGTCAAGAGCAGCGGCTGGCGCGACTTCGGCTACAACTTCGCCGTCGACAAGTGCGGGAATATCTACGAGGGGCGCGCCGGAGGCGTGACGAAGGCGGTCCTCGGCGCCCACACCCTCGGCTTCAACACGAACAGCATGGGCATCGCGGTACTCGGGACGTACAGCTCGAAGACCCCGCCCGCCGCGGCGGTCACCGCCATCGCCAAGCTCACCGCCTGGAAGCTCGGCCTGTTCGGCCGCAACCCCAAGGGCAAGGTCACGCTCGTCTCCGGCGGCAGCGGGAAGTACAAGAAGGGCGCCAAGGCCAAACTCAACGTCATCTCCGGTCACCGCGACGGCTTCGCAACCGAATGCCCCGGAATCCGTCTTTACAACAAGCTCGGCACGGCCCGGACCAGTTCGGCGAAGCTGCAGGGCCGCTGACCGGGAGGCTCCGAACGGTCTGCATACACTGGCCAGCCGAAACGAGGCCCGGCCCCAGCAGGAAGCAGAGACGGTGCTGTGACAGAGGCAAAAGAAGCGATCCTCCTGGTCGGTGGCAAGGGCACCCGGCTGCGTCCGCTCACGGTGCACACCCCGAAGCCGATGGTCCCGGCGGCGGGGGTGCCCTTCCTCACGCACCAGCTGGCGCGTGCCAGGGCGGCCGGGGTGGAGCACATCGTGCTCGCGACGTCCTACCTCGCGGAGGTGTTCGAGCCGTACTTCGGTGACGGTTCGTCGCTCGGCCTCTCCATCGAGTACGTCACCGAGGACGAGCCCCTCGGGACCGGCGGAGCCATCCGGAACGTGGCGTCGCGCCTGGCCTCGGGCCCGGACGAACCCGTCATCGTGTTCAACGGGGACATCCTCACCGGGCTCGACATCCGGGCCCTGGTGGGGGCGCACGCCACCTCGGGGGCGGACGTCTCCCTGCACCTCACCAGGGTGGAGGACCCGCGCGCCTTCGGTCTCGTACCGACGGACGACACGGGCAGGGTGACGGCCTTCCTGGAGAAGCCGCAGACCCCCGAGGAGATAGTCACCGACCAGATCAACGCGGGGGCGTACGTCTTCCGCCGGTCGGTCATCGACACGATCCCGGCCGGCCGGCCGGTCTCCGTGGAGCGCGAGACCTTCCCCGGTCTGCTGGCCGACGGAGCGCATCTCCAGGGCATGGTGGACTCCACGTACTGGCTGGACCTCGGCACCCCGCAGGCGTTCGTCCGCGGCTCCGCCGACCTCGTCCTCGGCCGCGCCCCGTCCCCGGCGGTCCCCGGCCGCTGCGGCGACCGGCTCGTCCTGCCCACCGCCTCGGTGGCCGCCGACGCCAAGCTCACCGGAGGCACGGTCGTCGGCGAGGGCGCCGTGATCGGTGAGGGCGCCAGGATCGCCGGCTCCACGGTGCTGGAAGGCGCCGTCGTGGAGCCGGGCGCGGTGGTCACCGACTCGCTGGTCGGAGCCGGCGCCAGGATCGGCGCCCGGTCGGTGCTCACGGGCGCGGTGATCGGCGACGGAGCCCGGGTGGGCGCCGACAACGAACTGCGGGACGGGATCCGCGTCTGGTGCGGCGCGGTCCTGCCGGACGCCTCGGTCCGCTTCTCCTCCGACCAGTGAGCCACGGCCGGTGAGCCACGACGGGTGAGCGGGGACCGGTCAGCCACGACCGGTGGCCGTGGCCCGTGGCCCGGCTTCTTCGGCGCCGGGGAGGTCCCCGTCGGCCTTACCCTCGATAGGCACCCCGACGACCGAGGACCTCACCCGTGGCTGGACGCTTCGTACCCCGCACCACCGATGTGCCCCGGCAGGAGCCGGGGCCCGGTGCCGGTGCGGGGACCGGGCCGGCGGACCGTACGCCCCTGACCCGGAGCTGGACCCCGCCGGGCCCGCTCGACCTCCGGCTGGTCCTGAGCCCGCTGCGGCGCGGCCCCGCGGACCCCACGTACCGCGCGCTGCCCGACGGATCCTTCTGGCGGGCGACCCGCACCCCGGCGGGCCCCGGCACCCTGCGCGTCTCGGCGTCCTCCGGCGGCAGCGTCTCGGCGGCGGCCTGGGGGCCGGGCGCGCAGTGGCTCCTGGACGGGCTCCCGGCGCTGCTCGGCGCGGGCGACACCCCCGAGGCATTCCGCCCGCGCCACCGGCTGCTCGCCCTGACCCAGCGCAGCCGGCCCGGACTGCGGCTGCTTCGCACCGGGCTGGTCATGGAGTCCCTGATCCCGTCGATCCTGGAACAGAAGGTCACCACCGACGAGGCCTACCGCGCCTGGCGGCTGCTGGTCCGCACCTACGGCACCCCCGCGCCCGGCCCCGCCGACGTGACGTTCGGCACGTACGGCCTGTACGTCATGCCCGACGCCAGGACCTGGTCACTGATCCCGTCCTGGGAGTGGCACCGCGCGGGCGTGGACGCCAAACGCTCCGCCACCATCCTGCGCGCGGTCCGGGTCGCCCGGCGCATGGAGGAGGCGGCGGCCATGGAGCTCCCGGAGGCGTCGGCCCGGCTCCAGCTGATCCCGGGCATCGGCCCCTGGACGGCGGCGGAGACCCTCCAGCGCTCGAACGGCGCGGCGGACGCGGTGACGGTCGGCGACCTCCATCTGCCGGGCATCGTCGGCCACGCCCTGGCGGACAACAGGAACGCCGACGACGAGGAGATGCTCGCGCTCCTCGCCCCGTACGAGGGCCAGCGCCACCGCGCGACCCGCCTGATCATGCTCTCGGGCCGCACCCCGACCCGCCGGGCGCCCAGGATGACGCCCCGGAACATCGCCCGGCTGTAGCCCCCGCCTCAGCGCACGGTGATGAACGCCCCCGCGTCCCGGGCGGCCCGCGCCGGGGGAGTGGCCTTCGGGTGCCCCACGGCCACCGCGCCCAGCGGGTCCCAGGACTCCGGCAGGTCCAGCACCTCGCGCACCACGGACCGGCAGAACATCGTCGAGGACACCCACGCCGAACCGAGCCGCTCACCCGCGAGCGCCACCAGGAAGTTCTGCACGCCGGCGCCGGCCGCGACCACGAACATCTCGCGCTCCGCGGTGTCCCGGCGCTCGTCCCCGTAGGTGTGCGAGCCGTCCATCACCAGGCACGGCACCGCCAGATACGGCGCGTTGCGCAGGACGTCGCCCCGCCGCACCCGCTTGGCGACCGACTCCTCGCTGCGCCCGTCGCGCCGCAGATCGGCGATCCACGCGTCCCGCATGGCGTCCAGCAGCCGGTGGCGCGATTCCTCCGACTCCAGCAGGACGAAGCGCCACGGTGTGGTGTGGTGGGGCGCCGGAGCCGTCACGGCTGCCGCGACCGCGCGTCGTACGGCGCCGGGGTCGACCGGTTCGTCGGTGAACTCCCGCACCGTGCGCCGCAGGTTCAGCGCTTCCCGTACCGCCTCGGACGTGCCCAGCCGGAACATGTCGTCGGCCGCGACCCGCACCATCGCCCGGGCGCCCTCGTCCCCGGACGCGTCCGCCACCACGTGGGGGAGCCCGCGCACCACCGCGACCGGCAGCCCGGCCGCCTTGCCCTTCACCAGGTCACCGGCCGAGGCCAGTTCGTCGGCCGTGGCCACGACGGTGGCGCTCAGCGGATTGCCGTACCCGTCGGTGCCGCCCCGCAGGTCGTCCAGGACCCTGACCCCCGCCGCCCCGATCGCCACGTCGGTGAGGCCGTTGCGCCAGGGCCGGCCGAAGGTGTCGGTGACGACGACCCCGACCTCGACCCCGAGCGCGTCCCGCAGGCCGTCCCGGATGAGCCGGGCGGAGGCGTCCGGGTCCTCGGGCAGCAGGAGCACCGTGCCGGCCGGGGTGTTCGAGGCGTCGACCCCGGCGGCGGCCATGACGAGCCCCTGCCGGTTCTCCACGATCCTGAGCGTCCCGCGCCGGGCGACCACCCGGACGGTCTCGGCGTCGATCGCCGCCTCCCGGTCCGTGGCCTCGACGATCCGGCCCTCGGCCTTGGAGACGATCTTCGACGTGACCAGCAGGACGTCGCCGTCCACCAGCCCCGGCTCCGTGGCGGCGATCAGCTTCGCCAGGTCGTCGCCCTCCCGCACCTCGGGCATCCCGGGCAGCGCCCACACCCGGTACGACGGCGCGGCCCCGTCCGCCACGGCGCTCATGCGCGTACCTCCTCGGCCAGCGCCAGGGCCTGCCGGGCCATCTCGGCGGTGGCGTCCACGTCCGTCATCATCAGCGGGACGGCGCGGCAGCGGATCCCCGCCGCCTCGACCTCGCCGACCACTCCCTCGTCCACGCTGTCGACGAGCCAGCCGTCGAGCAGACCCGAACCGTAGTGCTGGGCGACGGCGGCCGCGGTGGACTCGACGCCCACGGCGGCCAGCACCTTGTCGGCCATGCCGCGCACGGGCGCGTCCCCGACGATCGGGGAGAGCCCGACGACCGGGACCCCGGCGTCGGCGATCGCCTCCCGGATGCCGGGGACGGCGAGGATGGTGCCCACCGACACCACGGGGTTCGACGGCGGGAAGACGATCACGTCGGACTCGGCGATGGCCTCCAGCACGCCCGGCGCGGGCTTGGCCTGCTCCGCGCCCACCGGCACGACGGCCTGCGCGGGCACGGAGGCGCGCAGCTTCACCCAGTACTCCTGGAAGTGGACGGCCTTACTCTCGCCGTCGACGTCCACCGCGACATGCGTCTCGACGCGGTCGTCGGACATCGGGATCAGCCGGACCCCCGGCTTCCACCTGGCGCAGAGGGCCTCGGTGACCGCGCTCAGCGGGTAGCCCGCGGAGAGCATCTGCGTACGGACGATGTGGGTCGCGAAGTCACGGTCGCCGAGACCGAACCACTCGGGCCCCACCCCGTACGCCGCGAGCTCGTCCTTGACCTGGAAGCTCTCGTCGGTACGCCCCCAGCCCTGCTCCTCGTTGATGCCACCGCCGAGGGTGTACATCACGGTGTCGAGGTCGGGGCAGACCTTCAGTCCGAACAGATGGATGTCGTCGCCGGTGTTGCCGATCACCGTGATGTCCGCGTCGGGCGCGGCCTGTTTGAGGCCACGCAGGAAACGAGCACCACCGATACCGCCGGCCAGAACCACAATGCGCATGCCCAACAGTCTGTCAGGCGAAGCCTGATCGTTGTGGGGGTGGTGGCGGGCGACGGGTGGGGCTGTCAGGCGAAGCCTGATCGTTGTGGGGGTGGTGGTGGGCGACGGGTGGGGGTGTCAGGCCGGTACGGCGTCCTCGGCGGGTGCTGCGCACTGCGCCGCGTGCATGGGCATGTCGGTCAGGCCCGGGAAGTAGACGTGCAGGCTGACGGCCGGCTCCAGGGAGTCGTTGACGACCTCGTGGACGTAGCCAGGGGCGAAGACGCGCTGCGCGCCGGCGTCCAGGGGCTGCGCCCCGCGTGCCGTGTGCTCGGTCAACTCGCCTTCCAGGACCGTGAGTACGCCGGAGGAGAGGCCGTGGTCGTGACGGCCGCTGCCCTGGCCGGGGACCCAGCTCAGCAGCCAGACCTCGTAACCGGGCCCTGTATGCAGCCGGTGGTACCAGCGGGTCGTGGTGTCGTACCGGACGAGCGGTGCCCACCGGTCGCGGTCGGCGGCGATGGAGCGGGCGAGGCCGACGAACCCGGCCACGGTGGAGGGGTGGGGGCTGGCCGGCTGGAGGAGGTGCTGGACCTCGAGGATGTCGCCGGCGATCGAAAGGTCGCTGTCGCTGTTCATGGGTGCGGTGGTTCCTCGGCATGTGGGTGCGCGTGCGGGAGGTCCCCGAGCCTGGGGTGACCGGAATGCGATGAAACGAAGAGCTGGATCAGAGCTGGAGCGCGACGGCTCAACAGCTGTGACAGCTGGAACAGCAACAGCGAGCCTGGACAGCCGTACGGAACCCACGGATGTGGGTCGTGTACGTCACTGCGGTCGCGTGCATGGTGTCAAGGAGACCGGGTGGGTTCATCCCGTGTCAACTCAATGCCCGATTTGGCGGCAATGTTTCACCCCATCCGGTTGAAGTGGATGGAGAAAGGTTTTGGCACCCACAACAGGGGCAAGGTGGCGCATCAACCGTGTCCGTAAACGCGGTTGAAAGTCCGTGACCCTACTGTGATCTTGGTCGCTCCGGTGATCAAATCGAAACATCGGGACCGCCTCGCTCGTCTCACACCCTGAGAAGTCGAGCCGGATGGCGACGGTGGCATATGTCAGGTTTTTGGCGATTTGGACACTTAGCGCATACGCTTGGTTCCGCAGAGTGAATACCAAGGCCAATAGCAGATCTTCGCTTGACTGGCCCGAAGCTACACACTTGTAATTTCACTCGTGTCGTTCGGCCGCATCGATAACGGCCGCATCACGGGGACGCAAGAGACAGACGAGGGGCGCACATGACCGAGCTGTTCCAGCAACTGCTGGTCGAGGACGCGGACGAAGAGCTCGGCTGGCAGGAGCGCGCGCTGTGCGCCCAGACCGACCCCGAGTCCTTCTTTCCCGAGAAGGGCGGCTCCACCCGCGAGGCCAAGAAGGTCTGTCTCGCCTGCGAAGTCCGCTCCGAATGCCTTGAGTACGCCCTCAACAACGACGAGCGGTTCGGGATCTGGGGCGGCCTCTCCGAGCGCGAGCGGCGACGGCTGAAGAAGGCGGCCATCTGACGCCGCGCAGCCGGACGCCGGGACGGCGATGGCCTGGGGGCCGCACCCTGTGACACAGGGCGCGGCCCCCAGGCCATCGGCATGCCGGGCCGCTTCGGGTTCCCGCCGGTCAACCGCTCGGCGCGGGGCGGACATCCGTACCGTTAGTGTGGGGCCCCGTCCGAGAGACGCGCCAACGCCCCGCCGGGGCGCGCGTGTACACCGATGCAGCCCCCGGGGGGACCCCCCTCCGGACCCGGCCGGAGGGCCCGTACCCCGATGTCCGTGCACAGCCACTCGGCGGCGCCGAACGCGGCCGCCGCCGCCCCTGAGTTCCCCCGCCACGTCGTCACCGCCGTCCTCGTCTCGCACGACGGCGCACGCTGGCTGCCCCACGTGCTGGCCGGACTGCTGGGGCAGGAGCGCCCCGTACAGAACGTCGTCGCCGCCGACACCGGCAGCGCCGACGACTCCGCCCACCTGGTCACCGAGGCGCTCGGCGGTGAGCGCGTCCTGCACCTGGCGCGGCGTACGAGCTTCGGCACCGCCGTCGAGGAGGCGACCCGCACCGCCGGCGTCCTCACCCCGGACGACCTGCCGTACCTGAAGCGCCCCAGCGGCTGGGACCCCGTCACCCGCAGCTGGCGGGACGACGCGTACGACCTGCCGGAGCTCCCGCACGGTGAACCCGTCCAGTGGCTCTGGCTGCTGCACGACGACAGCGCGCCCGAACCGGACGCGCTCGCCGAGATGCTCCGCGTCGTCGACAACGACAAGCACGCCGCGATCGTCGGACCCAAGCTGCGCGGCTGGTACGACCGCAAGCAGCTCCTCGAGGTCGGCGTCTCCATCGCCAACAGCGGGCGCCGCTGGACCGGCCTCGACCGCCGCGAGCAGGACCAGGGCCAGCACGACCAGGTCCGTACGGTGCTCTCCGTCTCCTCCGCCGGCATGCTGGTGCGCCGTGACGTCTGGGAGGAGCTCGGCGGCTTCGACCGCAGGCTCCCCCTGATGCGTGATGACGTCGACCTCTGCTGGCGCGCCCACATGGCAGGACACCGGGTGCTCATCGCCCCCGACGCCGTCCTGCGGCACGCCGAGGCCTCCGCCAGGGAACGCCGCCCCATCGACTGCGCCGGACGCTCGGTCGCCAGCCCGCACCGCGTCGACAAGGCCGGCGCCGTCTACACGATGCTCGTCAACGCCCGTGGCAAACAGCTTCCGTGGGCCCTGCTCCGTCTCGTCGTCGGCACCCTGCTGCGCACCCTCGCCTATCTCGTCGGCAAGGTGCCCGGGCAGGCGCTCGACGAGGTCGCCGGACTCTTCGGCACCCTGCTGCGCCCCGGCCGGATCCTCGCCGCGCGCCGCGCGCGCAAGGGAGGGGCGGTGGACGCGGCCGAGCTGCGGTCGCTCTTCCCGCCGCCCGGTGCCACGGTCCGGGCCACCGTCGAACAGGTCGCGGGCAACTTCGGCAACCGCACCGACTCCGACTCCGGCGGTTCACGGCACGGAGCGGTCGAGTCCGGTCCCGGCGGTGACGACGCGGACTTCCTGGAGATCGAGCAGTTCGCACGGCTCAAGAAGGTCGGCCGCAAGCCCGGCCCCGTGCTCTTCGCGCTCCTCCTCCTCGTCTCGCTGGTCGCCTGCCGTGGTCTGCTCGGCAGCGGCGCCCTGGCGGGCGGCGCCCTGCTGCCCGCCCCCGCGGACGTCTCCGACCTCTGGGGGCGCTACGCGGACGGCTGGCACCCCGTCGGTACCGGCGGCACGCAGTCGGCGCCGCCCTACCTCGGTGTGCTCGCCGCCCTCTCGGCGCTGTTCCTCGGCTCCACGGGCTTCGTGCTCACCCTCCTGCTCGTCTGCTCGGTCCCGCTGGCCGGGCTCACCGCGTACTTCGCCTCCCGGCCGCTGATCGAGTCCCGGCTCCTGCGGGCCTGGGCGAGCGTCGCGTACGCCTTCCTGCCCGCCGCGACCGGGGCGCTGGCCACCGGGCGGCTGGGCACGGCCGTCCTGGCCGTGCTGCTCCCGCTGATCGCCCGCGCGGCCGTCGCCGCGCACGGGCTGCGGGGGGACGGCTCCACCGCACGCGGCAGCTGGCGCGCCACCTGGGCGTACACCCTGCTGCTCACCTTCACCATGGCCTTCACGCCGATCGTCTGGCCGCTCGCGGTGGTCCTCGGCATCGGCGTGCTCGTGCTGCGGCGGGGCGACATCGCCGCGTACGGACTGCGCTTCCTGGCCACGGCCGGAACCCCGGTCCTGGTCCTCGCGCCCTGGTCGCTCTCCCTGCTGAGCAGCCCGTCGGACTTCCTGAAGGAGGCCGGCCTCGACATCGGTTCGGGCTCGGCGTCCGCCCTCGACCTGCTCGGCATCAGCCCCGGCGGCCCCAAGGCGGCGGGCGGCGTCCTGCTGCTGGGCATCGTGCTGGCGGCGCTGGCCGCGCTGCTGCGCGGGGAGCGGCAGTTCGCGATCCGCACCACCTGGGTCGTCGTGCTCGTCTCCCTGGTCTTCGCCGCGCTCTCCAACGGCTCCACCTGGGCGGGGCCGGCCACCCTCGTCTACGGCATCGCGCTGCTCGCCGCGGCGCTGCTCGGCGCGGACGGTGCCCGGGTCCGGGTCGCCGCGCTGAGCTTCGGCTGGCGGCAGCCGGTCGCCGCACTCATCGCCCTGGCCGCCGGGCTCGCCCCGGTGCTGGCCGCGGTGGGCTGGATGATCGGTGGGGCGGCCGGTCCGGTGGAGCGGCGCGACCCCGTGCAGGTGCCGGCCTTCGTCGCGGAGGAGAGCAGCACCCGCGACCAGGCGCGCACGCTGGTGCTCGGGGGCACCTCACCCGCCGCCGTCTCCTACAGCCTGGTGCGCGGTTCGGGTGCCCGTCTGGGCGATGCCGAGCTCACCGAGGCCGGGGGCAGCAACGCCCAGCTCGACAAGGTCGTCGCCAACCTGGTCGCGGGGTCCGGCGCCGACCAGGGCAGCCAGCTCAGCGGCTTCGCGATCCGTTACGTCCTCGTACGGGACGGAGCGCCCCGCGAGATGAGCCGGGTGCTGGACTCGACCCCCGGCCTGAGCCGGCTCAGCCAGCTGGACGGCAGCGCCCTGTGGCGGGTCGACCGTCAGGTGTCCCGGGTCGCGATCATCCCCTCCGGCGCGGGCGCCCTGCCGGTGCCCGTCGGGTCGCTGGCCGTCGAGGCGCACAGCAAGATCCCCGACGGCGACTCCGGCCGGGTGCTGCGGATCGCCGACGCGGCCGACCCGGGCTGGCAGGCCACGCTGAACGGCCGGGCGCTCACGCCGAAGACCGTGGACGGCTGGGCGCAGGGCTTCGAGCTGCCCACCGAGGGCGGCACGCTGGACCTCACCTACGACGAACCCGTCACCCACACCGCCTGGGTCTGGGCGCAGGTGGCGCTCGGTGTCGTCCTGGTGGTCATGGCCCTGCCGGGCCGCCGCCGGGAGATCGACGACGACCTGCCCGAGGAGACCGAGGCCGTCGCGGCCGAGCCGGTCGCCGGGGAGGGCCGCCGGGCCCGCAGGCTGCGTGCCGCGGCCCAGGCGGAGGCGGCCGCGTCGGGCGACGACGCGGCGCCGGCCCACCACGAGGACGGCACGGGCCCCGCGACCGGCTACACCGAGGCGGCCCACGGCGTGCAGGAGCAGGCGCCGGGGGAGTACATCCCGGCGCAGCAGAACGCCGACCCGTACGCCGGTGGCCAGGGCGACCAGGACGGCACGGGGACGTACGGAGTGGTCCAGGGCGATCAGGACGGCACGGGGACGTACGCCGCCGTCCCGGACGCCCAGGACGGCACCGGCACCTACGCGGCGGTCCCGCAGCAGCAGTACGGGGAGTGGGACGCGCAGCAGTACCAGGGCGCCGACTACGGCCAGTACCAGGGCGGGCAGGACGCCGGCCAGTACTACCAGGCCGATCCCTACCAGCAGCAGGACCCGTACCAGCAGCAGGGCGCCTACGACCCGTACGGCTACGCCCAGCAGCAGCCCTATGCCACCGGGGCCGGCGAAGCCGCCCCGTACGACGGGCATGACGGGCACGACGAGAACGCGACCCCGGGCCAGGACCCGTGGCGCCACGGCAACGGCAACGGCAACGGCAACGCATCGCGAGGCGAGTCCGAGTGAAGTCCACCCCCCTGTCCCTCATCGCGGGCGTCGTCGCCCTCGCCGCCGTCACCGGTTTCGCCGCGCTCACCGTGCCGGGCGACGTCGGTGCGACGGAGGCGAAGGCCGCCGCCCGGCTTCCCGTCGAGCGCTCCAGCCTGCTCTGCCCGGCGCCGAGCACGTCCGATCTGGCGGAGACGACGTACACGTCCTTCACCCCGGCGGCGAAGGACGGCCCGAAGGACGGCGCCGCCGAGCTCAAGGCGGCCGAGGCCCTGCCCGCGGACGAGGACGAGCCGGCCGACGGCCCCGACGACAAGACCGACTCCGACGGCAAGACCGAGGCCGGTGACAAGGAGAAGGCGGACGACAAGGACAAGGCGGACGACGAGGCGAAGGCCGACGACAAGGAGAAGGCGGCGGACACCAAGCCCGTCGTCTCCCTCAAGGACCTCGGCAAGCCGGTCACCGCCGAGACCTCCAAGTCCGGAGCCCCCGCGCTCGTCGGCACCGCCACCGACCGGTTCGCCCCCGGCTGGACCACCCAGCAGACCACCACGGCCGCCGCGGGCGGTGCCCGGGGACTGCTCGGCGTCAGCTGCACCGCCCCCGACACGGACTTCTGGTTCCCGGGCGCGAGCACCGGGGCGTCCCGTCAGGACTACGTCCACCTCACCAACCCCGACGACACCGCCGCCGTCGCCGACATCGAGCTGTACGGCGCCGAGGGCCCCCTCAAGTCCGACGTCGGGGAGGGCATCACCGTCCCGGCCAGGTCGAGCGTCCCGCTGCTGATCTCGACCCTGACCGGCGAGGCCGCCGAGAACGTGACCGTCCACGTCACCACCCGCTCGGGGCGTGTCGGCGCGGTCGTGAGCGCCGCCGAGGACGAGGTGGGCAGCGACTGGCTGGCCGCTTCCGCCGACCCGGCGGGCACCCAGATCCTGCCCGGGATCCCGGCCGACGCCACCTCCGTACGGCTGGTGGCGTTCGCGCCCGGGGAGGACGACGCCGATGTGAAGGTCCAGCTCATCGGCAAGAACGGGACGTTCTCCCCGGCCGGCAACGACACCCTGCACATCAAGTCCCGGATGACCGCGAGCGTCGACCTCAAGAACGTCACCCGGGGGGAGCCCGGATCGCTCCGGCTGACCCCCACGGACGGGAGCAGCACCCCGGTGGTGGCCGCGCTGCGTGTGGTGCGCGGCACCGGCGCCAAGCAGGAGGTCGCGTTCATCCCGGCGACCGGCCCGGTGGGCGAGCGCGCGACCGCCGCCGACAACCGTGCCAAGGGATCGGTGCTCTCCCTGACCGCCCCGGGCGCGACGGCCAAGGTCAAGGTCACGGCGTCGGCCGGCAGCGAGGGCGGCGAGGCGGCCGTCAAGACGTACACGGTCAAGGGCGGCACGACGCTGGAGGTCACCCCCGAGGCCCCGGCCGGCCTCAAGGGCGGCTATGCCCTGACGGTGGAGACCGAGTCGGGCGGCCCGGTGCACGCCGCCCGTACGCTCACGATCCCGGAGGGCGGCATCGACATGTTCACCGTGCAGACGCTGCAGGACGACGGGGGCACGGTCGAGGTGCCCGAGGCGGAGCAGGACCTGACGGTCCTGGACGACTGACGACTGGCGACCGGCGGCTGAGAACTGACGACTGAGAACTGACGACTGGGGGCGCGGGGCGGTCAGTCCTGCCCGTAGCGCGGGTCGACCGACTCGGGCGCGAGGCCGAGCAGCTCCGCGACCTGCTCCACGACGACCTCGTGCACCAGCAGGGCGCGCTCGTCGCGGCTCTTGGTGCGGATCTCGACGGGGCGGCGGTAGACGACGATCTGGGCGGGCCGGCCCTTCGCCGCGGACAGCGCGCGCCCCAGCGGCACGGTCTCCTCCAGTGAGCCCGGCACATCGAGGACCATGAAGTCCACGTCCGCCAGCTGCGGCCAGCGGCGCTCCAGCCGCTCCACGGAGTCCTGGACGAGATCCCGGAAGCTCTCGGCCCTGCTGACGGACAGCGGCACCTGCGGCGGGGCGACCGGTCCGCGCATGCCGCGGCCATGACGGTCGCGGCGCCGGGGCCGGGGCTCGGACGGGAGGGGCGGTACGGAACTGTCCATCACCGACGCAGCGTAACTCTCCTCGGGCCGAGGCGATCACGGCTTCTCCACCGGTCCGTCATGTGTCCCAAGATGAACATTCCGGCCAGGATCGCGTGCGATTCCGGCCCACGATCCGATCGTGGGCCTTCCGTCGAACGACCGGTCGGCTTCCCCCGTGGAGCCCCGGCCACCCCGCGTGGACCGGCCAGCAGAGGCTCCCCGCGCAGGTCGGAACGGCTGCGCGAGACCCGCGCCGGGCCCGGTTCGCGGGGCGACACGACGGGGTGAGCTGAGGGAGAGTCGTCGCAGCCCGCTCAAGAGTGCGGTACCGTCCAACATCGTGAGCCCTGTACGTCGCTGTTCGCGAACCGCGTGCGGCCGTCCCGCCGTCGCGACACTGACGTACGTCTATGCCGACTCGACCGCGGTCCTCGGCCCGCTCGCCACCTATGCCGAGCCCCACTGCTACGACCTCTGCGCCGAGCACGGCGAGCGGCTCACCGCGCCGCGCGGCTGGGAAGTCGTCCGGCTCTCCGACCCCTCGGCTCCCACCCGCCCCAGCGGCGACGATCTCGAAGCGCTCGCCAACGCCGTCCGCGAGGCGGCCAGGCCCCAGGACCGGCAACAGGGCGGCCGAGGCCCCCGGGCGGCGGACCCGGTGGAGGTCGCGCGCCGAGGTCACCTCCGGGTGCTGCGCTCCCCGGACTCCTGACGCACCGTCCGTCCCGCTGTTTTTTTAGGTCACCTCCGGGTGTCGCGCTCTCCGGGTTCCTGAGACACCGTTCGCCGTACGGAGTCGGTCACCTCCGGGGACCGCGCTCCCCGGGCTGAGGACGCACCGTCCGTCCCGCCGGCCTCACCCGTCACATCGCCGTCCGGGCCTTCCCCGGTGCCCCGTCGGGCCCTTCTCCGGTCTTCCACCGGTCCGAGCTCCGAAGAACTTTTCCGGTACGGAGCATTGACGCTGGCTTGTCGCGGACACGACCATTCCCCCACCCGTGAGAGATCGCTTCCGCATCACGGAATCCGGGGAGGCCTGTGTGTTTGTCCAGCAACTCGAACCCGTAGCCGATTCGCTCGGTCTGTCCGCTCTTGTCGCATCCCTGCCACTGGTGACCGTGCTGGTCCTGCTCGGCGCCGTCCGTATGAAGGCCCACCTCGCCGGACTCATCGGCCTCGCCGTCGCCGTGCTCGTCGGCTGGCTGGCCTTCGGCATGCCCGTCGGGCAGACCCTGTCCGCGGGGGCGCAGGGCGTCCTCTTCGGGCTCTTCCCCATCATGTGGATCGTCGTCAACGCCCTCTGGGTGTACCGGATGACGGTGCGCACCCAGCACTTCGACATCCTGCGACGTTCCTTCGGCCGGGTCTCCGACGACCCCCGCATCCAGGCGCTGGTCATCGCCTTCTGCTTCGGCGCGCTCCTGGAGGCGCTCGCCGGCTTCGGCGCCCCCGTCGCGATCTGCTCCGTCATGCTCGTCGCGCTCGGCTTCGACCCCGTGAAGGCCGCCGTCGTCTCCCTGGTCGCCAACACCGCGCCGGTCGCCTTCGGCGCCATGGGCACGCCCGTGGTGACGCTCGCCCAGGTCACCGGACTCCCGCTGGACGACGTCGCGACCGTCGTGGGCCGCCAGACCCCGCTGCTCGCGCTCGTCGTCCCGCTGATCCTGGTCTTCCTGGTCGACGGCAGGCGAGGGCTGCGGGAGACCTGGATGCCCGCGCTCGTCTGCGGCGTGGCCTTCGCCGTCGCACAGTTCGCCGCGTCCAACTTCGTCTCCGCACAACTCGCCGACATCGCGGCGGCACTGGTGGGCGCGGGCGCGCTGATCGCCCTGCCCGGCGCCCGCAAGCCCGCCGACGAGCCCGTACGCGCGGCCGTGCTGACGGGCGTACGCAGCGAGGACCTCGACGTGGAGGACCCGCGCCGCGAGGTGCTGCGCGCCTACGCCCCGTACGCCCTGATCGTCGCGGTCTTCTCGATCGCCCAGATCCCGCCCGTCAAGCGGCTGCTGGCCGAGGCGACGCGCGTCTTCGACTGGCCGTTCCTCGATGTCGCGGGACCCGACGGTGAACCGGTCGGCGCCAACGTGTTCTCCCTCCCGCTCCTCGGCACCGGCGGCACGCTCGTCCTGCTCGCGGGCCTGATCACGGCGTTCGTCATCGGCGTACGGGCGGGGGCCGCGGTGCGGGAGTGGGCGGCCACCGTGCACGAACTGCGGTACGCGATCCTCACCGTGACGTCCGTGCTCGCCCTCGCCTACGTCATGAACCTCTCCGGACAGGCCGCCACCATCGGCCAGTCCGTCGCAGCGGCGGGCGCCGGGCTCGCCTTCCTCTCGCCGGTGCTCGGCTGGTTCGGCGTCGCCGTCTCCGGATCCGACACCTCGGCCAACGCCCTCTTCGGCGCGCTCCAGGTCTCCGCCGCGCGGGAGTCGGGCCTCTCGCCCGTGCTCCTCGCCGCCGCCAACAGCTCCGGGGGAGTGCTGGGCAAGATGATCTCCCCGCAGAACCTGACGATCGCCTGCGCGGCCGTCGGGCTCGCCGGACGCGAGGGCGATCTGCTGCGCAAGGTCCTGCCGTGGAGCCTCGGTCTGCTGCTGGTGATGTGCCTGATCGTGATGGCGCAGAGCACGGTGGTGCTGGGCTGGATGCTCCCCTGACGGGCGGCCCGGGGCAGCCGGGTAGTTTGGGCGGTCCGTAAAGATCCCAGGAGGACCGGCCGTGGTTGCTGATCTGTCGCAGCTCGTGAAGGCGTACGACGTGCGCGGAGTCGTGCCCGACCAGTGGGACGAGTCGCTCGCCGAACTGTTCGGCGCCGCCTTCGTCCAGGTCACCGACGCGGACGCGATCGTCATCGGCCACGACATGCGGCCGTCCTCGCCCGGCCTGGCCGCCGCCTTCGCCCGCGGTGCGACGACGCGCGGTGCCGACGTGACCCTCATCGGGCTCTGCTCGACGGACCAGCTGTACTACGCCTCCGGGGCGCTGGACCTCCCCGGGGCGATGTTCACGGCCTCGCACAACCCGGCGCGGTACAACGGCATCAAGCTGTGCCGCGCCGGAGCGGCGCCGGTGGGCCAGGACACCGGTCTCACCGAGATCCGCACGCTCGTCGAGAACTGGTCGGAGCACGGCCTCCCCGCCGTGGACGCCGTGACCCCCGGCACCGTCACCGAACGCGACACCCTCGACGACTACGCCGCACACCTGCTGGGCCTCGTCGATCTCTCCGCGATCCGGCCGCTCAAGGTCGTCGTGGACGCCGGCAACGGCATGGGCGGCCACACCGTGCCCACCGTCTTCGCGGGCCTCCCGCTCGACCTCGTACCCATGTACTTCGAGCTCGACGGCACCTTCCCGAACCACGAGGCCAACCCCCTCGACCCGAAGAACATCGTCGACCTCCAGGCCCGCGTCCTCGCCGAGGGCGCCGACCTCGGACTCGCCTTCGACGGCGACGCCGACCGCTGCTTCGTCGTCGACGAGCGGGGCGAGGGCGTGTCCCCGTCCGCGATCACGGCCCTGGTCGCCGCCCGCGAGCTGGCGCGCAACGGCGGCAAGGGCACCGTCATCCACAACCTGATCACCTCCTGGTCGGTCCCCGAGGTCGTACGGGAGAACGGCGGAACTCCCGTCCGCACCCGCGTCGGCCACTCCTTCATCAAGGCCGAGATGGCCGAGCACGGCGCGATCTTCGGCGGCGAGCACTCCGCGCACTACTACTTCCGCGACTTCTGGAACGCCGACACCGGCATGCTCGCCGCCCTCCACGTCCTCGCCGCGCTCGGCGGCCAGGATGGCCCGCTCTCCGGGCTCCTCGACCGGTACGACCGCTACGCGGGCTCCGGCGAGATCAACTCCACCGTGGCCGACCAGGCGGAGCGGCTTGCGGCGATCAGGGCGGCGTACGACCACCGCGACGACGTGCGGTTCGACGAGCTCGACGGACTGACCGTGACCGGCCCGGACTGGTGGTTCAACCTGCGCGCCTCGAACACGGAGCCGCTGCTGCGCCTGAACGTCGAGGCACGGGACGAGAAGACCATGACGGCGGTACGCGACGAGGTCCTGGCCGTCGTCCGCGCCTGACCACTGCGGACGGACTCCCTGCGCCCGCCACGGCTGTGTTGGCTGCGGGTGGCGCGCGGGGCCGGGGTGCTTTCCGCGTGCGTGCTGCCGGTCGGCGGGGCGTGCACACTCTTCGTCCGGCGCCCGCTGGTGGTGCCTGCGCCCAGGGCCCACCACGGCCGTGTTGCCTGCGGGCGGCGCGCGTGGCTGGGTGCCTTTCTCATCCGCGCTGCCCGTCCGTCGGGCGTGGGCCGGGGCTCTCTTCGCCCGTGCTCCCGCCGGTCGCGTGGGGCCCGGGGGGTTTTCCTCGTCCGGGCCGTCCGTCGGCGGCGCGGGGGTTGTGTGTGCCCACCATGCCCCTGCCGACCGCCCGTCGCGTCCCGCCGACGTATGCCCTGCCGGGCGGGACCCGCCGGGCCGCGACCCTCCCGGCCCAGCGGTAGGCTGACCACGCCCCGAGCTCCGGGGGCCCGAACCCGGGTCCGTACCGGATCCGCACCGCATGCCCGAAGGGACCCACCCCATGCCGCTCGAAGCCGGCCTTCTGGAGATCCTCGCCTGCCCGGCCTGCCACGCCGAGCTCGACGACCGGTCCGCGGCCGAGAACCCCGAGCTGGTCTGCACCGGCGCGGACTGCGGTCTCGCCTACCCGGTGCGGGACGGCATCCCGGTGCTCCTCGTCGACGAGGCCCGCCGCCCCGCGTAACCCGCACCCTGATCAGCACGGTGATCGGAGGCCCACCACCATGCTCGACGAGTCGCTGCTCGACGCACCGGAAGCACTGGCCCGAGCCGACCGGCGAGGTCTGCTGCGCGGTGCCGCCGAGGCCGGAGCCCGCGTGCGCACCGCCACCCGGCACGCCGCCGAGGCGGGGATCGGCAACCTGGCACCCGAGGGCCGGCCGCGGGCCGTCCTCGTGGCCGGACCCGGCACCGCCGCGTCCGGCGTCGCCGACCTGATCGGCGCCCTCGCCGGCGCCTCCGCGCCCGTCATCCCGATCCGCCCCACCGGGGTCGCGGCCGCCGCCGGAGCGCTGCGCTGGGCCCTGCCCGGCTGGGCCGGATCCGTGGACCTGCTGCTCATCGTCACGGCCGACGGCTCGGAACCCGGCCTCGCGCTGCTCGCCGAACAGGCCTACCGCCGCGGCTGCACCGTCGTCGCCGTCGCGCCCGTCCGCTCCCCGCTCCGCGAGGCCGTCGACGGGGTGCACGGACTCGTCGTCCCCATGGCGGCCGCCCCGCACGGCGAGTACGACGCCGAGACCTCGGCCGCGGGACCCGGCACGCTCTGGGCCCTGCTCACCCCGCTCCTCGCCCTGCTGGACCGGGTCGGCCTGATCGCCGCGTCCACGGAGACGCTGCAGAAGGTCGCCGACCGCCTGGACCGCACCGCGGAACGCTGCGGTCCGGCCATCGCCACGTACAGCAACCCGGCCAAGACCCTCGCCGCGGAACTCGCCGACAGCCTGCCCCTCGTCTGGACGGAGGGCGAGGCCGCGGGCCCCGTCGGGCGCCGGTTCGCCGCCGTCCTGGCCGAGCTCGCCGGCCGCCCGGCACTGGTGGCCGAGCTGCCGGAGGCGCTGCCCTCCCACGGAGGGCTGCTCGCCGGAGCGTTCGCTGCGGGCGCCGACCCCGACGACTTCTTCCGGGACCGGGTGGACGAGCCCGAAGCCATGCGGGCGCGTGTCGTCCTGCTCCGCGACCGGCCCGCCGGCGGCCTGACCGCGGGCCCGGCCGCCCGTGAACTGGCCCTGAGCCACGACACCGCGATCAGCGAGCTCGAACCGGAGGAGGGCAGCGAACTCGAAGCCCTCGCCGAACTCCTCGCGGTCACCGACTTCACCGCCGTCTACGCCTCCCTGGCCTCGGACAACCGGGCCTGACGGCCCGCCGCCACCCCCGGGCACCCCGCCCCGTACATCCCACGAGGACACATCTCCATGGACCGGCTCTCCAACACCGTGCGCCCCTACGCCTGGGGGTCCATCACGGCCATTCCCGAGCTGCTCGGCACAGCCCCGACCGGCGAACCGCAGGCCGAGATGTGGATGGGAGCCCACCCGGGAGCCCCTTCACGCCTCACCCGGCCCGCTGCCACGGACACCACGGACACCACGGGTACGGACACCACGGGTACGGGCACCACGGGCTCCGGAGCCGGTGGTGAGCTGTCCCTCACGGACGTCATCGCGGCCGACCCCGAGCGCGAACTCGGCGCCGCCACCGTCCGCGCCTTCGGGCCCCGGCTCCCCTTCCTGCTCAAGCTCCTCGCGGCCGGCGCCCCGCTGTCCCTCCAGGTGCACCCCGACCTCGCGCAGGCACAGGCGGGCTACGCGGACGAGGAGCTCCGGGGCGTCCCGATCGACGCACCGCACCGCACCTACAAGGACGCCAACCACAAGCCCGAACTGATCTGCGCGCTCACGCACTTCGACGGGCTCTGCGGCTTCCGCCGGCCCGCCGAGGCCGCGGACCTGATAGCCGCCCTCGGCGTGGACTCCCTCAAGCCCTACGTGGACCTGCTCCGCGCCCGCCCCGAGGACGGCGCCCTGCGGGAGGTCCTCACAGCGATCCTCACCGCCGACCCCGACGAGATGGCGCACACCGTCGCGGAAGCGGCCGAGGCCGCCGAACGGCTCGGCGGCGCCCATGCCCCGTACGCCCAGATCGCCCACCACTACCCCGGCGACCCCGGCGTCATCGCGGCCATGCTGCTGAACTACGTACAACTCCAGCCCGGCGAGGCCATGTTCCTCGGCGCGGGCGTGCCGCACGCCTACCTCGGCGGCCTGGGCGTCGAGATCATGGCCAACTCGGACAACGTGCTGCGCTGCGGCCTGACCCCCAAGCACGTCGACGTCCCCGAACTGCTGCGCATCGTCCGCTTCGAGGCCACCGAGCCCGGCATCCTGCGCCCCGAGGCCGCGCCCTCCGGCGAGGAGGTGTACGAGACGCCCGTCGACGAATTCCGGCTCTCCCGCTACGTCCTGCCGTCCGGCGGCGCCCCCGTCGACCTCACGGCGGCCACCGCGCAGATCCTGCTGTGCACGGCAGGCGCACCACGGGCGGGCGGAATCGCCCTGGCACCCGGTGAATCCGTATTCGTCCCGGCCGACGAAGCGGTGGAAGTGGCCGGTGAGGGAACACTCTTCCGTGCGACCGTACTGGTCTGACGTACGGTCCGCACGAACGGCTGCAACAATGTCCGGCCGTAACGCGGCGCCCGTGCCGCAGCACCGAGGAAGGGACACCAGGCACCCATGAGCGCGTCAGGCGGAACCAAGGCGATCGTGGCGGCACTCGCCGCCAACCTCGCGATCGCAGTGGCCAAATTCGTGGCGTTCCTCTTCAGTGGCTCCTCGTCGATGCTGGCTGAGAGCGTCCACTCACTGGCGGACTCGGGCAACCAGGGGCTCCTGCTGCTCGGCGGCAAGAAGGCCCAGCGGGAGGCGACACCCCAACACCCCTTCGGCTACGGGCGCGAGCGCTACATCTACGCCTTCCTCGTGTCCATCGTGCTGTTCTCCGTCGGTGGCATGTTCGCGATCTACGAGGGCTACGAGAAGATCAAGCACCCGCACGAGATCGAGGCCTGGTACTGGCCGGTCGGGGTGCTCGTCTTCGCGATCATCGCCGAGGGCTTCTCCTTCCGTACGGCCATCGCGGAGTCCAACCAGACCCGCGGCAAGCTGTCCTGGACGCAGTTCGTCCGCCGCGCCAAGGCGCCCGAGCTCCCCGTCGTGCTCTTGGAGGACTTCGGCGCGCTCGTCGGCCTGGTCCTGGCCCTCGGCGGCGTCGGCCTCGCCCTGGGCACCGGCAACGGCGTGTGGGACGGCATCGGCACCCTGTGCATCGGCATCCTGCTGATCGTGATCGCGATCGTCCTGGCGGCGGAGACGAAGTCGCTGCTGCTCGGCGAGGCGGCCGGGATCGAGGACGTCGAGAAGATCCAGGCCTCGGTGGTCGACGGCGACACCGTCACCCGCATCATCCACATGCGCACGCTCCACCTCGGCCCGGAAGAGCTCCTGGTGGCGGCCAAGATCGCGGTGCGCGCCGAGGAGTCCGCCGCCGAGGTCGCCGAGGCGATCAACGCCGCCGAGCACCGGATCCGCGCGGCCGTCCCGATCGCCCGGGTCATCTACCTCGAACCCGACATCTACAACGAGGCGGCCGCCGCGGCCGGCATCAACCCCGGAAAAGCTCCGGGCGGCCCCTCGACCCCCGGCGACGCACCTGCGGGCGATGCACCTGCGGGGGATGCGCCTGCGGGTGATGCGCCGGCCGGCGACGCACCGGCCGGATCAGGCCACTGACCCGCTGAGGATCGGCCCCGAACGGCCCCGTTCCCCACGCCGCCCCTCAGGCGGGCTGGGGCTCACTGGGCCGTTCGGTGTAGATTCGGGGGAGTACCAGACGTCGCTGCTGATGGCGGTCGATCGGTTCGCGGAAGCGGACCGGCCGAGGGAGAGAGGGCCTCCGACGGACTGCACTGCGGATCGCCCGGGCATTCGTGTGTCCGTGGCCGCCGCAGAGCCAGCCAGTCCACCCTCGACCCACTACGAGGAGCAGCCCGTTATGACGACGGCCGCCAATCGCCAGGACTTCAAGGTCGCCGACCTTTCCCTCGCCGCCTACGGGCGCAAGGAGATCACCCTCGCCGAGCACGAGATGCCCGGCCTGATGTCGATCCGCAAGGAGTACGCCGCCACGCAGCCGCTGGCCGGCGCCCGGATCACCGGTTCGCTGCACATGACCGTGCAGACGGCGGTGCTCATCGAGACCCTCGTCGCCTTGGGCGCCGAGGTCCGCTGGGCCTCCTGCAACATCTTCTCCACCCAGGACCACGCCGCCGCCGCGATCGCGGTCGGTCCGAACGGCACCCCGGACGCCCCCGCAGGCGTCCCGGTCTTCGCCTGGAAGGGCGAGAGCCTGGAAGAGTACTGGTGGTGCACGGAGCAGGCCCTGACCTGGCCGAACACCCCCACCGGCGGCCCGAACATGATCCTCGACGACGGGGGCGACGCCACCCTCCTCGTCCACAAGGGCGTCGAGTTCGAGAAGGCCGGTGAAGCCCCGGACCCCTCGACCGCGGACAGCGAGGAGTACGCGTACATCCTCACCCTGCTGAACCGCACGCTCGGCGAGTCCCCGCAGAAGTGGACCCAGCTGGCGTCCGAGATCCGCGGCGTGACCGAGGAGACCACGACCGGTGTGCACCGGCTGTACGAGATGCACCGCGACAGCACCCTCCTTTTCCCGGCGATCAACGTCAACGACGCGGTCACCAAGTCGAAGTTCGACAACAAGTACGGCTGCCGCCACTCCCTGATCGACGGCATCAACCGCGCCACCGACGTCCTCATCGGCGGCAAGACCGCCGTCGTCTGCGGCTACGGCGACGTGGGCAAGGGCTGCGCGGAGTCCCTCCGCGGCCAGGGCGCCCGAGTGATCATCACGGAGATCGACCCGATCTGCGCCCTGCAGGCCGCGATGGACGGCTACCAGGTCACGACGCTGGACGACGTGGTGGAGACCGCGGACATCTTCGTCACGACCACGGGCAACAAGGACATCATCATGGCCTCCGACATGGCCCGGATGAAGCACCAGGCCATCGTCGGCAACATCGGCCACTTCGACAACGAGATCGACATGGCCGGCCTGGCGAAGATCGACGGCGTCGTCAAGGACGAGGTCAAGCCGCAGGTCCACACCTGGACGTTCGCCGACGGCAAGGTCCTGATCGTGCTGTCCGAGGGCCGTCTGCTGAACCTCGGCAACGCGACCGGTCACCCCTCGTTCGTCATGTCCAACTCGTTCGCGGACCAGACCCTGGCCCAGATCGAGCTGTTCACGAAGCCCGAGGCGTACCCGACGGACGTCTACGTGCTGCCGAAGCACCTGGACGAGAAGGTCGCCCGGCTCCACCTCGACGCGCTGGGCGTGAAGCTCACGACCCTGCGCCAGGAGCAGGCCGACTACATCGGCGTGCCGGTGGAAGGCCCGTTCAAGTCCGACCTCTACCGCTACTGAGCCGGCCGCGCCGGCCACCGGCCGGCGCAGCCCTCAGCAGCAGGTCCGAGCGCAGGCCCCCGCACCCCCGTGCCGGGGGCCTGCCCCGTACCGCACCCGCACAGCCCGAGGAACCCGAAGGACCCCATGCCCCGCGGCCGTTATTCGCTCCACGATCTCCACGACCACACCCCCCTCGGCGAAGAACACTTCCACTGCGCGCCCGGCCCCTCAGGCTGGCGCTATGTCTCCCAGACCACGGCCCCCTCGGGCGCCCACCTGGGTTCCGTCGATCTGGCCCTGGACGAGCTCGGTCGCCCCATCCGCCTCGAACTGCACGCCGCGAGCTGGCAGATCCGCGGTGCCGCCCTCGACGGGGTCACCTGGGTACGGACCGACCCCACCGGCGCTCATGCCACCGAAGGCAATGTCCGCGCCCACACCTTCTCCGGCACATCCCCCGCTTTCCTCATCGCCACCGCCCGGCTCCTGCGCCTCACCCCCGCTTCCCCCGCGACCCGCGTCCGTCTGGTCACCTTCACGGACCCGGTCCTCGCCCCCCGTACCGTCGACCAGTCCTGGTCGCTGCTGAACAGTGAAGCGCACGCCACTGACAACGGGCCCCTGATCGTGGACGAATACCAGGTCAACGCGCTGGACACCGGTGATCAGCACGCCGTACACATCGCGGGTGACGTGGTGCTGGCGGCGCCGGGCATCGAGCTCGAACACCTGGAATCCCCGCCCTCCGCCATGCCCCGCGCGACGGACGGCGACCGGGACGCGCCGGACGAGGCCTGAGCGGCGGCCCTGGAGTACCGGCCCCGGACCGACCGGCACAACCGGCACAACCGGCAGGACCGTGGACAGGCCGATCAGGCGGGCCCGGGCTCGTACGAAGGCGAGTGAGGCGGCGGACTCCGCCACGGGAACGACGATTCAGGCGGGTGGGGCGAAGCCGGTCGGGGCCTGGGGCCCGGGCCCGTCCACGTCCTTGCCGACGGGAGTCGCCGGCGCTGCGGTGGGGCCGGTCGGCGGGGGCTGCGCCGCCCACCCACCGGCGTGCTCCCCGTTCACGGGGACGGGTGAAAAGCCCGGCGCGCCTCCGACGACCGGCACTCCGGCCAGGCCGGTGCGGCCCGCCGCCGCGGTCACCCTCCGGACGTCCCGGGCCTGCCGCTCGTTCACCACGGCCGCCAGATAGGCAGCAGCGGGAACCCCTGCCGGCACCGGGACACCCGTACGCGCGACGAGGTCCGTGGCCAGGCGTTCGGCCATGGACCCGCGCACCGTGGCATCGAGCTGGTTCATCCGCGTCAGGTACTGGCGGATGGCCAGCCAGAGCCCGTCCGGCACACCCGAGAGGTCCAGCTGCCCGAAACGGCCCACCAGCCAGGGCGGGGGCGGGGGAACGGCGAGAGCCCGCCCCGCCGGCACCCGCTCCCGTACGACAAGGGTCCCCGCGAACACATCACCGAGGCGGCGGCCGCGGGCGGACACCAGGGAGGCGATGCAGCCCACGACCCCGAACGTCCCCAGGATCTCGACCAGCCCCATCGCACCTCGGACGAGCGCGTGCCGGAACCGGATCGGCCCGCCGTCGTCGCGGACCACCCGCAGCCCGCAGGCGAGCTTTCCGAGGGAACGGCCATGGCTGAGCGTCTCGACCGCGACCGGCCCACCCACCAGCACAAGAAGGAAGGTGGCGACGGCGATCGCAGCGGTCGCCGCCTCGTCGAGCGTCACGGTCGCCACGGCCAGACCGATGGAGAGCAGCACGAAAACGGAGAGGACCACAGCGAGATCGATGGCGATCGCCAACGCCCGGCTGGGCAACCTCGCCGGCTGCAACCCCAGTACGACCGCGTCTCCGGTCACGAGCTCATTCATCGCCCCACCCACCCCTCGCCGACCTTCCCTGCCCCTCTGCGTCACAGTCTGCCAAGCTGACCCGCAGCGCACCGCCGTAGTACGGACCCGTACGCACCCATGCCTGGAGCAGCAGCCGACCATGGATCTCGACGTCTTCGTGACCACCCACCACACCGAGTGGGACCGCCTGGACCATCTTCTACACCGAGGACGCAGCCTGACAGGCGAGGAGGCGGACGAACTCGTCGCCCTCTACCAGCGCACCGCCACGCATCTGTCCTTGATCCGGTCCAGTGCCCCGGACCCCATACTGACGGCTCGCCTCACACAACTCGTGGCCCGCGCACGCTCCACCGTCACCGGGACCCGGCGTGCGTCATGGCGGGACGCCGCACGCTTCCTGACCGCCGGCTTTCCGGCGGCCGTCTACCGCTCGCGGCACTGGTGGATACCGACCGCCGTGTTCTCCACCCTGCTGGCGGCCGTCATCGGCTGGTGGATCGGCACACATCCGGAGGTCCAGGCGTCGATCGCAGCTCCGGAGGACCTGCGCGCGCTGACCATGCCCGGCGGCGAATACGAGACGTACTACTCCAGCCACCCCGCGGCCTCCTTCGCGGCCCAGGTCTGGACGAACAACGCGCAGGCGGCGGCCATGTGCTTGGTGCTGGGGGCGTTCCTCTGCCTGCCGGTGGTCTGGATCCTCTTCGTCAACGTCCTCAACCTCGCCGTCGGGATCGGCCTGATGGCCTCGGCCGGCCGCCTGGACACCTTCCTCGGTCTTGTCCTGCCGCACGGCCTCCTCGAGCTCACCGCGGTCTTCGTCGCGGCGGGCACAGGCCTTCGTCTCGGCTGGACGGTCATCGACCCGGGGCCACGTACGCGGCGCTCGGCCCTGGCCCAGCAAGGGCGTGCCGCGATCGGCATGGCCGTCGGCCTGGCGCTGGTCCTCTTCGTCTCCGGCGTCATCGAAGGCTTCGTCACCCCGTCAGGCCTTCCCACCTGGGCCCGCATCACCATCGGCGTCGCTGCTGAACTGGCCTTTCTCGCCTACGTCTACGTCCTCGGAGGCCGGGCCGCCCGCGCCGGCGACACCGGAGACCTGGAGGAAGCGGAGCGCAGCGCCGAGCTCCCCGCCGCGGCCTGAGGGCCGATGTGCATGCGGGGCTGCTGACCTGCTAGCCTTCAGGTCGCCCACAAAGACTGTTGACACGGCCTGTGTGGGGAGGTAGATTTTAACGGTTCCAAAGAGCTGGACAGCTCGATCGGGAACGTCTAAAGTTCATCTCGCTCGTGCAGAGGACATGCTCCTCGCAGAGCCGATCGATTCTTCTCTTTCAAGCAAAAGTCGGATTCGCTCCGGCCGAATTGCTTCTGATAAAGTCGAGTCAGCCGAAAGGCAAAGGCCACTCCACAGGCCACCGGAATCAAATTCGGGCCGGAAACGGAACGGAAAAGAGTCTGGTAAAGTTGGAACCGCCGGAAAGGGAAACGCGAAAGCGAAAAACTGGAAAGCGAAACAGCAGGAACCCGCTTCGGCCGGGAATCGGACACGAAAGAGTCTGATAGAGTCGGAAACGCAAGAACGAAGGGAAGCGCC
>NZ_JBVJNK010000011.1:0-81584 GCF_055583745.1 Streptomyces sp. NPDC104381
AGGGGAGGCCCCAATCGCTCCGCGTTGCCTCAATCCTCCGCCTTGCAGCTGCACGCACCAGACCCCGCTCCCTGATCCGGCCTGATCCAAACGAAAGACCCTGAGGGCTGTCCCGCCGGGAATTGCGGGACGCAGCCCTTAGCGTAGGGCCGACGGGATCTGGCCGAAGGAGGCAGCCGTGGGAGACGTCTGGTCGATGGTCCACGCGGAGCGTGCGGCGCTCATCGGTGATCTCGGGCAACTCGACGAGGAGCAGTGGGAGAAGCCCTCGCTCTGCGCGGGCTGGACCGTGCACGACGTCGTCGCCCATCTGGCCGACACGGCCAGGACGACGCGTCCCGGTTTTCTGGTGGGCCTCGCCCGCGCCCGGTTCGACTTCGACCGTCAGAACGCCCGCGGTGTCGAGCGCGAGCGCGGTGCCACACCGCAGGAGACGCTGGAGCGGCTTCGCCGGGTCGCGTCCCGCAGATCGACCCCGCCGGCGCCCCTGGACAGCCGGCTCGTGGAGGAGGTCGTGCACGGCGAGGACATCCGCCGGCCGCTGGGGATCGCCCACTCCTACCCGGAGGAGGCCGTCGTACGGGCGCTGCGTCTGCAGGCCCGTACCCCGGCCTCCTTCGGAGGGGCCAAGGAACTCGTGGCGCGCACCCGTCTCACGGCCTCCGACGCCGACGTGTCGATCGGTGAAGGCCCGGAGGTCAGCGGGCCCGCGCTCTCGCTGCTCCTGGCCGTCTGCCGACGCCGGGTGGCCCTGGACGATCTCGACGGTCCGGGCCTCACTCCGCTGGCCGCCGGGACCTGACGGCCACGAGGAGCGTCGCGGCGACGAGCGCGGCGGCGATGACGCCGGTGGCGAGGACCGGGCTCGGGGTGAACGTCACGGCCAGGACGGCGAGGACGGCCACCGGGTGGATGAGGTCGTTGCGGCTGCGCAGCTCCTCCGCCCGGTGGTGCAGCAGCCACACCAGGGTGATGAACACGGCCACCGGCACGGTGAACGCGGCCGCCGCGCCGTGGTCGGAGAGGTGACCGTGACCCGTGGTGTGGGCGACGTTCACCGCCAGCCCCGCGCCGACCGCGGCGGCCGAGGCGAAGACGGCGTAGTGACCGTATCCCCAGAGGATCGCCGACCTGAGGCTGGTGAGCTTGCGGGGGGCGTTCTGCGCGAAGTACAGCCACCACAGGGCGAACACCGTCAGTACGCCGCCGATGACCAGGGTCAGGATGTCGCCGAGCGCCGTCTCGCCGTCCAGGGCGGTACGGACGGCCGCAGTGGCCGCCGTCATGGTCTCGCCCAGGACGATGAGGGTGAACAGGCCGTACCGCTCGGCGATGTGGTGCGGATGCCAGGTGGTCATGGCCGCGCTCTCGGCCCAGACGGGGACCGCGATCTCCGCCAGGACCAGGACGGCGAACGTCGGGAGGCCCCAGTCCTCGGGCAGGGCCAGGCGGGCGAGCCAGCCGGCCTGCACGATCAGGATGCCGACCGCGTACCGCAGGCAGGAGCGCCGTCGTTCGGGGTCGGAGCGGGCGGCGCGCAGCCACTGGGTGACCATGGCCAGCCGCATGACGACGTAGCCCCAGGTGATGACGGTGAAGTCCTCGTGCTGGAGCGCCTCGGCGGCGCCCGCGGCCACCACCAGCGCACCCGCGATCTGGACCAGGGTGAGCAGCCGGTACGGGACGTCGTCGGTGTCGTACGCGGAGGCGAACCAGGTGAAGTTCATCCAGGCCCACCAGATCGCGAAGAACACCATCGCGTAGCCGAGGACTCCGTGCCCGACGTGCCCCTCGGCGAGTTCGTGCTCGAAGGCGGCCGACGCCTGGGCGACGGCGGCGACGAAGCACAGGTCGAAGAATAGTTCGAGTGCGGTCGCCGTGCGGTGTTCCTCGCCGGCGAGGCGGGCCACCATCGGCCGGTGCCAAGCGCCGACGGCGGAGTGTGACTGGCTCATTCGTTCCCGGTTCCATCGGTGGAGGGCTGTTCGGGGCCCGCCGGTCCCGAGGGGCGGCGGAGCCCGACGAGGCCGGCCGCACCGGCCGTGGCCGGGTCGGCCGGCTCGACGGACACGGTCACGTTACGAGCGGGCCGCGCGGCCGCGCAACGCCGACAGGCCGCCGGTCAGCGCAGCGCGGGGGCCTCGGCGTCCCCCGGACGTTCGAACTGGGTGCGGTGCAGCTCCTCGTAGCGGCCTCCGGCCGCCAGCAGCTCGTCGTGCGTGCCCCGTTCGACGACCCGGCCGTCCTCGACGACCAGGATCAGGTCCGCCGCCCGCACCGTCGACAGCCGGTGGGCGATCACCACGGCCGTACGGCCCTCCAGGGCCTCGGCCAGTGCCTCCTGGACGGCTGCCTCCGAGGTGGAGTCCAGATGTGCGGTCGCCTCGTCCAGGATCACCACCCGCTGACGGGCCAGCAGCAGCCGGGCGATGGTGAGCCGCTGACGTTCGCCGCCGGAGAGACGGTAGCCGCGCTCGCCGACCACCGTGTCCAGCCCTTCGGGCAGCGACGCCACCAGGCCGTCCAGACGGGAGCGGCGCAGCGCGTCCCAGATCTCCTCCTCGGTGGCGTCCGGCCGGGCCAGCAGCAGGTTGGCGCGCACCGACTCGTGGAAGAGGTGCCCGTCCTGGGTGACCATGCCGAGCGTCTCCCGGATCGAATCGGCCGTCAGATCGCGTACGTCGACGCCGTTCAGCCGGACGGCGCCCGCGTCGGTGTCGTACAGCCGGGGGAGGAGCTGCGCGATCGTCGACTTGCCGGCTCCGGAGGACCCCACGAGGGCGACCGTCCGGCCCGGCGCGGCCGTGAAGGAGACGTCGTGCAGCACCCGCGTGCCGTCCCCGGAGTCGAGCGTGGCGACCTCCTCCAGGGAGGCGAGGGAGACCTTGTCGGCGGAGGGGTAGCCGAAGGAGACCCCGTCGAACTCCACGGATACCGGACCCTCCGGCACCCGGCGGGCCCCGGGCTTCTCGGCGATCAGCGGCTTCAGATCGAGGATCTCGAAGACCCGCTCGAAGCTGACCAGAGCGCTCATCACCTCGACCCGGGCTCCCGCCAGTGCCGTCAGGGGTGCGTAGAGGCGGGTGAGGAGCAGCGCCAGGGCGACGACGGCCCCGGGCTCCAGGCTGCCGCGCAGCGCGAAGTGGCCGCCGAGCCCGTAGACCAGGGCGAGGGCGAGGGCCGACACCAGGGTGAGCGCCGTGATGAACGCGGACTGGAGCATCGCCGTACGGATGCCGATGTCACGCACCCGGGCGGCGCGGGCGGCGAACTCGGCGGACTCGTCCGCGGGGCGTCCGAAGAGCTTGACGAGTGTCGCCCCCGGGGCGGAGAAGCGCTCGGTCATCCGGGTGCCCATGGCGGCATTGTGGCCGGCGGCCTCCCGCTGGAGACCGGCCATCCGGGTGCCGAGCCGTCGGGCGGGGACGACGAACACCGGGAGCAGCACCAGGGCGAGGACGGTGATCCGCCAGGAGATCGTGAGCATCACGGCCAGGGTCAGCAGCAGGGTGACGAGATGGGAGACGACACCGGAGAGCGTGTTGCTGAAGGCCCGCTGGGCGCCGATCACGTCGTTGTTGAGCCGGCTGACCAGCGCACCGGTCCTGGTGCGGGTGAAGAAGGCGATCGGCATCCGCTGGACATGGTCGAAGACGGCGGTGCGCAGATCGAGGATCAGACCCTCGCCCAGGGTGGCCGACAGCCATCGGGTGAGGAGCCCGAGTCCCGCCTCGGCCACGGCGATCAGGGCGATCAGCAGGGCGAGCCGGGTGACCGTCCCGCCGTCGTGGCCCCGCACGATCGCGTCGACGACCCGCCCCGCCAGCACCGGTGTGGCCACCGCGAGCAGGGCGGTCACCACGCTGACGAGCAGGAAGCGGAGGATCCTGCCCCGGTGCGGCCGGGCGAACTCCGCGATACGGCGCAGCGTGGCCCGTGAGAAGGGCCTGCGGTCCTGCTGCGCGTTCACCGTGCTGTGCAGGGAGTGCCACGCGGTGACTTCCATGTCCATGGGAGTGCCTCCGGGAGAGTCGGTCGGTATGCGTGGCACGCTAGAACCTCAAGAAAGCTTGAGGTCAAGCGTTCCCGGCCGGCTTCACCCGTCGGCGCGTTCAGCGCGCCCGTACGGTCGCCATGACCTCCCGGTCCGGCTGAAGGGTCAGCGTCGGTACGGGGTTGACGGTGCCCGGGTCCACGGCCAGTTCGAAGCGGCGCGCCAGGACGGCCAGGATCAGCACCGCCTCCACCATCGCGAAGCGCGTCCCGAGGCAGACCCGGGGGCCGCCGCCGAACGGGAACCAGGCGTACTCCGGGATCTCGTCCCCGCCCTCCGCGTCCCAGCGCTCCGGCCGGAAGGCCTCGGGCTCCGGGAACCACCGCTCGTCCCGGTGCGTGGCCCACTGGCTGCTCCACACCCGCGTACCCTCCGGCATCGGTACGCCGCCGATCCGGGCCCCCTCCTTGGCGACCCCGGTGACCAGCCAGATCGTCGGGTACAGCCGGAGGGTCTCCTTCACCACCGCCTGGGCGTACGTCAGTCGCGCGTAGTCGTCGATCCCCGGCTCCCGGTCGCCGAGGACCCGGTCGAGCTCCTCGGTGAGGGCCGTCAGGGCGTGCGGGGTGCGCGAGAGCAGATACCAGGCCCACACCAGCGTGGACGCGGTCGTCTCGTGGCCCCCGATGTAGAGGGTGACGGTCTCGTCGCGTATCTCCTGGTCGGTGAGGTGCGCCCCGGTCTCGTCCACCGCGGTGAGCAGCCGGCTCAGCAGGTCGGGGCGCTCCCCGTCGCCGTCCCGGTGACGGGCCACCACCCGCCCGACCTCCGCGTCGATCACCGCGGCGGCCTTCTTGATCCTGGCGCGCCCGGGGGTCGGCACCCAGTCGGGCAGGACGGCACCGAGGCCGCTGAACTCCTTGCCGATCTCCTGCTGGGCGATGTCCATGGCGCGGCCCATCGACTCGGCGTCGGCCGGGGTGTCCACGCCGAAGATGGTGCGTACGGCGATCTTCTGCGTCAGCGCCGCCATCTCCCGCTTGATGTCGACGCGTTCACCGCCCGACCAGCTGTCGGCCAGCTCCACCGCGGACGCCGTCATCGTGGAGGCGTACGACTTCACCTGCCTGGGCCGCACCGAGGGCTGCACCAGCGACCGCTTGCGCCGCCAGTCGCTGCCGCGCGCGACGACGACCCCGTTGCCCATGACCGTACGGAAGGCGATGCCCAGCAGCGGCTGGTCGAAGGTGCGTTCCGTCTCGGTGAGCAGTTCGCCTATGCACGCGGGGTCGGCGACGAAGACGCAGTCGTTGCGGCCGAAGCGCCACCGGACCATGTCCCCGTAACCACGCAGGTGCTCGAAGAAGGCCAGGGGGTCCTTGCCGAACCGCGGCAGGCTCCCCAGGAGGGGGAGGCCCCTGGGGCCCTGGACGAGCCGGTGGCCGCGCGGCTCGGCGTCGAGGGCCGCACCGGTTTCCGTGGACATGAGGGAACTCCCGTCATCTGCCTTGCGCAGTACGTGAGTTGCAGAGCCTAATGCCAGTCGGTCACGGGTTCGAGACGGACCGGAGTGCCGGGCCCCGGACATGGCCGAGGGCCGCGGGCGGTGGCCTGCGGCCCTCGGGCGGGGGTGCTGTGCGGTCAGACGCCCGGCGGGACCCGGGAGGGGAGGCCGCCGCCCCGTGTCAGGGAGTAGCCGAACACGCCCGCCAGCGCGGCGAGTACGCCACCGCCGGCGGTCCACAGCCAGCGGCTGGTCCACCAGCCCGAGGACCAGCCGTCCTCGGGCTCGCTGCCCGCCGGGGTACCGCGCTGCGCCGAGGCGGCGGAGACGCCCGGCACCAGGGGCTGCGCGAGGGCGCCGTCCACGTCGTGGGCGCCGCCCTGATCGGCCGGATCGACCCGGGTCTCGACGTGGACCGGCAGACCGAGGTCCTCCTCGGCCAGGCCGACCACCGTCAGGCGTACGTAGTAGGTGCCGGGCAGCGGGTCGGACGCCCACGGCTCGGACCAGGCGCGGACCGTACGCAGGACGCAGGACAGCTCGACGGTGCCCGCGTCCGGCGCCGCCTTCCTGGTCTGGTGGCCGTACATACAGGCCTGCCGGCGGCGGAGGCCGTCGTACACGTCGACCTGCCAGGTCGACGCGCCGTGCCGGGTGGCGCTCTCCGGCAGTTCCACCTTCGCGTGCACGGTGGGACGCTGTCCGGCGTCCGCGGGGAAGGCCCAGTACAGGTAGTCACCCGTGGACGCGTCCGCGGTCGCCGCCTGTCCCTGGCGCACGGCCGTGGCGGTGCGGAAGGTGGTGCCGGCCTCCGTCGGCGCCGGGGAGTCGCCCTCCGCCGGGCTCGCGCTCGCGGACGGGCCGTCGGCGACGGCGGCACCCGCCGAGGTGAGCAGGGCGACGGCGGCCAGCAGCGCGCCCACGCCGGCGCGCCGCACGGTGTTTCTGCGGGGGGTACGCATCAGTTGGTCCTCCATACGGCAACGCGCCAGCGCGAGATCCAGCCGAACAGCAGACCTGCGATCAGTCCGGTCAGCACCATGAGGCCGAGCAGCCACCAGCCACGGCCCAGGCCGAAGGCGGCGACATCGGCGGCGTCGTCGGGAGCGTCCACCACGTCGATGCTCAGCTCGACGGGCATGCCGGGGGTGGTCTTCACGGACGGGGGCGCCGAGAAGGAGTTGCTCAGCTGGAGGCAGACGGACTCGGCGGCGGGCTTCGTGTCGGAGTCGGTGCCGTCCTGCTCGGGCTTCGGATAGCGCAGCCCGGTGGACACGGCGTCCGTACGCCCGGTGCCGGACTCCGCGCCCCGGACGATCTCCCGGCCGTGCGTGGTCACGGCGCGCAGCAGCACCCCGTAGTCGTTGTTCACGGCACGGTCCGCCGCGACACTCACCGAGGCGCGCAGCTCCTGGCCGGGCAGGACGTCCACCCGGTACCAGCGGTGCTTGCCGATCTCCTGACGGTCGGTGTACAGCCCGGCCTTCAGCTCGGGGGCCGCGGAGCAGCTGCCCGCGCCCTCGGTCGCCACGGGGGTGACGACCGGCTCGGCGGCGCGGTCCACCAGCTGTTTGACCCGGCCGGAGAGCTCGTCGGTGTGCTGGACCGCGGTGTAGGTGCCGCCGGTCGCCTCGGCGATGCAGGTCAGCTGCTGCCGGATCTTGGCGTTCGGCACCAGGCCCAGCGTGTCGATGACCAGGTGGATGCCCCGGGCGGCGATGTCGCGCGCCACCTCGCAGGGGTCGAGCGGGCCGCAGGTGTCCTCGCCGTCGGTGATCAGGACGATCCGCCGCGTGGAGTCGCCGCCGTCGAGGTCGTCGGCGGCGCCGAGCAGGGCGGGGCCTATCGGGGTCCAGCCGGTCGGCGCCAGCGTGGCGACGGCGGTCTTCGCCTCGGTGCGGTCGAGCGGCCCGACCGGGTAGAGCTGCTTGGTGTCCTTGCAGCCGACCTTCCGGTCGTCGCCGGGGTAGTCGGCGCCGAGCGTGCGGATGCCGAGCTCGACCTCTTCGGGCACCGCGTCCAGGACGTCGTTGAACGCCTGCTTGGCGGCGGATATGCGGGACTCGCCGTCGATGTCGCGGGTGCGCATGGAACCGCTGACGTCAAGGACCAGTTCGACCTTGGGCGACGCGGCGGTGGAGGGTTCGTCGGCGGCGGCCGGAAGGGCGGTGCCGAGCCCGGCGGCCAGGGTGGCGAGCAGGACGCACACCCCGGCCGTCAGCCGTTTTCTTATGATCATCGCCGGATCCTATTGAAGATCCGCAGCCATCCCCAAAACGCGTGCGCGGGACGCGATTTCGGGGCCCCGTCTCATCCGCCGAGCAGAGGCGCCGAGGCCCGGTCCAGCACCGAACCGACGCGCTCCCAGGTCTCCGTGTCCCGCTCCACCGGCGGGAGTTCGGCGTCGTCCGACTTCGCGTTCCAGCGGGACGCGATGGCCACCGGGTCGCCGCCGCCCGCCGCGGAGGCGGCCAGCGCGGCCGCCCCGAGCGCGACCAACTCGCCGCTGCCCGGCACGATCAGCGGCCGTCCGGAGAGCCGGCGCACGGTCTCCACCCAGGTGCGGCCCTGGGCGCCGCCGCCGATCAGCCGCAACGGCCGGCCGGCGACCTCGGGATCGGCCGGGTCGAGACCACAGGCCCGCAGGAGTTCGTCCAGCGCCCGCAGCACGGTGAAGGCCGCGCCCTCGTACGCCGCGCCCAGCAGCTGCTGCGGTGTGGTGTCGTGCCGGAGCCCGGTGAGGAGCCCGGCGGAGGTGGGCAGGTCCGGGGTGCGCTCGCCGTCCAGATAGGGGAGGAGGACGGCCTCGCCGCCGGGCGTCGCGTCGTCGCGGTGCAGGCCGAGCAGGGTCGCCACCTTGTCGACCGCCAGGGTGGAGTTGAGGGTGCAGGCCAGCGGGAGGTACGTACCGTCGGCCGCGGCGAAGCCGGAGAGCGCCGCGGACGCCGGACGGGTCCGGGAGGCGGCGAACACCGTGCCCGAGGTGCCGAGGCTCAGCACGGGATGGTCCAGCAGTCCCGCACCGCCCAGGCCGAGGCCCACCGCGGCGCTCATGTTGTCCCCGGTGCCGGCCGCTACGGCGATCCCGGCGGGCAGGCCGAGGGCCTCGGCCGCGGACTCGGTCAGCGAACCGATCCGGGCCCCGCCCGTCGCCGCCACCTCCGGCAGCATGGAGGGGTCCAGGCCGAGGCGGTCCAGGAGCTCCGGGTCGTACGCCCCCGTCGCGGTGGAGTACCAGCACGTGCCCGACGCGTCGCCCGGGTCCGTCGCCGCGATGCCCGCGAGCCGCTCCGTGAGGAAGTCGTGGGGCAGCCGCACGGCGGCCGTCGCCTCGGCGTTCGCCGGGTCGTTCTCCCGCAGCCACCGCCACTTCGTCGCCGTCATCGACGCGACGGGCACGGTGCCGGTGCGCGCGGTCCAGGCCTCGGGGCCGCCCAGCTCGGCGACGAGTGCCGCCGCCTGGGGCGCGGAGCGCGTGTCGTTCCACAGGAGCGCGGGGCGCAGCGGGCGGCCGGCGCGGTCGAGCGTCACGAGTCCGTGCTGCTGCCCCGCGACGGCGATGCCGACGACGGAGGACGCCGAGAGCCCGGACTCCTTGAGCCCGGCCGCCACGGCGTCGCACAGCGCCCGCCACCACACCTCGGGGTCGGTCTCGCGCGCGCCGCCCTCACCCGTGACGACATGCTGGGCGCGGCCGACGGCGAGCAGCTCACCGGTCTCGGTGTCGGTGACTGCGGCCTTCGTGGACTGGGTGGAGCTGTCCACGCCGATGACGACGGTACGCGGCGGCATGGGCTACCTCTTCTCTTTTTGGGAGTGCGACGAACAAATTACGTGATCGACGGCGTCCGGAACAGGGGCGTTCCCCGTTTCACTGCCCGGGGGGTTACGTCCACGCGGTGCCGTGTGCATAATTAATCATGTCACTGAACAAATAGGCTCGGGGTACGGACGACGACTCCGGACCCCAGGCAGGCGAAGGCGGACACCACCATGACGGATCGCTTCACCCCCACTCCCGCGGACAGGTTCACCTTCGGTCTCTGGACCGTGGGCTGGCGTGGCAACGACCCGTTCGGGGATGCGACGCGTCCCGCGCTTGACCCGGTGGAGTCGGTGGAGCGGCTCGCGGAGCTGGGCGCGCACGGGGTGACGTTCCACGACGACGACCTGATCCCGTTCGGGTCGGACGAGGCCGAGCGTGCCCGGTTGATCGGACGGTTCAAGGACGCGCTGGAGCGGACCGGGCTCAAGGTGCCGATGGCCACCACGAACCTGTTCACGCACCCGGTGTTCAAGGACGGCGGCTTCACCTCCAACGACCGTGACGTGCGGCGCTTCGCGCTGCGCAAGGTCATCCGCAACATCGATCTGGCCGCCGAGCTCGGCGCGAGCACCTATGTCGCCTGGGGCGGCCGTGAGGGCGCCGAGTCCGGTGGCGCCAAGGACGTGCGGGTCGCTCTGGACCGGATGAAGGAAGCCTTCGACCTGCTGGGCGAGTACGTCACCGAGCAGGGCTACGACCTGCGCTTCGCCATCGAGCCCAAGCCCAACGAGCCCCGCGGTGACATCCTCCTGCCCACGATCGGGCACGCCCTGGCCTTCATCGAGCGCCTGGAGCGCCCCGAGATGGTCGGTGTGAACCCGGAGACCGGGCACGAGCAGATGGCCGGGCTGAACTTCCCCCACGGCATCGCCCAGGCCCTGTGGGCGGGCAAGCTCTTCCACCTCGACCTCAACGGCCAGTCCGGCATCAAGTACGACCAGGACTTCCGCTTCGGCGCCGGCGACCTGCGCCAGGCCTTCTGGCTCGTCGACCTCCTGGAGACCGCCGGATACGACGGCTCGCTCCACTTCGACTTCAAGCCCGTACGCACCGACGGCATCGACGGGGTCTGGGAGTCCGCGAAGAACTGCATGCGCAACTACCTCATCCTCAAGGAGCGCGCCGCGGCCTTCCGCGCGGACCCCGCCGTCCAGGAGGCCCTGACCGCTTCCCGCCTGGACGAGCTGGCCCGGCCCACCGCCGACGACGGCCTCAAGTCCCTCCTCGCCGACCGCTCCGCCTACGAGGACTTCGACGCCACCGCGGCCGCCGAACGCTCCATGGCCTTCGAAGCCCTCGACCAGCTCGCCATGGAACACCTCATCGGCGTCCGCTGACCCCACCCAGGCACCCCGGCTCCGGCGGGCCGGGGTGCCCTCAGACGTCCAGCGCCGCGGGCGGGGCGTACGCCACCGGGTCGGCCAGCACGTCCTGGACCACCAGCGCCGCCGCGCCCCGCGCCGCGTCGCCCGCGACCGACGACGCGCGCAGCCTGCCGCCACCGCGGGACCAGAGCCCGGACACCACACGGCCCGTCAGCTCCTGGTCGGCGGGCGGCGAGAGCCAGGGCATCAGGCCCCGGTAGATCCCGCCGAGCACCACCGCGTCCGGGTCGAAGAGATTGACCGCACCGGACAGCACCTGCCCCAGCATCCGCCCGGCGTCGGCCACGGCGGCCAGCGTCACCGGATCACCGGCCTGCGCCCGTCGTTCCAGCTCCATCACCCCCGCCGCCCCGGTCGCGGACTCGTCGATGCCCGCCGCGCGCAGCAGGGCGGACTGGCCGGCGTACTGCTCCAGGCAGCCGCGTGAGCCGCACCGGCACTCCGGGCCCGCCGGGTCCACCACGACGTGCCCGATCTCCCCGGCGAACCCGTGCGCGCCGCGCAGCAGTTCGCCGTCCAGGACCAGGGCGCCGCCGACGCCGATCTCACCCGTCAGATAGAGGAAGCTGCGGACCGCGTCGAGTCCGCCGAACCACAGCTCGGCCAGCGCCGCGAGATTCGCCTCGTTCTCCGAGCGCACGGGCAGCGGCGCCGTGCCGGGGCGCAGCCCGGCGAGCGCCTCCGCGAAGAGCTCCTCGGCGGGGACCTGGTTCCAGCCCAGGTTCGGGGCCTGGCGCACGGATCCGCCCGAGACGAGCCCGGGCAGCGCCAGCGCCGTACCGACCGGGTACAGATCCTGCTCCCGCGCCGAGTCCAGGGTGCGGGCGGCGATCCCCGCCGCCCGGGCCAGGACCTCTTCGGGCGGGGCGCCGCGATTGTCCAGGTGCTCGGTCTGCCGTACCCGGCCGGTGCCCGCCAGATCCACGACGCACACCGACACGTAGTCGATGTTGACCTCCACGCCGAGGCCGGCGGGCCCGGTGCGCGCCACCTTCAGGGCCGTGCCGGGGCGCCCGGCCTGACCGCTGAACGTCTTGCCCGACTCGGTGAGGAACCCGCTGTCCAGCAACTGCTCGACCAGGGAGGACACCGCGGCCCTGGTCAGTCCCACCCGGGCCGACACACCGGCCCGGGTGGCCTCGCCGGCCTCACCCTCGTCCCGTACGGCGCGCAGCACGAGGCTCAGGTTGTGGCGCCGCACGGTGTCCTTGTCGGCCTTGGACCCCAGGGGCGTGAGGTAGCTCTTCATATCGTCGCCGAGCCTATGCGATGCCTTTCCGGACACCGCCCGCGGTGCGGGGCCCTGGGGCGTGTTTTGAAAGTCCCGCCTGCCCGGCGGCGTCTGGCACGCACGCTCGCGGCGTTGCAGAAATGCCCTAGTAGCTCCGCTACGAGAACATTTCCGCGCCTTGCGATCGCACGCACCAGACGCCGCCGGGCCCGCCCTCCGGGCGGACGGCGCTACTTTCAAAACACGCCCTAGAGGCCGGCGGCCCGCGTCACCGCGCGCAGGTCGACGAACTTGAAGCCGGTCGCCTCCCGGTCCTCCTCGCCGCCCGACGCGGAGGTCTCGTGCCCGTCCTGGACCACGAGCAGCCCGTGCGGGTAGCGGGAGCCCAGCGGCTCGGCGAGCACCGCGGCACCGTCGCACTCCTCGCTGCCGTCGAGGTCGGCCGACGCGGCGGTGACGCGGAAGCCGCCCACGTACGCGCCGCCCCCGGACACCTCGCGGCCGTACACGGCGAAGGAGTCGTCACCCTGGCCCGACGCCAGCAGGTAGCCGCGGCCCCCGGACGTACGGAAGAGGGTCAGGCCCTCCACGTCGGCCGCCAGCCGCTTGCCGCCGAACCCCGGGTCGCGGCCGGGCGCGCACTCCTCGGTCTCCGGGTCGTACGTCCCGGGGACGCCGTACTCGCGGACCTTGTCCATCAAAACCGGGCGCCCGTCAAGACCGGCGGGCAGCCGCCAGATGCCGACGTCCTCCTGGCCGGCGTACAGAGTGCCGCTCTCCGGGTCGACGACCATGCCCTCGACCTGGGGCAGCTCACCCGGCTCGCCGCACGGCGTCCACGAGGTGCCGTCCGGGAGCCGGAAGGACGAAGGGAGCGAGAGGGTGCGCACCTTCCGGTAGCCCACCGTGCCCGCCGCCGTCGGCCGCAGTTCCAGGAGAGCGAGATCCGTGGTGTTGCGCCGGCTCACGAGCGCGTACGAACGCCCGGAGGAACGGTCCGTCCAGGTGGCGAGGCCGTACGCCGTCCGCTGCTCGTTGATCTCGGCCTGACCGGAGGAGAAGACCGGGGCGGCGGCCGGGTCGGTGACGTCCTTCAGGGGGCCGCCCGGCTGCGAGGGGTCCACACGGTAGACACGGAGGCGGTCGTTGCCCCGGTCGCTGACCACGGCCACGTCGGTGCGGCCGGACGGGGTGCGGAGCCCCGTGACGAGGTCGACGTTGTTGAACCGGCCCGGGGCGTCGTCCTCGGTCGCGGGTGAGGGGGCCGGGACCGTCTGCACCAGGGACGCGTCCAGGCCGTAGACCCGCAGGCCGCCCTCCTTGGCGGTGGCGACGACGAGACTGCGCCCGGGCGCGGCGTCGTCGCGCCAGATCGCGGGGTCGTCGGCGTTGGCGTTGCCGCCCGCCTCGTCGTCGTGGAGCGCGGCCGTCTCCGCCGTCGGCCGGACGGAGGGCGGCGTCCGTGCGTGGGCCGGGGACAGCGGGACGAGAGTGATCAGCGCCGTACCGAGGAGGGCGGTGGCCGCCAGGCGAGGGGAGCGGTGCATGCGCACGGATGCTTCCTGTCGTGAGAGGGACATGTCCATGACTCGTCAGGAAGTGTCGGCCGGTGCGGCGGTGGCCGGGTGTCGGGTCCATGAGGGGGACATGGGCGCCAGGTGAATTCGCGGTGCGGCGCGGCGGGCGGGGCCGGGTCCGGCGACGCATGTCACCGGACCCGGCCCCCGTGCGCTGTTCCCCGGGCTCAGGGCTGCGCGCCCCGGGCCTTCAGCATGTCCGCCATGAGCGAGATCTCCGACTCCTGGGCGCGGGCCATCCCGGCCGCCAGGTCGCGGATCTCGTCCGTGGCCGCCGCACCGGCCGCCGCCCGCGCCATGTCGGCGCCCGCCCGGTGGTGGACGGTCATCAGCCGCAGGAACCGCACCTCGGCGTCCTTGCCCGACGCCGCCCGCAGTCCGTCCAGCTGGGTGTCCGTCGCCATGCCCGGCATGAGGGAGCCGTCGGACGCGGTGGCCGGATGGCCCATCCACTCCATCGGCGGCCGCTCCGAACTCCTCGGCCTGCCCCAGGACTCCAGCCAGCCCAGCATCATGCCCCGCTGGTTGGCCTGCGTGTTGATGATGTCGTACGCGAGACGGCGCACGTCCTCGTCGTCGGTGCGGTCCCGGACGATGAACGCCATCTCCACCGCCTGCTGATGGTGGACCGACATGTCGCGGGCGAACCCCACATCGACCGAGCTCTCCGAGGGCGCCCCCGAGCCGGACGGCGAGGCCGCCGAGGGCCGTACGACCGTCAGCAGCACCAGCGCCACGGCGACGACGAACACCACCGCCCCCGCCCACACCAGCGAACGGGGGAGGCGCGCGGCGGAGGTCACTCGGCCACCCCGCCGGAGCAGGCGGCGCCCGGCTCAGGGGTCTGCGCGCCCTGGACGTACTTGGTGAAGAACTGTGCGACGCGGGCGTCGGTGGCGCTCTTCACGGTGAGCTGCTTGCCCCAGGCGCTGAGCATCAGCGGGTCCTTCTGGTCGGCCACGGGGCTCATCAGGGAGTAGGGCGTCTTCGCGACGCGCTCGGAGAGCGCCTTCACGTCGGCGTCCGCCGCCTTGTCGTTGTACGTGACCCAGACGGCGCCGTGCTCCAGGGAGTGGACGGCGTTCTCCTTCGGTATCGCCTCGGTGTAGACGTCGGCGTCGCAGTTCATCCAGACCGGGTTGTGGTCGCCGCCGACGGGCGGGTTCATCGGGTAGTCCACGGGCGTCCCGACATGGTCCTGGGTCAGGTCGTCCCAGGACTTCTCGCCGGTGACGGGCGAGGTCCTGGCCTGTTCCTCGGCCTTGTCCTGCTCGTCGGCGGCCGACATCAGATAGCCGCCCCCGGCGACGAGGCCGGCGACCACGACGACGGCGGCGGTGATGGTGATGATGCGGCTGCGGCGCTCACGGGCCCGCTCCTTGCGGCGCGCCTCGTCGAGCTTGGCGCGGCGCGCGGCGGCGGGGCTGTTCTGGTTCTTGGCGGAAGCCATGTCAGGTCCTCGGATTCAGCGGATCGCGTGCGCGCGGGGCGCGTCACGCGGGGAAACGGGCATACGTACGGACCGCCTCCCGCGCCGACGGCGCGGAGGGCGGATGACGCAGACCTAGATCCGCTGGATCTGGAGACGCAGATGGTCCACCGTGCCCGCGCTGTCGTCGCAGGGGCCGCGGATGGCCGCGCCGCCGGTGAGCGGGGCGGCCGGGAGCGCCGTCGAGGGACAGGGCAGGGCGACCGGGGCCGGGTGGCCGGGGAGCACGACGGCCGTCGAGTGGTCGGCCGTTCCGTGGCAGGAGCTGCCGGCGCCCCGTTCGTCCGGGGCACCGGCGACCACGACCGACGCGGCGGCCGCGGGTGTCGGGGTGAAGGCCCTGGCGGCGGCCGTGGAAGGGCTCTCGGCGTGGGGTGCGGCGGCCGGGGAGCAGCAGAAGAACACCGCCACGAGCATCAGCGCCCAGGCGGCGGCGACGGGCAGGCCGTTGCCGCTCCGCCGTCCGTTCGTCCACACGCTCGTTCCGGTCATCGCCGCCATCGTAGATGGTGTGTGAAACTTCAATGAGTTCGGCCCACAGCTTGGCAGGATAGTGTGCCCCGGTGACGACGCAATCGAACGTACCTGCGGGCTGGCATCCGGATCCCCACGGCGCGCCCCAGCTGCTGCGCTACTGGGACGGCTCCCGGTGGACCGAGCACACACACCCGGCCCAGGGGCAGGCCCCCGCCCAGGCGCAGGCTCAGGCCCCCGCCCAGGCGCCGGTGGCCGCGCAGCCGCAGGCCGGCCACCCGTACGCCGCCCAGCCGAACGCCGCGGTTCAGCAGCAGGCGGGGGTGCCGCAGCAGCACGCCGGGGTGCCGCAGCAGGCCCCCGCCCAGCAGTTCGCCCCTCAGCAGGCGGCGCCCCAGCAGGGCGTGCCCGGCGGCGGCTCGCTCTTCAACCAGCAGGTCCTGGTCGTGAACCAGAAGGCCAAGCTGATCGAGCTCACCAACGAGTACAGCGTCTTCGACCAGCAGGGCAACACCGTCGGCTCGGTCGTCCAGGTCGGCCAGAGCGCCGCCCGCAAGGTGCTCAGGTTCGTCTCCAGCATCGACCAGTACCTCACGCACCGCCTGGAGATCCGCGACGCCTACGGGCAGCCGCAGCTGCTCCTGACCCGCCCGGCGAAGTTCATCAAGTCCCGGGTGATCGTGCAGCGTCCGGACGGACAGCCCGTGGGCGAGATCGTCCAGCAGAACGCCATCGGCAAGATCAACTTCGCGATGACGGTCAACGGCCAGCAGGTCGGGGCGATCAAGGCCGAGAACTGGCGCGCGTGGAACTTCGCCATCGTCGACCACAACGACGCCGAGATCGCACGGATCACCAAGACGTGGGAGGGCCTGGCGAAGACCATGTTCACCACGGCGGACAACTACGTGCTGCAGATCCACTACCAGCTCCCCGAGCCGCTGCTGAGCCTCGTCGTGGCGACGGCACTCACCGTGGACACCGCCCTCAAGCAGGACGCCCGCGGCCTCGGCTGATCCCTCCGGGGGCGGGCGCGGACGGCGGCACCCGCGACCACGCCCGTCCCCGGGCCGGGTCAGCCCGGCCGGTCACCGTCGTCGGCCTCGTCCATCTCCGCCAGGACCCGCTCGGCCACCGCGAACGCCGAATTCGCCGCCGGCACCCCGCAGTAGACCCCGGTCTGCAGGAGCGCGGCGCCGATCTCCCTGGGGCTGAGGCCGTTGCGCACCGCGGCGCGGACGTGCATCGCCAGCTCGCCGTGGTGGCCGTGCGCGACCAGAGCGGTCAGCGTGATCAGGCTGCGTTCCCGGCGGGACAGCGTCGGGTCGGTCCAGATCTCGCCCCACGCGTAGCGCGAGATGAAGTCCTGGAAGGGCGCGGTGAACCCGGTGGTCGCCGCCTGCGCCCGGTCCACGTGGGCGTCGCCCAGGACCTCACGGCGCACCGCCGTCCCGCTCCCGCGCCCGCTCGGTGCGAAGTGGGCACGCAGCGCCTCCCGTACGGGTCCCGGACGTTCGGCCGGAGCCAGGTGCGAGGCGCGCGGCAGTTCGGTCAGAGCGGCCCCGGGGATCCCGTCGGCGATCTCCCGGGCGTGCGCGGGCGGTGTCGCGGGGTCCTCGCGCCCCGCGACGACCAGCGTCGGCGCGCGCACCCCCGCGAGACCCGCCCGCAGATCGCACTCGGCGAGCGCGTCGCAGCACGCCGCGTAGGCCCCGGGGTCCGTACCCAGCAGGTCGTCGAGCAGCCGCGGTTCGGTGAACCCCGGGGTGAACCAGCGGCCCGCCGCGCTCTCCGCCACCTTGCCGAGGCCCTCGGCGCGCACCAGCGCGGCGCGCTCCCGCCACGGCCCGGGGTCGCCGAAGTGCGCGGACGAACAGACGACGGCCAGGCGGTCCACGCGCTCCGGGTGGTGGACGGCGAGCCAGAGACCCACGGCGCCGCCCAGCGACACCCCGGCGTACGAGAACCGGTCCAGGGACAGCGAGTCGGCGAGATCCAGGACCAGGGCGCCCAGGTCGGCGATCCCCGCCCCCGGGCCGATCAGGCCGGCCGGCGAACCGCCGTGCCCCGGCAGGTCCCACCGTACGATCCGGTGGGCGGTGGAGAGTTCGGGCGCGACCCCGTCCCAGACCGCGGTGGAGGTGCCGAGCGACGGGCCCAGCAGCAGCGCGGGAGCGCTCGCCGGCCCCTCGGCGCGGTGGTGGAGAAGACGGGCGGGTGACATGGTCATCGGCGCTCCAGAGCGCGGTCGGTGAGCAGCCCGGCGGAGCCGGTGTACCGGGCGGGGTCGGTCAGTTCGGCGAGATCGAGGCCGTCGAACGCAGGCTCCCCGGCGAGGACCTCCGCGAGGGGTCTGCCCTCCTCGCGGGCCCGCCCTGCGGCCCCGGTGAGGATCTCCTCGGCCCGGGCGGCCCCCACCCGGCCTGCGGCCACGGCGGCCAGCCGCTCCGAGACGATCAGCCCTCCGGTCGTCCCCAGATGGCTCCGCATGGCCGAGGGGAACACCCGGAGCCCCTCGGTGAGTTCGACCGCGTCCCGGGCGGCCCCGCCGACCAGCCGCAGCAGATCGCGGAGCGGCTCCCACTCGGCGTGCCAGGCACCGGCGGGCCGCTCGTCCTCGGCGGTGAGCGAGCCGTACAGCGTGGCCGCCTGCCCCGGTGCGCGCCGGGCGGCGGCGGCGATCAGGGTGGCGCGGACCGGGTTGGCCTTGTGCGGCATCGCCGAGGAGCCGCCGCCGGAGCCCTCCGCCAGCTCGCCGATCTCGGTACGGGACAGGGTCAGCACATCGGCCGCCGCCTTGCCGAGCGCGCCCGCGGTGAAGGCGAGCGCACCGGCCAGGTCCGCCACCGGTGTGCGCAGGGCGTGCCAGGGCAGCAGGGGTTCGGCCAGGCCCAGTTCGACGGCGTAGGCCGCGACGAGCTCCGGCCCGCCGTCCGCGCCGGACGGGAAGGCCGCCAGCGTGCCCGCCGCGCCCCCGAGCTGGACGGGGAGCGAGCCGCGCACCGCCCGCAGCCGGTCCCGGGCGTCGAGCACCAGCGCGCGCCAGCCGGCGGCCTTGAGGCCGAACGTCGTCGGCACGGCGTGCTGTGTCAGGGTGCGGCCCGGCATCGGTGTGTCGCGATGGCCGGCCGCCAGCCGCTCCAGCGCGTCGGCGGTCCGTCCCAGGTCGTCGAGGACGATTCCCAGCGTCCGGGACGCCACCAGCATCGCCGCCGTGTCGAGGATGTCCTGGCTGGTCGCGCCCCGGTGCACGAAGGGCCGTACGTCCTCGTCGACCGCCGCCGAGAGCGCGGTGACCAGCGGGATCACCGGGTTGCCGCCGGACCGCGCCCGCAGCGCCAGCTCCCGTACGTCGAACCTGCCGGCCTCCGCCGCCGCGGTGACCGCCCGCCCGGCCCCGGCCGGGGCGAGCCCGCGGACGGCCCGCGCCCGGGTGAGCGCCGCCTCGGCGTCCAGCAGCGCCCGCAGGAAGGCGTGGTCGCCGGTGGCGGCTTCGGCGGCGGAGCCGGCCCGCCCGGGGGCGAGCAGCCCGGCATCGCTCTCGTACATCAGCTGAACTCCAGGAAGACCGTCTCGTCGTCGCCCTGCAGGCGGATGTCGAAACGGTAGGTACGGGCGTCCGTGCGTGTCGCGATCAGTGTGGCGCGCCGCTCCGCGTCCAGCGACTCCAGCAGCGGATCGCCGGCCGCCGGATCCCCGCCGAGCAGATCCGGCAGATACACGCGGGTGTAGAGGTGATGGACCACACCGCGCGCGAACACGGCGGCACAGAGGTACGGGACACCGCCGGGCGGCAGCGTACGCACGAACCAGCGTCCGGACGCGTCCGTCGGCGCCCGTCCGAACCCGGTGAAGTCCACCCCGTCGCGCCCGGTCACCCGGCCCGTCGCGGGATCGTGGCGCAGCGACCCGGGAAGCCCGGTGCGCGACCCGTCGGGGGCGGGCTGCCAGGTCTCCACGATGGCGTCGGGCACGGGGTCCCCCCGGCCGTCGAGGACGTAGCCGTGGACCGTGACCGTGCCGGGGTGCCCGGCCGGGGCGACCTCGCTGCCGCCGGGGAACGGCAGTGCGTAGCCGTAGAAGGGGCCGACGGTCTGGGAGGGGGTCGGGGCGTGGGGCATCAGGCGTCGCCTTCTTCCTCGGTCCAGGTGGCGCAGGGCCCGTCGAGGACGATGTCCCAGCGGTAGCCGAGGGATCGCTCGGGGACGGACAGATCGTGGTCGTACGCCGATACGAGCCGCTCGCGCGCCGCCCGGTCCGTGACGGAACGGATCACCGGGTCGTAGGGGAGGAGCGGATCGCCCGGGAAGTACATCTGGGTGACCAGCCGCTGGCTGAAGGACGTACCGAACAGCGAGAAGTGGATGTGCGCGGGCCGCCAGGCGTTGGTGTGGTTGCGCCACGGGTAGGCGCCCGGCTTGACCGTGGTGAACGTGTAGCCGCCGTCGTCGTCGGTCAGACAGCGCCCGAAGCCGGTGAAGTTCGGGTCGAGCGGGGCCGGGTGCCGGTCGAGCTGATGGGCGTACCGCCCGGAGGCGTTGGCCTGCCACACCTCGACGAGCTGGCCCCGCACCGGCCGGCCGGCCCGGTCCAGCACCCGCCCGCTGACGGTGATCCGCTCCCCGAGCGGCTCACCGTGGTGCTGCGCGGTGAGGTCGCGGTCCAGCGCGGTGACGTCGGTGACACCGAAGGCCGGCCCGGACAGCTCGACCGCCTCCGGATCGCGTACGGGGACGAGCGGGCGGTGCGGGTGGCGGAAGTGGCTGCTGCGGTACGGCGGATAGTCGCGCGGCGGGTGGTGGGCGCCCGGCGCGGCCACGGCCTGGGCCCTGGCCACCTCGGCGTCCATCTCCCGCTGGCTCATGCCGTCGGGCAGCGGTGGTGCGGGAAGGTCGCGTGCGGTCATGTCACGGCTCCGTGAATACAGGAAATGCTCAGTGCACTGACTAAAATGCGATGGCCATGAAGCTACGCAGGGCCGACCGTCGGGTCAATACCCTCAGTGCACTGTGTATCTTCGACACCCCGGCCCGGTTCGGCCGCGGCTGACGACCGACAGAGAGAGGGCCTCCCGTGCAGGCGGTCGACCTGAGCACCCACCCCGGACATCTGGCCCGGCGTCTCCAGCAGGCGCACCATCTGCTCTGGAACACGATGGTCTCCCAGGAGATCACCTCGCCCCAGTTCGCCGTCCTCAACGCCCTGACCGCCGAACCCGGCCTCGACCAGCGGACGGTGGGGGAGCGGGTCGGCCTCGACCGGTCCACCGTCGCCGAGGTGATCACCCGGCTGCTGCGCCGGGAGCTGCTGGACAAGGTGCGTGACCCGGACGACGGGCGGCGCTTCCTGCTCCGCCTCACGGACGAGGGCGCCCGCACCCACCGGCGGCTCGCGCTGCGCACGGCCGGGATGAACCAGGTCTTCCTCGGCCCGCTCAGCGCCGAGGAGCAGCGGACGCTCTTCGGTCTGATGCACAGGGTGGCGGACGCGGCCGAGGCCCTGCGCGTGCCGGAAGGAGCCGTGCCGCCCGCCGGCCGGTGAGGCGGGGCGCGCCCTCGCGGATCCGGGGCGCCCTCAGGCGGCGTCCTCGGAGACCCCGGGGCGCCCTCAGGCGGCGTCCTCGGAGACCCCGGGGCGCCCTCAGGGGGTGTGGAGACCGAACCGCGCCCCATGGGGATCGAGGAGTGTCGCCACCCAGGGCCCGCCCGGGATGTGCACGGGGGGCGAGAGCGGCTCGCCGCCCGCCGTCAGCGCCCTGGCGGCGGTGGTCTCGGTGTCGGCCACCGTGAAATAGGGCAGCCAGTGCGGCGCCACCTCGGCGCGCTCGTCGTCGTCCTGCTCCTTCATGCCGCCGAAGTCGGCCCCGTCCACGCCCCAGTGGGTGAAGTGCTCGGAGGCGCTGACCGTCCAGCCGAGTACGGCCGGGTAGAAGGCGAGCGCCCCCTGCGGGTCGGGGGTGCGCAGCTCGACCCAGCCGAGGGCCCCCGGATCGTTGAAGCGCCCCGCGCCCGGGAAGGCGCGGGCCTGCCAGAGGGAGAACACCGCGCCCGACGGGTCGGCGGCCACCGTGAACCTGCCCTCGTCGAAGACGTCCATCGGGCCCATCAGCACCGTGCCACCCGACGCCCGGACGGCCTCGGCGGCGGCGTCCGCGTCCTCCGTGGCGAAGGAGACGGTCCACGAGGGCTGTTGCTCGGGCCGGTAGAGAGGGCTGAAGGCCGCGACGGCGTCCTCCCCGAGGCGTGCCGTCGTGTACCCGCCTGCCTCCGGGCGTGGGTCGGTCTCGGAGCGCCAGCCGAACAGCCCCGCGTAGAAGGCCTGGGCCGCCCGCACGTCCGAGGTGCTCAGCTCGACCCAGCAGGGGCCGCCGGGTACCGGTTCCGTGAGCTTCATACGGTTTCCTCCCGAGGCGCGCCACCGGTCACATTCCTACGCTGTTGTGCAGCACGCTAGGGCCGCGCCGAGGCGGCGGCTACCGGAGGCGGTCCGCCGTGGCCGCCAGAGATGTTTTACGTGTGTAACACCTGCTAAAGTAAATGAGTGAGTGATACAGCCATGCGACCCCGGAAGCCATCCGTCCACAAACTGCCGGTCACCGGTGTCCTGCGGCTGAACAGCCCTGCGGAGATCTGGTACAAGCCCGCGCTGAGCGTGGTGGTCGCCTCGGCCGTCCCGAACCTGCTGCTGTACTCCCTCGACCGCCTGGACCTCGTCATGTACACGATGGCGGGATCGCTCTGCGCCCTCTACGGGCACAACCTGCCGTACGCCCGCAGGGTCCACACCGTCCTCCGCGTGATCCTGGGCATGGCCGCGGGACTGGCCGTCGCGCTGGTCGTCGGCTCGCTCACCGACTCGACCGCCGTGCTGATCGCCGTCGGCGCCCTGCTCGCGGCCGTCCAGAAGACCTTCTGCGACGCGACGCGCATCGGCCCGCCCGGCAACGTGATCTTCGCCTTCGTCACCTCGGCGGCGCTCTTCGCCCCGCAGCAGCTCGGGCAGGTGCCGGGGCACATGGGTCTGATGCTGGCCGCGGGCGCGTTCTCGTGGCTCGTCACCGTCGGCCCGGCCCTGTGGCGGAGGGAAGGACCCGAGCGCCTCGCCACCGCCCGCGCGCTGGACGCCGCGGCGGCGTACGCGGCGGATCCCGGCCCCCGCACCCGCCATGCCGCGGCGGCGGCGGTCCAGGCGGCCTGGCAGTCCCTGCTCGCCGCCGGACGCCCCACCTCCGTACGCCAGGAACTGGAGCGGCTGGTCGTCCACGCCGAGCGGGCCTTCATGACCACGGCGGCCGACGGGCGGGCCTCCGGGGCCGGCCCGGATGAGCTGCGCCGGTGGGCCGCCGAAACCCGGGCCCGCGGCCCCGTCCCCGCCCCGCCGCCCGCGCCCGGCACCGTCGAGCAGCTCTTCGGGATCGACGCGGAGCGGGCCGGACAGCGGATGCGGCGCGGCCGGCGCGAGGCGCGGCGCAGGCTGCTGCGCGCCCTCGGCCCCGGCTCCCCGGTGCTGCCGGTCGCCTTCCGCACCCTCGTCGGGTGCGCCCTGGCCGGCTATGTCTCCTCGGCGCTCGGCGTGGGCCACCCGTACTGGGCCATCGTCACCGCGGCCTCCGTCTACCAGCCCAACCTCGTCCTCTCCTGGAGCAGGGCGCTGCAGCGGACCGTCGGCAACCTCCTCGGGGTGCTGGTCTTCGCCGCCGTCATCCCGCTCGCCCGGCTCGACCCGCTCGTCCTCGTCCTCTGCGTCCTGTTCTTCAACTTCGCCGCCGAGGCCCTGATCACCCGTAACTACTGGCTCGGCTCCGTCGCCGTCACCCCGATGGCCCTGCTGATCCTGGAGTTCGGCGGCTTCCAGCCGGCGGGCGAGCTCGTCGCCGACCGAGCCCTGGACACCCTCGTGGGCGTCGCGGTCGGCTTCCTCGCCGCGATCGCCGTCACCAACCGCCGGGCCTCCGGCCGCGTGGAGCGGGCCCTGGCCGCGGCGGTGGACGCCCGGCACCGCGCCGAGCAGGCGGTCGCCGACCCGGCGGTCGACACCCTCGCACTCGAAACGGCGCGCAGGAGGCTGACGGCCTCCCTCGTCGAGCTGCGCGACGCCGGTGACGTCGCGTCGGGGGAGTGGTGGCAACGCGCCCTGCCCGAGGAAGAGCTGTTGGCCGCCGAGCAGGCAGGACACCGTACGCTCGCGGCGACAGCACAACGGCAGGGGCTGATCACCCTGCCCCCGGCGAACGGAGCGGTGTGACCGACGACATCGTGGCCTCGGTGGTACGGCAGTGGCAGGCCGTCAGCCCCGGGCTCGACACGGAGCCGATGGCACTCATCGGCCGCATCAACCGCTGCGCGGCCCTCCTTCAGCAGGCCGAGGACGCCCCGCTGCGGGCCGCCGGACTCACCCGGGCCGAATTCGACCTGCTCGGCGCGATGCGGCGCACCGACCGCGAGCTCACCCCGGGCGAACTGGCCCGGGAGACCTTCTCGTCCGGCGCCGCCGTCACGAAGCGGCTGCGCGCCCTCCAGGAGTCCGGCCTGATCCAGCGCCGCAGCGACGCCAGGGACCGCAGGGTCGCCCACGTCGGTCTTACGGGCGCCGGACGCGACCTGGTCGACCGTCTGCTGCCCGAACAGCTCGCCTACGAGCGGTCGGTGCTCTCCGGACTCGACGAGAAGACCCGCGCCGAGCTCAGCGGACAGCTCGGCGAGCTGCTGGTGCAGCTGGAGGGAAGGCTCGGCGGCCGTCGCTGAGCCGAACCGAGCACCACCCTCGACCTCACCGACAGTGAGCAGCCCACGGGTGGCCGCCCGAGGTGCGACCGGCGGCCCCCGGCCGGGGCGCGGTGCGGCGGAATCCGCGCCGTAGCGCTCGCACATCCGTACGTCGCTCACGGATCTGCTCCTTTCGATCCGATTCGATCACATGTGCCTTCGTCCCGCTCTGCGGTTCAGATGTATTCGCATGTCTCGGCGCTTCTCGCTCGGGTGTGCGCACACTTTGCCCGTCCATGCTGGAAATTGCTCGTGCCGGGCATGCAATCCCGCCGATCGACTGTCCCGTGGAACGGGACAGTCGAGTCTGCTTTCTCCCGATTCCTCTGCGGCGTCACTCCCCGCGCACGTTCGGCGGCGGTGAGTGCGAAAACTGGCGAGTGTATTACTGCGGGCGTGCTCGCGCAGGGGGTTGGGCGAATATGCCGAAGCACTGTTCTGATCTGGTTAGGCTCACGCGCAGTGAAGTCGAGTTGATATGAATTCGAGCGCTTGTACCTACCTATGCGTGCAAGTGCGTGTACCTCCCGAATACTCCCGAATCAACCGCCAGAGGGTTTAGATGGTCCGTGTTGAATCACCGCCGACCAAAAGAGACATCCCCGTAGTGCGCGCCGCACTCCTGCCCGTCGTGCTGATGGCCGGTGCGACGGCGGCCGGCGCGGTGCCGGTCACCGGGGCCACGAGGGCGGCAGTCGTCTGGTGCGGAGCGATCGCCACCGTCGTGGTCGCCACGCTCGCCGTCGTACTGAACCGCCGGCGCCGCGCGATGCGCGTCCAGCGCGCCGAGTACGAACAGCGCATCGCCTACCTGGAACACCGCATCTCGTCGTACGACCAGGAGACCGAGCGCCTCAGCAAGGAGCTCCTGCCCGCCGCGATCCGCAGGCTGCGCGCCAGCAACTCGCCGCAGGAGGTGATGCGCGACGTCGTCGACGCGGACGCGTCGTACCGCAACCTCCCCAAGGCCCAACGCGCCCTGGTCCTCCAGGTCCTCGACATCATCGACAACGAGGAGGCGATGCGTGACTCCGCGCAGCGCGCCTTCGTCAGCGTCGCGCGCCGCGTCCAGGCCATCGTCCACCGGCAGGCCAGTGAGCTCCGGGAGATGGAGGACCACCACGGCCGCAACCCCGATGTCTTCGACGACCTGCTCCGCATCGACCACGGCACCGCGCTGATCGGGCGGCTCGCCGACTCCATCGCCGTGCTCGGCGGCGCCCGTCCCAGCCGCCAGTGGCCCAAGGCCGTACCGCTGTTCAGCGTGCTGCGCGGCGCGATGTCCCGGATCCTCGAGTACCAGCGCGTCGATCTGCACTCGATCGCCAAGGTCGCCATCGTCGGCACCGCGGTCGAGCCGCTCATCCACGCCTGCGCCGAACTCCTCGACAACGCGACGCGCTACTCGCCGCCGCAGACCCGGGTGCACGTCACCGCGGTCGAGGTGCAGACCGGCATCGCCATCGAGATCGAGGACGGCGGCGTCAGCCTCAGCGAGGAGGCCCGGGTCAGGGCCGAGAACATGCTCGCCCAGGCCCAGGCCGGCATCAACATGAACGACCTCGGGGAGTCGCCCCGGCTCGGCATGGCCGTCGTCGGACGCCTCGCCCGTATGTACCAACTCCAGGTCTCCCTGCGGCAGTCCGCGTACGGAGGCGTCCGCGCCGTACTCATCGTGCCGCGCGACATGATCACCACCGGCCCGGCCCCCGGCATCGCGCACGGCATCGGCGCCACCTCGCGGCCCCAGAGCTCGCTCGACATGTCGCAGATGCAGCACGTCGTCCCGCCGCGCGGCAAGCACAAGGCGCGCCCCGCCGCGACCGGGCCCGTCCCGTCGCTCGCGTCGTCCGCACCGGCCCCCGCACCGGCCCCGGCGGCGTCCGCCGCACGGCCCGCGCCCTCCGCGCCGGCCATGGGCGACGACGAGATCGTCGTGACCGAATGGACCGAGGGCGGACTCCCGCAGCGCCGCAGCCGCGGCCGCGCACCCCTCGGCTCGCACAACCTCCCGCAGCAGTCCGCGTCGGCCCCGGAGCCCGCGGCGCGCAACGGGCACAACGGACAGGGCGGCGGCTCCACGGCACCGCCCGGTCTCTGGCTGGAGGCCTTCACCCAGGCCGTCAACGGTGTGCCCAAGGAGCCGAAGCACGACACAGACCCTGACGACGTGTGGGACAAGGGAGAGCAGAAGTGATCCAGCAGCGGGGAAACATGGACTGGATGCTCAAGGAGCTGGCCGACGACGTACCGAGCATCCACCAGATCGTGGTGCTCTCCGCCGACGGCCTCCGCATCGCCCGGCACGGCGGCGACCCCGACGTCGCCGACCGCCTCGCCGCCGCCTGCGCCGGTCTGCAGAGCCTGGCCGCGGCGGTCGCCACGGAGATCCCGTACAGCGACGGCCTGATGAAGCTCGTCGTCATCGAGGTCACCGGAGGGTTCTTCTACCTGATGGCGGCGGGCGCCGGCGCCTATCTCGCGGTCCTGGCCGGCGAGACGGTCGACGCAGGTCTGGTGGGCGCGCGCATGCGCGACATGGTCGTCCGTATCGGCGCTCATCTGACGAGTCCTCCGCGCCACGACGGGCAGGTTGTATGAGTCCTCCCCGACGAGAACGCCGAAAGGCCGACCCGGCGCTGAGCGACCCGGAACGGCTGTACGTGATCACCGGCGCCCCCGACGGCGAACGAGCGGCACTCGACCTCGTCACGATGGTCGTGGCGCAGGCCGAGCCGTCGCCCACGGTCCAGCCCGAGCAGGCCGCGATCCTGCGGCTCTGCACGGCACCGCTGTCCGTCGCCGAGATCTCGGCCTATCTGAGCCTGCCCTTCAGCGTGGTCACCTCGCTCCTGACAGAACTCCTGGCGACCGAACTGGTCGAATCGCGCGCGCCCGTCGTCCGCGCCTCGCTCCCGGACCGGTCCCTTCTCGAAGCGGTGATGCATGGACTTCAGAAGCTCTGACACGATCACGGGCCCCCGCAGCGAGGACGTCCTCCCCAGCACGGCCACGGCCGCGGTGAAGGTCGTCGTCGTGGGCGGGTTCGGGGTCGGCAAGACGACCATGGTCGGCTCGGTGAGCGAGATCCGGCCCCTCACGACCGAGGAGACCATGACCCAGGCCGGGGTCGGCGTGGACGACAACGTGGGAGTGGAGACCAAGACCGCCACCACCGTCGCCATGGACTTCGGCCGGATCAGCCTCAGCGAGGAACTGATCCTCTATCTGTTCGGCACCCCCGGCCAGGAGCGCTTCTGGTTCCTCTGGAACGGGCTCTTCGAAGGCGCCCTCGGAGCGGTCGTCCTCATCGACACCCGGCGGCTCCAGGTCAGCTTCGACGTCATCGGCAGGCTGGAGGAGCGCGGCGTGCCGTTCGTCGTCGCCGTCAACACCTTCCCCGACGCGCCGCACCACCCCGTCGAGGCCCTGCGCGCCGCCCTGGACCTGCCGGACGAGGTCCCGATGATCGACTGCGACGCCCGGCTGCGCACCTCGAGCCGCGACGTGCTGATGACCCTGATGCGCTACCTGCACCGAATCGCCGTGCCGCTCACCTGACAGCGGCGCGCACCTCTGCCTCCCGAACGGGCCCTGTCCCCACGCGCCCGGAACGTCTTACCTGGAGCCACTGTGACAACCCCCTTCCATCATGAACCCGGAGCGGCCACCGGTCCGGTCCCGCCTCCGCAGTGCCCCGCGCACGGCATGGGCATCGGCCCCGGCGGGCTGCGCCGGCTGTACGGTCCGGAGGCCGAGGCGGATCCCACGGGCCTGTACGAGAAGCTGCGCGCCGAGCACGGCTCGGTGGCGCCGGTCCTGCTGCACGAGGACGTTCCCGCCTGGCTGGTGCTCGGCCACAGCGAGAACCTCCACATGACGCGCACCCCCTCGCAGTTCTCCCGCGACTCACGGCGGTGGCGTGGACTCCAGGACGGCAGCGTGGCCCCGGACCACCCGCTCGCCCCGCTCTTCACCTGGCAGCCGGTGTGCTCCTTCGCCGAAGGCGCCGAACACGAACGGCTGCGCGGCGCGGTCACCGACAGCATGGCGCGCATCGACACCCGCGGCGTCCGCCGTCACATCAACCGGTACAGCAACCGCCTCGTCAACGACTTCTGCCGGGAAGGCCGGGTCGAGCTGGTCAGCCAGTTCGCCGAGCGGCTCCCCATGATGGTGATGTGCGCCATCATCGGCATGCCCGAGGAGTACAACGACCGCCTGGTGCAGGCCGCCCGTGACATGACGCGGGGCTCGGAGACCGCGGTCGCGAGCAACGCCTATGTGATCGGGGCGCTCGACCGGCTCGTCCGGCGCCGCCGCGAGGCACCGGCCGAGGACTTCGCCACCTGGCTGGTCGAACACCCCGCCGGTCTCACCGACAAGGAGGTCAGCGAGCACCTGCGGGTGGTCCTGATCGTCGCGTACGAGACCACCACCAACCTGATCGCCAACGTGCTGCGGATGGTCCTGACGGACCCCAGGTTCCGGGCCAGGCTCAGCGGCGGGCACATGACCGTGCCCGAGGCGGTCGAGCAGACGCTCTGGGACGAGCCCCCGTTCACCTCGGTCCTCGGCCGCTGGGCGGTCGGTGACACCGAGCTCGGCGGGCAGCAGATCAAGGCGGGTGACGCCCTGATCGTCGGCATCGCGCCGGCCAACACGGACCCCGCCGTACGACCCGACCTCGGCGTGAGCATGGAGGGCAACCGGGCCCACCTGGCGTTCAGCAGCGGCCCCCACGAGTGCCCCGGCCAGGACATCGGGCGCGCCATCGCCGACGTCGGGGTCGACGCCCTGCTGATGCGCCTGCCCGACCTCGAACTCGCCGTCGACGAGGAGAAGCTGGCCTGGGCCGGGAACTTCATGTCGCGCCACCTGGTGGACCTGCCGGCGAGCTTCGCGCCCACCCCGCAGCAGGAGATCGACGCCGAACCGCTGCCGGCGGTGGCACGGTCCCGGTCGCAGGCCGGCTGGGAGGTCTCCTCGCCCGCCGCACCGCGCGGTCCGATGCCGGCCCCCGCGAGCCCGCGCCCGCCCGAGCCGTACGCGGAGCCCGGGGAGGGAGCCGTCATCCCGGCGCAGCGCGGCGGACCGGCGAAGGTCTGGCGTTCCGTCGTGCGGTGGTGGAACGGCCACTGACACCGGCCCGCGCACCCGTCGCCCCGGCCCCCGGGTCCGGGGCGACCGGCGTCCGGCCCCGTACCATCGATCAGCGTGAAGCTGACAATTCTTGGTGGCGGCGGATTCCGGGTCCCTCTCGTGTACGGGGCACTGCTCGGCGATCACGCCGAGGGCCGCGTCTCGCGGGTGACCCTGTACGACACGGACCCGGACCGGCTCACCGCCGTCGCACGGGTCCTCGCCGAACAGGCGGCCGGCATCGACGACGCGCCCCCCGTCCTCGTCACCGCCGATCTCGACGAGGCCCTGCGGGGCGCGGACTTCGTGTTCTCCGCCATCCGGGTCGGCGGCCTCGACGGCCGCGCCGCCGACGAACGCGTCGCGCTCGACGAGGGCGTCCTGGGCCAGGAGACGGTCGGGGCCGGAGGCATCGCCTACGGGCTGCGCACCGTCCCCGTGGCGACGGACATCGCCCGGCGGATCGCCCGGCTCGCCCCCGACGCGTGGGTCATCAACTTCACCAACCCGGCGGGTCTCGTCACCGAGGCCATGTCCCGGCACCTCGGGGACCGGGTCATCGGCATCTGCGACTCGCCGGTGGGGCTCGGCCGCCGGATCGCCCGGGTTCTGGGCGCGGACCCGGAGAAGGCCTGGATCGACTACGTAGGGCTCAACCACCTCGGCTGGGTCCGGGGCCTGCGGGTCGATGGCCGCGACGAACTCCCGCGCCTCCTCGCCGACCCGGCGCTGCTCGGCTCCTTCGAGGAGGGGCGGCTCTTCGGCCCCGACTGGCTGCGCTCGCTGGGCGCGATCCCCAACGAGTACCTGCACTACTACTACTTCAACCGCGAGGCGGTCCGCGCCTACCAGGAGGCCGGGCAGACCCGGGGCGCCTTCCTGCGCGACCAGCAGGAGGGCTTCTACGCCCGGATGAAGGACCCCGCCGCGCCGCCACTGGCCACCTGGGACCGTACGCGTGCCGAGCGCGAGGCGACGTACATGGCGGAGAACCGGGACGTGGCCGGGGCCGGTGAGCGCGAGGAGAGCGATCTGGAGTCCGGGGGCTACGAGCAGGTGGCGCTCGCCCTGATGCGCGCCATCGCCCGCGACGAACGCACCTCGCTGATCCTCGACGTCCGCAACCGGGGCACCCTCGCCGTGCTCGACGCCGACGCGGTCATCGAGGTGCCGTGCCTGGTCGACGCCAACGGCGCGCATCCCGTGGCCGTCGACCCGCTCCCGTACCACGCGGTCGGGCTGGTCACCGCGGTCAAGGGCGTGGAGCGGGCGGTGCTCGAAGCGGCTGAGAGCGGCTCACGGTCGGCGGCCGTACGGGCGTTCGCCCTGCACCCGCTGGTCGACTCGGTCTCCGTGGCCCGCCGGCTGGTCGACGGGTACACGAAGGTCCATCCCGGGCTCGCCTACCTCGACCGGCCGTGACCGGCCCGCCCCGTCAGGGCGCGGGCACGGCCTTCGGCCGGCCCGACGGGTCCCAGGACGGCGCGACACCGGTGACCTGACACACCATGAGGAAGAGCGGAATGGGCGGCGTGTAGGGCGTACGGCTGTCCGGGGCGTGGATCAGCCGGGGGCGCCCGGCCGGGACGTACGCCCCCGCGGCGTACGACGCCTGCTCCGGCCAGTCCAGGTCGAGATCCGAGCCGGACGGGACGATCCACCACCACTGGTCGGCGTCGGCGAACACACAACCGGCGCGCGGCAGATGCGACATCAGCCGGAAGCCGTACCGCGCGGGCACACCGACCGCGTCGTAGCCGAGGCTCGCCGACAACGCGGGCGGCAGCGGCAGCCGGACCCGGCCCGGGGCGCCGTCCTCCTCCGCGCGGCGCGTCCGGCGCGCGCCGAGCAACTGGGACAGGGCGTTCCTCAGCATGCCGGCTCCGGGCCGTACGGCACTTCCGCCCACACGATGCGCCCCGAGTGGTCACCCGCGTCGTGGGAGCCCCACGCGCTGCTCATGGAGTCGACGAGCAGCAGCCCGCGCCCGTGCTCGCCCTCGGCGGTGAGCGACAGCCGGGGACCGCCGGGCTGATGGCCCTGGTCCTGCACCGAGATGCGCAGCCGCCCGCTGTCGCAGCGGAGTTCGCAGACGACGCGGGCGCTCGCGGTGTGCACCACCGCGTTGGTCACCAGCTCGGAGACGATCAGCACCGCCGCGTCGTGCGCGTCCCCGGCCAGCCGCCAGTCCGCCAGCCGGGCCCGCGTGAGGCGCCGGGCACCGGCCACCGACTCCGGGTGCGCCGCCAACGCGAAGCAGTAACGGAGCGCCTCCGCCCCGGGGCTGAGGTCCATGAGCCGGGGGATGAGCGCACTGCCAGGTGCCACGACCGATTCCTCACAGTGGGGGCTGTGTCACGCTTCGCACCGTCCCGGGAGGGGCCGGGCGCACCACGCGAACTTGGTTCGGACACCAACTCTCCCCCCGACATGAACACTTGGCAAGAGGCACTCTGAAAAATTCAGAGTGGCTGTGTTCCTGGGGCCGTGCGCATGGCACACTGCTCGCAACAGCGCATCGGGAGGTCTGAAGTGAGCGAACCGCGGTCCGCCCCGACCGTGGGCCAGGTCGTTCTCGGTAAGCGCCTGCAGGATCTGCGGGAGCGCGTCGGCCTGAGCCGCGACCAGGCGGCGAAGGTGCTCCGTGTCGCCCCGGGGACCATACGCAGGATGGAGACCGCCGAGGTCGGGCTGAAGATCCCGTACGTCCAGCTCCTCCTCAAGGCCTACGGCATCGCCGACGACGAGACCGACGCCTTCGTCGAACTCGCCGAAGAGGCCAACAAGCCCGGCTGGTGGCAGCGTTTCCACGACGTACTGCCCGACTGGTTCAGCATGTACGTCTCCCTGGAGGGCGCCGCGAGCCTCCTGCGCATGTACGAGCCGCACTTCGTCCCCGGCCTGCTCCAGACCGAGGACTACGCGCGCTCCGTCCTGCGCACCGGTGCGGTCGGCCAGACCAGGCCCGCCGACATCGAGCGCCATGTGGCGCTGCGGATGGAACGGCAGTCGCTGCTCACCAAGGCGGACGCGCCGAAGCTCTGGGTCGTCATGGACGAGACCGTCCTGCGCCGTCCCGTCGGCAGCCCCGACGCGATGCGGGCCCAGGTCGACCGCCTGCTCGAAGCGACCGAGCTCCCCAATGTGACCCTCCAGATCGCGGAGTTCGCGACCGGTCACCACCCGGGCACGTACGGCCCGTTCGTCCTGTTCCGCTTCGCGGTACCGGAACTGCCCGACATGGTCTACAGCGAGTACCTGACGGGGGCCGTGTACTTCGACGCGCGCCCCGAGGTGGCTTCCTACCTCGAGGTCATGGACCGCATGGCGGCTCAGGCCGCAACTGCACAACGCACGAAGGAAATCCTCAGGGACTTCCGCAAGGAGCTGTGATGAACCACATATACAACGGCATGCCGGCCGCCGACCTCGGCACCGAAGGCTGGTACAAGCCGTGGAGCGGTGGTAACGGGGGAAATTGCATCGAGGCCATGAAGCTGGCCGACGGCAGGGTGGCGGTCCGCCAGTCCGCGGACCCGGACGGCCCCGCGCTCATCTACTCCAACGGCGAGATCGCCGCCTTCATCCAGGGTGCCAAGTCCGGACAGGCGGATTTCCTCCTCACCTGACCCCCGCCCGTCCATCGTCGCACCACACGCTGTTCGCCGAAGTCCCCGACCAACGGAGTGCGTTATGACCGGGCAGGATCCCCAGGCCGTCGAGATCGACACGAGCAAGCCGCATCCCGCGCGGATGTACGACTGGTTCCTCGGTGGCAAGGACAACTACCCGGTCGACGAACAGATGGCGAAGCAGCTGCTCTCGCTGGACGCCCGCGGCCGTGACATGGCCCGGGTGAACCGTGCCTTCATGCACCGGGCGACCCGCTGGCTCACCGAGAAGGGAGTCCGCCAGTTCCTCGACATCGGCTCCGGCATACCCACCGAGCCGAACCTCCACCAGATCGCCCAGCGGACCGCCCCGGACGCACGCGTCGTCTACTGCGACAACGACCCGATCGTGCTCGCGCACGCGGCGGCCCTGCTGCGTTCCACCCCCGAGGGCGCCACCGAGTACATCCAGGCCGACGCCCGCAAGCCCGACGCCATCCTGGAGGCGGCCGGCAAGGTCCTCGACTTCGACCGGCCGATCGCGCTCTCCCTCCTCGCCCTGCTCCACTTCGTGGACGACGAGGACGGGGCCGCCGAACTCGTCGACCGGCTCGTGGAGCGGCTCCCCTCCGGCAGCTATCTGGTGCTCTCGCACACCACCGGGGACTTCGACCCGGAGGGCGCCGCCAAGGCCCGTGCCATGTACAAGGCCCGGGGAATGACCCTGCGGCCCCGCTCGCGCGGCGAACTCACCGCCTTCTTCCACGGCCTCGAACTCGTCGAGCCGGGCGTCTCGCTCTCCGCCGAGTGGCGTCCGGAGCTCGGCGAGGTCATCGACGTACCCGGCAACGAACCGATCCCCGGCTACGCGGGCGTGGCACGCAAGCGCTGACCGCGGGACGACGTCCGGAGGGGCCGTCCGCCACCGCCCGCCGCGCGCGCCGGCCCACGGGTGACAATGGACGCATGTCACGACGTACCTCACGCCCCCGCCGGCCGGCCGCTCCACCGGCGGGGCCCCCGCGGATCACCCCTGCGACACCGTGCCCGTGCGGCCTCCGGGCCGCCTACGGGGAGTGCTGCGGCCGGTTCCACACGGGCACCGTCGCGGCCCCGACGTGCGAGGCGCTGATGCGTTCGCGGTACGCGGCCTTCGTCGTCCAGGACGCCGGGTACCTCCTGCGTACGTGGCACCCCTCGACCCGGCCGCCCGCCGTCGACTTCGACCCGGCGATGCGCTGGACCGGGCTGGAGATCCTGGAGACCACCGAGGGCAGCGCCTTCCACAGCACCGGCACGGTCACCTTCCGCGCCCACTACACCGACGACGGCAGGCCCGACTCGCTCCACGAGAAGAGCCGCTTCGTCCGCGAGCAGGGTGCGTGGGTGTACGAGGCCGCGGTCTTCGTCGAGTGAAAATCCGTTGCACGGGGGCGCCGGGTGATCCTTAGGATGCGCGCATGACCGAGGACGCGTCCGAGCCGGACAACGAACGGGCGCGCTGCTGGCGCGGCAGAGGCGTGACCTTCACCCCGCTGGAGATCGACGACGCCGCACTGCTCCAACGCTGGCGCTCCGATCCGGTCGCCGCGCTCCAGACCGGGGTATGGCCCGGTTCGCTGTACGAGCTGCGTGAGCGCATCGAGCGGTACCTGGACGACGAGACACGGGACGACTTCCTCGTCCTGCTCCCGGACGGCACGCCGATCGGTCACATCGCCCTGCACGCCCAGCAACTGGCCGAGGGCACCGCGGAGGCCTCTCTCGTGCTGGCCCCGGAGCACCGGGGCCGCGCGCACGGGCCGGCCGCGCTCGACGCCCTTGTCGACCTCGCCTTCGGTGAGCTTCCGATGCAGCGCGTCGAGGCGCTCACCCACACCGACAACACCGCGGCGCTCTCGGTCCTCTCCGCCGCCGGGTTCGCGCAGGAGGGCGTACGGCGTTCGAGCTGTCAGCACCGCGGCCGCCGCTACGACAACGCGGTTCTCTCCCTGCTCCGCGCGGAGTGGGAGGCCCTGGAGCGCCCGCGCTCCTGGGAGCTGTGAGCGGGAGGATCAGACCGGGGCCGCCGCCCGCTCCGGCGGGGCGAGCTGCTGCTCCAGGTCCTCCACGAGCAGCCTCTTGGCGATCACGTCGACCGCCGCGCGCAGCTGCCCGTCGTCGGGCCGGGCGCCGTCCTCGGCCAGCCGCTCGTTGAGCCAGCGGCCCCAGGCGTCCGAGATCACCGCCGCCTCACGGCTGCCCGCCGCCGTATGGGTGAAGAGCCGGCCGTCCCCGGTGAGGTAACCCTCCTCGATCATCCGGTCGAAGACCGGCACCAGCACCTCCGGCGGGAGGCGGTGCCGGGCGGCGATCAGCCTGAGTCCCGCGTGCCCGACCATCCGGGTGAAGAGGTCGACCTGCATCACGGCCCAGGCTCCCGCCATGTCCAGCCGGGTGTCCGACTCCGCGGTGATCCGCCGCGCCGTGTCGGGGCCGGCCTGGTGCAGGATCCTGGCCACGGCCGATTCGAGCACCCGCTCCCGGTCCCCGGTGCTGGGCTGGGCGAAGCCCTCACCCATGTCGGTCGAGCTCGCCCGGGCGCTGTCACGCAGTTTCACCTGCTTGAGGAAGAGCGAGACGACGAACCCCAGCAGGGCCACCGGCACCGTCCACAGGAACACCGTGTGCAGGGTGTCCGCGTACGCCTGGGCGAGGGGCGCGGTCTGTTCGGCGGGCAGGGCGTGTACGGCCTTCGGGCTCTCCGCGACCCGGGCCAGCACGGCCGGATCACCCCCGGCCCGCGCCGCCTGCTCGACGCCCTGCGTCAGATTCGGCCGCAGGGCGTTCGCATAGATCGTGCCGAACACCGCCGTGCCGAACGAGCTGCCGAGCGTACGGAAGAAGGTCACCCCGGACGTCGCGGTCCCGAGGTCCGAGTAGTCGACGGTGTTCTGCACGGCGATCGTCAGCACCTGCATCGACAGGCCGATGCCGATGCCCAGCACCAGCATGTACAGCGACTCCAGCCACGTTCCGGTGCCCGGGCCCATCCGGGACAGGAGGTAGAGGCCCGCCGCCATCACGAGCGAGCCGACGACGGGGAAGAGGCGGTAGTGGCCGGTCTTGCTCACCACGTTGCCGCTGAAGATCGAGGCCGCCAGCAGGCCGATCACCAGGGGGAGGGTCCGCACCCCGGAGAGGGTGGCCGAGTCCCCGTCGACGTACTGCAGATAGGTGGGCAGATAGATCATCGCGCCGAGCATGGCGAAGCCCACGATGAAGCTCAGGATGGAGCAGACCGCGAAGACCGGGTTACGGAACAGCCGCATCGGCAGCATCGGCTCCTTCGCCCGCGTCTCCACGAGGCAGAAGAGCGCCAGGGCGACGAGGCCGCCGATGAACAGGCCGATGATGACGGGCGAGCCCCACGCGTATTCGTTCCCGCCCCAGCTGGTGCCGAGGATCAGCGCGCTCGCCCCGACGGCGACCAGCGCGATGCCCAGGTAGTCGATGACCGGGCGCCCGGCCGCGCGGACGGACGGGATGGTGCGGGCGGCGGCGATGACCACCACGATCGCGATCGGCACGTTGACGTAGAACGCCCACCGCCAGGTCAGATGGTCGGTGAACAGTCCGCCCAGCAGGGGCCCGACCACCGTGGCGACGCCGAAGACCGCACCGATCGCCCCCTGGTACTTGCCCCGTTCGCGCAGCGGGATGACATCGGCGATCAGTGCCATGGCGGTGACCATCAGCCCGCCCGCGCCGATGCCCTGGAGACCACGCCAGATGATGAGCAGCAGCATGTTCGAGGCGAGGCCGCAGAGGAACGAACCGGTGATGAAGACGACGGCCGAGATCTGGAAGATCAGCTTGCGGCCGAAGAGGTCGCCGAACTTGCCGACCAGGACCGTCGCCACCGTCTCCGCCAGCAGATAGGCCGTCACCACCCACGACATGTGCTCCGCGCCGCCGAGGTCCGAGACGATCGTGGGGAGCGCCGTCCCCACGATCGTCTGGTCCAGCGCGGCGAGCAGGATCCCCAGCACGATCGTGGCGAACACGATGTTCCGGCGCCGGGGGTCGAGGACGGGTGGCGCTGCGGCACTCTGCGCGGCGGGGGCGGTCTCGCTGGCAGTGGTCACCCTCGCACCCTCACACCCGGCCCCGGCCCACGCATGCGGGGGCGGCCGGACGGGTCAGCCCAGCAGCTCCCGTACGGATTCACCCATACGGCCCACGAAGGCCTCCCGCACCCGCTCCGGCACGAGGTCGAGCGACAGATACGGATTGAGGTCCTCCAGCTCGACGAGCAGCAGTCCGCCCTCCGGCGTCCGGCAGGCGTCCACCCGCTGGATTCCGTGCGTGAGGGTGTTCCACTCGACGAAGCGACGCGCGAACTCCAGGTCCGCCGGGGCCGGCGCGTACGGTTCGAGGACCCAGCGCCGGTCCGGGTGCGGCGCGTGCAGGGCGTACTGGAAGTCGTCGTCCACGAAGTAGAAGGACACCTCGTAGCGGAAGTCGATCCTGGGCTGGACCAGCAGGGTGCCGTCGGCGCCCGCCGGACACTCCGGCTCGTCGGTGAACCGCAGTCCCACCGAGTCCGCGCCGAGCTTCGGCTTGACCACGTAACCGGCCGCGCGGGGGAGCAGCCCGAGGTCCGCCGCACGGTCCACGGTCGGGATCACCGGGAAGCCGGCCCGGCTCAGATCGACCAGATACTGCTTGCCGGCCATGTCACCGCGCCCGTCCAGCGTGTTGTACACACGGGTCCCCGACTCCCGGGCGCGGGTGCGGAACGCGTCGTACGCCTCCTGGTAGTGCAGGACCGGACCGCTGTTGCGGACGACGACCGCGTCGAACCGGTCCAGCAGCGCCGCCGCGTCCCGGGGGTGACAGAGCGCGACATCGAAGGTCTCCCGCAGCCGGGACGTCAGGAAGATGTCCTCGTCGCAGTAGCGCCGCCCCTGTGCCTCGTACGCGAGATCGGTGACGAACAGGACGGACGGACGTGGTGCTCCGGACGCGGCGATCAAGAATACTCCCAGGGGGTTCGGTATTCGGCTGAGGATCAATAGCCTTGCTGGTGTTGCCCGTTCACCGCCATGAAGCACTCCGGTCCCTTCCCCGCAGGAGTCATACGTGTCCCAGGCGTCCTCACCGCCCGATATTCTCTCGCCCGCCTTCGCCGCCGATCCCTACGGGGCCTACCGGGCGATGCGCGAGAGCGCCCCGCTGATCCACCACGAGGCCACGGGGAGTTACCTCGTCTCCCGGTACGAGGACGTCGAGCGCGTCTTCAAGGACCGGGCCCAGGAGTTCACCACCGAGAACTACGACTGGCAGCTGGAGCCCGTGCACGGCCGGACCATCCTCCAGCTCAGCGGCAGGGAGCACGCCGTACGCCGGGCCCTCGTCGCCCCCGCCTTCCGTGGCGCGGACCTCCAGGAGAAGTTCCTGCCCGTCATCGAGCGCAACGCCCGCGAGCTCATCGACGCCTTCCGCCACACCGGGGAGGCCGATCTGGTCGAGGCGTTCGCGACCCGCTTCCCGGTGCTGGTCATCGCCGACATGCTCGGCCTGGACCGGGCGGACCACCAGCGCTTCCACGGCTGGTACACCAACGTCATCGCCTTCCTCGGCAACCTGGCGGGCGACCCCGAGGTCGCGGCGGCGGGGGAGCGGACCCGCCAGGAGTTCGCCGAGTACATGATCCCGGTCATCCAGCGGCGCAGGGAGGAGCCGGGGGACGATCTGCTCTCCGCGCTCTGCGCCGCCGAGGTCGACGGCGTACGGATGAGCGACGAGGACATCAAGGCGTTCTGCAGCCTGCTGCTCGCGGCCGGCGGGGAGACCACCGACAAGGCCATCGCCTCGGTCTTCGCCAATCTGCTGGCCCACCCCGAACAGCTCGCCGCCGTGCGGCGGGACCGCTCCCTGGTCGACCGGGCCTTCGCCGAGACGCTGCGCTACACCCCGCCCGTCCACATGATCATGCGCCAGACGGCGGGCGAGGTGGAGCTGTCCGGCGGCACCGTCCCGGCCGGTGCCACCGTCACCTGCCTGATCGGATCGGCCAACCGGGACGAGGCCCGCTACGCCGAACCCGACCGCTTCGACCTGTTCCGGTCCGACCTGACCAGCACCACGGCGTTCTCCGCGGCCGCCGACCACCTCGCGTTCGCGCTGGGCCGGCACTTCTGCGTGGGCGCGCTGCTGGCCAGGGCCGAGGTGGAGACCGGGGTGAACCAACTGCTGGACGCCATGCCCGACATCCGCCTCGCCGAGGGGTTCACCCCGGCCGAGGAGGGCGTCTTCACGCGGGGCCCGGCCTCGGTGCCGGTCCGGTTCACACCGGTGGGCGGCTGAGCGCCGTTCGACCGTCGGGCGGCACCGCCGGAGGGACGCCGTCAGCGGATGTGGCGCCCCGAGACGGCACGGGCGATGACCAGCCGCTGGATCTCGCTCGTGCCCTCGAAGATCGTGTAGATCTTGGCGTCGCGGTACATCCGCTCCACCGGGTGCTCCCTGCTGTACCCGGCGCCGCCGAGGATCTGTACGGCCTTCTCCGTGGCGGAGACGGCGAGTTCACCCGCCCGGAGCTTGGACATGGAACCCTGGCCGGCGTCGAAGGTCCGGTCGTTGCGGGCCATCCACGCGGCCTGCCAGATCAGCAGCCGTACGGCCTCGATCTCCGTACGGATGTCGGCCAGGGCGAACGCGATCGACTGGTTCTCGATGATCGGCCGGCCGAACGCCTCGCGCTGTCCGGCGTACTCCAGGGCGTACTCGTACGCGGCGCGCGCGATGCCGAGGGCCTGCGCGCCCACCGTGGGGCGGCTGACCTCGAAGGTGGCCATCGCGGCCTGGCCCTTCGCGGTGCCGCCCTCGCGGGCCCGGGCCAGCCGGGCGTCCAGCTTCTCCTTCCCGCCCAGCAGACAGTGCCCGGGGACGCGTACGTCGTCGAGGAAGACGTCCGCGGTGTGCGACGCGCGCAGGCCGAGCTTCTTGACGGTGCGGCCCGCCTCCAGGCCCTCGGTGCCGGGCGGCACGATGAACGCGGCCTGGCCGCGTGCGCCCAGGGAGGGGTCGACCGAGGCGACCACCACATGGACCTCGGCGATCCCGCCGTTCGTGATCCACGCCTTCTGACCGGAGAGCACCCACTCGTCCTTGGCCTCGTCGTAGCGGGCCCGCGTGGTCATCGCCGAGACGTCGGAACCGGCCTGCGGCTCGGAGACGCAGAAGGCGGCCACCTTCGGGTCGTCCTCGTCGCCGTAGCACTGGGGGACCCACTCGGCGAGCTGGTCGGGCGTGCCGGAGGCGAAGATGCCGGCGACCGCGAGAGAGGTGCCGAACAGCGCCATGCCGATCCCGGCGTCGCCCCAGAAGAGCTCCTCGTTGGCTATCTGGAGGGAGAGCCCGCTCGGGTCGCCGTACATGTCGGCGAGCGACTCGAATCCGTACAGGCCGATCCTGGCGGCCTCCTGGATGACCGGCCACGGGGTCTGTTCGCGCTCGTCCCACTCGGCGGCCGCGGGGCGCACCACCTGGGCGGCGAAGTCGTGCACCCAGTTGCGCAGGTCCTGCTGTTCCTCGGTCAGGGCGAGGGAGAAGTAGCTCATGGGCTCAGGCCTTCGGGATGTCGAAGTAGCGGGTCAGCCCCGAGGCCAGGCCGACGTCACCGGCGACCTTCAGCTTGCGCATCATGAACATCGTCACCGGATTGCCGTTGCCGGAGACCAGCTTGAGGAACTCGGCGTCACCCATCACCAGCGTCGTCCGGGGCTCCGCGTCGGAGCGGCCCGGGCTCACCGTGCAGGTGCCGTCGGCTATCGACGTCTCGTAGACCTCTTCGCTCTCACCCGTGATCTTCCAGCGGATCAGGGCCTTCAGCCCGCCGGCCGCCTCCGGGCGGAACTGCTGCCGCATCCGGCCGAAGACCTCGCCCAGCACCCGGGTGCGCAGATCGCCGTGCATGACCTCGCCGAGCTGCTTGGCGGACAGGCCCTTGACGATCCGTGCGAACTCCTCCGGGGAGACGGCGGCGAAGTCGAGCCCGGCCAGTTCGTCGGTGAGGTTGCCGCTGCTGTTGTCGGGCACGCCAAATCCTTACTCCAGAGTAAACTTACTTCTGAGTAAGGTAAGGGGGGTGTCGCCGTCGCGCAAGCAGCTGTCACCAGGCGCCGTCGGGGCGCACCGCGAGGTGCGGGTGATGGGCGCAGAGCACCTTGTTGGCCCGGGCGAGCTCGGACAGCGCCTGCTCGCGGTCGGCCTGGTCCTCGATGCCGAGGCTCGGCCCCCGGAACCTGCGCACCTCGCGGGCGGCGCAGTCGGCGTCGAACTCCGCCTGGAGGATGTGCGGCGGGGTGCAGGACCCGATCAGCGCGGCGACCCGGTCCGGGATCGGCACGGGGACGAGGAGGTGCGAGGCGGTCATGGGGTGTTCCCTCTCGGATGGTCGGCCAGGAGGTGGTGCTCCGCGGCGGCCGGTGGGCCACCGCTCCTCCTTATGTAACGGGACGCAGTTCCGTGTTTCTCGTTGAGAACGTCTCCGTGTCGCAACCGTTTGGGACTGACCGTCTATTTCGCTTTACCTGAAGGTAAGTTGACTTTGCGCCAGGCATGTGGTGAAGGCTCAGTTGAGGGACTGGCCGCCGCGTGACCGTAACTGCAGGGCGCGCAGCACCGCCTCGGTCGAGAAGCGGCTCTCGGGGTCGGTGAGCTGCTCGCCGAAGATGGCCTCCAGGCTGCGCATCCGGTAGCGGACCGTCTGCGGGTGCACATCCAGCAGCTCGCCCATCTGGGCCGCGGTGCCACGGGTGTCGAGCCAGATCCGCAGCGTCTCGATGAGCCGCTCGCGCCGGGTGGTGCTGATGCCGGACACGGCGGCCAGTTCGCGCTCGGCGAGCTGGTCGAGGAGGGCGGTGTCGGAGAGGAGCCACAGGGTGATGAGGTGGTCCTCGCAGAGGAGGACGGGCGCGTCGTCGATGACCCCCGCGTCGACCAGTTCGAGGACTCGGCGGGCCCATCGGATCGAGTCGGCGGCGAGCGTGGTCGGCACGGTCAGCCCGATCGCCGCGCCGCCGCCGGGGATCGTCCGGTCGAGCATCTCTCTACGCGCGTCGTCCATCGGCCCGGGTACGAGGAGATGCGGCTGAGGGTCGCCGGGGTCGATCAGGACGTCGGGGTCGGCGCTGATCCGGTCGAGGCCGGACGGGGCGCGCACCGCGACGAGGGTGACCTGCTCGGGCAGCGTCCATCCGGTCTGCTCGCACAACTCGGCGATGGCGCTGCGGGGTACGGGCCTGCCCGCGAGGATCAGGTGCAGCAGGCGCCGGCGCACCGCCTCGCTCTGCTGGTCGGACTGGGCCTGCACCTCGAGATAGCCCTCGCGGGACAGCGCCTCCAGCTCGTCCACGTAAGCGAACAGCGCGTCGGCGAAGCTGAGCATCAGCGCGGGCGAGAAGTGGTAGCTCCGGCCCACCTTCTTCGCCCGCCGCAGCGCGACCCGCGCACCCAGCCGGTACGCACCCTGGAGCGCGTCCATCGTCCGGCCCTCGTACGCCTCGAACCTGCCGAATCTCCGGCACATGTCGTCGCGCAGAACCGTGGGCGACGAGGGCTCGGCGACCAGGTCCACGAAGGAGGAAAGACTCTGCTCGACACCCATTCGGATGGACGTGCCATTGGGGCCGTTGAGAAGCCGCGCGTATTCCGGATAGGCGCGGGTCACTTCCATGCCTATCTCTTTGATCAGGCTCGGCAGTTCGGGTCGCATGATCGCGGCGAACTCCTGGGGGAGGGGCCCCAGCGGGTCTCCGGTGTCCAGCGGCTGGATAAGTCTCGGCATGACCGTCCCCTCGCTTTCCTGGGCCCGGCGTGGGTGGAGCAGGTGGGGGGAAAGCGCTCCCACGGGCCGACAGGTGTATACCAACATCGGCGCCGAAGATAGACCAAGTCGGGCGGGGTGCACACCGCCTGGACAGAATGGATGTGCAAGGGGCACACAACATGGCCCGGTTGTGCGGCTCCGGTGCAGGTGGGGCCGTAAATGCTCACTTCCGGACAATGTTTTCGGCCGCCGGCGCACCGAGGATGCCGGTGCGGCGGCGCGGTGCCCGCCGCGTCGGCCGTCCCGAGGGGCCGCCTCCGGTCCCTCCCCGGCCTGTTCCGATCTTCTCCGGACGTCGGGGGCGTCCGGGGCGGCCCCGACGGTGGCCGGTGGCGGCACGGTATTCGGCGGAGTTATTGCGCACGAAGTGACAAGTGTGCCGGGCGAATTAGTGACCTACGGACGAGGAAAAAAACTTGCCCGACCAATCTTGACCGGCGGGATTGTGCTCCAAGTTTCCCGCAAGTAACGTCACGCCCTGTCACAGCACGTGTGTGGCTGAAAGCGCAGAACGGCCCCCACGCAACACGATTCATCGCGGCACTCCCTGCGCCTTTGCAGGAATTCGGGTGCCTTCCCCGCAACAGTGCACCCGCACTGCCGAATCGGAGGAACTCACTGTGCGCAACTCCCTCAGAAAGATCGCGATCGCGGCCGGCGCAGCCGCGGCCGCCGTCACCCTCGGAGCCACCACCGCCACCGCGGGCGTCGCCGCTCCGACCTGGACCGTCGGCCCCAGCTCGCCGGAGGCGTTCTCGGCCAGTTCCGGCACCGTCACCCTCACCCTCAACGGCATCCCGATGACGTGTACGTCGTCCGCGGCCCAGGGCAACCTGGCCAGCGCCTCGGGGACCACCAACGTGCAGGTCGGCACCATCGCCCCGCTGACCTGGTCCAGCTGCACCAGCCCGTTCGGCCCGGTGACCCCGACCGCCGACACGTCCACCCCGTGGAAGCTGAACGCCAACACCTACAGTGCCGGCGTCACCAGCGGGTACATCAGCGGCATCAAGGCCACGCTGAAGGTCCTCACCTGCACCTTCACCGTGACGGGCAACGCCGCCGCCACGTACACCAACTCCACCGGCGTGCTGGCGGTCAGCAACAACGCGACCTACAAGCTGACGGTCGCCACCGTCACCGCGGGCTGCGCCGGCATCGCGGCCGTGGGCAACAACCCGACCTACACCGCCAGCTACAACGCGGTCACGCCGGTCGGCGGCAGCACCAAGCCGACCATCGTCTACACCCCCTGACCCGGCCACGAGCCACTCAGGAGTGAGCAGGGGCCGCACGGCGGGATCCGCCCGCCGTGCGGTCCCTGCGCCGGCCCGTCACCGGGAACGGAGGAGCCGGCGGCACGCGGGCCTCCCGGGAGGCCCGCGGCGGCGGCGGATGCGGGTCCACCCGCCGCACGACGCGCGTCGGGTCCGTCCGAAAGGGGACATGTCCAGTGAGGGGCAGCCGTATGACAGGCGCACGGCGGCGTACGGCGCGGGGGGCCGCAGTGGCCACCGCGGTGCTGCTGGGAGGGATGATCCCGGGCGCGCAGGCGGCGTCCGGTGTGCAGAGGATCGAGGCGGAGCTGGCCTATACGTGCGATCTCCCGGACGGCGGACAGCCGGCGAGGGTCGGGATCACCGCGGAGGTCCCGGAATCGGGCCTGGTCGACCAGGTCATCCAGCCCGAGGGCGTGGGACTGGAACTGGCGCTCTCCGAGGAGGCGCCGGCCGGACTCGCCGCCGCCGGAGCGGCCACCGTGAAGGCGGAGGCGAAGCTCGCGGTCGATGTGGCCCAAGGAGAACAGCGCGCCCGGACGGAGTGGATCGGGACGACCGCCGAACCGGTACCGGTTCCCGACACGGGCGACCTGACGCTGAGCACGACGGGGAGCGTCCCCTTCGTGAAGCCCGGGACGCCCGGCGACCTGGTCTTCGGCGCGGGCGCCCTCTCCGTGGACCTCACTCTCACGAAGGCCGACGGGACCCCTGCCGAGTCGCCGGCCCTCACCCTGAACTGTGCGCTGGACACCGGGCAGGAAGCGACGCTGGCAGTGGTGCCCGTGGGCGGTGACGGAGAGGAGCCCGGTACGGAGCCCACCCCGGCCGAATCCTGGCCCGAGGAGCAGGAAGCGGGCGAGGAGGGCGGCCTTCCGGAGGTCGGGACCCCGGCGCAGCAGCCCGCCGCGGCGGACGCGCCGCCCTGCGTGGGCGACCCGAGCGCCGAACTGGGCATGGTCGCCTTCGTCACCGGTTACGCCAACGTGGCGAAACTCGACGGCGCGACCAGATTCCCGCTGGCGTGTGCGCGGATCACCCAGGGCGAGAGCAGGGTCGTGCCCGACGGTGAATTCCTGCACATCTACCAGGACTCGGCGGTGGACCTCGACCACGAGGGGAAGACCCAGCTTCCTCCCGCCTCCGGCACCTTTCTGACGTTCGGATTCATGCCGACCACCGCGACCCTCGAAATGACGCAGATCCCCACGGCGACCAACCCTGACGGGACACGTGTTCCCAACATCAAGTCCGACCTGGCGATCAACATCGCCGAGGGCTCGACCAAGGCCGTGACGGCCGTGACCCTCGAACTGATGCTCAGACTCCGTGACGTCGAGGTCGACGGCGTGCCCCTGGACGTGGGGGACGACTGCCGCACCAGCAAACCCTTCACCCTGAAGCTGGAGGGGCACATGACGCTGAAGGACGGGGTCCAGGTGGGGTACACCCTGGCGACCGGCGGTGAGCTGACCGGGTCGGTCACGCTTCCCCCCTTCAGCGGATGCGGTGCCGAAGAGGACCTGGACAACCTCTTCACCGCGTCCCTGTCCGGAGTGCCCGGTTACGTCAAACAGGTGCAGGGAGCGCCCTGCGCGCCGGCGAACGGCGCGGATCCCACCTTCTGCTTGCCCGACTTCCAGCCGAGGGACGTGCCCGAGGCGGCTCGCTGAGCCCCCGCGGCCGTACCGAGACCCACATCGCGCACAGCGACATCTCCCGTCCTGCTCACGAATCGAGGGAACCATGAGACCTGTCTCCAAGACCTGGATCAAGGCCGGCGGCGCCGTCGCCGCGTCCGCCGCACTGGTCATGCCCCTGACCGCCACCCCGGCCGGCGCCGCCACGGCCGCCGCCCAGCTGAACGGTTCCTGGGCACCGTTCGACCGCTGTCCGGTGGACGCCCCGGCCATGCTCGCGACGGACGGCGACACCGATGTCCCGCTGTGCGTGACGTCCACCTCGCCCAACGGGACGATCAAGCTGGGCAACACCACCGCGACGACCGGGTCCACGAACCTGCAGTTCGGCGTCATCCAGCACCCGGCCGAGGGGACCTACACCGTCGTCCCGCCGGCGGCGGGATCCATCATCAGCGGGAAGACCACCATCCCCGGTGGCCTCCTCGGCATCATGTGCCCCAGCAACGTCCCCGTCGTCTCGGCCGTCTGCGGGCAGATCACCGACGCCACGCTGAACAAGGTGACCGCCACGGTGGAGTCCGCCGGCACGCCCACCGACTTCAGCCTGGTCGCCGGGATCTCCTCCGGGCCGATCGTCAGACTGCCCGTCAAGATCCGCCTGGAGAACCCCCTGCTCGGATCGAACTGCTACATAGGCAGCAGCAGCAACCCGGTCCTTCTGCGTCCCGGGAACATCAGTGCCCCGAGCATGGCCGCCTCCAGGTTCAACGGCGACGGGTCCGCCAACCCGGACGAGGGTGCGCTGATCCAGATCGCCCTGTCCGGGGCGGCCCAGGGCGACAGCCAGTTCTCCGTGCCGAAGGCCAGCGGCTGCGGTCTCGGCGGTCTGCTCAGCTGGGCCATCGACCTCAAGGTCGGGCTGCCCGCCGCGGCAGGCTCGAACAACCTCGTCCTGAACGACGCCAAGACCTACACGGCCGGCCTGACGGCTCCGGGCGTGTCGGTCCCCAACGCCGGCAAGGAGCTCGCGGCGAGCTGGCACTCCGCGGTGAAGTAGCCGGCGAGAGGGGCGCGGATGGCGTCCCGGCGCTTCTTGTCACTTCGTGCGCCCCGGCCCTCGGCCGCCCATGAGCCCGCCCCGACCGAATGCACCCTGGTCGGGGCGGGCTTCGGCGTGTCCGCACCCGCTTCCGGGAGCCCGCCGCCGCGGCCGGGCAGCCCTCACTTTTCGATAGGTTTCGCGCCCCGATTACTCATCGAGGCACAAGAAAACAGGGCCGCGCAATTACCTCGGAGAAAGTTCGTGAAGTGCTATTGCGGACTCAGGTTACCGGCCCGTAGCGTCCCGCTTGAGCGGCTCGGAAACACCTCCGTACCTGCTTGTTCGACGTACGTGGAGTCCCGGTCGCCCCCCTCGGCCCGGGATTCCTCCGGGAGTTCCCCCGGCACCGAACCCTCCACCGGGGCAGGGCCTCCCACCGCCGGGATCCCGTGGCCCCGGGGCCACGGGAACCAGGTGCACCCGGAGAGCTTGCGCAGAATCCGACAAGGCCGGTGAACGGGTTTGTCATTCGGTGACAAGTGATCCGCCCGAAGATCGATGACCGACGATTTCCGCTGCTCAACGGCTTGTCCTGGCGGATTCGACGGACATAACGTGCGCCTCCTGGTGCATGTGTGACGAGCCGCCCCCTGCATTCACCGGAGCCGGAGCGCAGACAGATGACGTCGTTCACCACCCCTGCGAAGGAGGGCCGATGGGAATCGAAGTGGTCGTCGAGGGCCTGACGAAGTCCTTCGGTAGACAGAACATCTGGCAGGACGTCAGCCTTACGCTGCCGGCCGGTGAGGTGAGTGTGATGCTCGGTCCTTCCGGTACGGGAAAGACCGTCTTCCTGAAATCCATCATCGGACTGCTGAAGCCGGAAAAGGGCCGTGTCCTCATCAACGGCGTCGACATGGTCAACAGCCCCGAGCGCGAAATCATGGAGACCCGCAAGCTGTTCGGGCTCATGTTCCAGGACGGCGCCCTCTTCGGCTCGATGTCGCTCTTCGACAACATCGCCTTCCCCTTGCGTGAGCACACCCGCAAGAAGGAGTCCGAGATCCGCCGCATCGTCATGGAGCGGATCGACATCGTGGGACTGCTGGGCGCCGAGGGGAAGCTGCCGGGTGAGATATCCGGCGGGATGCGCAAGCGCGCCGGCCTCGCCCGTGCCCTCGTCCTGGACCCGCAGATCATCCTCTGCGACGAGCCGGACTCCGGGCTCGACCCGGTCCGCACGGCCTACCTCTCACAGCTCCTGATCGACCTCAACGCCCAGATCGACGCGACGATGCTCATCGTCACCCACAACCTCGACATCGCGGCCACCGTCCCCGACAACATGGGGATGCTGTTCTGCCGCAACCTCGTCACCTTCGGCCCGCGCGAGGTCCTGCTCACCAGCGACATGCCCGTCGTCTCGCAGTTCCTCGCCGGACGCCGCGAAGGCCCCATCGGCATGTCCGAGGAGAAGGACGCGGCCACCCTCGCGGCGGAGCAGACCAACGGCTTCCACCACACGGCCGGGCCCCGCACCGTCGTACCGCAACTGGAGCCCTCGCCCGGGCTGCCCGTGCGGCAGGGCGCCGTGCGCCGCCGGGAGCGGGTGCTCTCCATGATGGGCCAGCTGCCGGAGGCCGCCCGTACGGCCATCATGAACAGCTACACGCCGACCTTGGACGGTGGACGCCGATGACGGCACCACTGCCCGTACGGCCGCCGGAGCCGGCCGCCGTGGAGGCGCGGGAGGACGCGCCGCCGCAGAGACCGTCCTCGCGGCTCCTCGCCCCGCTGCGCCAGACCGGACAGCTCTTCGCCCTCGCCCTGGCCGTCGCCCGGGCCGTCTTCCGCCGCCCTTTCCAGGTACGGGAGTTCATCGAGCAGTTCTGGTTCGTCGCCAGCGTCACCATCCTGCCCGCCGCCCTCGTCTCCATCCCGTTCGGCGCGGTCATCGCCCTCCAGGTCGGCTCGCTCACCGAACAGCTCGGCGCCCAGTCCTTCACCGGCGGCGCCAGCGTCCTCGCCGTCATCCAGCAGGCCAGCCCGCTCATCGTGGCGCTGCTGATCGCCGGGGCGGCGGGCTCCGCGATCTGCGCCGACCTCGGCTCCCGCAAGATCCGCGAGGAGCTCGACGCCATGGAGGTCATGGGCGTCTCGCCCGTCCAGCGCCTCGTCGTCCCGCGCGTGCTCGCCACCATGTCCGTCGCCGTGCTGCTCAACGGGCTGGTCTCCGTGGTCGGCACGCTCGGCGGCTACTTCTTCAACGTGATCATGCAGGACGGCACCCCGGGTGCCTACCTCGCCAGCTTCTCCGCCCTGGCCCAGCTCCCCGACCTGTACGTCGGTGAACTCAAGGCGCTGATCTTCGGCTTCATCGCGGGCATCGTCGCTGCCTACCGGGGGCTCAACCCGCGCGGCGGTCCCAAGGGCGTCGGCGACGCCGTCAACCAGTCCGTCGTCATCACCTTCATGCTCCTGTTCGCGGTGAACATGGTCCTCACGGCGATCTACCTCCAGATCGTCCCCCCGAAGGGGGGCTGACCGATGTCGATGCTCGGCTGGCTCGACCGTTCCGGTGAGCAACTCACCTTCTACGTACGGGCGCTGATCTGGATCCCCCGGACCCTGCGCCGCTACCTCAAGGAGGTGCAGCGGCTGCTCGCCGAGGTCGCCTTCGGCAGCGGCGGCCTCGGCGTCATCGGCGGGACCATCGGCGTGATGATCGCGATGACCCTCGCCACCGGCTCCGTCGTCGGCCTCCAGGGGTACGCCGCCCTCGACCAGATCGGCACCTCCGCGTTCACCGGCTTCATCTCCGCCTACTTCAACACCCGGGAGATCGCCCCGCTCGTCGCGGGCCTCGCCCTCTCCGCGACCGTCGGTGCCGGCTTCACCGCCCAGCTCGGGGCGATGCGGATCAACGAGGAGGTCGACGCCCTCGAAGCGATGGGCGTGCGCTCCATGCCCTACCTCGTCACCACACGGATCATCGCCGGGGTCGTCGCCATCATCCCGCTGTACGCGATCGGGCTGCTCTCCTCCTACCTGGCGTCCCGCTACATCACCGTCCTGTTCAACGGACAGTCGGCGGGCACCTACGACCACTACTTCAATCTCTTCCTCTCCCCGGACGACGTGCTCCTGTCGGTGCTCAAGGTGCTGATCTTCAGCGTGCTGGTGATCCTCGCCCACTGCTACTACGGCTTCCACGCCACCGGCGGTCCGGCCGGCGTGGGCGTGGCCGTGGGCCGGTCGGTGCGCAACGCCATCGTGCTGATCAGCGTCACCGACTTCTTCCTCTCGCTCGCCATCTGGGGTGCGACGACAACGGTGAAGGTGGCCGGCTGATGCGTTCCGCCACGGCGCAGACGGTGCGCCGCAGACTCGCCGGTGTGGCCTTCGTGCTGGTGCCCGCCCTGCTCGTATGGCTCTCGGTGTCCGTGTACGAGAAGGACTTCACCGACGACGCCACCGTGACCGTACGCACCGGGAGCGTCGGCAACGAGATGCACGACAACGCCGAGGTCAAGCTGCGCGGCGTCGTGATCGGAGAGGTGCGCGACATCGAGTCGGAGGGCGACGGGGCTCGCCTCACCCTCGCCATCCGGCCCGGCCGGCTCCGGCAGATCCCCGCCGACGTCACCGCCCAGATGCTGCCCACCACCCTCTTCGGCGAGCGGTTCGTCGCCCTCGTACCCCCGTCCGTGCCGTCCGCGCGGACCCTCCGGGCCGGTGCGGTGATCCCGCAGGACCGCTCCTCCAACGCCATCGAGCTGGAGGAGGTCCTCGACAACGTCCTGCCGATGCTGACCGCCGTCAAGCCGGAGAAGCTCGCCGCCACCCTCAACGCGGTGTCCCAGGCGCTCGAAGGGCGGGGCGACAAGCTCGGCGACACGCTGGTCACCCTCGACGCCCACCTCAAGGAGTTCAACCCCCAGCTCCCCACGCTGAACGCGGACATCAAGGAGCTCGTCAAGGTCAGCACGCTCTACGCGGACGCCGCGCCCGACGTCCTGGACGCGCTCACCGACTTCACCACCACCAGCGGCACCCTCGCCGAACAGCAGGCGGAACTCGCCGATCTGTACGGCTCGACCACCGCCTCCGCCCAGGACGTCACCTCCTTCCTGCGCAAGAACAAGGACAACCTCATCCGCCTCTCCGCGTCGGGCCGGCCGACCCTGGAACTCCTCGCGGAGTACTCCGACATGTTCCCCTGCACCCTGCGCACCATGGCGGGCTTCGTGCCCGCCATGGACAAGGCGCTCGGCAAGGGAACCGATCAGCCCGGCCTCCACGTCACGCTCAGGCCCGTGAAGTCCAAGGGCACGTACGTGGCCGGCAGGGACACCCCGGTCTACGACGCCACCGGGGGCCCGCACTGCTACTCGGTGCCCTACACCGGCAAGGCGGTGCCGACCGCCGACGCGCGGACCGCGTCCGCCACGGACGGCACCCCGGGCGCGGAGGTCAGGGCGCCCGGGGACGGCGCGGCCGGCACCGCCCTCGGCATGCCCAACTCGCCCGAGGAGAGCCGGCTCGTCAACGAGCTGGTCGCCCCCTCCCTGAACGTGCAGCCGCAGACCCTGCCCGACTGGAGCAGCGTGCTCATCGGTCCGGCCTTCCGCGGTGCGGAGGTGAAGCTCAAGTGAAACGCCGCTCCCTCGCGGGACCCCTCGTCAAGTCGATCGTCTTCGTCGTGGTGACCGTCATGGCCACCACCGTCCTCGGGCTGTCCATCGCCAACTCGGGCGTCGGCGACACCACGTCGTACCGGGCGAGGTTCACCGACGTGACCGGGCTCGTCGTCGGCGACAGCGTCCGGATCGCCGGCGTCAAGGTCGGCCAGGTCGAGTCGATCGAGATCGCGGACAAACGGCTGGCCGAGGTCGGCTTCGCCGTCCGCAAGGGCCGCACGCTGCCCGCCTCGGTGACGGCCTCGATCAAATACCTCAACATGGTCGGCCAGCGCTACATCGACCTCGACCAGGGCACCGGCCCCGTCGGCCGGAGCTTCAGGCCGGGCGCGACCATCCCGCTCTCACGCACCACCCCCGCGCTGGACCTCACCCAGCTCTTCAACGGCTTCCAGCCCCTCTTCGAAGGACTGTCGCCACCGGACGTCAACCAGCTCGCCGGATCGATCGTCCAGGTCCTCCAGGGCGAGGGCGGAACCGTCGACAGCATTCTCTCCCACGTCGGATCGCTGACCGGCACCGTCGCGGCCAAGGACAAGGTGATCGGCGAGGTGATCAAGAACCTCAACACGGTCCTGAAGACCGTCAACGACCGGGAAGCCGGCTTCGACGACCTCGTCGTCACCCTGCAGAAGCTCGTCACGGGCTTCGCCGGTGACCGCAAGCCGCTCGGCGAAGCGGTGACGGCGATGGGCGCGCTCACCACCGTCACCGCGGACCTCCTCCAGGACGGACGCAAGCCGCTGAAGGACGACATCGCCCAGCTCGGACGGCTCAGCGGCCGGCTGGACAGGAACGCCCCCGAGATCGAGAGCTTCCTGCAGAAGACCCCGGCCAAGATGGAGGCCATCACCCGCCTCACCTCGTACGGGTCGTGGCTCAACCTCTACCTCTGCGAAGCCAGGGTCAGCGGTGTGACCACCGAGGACGGCAGCGCCCCGCCCACCGGCATCACGATCAGCCGGCCGAGGTGCAAGGCATGAGAATCAAGCCCGTACGCGAACGCAACCCGGTCGCCGTCAGCATCGTCGGACTCCTCGTCCTCGCCCTCGTCGGTCTCGCCGCCTACCGCGCCGACGCCCTGCCCTTCATCGGCGGCGGCACCACCTACAGCGCCGACTTCACCGAATCGGCCGGCCTCGACGAGGGCGACGAGGTACGGATCGCCGGGGTGAAGGTCGGCGAGGTCACCGGCGTCCGGCTCGACGGCGCGAAGGTGAAGGTGGACTTCAAGGTCAAGGACGCCTGGATCGGCAACTCCTCCACCGTCGGCATCGCCATCAAGACCCTCCTGGGCGACAAGTACCTCGCCGTCGATCCGCTGGGCGACGCCCCGCAGGACCCGGACTCCCGCATCACCGCGAGCCGCACCACCTCCCCGTACGACGTCACCCAGGCGTTCGACGGACTCGGCGAGACGATCGACGAGATCGACACCGCGCAGCTCGCCCGGAGCTTCGAGACGATCTCCGAGACCTTCAAGGACTCCCCGCCCGACGTGCGCAGCGCCGCGAACGGACTCTCGGCGCTGTCGAGGACGGTGTCCGAGCGGGACGCCCAGCTCGCCACCCTCCTCAAGGGCAGCAAGCAGCTCACCAGGACCCTCGCGAACAAGAAGAGCAGCTTCGAGACGCTCCTGGAGGACGGCAACCTGCTCCTCGGCGAGATCCAGGCCCGCCGCGACTCCATCCACCTGCTGCTCACCGGGACCAGGAACCTGGGGACCCAGCTCACCGGGCTCGTCGCGGACAACGACAAGCAGCTGAAGCCCACCCTGGACTCACTGGGCCGGGTCACCTCGGTCCTGGTGAAGAACCGCAAGAACCTCGACAAGGTGCTCTCGCTGGCCGGTTCCTACAACCGTCTCGTCGGCAACACCCTCGGCAACGGCCGCTGGTTCGACAACTACGTCTGCGGAGTCGTCCCGGAGAACTACCTGCCCGCCGGCACACCCCCCGGCAACGGCGACTGCATGCCACCGAAGCAGGGAGGGCGCTGACATGAGACGCACACGCGTCATCGGTATCGGCGCCGGGCTCGCCGTCGTGGCGGTCGCCGCCACCTCGGGCGTCATGGCACTGGACGACCAGGGGAGGACCACCGTCACCGCCTACTTCGACCAGGCCACCGGCGTGTACGCGGGATCGGACCTGCGGATCCTCGGGGTGAGGGTCGGCACCGTCGAGTCCGTCGAACCGCACGGCAAGGAGGTCAGGGTCACCCTGCGGCTCGACAAGGGCGTCGACGTACCCGAGAAGGCGCACGCCGTCGTCGTCGCCCCCAGCCTGGTCGCCGACCGGTACGTACAGCTCGCGCCCGCCTACACCGGGGGAGCGCGGCTGAAGGACGGCGCCGTGCTCCCGGCCGCGGCCAACGCCACGCCCATCGAGGTCGACCAGCTGTACGAGTCGATCACCGAGCTCTCCACGGCGCTCGGCCCGGACGGCGCCAACACGGACGGGGCGCTCGCGGAACTCCTGGACACCGGGGCGAAGAACCTCGACGGCAACGGCAAGGCCGTCGGGGACTCCATCGAACAGTTCGGCAAGGCGACGAAGACCCTGGACAGGAGCAGCGGAAACCTCTTCGACACACTGTCCTACCTGCAGTCCTTCACCACGATGCTGAAGGACAACGACGGCAACGTACGGGCCGCCGAGCAGCAGCTGAACACCGTCACCGGCTTCCTCGCCGACGACAAGAAGAACCTCGGCGCGGCCCTGAAGGAACTGGGCAAGGCACTCGGCCAGGTCAAGGGCTTCATCCAGAGGAACCGAGGCGCCCTCAAGGAGAACGTGGACCTCCTGCTGCCGCTCACCGAGACCCTGGTCGACCAGCGCGCCTCGCTCGCCGAATCCCTCGACACCCTGCCCCTCGCGGCGGGCAACGTGCTGAACGCGTACGACCCGGCGAACCGCACCCTCAACGGGCGTACCGACCTCAACGAGCTGTCGATGGGCGGACCCCTCACCGAACCCGAGGCCGCTGCCGCAGGACTGCGAGGGCTGGCCCCGGTGGACGCCACCCGGCAGGAGGCGCTGCCCGTGCTGCCGCTGCCCGCCGTCGGCACCGTCTACGGGACCCCGGAGAAGGCCGGCGCGAAGAAGACCGGAACGGACGAGAAGAAGAAGGAGGCGACCCCATGAGCCCCGCCCCGCCCAGACCCGGCACCCGGGTGGTCGCGGCCCTCGGCGCCCTGGTCGCCGCCGGCGTCGGCTTCGTACTCGTCGCCACGACCGTCGGCCTGCCGTCGCTCGGGGGCATCGACCAGGTGCCGCTCCCCGGCGGCGCCGACCTCGGGGACCACCCGTACGAGATCACTGCCGAGTTCGGCGACGTCCTCAGCCTCGCCCCGCAGTCGTCCGTCAAGGTCAACGACGTGGCCGTCGGCCGGGTCACCGGGATCACCCTCACCCCCGGCAGCTGGACCGCCAAGGTCACCATGCGGGTCAACGGGAAGGTCGAGCTGCCCGCCAACGCCTACGCCCACCTCGAACAGTCCAGCCTGCTCGGCGAGAAGTTCGTCCAGCTCTCGCCCCCGAGCACCGGCACCGCCGAGGGGGCCCTCGCGGACGGCGACCGGATCCCGCTCTCCCGCACCAACCGCAACCCGGAGGTCGAAGAGGTCTTCGGCGCCCTGTCGATGCTCCTCAACGGCGGTGGGGTCGCCCAGCTCAAGACCATCACCACCGAGCTCAACAAGGCGCTCGCCGGCCAGGAACCGCAGATCCGCTCGATGCTGAAGCGCGTCGACACCCTCGTCACGAACCTGGACGACCACAAGGAGGACATCACCGCGGCACTGGACGGCGTCAACCGTCTCTCCGCCACCCTCGCCACCCGGAAACAGGACGTCGGGACGGTCCTCACCGGGCTCACCCCCGGCATGAAGGTCCTGGAGAAGCAGCGGGGCTCGCTCCTCACCATGCTGCGCTCGCTCGACACGCTCTCCACCGTCGCCGTCGACACGATCGACAAGAGCAAGGCCGACATGATCGCCGACCTCAAGGCCATCGCACCCACGCTCACCGCGCTCGCCGACTCCGGCGACGACCTGCCGGACTCCCTCCAGGTGCTGGTCACCTACCCGTTCACCGACGAGGTGCTCCGCGGGGTGAAGGGCGACTACCTCAACGTCTACCTGGACGTGACCGCACAGCCGGGCACCCAGGTCATCCCCGCGCTCACCCCGCCCACGGAGTCCGGGGCGCGGAAGACGGCAGGGGCGGCGCTGCCCCTGCCGCTCCCCTCGGTCACCGCACCGGGAACGGAGGGCACCCGCTGATGATCACTCTCGCCATCCGGCTCAAGAACATCGCCTTCCTCGTCATCGCCGTACTCGTCCTCGGCTTCCTCGGGGTGCGCTACGCCGACCTCGGCCACTACGTCGGGCTGCGCGACTACTACACCGTCACGGTCCAACTCCCGCAGACAGGGGGACTGTTCACCCACTCCAACGTCAGCTACCGGGGCGTGTCCGTCGGCAGGGTCGGCCCGATCGAGCTCACCGACGACGGTGTCGAGGCCGAACTGCGCATCAAGAACGACGCGCCCCGCATCCCCGACGACCTGCGGGCCGTCGTCGCCAGCCTCTCCGCCGTCGGTGAGCAGTACATCGACCTGCGGCCCACCCGCGCGGACGGACCCTTCCTGGAGAACGGCTCGGTCATCGACCAGGCCGACACGACCGTCCCCGCACCCGTCACCGACGTCCTCACCAGCGTCAACGACCTGACGGCCTCCGTCGACACGGAAGCCCTGCGCACGGTCGTCGACGAGTTCGGCGCCGCCTTCAACGGCCGCGGCGACGACCTCCAGGTCCTGCTGGACACCGGTGGCGAGTTCGTCGAGGCGGCCGACGAGGCCCTGCCGACCACCACGAAACTGATGGCCGACGGGGAGACCGTGCTGCGGACCCAGAACGAACAGGGCGAGGCCCTCAAGGGCTTCGCCTCCGGCGCGGAGGAACTCGCCGCCGAACTCAAGGGGTCCGACACCGACCTGCGCCGGCTCATCGCCGCCGCGCCCGACGCCACCGAACAGATCAGCGGACTGCTGCGCGACCTCGACCCCGCCTTCGGGGTGGTCGTCGCCAACCTCCTCACCACCTCCGAGGTCGCCGTCACCCGCCAGCGCGGACTGGAGGAACTCCTGGTGAAGCTCCCCGCGGTCGCGGCCGCCGGGGCGAGTGCCATCGACGCGGACGGAGCCAGGTTCGGGATGTCGGTCACCTTCTTCGAACCACTGCCCTGCACCGCCGGGTACGGCGCCACCACCTATCGCACAGGCAACGACACCTCCGCCGCCCCCGCCGCCAACACCAAGGCCCGCTGCGCCTCCTCGCCCGGCAGCGGCATCAACGTCCGGGGCAGCGCCAACGCCCCGAAGGGCGGCCCCGTGCCCGAACCGTTCGCCCCGGGCTCCGGGCTCCTCCCGGACGCCCCCGGCACCACGGCGGGCACCACCGCCCCGCCGGCCGGCGGCATGGCCGGACTGCTCGGCCTGGGAGGCGGCTCATGAGCGGCCGTACGAGGACGGGGCTCGGCTGGTCCGTCCTGCTCGCAGCGGTCCTGGTCTGCGCGCTCGGCACCTGGTCGTACGCCCGGGCCCTGGGCGACGACACGCTGGCGTACGCGAAGAGCCGCGACGCCGCGCTCGCCGACGGCAAGCGGCACCTGGCCCGGCTGACCAGCATGGACGGCAGGAACGCGGCGAGCGTGAAGTCCGGGATCGACGCCTGGCTCGACGCCTCGGCCGGACCGCTGCACGACCGGCTGGAGAGGACCCGGAAGAAGGACTCGGGCGAGCTCACCGAGTCCGGCGCCACCGCACGCGGCAAGGTCACCGACGCCGCGCTCACCGCGCTCGACGACCGGGCGGGCACGGCGGCACTCATCGGGACCGTCGACGTCGAGGTCACCCCGCGCACGGGCAAGGGCGGCACGGAGCGCAAACGCTTCGAGGCGACCCTGACCCGCACCGGGAACGGCTGGAAGGTCAAGGCACTTGAAGCACTACCGGTCGGGAGCGGCTCATGACGCAGGACACCGCGGCGGTGACCGACCCGCCGGACCTCGGTCCCGTACCGGATCCCGGCCCGGAGGCCGGACCGGACACGGCCCCCGCCGGCCGGCGATGGGTCCGCCCGCTCGCCGCGGTGCTGGCCGTCGCCCTGCTGGGCGTGGGCGGCACCCTGTTCGTCCAGGGGCGGCAGCTGCGCGACACCCCCGCCACCTCCAACCGCGCCCTGACCGACTCCGCGGCGACCAGCCGGGTCACCGGCGACGTCAGCAGCGCGCTGGGCAAGGTCTTCTCGTACGGCCCGCAGGCCACCGCCGCCACCAAGGAGTCGGCGAAGCAGCTGCTCGCGGGCCGGGCGCTCCAGCAGTACGCGGCCCTGTTCGGCCAGGTCGAGAAGCAGGCCGCCGACCAGAAGCTGACACTCACCAGCCAGGTCGTGCGCGCCGGGGTCACCCGGCTCACCGGCAGCAGCGCGCACCTCCTCGTCTTCCTCGACCAGATCTACGAGCGCGAGGGGAAGGCCGCCACCACGGCGGCGGCTCAGCTGTCCGTGACCGCGGAACTGCGGGGCGGACAGTGGCGGATCGTCGACATCACCTCCAGGTAGGGGAGAGCACCGATGGCACGGGTACGCATGACGACCGATCCGCTGCGGGCGGCAGCGGTGGCGCTGACGGTCGCGGCCGCCGTCGCCGCCGGCTGGGGAGGCTGGACGCGCTACGACGCCGCGCACGACGCGTCCGCGGGCTATGCCCGGGCCCGCGACGACGCCCTGGCGGCGGGGGAGCAGGCCGTACAGAACATGAACACGCTCGACCACGCCCGGCTCGCCCAGGGACTGGACAGCTGGGAGGACTCGACCACCGGTGATCTGCACAAGCAACTCGTCGACGGGCGCGACGCGTTCGTCAAGCAGATCGAGGCCGCGAAGACCGTCAGCACCGCCAAGGTCCTGTCCGGAGCGGTGACCGAGCTGGACGACCGGGCGGGGAAGGCGGGCGTGATGGTGGCGCTGCGGGTCACCGTGACCGCCCCCGAGGGCGAACCCGCGGTCAAGGAGAGCCGGATGCTGGGGCAGCTCACCCGCACCTCGGAGGGATGGAAGCTCAGCGCCCTCGGCCAGGCCCCCGTCGGCAACACCGCCGGCTGAGCGGACGGCCTCGGACCCGACAGCCTCCGCCCCCGCCGACCGCCCCCGCCTTCGAGAGGACCACCTCCATGTCGACGACCCGTCACCTCGTCAACCGCCGCCGCCGGCTCGCCACCGTGGCGGCGACGACCGCACCACCGCGCACGACCGAGGCCCCGCGACCGGCTCCCGAACCGGCCACCGACGCCGAGACCCAGCCAAGCACCGATCCCGAGCCCGATCCCGAGTCCGAGCCCGCCGACGAAGCGCCCCCGCGCAGGCGGCTGCCCCGTCTGCGTATCCGGCTGCCCGCCGTCCTCTGCGCCGCGACGCTGCTCCTGGGCGCCTTCGCCGCCTGGTCGTTCACCTCCGCCGGCGCGCTCCGTGACGAGCCGAGCCGGCAGAACACGGCGCTCACCGACATCGGCAGGACCAGCGAGGTCAAGGGGCAGATCACCGAGGCCGTCGGCGCGGTCTTCTCGTACGACTACGCCTCGCCCGGGAAGTCCGACCTCGCCGCGCGGAAGCATCTGACCGGCAAGGCGGTCCAGCAGCACAAGGACATGCTCGCCGAGGTCCGCGCCCAGGCCCCGAAGCAGAAGCTCGTCCTCACCACGACCGTCACCGGGAGCGGTGTCGAGTTCCTCGACGGCGACCGGGCCAGGCTGCTGATCTTCGCCGACCAGAGCAACACCCGGACCGGCAAGGAGGAGGAGACGACGTACGCGGCGGCCATGTTCGCGGTGGACGCCGTCCGCCGCGGCGACACCTGGCGGATCGCGGCCATCGACACGTTCACGCGCTGACCCAGGAGAGGCAGGACACATGAGGTTCGACGGAACCATGCGCCGCGGACTCACCGGCACGGCCACCGCGGTCGCCGCCATGGCCGCGCTCACCGCGTCCCAGGCCCCGGGGCTCACGGGCGGCACCGCCGCCGACGACATGAAGAACGTGGCATCGGACGAGGTCGTCTGGACCGAGGTGCCGAACGACGACAGCTACCACACCGAGCTGCCGCCCCTGCGGTCCCCGGAGCCGCCCCCCGCCACCGGGAAGAAGCCCGCCCCGGCCGCGGTGACGCAGTCCTGGGCCGAGGCGGGCATCCCCGCCACCGTCCTCGCCGCCTACCGCGACGCGCAGAGAGCGCTCGGCCGGACCGACCCCGGCTGCCACCTGCCCTGGCAGCTGCTCGCGGCGATCGGCAAGGTCGAGTCCGGCCACGCGGCAGGCGGCCGGGTGGACGCCGCCGGCACCACACTCACCCCGATCCTGGGCCCGGTGCTGAACGGCGCGGGCTTCGCGAACATCCCGGACACCGACAACGGGGTCTACGACGGCGACACCCGGTACGACCGGGCCGTCGGGCCGATGCAGTTCATCCCCTCCACCTGGGCGCACTGGGGCAAGGACGGCAACGGCGACGGACGCGCCGACCCCGGCAACATCGGTGACTCGGCCCTCGCCGCCGGCCACTACCTCTGCGCCGGCACCCGCGACCTGTCCGTACGGGCGGACCTCGACCGGGCGGTCCTCAGCTACAACCACTCGGACACCTATCTGCGTACGGTCCTGTCCTGGCTGGAGTTCTACCGCAAGGGCGTCCATCCCGTCGCCGACGGCAAGGGCGTGATCCCGAAGAGCCCCGGCGCGGGAAGCCCCCACGCCCCCAAGGCCCCGGTCGGCGGCCCCGGCAGCCCGAGCGCCCCCGGCAAGGGCGGCGGCATCGTCGTCGGCCCGCAGCCCGGCGCCACGCCGTCCCCCTCCACCTCACCGAAGCCCACCCCCACGGACTCCGGCAGCCCGGACCCCGGCGGGTCCCCGAGCCCCACGGACCCGACGACCCCCGGCCCCGATCCGACGGACAGCGGATCCCCCGGCCCCACGCCCACCCCCGACCCCACCACCACACCGGATCCGGACCCCGGCACCACCGGTCCGACCACGACGCCCACCCCGGACCCCACCACCGAACCCCCCTGCCCCACGCCCTCGGCGGACACCGACCCCACCGCCCCCGCGGACACCCCGTCCGACGAACCCTGCGCCACGCCCACCGCATGACGGATCAGCGGCCGTCGAGCACCTCGGACAGGTCGTACCGCACCACTTCCTCCAGCTGCGCGTAGGTGCAGCCGACGGGGGTGCGGTCCGGCCGCCACCGCCGGAACTGCGTGGTGTGGCGGAACCGGTCGCCCTCCATGTGGTCGTACGCCACCTCGCAGACCCGCTCCGGCGCGAGCGCCACCCAGGACAGGTCCTTCTTGCCCGACCAGCGGCTCGGCGCGCCCGGCAGCCGTGCCCCCTCGTGCGCCGCGGCCTCCCCCCAGGCCGCCCACGGGTGTTCCGCCGGATCGATACGCAACGGCTCCAGCTCCTCCAGGAGCTCCGCCCGCCGCTTCATCGAGAAGGCCGCGCACACCCCCACGTGCTGGAGGGCGCCCCCGGCGTCGTACAGGCCGAGCAGCAGGGAGCCGACCACCGGGCCGCTCTTGTGGAAGCGGTAGCCCGCCACCACGCAGTCGGCGGTCCGCTCGTGCTTGATCTTGTACATGGCCCGTGCGTCCGGCCGGTACGGCAGATCGAGCGGCTTGGCGACCACCCCGTCGAGCCCCGCCCCCTCGTAGCGCTCGAACCACTCACCCGCGAGGTCCGGGTCCGTGGTGCACGGGGCCAGATGGACGGGCGGTGAGGCGCCCGCCAGGGCCTCCTCCAGGACCGTGCGCCGCTCGGTCTGAACCGTCGCCAGCAGGGACGTGTCGTCCAGGGCCAGGATGTCGAAGGCGACGAGACTCGCCGGGATCTGCTCGGCCAGCATCCGCACCCGGGAATCGGCCGGATGGATGCGCTCGCTCAGCCGGTCGAAGTCGAGCCGCCCCTCGTAGGGGAGGACGATCTCGCCGTCGATCACGCACCGCGGCGGCAGGTTCTCCCGCACGGCGCTGACCACCTCGGGGAAGTAGCGGGTCAGGGGCTTTCCCGTGCGGCTGCCGATCACCACCTCGTCGCCGTCCCGGTGCACGATCGCCCGGAACCCGTCCCACTTCGCCTCGTACTGCATACCGGAGGGAATCGAGGACACGGACTTGGCGAGCATCGGCTTCACAGGAGGCATCACCGGCAGATCCATGGCCCGATTCTCGCCCACCGCACGGAGCACGTCCTCCGATATGCGGCATATGTGGGCCCGGCCTACGGTGTCCGACATGGGAGCAGGAGCAGCGGTGGAGCTGGACGTGGACGGACGGACCGTACGGCTGTCCAACCCGGACAAGGTGTACTTCCCGGAGAAGGGCTACACCAAGAGGGACGTGGCCGACTACTTCCAGGCCGTGGGGCCCGGGATCCTCCGCGCCCTGCGCGAGCGGCCGACCACCCTCCAGCGCTTCGTCGACGGCGTCGAGGGCGAGTTCTTCTACCAGAAGCGGGCGCCGAAGAACCTCCCCGACTGGACCCCCACCGCCCGGATCGAATTCCCCAGCGGCCGGCACGCCGACGAGATGTGCCCCACCGAACTGGGCGCCGTCCTCTGGGCGGCCAACCTCGGCACCCTGACCTTCCATCCCTGGCCCGTCCGCAGGGCCGACACCGACCACCCCGACGAGCTGCGCATCGACCTCGACCCGCAGCCCGGCACCGACTACGCGGACGCGGTCAGGGCCGCCCACGAACTGCGCGCGGTCCTCGGCGACCACGGGCTGCGCGGCTGGCCGAAGACCTCCGGCGGGCGCGGCATCCACGTCTTCGTCCCCCTCGTACCGGAGTGGACGTTCACCCAGGTCAGGCGGTCCGCGATCGCGGTGGGGCGAGAGCTGGAGCGCAGGATGCCGGACCGGGTGACCACCGCCTGGTGGAAGGAGGAGCGGGGCGAGCGGATCTTCGTCGACTACAACCAGACGGCCCGCGACCGCACCATCGCCTCCGCCTACTCCGTACGCCCCTTCCCGCACGCCCCGGTCTCCGCGCCCCTGCGCTGGGACGAGATCGACGACGCCGAGCCACGTGACTTCGACCTCCGCACCATGCCCGCGCGGTACGCCGAGGTGGGCGACCTGCACGCGGACATGGACGACCACGCCTTCCGCCTCGACCAGGTGCTGGAGCTGGCGCGGCGGGACGAGCACGAACACGAGCTCGGCGACCTGCCCTATCCGCCGGAGTACCCGAAGATGCCCGGCGAACCGAAGCGGGTGCAGCCCAGCCGCGCCCGGCACGACAGCGACGGCGCATGAGCACCGGGGAGGGGCCGGAGGAACAGCCCCCGCGCGTCGAGGAACAGCCCCCGCGCGCCGAGGAGCAGCCCCCGCGCGCCGAGGAGCACCCCCCGCACGGCGCGCACGGCAGGCCGCCGACCCGGGCCGAGAAGTGGGCGTCGTACAAACAGTCCCCGTACGTCCCCGCCTTCGTGCTGCTCTTCATCCTCGCCGCCGCCGCCGGACTCTTCGCCGGTTCGTACACCTACACGATGGCCGACCCGACACCGCGTCATATCCCCTCCGCGGTGGTCGGCGACGTGCAGGCGAAGGGCGGGAAGGAGTTCATCGCGGGGATGGAGAAGGCCCTCGACGCCTCCCTCCAGCTGCGCCCGTACGCCACCAGGGCCGCGGCCCGCCAGGCCATGGAGGAGCAGAAGGTCTTCGTGACCCTGCGGCCGGACGGGCAGAAGGTGGCCATGGACATCGCCGGGGCCGCCGGGGCCACGGTCGCCCAGCTGCTCGCGGAGACCGGGGCGAAGGTCGCGAAGTCCACCGGGGTCCCGGTCGCGATCACGGACGTCAAGCCGCTCCAGAGCGGCGATCCGCGCGGGCTGGCGCTCTTCTACATCTCGCTGGCCGCCGTCATCGTCGGCTTCGTCGGGGCCATCCAGCTCAGTGTGCACGCCAGAGCGCTCAATCCGTTCGAGCGGATCGTCTTCACCGTCGCCTACGCCCTGCTGGGCGGCTTCTCCATCGCCGCGGTGGTGGACTGGCTGATCGGCGCGCTGGACCTGCCGTTCGTGGAGTCCTGGCTGATCCTGGCGTTCACGATGTTCACCTCGGGCATGGTCTTCACCATGTTCAACACCATCATGGGGCGCTGGGCGATGCTCCCCACCTGGGGGCTCATGGTGCTGCTGGGCAATCCGTCGTCCGGCGGCGCGGTGTCCTGGCCGCTGCTGCCCTCGGCGCTCGGGCTCATCGGGCGCTGGCTGCCGCCCGGGGCGTCGGTCAACGCCCAGCACACGGCGGTCTACTACCAGGGCCACCAGTACGCCTTCCCGTTCCTGGTGCTGGCGGGCTGGTCACTGGTCTCCTGCACGGTCTTCTGGGTGTGGCGCCACCGGCACCCCGGCGGCCGTGACCGCATGCCGGAGCATGCGGCCACGGCCGCCGTCTGAGCCTCGCTCGCCCTACAACTCCTTGACGCGGATGTCGCGGTACGAGATCACGTCCGTGGTGCTGTGGACCTGGAGCCCGATGTAACCGGAGGCGTACCGCCGGCCGTCGGTGCCCGGGTCGCCGTCCCGCGGCGGCTCGAAGAGCTGACCGCCGTTGTTGTCGAACTCGTTGAGCAGGACACCGTTGCGGTAGATCTGGAAGTGCTGGTCCACCACCCGGATCTCGTAGTCGTTCCAGGTGCCCTTGGGCGTGACCCCGGCGCCGCCGAGGCCGACCCGGTCGAATCCGTAGACGGACCCGGTCTTGTACATGTCGCCGTCCGGCCGGTCGTTGACCTGGATCTCATGGCCGTAATTGATGGCGACCCACTCCGGACGGGACTCCTCCGGGTGGTCGTGGACGTTCGGGAAGCGGACGAAGACCCCGCCGTTGGCGTTGCCGCCCTCCGGGGCGTCGTCCCGCCACTGGAGCTTCAGCGAGAAGTCCCCGTACTGCCGCGACGGGAACCACAGCATCCCCATGCCGTCCACCGTGGTGGAGCTGGTGATCGAGCCCTCCTCCTCGTTCAGCGCGAACTGTCCGCCGCCGACCTGCTCCCACTTGGCGAGGGACGCGGCGGTGCCGTCGAAGAGCTTGCGGTAGCCCTCGTCCTGGCCCGGCTTGCCGATGCCGGACTGCTTGGCCGCCTTGTAGATCTTCTTGTGCTCACGGGCGTCGACGACCCCGTCGGCGAGCAGCTTGTCCAGGACCTTGTCGACGTGCTTGAGGAACAGGGCGTGCGAGGACCAGTCCTTCTCGTCCTCGATCAGCTCGTTGATCGTGCAGCGGTTACCGGTGAGCCGGTTGGGGACTCCGGTGTCCACCGTGCCGACGATGACGGTCAGCCGTTCGTCGAACTCGGGGCAGTTGGGCGCCGGCACCCCGCCGCTCTGCGCGACGGTGAAGGAGCTCCGCTTCGCCTCGGACGTGTTGCCCGCCTTGTCCGTCGCCCGGTGGGCGAAGGTGTGGTGGCCGACGCGGTCGACGATGACGGGGGAGGAGTACGCGAGGTACGGCCCGCCGTCGAGGGAGTACTCGGCCTTGTCCACACCCGAGTCGTCGTCGGTCGCGCTGAGGGTGACCTCGGCGCTCGTGATGAACGCGCCGTCCGAGTTCTTGTCGCCGGCGACGACCACGGAGGTCTCCGGAGGCGTCTTGTCCTGCGACGGCGGCTCGACGACGGTGAAGTCGACCGCCTTCTCCTCGGCCGCGTTGCCGGACTTGTCGGTGGCGCGGTAGCGGACGGTGTGGTCGCCGACCTCGTGCACCATCACGGGCGCGGTGTACGGCTGCCAGGCGCCGTCCGCCCCGAGGGCGTACTCGATGGTGTTGACGCCCGACCCGGTGTCGGACGCGGTCACGGTGACCGTGGCCATGCCGAGGTAGGCGCCCGCGTCGTCCTTCTCGCCCGATACGGTCGCCGAGGTCTCCGGCGGGGTCTTGTCGTCGGTCGGCGGCGCGGCGACCGCGAAGTCGACGGACTTCTCCTCGGCCGCGTTGCCGGACTTGTCGGTGGCGCGGTAGCGGACCGTGTGGTCGCCCACCTCGTTCACCACGACGGGCGCGGTGTACGGCTGCCAGGCGCCGTCCGCCCCGAGCGCGTACTCGACGGTGTCGACCCCGGATCCGGCGTCGGTCGCCGCCACGGTGACGGTGGCCTGGCCGATGTACGCGCCGTCGGCGTTCTTGTCGCCGTCCACCGTCGCCGAGGTCTCGGGAGCGGTGGTGTCCTCACCGCCGCCACCGTCCTCGGTCACCGTGAGGACGCCCTGCATCGAGCCGTGGCCCGGGATCGTGCAGTGGTAGAAGTACTTGCCCGGGGTGAGCGTGACCTCGACGCTGTGCTTGCCGCCCTCGCTGTCACCCGGGTTGGCCAGGATGTTGACCTGGACGTCGCTGTTGTACTCCGGGTCCGACACGCTGAACGTCAGCGTGTGCGGCATGCTCGTCGTGTTGCCCGTGGCCTCGCTGTTCTCGAAGACGATGGTCGCCGCGCCGGCCACCGCGGTCTCCGGAGCGCTCAGATAGTGGTCGATGGGGTCGCCGGCGGTCCAGTTGAGGACCTGGTCGGCCGCCTTGGAGGAGGCGCCGCCCTGGCCGTACGCGACCGTCGAGGTGAGCCCCAGGACCATCAGGAACGAACCGAGCAGGGCGAGCCACCACCGGGCGGGCCCGTACCGCCGTCGCGCGAGGAGTGAAGGGTGTCTCACTGCGCTGCCGCCTTCCTGGCCAGGTCTGCGGCGGCCGGGGTCGGACCGCCGCCCTTGTAGGTCACGCGCCACAGCGCGGACTTGGAGTCGGAGGTGAAGAAGCCGCGCCCGTAGTCCAGGACGTAGAGCGAGCCGTCCGGGGCGAACTTCCAGTCCATGAGGTTGCGGATGCCGTCCGCGCCGACCGGGATGATCTTCTTCAGGGACTCGGCGTGGGTGGGCAGGCCGCCCTTGCCGACCGTCTTCGGGTCGGTCAGTACGGCGTGCCGCGGCTGGGTGTCGTCGTAGAAGTCACCGACGAACCACTTGCCGTCCCAGTACGAGGGCCACTTGGCGTCGCTGGTGCTCTTCGCGTCGTAGCGGTAGACCGGGCCGTTCATCGTGGCCTGGCCGCCGCCCTTGAGCCACGGCAGGAGCTCCTTCTGGTCCTCGACCTTGTAGCTCGGGATGCCGTTCTCGTCGCGCGGGTAGTCGACGCCGCCGCCCTGGGGCGAGTACCAGATGGTGTTGCCGGTCACCGGCGGCAGCTTGACCAGGCCGTCGTTGTTCGGCGACTCGTTCCTGGGCGCGTCGCAGTCGTACCAGTCCAGCGGCTTGGTGGGATCAGGCAGGTTGCGGTCCCGGTAGGGCTGCTTGTTGCCCATGCAGTACGGCCAGCCGTGGTTTCCGGCCTTGGTGATCGCCGCGAACGTGTCGTACTTGGCGGGGCCCCAGGTGGTGCTGGGCTCGCCGGCGTCCGGGCCGACCCAGCCCGCGTACAGCGTGTCGGTCGACTTGTCGATGGAGATGCGTGCCGGGTTGCGCACGCCCATCACATAGATCTCGCCGCGGGTCTTGCCGCCGCCCTCGTCCGGCTCCTTGCCGGTGAAGAGGTTGCCCTCGGGCAGCGTGTAGGTGCCGTCGTCCTCGGGGTGGATCCGCAGGATCTTCCCGTTGAGGTTGTTGGTGTTGCCCGCGGTGCGGCGGGCGTCGGAGAAGGACACGCCCTTGTAGTTAGGCTCCGGGTTGTTGCCGGAGTAACCGTCGCTGAACTGCGAGGAGTTGTTGTCCCCGGTCGCGATGTAGAGGTTCTCCTTCGAGTCCCAGGCCATCCCGCCGCCGGCGTGGCAGCAGCTGTGGATCTGGACCGGCCAGGACAGGAGCACCTTCTCGGAGGCCAGGTCCAGCTTGTTCGTGGCCTGGTCGAGGGTGAAGCGCGAGACCTGGCGGACCGCCATCTGCTTGTCGCGGTCGATCTTCGCGTGCGGCGTGTAGTGGAGGTAGACCCAGCCGTTGGTGGCGAAGTCCGGGTCCAGCTCGATGCCGAGCAGCCCCTCCTCCACCTTGACCAGCTCGTCGCCGCCGCCCTTGTTGCCGAAGACGCTCAGCTTGCCGGCGAGGGTGACCTTCTTCGTCGCGGGGTCGTAGACGTGGATCTCGCCCTCGCCCTTGCCGACGTTCGGGTCCTTCCAGTCGGTGACCACCGGAACGCTGCTGTCCGTGCCGCCGCGCCCGATGTAGAAGACCCGGCCGTCCTTCGCGGTCACCAGGCCGTGCGGCTCGCCGATCTGGTCGTTCTGGCCGGGCTGGTTGGGCTGGGTGAGGCGCTCGGCCTTGTAGTTGGAGTCGATGGTGGCCTTGCAGTCGGCCTGCGACAGCCGGCTCGTCCAGGCCAGCGCGCCGCGCAGGTGGTCACGGAAGTCGGTCTCGGCGAAGCTCGCCGCCGTCCCGCCCATGGCCGTGTAGAAGGAGCGGCCGCCGTCGTAGTCACGGCACCAGGAGACCGGGTGGTCCCAGCCGTTGGCGCTCTTGCCCGGGCTGTACGTGAGCTCCCGGACCCGGGCCACGGTGTGCACGTCGCCGGACGGGTTGTCCTTCCAGTTCAGCCAGGTGTCCGGACGCTTCCACTCCAGCGGGAGGTTCTTCGTCGCCGGGTGCTGCCGGTCGCCGATCTCCACGGTGGCGCGCTGCACGTCCTTCGGGCTGTCCGCCGCGGGGCGGGCGCCGACCAGACCCGTGAACCAGTCGGAGTACGGTTCGGTGCGCGCCGCGTCATGGATGCCGAGGAAGCCGCCGCCGGCCTCCATGTAGGCCTCCAGACCCGCCTCCTGCTCGGGGTCGAGCACATCGCCGCCGCCGGTCAGGAAGACGACCGCGTTGAAGGTACCCAGCTTCTTGCCGTTGGTGAAGACCCCGGCGTCGTCGGTGGCGACGGTCTTGAAACGCCCCGCCTCGGGGCCGCTGAGGCCGATCTTCTCGATGGCCGCGATACCCGCGTCCACGGTCGGCGACTCCTCGCCCGCCGAGGCGTGGAACACCAGGACCTTGACATTGGCCCCGCCTGGCGGCGTGGGAAGGGACAACGTTGTCGCCATCCGTTCCTTCAGCCCCGGATCCGGATAGGGGCTGGCGGTGGCCGCGTTGCCGCCGAGCAGGGACGCGGTCAGGGCACCCGCTGCCACGGCCGCCGCGATACCGCGGCGCGATCTGGACCTGTGATGTGGTGTGCGCTGCATGTGGTCACCCACCCCTCTTGGTCACTTCTCTGGTCACTTCTCTCGTCACCGCACCTCTGTGGTCACTGCGACAGCGCACGAAGCTAGACCTCTTTTCATGGCTCGCCAATAGGTATGGCAGCAATCGAACGAACTTTGTCCTGAGTGTGGATAAACCAACGGCCCCCGGCTACCGTGTGGGCCGTCCAGGGGAGCAGCGCGTCAGTTCCCGTCTCGCAGTGGGGAGTTCGACATGGACCGAAGGACCTTCAACCGCCGGATGCTGGTCGGCGGCGGAGTGGCGGCGGCCACCGGGGTGACATCGATGTCACTCGGAGCCGTGCAGGCCACCTCCGCGGAGAACCCGGCGAAGACGGCGCCCGCGGGCGGAGCCGTACGCCATCTCAAGATGTACGCGGAGAAACTGGCGGACGGTCAGCTCGGATACGGCTTCGAGAAGGGCAAGGCGTCGATCCCCGGCCCGCTCATCGAGATCACCGAGGGCGACACGCTGCACATCGAGTTCGAGAACACCACGGACGTCGACGCCAGCCTCCACGTCCACGGCGTCGACTACGACATCGCCAGCGACGGCACCCGGATGAACCGCAGCCACGTCGAACCCGGCGGCACCCGCACGTACACCTGGCGCACCCACGCCCCCGGCCGCCGCAAGGACGGCACCTGGCAGGCGGGCAGCGCGGGCTACTGGCACTACCACGACCACGTGGTCGGCACGGACCACGGGACGGGCGGCATCCGCAAGGGGCTGTACGGGCCACTCGTCGTACGCCGCAAGGGAGACGTGCTGCCCGACAAGACGATCACCATCGTCTTCAACGACATGACCATCAACAACAAGCCGGCCGACAAGAGCCCGAACTTCGAGGCCACCGTGGGCGACCGGGTCGAAGTCGTGATGATCACGCACGGCGAGTACTACCACACGTTCCACATCCACGGGCACCGCTGGGCGGACAACAGGACGGGGCTCCTCACCGGCCCCGACGACCCCAGTCGCGTGGTCGACACGAAGATCTGCGGGCCGGCCGACTCCTTCGGCTTCCAGATCATCGCGGGCGAACACGTGGGAGCCGGCGCCTGGATGTACCACTGCCACGTCCAGAGCCACTCCGACCAGGGAATGGCCGGCCTGCTGCTCGTGGCGAAGGCGGACGGCACCGTGCCCGGCTACGACCCGCCGCACCACGCGGCGGGCGGGGCGGAGACCCACCAGCACTGAGAACGGCGGGCCCGGGCACGGCTCAGACCCGGGCCGCCATCCGCTGCTGCTCCTCCTCGACGATGCGCCGGGCGAGGGCCCCGTCCGACACGTCGACGGCGTCGGGCGTGGCCTCGGCAAGGTCGCTGCGGCGCGCGTACGCGTCGAAGAGCCGGTCCTTGCGCGCCAGGATGTCCAGCATCCGCTGGTCCACACTGTCCGCCGCGAGGAGCCGGTGCACCCGCACGGTCCGTATCTGCCCCATGCGGTGCGCCCTCGCCACCGCCTGGTGCTCCATCGTCGGCTTGATCTGCGGCTCGCACAGGATGACCACGGACGCCGCCTGGATGTTGAGACCGACCCCGCCGGCCTGTATCTGGCTCAGCAGCACCGCGTGCCCGTCCACCGCGCCGAAGGAGTCGACCAGCTCCTGCCGGCGTGCGGCCGGGACGGTGCCGGAAACCGGGCCGAACACCCCCTGCCCCAGGGCCTCCTGGACGGTCGTGAGCACCTCGCGGAAATACGAGAACACCACGACCTTCAGCCCGTTGGCCTCGGCCTCCGCGACCAGCTCGCGCAGCCGGTTCAGCTTCGCCGACGTCTCCGGGCGGGCGTACGCGGCACGGCGCATCCGCATGAAGTGGCCCGAGCCGACCGCCTCGCGGTACGCCTCCAGATCGGCGGGCGAGAACTCCTCCCACTCGTCGGCCTGCACCAGCGCCGGGAGTTCGCCCAGCACGTCGTCCTGGTTCCGGCGCAGATAGGCGGGTGCGACGGCCCTGCGGAACGCGTGCGAGCCGGCGACGCCATGGGTGGCGGTTACGAGCGGTGCCAGCTCCGGACGCAGCTGACGCACCAGGCTCCGGAACTCCTCGACCCGGTTCTCCATGGGGGTGCCGGTCAGGAACAGCACCCTGTCGGTGTGCCCGGTCCAGCCGCTCACGGCACGGGAGCGCCGGGTCCCGGGGTTCTTCACGAAGTGGGCCTCGTCCACCACCACCATGCCGGGCCTGACCCCGGACGCCGGCCCTTCCGGCAGCGTGGACAGCGCGTCGAAGGTGGTCAGCGCGACCCCGCCCCGCTCGCGCCACTCGCCGAACGCCTCCTGCCGGTCGGGGCCGTGCACCGTGAGGGCCGGCAGCGTGGAGCGGGCCGTGACCTCCCGCCGCCAGTTGATCAGGACGCTTGCCGGGCACACCACCAGGAAGTGCGTCTCGCCCCCGGCGGCGAGATGCGCGAGCGCGGCGATCGCCTGCACGGTCTTGCCGAGCCCCATCTCGTCCCCGAGGATCACCCGCTTCTGGGCCAGCGCGAAGCGCGCGCCGAAGGACTGGTAGCCGCGCAAGGAGACCCGCAGACACGTGTCGTCGAGCCGTAGCCCGCGGACCCGGTCCGCGATCCCGGCGGGCAGGAACCCCTCGGCCGCGTCCCGGTCGGGTCCGCTGCCGGACAGCTCGGCGAGCAGGCTGTAGTACTCGGCGGAGCGCAGCTCGAAGTCGACCCAGACCGCCGCCTCCGACGCGGGAGCGCGCAGCAGGTCGACGGAGACCTGCCCGAACAGGGTTCGCAGCCCGCGTGCGTCGGCGTCCCGCGCCGCCGCCCGTACGGAGGCGACCGCGGCCGGGACGCGGGCGCCGGCCGCCCGCCCCGAGAACAGCATCCGCAGCCGGCTCCGGGCCGGCGCCGCCGCCAGGAGCAGCGGGTCCAGCTCCGTGGTCAGACGCCGGGCGGCGTCGACCGCCCTGCGCACGTCGGGCCCGGCCTCCACCAGCCGGTGCAGGGCGACGAGCAGCGCGTTCGTCGCCGTGTCCGCCGCGTCCATGTCTATCCGTACGGCGACGGTGTCCCGGACCGCGTGCGCGATCTGGCCGGCGGCGGCGAGCGCCTGGTCGGCGGTCTGCGTGCCGACCCCGGGGATCTGGCGGAGCTCGTAGCGCCCGGCTCCGTGGACCCGGCCGACCGTCGTGTACCCCGCCTGCTCCAGCGCGCCGAGCCGCAGCCGGCCCTCGGTGACGTCAGCCAGCCTGGAGGCGGGGATGGAGGCCAGTTCGAGACCGACGAGGGAGTCCAGCAGGGGGCTGAGCGCGGTGTGCGCGGCCTCGACGGCGGCCCGGTGGTCGTCCAGCACCGCGCGGGCCGTGCCGACGAGCGCCTGCGCGTCGTCGAGCAGCGCACGTGCGGCTCTTCCCACGGGCACTCTGCCCGTGGACCCCCTGCCCGTGGGTCCGGCCTGACTCATCTGTGTCCTTCGTGTCCCCGCCGCCCCTCCGTGACCGGCGGCCTTCGCCCTCCCTGGCGCGTCCCATCGTGCCACGGTCGGGCGACGGCACCGCCCCTCACCGGGCGGGCGCCCTGCGCTCCGCCGGCGTCAGCAGGAGTACGCCCAGGGCGCGCGCGCAGGACCGGGCCTCCTCGAGGAACCAGTCCGTCCGTTCGTCCGTGATCACGGACGGCGTGGCGCGCACGGCGAGCGCGAAGCGGGCGTGGCCGGCCCCGTCCAGCACGGGGACGGCCAGGGTGCGCACCCCGGGCGCCGACTCCCCGTCGTTGAGCGCGTACGCCGAGGTCCGCACGCGGTCCAACTCCGCGTGCAGGGCGGCGGGTTCGACGATCGTACGGTCGGTGAAGGCGCGCAGCGGCGGCAGTGCGGCGGGGCCGCTCTCACCCGGCCGCGCCCAGGCCAGCAGCACCTTGCCCAGGGCCGTCGAGTGCAGGGGCCGGCGCAGCCCCGTCCCGGGGGTGACCGAACCGCCCGCGACGATCACCGCGTGCGGGCCGCTGCGCAGGGCCAGATCGGCCGTCGCCCCCGTGCGCTCCGCCAGGTCGGCCAGCTCCGGCGCGGCCAGGTGCAGCCCCCGCTGGTGGTACGAGAGCCGGCCGAGCTCCGTCACCGCGGGGCCCAGTCGGTAGCGCGCGGTGCGCGCGTCCTGCTCCAGGAAGCCCGACCCGAGGAGGGTGCGGGCCAGCCGGTGGGCGGTGGAGGCGGAGAGCTCCAGGCGCCGCGCGAGATCGGAGGCGCTCAGGTCGGGGCCGTTGTCGTGGAAACAGTGCAGGACGTCCAGCGCGCGCCGGACCGCCTGCGCGCCGCCCGGGGCGCGCGTCGCCGCTGCCTCGCTCATGCCGCTCTCGCTCTCCGCTCAGGGGTGGAAGGGAACTCCCGCATGGTCCCCACATTACGGGAGCGCGGAGGCGGGCAAATCCTGGTGTGCAACACGCTGTTCATGTGGGATCCCACATGGTGGGAGGAAGCTTGTGGGCGGGCGCGAGCCCGTGGCAAGGTGCAGTCCTCGTCACCGGCGTACGGAAAGGAGCAGTGCCATGGCCGCCCTCGGCGCCACGTCCCCCGGCAGCTCCGCTCCGGTCACCCTCGCCCTCACGCTGCGCCGTCACATCGACCTGGCCCGCGTCTCCAGCGCCGCCTGTCGCTGAACCTCCGTACCCCTCCGGCCTGCCGTGCTGCCCCGCCGGCGCCGGTCCGTCCCGCCCCGCTGCCGCGCGCCCCACGCGCCCCGCGCCACGGCCGCCGCACGCGGCCCGCCCCCTCCTGCTTCGCCGACCCCTCCGGGAAGAGTCCATGACGCGTTCCGCCGTGCTGCCCAGCACCCTCTGGTTCACCCGCTGTCCCGTCCCGACCGCGACGGGCATCGCCGCCGACCGGCGGTGGCTCAGCGAGGAGTTCGCCCCCGACGGCATCACCGTGCGCTCCCTCCAGGACGCCGCTCCCGACGCCGACCGGGCCAGCCACTACACCCACGCCCTGCCGGGCCTCTTCCGTGAGGGCGGCAACGTGCCCGCCCTCTGGGCCCGTTCGCGAGGGGAGGCGACCCGGCTCGTCGGCCTCACCTGGATCGAGGAACGGCAGGTCGTGCTGGTCGCACCCGGATCCGGGATCAGGGGCGCCCACGCCCTGCGCGGACTCCGGCTCGCCGTGCCCTCCCACGCCCTCGCCATCGACTTCTGGCGGGCCATGGCACTGCGCGGATTCGAGGGCGCGCTCGGCAGCGCCGGCCTCGCCCTGGAGGACGCCGCTCTCGTCGACGTACCCGCCGACGCGCACGACGGCCAGTGGGCCGCCGAACTCGCCGCGCTGCGGCGCGGAGACGTGGACGCGGTGTACGTGAAGGGCGCCGTCGCCGTCGAGGCCGCCCGCCGGGCCGGAGCCGAGGTCGCCGTCGAACTCGACGAGCTGCCCGACCGCCGGTTCCGCGTCAACAACGGCACCCCGCGCCCCATCACCGTCCACCAGCGGCTGCTGGACGACCACCCCGGCCTCGTCGACCGCTTCCTCACCGTCCTGCTCAGGGCGGCGGACTGGGCCACCGGGCACCCCGCCGACGTCGACCGCATCCTCGGCGCCGAGACCGGGGCCGGCGCCGACGGGGTCGCCGGCGCCTACCGCCCCGGCACCCACCTCACTCTCCACCCCGACCTGTCGCCCGAACGCCTCGCCCTGCTCGCCGGACAGGAGGCGGCCCTGCGCGCCCACGGCTTCCTCCAGGAGCCCGTCGACATCGCCTCCTGGGCCGACCCCGAGCCGCTGAACAGGGCCGCCGCCCGCGCAGGCCTCCACCCCGTCCCCCGCGAACCCGAAGGACCGCCGACCGTATGAACCAGCACCGATCAGTCCGTACGACGATCACCCCCGCCCTCCTCACGGTCCTCGCGCTCGTCACGCTCAGCGCCTGCGGCACGTCCGAGGCCGACAGCGGGGCAGGCTCCACGGGCACCGTCGCCGTGCGCATCCCCGACCCCGGCAACTCCGGCGTCCTCGCCGTCGGCAAGAAGGACGGCAGCCTCGACAAGGCGCTGGGCAAGGTGGGCGCCGAGGTGGAGTGGACCGGCAGCGCCGGACCCTTCGCGCCCGCCGCCCAGGCCATGAACGCGGACCAGCTCGACTTCGCCACCGGCTCCATCACGTCCGGCATCACCTCGCTCGCCCAGCGGCCCGGATTCAAGTTCTTCACCGCCGTCGACCCCGACGCCGCCGGCGAGGGCATCCTCGTCCGGGACGGCTCGGACATCGGCTCCGTCGCCGACCTCGTGGGGAAGAAGGTCGCCGTCAACCAGGGCGGCACCGGCGAGTACCTGCTGCTGAAGGCGCTCGCCAAGGCGAAGATCCCGGCGGACAAGGTCCAGCGGGTCTATCTGCGCCCCGACCAGACCGCGGCCGTCTTCAACGCGGGCAAGGTCGACGCCTGGGCCGTCTGGGCCACCTACGCCGTGGCCGAGATCGGCAGCGGCAAGGCGCACTTCGTCGCCGACGGCGCGGCCATCGGCTCCGACAACTACAGCCTGAACGCCGTACGGACCGGCTTCGCCGAGAAGCACCCCGAGGTCGTCAAGGCGCTCTACGACTACCTCCACGCGGCCAGCGTCAAGGAGAAGAAGGACCCCGCCGCCTATCTGAACGTCTTCACCGACGTCGGTCCCACCGCCGTCACCGGCAAGGCCGAGGAGGTGCAGACCGGGTTCACCGCCCAGGGCGGCACGGTCGACCCGATCGGCCCCGAGGACATCGCCCGCTTCGAGGACGTCGCCGCCTTCTACGCCGAACAGAAGGTCACCACCTCCACGGTGGACGTCGCGGCCCACCTCCTCGACATCGAGAAGCTGACATGAGCGCGGTCTCCGGGGCGGCCGCCGCCGAGGGCCTGGTCGCCCCCCGGCCCGCGCTCCGCACGACACGCGGCCGTCCCTTCGCCCTGACCGTCCGCGCACTGGGACCGGTCGCCCTGCTCGCCCTGTGGTGGGCGGCCTCGGCCACCGGGGTGCTCACCCCCGACGTACTGGCCTCGCCCCGCGAAGTCCTGCGCGCCGTCGGCGAGCTGTGGGGCAACGGACAGCTGCCCGACGCGCTCACCACCTCGCTGACCCGCTCCGGCACCGGTCTGCTGATCGGCCTCGCCGCCGGGCTGACCCTCGGCGTCGTCACCGGATTCACCAGGATCGGGGACGAACTCCTGGACTCCTCGCTCCAGACGCTGCGCACCATCCCCTTCCTCGCCCTCGTTCCGCTGTTCATGGTGTGGTTCGGGATCAACGAGACGGCCAAGATCCTGCTCATCGCCGTCGCCACCACCTTCCCGATGTACGTGTCCACGTCGAGCGGGGTGCGCAACACCGACCCCGGACTCGTCGAGGCCATGCGCAGCTTCGGGATGAGCCGGTTCGCCGTCGTCCGCGAGGTCGTCCTCCCCGGAGCCCTGCCGTCCCTGCTGGCCGGGCTGCGGCTGTCCATGACGCTCAGCGTGATCGCCCTCATCGCCGCCGAGGAGATCAACGCCACCGCGGGCATCGGCTACCTGATGTCCCAGGCACAGAGCTACGCCCGGACCGACATCCTCGCCGTCTGCATCCTGATCTACGGACTCCTCGGGCTGGCCGCCGACATCGTCGTACGGCTGCTGGAGCGCGTCCTGATGCCCTGGCGGCCCTCGCGGGGAGGGACCCGATGACCACCGCCGACACCACACGCCCCGCGGTACGGGTACGCGGACTGCGCCGGGTCTTCGGCACCCGGGCCGTGCTCGACGACCTGCGACTCGACATCGCCCGGGGGGAGTTCGTCGCCCTGCTCGGCGCCAGCGGAAGCGGCAAGACCACCCTGCTGCGCATCCTGGGCGCGCTGGACGCGGCCGACGGGGGAGAGGCACTGGTCCCCGAGGCCCGCACCATCGTCTTCCAGGAGCCCCGTCTCGTCCCGTCCAAGAAGGTGCTGGCCAACGTGACCGTGGCCCTCCCGCGCGACAGCGCGCCGCGCGGGCTGCGGGCCCTGGCCGAGGTCGGTCTGGAACGGCACGCCCAGGCCTGGCCCGGCACCCTCTCCGGCGGCGAGGCACAGCGGGTGGCGCTCGCCCGGGCACTGGTGCGGGAGCCCGAACTCCTGCTGCTGGACGAGCCGTTCGCCGCTCTGGACGCCCTGACCCGGCTGAAGATGCAGGACCTGGTGGGGGAGCTGTGCCGCACCCACCGCCCCGCCGTCCTGCTGGTCACCCACGACGTCGACGAGGCGGTACGGCTCGCCGACCGCGTCGCCGTCCTGCGCGACGGGAAGCTCGTCACCGACGAGCCCGTCGGCATCCCCGGGCCGCGCGACCCCGGCGACCCCGCGTTCGCCGCACTGCGCCGCCGGCTGCTCGACGACCTCGGGGTCGACACGGGCCCCGGCCCTCGGCCCGCCTCCCAGCCCTCACCTGCCCTCACACCTTCCGAAGCCGGAGTGATCTGACATGACCGTCACCATCGGGGTCCACAGCAGCAATCCCTCCCTCTACCACCTCTACCACCTCTCCCGTCTCGGCTTCGCCCAGAAGGAACTGGCCGCGCTCGACGAGACGGTGGCCTTCTTCCCGTACACGAACGGGGTCCGCACCGGCGAGCTGCTTACCCAGGGCGTCATCGACTTCGGCGGCACGGGATCGACCCCGCCGGTCACCGCACAGGCGGCGGGCCACGACCTCGTCTACACCGCCGTCTCCGCCCCGCGCCCCGAGCACGGCGCCCTCTTGGTGCCCGAGGACAGCCCGGTCCGCACGGTCTCGGACCTCAAGGGGACGACCGTCCACCTGGCGATCGGTTCCTGGCAGACCCATCTGGTCGCCAAGGCGCTGGACGACGCGGGGCTCTCGTACGCCGACGACATCACGGCCGTCCGCAGCGACGGTGACAGCGAACGGCTGCTGCGCGCCGGGGAGATCGGCGCCTGGGTCGCCCAGGGGCCGGAACTCGCCGCGGCCCGCGGGACCGGCGGACTGCGCACGCTCGTCGCCACCGGGGACGTGATCTCGGACCGCTCCGTCTTCTTCACCCGGCGCGACTTCGCCGAGAGCCGCCCCGAGGTCGTCGAGGCGCTCACCCGCGCCCTCCAGCTCGCCGACGACTGGGCGGCGGCCAACCCCCGTGCCGCCGCCGAGATCGCCGCCGCGGACCTGGGCGGAAGCGCCGACGACTGGGAGACCGCGCTGCGCGCCCTGCCGTGGAGGATCGAGGCGGTGAGCGACGCGTTCCTCGCCGAACAGCAGGAGGCCGCGGACATCTTCCACCGCACCGGCTTCATCGACCGGCCGGTCGAGGTCGCCGCCGCCCGGGCGCGCGTCACCGGCTCCACCGGTCCGAAGGCGGTCTGAGCACCGTGGCGGCCGAAGTCCTCTGGTACATCATCCCGCGCGAGGGCGCCTATCCCTGGGAGCCCGAGGGACGGCGCACCGCCGACCTCGGCTACCTCGGCCGGCTCGCCGGCACCGTCGAACAGCTCGGCTACAGCGGCGCCCTGCTCGCCACCGACCTGTACGACGTCTGGCCCCTGGGCAGCGCCCTCGCCGCGTCGACCAGCACCCGGTTCAAGCCGCTGCTCGCCGTCCATCCGGGGCTCATCTCGCCGACCCTGCTGGCCAAGATGGCGCTCAGCTTCGACCAGCTCTTCGGCGGCCGTCTGCGCTTCAACGTGGTCAACGGCTCCACGAAGTCGCTCCAGGAGTACGGGCTCCACGTGGGGCACGACGAACGGTACGCGCTGAGCGCCGAGTACTGGTCGATCGTGAAGCGGCTGACCGCCGGCGAGGTCTTCGACCACAAGGGCCGCTTCTACGACCTGAAGAACGCCGGTGCCTCGTTCCGCGAGCTGAAGCCGGTGCAGGACCCGCACGTCCCGCTGTGGTTCGGCGGCTCCTCCGACGCGGGGATCGAGATGGCGGCCGAACACGTCGACGTCTTCCTCACCTGGGGCGAACCCCCGCACCTGCTGAAGGAGAAGCTGGAGAAGGTCCGGGCACGGGCCCGCGCCCACGGGCGCACCCTGCGCATCGGGCTGCGGCTCCACCTCATCGTGCGCGACACGGAGGAGGAGGCGTGGGCCGCGGCCGACCGGCTGCTGGACGTGACCAGCGAGGCGACGTACGCCCGCATGCTCGGGGACCGGGCCGGAGAGGAGGGCGTGGGCTGGCAGCGCCAGTTCCGGCAGCACGGCGGGCGCGTGCCGGCCCGTGCGCGGGAACTGGAGACGCACCCCAACATGTGGCCGGGCATGAGCCTGTTCCGGCCGGGCCCCGGCACGGCGGTCGTCGGCTCGACGGCCCAGGTCGTGGAGCGTCTCAAGGAGTTCGAGGACCTGGGGGTCGACACCTTCATCCTGTCCGGGAACCCGCTCCTGGAGGAGGCGTACCGGGTCGCGGAGACGGTGCTGCCGGCGCTCGGCGTCAGCCGCTGAGCCCCGGCGGACACGGCTTGCCGCAGCCCGGCGCGGCCGGGCTGCGGTTGTCGGTGCCCGGTGCAAGACTCGGAGGGTGAGGGATGCCCGGCGTGCGCGAACGCGCGGGGCACCGTATCCGCCCGAGGAGCACACCATGCTCGACCCGTCCTTCGTCACCGGCGCCCCCAACTGGATCGATCTCGGCACCCCCGACATCGACGCGGCCACCACCTTCTACGACGGCCTGTTCGGCTGGGACCTGGTGCCCGGCGGCCCGGAGACCGGTGGCTACGGGATGTACCAGCTGCGGGGGAAGACCGTTGCCGGTGTCATGACCGTGCCGGAGGAACAGGGGAAGCCCGCCTGGTCGGTCTACTTCCAGACCCCCGACGCCGACGCCACCGCGCGTACGGTCGAGCAGGCCGGCGGCACCGCGGCGTTCCCCCCGATGGACGTGCTGGACTACGGGCGCATGGGCGGCTTCACGGACAGCACCGGGGCGTACTTCGGCGTCTGGCAGCCCAGGAAGAACACCGGCCTCGGCATGATCATGGAACCGGGGGCGTTGATCTGGTCCGAGCTGTACACCCCGGACGTCCCCGCGGCGGCCGCGTTCTTCCACACCGTCTTCGGATGGCAGACCGATCAGATGACGTACCCCTCCGGTGTCTACACGATGATCCGGCCCGCCGACGGCGGGAGCGCCGACTCCTCCTTCGGGGGGATCGTGCCCCTCGACTCCGTGCCCGCCCAGGCCGCGGCGGGGCCCCACTGGCTGCCGTACTTCGCCGTGGACGACGCCGACGCGACCGCCGCGGCCGTCGAGCGGCTGGGCGGGCGCATCACCATGCCCGCCACCGAAGTCCCGGAGGTCGGACGCATCGCGACCTTCACCGACCCCGCGGGCGCGGCGTTCGCAGTGATCAAGCCCGCCCCGATGTAGCCGCGCCGCCGGGCAGGCCGGGGCAGCAGGACCCGGCCGGCCCGGCGTTGATCAATCGTTGATCACTTGTTTATCGCGGCCCAGCACGATGGGCCGCATGCCGATCAACACCATGACCGATGAGCTCACCTGGCAGGAGACCGCCCTGTGCGCGCAGGCCGGGCCCGAGTTCTTCTTCCCGGCGCCGGGCAGCTCCACCCGGGAGGCCAAGCAGCTGTGCAACGCCTGCGAGGGCCGCGTGGCCTGCCTGGAGTACGCACTCGCCCATGACGAGCGCTTCGGCGTCTGGGGCGGGCTCTCCGAGAAGGAGCGGGAGAGGATGCGCAGAGGCCGGGCCGACCGCGGCTGATCACCGGGGCGTACAGCCCTCCCGCCCTTCCGTCACGTGAGCCGGAAGGTCTCGCCGTACACCTTCCACACCAGCGGCTTCTTCAGCCCGAGATTGCCCTCGCGCAGGAACACCCGCTGTGCCGTGTCGATCCGGGTCGTGTCGCGCTGCACCTTCCGGTTCTTGATCGCCGACCGGCTCTCGTCGAGGAAGGCGTCGAGATACGCCTTCTCGTCGCCGCCCTCCGAGGCCGTGTCCGCCGACGCCATCGCCGCGTCGCGGATGCCGTAGAAGCCGTCCGCCTCGACGCCCGGCCCGTGCAGCACCATCGCGTCGTAGTAGATGAACTGGCCCAGGGTGCCGAGGCCGTCCATCTTCGCCAGCCGGACCGCGGGCTCGAAGTACAGCCGGTCGCGCGTCGCGTCCTGGGCCTTCCGGAACTGCGGGTCGTCCGCCGCCTGACGCCAGGCGTCGGTGAAGCCGGGATCCAGGCCCTCGTGCGAGTCGCTGCCGTCCACCGCGCGCAGCGCGGGGAGGAACGGGGCCAGGGGGTTGTCCGGGTGCTTCTCGGTGTAGCCCTCGACCAGCTGCAGCATGTCGTTCGTACCGGAACAGAAGCCGACTATGCCGGCGGTGTAGCCGGTGCCGTCGCCGACGTCCTCTATCGCCCCGTACTGGCTGCGCCAGTCCAGGGTGGACGCCTCCGCGCTGGACACCAGCCGGGAGGCGGTCTCCTTCATCGCGGGAGCGGCGAGGCCGGGCGGCAGCGCGTCGATCTCCTCGGCGTGGTCGTCTGCCTCCTCGGCCGCGGGCGCCGCCGTGCCGGTCTCCGTGGATCCGCCCGCATGCCGGACGACCGTGGGCGGCTCCGAGTCGCCACCGCTGAACAGGATCGAAGCGGCAATGGCGATCGGTGCACCGAAAAGAACAAGACGCGTCACAGGTTTCACCGGCACAGAGTACGTTCTGTGAAGCTATGGGGGGAGTCCCTTCATGTCGTGAACGCACGGTGGCGGGGGCCCCGGGTTGGGGGGGCCCCCCCCGGCCCGCGGGGGGGGGGGGGGCTCCCCAGCCCCGCCGGGGGGGTTGTCGGGGGGGAGCCGGGGGGGAGCCCCG
>NZ_JBVJNK010000011.1:81594-267028 GCF_055583745.1 Streptomyces sp. NPDC104381
ACTTGTTACACCGCCATCCTTTCTTTTCTTTTAAGTTTTGGGGTTAGACCTTTTTTTTGGATACGTTCTGGTGGCTCCCCTCGGTTCTTCGAGGGCCCGCCACGGTCCGGCGGGTCGGGGAGCGGATCCCGAGCCCGGCCGGGTGTGTTCTCGGGGGAGACCGGGGGATCAGCCCTGTGCGGCCCGGGCCGCCACGCGGGCCTTGCGGGCCGCCAGCTTCTCGTCGAACTTCGACGCCTCGCTGTCCAGGCCGTTCATGTACAGCCCGAGCTCCTCCTGCGCCTTCAGGCCCTCCGGGCCGAGCCCGTCGATGTCGAGGACCTTCAGGTACCGCAGGACGGGCTGGATCACGTCGTCGTGGTGGATGCGCATGTTGTAGATCTCGCCGATCGCCATCTGCGCCGCGGCCCGCTCGAAGCCGGGCATGCCGTGCCCGGGCATCCGGAAGTTGACGACGACATCGCGGACGGACTGCATCGTGAGGTCCGGGGCGAGCTCGAAGGCCGCGCCCAGCAGGTTGCGGTAGAAGACCATGTGCAGGTTCTCGTCGGTCGCGATCCTGGCCAGCATCCGGTCGCAGACGGGATCGCCCGACTGGTGGCCGGTGTTGCGGTGCGAGACGCGGGTCGCGAGCTCCTGGAAGGCGACGTACGCCACGGAGTGCAGCATGGAGTGGCGGTTGTCGGACTCGAAGCCCTCCGCCATGTGCGCCATGCGGAACTGCTCCAGCTTGTCCGGGTCCACGGCGCGCGAGGTCAGGAGGTAGTCGCGCATCACGATGCCGTGCCGGCCCTCCTCCGCGGTCCAGCGGTGCACCCAGGTGCCCCAGGCGCCGTCACGGCCGAAGAGGGAGGCGATCTCGTGGTGATAACTGGGGAGGTTGTCCTCGGTCAGCAGGTTCACGACGAGGGCGATGCGCCCGATGTCGGTGACCTTGGACTGGCCGGTCTCCCACGCCTCCCCGTCCTCGAAGAATCCGGGGAAGTTACGGCCGTCGGAGAACGGCACGTACTCGTGGGGCATCCAGTCCTTGGCGACCTTGAGATGGCGGTTGAGTTCCTTCTCCACCACCTCCTCCAGCGCGTAGAGCAGCTGGGCGTCGGTCCACGCCTTCGAACTGCCTGTGTGGGGAGAGGTGATCGTCACGGGGGCTCCTGGGGACGGGAGAATTACCTACGGCTTCGTAGGTTACGTGACCGTAGGTTAAGGCGGCAGTAAGGCCGCAGCCAAGCCCGGTCCTCGCGGTACCCGCTCACACACGGTCATCCGTGCAGGTCATAGGCGTACGGTAGGGGACAGGTCAGGCGCCGTCGCCCCCGATTCCCGGCAACTCTCCGGGGTCGATGTCCCGGAGTCCGCCCTCGTCCAGCAGCAGCCACCGGGTGATCCCCAGAGACGTCAGGAACGGCAGGTCGTGGCTCGCCACGATCAGCGCTCCCCGGTACGCCGCCAGCGCCGACGTCAGACGGTGCACGCCGGACAGGTCGAGGCTGTTCGTCGGTTCGTCCAGCATCAGCAGCCGAGGGGCCGGCTCGGTGAGCAGCAGCGCCGCCAGCGCGGCCCTGAGGCGCTCACCGCCGGAGAGCGTACCGGCCGGGAGGTCCGCACGCGCGCCCTTGAAGAGGAAGTGTGCCAGCCTCGCCCGGATGCCGTTGTCCGTGGTGCCGGGCGCGACACGTGCCACGTTGGCCACCAGGGACGACGTGTCGTCGAGCACGTCGAGACGCTGCGGCAGGAACCCCACCGGCACCTGGGCGTCCACCTCGCCCGACACCGGGTCCAGCCGGCCGGCGATCGTGCGCAGCAGCGTCGTCTTCCCCGCGCCGTTACGGCCGATGAGCGCGATCCGCTCCGGGCCGCGCAGATCCCACTCGCCCGGCACCCGTGCCCCGTAGGCCAGTTCGAGGTCACGGAGCATCAGCACGCCGCCTCCCGGGTGCACCCGGGTCTGCGGCAGCTCGATCCGGATCGCCTCGTCGTCCCGCACCGCCTCGACCGCCTCGTCGAGCCGCTCCTCCGCCTCCGCCAGCCGCTCGGTGTGCATGATGCGGTGCTTGCCGGCCGACTCCTGGGCGGTCTGCTTGCGCTGGCCCATCACGGCCTTCGGCTCGCGTTTGTTGTCCCACATCTTCTGCCCGTACCGCTTGCGGCGGGCCAGTTTGACGTGGGCGTCGGAGAGTTCGCGCCTCTGGCGCCGTACGTCGGCCTCGGCCGCCCGCACCATCCGCCCGGCCGCCTCCTGTTCCACGGCCAGCGCCTGCTCGTACGCCGACAGGCTGCCGCCGTACCAGGTGACCGCGCCGTCGCGGAGATCGGCGATCCGGTCCACCCGCTCCAGCAGGTCCCGGTCGTGACTGACCACGACCAGCACTCCCGTCCAGGCGTCCACGGCGTCGTACAGCCGCCTGCGGGCGTACACGTCGAGGTTGTTGGTCGGCTCGTCCAGCAGCAGGACGGAAGGGCGGGCCAGCAGGAGTGCCGCCAGGCGCAGCAATACGCACTCGCCGCCGGACAGTTCGCCCACGGTCCGGTCGAGTCCGATCGCGGACAGGCCCAGCTGGCTCAGCACGGCCCCGGCGCGCTCCTCGACGTCCCAGTCGTCCCCGACCGCGGTGAAGTGCTCCTCGCGGGCGTCGCCCGCCTCGATGGCGTGGAGCGCCGCGCGAGCCGTGGCGACCCCCAGGACCTCGTCCACCCGCAGGGCGGTGTCCAGGACCAGGTCCTGGGGGAGGTAGCCGATGGTCCCGGCCGCGCGGACGCGCCCGCCCGTGGGCGTGAGTTCACCGGCCATCAGACGCAGCAGGGTGGACTTGCCGCAGCCGTTGAGACCGATGAGTCCGGTCCGGCCGGGACCCACCGCCAGGTGGAAGTCGTCGAAGATCTCGCGCCCGTCGGGCCAGGCGAACGAGAGGGAGGAGCAGTGGATATGCGTGGTGGATGCAGGCACAAGGGTCTCCCGGCTGCGTCGAGGGAATCACGGAGAACGGCTCGGACACTGGGGTCGCGCGAGGGCACGCGTGCGTCGGGCACGCGGTGCGGCGGGCGGACACCTCAGATGTGGAGCAACGTCCTTCTCCGATCCGACGACAACAGGGACGACGGAAACGCTACGAGCCGTCCCCGTGGCCACGCAACCGAATTCCGGCCGCGGAAGGGGGAAGAGAAAACGGGAGAGGAGCCGGGAGGGAGGCCGGGAGGGCGTCCGGGCCGCTCAGGAGGACCCGCCCAGCAGATCGGTCAGGTCGCCGTCCAGGTCCAGGAAGCGGTACTCGTCCCCGACCGGGACCAGCTCCTGCGCCCGCTTCAGGAAGCGGCGCAGCTCGGAGGTCCGCACATGCACCATCGCGATGCCCTCGACCGCGTGGAACTCCAGCACCGTACGGTCGTACCCGAAGGGCCGGACCCGGACGTCACCGACACCGGCCGGCGCGTCCATGCCGGTGGCGAGCAGCTCACGGGAGAACTCCCAGGACACCTCGGTGCCTTCGAGCGTCGCCGGCGCCGGGAACGCCATGCGGACGGCGAAGGGGTCCTTGCGGTCGTAGTGCAGAGTGGCGGGCAGAGTCTCCATACGCGGCGCGGACGCGACCATACGGGCCTGCACGGACTGCTCGATAACGCTGGACAAGACCTGCTCCCTCTCGCCTCGGACGAACGGTTCCCGGCATTGGAGTAGACGACGGAACGCCTCCATCCGTGCACCGGCGGACGGCGTGAGCTGCGTCACCGCCCCCGTCTCCCCCTGATCCACTGCCCCGTTTCGCCGGGCGCACCCTGGACGCCCGTCCACCGGTGGGTTAGCTTCCAGCGCCATGAAGGCCATGGGGAAGACGAGACGGCTGATCGCACCTGTGCTCTGCGGGGCGGCGGTGACCGCCGCGCTGGCCGCTCCGTCGGCGCAGGCCACGTCCGGTGGGCACAGCGACCGCACACCGCGATGGGTGTCCACGACGACGGGGACGGACGCGCGGTTCCGCGGTCTCGCCGCCGTCGGACGCGACACCGCCTGGGCCGCCGGCACCGGGGGCACGGTGCTGCGGACCACGGATGCGGGACGCCACTGGCGTGACGTCTCACCGGCCGGCGCGGCCGGGCTGGAGTTCCGGGACGTCGAGGCCTTCGACCGGCGTCGGGCGGTGGCGCTGGCCATCGGTGAGGGCGAGGCGTCCCGGGTCTTCCGTACGGAGGACGGGGGCGCGACCTGGACCGAGTCCTTCCGCAACACCGACGCCCGCGCCTTCTACGACTGCCTGACCTTCTTCGACAGCCGTCACGGGCTCGCGATGAGCGACCCGGTGGACGGGAAGTTCCGCATCCTGTCGACCTCGGACGGAGGGCGGAACTGGCGGGTGCTGCCCGACAGGGGGATGCCCGCCGCGCAGCCCGGTGAGGCCGGGTTCGCGGCGAGCGGCCAGTGCCTCGTCAGCGCGGGAGCCAAGGACGTCTGGCTCGCCACCGGCGGCGCCGCGGCCTCCCGGGTGCTGCACTCCGCCGACCGAGGCCTGACCTGGAAGGAGGCCGGGGCGCGGATCCCCGCGGGTGATCCGGCGCGCGGGGTGTTCGGCCTCGCCTTCCGGGACCGTACGCACGGCATCGCGGTCGGCGGCGACTACCGCACGGGGGAGGCGTCGCCGGACGCCGCGTCCGTCACCGGCGACGGCGGCCGGAACTGGCGGAGCGCGGTCACCCCGCCGCCCGCCTACCGCTCAGGCGTCGCCTGGCTGCCCCGCAGCCGGAGCTCGGCGCTCGCCGTGGGCCCGACCGGAACCGATGTCACCCGGGACGGCGGACGCACCTGGCGGACCGTGGACACCGGCTCGTACGACACCGTCGACTGCGCCCCGGACGGCGGCTGCTGGGCCGCGGGCGAGAAGGGCCGGATCGCGCGGCTGCGGTAGCGGTACGGGTCTCCTCCGGCCCGTACGCCGTACGGTGTCAGTGCGGTCTGCCGCAGGTGCCGAGGCTGCACCAGCGGCGCCGGCCGCTCTCGTCGGGGAAGACCCAGCCGCAGCCGGCCCCCGGGCAGACCCGGATCATGAACCGGGCCGGATCCCCCAGGAGTTCGGCCGCGCTGCGGGCCACGCCCAGCAGCGGCAGTCGCAGCCCGGCGGACGGGGACAGCCGCCAACGGCCCAGCCCGTCCTCGCCCCGGACGAACGAGGAGACGCCCGCCGCCTCCTGCGCCAGGGCGGCCACCGCCCTGAAGGCCGGCACGTCCTCGGGGTCGGTCAGCGCGGTACGGAGCCGCGTACGGAACTCCCGGGCCTCCTCCAGGACGGCCGCCGCGTCCGCCGGCCGCTGCTCCGCCCGCTTGAGCAGCCCCGACACGAGCTGATCCTCCGCGAGGTCCAGATGGCCCGCCCAGACGGCCAGTGTGGAGTACGTACGCAGCCACTCGGACCCCGGCGACGGAGGATCGCCCCAGCCGGCGTAGGTGTTGCAGAACTCGAGCGCGGGGTGCCCGCTCGTGCTCCACGGCAGCCACTCCCCGCCCACCCGGACCGCGTACACGGGGCCCGGCGGCCGGTCCAGCCGGGGGTCGCCCCGCAGCATGCGCTCGTGCAGGGTCCGCAGGGCCGCCCCCGGTTCGACACCGAGACGGCTCACGAGCGCCTGCCGGGTGAGCCGGTAGAGATCGAGGGCCTCGGCCTGCCGGCCGCTCCGGTGCAGCGCGGTCATGTGCGCGGCGACCAGCCGCTCCCTCTCCGGGTGGCGGAGCGTCGTCGGAGCGAGATCGGCGACCAGCCCGGCGTGCTCGCCGAGTTCGAGCAGGGCCTCCGCCCTCTCCTCCAGCGCGGAGAGCCGCAGCTCGGTCAGATGGCCGCGGAGCCGGTCGCGCAGGGCGTCGTCGGCCACGTCGGCGAGCAGCGGCCCCTGCCACAGGGCGAGGGCCTCGTCGTAGTGGCGCACACGCCGCACCGCGTCCCCGGTGGCCCGCGCCCGTCCGCACAGCGCCGCGAACTCCCGGGCGTCGATGGTGTGGCCGTCAGGATCGAGGACGTAACCGCCGTGCCGGGTGTCGATGTGCAGCCCGTACGGCCGCAGCCGCGCGCGGAGCCGTCCGATGTAGGTGTGGAGGGTCCCGCGGCCCGAAGCGGAGGCGTCGCCGTCCCACAGCAGCTCGGTGAGGCGCCCGGTGGCCACGACCCGCCCCGCGTCGAGCAACAGGATCGCGAGCAGACAGCGCTCCTGACGGCGGCCGGAGACCAGGACCCGCGCGCCGTCGTGACGGGCCTCGAACGGGCCCAGCAGTCGGAACTCCATGGCGACGCAGAGCATATCCGGGCCGGACGCGCGGGTGGACGGGGACGGCCGGCACACGGCCGGCACCCGGCACACGGCCGGCACCCGGCACACGGCCGGCACGTGGTCAGCAAGTGGTCAGGAGCGGCGGGCACGCTGTGGCCGGCACAACCCGACCGCTCCTCACGTACCTCTACGCTCCCAAGGAGTCACCGTGCGACGAACAGCGCAGTTCCTGACGGCAGTCGCCGCAGCCACCGCCCTGGGCGCGGCGCCCGCTCACGCGACGCCCGCCGGCCACACCACGACCACCGCCGCCGACCGCCCGGGCCCCGGCCGTGCGCTCGGCTGGGAGCCCGCGCCGTCCGCGCCCTTCGATGTCGCGGCCGGGCTGCGCTGCGACTTCGCCATCCACGGCGAACCCGTCGTCGACGAGGTCGTCCAGCACGTCCTCGACCGGCACCCCGACGGATCGCCGAAGCGGGTGGCGTACAAGGGCGACCTCGTCGTCCGGGTGACCAACCAGCGGACGGGCGTCTTCCACGACGCGGACGCGAGCGGCTCGGCGATCGTCGAGTACCGCACCGACGGCTCACAGTTCTGGTCGGTGCTCGGCCCCGTCCTGGTCGGCGTGGGGGAGGGCAACCTCGACCGGGGCATGTACCTCGTCGACGGCGTCCACACCCTGCTCATCAGCCCCGCAGGCCACAAGACGGTGACCATGGCGCACGGCACGACGACCGACATCTGCGCACTGATCGCCTGACCCGCCCCGGACGTTCAGCCGGCCGGCTGCTGCCGGTACGGCGCGAGGGCGTCCGAGGTCTTCGTCGCGAGGAACTCCGTGATCCGGTAGGCGCACACCCCGTGCGCCGCGAAGGGGTCGGATGCCGCGATCCGCTCGATCCCGGCACGGTCCTCGCCCACCGCCAGGATCACACCGCCGTCGCGGGGGTTCTTGCGACCGGAGGCGATGAACACCCCGGCCGCGTACTGCGCGTCCAGCCAGGACACATGGTCCGTCATGAGGGCGTCGACGCGCTCGACCGGTGCGGTGTAGGTCAACTCGAGTACGAACATGATCGCCAGGCTACCGGCTGCCTAGACTGACCCGTCATGACGACTTTCCGGATGCCCGCCGACGCGGCCGAAGCCCGCGCCGTCCAGGACGAGTTGCGCCCCCGGGTGGTCCTGGACGAGCCGGGTCCGCCGCCCGGGGTGGGCCGGGTCACGGGCGTCGACGTCGCCTACGACGACGAGCGCGACCTCGTCGTCGCGGCGGCCGTCGTCCTGGACGCGGCGACCCTGGAGGTGATCGCCGGGTCCACCGCCGACGGCCGCGTGACGTTCCCGTACGTTCCCGGGCTGCTGGCCTTCCGGGAGATCCCGGCGGTCCTGGCGGCCCTGGAGGGCCTGCCGGTGGACCCGGGGCTCGTGGTCTGCGACGGCTACGGGCGGGCCCACCCCCGCAGGTTCGGGCTCGCCAGCCACCTCGGCGTCCTCACCGGCCTGCCCGTCATCGGGGTGGCGAAGAACCCCTTCACCTTCCGTCACGAGGAACCCGGGCCACGGCGGGGCGACTTCACCCCGCTCATGGACGGCGACGAGGAGGTGGGCCGGGCCCTGCGCACGCAGGACGACACCAAGCCCGTCTTCGTCTCGGTCGGGCACCGCACCGGCCTCGACAACGCCTGCGCCCACACGCTCGCGCTGGCCCGCGACTTCCGCCAGCCGGAGACCACGCGCAGGGCCGACGCCCTCTGCCGGTCCGCCCTCAGGGAGGCGATCGGCCGAGCCGAATCGGCCCGCCCGGGATCTGTTGCCGACTGAGTACAAAAACGGATGTTGGTTGTCGAACATCAGGGGCAGGCTGGTACGCATGATCGACCACCACGCACCCCAGATGAGCACCGGAACCGTACGTCTCTCGCAGCGCGGCGTCGCTGTGGGCATGACCCTGGGCGTCCTCGCGGGCGCCGGCTGGACCGTGTCCATGGTCGTCACGCTGGCGTCCTGGATGCTCTGACCCACCGGGTGCGCGCGCCCTCCGGGGCTCAGCGCACCGCCGCGACCCGGAAGCGCAGCCCGGCGGCCGTCAGCCGCTCCAGCAGCGCGTCGCCCATCGCCACGGCCGTCGTGACCTGACCCGATGTCGCCGGCAGGTCGTCGAGGGCGAGCGCCAGGGCCGCCTCGGCGAGCATCTTGGCCGTCTCGTCGTAACCGGGATCGCCGCCCGACACCTCGGTGCGGACCCGCCGGCCGCCGCCCTCACCGATGAAGCGCACCGTGAACCAGCTGCGCTTCCTGCGCCGCTCGTCGGGGCCGGTGCCCGGCTCGACCCGGGAGGACAGCCAGTTCCGCGCCGCGGGGATCTGGGCGGCCCCCGCCAGCAGGACCGTCGCGGCCGTGCCGCCGAGCGCCACCGGCAGGTGCTTCACCGAGGCGAAGTGCCGGTAGCGGAAGTCCGGGCCGTAGCGCTCCAGCCCCCGCGCGGACCGCTCGACGACCCGGGGGTCCAGCGTCGGCAGCGGCAGTGCCCAGGTGCCGGTGCCCGGGCTGAAGTGCGGCGCCCCCTGCGGGGCACGGGCCCTGCGGCCCACCAGGCGCGGCTCGTGCAGACGCCGCTCCCGCGCCGCCCGCGCCATCTGCGGACCACGGCCCATCGCGGTGAGCGCCGAGGCGAACGTACCGCCGGAGAAGACCGCGTTGGTGCGGACGAAGCCGTCGATCGTCAGCGGCACGTCCTCGGGGAGCTGCTGGACGGTGAAGTAGACGCCGAGGTCGTGCGGTACGGAGTCGAAGCCGCAGGCGTGCACGAGGCGCGCCCCCGTCTCACGGGCCCGCCCGTCGTGCTCCAGGTACATCCGGTCGACGAACTCCGCCTCTCCCGTGAGGTCGGTGTAGTCGGTCCCGGCCTCCGCGCAGGCGGCGACCAGCTTCTCGCCGTACCAGACGTACGGTCCGACCGTGGACGCCACGACATGCGCCGACTCGGCGAGTTCGCGCAGGGAGGCGGAGTCGTCGGAGTCGGCCGTCAGCAGGGGGACGTCCGCGCAGCGGGGGTGCCGCGCGGCGAGGCGGTCGCGCAGTTGTTCCAGCTTGGCGCGGTTGCGGCCCGCCAGGGCCCAGCGGCAGCCGTCCGGCGCGTGGGCCGCGAGATATTCGGCCGTGAGCGCCCCCACGAAGCCGGTGGCTCCGAAAAGGACCACGTCATAAGGGCGTTCCGCCCCGTTCTGCCTGTTCATGAGTGCCTCCGTCTGCGCCGGCGCCGATGTGGCAGGCAGAGGGTAGCCGAGGTGTTCGTTGTGCCGTGCCGCCGGGGGAGGGCCTCGGTGCGAGAGGATCCGCGAAAAGGAACTAAGCGCTTGCTCGGCCAAAAGGGTTGTGCGGAGCGCGGTCGCTTCTTAGCATCATCGATGTTACATCAGTTGTGTCACACCGCTGGGGGCTTGATGGCAACGACAGGACGCGGATCGCAGGGCCCGCTGACCGGAGTGCGCGTCGTCGAACTGGCGGGCATCGGCCCGGGTCCGTTCGCCGCGATGCTCCTCGCCGACCTCGGCGCCGACGTGGTGCGCGTCGACCGGCCCGGCGGTTCGGTGATCGGTGTCGAACCCGCCTTCGACCTCACCAACCGCAACAAGCGGTCGGTCCTCGTCGATCTGAAGGCGGAGGGCGGAGCCGGACGGGTCCTCGACCTCGTCGAGCGCGCGGACGTCCTGATCGAGGGCTACCGGCCGGGCGTCGCCGAACGCCTCGGCGTGGGCCCCGACGCCTGCCTGGAACGCAACCCGCGGCTCGTCTACGGGCGGATGACCGGCTGGGGCCAGGACGGCCCGCTGGCCGAGCGGGCGGGACACGACATCGGCTACATCGCCCTCACCGGCACCCTGTCCATGATCGGCGGGCCCGGTGAAGCGCCTGCCGTGCCCGCCAATCTGGTCGGCGACTACGCGGGCGGCTCGCTGTACCTCGTCGTCGGTGTGCTCGCCGCCCTCCACCACGCCCGTACGCCCGGCGGGACCGGGCAGGTCGTCGACGCGGCCATCGTCGACGGCGCGGCCCATCTCGCCACGATGATCCACGGCATGCTGGCCGCCGGCAGCTGGCAGGACCGGCGCGGCTCCAACCTCCTGGACGGCGGCTGTCCCTTCTACGGCTCCTACGCGACCTCCGACGGCGAGTACATGGCGGTCGGTGCGCTGGAGCCGCGCTTCTACGAGGAGTTCACCCGGCTCCTCGGGATCGCGGACGAGGCCCCCGACCGCAACGACCTCGGACGCTGGGAGGAACTGCGCGCCCTGGTCGCCGAACGGTTCTCCACCCGTACGCGCGCCGAGTGGACCGAGATCTTCGAGGGGACGGACGCCTGCGTGGCCCCCGTCCTCTCGCTCCGCGAGGCACCCGACCACCCCCACCTCGCCGCCCGCTCCACCTTCGTGGAGCACGGCGGACTCACCCAGCCCGCCCCCGCACCCCGCTTCTCCGCGACGCCCGCCTCCGTACGGGGCGGCCCCGCGCTGCCCGGTGCGGACACCGAGGCCGTCGCCGAGGAGTGGGGTCTGCCGGGCCTGCTGACCACCGGGAAGGAAGCGACCGGCTGATGGAACTCTCCCTGCCGCTCGACTACGCGGGCGACCCGCGCACCGCCTGCGACCAGGTCGCGGAGCTCGAGTCCGCCGGACTCGACGCCGTCTGGGTCGCCGAGGCGTACGGCTTCGACTCACCCACCCTGATGGGCTATCTCGCCGCCCGCACCGAACGCCTGAAGATCGGCGCGGCGATCCTCAACGTCTACTCCCGCACCCCCGCCCTCATCGCCCAGACCGGCGCCGGGCTCGACGCCGTGTCCGGCGGGCGCGCCCTGCTCGGCCTCGGTGCCTCGGGCCCGCAGGTCGTGGAGGGCTGGCACGGCAAGCCGTACGACAAGCCGCTCGGCAGGACCCGCGAGACCGTCGAGCTCTGCCGCCGCATCTGGCGCCGCGAGATCATCGACCACCACGGCATCACCGACATGCCGCTGCCGAAGGAGAAGGGCGGCAAGCTCGGCAAGCCGCTGAAGATCCTCACCCGGCCGGTGCGCGAGACCATCCCCCTCTACGTCGCCTCCCTCGGCCCCGCCAACGTGGCGCTGACCGCCGAGATCGCCGACGGCTGGCTCCCCACCCTCTACATCCCGGAGAAGGCCCAGCAGGTCTGGGGCACCGCACTGGCGGAGGGCACGGCGAAGCGCGACCCGGCGCTCGGCCCCCTGCAGACCGTCGCGGGCGGCCTGCTGGCCATCGGCGACGACGCCGCGGCCGCCCGGGACCTCGCCCGCCCGCAGATCGCGCTGTACGTCGGCGGCATGGGCGCGCCCGGGAAGAACTTCTACAACGACCTCGCCGTCGCCTACGGCTACGAAAAGGAGGCCGCCACCATCCAGGAGCTCTACCTCTCCGGGAGGAAGAGGGAGGCGGAGGCCGCCGTACCGGACGAGTTCTGCGAGCTCATGACGCTCTGCGGCCCCGAGGGATACGTACGCGACCGCATCGAGGCCTTCCGCGATGCCGGCGTCACCATGCTCAACGTCACCCCTGTCGGCCCCGAGCCGGCACGGCTGATCTCCACCGTCAAGAACTGGCTCCAGGGGGCTTGAAGTGCAGCGGCAGATCTTCACCGAAGAGCACGACGCGTTCCGCGAGACCGTCCGCACCTTCCTGGCCAAGGAGGTCCTCCCGTACTACGAGCAGTGGGAGGAGGACGGCATCGTCTCGCGGGAGGCCTGGCTCGCGGCCGGCCGGCAGGGGCTGCTCGGCCTCGCGGTCCCCGAGGAGTACGGCGGTGGCGGCAATGCCGACTTCCGCTACAGCGCGGTGCTCGCCGAGGAGTTCACCCGGGCCGGGGTCTCCGGGCTCGCGCTCGGCCTCCACAACGACATCATCGGCCCGTACCTGACCGGCCTCGCCACCGAGGAGCAGAAGCGGCGCTGGCTGCCCGGGTTCTGCAGCGGTGAGACCATCACCGCCATCGCCATGACGGAGCCCGGCGCGGGCTCCGACCTCCAGGGGATCCGCACCTCCGCCGAGGACAAGGGCGACCACTGGCTGCTCAACGGCTCGAAGACCTTCATCTCCAACGGCATCCTCGCCGACCTGGTGATCGTCGTCGCCAAGACCTCGCCGGAGGGCGGGGCGAAGGGCCTCTCGCTGCTCGTCGTCGAGCGCGGCGCCGAGGGCTTCGAACGGGGCCGCAACCTCGACAAGATCGGCCAGAAGTCCCAGGACACCGCCGAACTGTTCTTCAACGACGTACGCGTGCCCAAGGAGAACCTCCTCGGCGAGCTCGACGGCGCGTTCATCCACCTCATGACCAACCTCGCCCAGGAGCGCATGGGCATAGCGGTCGCCGGGATCGCCGCCGCCGAACACCTCCTGGAGATCACCACCCGGTACGTCAAGGAGCGCGAGGCCTTCGGGCGCCCGCTCTCCAAGCTCCAGCACATCCGCTTCGAGATCGCCGAGATGGCCACCGAGTGCGCCGTCACCCGGGCCTTCCTCGACCGCTGCATCGTCGACTACTCCGAGGGGACGCTCGACGCCGTCCACGCCTCGATGGCCAAGTGGTGGGCCACCGAACTGCAGAAGCGGGTCGCCGACCGCTGCCTCCAGCTCCACGGCGGGTACGGCTACATGACGGAGTACCGGGTCGCCAAGGCCTTCACCGACGGCCGTATCCAGACCATCTACGGCGGCACGACCGAGATCATGAAGGAGATCATCGGCCGCTCGCTGCTCTCCTGACCCACCCGCCCCGCCCCGAACCCGAAAGGCAGCTGCCTTGAGTACCGAAGCATTCGTCTACGACGCGATCCGCACCCCGCGCGGCCGCGGCAAGGCCAACGGCGCCCTGCACGGCACCAAGCCGATCGACCTCGTCGTCGGCCTCATCCACGAGATCCGCGCCCGGTTCCCCGGACTCGACCCGGCGGCCATCGACGACATCGTCCTCGGCGTCGTCAGCCCGCTCGGCGACCAGGGCTCCGACATCGCCCGTATCGCCGCCATCGCCGCGGGCCTCCCGGACTCCGTCGCGGGCGTCCAGGAGAACCGCTTCTGTGCCTCCGGTCTGGAAGCGGTCAACCTGGCCGCCGCCAAGGTCCGTTCGGGCTGGGAGGACCTGGTCCTGGCGGGCGGTGTCGAGTCGATGTCCCGGGTGCCCATGGGCTCCGACGGCGGTGCCTGGGCCATGGACCCGATGACCAGCTTCGAGACCGGCTTCGCCCCCCAGGGCATCGGGGCCGACCTCATCGCCACGGTCGAGGGCTTCTCCCGCCGCGACGTCGACGAGTACGCCGCCCTGTCCCAGGAGCGCGCCGCGATCGCCTGGAAGGAGGAGCGCTTCGCCCGCTCCGTCGTCCCGGTCAGGGACCGCAACGGCCTGCTCGTCCTCGACCACGACGAGCACATGCGACCCGGCACCACCGCCGACTCCCTGGCCTCCCTCAAGCCGTCCTTCGCGACGATCGGGGAGATGGGCGGCTTCGACGCCGTGGCCCTCCAGAAGTACCACTGGGTCGAGAAGATCGACCACGTCCACCACGCGGGCAACTCCTCCGGGATCGTCGACGGGGCCGCCCTCGTCGCCATCGGCTCCAAGGAGACCGGCGAGCGCTACGGCCTCACCCCGCGCGCCCGGATCGTCTCCGCCGCCGTCTCGGGCTCCGAGCCGACCATCATGCTCACCGGCCCCGCCCCCGCCACCCGCAAGGCACTGGCCAAGGCCGGGCTCACCATCGACGACATCGACCTCGTCGAGATCAACGAGGCCTTCGCCGGTGTCGTCCTGCGCTTCGCCCGGGACATGGGCCTGAGCCTCGACAAGGTCAACGTCAACGGCGGCGCCATCGCGCTCGGCCACCCGCTCGGCGCGACCGGCGCGATGATCCTCGGCACGCTCATCGACGAGCTGGAGCGGCAGGACAAGCGCTACGGCCTCGCCACCCTCTGCGTCGGCGGCGGCATGGGCATCGCCACCGTCGTCGAGCGTCTCTGACCGTCCCCCGGCACCCCCGCTTACGGCTTACGGAGAAAACAGCAATGACCGAGAGCACGACCATCCGCTGGGAACAGGACGAGACCGGCGTCGTCACCCTCGTACTCGACGATCCCGACCAGTCCGCCAACACGATGAACCAGGGCTTCAAGGAGTCCATCGCCGCCGTCGCCGAGCGCGCCGAGGCCGAGAAGGACTCCATCCGGGGCATCATCTACACCTCCGCCAAGAAGACCTTCTTCGCGGGCGGCGACCTCAAGGACATGATCAGGATCGGTCCGGAGAACGCCCAGGAGGCGTTCGACGCCGGGACCGCCATCAAGAAGTCGCTGCGCACCATCGAGACCCTCGGCAAGCCGGTCGTGGCGGCCATCAACGGCGCGGCGCTCGGCGGAGGTTACGAGATCGCGCTCGCCGCCCACCACCGGATCGCGCTGGACGCCCCCGGCTCCCGGATCGGCCTCCCCGAGGTCACCCTCGGACTGCTCCCCGCAGGCGGCGGCGTCACCCGTACCGTACGGCTCATGGGCATCACCGACGCCCTGCTGAAGGTCCTGCTCCAGGGCACCCAGTACACCCCGCGACGGGCGCTGGAGAACGGCCTGGTCCACGAGGTCGCCGCCACCCGCGAGGAGATGCTCGACCAGGCCCGCGCCTTCATCGACGCCCACCCCGAGTCGCAGCAGCCCTGGGACGTCAAGGGCTACCGGATCCCCGGCGGCACCCCGTCCCACCCGAAGTTCGCGGCCAACCTGCCGGCCTTCCCCGCCAACCTGAAGAAGCAGCTCGCGGGCGCGCCCATGCCCGCGCCCCGCAACATCATGGCCGCGGCGGTCGAGGGCTCGCAGGTCGACTTCGAGACCGCGCAGACCATCGAGGCGCGCTACTTCACCGAGCTCGTCACCGGCCAGGTCGCCAAGAACATGATCCAGGCGTTCTTCTTCGACCTCCAGGCCGTCAACTCCGGGGCCAGCCGCCCCGAGGGTGTCGAGGAGCGCCAGGTCCGCAAGGTCGCCGTCCTCGGCGCCGGGATGATGGGCGCGGGCATCGCCTACTCCTGCGCCCGCGCCGGCATCGACGTCGTCCTCAAGGACGTCTCCACGGAGGCGGCCGCCAAGGGCAAGGCGTACAGCGAGAAGCTCCTCGCCAAGGCGCTCTCCCGCGGCCGTACGACCGAGGCGAAGCGGGACGAGCTCCTGGCCCGCATCACCCCGACCGGGGACCCGGCCGACCTCGCCGGCTGCGACGCCGTCATCGAGGCGGTCTTCGAGGACACCGCGCTCAAGCACAAGGTGTTCCAGGAGATCCAGGACATCATCGACCCGGACGCCCTGCTCTGCTCCAACACCTCGACGCTGCCCATCACGGTGCTCGCCGAAGGTGTCAGCAGGCCGGTGGACTTCATCGGGCTGCACTTCTTCTCTCCCGTCGACAAGATGCCGCTCGTCGAGATCATCAAGGGTGAGAAGACCGGCGACGAGGCCCTGGCACGCGCCTTCGACCTGGTGCGCCGGATCAAGAAGACCCCGATCGTCGTCAACGACTCCCGCGGGTTCTTCACCTCACGCGTCATCGGGCACTTCATCAACGAGGGCGTCGCCATGATCGGTGAGGGCGTCGAGCCCGCCTCGGTCGAACAGGCGGCGGCGCAGGCCGGCTACCCCGCCAAGGTGCTCTCCCTCATGGACGAGCTGACCCTCACCCTGCCCCGCAAGATCCGCAACGAGACCCGGCGCGCCGTCGAGGAGGCGGGCGGCACCTGGGCGACGCACCCCGCGGACGCGGTCATCGACCGGATGGTCGACGAGTTCGGGCGGCCCGGACGCAGCGGGGGAGCGGGCTTCTACGAGTACGGCGAGGACGGCGGGCGCGGGGCGCTCTGGCCGGGTCTGCGCGAGCACTTCACCAAGCCCGGCGCCGACGTGCCCTTCGAGGACATGAAGGAGCGGATGCTCTTCTCCGAGGCGCTGGACAGCGTCCGCTGCCTGGAGGAGAACGTCCTCATGACCGTCGCCGACGCCAACATCGGCTCCATCATGGGCATCGGCTTCCCCGCCTGGACCGGTGGCGTGCTCCAGTACATCAACGGGTACGAGGGCGGCCTGCCCGGCTTCGTGGCGCGGGCGCGGCAGCTCGCCGAGCGGTACGGCGACCGCTTCCTGCCCTCCGCGCTCCTGCTGGAGAAGGCGGAGAAGGGCGAGACCTTCCACGACTGACGGCCGTGCGGGCCGTGTTCACCCCTCCTCACCCGCGGTGAACGCGGCCCGCAGCTCCTCCTTCAGCGACCGCTGGAAGGCCGTCAGCAGCGCCTGAAGCACCATCGGCTGCATATGGGCCGTGAGCGACTTCATCGCCTTCACGTGCTCCGGGTCGGACTCCCGCTCCCGGTACGGGTTCCACACCTCGTCCCGGAACAGCCGCGTCAGCTCGTGCGCGGCCGACCTGGTGTGCTCCAGCAGGACCGTGCGCGCCGCGAGGATCGTCTCGTGCGCGATGGGCACGTCCAGCAGCTCGATCCCGAGCCGCAGCAGACCCGGGTCGACCAGGAAGGGCCCGCCGGCCTTCCTGGGGCGCTCCAGGACGCCCATGGCCCCCAGCCGGTCCACGTCCACGTCGCTCAGGGGCCGGCCCGCCCGGCGCTCCAGCTCGGCCCGCTCCATGTCCTCGGCCGAGTCCGGGGCCCACGAGGCCACCAGGGCGCGGTGGATCGCCAGGTCCTGCGCGCTCAGGTCGGGCGGCAGCTGCTGGAGGTAGCGCTCGATGGCGGCCAGCGTCATGCCCTGGTGCTGGAGTTCCTCGATGAGGGCCAGCCGGGAGAGGTGGTCCTGCCCGTAGTGCCCGACGCGCCGGGGTCCGATCACCGGAGGGGGCAGCAGGCCCCTGGTGCTGTAGAAGCGCACGGTGCGCACGGTGACCCCCGCTCGCGCCGCCAGTTCGTCGACGGTCAGCGTCGGTTCGTCGGTCCCGGTCGCCATGTCCACTCCTCCGTGCCGGGGACCGCAGTTCCCGTCCATTGTGCCCGTGCTCGTGTCCGTGCCCGTGGCCGTGTACCGATCAGGTGCAACAGTATTGCTGTCTCACCAGTGTTGTGAAAGTGTCCGGCAGCATCGAAGCGCAGTCCCACCCCCGGTACGGACCGCACGGTCCGGCCGAACGGACAGGAGGCGGCCGTGACCACGATCCTGCGACTTCCCACCGGACCCGAGCAACTCACCCTCCCCGCCCTGCTGCTGCGCAACGCCGAGGACCACGGGGACCTCCCCGCCCTCTCCTGGCGCGCCGCGGACGGCGGCGGGTGGACCACCCTCACCTGGCGCGAGGTACGCCACGAGACGGCCGTGCTGGCCGCCGGCTACGGCGCGCTGGGGGTGGCGCGCGGCGAGCAGGTCCTCATGATGATGGGCAACCGGCCCGAGCACTGGCTCAGCGACCTGGCCCTCGGTCACCTCGGCGCCGTCCCCGTGACCGTGTACGGGACCGCGGCACCCGGCCAGATCGCGCACATCGCCCGCCACAGCCGCGCCCGCCTCGCGATCGTCGAGGGCGAGCGGGAACGGGAGCGCTGGGAGCCCCTGCTGGCGGACGCCACCGTACCGCTGGAGACGCTCGTGGTCGTGGAGCCGGGCGCCGCCGGGCCGCACCGGTCGTACGGAGCGCTGCGGGAGACGGGGGAGCGGCTGCGCGACGACGAGGCCTTCGACAAGGCCTGGCGGGAGATCGGCGCCCAGGACCCGCTCACCGTCGTCTACACCTCGGGGACCACCGGCGACCCGAAGGCGGTGCCCCTCACCCACCGCGGCGTCGTCGTCAACGCGCTGGCCCTGGACCGGGTCGTGGAACTGCCGGATCATGTCGCGCACATCTGCTACCTGCCGTTCGCCCACATCGCCGAACGCATGCTGGGCATCTACCTGCCGGTCTTCCGGGCCTCGCACGTCCACCTCTGCGCCGACACCGCAGCCGTCGCCGCCACCGCGCGCGCCCTGCACCCCGCCCAGTTCTTCGGCGTGCCCCGGGTGTGGGAGAAGCTCGCGGCGTCCGTCCGGGCCGCCCTGGCCGAGCTGCCCGAGGAGCAGTTGACCGCCGTCGAGGCGGCGAACGCCACGGCCCGTGAGCATGTGGCCTGCCGGGAGCGCGGCGAGGAGCCGTCCGCCGCACTGGAGGCCGCGTACCGGGAGGCCAGACAGACCGTGCTGGACCCCCTGCTGTCGCTGGCCGGGTTCGAACGGCTGGTGTGGACGGCCAGCGCCTCGGCGCCGATGCCGCTCGAAGTGGTGCGCTTCTGGGCGGGCTTCGGGATCGTCGTCATGGACGCCTGGGGGCTCACCGAGACGGTCGGCGTGTTCACCACCAACAGCCCGTCGGCCTTCCGTCTGGGCTCGGTGGGACGCCCGCTGGAGGGCCTGGAGCTCCGGATCGCCGAGGACGGCGAGATCCTGGTCCGCGGCGAGACCGTGTTCCCCGGATATCTGCGCGCCGACGGCACCGTGGACGGGGCGCTCGACGCGGACGGCTGGTTCGCCACCGGGGACGTCGGCCGGGTCGACGAGGACGGATACCTCTGGCTCACCGACCGCAAGAAGGAAATGATCATCACCTCGACCGGGAAGAACGTCTCCCCGGCGCTCGTCGAGAACACCCTGAAGGAACACCCCCTGATCGGCCAGGCCCTCGTCCACGGCGACGGGCGCTCCTACCTCGTGGCGCTGCTCGTCCTGGACACCGAGGTGGCCCCGGCCTGGGCGGCGGCCCGGGGCATCGACGGCGACCCGGCCGGCCACCCCGCGGTGCACGCGGAGATCGCGCGCGCCGTCGAGGCCGCCAACGCCCGGCTGAACCGCACCGAACAGATCAAGCGCTACCGGCTGCTGACCCGGGAGTGGGGGCCGGAGACCGGTGAGCTCACCCCCTCGCTGAAGCTTCGCCGCCGGGTGATCCGCGACCGGTACGGCGACCTGCTCGACGGCCTGTACGAGGAGAACGGCAGCTGAGGACCGGTTGTCGGTGGGCGCGGCTACGGTGAGGGCATGCCGGGGATCACCTACGTACGGGGCGACGCCACCAGCCCCCAGGGCAAGGGCGTCAAGCTGATCGTGCACGTCTGCAACGACCTGGGCGGCTGGGGCAAGGGCTTCGTCCTCGCCGTGTCCCGCCGCTGGCCCGGGCCCGAAGCCGCCTACCGCCGCTGGCACCGTGAGCGCGCCGGGAACGACTTCGGGCTGGGGGCCGCGCAGTTCGTCCAGGTCGAGCCCTACATCTGGGTGGCGAACGTGGTGGGCCAACGGGGGATACGCACCGGCAGCAAGGGTGTGCCGGTGCGTTACGAGGCGATCGGCGCGGGTCTCGGCACGGTGGCGGGCAAGGCCGCCGAGCTGGGTGCCTCGGTCCACATGCCGAGGATCGGCTGCGGGCTCGCGGGCGGCACCTGGGCCAGGGTCGAACCCCTCGTCACCGACCGGCTGGTGAACCGGGGCATCGACGTCACGGTGTACGACTTCGGCTGAGCGCCGCCCGGGGCCGTCGGCTACAGGCCGTAGCTCCTGCCGATGATGTCGCGCTGGATCTCGCTCGTGCCGCCGTACACCGTGGACACGACCGCCGCCCGCAGATGGCGCTCCATGTCGTACTCGGTGGCGTAGCCGTAGCCGCCCATCATCTGCATGCCCTCCAGCGCCGCGTGCCTCGCCGTCTCGGTGGCCTTGAGCTTCGCCATGGACGCCTCGCGGGGGAACAGCCTCTCCGGCTCCGCGTCGCAGGCCGCCGCCACGTCGAAGACCAGCAGCCGGGCGCACTCGATCTCGGTCGCCAGGTCGGCCAGCCGGTGCCGCAGGGCCTGGAAGGAGCCCACCGGCCGGCCGAACTGCTCACGCCCCCGTACGTACGCCACCGTGTCCTCCAGGATCCGTTCCGCGAGGCCCAGCATGTTCGCCGCCAGGAAGAGCCGCTCCGCGTTCAGACCCGCCATCAGCTGGGCCCAGGCACGGTCGGCCGTGCCCACGACGGCGTCGGCCGGCAGCCTGACCCCGGTGAGATAGACGTCGTTGACCTCGTGGCCGCCCATCGTCCCGATGGGACGGATCTCGATCCCGGCCGTCCTCGCCGGCACGTGGAACATGGTCAGCCCGTCGTGCTTCGCGCCGCCCGTGCCGGTCCTGGCCACCAGCAGGATGTACTCGGCCAGATGCGCGTTGGAGATCCACGTCTTGTGGCCGTCGATCAGCCAGCCGCCGTCCGGCGTGCGTTCGGCCCCGCACCGCAGCGCCGCCACATCGGACCCGGCCTCCGGCTCCGACATCGCGATGGACAGCACCTGGCCGGCCACGGCGCCCCCGACCGCCGCCTTGCACTGCGCCTCGCTGCCGAAGCGCTCGTACGCCTTCGCCGTGATCACCGAGGTGATGAACCCGCCCGCCGGGACGAGGCCGCGCGCCGTCTCCCGCAGGAAGAGGCAGGCGTCCGTCATCCCGCCGCCCGCGCCCCCGTACTCCTCGGGGAGGCACACACCGAGCCAGCCGAGCTCCGCGAGCCGGGCGTACAGCGACGGGGCGTGCGGGCCGCCGGTCTCCGCGGCCAGCGCGTCGCGCTGCTCGCGCGTACCGCACTCGCGCCGGGCGAAGTCCCGCAGGGCAGTGACGAAGGCCCGCTGCTCGGCCGAGGCCGTCCGCGGGAGGGCGTGGGTGGTGGACATGGAGAACCTCCAGGGAGGAGCGGCCCGTTGGGTTACAAAGAGCCGGATGGGATAACACTGTTGCGTGGTCGATAGGGTGGAGGGTCACGACGGACGGAGAGCACCCATGGCGGCACCGGGCGATGACGAGACACTGCTGGGCAGGGCGCTCGCCGCGCGACCACCGTCCGACGCGCTGAGCGAACAGATCCTGGACGCCGCCCGCGAGCAGTTCATGACCTTCGGTCTGCGCCGCTCGACCGTCGACGACGTGGCCAAGCGCGCCAAGGTCTCCCGCGTCACGGTGTACCGCCGGATCGGCAACAAGGACAGCCTGGTCTCGGCCTGCCTGCTGCGGGAGTACAGCCGGTTCGTCGTGGAGGTGGACGAGGCGGTCGCCCCGCTGCCCACCATGGAGGACAGGCTCGTCGCCGGTTTCGTCGCCGTCCTCAAGCACATCCGTGAACACCCGCTGGTGGGCGGCCTGCTGAGGCTGGAGCCGGAGATCATGCTCCCCTTCCTCACGCTGGAGAGCGGCCCCGCCTTCCTCGCGATGCGCGGGTACCTGGCCGACCGGCTCCGCCGTGCCCAGCGCGCGGAGGGACGGCCGGAGACGGACCCGACACCGGTCGCCGAACTGATGGTGCGGATCACCGTCTCCTTCCTCCTCAACCCGGTGAGCTGCTTCGAACTGGACGACGACGAGCAGGTGGGCTCCTTCGCCCGCCGGTATCTGGTGCCGCTGCTCAGCGTCGCGTGAGCGTCCTCAGAACCGGGCGTGCAGCTTCCTGCCCAGTTCCACCGCCCGGGCGGCCGTCTCCCGGGCGGTCGCGAACGACATCAGGTCCACCACAGGCGCGAACCGCCGTACGGTGACCGAGTGCGGCGCCGCGAAGGCCCGCAGCCCCTCCTCGCCGTGGATCCGCCCGTACCCCGACTCGCCCGCGCCGCCGAAGGGCAGGGAGGGGATCGCCGCGAAGCCGAGCACCGAGTTCACCGACACGGCACCGGAGTCGAGACGCTCCGCCAGCGCGAGCCCCGCGGCCCTGGAGCGGGTGAACACGGCGGCGCCCAGCGAGTACGCCGACGCGTTCGCCCGCTCCACGGCCTCGTCCATGTCGCGCACCGGGTTCACCACGACGACCGGCCCGAAGGTCTCCTCCGTCATGGCCGGCGAGTCCTCCGGCACCCCCGAGAGCACCACCGGGGCAAGGACACGGCTCCGCAGGCCGTCGGGGCCGCCCAGTTCGGCCGTGCCGCCGTCCACCAGGGCCTCCTTCACATGACGTTCCACCACACCGAGCTGGGACGGCAGGGTGAGCGGCCCGTAGGTGTCGCCGGGCACCAGCGCCCGCGCCCGGCTCACGACGCGGGCGCACAGGGCCTCGTGGACCGAGGCGTCCGCGTACACCCGCTCCACGCCGGCGCAGGTCTGGCCGGCGTTGCCCATGGCCCCCCACACGATCGCGTCGGCCGCCGCGTCCAGATCGGCGTCCGCCGCGACCAGCACCGCGTCCTTGCCGCCGCACTCGGCGAGCAGCGGAGTCAGCGTGGCCGCGCAGGCCGCGGCGACCTTGCGGGCGGTGCCCGGTGAGCCGGTGAAGGCCACCTTGTCCACCCCGGTCGGCCCGTCCGCGCCGGCCAGGGCGGCCCCGGTGGAGCCCGGTCCGGTGACCGTCTGCAGCAGATCCGCGTGGTCCGGGGCGGCCTCACCGAAACTCCGGGCCAGCAGGACCCCCACGTCGGGGGTGAGTTCGGACGGCTTGAACACCACCGCGTTGCCCGCGGCGAGGGCGTAACCGATCGAGCCCATCGGTGTGTAGAGCGGATAGTTCCAGGGGCCGATCACGCCGATCACCCCGAGCGGACGGTAGGCCAGCAGCGCCCGCTGGTGGACCGACAGCAGGCCGGACGGCACCCGCCGCCGGCCCAGCACCCGGTGTGCGTTGCGCGCCGCCCAGTCCAGATGGACCAGGGTCAGCAGCACCTCGGAGCGGGCGTCGTGCGGCGGCTTGCCGGTCTCCGCCGCGATCACTCCGGCGAACTCGTCCGTGCGGGACGCCAGTTCCCGCTTCCAGCGCAGCAGGACGGCGCGCCGCTCCCGCGCTTCGAGCGCGGCCCAGCGGCGGCCCGCGGTCCTGCCCCGGGCCACCGCCGCACGGATGTCCTCGATGCCGTGCGCCGCCCGCTCCGTGCGGGCAGCGCGGTCCGTTCCGTCCGTCATGACGTCTCCATGGGCAGGGGTTCCAGGGGGCGGTTCCGCGCCCAGTGCGGACCGAGGTCGTCGAGCCGGTAGCCGAAGGGATAACTGCGGGGCCGGGGACGCGAGGGCAGCCACCGGGGCCGGGCGGGCAGCAGCCGCACACCGTACGACCGGGCGCGCACCAGCCGTACGGCGGAGGCCCGCGCCCATCGCGGCTGGGCCGGGAAGCCCAGCGCGCGCAGTAACGGCTCGTCCAGCAGGGCGAGCGAGAACCGGGCCACCAGGGGACGCAGCGGGGCCGGATACCAGGCGGCCATCACCCGGAAGGTGGCGTTGGCGACGCGGCGGTTCGCCGGGTCGTACGCGAACATCCGGTCCTCGTAGGAGTCGAGCAGCCTCTCGAACCCCTCGTACGTCCCGGGCGCCCCCTCGATGCCCATCATGACCGCCATCCGCCGCCCCACCTCGGCCAGCGCCGCCGCCTCCTGCGCGCACAGGGGGCGCCAGCCGAACCGGTCGATCCAGCGTTTGGGGCCGACGACCGTGGTGGCCAGCACATAGAGGTAGTCCTCGTTCGGGATGCGGTACTTGCCGTGGATCCGGTTGAGATGGCGGGCCGCCGCCCGGGCCCGCTCCGAGTCGAAGCCCTCGGCCGCCATCTCGTATCCGAACAGGACGGTGTCGTCGTAGCGCTTCTGGCCGTTGCGCTCGAACTCCTGCGTGCGGTCGAGCAGTACGGAGATCCGGGGAACGCCGTAGTCGCGCAGGAAGGCGACGCTGATGCCCTGCCGGTAGTCCCACGGGAACTCGTACTGGGACATCAGCCGGAGTATCTCGGCGCAGTCGCGTGCGGGATCCATCCGGCGGATCTCGCGCAGTCGGCTGTAACGGCCCATGGTGTGCGGCCTCCTCTGTGGACGGAGTCACCGGGAGTCAAAGTTACAAATACTATTGACTTGTTTCACGGGGCCCGTCAACACCGCCGACACGGATTCGGGGACGGAGGCCCGCGCCTCGTTCATGACACCGCGCCCGCCGCCCCCGTGGACCGCCGCCGCCCTCGTGATCGCATACTGGAAACACACGGCCCGGGCACCGGCCCGGGAGCCCGCCGAACTCCGGGAGCACCCGCATGACCAGCGCAGGAGAGCCGGTACCGCCCCCGCCGGGCGGTGTCCTGTGGAGCCTCGCCGGTGACATCCGCGGACTGCTGATGCTGCCCGCCGCTCTCACCCTCCAGGTCGCGCACCCGGCCGTCGGCGCCGGCGTGGACGAGCACTCGGTCTTCCGCACGGACCCCTGGGGGCGCGGCGAACGCTCCCTGAGCTCCCTCCAGCTCTGGGTGTACGGGGGAGAGGCCGCCGCCGAGGAGGGGCGCAGGCTGCGGAGACTGCACCGCACGATCCAGGGGACCGACACCCGTGGCCGCCGCTACCACGCGCTCACGCCCGCGAACTACGCATGGGTCCACGCCACGGGCTTCCCCGTCTACCGGCACGCGTCGCGTTACCTGATCCGCCCGCTCACCGAGGCGCAGGAGCGCGCCCTGTACCGGGAGTGGCTCCAGGTCGGCCGGGTCCTGGGCATCCACGACCGGGACATGCCGCAGACGATCGAGGAGTTCTGGCCGTACTACCGCTCGATGCTGGCCGACGAGGTGGAGGCCACCGTCGTCGTACGCGAACTGGTCGCGACCGATCTCCCCGTACCGCCGCCCGACCGGGGCCCGCTCGTGCTGCGGCTGGTCCTGAAGGCGCTGTGGCCGGTGCTCCTCCCGCCGCTGGCCCGGTTCCGGAGCTTCCTCACCGTCGGGCTGATGCCGCCGGACGCCCGCGAGGCCATCGGGCTCGACTGGACGCCCCGGCAGGAGCGTCGCCTGCGCCGCTTCGGGGCCGTGGTGCGGCGGGTCGTCCCGGTGGTCCCGGAGCGGCTGCGCTATCTGCCGCGCGCCCGGTCGGCTCGGGCCGAGCGGCGGGCCGCCGGGGTGCTCAGGCCGAGGCCCGGCGGACCAGCTCGGTCGGGGTGATCACGGACTCGGGCCATGTGCCGGTGTCGCTGTTCAGCCGCTCCATCAGCAGCCGCACCATCAGGCGTCCCATGCCCTCGACGTCCTGACGCACCGTCGTCAGCGGAGGTACGGCGGCCTCGGCGACGGACGTCATGTCGTCGAACCCGACCACCGCCACGTCCTCCGGCACCCGGACGCCCCGTTCGCGCAGCACCCGCAGGGCGCCCGAGGCCATCAGGTCGTTGGAGACGAAGACGGCGTCCAGATCCGGCCGGGCCTCCAGCAGGCCCGCCATGGCACGGGCCCCGCCCTCCGCGGTGAAGTCGCCCTCCACCACGAGATCGCTCCCCGCGTCGGGGAGCACATCGTGGTACCCGTCGATCCGGTCGAGCGCCGACGTCTGGTCGCGGGGCCCGGCGATGTGCGCGATGCGCCGCCGGCCGAGCGAGACGAGATGGCGCACGGCCTCGCGGGCACCGCCCCGGTTGTCGCAGTCGACGTACGGCACCTGCGGCGCGTCCCCGCCCCCCGACGCCGGGTGTTCCGGGCGGCCGCCGTAGACCGTCGGGACCCGGAACCGCCGGATGATCGCGGGCAGTTCGTCGTCGGTGTGCAGGGAGAAGGCCAGGACCCCGTCCACATGGCCGCCCGCCAGATAACGGGTGACCCGGTCGAAGTCGCCGCTGCCCTCCACCAGGAGCAGGACCAGCTGCGCGTCGTGGGCGTTCAGCTCGCGGCTGATCCCGCGGATCTGCCGGGAGAAGAACGGGTCGGAGAAGATCCGGAACTCCGGCTCGTCGATGATCACCGCGACCGCGCCGTTGCGCCGGGTGACCAGCGTCCGCGCCGCGTGGTTCGGGATGTAGCCCAGCTCGTCGACCGCCTTGCGCACCTGGTCCACCAGGGGCTGACGTACGCCCGCCCCGCCGTTGACGACCCGGGACGCCGTCGCCCTGGACACACCTGCGCGGGCCGCCACCGCCTCCAGGGTGGGGCGGACATCGCGCTGCGGATCGGGGGTGGGGACGGGCAAGGGTCGCTCCTCGTGCACGCGCGCCCGGGCCGGGAACGGCTGGAACCGGTGGGCTCGGGCATGGACGCCGTCAGCCTATCGGCCCGGCCCGAGGGGGCGGACGCCGGAGACGCGGACCCGTGCGCTCCGCAAACGGCCGCGCGTGTACCGCTCGGGGGTCCCGGAAGATGCGCATCGAGTGTGGTACTGCCTACGGAGAGCGAAATATTCGCATTGCGTGAAAGGTGCCATTTGTGTCACACGATGAGCAGGGAACGGGTGGACGAGGGGGGTATCTGCCGGTAACGGCCGATCTGCCCACCGATCCGCACCACGGTCGCCGTCCCACGACCGACCGGGTGGTGTTCGGCGTCTCCGCAGTGCTCACCATCGCCTTCGTGATCTGGGGTGCCACGGCCACCGACTCGCTGGAAGACGTCTCCAGCACGCTGCTCAACGGCCTCATCCACAACGGCGGCTGGGCCTTCATGCTGGCGGCCTCCGGCTTCGTGGTCTTCGCCCTCTGGCTCGCGATCAGCCGTTACGGGAAGATCTCGCTGGGCCAGGAGGGGGAGGAGCCCGAATTCAGGACGGTCTCCTGGGTCGCGATGATGTTCAGCGCCGGTATGGGCATCGGCCTGATGTTCTACGGAGTGAGCGAACCGCTGGCCCACTTCGTCAACCCGCCCCCGGGGACGCACCCCGCCGACGCGGCCGAGGCCATGCAGACGGCGATGGCGACCACGCTGTTCCACTGGACGCTCCACCCCTGGGCGATCTACGCGGTCGTCGGGCTGGCCATCGCGTACAGCGCCTACCGCCGGCACCGGCGCCAGACCATCAGCGCGGTCTTCATCCCGCTCATCGGCGAGCGGCACTCCCACGGGGTCGCCGGCCGCGTCATCGACATCCTCGCCATCTTCGCGACGCTCTTCGGCTCCGCGGCCTCGCTGGGGCTCGGGGCCCTGCAGATCGGCAGCGGCTTCCAGGAGCTCAACTGGATGGAGAAGACCGGGACCGGCCTGCTGGTCGCGATCATCGCGGTCCTGACGGCCGCCTTCGTCGCCTCGGCGGTCTCCGGTGTGGAGAAGGGCATCCAGTGGCTCTCCAACATCAACATGGTGCTCGCGCTGATCCTGGTGATCTTCGTGTTCGTCGTCGGCCCCACCATCATCATCCTGGACCTGCTGCCCACCTCGATCGCGGCGTACTTCGGTGACCTCGCCCAGCTCGCCGGCCGGACCGAGGCGACCGGAGAGGGCGAAGTGGCCGACTGGCTCGCCAGCTGGACCGTCTTCTACTGGGCGTGGTGGATCTCCTGGACGCCCTTCGTCGGCATGTTCATCGCGAGGATCAGCCGCGGCCGCACGATCCGGCAGTTCGTCGGCGGCGTGATCCTGGTGCCCAGCACGGTCAGTCTCATCTGGTTCGCCGTCTTCGGCGGCTCGGCGATCGAGCTGCAGAGGGACGGACGGCTCAGAGGCGTCGGCGACACCCCCGAGGCCCAGCTCTTCGGGGTCCTCCACGAGTACCCGATCGCCACCGTGATGAGCATCCTCGTCATGATCCTGGTCGGCATCTTCTTCGTCTCCGGCGCCGACGCCGCCTCGATCGTGATGGGCACGCTCTCCCAGAAGGGCGTCCTCGAACCCGCGAAATGGGTCGTGATCTTCTGGGGCGTCGTCACCGGGGCCGTCGCCGCGGTCATGCTGCTCATCGGCAACGGGCAGGGGGACGCCCTGGCGGGCCTCCAGAACCTGACGATCCTGGTGGCCGCCCCCTTCACCATCGTGATGGTCGGGATGTGCGTCGCCCTCATGCGCGACCTGCGCCACGACCCGATGATCGTCCGCAGGGAGTTCGGCGTGGAGGCCGTCGAGTCCGCCGTCATCGAGGGACACGCCAAGTACGACGGGGACTTCGAGATCCGGATCGGCCCCGGCACGGAGGTCACCACCGACGAGCGCCACAAGAACGACCCGCAGGCCTGAGGGTGTGCCGCGGCTCAGCCCACCAGCTGAGCCGCGGCCCGCGCACAGCCCCGGGCCACCGTCACCCCGGCGCCCCCGTGACCGTAGTTGTGCACCAGCAGCCCGCCGCCCGGCAGTTCCTCCGCCTCGATGCGCACCCCGGCGTCCCTGGCCGGCCGCAGTCCCACCCGGTGGCCGACGATCCGGGCCCCCGCGATCTCCGGCCGCACCCGCGCACACCGCGCCACGATCTCCTCGGCCGTACGCGGATCGGGCTCGGCGCGGGAATCGTCCGCCTCCGCCGTGCCGCCCAGCACCAGTCCGCCCGGCTGCGGAAAGAGGTACGTCGTCGCGCCCGACGCCGGATCCGCCTCGGCGAACCACTCCCCGATGCCCGGGTTCTCCACCACGACCAGCTGGCCCCTGACGGGCCGTACCCCGGGGTCCGGCACCAGCTCACGCGAGCCGAGGCCGGTGCAGTTGACCACCACCCGCGCCTCGGCCGCGGCCTCCGCGAAACCGCGCACCGTACGCCGCTCCACCGTGCCTCCCGCGGCCCGGAGCCGGTCCTCCAGCCAGCGGAGGTGGGCGGGCATGTCGATCAGCGGAAGGGTCACCCGCAGCCCCTCCGCCACCTCGGAGGCGTCCTTCAGGCCGCGGGCCCACGGCCCGAGCGCGGACAGCCGCTCGCCCCCGTGCACCCCCGCGACCATGCGGACACCGGTCTCGTCGGGGGCCGCCGCCAGCTCCTCGTACACCCGGAGGGTTTCCAGCGACCAGTCGGTGACCAGCGCCTCGGGCTCGATCCGGTACGGCCACCACAGCGCCCCGGCCACCGCCGAGGTGGTGGCCGGGGCCGGGTCCCTGGACCAGACGCGCACCCGCAGGCCCCGCTCCGCCAGCAGCAGCGCCGTGGTCAGCCCGCTGACCCCGCCACCCACCACGACCACATCCGCCACCGTGCTCACCCCTGCCGTCGCAACGCCCCCGTGCCGGGGGCCGGACAGGCCATGGTCGCACCCCGGTCCGGCGGGAGGGACGGCCCCGCCGGTTCGTTAGGATCGTCACCCTGATGACTGCCACTCTCGTCGCCAAGGAACTCGCCGCCGGACACGGTGACCGCACACTCTTCGCAGGGCTCGACCTCGTGGTCGCGCCCGGTGACGTGATCGGTCTCGTCGGAGCCAACGGCGCCGGAAAGTCCTCGCTCCTCCGCCTGCTCGCCGGGCTCGACCGGCCGGAGGAGGGCGAGCTCAGGCTCTCCCCGCCCACCGCGACCGTCGGACACCTCCCGCAGGAGCCCGAGCGCCGCGCGGGCGAGTCCGTACGGGAGTTCCTCGCCCGCCGCACCGGCGTCGCGGACGCCCAGACCGCCATGGACGCCGCCACCCAGGCCCTGGTCGACGGAGCGCCCGGCGCGGACGACGCGTACTCCGAGACGCTGGAGCGCTGGCTCGCCCTCGGCGGCGCCGACCTCGACGAACGTGCCGAGGAGGTCGCCGCGGAGCTCGGCCTCACCATCGGTCTCGACCTGCCGATGACGGCCCTCTCCGGCGGCCAGGCGGCCCGCGCCGGCCTGGCCTCGCTGCTGCTGTCGCGCTACGACGTCTTCCTGCTCGACGAGCCCACCAACGACCTGGACCTCGACGGCCTGGAGCGCCTGGAGCGCTTCGTCTCCGGGCTCCGGGCCGGCACCGTCGTCGTCAGCCACGACCGCGAGTTCCTGATGCGCACGGTCACCAAGGTCCTGGAACTCGACCTCGCCCAGCAGCAGATCAACCTCTACGGCGGCGGCTACGCCTCCTACCTGGAGGAGCGCGAGCGGGCACGGAACCACGCCCGCGAGGAGTTCGAGGAGTACGCCGACAAGCGCTCCGCGCTGGAGGGCCGCGCCCAGATGCAGCGCGGCTGGATGGACAAGGGCGTCAAGAACGCCCGCCGCAAGGCCACCGACAACGACAAGATCGGCCGCAAGTTCCGCAGCGAGGCCAGCGAGAAGCAGGCCGCGAAGGCCAAGCAGACCCAGCGCATGATCGAGCGCCTGGACGTCGTCGAGGAGCCCCGCAAGGAGTGGGAGCTGCGGATGGAGATCGCCTCCGCCCCGCGCTCCGGTTCCGTCGTGGCCACCCTGCGCGATGCCTCCGTCGTCCGGGGCGACTTCTCCTTCGGCCCGGCCACCCTGCAGATCGACTGGGCGGACCGGGTCGCCATCACCGGCGCCAACGGGGCCGGCAAGTCCACCCTGCTCGCCGCCCTGCTCGGCAGGCTGCCCCTCGACGCCGGCCACGCCTCCCTCGGTTCGGGCGTCGTGGTGGGCGAGGTCGACCAGGCCCGCAAGCTGTTCCACGGCACGGAGAGCCTGCTGGAAGCCTTCTGTGCCGCCGTCCCCGACACCGAGCCCGCCGATGTGCGCACCCTGCTCGCCAAGTTCGGCCTGCGGGCCGCCCATGTGCTGCGCCCCGCGACCACGCTCTCGCCCGGCGAGCGCACCCGGGCCGGGCTCGCCCTCCTCCAGGGCAAGGGCGTCAACCTGCTGGTCCTGGACGAGCCGACGAACCACCTCGACCTTCCGGCGATCGAACAGCTGGAGTCCGCCCTGGAGGCGTACACCGGGACCCTGCTGCTGGTCACGCACGACCGGCGGATGCTGGAGGCGGTCCGGACGACCCGCCGCGTCGAGGTGGCGGACGGCAAGGTCAGCGAGGCCGGCTGACATACGTCCGCCCGCCCCGGAGGCCGGGGCGGGCGGACGTGCGGTACGTGCGCGGTTCTCCGGCGACCGCCGCGTCGCCGGAGAACCGCGCGGTGTGCTCAGCGGCGGGAGCCGCCCTTGTCGGAGCCGCCCGTCAGCCCGGCGCGCCGCAGCGCGTCGGCCATCGCGCTGTTGGCGGGTGCCGCGGCGGGGCGCGCCGCGCCACCGCCGCCCGCGCCACCGCGCCTGTCACGCCGCTGCCCGTTGCCGCCCTGACGGCTGTCCTGCCCCTGCCGTTGCCGGGGCGGCCGCTCGCCGCCGCCCTGCGCGTTCCGCTCCCGCTTCTGGCCCTGCCCGCCGCCCGGACCCGCCGTGGCGTCGTCGTCGAGCCGCAGGGTCAGGGAGACGCGCTTGCGCGGGATGTCGACGTCCATGACCTTCACCTTCACGATGTCGCCCGGCTTCACGACATCCCTCGGGTCCTTGACGAACGTCCGCGACATCGCCGACACATGGACGAGGCCGTCCTGGTGGACGCCGACGTCCACGAACGCGCCGAACGCCGCCACATTCGTCACGACGCCCTCCAGCACCATTCCGGGCACCAGGTCGCCGAGCTTCTCGACGCCCTCCTTGAACGTGGCCGTCCGGAAGGCGGGACGCGGGTCCCGGCCCGGCTTCTCCAGCTCCCTGAGGATGTCCGTGACCGTCGGCAGACCGAACTTCTCGTCCACGAAGTCGTCCGGCCGCAGCGACCGGAGGGTGCCCGTGTCGCCGATCAGCGCGGCGACGTCCCCGCCCGTCCGCTTCACCATCGTGCGCACCACGGGGTACGCCTCGGGGTGCACGCTCGACGCGTCCAGCGGGTCGTCCCCGCCCCGGATCCGGAGGAAGCCCGCACACTGCTCGTACGCCTTCGGACCCAGCCGCGCCACGTCCTTCAGCGCCCGGCGGGAGCGGAACGGGCCGTTGGCGTCGCGGTGCGCCACGATGTTCTCGGCCAGCCCGGAGCCGATGCCGGAGACCCGGGAGAGCAGCGGTGCCGACGCCGTGTTGACGTCGACGCCCACGCCGTTCACACAGTCCTCGACCACGGCGTCCAGGGAGCGCGACAGCTTCACCTCGGCCAGGTCGTGCTGGTACTGGCCGACGCCGATCGACTTCGGGTCGATCTTCACCAGCTCGGCCAGCGGGTCCTGGAGCCGGCGCGCGATCGAGACCGCCCCGCGCAGCGACACGTCCATGTCCGGGAGCTCCTGCGAGGCGAAGGCCGACGCCGAGTACACCGAGGCGCCCGCCTCCGAGACCATCACCTTCGTGAGCTTCAGCTCCGGGTGCCTGTCGCACAGTTCACCCGCGAGCTTGTCGGTCTCGCGGGACGCCGTGCCGTTCCCGATCGCGATCAGGTCGACCCGGTGCTCCCTGGCGAGGCGCTCCAGCGTGGCGAGCGACTGGTCCCACTTGTTCGCCGGCACATGCGGGTGGATGACGTCCGTCGCGACGACCTTGCCGGTCGCGTCCACGACGGCGACCTTCACACCCGTACGGAAACCGGGGTCGAGCCCCAGCGTCGCCCGCGTGCCGGCCGGGGCGGCGAGCAGCAGGTCGCGCAGGTTCGACGCGAAGACGCGGACGGCCTCGTCCTCCGCCGCCGTGCGCAGCCGCAGCCGCAGGTCGATCCCGAGGTGGACGAGGATCCGGGTCCGCCAGGCCCAGCGGACCGTGTCGCCCAGCCACTTGTCCCCGGGGCGGCCCCGGTCCGCCACGCCGAACCGGCGGGCGATCATGTTCTCGTACGAGGAGGGGCCCGGCTGCTCCGACGGTTCCTCCGGCTCCAGGACCAGGTCGAGCACGTCCTCCTTCTCGCCCCGGAGCATCGCGAGGACGCGGTGCGAGGGGAGCGCGGTGAACGGCTCGGCGAAGTCGAAGTAGTCGGCGAACTTCGCGCCGGCCTCCTCCTTGCCGTCCCGCACCTTCGCGACGACCCTGCCGCGCGACCACATGCGTTCGCGCAGCTCGCCGGTGAGGTCGGCGTCCTCCGAGAAGCGCTCGGTCAGGATCGCGCGGGCGCCCTCCAGCGCCGCGGCGGGGTCCGCCACACCCTTGCCGGGGTCGACGTACGCGGCCGCGGCGGTGAGCGGGTCCACGGACGGGTCGTCGAGCAGCCCGCCGGCCAGGGGCTCCAGGCCCGCCTCGCGTGCGATCTGCGCCTTGGTGCGGCGCTTCGGCTTGAACGGCAGGTAGATGTCCTCCAGCCGCGCCTTGGTCTCGGCCGCCCGGATCTGCGCCTCCAGGGCGGCGTCGAGCTTGCCCTGCTCACGTACGGACTCGAGGACCGCCGTACGGCGGTCCTCGAGTTCCCGCAGATACCGCAGCCTCTCCTCGAGCGTGCGCAGCTGCGCGTCGTCGAGCATCTCGGTCGCTTCCTTGCGGTAGCGCGCGATGAACGGCACGGTCGAGCCGCCGTCGAGCAAGTCGACGGCCGCCTTCACCTGACGCTCACGTACGCCGAGCTCCTCGGCGATCCTGCCTTCGATGGACGTCGTCACGGTTTTCCCGACTCGCCTTCTCGTACTGGCTGTGCTGGCTGTGCCACCGGGGTGGTCCACACCCGGGTGGGCCCCTCAGGGCCTGTGTGGAGTCGCCCCGCGGCACGGGGCGACTCCACACAGGCCCTGGCCTGCATTGTGCCGGGTGGCCGGGGGTCGTGTCGCGTGACCTGGTCGGTCACGTCGCCGATCACGTCCCCCGGCGGTCTGACGAACGGCCGGGTCAGGCGCGACGGGTCCTGCCGCCACGCGACGCGCCGCCGAAAAGGCCTGCCAGGAGCCGGAAGGGCAGAGTCACCACGGTGGCCACGGCCGAACCGACGGTACTCAGAGCGTTTGCGATCGCACGGAACACGGTGTGCCTCCTTCGTAGGGTGTGCACATCGCCTGGCCCGTACGCCCCGACGTAAACGTGTACGGGCTCAGCCCTTGCCGACCAGGTCGTCCGGGAACGCGCCGGCCGAGGCCGCCATGAACAGGAACCCGCGGCCCAGCTCGGTGAGCCGCTCCACGCCGTCGGCGCCCAGGTGCTCGTACGGCGCGGAGTCCATCCGGTCCGTCGCCTCCTCCAGCTCCGCCCTGAGCGCGGTGCCCGCCTCGGTCAGCTCGCCCCCGGCGTCCAGCACACCCCGGTCACGCAGGCGCTCCACCGCCGCGTCCCAGTCGGTGCGCCGCCAGCCACGGGTGGCGAGGATCCAGCGGGGCGCCATGCCCTTGCCGGTGGCGGTGTGGCTGACCAGGGCCTCCAGCGGGTCGAGACCGGCCGTGAGCAGTCCGGCCAGGTGACCGTCGCCGCGGTGCTCGCGCAGCAGCGTCGCCGCGTGCCAGTACGCCAGGTGCGGCTCGTCCGGCACGTCCAGGTCCGCCTGCGCGGCGTACAGCGGACGGGCGTGGCGGGTGCAGGCCTCGGCGGCGCGCAGGGCCAGGGTGGCGGCCTCCGCCATCTCGGGGGACGCGAGGGTCTCCTCGCCGAGGACCCGGCGCAGCGTCGCGTCGGCGGCCCGCAGACGGGCGCCGAGCGCCGCCTCGGGGGTGATCTCCGACCAGACGGCCGGCAGATGGCGGGCCACCAGCTCGTGGTTGAAGTTGTAGAAGGTCGCGGTGACCGCGCCGGCCCCGACGGCGCCCAGCGCCGCACCGCGCGCGGCGAAGTAGACCCGGCTCTCGTCGTCGATACCGAGCTCCCCGAACTCCTTGCCGAGGTCGGGGGAGAAGTAGACACAGGAGTGCAGCGGGTTGAGCGCGTTGTGGCAGCGCCGTCCGGCACGCGGCGGAAGAGTACTCATGCCCGCACGTTACCGACTGGTTGGTACGTGGGGTAGACCCGGGGTTCCGGACGGCTGCCCCGGACCAGGTATGGCAGGTGCCCCCGGACCAGGTACGGCAGGAAAGGTGGGGAACTCGTCATTGCGGCCATCCGGCGCCAATGACCAGGATGACGGGCATGAAGCAGCGATCCGTCCACGTCCTCGTCGTCCTCTTCGAGGGCGTCCAGAGCCTCGATGTGACCGGCCCGATGGAGGTCTTCGCCGGTGCCTCCCGCTTCCCCGGGGTCTCCTACGACCTGCGCACCGCCTCGCTCGACGGCGCGCCGGTCCGCTGCTCCAGCGGCCTCACCCTCGTGCCCGACACCGCGCTGGCCGACGCTCCGGCGCCCGATCTGCTCCTCGTGCCGGGAGGCGCCGGCACGAGGACGCCCGACCCGGAGCTGGTCGACTGGCTCCGCGTGCACGCCCCGCGCGCCCGGGAGCTGGTGTCGGTGTGCACCGGCGCCCTCCTCCTCGCCGAGGCGGGCCGGCTCGACGGCCACCGGGTGACCACCCACTGGTCCGTCTGCGAGACGCTCGCCCGGAGATTCCCGGCGGTGCGGGTGGACCCGGACCCGATCTTCGTACGCGACGGGCGGCTGGCGACGTCGGCCGGCGTCACCGCGGGCATCGACCTCGCGCTCGCCCTGGTCGAGGAGGAACACGGGCGGGAGGTGGCCCTCTCGGTCGCCCGCCATCTCGTCGTGTTCCTGCGGCGCCCGGGGAACCAGGCCCAGTTCAGCGCCCAGCTCACCGCACAGACCGCCGTACGCGAACCGCTCCGTGAGCTCCAGCACTGGATCACCGAGCATCCGGCCGCCGACCTCTCCGTGGAGGCCCTGGCCGCCCGCGCCCGGCTCTCGCCCCGCCACTTCGCCCGCGCCTTCCAGGCCGAGACCGGCCTGACCCCCGGGCGGTACGTCGAGCGCGTACGCCTCGAACAGGCCCGCCGGCTGCTGGAGGACACGACCGACGGCATCGCCGGCATCTCCCGCGCCAGCGGCTACGGCACCCCGGAGGCGATGCGCCGCGCCTTCGTCAAGGCACTCGGGACGGCGCCCGCCGAATACCGCCGCCGCTTCCGCTCCCAGCCTGTCTGACACGACTCGCACAGCCACCGCAGCACCGACGGAAGGAACTCCATGCAGATCGCCATCGTGCTCTTCGACCGCTTCACCGCACTGGACGCCGTGGGCCCGTACGAGATGCTCAGCCGGGCCCCCGGCGCCGAGACCGTCTTCGTCGCCGAGCGGCCCGGCCCCGTGCGCAACGACAGCGGCAGCCTCTCGCTCACCGCCGAACGCACGCTCGCCGAGGTGCCCGCCCCGGACGTGGTGATCGTGCCGGGAGGACCCGGGCAGAGCGACCAGATGGAGAACGAGGCGCTGCTCGGCTGGCTGCGGACGGCGGACGCCACCAGCACCTGGACCACCTCGGTGTGCACCGGGTCCCTGCTGCTCGCCGCCGCCGGACTGCTCACCGGCCGGCGCGCCACCTCGCACTGGCTGGCCCTCGACGTCCTGACCCGCTTCGGCGCCGAGCCGACGGGCGAGCGGGTCGTCGTCGACGGCAAGTACGTCACCGCCGCCGGGGTCTCCTCCGGCATCGACATGGGCCTCACCCTGCTGGGCAGGATCGCGGGACACGACCACGCCCGCGCCGTCCAGCTGCTGACCGAGTACGACCCGCAGCCGCCCTACGACTGCGGAGCGCCGGAGAAGGCCCCGGCGGCCATGGTCGAGGAGTGGCGGGCGAAGAGCCGGTTCATCCTGACGTAGGAGCGGACCCGGCATTCCCCGTCGTCGTCCAGGTGAAGCGCGGAGTGCGGCGCTCCAGGAAGGCGGCGACCCCCTCGGCGGTGTCGCCGCTGCCGCCTGCCTGCTCCGCCCAGTACGCGTCCCGGTCCGCACGGCCGTCGGCGAACTCCTTCGCCGCGGCCTGGGTCAGTTGCGAACGCGATGCCAGGGTCCGTGCGAACGCGGCCACCCGGTCCGCCAGCGCGCCCGCCGGAAGGACCTCGTCCACCAGCCCGCTGCGCAGCGCCCGTTCCGTCCCGATCAGCTCCCCGGAGAACAGCAGGAACTTCGCGGTGGCGGGGCCGACGAGCGCGACCAGCCGCCGCGTCGAGGACGAGGGGTAGACGATGCCGAGCTTGGCCGGGGTGACACCGAACGAGGCGCCCTCCTCGGCGAACCGCAGATCGCAGGCGGCGGCCAGCTGGCTGCCGCCGCCCACGCAGTACCCGCGCACGGCGGCCAGCGTGGGCCGGGGAAACGCCGCCAGTGCCTCCTCGGCCCGGACGGCGAGCGCCTGAGGCCGCCCGCCCGGGTCACGGAGGGAGGAGATGTCGGCGCCGGCGCAGAAGGTGTCACCGGCGCCGGTGAGCACGAGGACCCGCACGCCGGGATCGGCCGCCAGCCCCTCCAGGAGCGGGGGCAGCGCCTGCCACATGTCCGCGGTCATGGCGTTGCGCTTGGCGGGGTTGCTGATGACGACGGTCGCGACGCCGTCCACGACGGTGTGCTCCAGCCGCGGCTCCGTCGCTGCCGCCCGCTCCGCCGTCTGCTCCCTGAGGTCCATGCGCCGGATGCTATCCGCACGGCCCGAACCTATGATCGGGAAGGGGTCGCGAAGCGGACACGCACCGTGAGGAGCTGTCGATGGCCGGACCCACGACCGAGGGCAGGAAGCTCAGCCGGAGCTTCGGCGTGCTGGCCCTGCTCGGCGCCCTGCTGGCCGTCGCGGGGCTCGTCGGCCTCGTCTACACCGGTGTCGCCACCCTCACCTCGATGATCCTGTTCGGCTGGCTGCTGCTCGTCGGCGGGCTCGTCGGTCTCCTGCACGCGGTCCAGGCCCGCGGCACCGCCTACTTCTGGCTCGGCGTGGTGGTCGCCGCGCTGAACATCGCCGCCGGAGTCGTCGTCCTCAAGCACCCGGAGGGCACGGCGGAGACGCTGACGATGTTCGCCGCGCTGCTCTTCCTCACCGGCGGGGTGTTCCGGCTGGTCGGCAGCGTCGTCGTACGCGGTCCCCAGTTCGGCTGGACCCTGCTGCAGGGGGCCTTCGGGCTCCTGCTGGGGCTGCTGGTGCTCTTCGACTGGCCGCACAGCAGTCTCTACGTGCTCGGCTGCTTCTTCTCCCTGGCGCTGCTCTTCGACGGGCTCGGACTGATCGCGATCGGGGTGGGCGGGCGACGGGTCGTCAGTCTGGTGACGGACCAGATGACGCCCGAAGAAGACGAGAAGTAGTCCAATCACCTGACGCTGTCATACCCACTCGGTCAAATTGCGTCGAGAAGAGACCACTTGTGGTCAGAGCTGTGGTCCGGACCACGCTCTTCCCGACACTCATTACTCGAGGGTCAGCGAAATGCGAGTCGAGAGCGGGTGGCGGTCTATGGAGAGCCGTGGGAGTGTCCCGGCCCATCCCGTGTCGTACGAGGGGGTGTGGCGCTTCACCGCCCCCGCCGTCGACGTCTCGGTGCCGCAGGCCCGGCGCGCGGTCAGGGACCTGATCGGCCGGCAGGGCGTACCCGTAGAGGACGACATCCTCCACGGGCTGCTGCTGATCGTGTCGGAGCTGGTCACCAACGCGGTCCGGCACGCGGCCCTGCTCTCGCCCGAGCTGGCGGTCGAGGTGGCCATCGGGGCGGAGTGGATCAGGGTCTCCGTCGAGGACAACCACCCCTACCGCCCCACCGCGCTGGTCACCGACTACGCGCAGACCGGCGGCCGCGGGCTGCTCCTGGTGCGCGAGATCACCGCCGAGGCGGGCGGCACCTGCGACGTGGAGCACACCGCGGGCGGCGGCAAGATCATCTGGGCGGCGCTGCCCCTGAAGGCGCAGCTCTGACCGCCCCCTGCCCGGTGTGCGGACTCACCAGCCCGCGGACGGCCCCGTCAGCTCCCTGACCGCGGGCCGCGCGGCGTCCAGCACCGTCATGAACCACGCCGAGAACGGCGCGGCGGCGTGCCGCTCCGCGAGCTCCGCCGCGGTCACGAAGGCCGTCTCGCCGACCTCCTCCTCGTCCGGCCGCAGCCGCTCCTGCACCAGGCCGACGAACAGGTGGTTGAACTCCTGCTCCACCAGGCCCGACATGGGGTCCGGGTGGTTGTAGCGGACCGTGCCCGCCGCGGCGAGCAGCGAGGGCGAGACGCCCAGCTCCTCGTACGTACGCCGGGCGGCGGCCGCGAACGGCGCCTCTCCCGGGTACGGATGGCCGCAGCACGTGTTCGACCACACGCCGGGGGAGTGGTACTTGCCGAGCGCGCGGCGCTGCAGCAGCAGCCGCCCCTGCTCGTCGAAGAGGAAGACGGAGAACGCCCGGTGCAGCTGGCCGGGGGCCTGGTGCGCCGCCAGCTTCTCCGCGGTGCCGATGGTGGTGCCGTTCTCATCGACCAGTTCGAGCATGATCGCGTCTGCTGTGCCGTTCGACGAGCTGTTCGCCGCGGTGGCTGGTGTGGTCGGCATACCCATCCTTCGCTTTGGTTCCCGGCCTCGTGCGCCGGACCCCTCGAGTCCGGTCAAGTCTGCCGTACAAAAGCCGCTTGTCTGCACTACGGGTGCTGGCATGTCCGCCCCGCCCCGGTCCCGGGGGCGTGGCGGGACGGACAGCGCGTCAGACCCCGAAGGCCGCCGGGTAGCGGATCGTGCCACCGGGAACCGGCGCCGAACCGTCCAGGACCAGCGCCATCATCGCCTCGTCGGGGACCTCGAACCCGGGCCTGATCCCGAACTTCGACGCGGGCACGAAACCGAGGGCCCGGTAGTACTCCGGATGCCCGAGCACCAGGACGAGTGACTCCCCGCGCAGTCGCGCGGCGTCCAGCGCCGCCCGGACCACCGCACGACCGGCACCCCGGCGCCGGTGGTCCGGCGCGGTCGCCACCGGGGCCAGCGTGAGCGCCGGGCCGTCCCCGACCCGGCACCGGGTGAGCAGGGCATGGGCCGCCACCGAACCGTCCGGAGCCTCGGCCACGTACGACAGACCGGGCAGCCAGGCGTCGGGGTCGGTGCGCAGGGCGTCGACCAGATCGGCCTCGTCCCGGGTCGGGAAGGCCGCCGCGACGACGGCGCGCACCGCCGCGTGGTCGGCGGCCGTCTCGGGCCGGGTCCTCCAGCGGGGATCGAAGGGGCGCAGCACATAGCCGGCGTAGCCGTACTCCGCGCCGTACCGGCGGCGTACCTCCAGCTCCTCGTGGGTCGCCGCGAGGGCCTCGGGCATGCCGGGAGCCGAGGGATCCGCGGCGGCGGCCCGCCCGGCCAGCGGGACGTAGTACTCGTCCCAGTCGCTGTCGGGCTGCACCAGCACCCCGAGTACGTGGAAGCCCGCCTCCACGGCCGCCGCGGTGTTCCCCGCGACGGGGCGCAGCGAGGCGTGCCGGTCCCAGAAGGCGCGCGCCCCCGCCGACGGGGAGCCGGTGGTCCAGACGCACTCGGTGATCACCATCGTGCCGCCGGGGGCGAGCAGCCGCCGCCAGTCCCGCAGCGCGGTGTCGAATCCGACGATGTACGCGGAACCCTCGGCCCAGACGAGGTCGTAGGACCCGTCGGCGAAGCAGGACCCGTCGAGGTCCGTCATGTCGGCCCTGACGGTACGGATCCGGTCGCCGAGCCCGCGGGCCTCGGCGGCCTCGGTGAGCTCGTCGAGGAACGGCTGGTGCAGATCGACCGCCGTCACCTCGGCGCCCGCCTCGGCGGCGAGCAGCAGGGCGGCCCTGCCCGGGCCGCAGCCCAGGTCGAGGACGCGGGGGCGGTCCGGCCGCGGGCCCGTGAGGGAGAGCAGCCGACGGGTGGTGGCATCGGAACCGGGGTTCTGCCGGGGCAGCCGGTGATGCAGTGCGAAGAAGGCGTCGTACGTGTGGTCGGTCAAGACGGGAACCCTTGGAAGAGAGGGCCCCGGCCGACGCGGCGTGGGAAGTGCCGAGCGGTCAGCCGGTGACCCGGGAGACGAGGAAGGACCGATCGCTGCACAGGGCAGCCGTCGTGACGACCGTCATCGACCTCAGCTCCTTCTCTCCCCACGGGCTCCGGGCTCGGAGACACGCCGCAGACCTTAGCACCGGGCGACGGCGCCCCGGCGGCTCAGTGACAGAGCCGCGCCTCGTGCTCCGCGTGCCCGCTGGGCTCCAGCTGGAAGGTGCAGTGCTCGACGTCGAAGTGGTGGCCGAGGCAGCCCTGGAGTTCGTGCAGGAGCTTCTCGTGGCCGATGGAGTCCAGCATCTCCTGGTGCACGACCACATGGGCGGAGAGCACGGGCATGCCCGAGGTGATCGTCCAGGCGTGCAGGTCGTGGACGTCCAGCACCCCCGGCAGGGCCGTGATGTGGGCGCGCACCTCGTCCATGTCGACCCCCTTGGGCGCCGACTCCAGCAGTACGTCGAGCGTCTCCCGCAGGAGCTTCACCGTACGGGGGACGATCATGAGGCCGATGAGCAGCGAGGCGATGGGGTCGGCGGCCTGCCAGCCGGTCGCCATGATGATGCCCGCCGACACGAGCACCGTCATCGAGCCGAGCGTGTCCGCGACGACCTCGAGATAGGCACCCCGCACATTGAGGCTGTCCCGCTGCCCGCGCATCAGCAGGGACAGCGAGACGACGTTGGCGACCAGGCCGACGGCGGCGAACGCGATGGCCAGCCCGCCCCTGGTCTGGGCCGGGGTGATGAAGCGCTCGACGGCCTCGAAGACCAGATAGCCGCCGACGCCCAGGAGCAGCAGACAGTTGGCCAGCGCCGCGAGGATCTCCGCACGGGCGAAGCCGAAGGTGCGGTTGGGGCCCGCCGGCCGGTTGGCGAAGTGGATGGCCAGCAGGGCCATGCCCAGCCCCAGGGCGTCCGTCGCCATGTGGGCCGCGTCGGCGATCAGGGCGAGGGAGTCGGCGAGCAGTCCGCCCACGATCTCCATGACCATGACGCCGAGCGTGATCGTCAGGGCGACCCGGAGCCTGCCCCGGTATGCGGCGGCCGCCGTTCCCGTCGGGGGCGGCCCTCCGTGCGTATGCCCGTGATCGTGGCCAGCCCCCATACGAACGCCTCCGCAACCCGTCGTGTCCCGTCGTGTCCCTCGGACAGCACGGGCGTGCCTGCCCGATGCGGCCAGTGAACTACGGGGGAGGGGTACGGGGCAACACGGCACTGAACACCGTTGTCATGTGCTCTGACCTGCGGAAACGTTCGCAGGTCAGAGCCTCGGGGCGCGGCGGGTCACCGCGCGGCGCGGGCCTCCGGGTGGCGCAGGCACCAGCCCTCCCAGGCCGACTCCACCATCTCGCGCATGCCCCGGCGTGCCGTCCAGCCCAGCTCCTCGGTCATCCGGGCGGCCGAGGCGACCGCGCGGGCCGCGTCCCCGGGCCTCCGCGGCTCGACCACGGGCTCCGCGGGCAGCCCCGTGACCTCGCCCACCAGCTCGGCGAGCCGGCGCACCGACACACCCTCGCCCCGGCCGATGTTCACGGTGAGGTCGCCGCCGTCCGCGCTCCTGTCGAGGTGCGCGGCGACGGCGAGATGCGCGTCCGCCAGGTCGGCGACGTGGATGTAGTCGCGTACACAGGTGCCGTCCGGCGTCGGGTAGTCGTCACCGAAGATCCGCGGGGTCTCGCCCCGCGTCAGCCGGTCGAAGAACATCGGCACGACGTTGAAGACGCCCGTGTCGGCCAGCTCGGGCTCGGCGGCCCCGGCCACGTTGAAGTACCGCAGACAGGCCGTCGAGATGCCGTGGGCCCGCCCCGTCGCGCGCACCAGCCACTCCCCGGCGAGCTTGGTCTCCCCGTACGGGTTGATCGGCGCGCAGGGCGTCTCCTCCGTGATCAGGTCCACGTCCGGAACCCCGTACACCGCCGCGGACGACGAGAAGAGGAAACGCCGCACACCGGCCGCCACGACGGCCTCCAGCAGCACGCCGAGCCCGGTCACGTTCTCCCGGTAGTAGAGCAGCGGCTTCTCGACGGACTCGCCGACCTGCTTCTTCGCCGCGAGGTGCACCACACCCGTCACGCCGTGCTCCGCCAGAACCCGGTCGAGCACCTCACGGTCCGAGGCCGAGCCGCGGACCAGCGTGACGTCGGCGGGCAGCCGCGCCTCGATGCCCGACGAGATGTCGTCGAGGACGACGACCTTCTCCCCTGCCCCCGTCATGGCCTTCGCCACATGTGCCCCGATGTAACCGGCCCCGCCTGTGATCAACCACGTCATACCCCTCAGCCTATGTGCTGTCCGGACGCGGTTTGTGGCGCGAGGCGTTGATCGACGATGATGATCGCGAACGGCGCCGCATGATGGCCGATTCGCCCGAACGGAGCACAAACGGGCGGTGAACTCGGTCTTCCGTTCATCCGATAGCCTCAGCCGACGTGCCGCCGGCCCACCTCCGGGCCGCTTGTCCGCGCGCCGTTCCCGTCAGCGCCCCAAGGAGTGAGTTCGTCTGTCGACCGCCATCCTCACCGGTGCGCCGGTACCCGGATCGTCGCTCGAGGACGATCTGCGGTCGCTCGGCTTCGACGTGACTGCCGCAGCCGACGCCTCCGAGGCCGCCGAGCTGCTCGCCGCAGTCCCCGCGAGCAGGCGCGTCGCGCTCGTGGACCCCCGTTTCGTCGGTCATGTCCACGCGCTCAGGCTCGGACTCACCGACCCCCGCTTCGCCGCCGCGTCGATCCCCGGGGCGCTCACCGCGCAGCCCGAGGCCCGTCCCGCGCTGCTGCGCGCCCTCCAGCGGGCCGTGACCGCCGTCGGTGCCGGGAGCCCCGTCGCGCCCCACGGCGCCGGACCCGTCACCGAGGAGCGCACCGTGCCCGGCCGGCTGGCCGTGGCACTGGACGCGGAGGGCACCCCCGTACAACGCCCCGAGCTCGGCTCGCTCACGGCCACGGTGCCCACCGGCCCGGAGGAGCGGAGCGCCGCCGAGACCGCCGTGTCCGCCGTCGACGACGAGGCCGTACGGCTGCGCAGCGCGGTCAAGGCCCACGACGGCTTCTTCACCACGTTCTTCATCAGCCCGTACTCCCGCTACATCGCCCGCTGGTGCGCCCGCCGGGGCCTCACCCCGAACCAGGTCACCACCGCGTCGCTGATCACCGCGCTCATCGCGGCCGGCAGCGCGGCGACCGGCACCCGCGGCGGCTACATCGCGGCCGGGGTGCTGCTCCTCCTCTCCTTCGTCCTGGACTGCACCGACGGGCAGCTCGCCCGCTACTCGCTCCAGTACTCGACGATGGGGGCCTGGCTGGACGCCACCTTCGACCGGGCCAAGGAGTACGCGTACTACGCGGGCCTCGCCCTCGGGGCGGCCCGCGGCGGTGACGACGTCTGGGTGCTCGCCCTCGGCGCGATGGTGCTCCAGGCCTGCCGCCACGTCGTCGACTTCTCGTTCAACGAGGCCAACCACGACGCGGTCTCCAACACGAGCCCCACCGCCGCGCTCTCCGACAAGCTCGACAGCGTCGGCTGGACGGTCTGGCTGCGCCGGATGATAGTCCTGCCCATCGGTGAACGCTGGGCCATGATCGCCGTGCTCACCGCCGTGACCACACCCCGGATCGTCTTCTACGCCCTGCTCGTCGGCTGCGCCCTGGCCGCCTGCTACACCACCGCGGGCCGGCTGCTGCGCTCGCTGACCCGCAAGGCGCAGCGCACCGACCGCGCCGCCCTGGCGCTGGCCGACCTCGCCGACTCGGGACCCCTCGCCCAGGGTGTCGCCGCCGTGCTCCGACGCCCGGGCGGCGGCTTCACGGCCCCGCTCCTGGCGTTCGCCGGCGCCGCCGTCATGGTCGCCGCCGCGCTGTTCGCCCCGTACGGCGACTGGCTGACCGTGGGCGCCGCAGCGGTGTACGCGATCCTCTCCGGGCTCGCCGTCTCACGGCCGCTCAAGGGCGCGCTCGACTGGCTCGTACCGCCGGTCTTCCGTGCCGCCGAGTACTGCACGGTCCTCGTGCTGGCCGCCCGCAGCGACGTCCCGCACGCCGTCCCCGCGGCATTCGGCCTGGTTTCGGCGGTCGCCTACCATCACTACGACACGGTGTACCGCATCCGGGGCGGCACCGGAGCGCCGCCCCGGTGGCTGGTGCGCACCATCGGCGGGCACGAGGGCCGGACCCTGGTCGTGGCCGTACTCGCCGCCGTACTGATCCACGGTTCAGGTTTCACCACGGCCCTCACCGCGCTCGCGGCCGCCGTGGCTCTGGTGGTGCTCGTGGAGTCCATCCGCTTCTGGGTGTCCTCCTCGGCCCCCGCCGTACACGACGAAGGAGAACTCGCATGATCGGCCTCGTACTGGCTGCCGGTGCCGGACGCCGTCTGCGTCCCTACACGGACACGCTGCCCAAGGCCCTGGTGCCGGTGGACGGCGAGAAGACGGTCCTGGACCTCACGCTGGCCAACTTCGCCGAGGTCGGACTCACCGAGGTCGCGGTCGTCGTCGGCTACCGCAAGGAGGCGGTCTACGCCCGCAAGGCCGAGTTCGAGGCGACGTACGGCGTGAAGCTGACGCTCATCGACAACGACAAGGCCGAGGAGTGGAACAACGCCTACTCCCTCTGGTGCGCCCGTGAGGTGCTGAAGAAGGGCGTCATCCTCGCCAACGGCGACACCGTGCACCCGGTCTCCGTCGAGAAGACCCTCCTGGACGCGCGCGGCAAGGGCCAGAAGATCATCCTCGCCCTCGACACGGTGAAGAACCTCGCCGACGAGGAGATGAAGGTCATCACCGAGGACGGCAAGGGCGTCCGGCGCATCACCAAGCTGATGGACCCGGCCACCGCGACCGGCGAGTACATCGGCGTCACCCTCATCGAGCCCGAGGCCGCCGAGGAGCTCGCCGACGCGCTGCGGACCACCTTCGAGCGCGACCCCGACCTCTACTACGAGGACGGCTACCAGGAGCTGGTGAACCGCGGCTTCACCGTCGACGTCGCGCCCATCGGCGAGGTGACGTGGGTGGAGATCGACAACCACGACGACCTCGCCAGGGGCAGGGAGATCGCGTGCCTGTACTGACCCGCCTCATCCCGTCCCCGGTCGTCGTCGACATCCGGCGCGGCGCGATGGACGATCTGGCCGGTCTCCTCGCCGACCAGCGGATCTCCGCCTCGGGCAAGCTCGCCATCGCGATCAGCGGAGGCTCCGGCCGTGCCCTGCGCGAGCGGCTCGCCCCGGTGCTGCCGGGTGCCGACTGGTACCCGGTCGCCGACGGCACGATCGACTCCGCGGTGCGGCTCGCCGACGGCATCAAGGGCAACCGCTACGACGCCGTGGTCGGCCTCGGCGGCGGCAAGATCATCGACGTGGCGAAGTACGCCGCGGCGCGCGTGGGCATGCCCATGGTCGCCGTCGCGACGAACCTGTCCCACGACGGGCTCTGCTCGCCGGTCGCGACCCTGGACAACGACAACGGGCGGGGCTCCTACGGCGTCCCCACCCCGATCGCCGTGGTCATCGACCTCGACGTCATCCGTGAGGCCCCCGCGCGCTATGTGCGCTCGGGCATCGGCGACGCCGTCTCCAACATCTCCTGCGTCGCCGACTGGGAGCTCGCCCACGAGGTCCAGGGCGAGGACATCGACGGGCTCGCGGCCGCCATGGCCCGGCAGGCCGGCGAGGCCGTGCTGCGCCACCCCGGCGGGATCGGCGGCGACGCCTTCCTCAAGGTGCTCGCCGAGGGACTCGTCCTGACCGGCATCTCGATGTCGATCGCCGGTGACTCGCGGCCCGCCTCGGGCGCCTGCCACGAGATCAACCACGCCTTCGACCTGCTGTACCCGAAGCGCGCCGCCAGCCACGGCGAGCAGGTCGGCCTCGGCGCCTGCTTCGCCATGCACCTGCGGGGCGCCCACGAGGACGCGCTGCACATGGCCTCCGTCCTGCGGCGCCACGGGCTGCCGGTGCTGCCCGACGAGATCGGCTTCACCGCCGACGAGTTCGTACGGGCCGTCGACTACGCCCCGCAGACGCGCCCGGGACGCTTCACGATCCTGGAACACCTCAACCTGTCCACCGACCAGATCAGGGACGCGTACGCCGACTATGCAAAAGCCATCCATAGCTGAACTCCGTCCGGTCGTGCACCCCCCGGGCGTGAAGGACCGGCGCAGTGGCGAGCACTGGGCGGGCCGTCTCTACATGCGCGAGGTCTCGCTGCGCATCACCCGGCGCCTGGTGACGACGAGGATCACGCCGAACCAGCTGACCTACGTGATGACCGTCGCCGGTGTGCTCGCGGCTCCCGCCCTGCTGGTCCCGGGCATCCCGGGCGCCGTGCTCGGCGTGCTCGCCGTCCAGGGCTACCTGCTGTTCGACTGCGTCGACGGCGAGGTGGCCCGGTGGAAGAAGCAGTACTCCCTGGGCGGGGTCTACCTGGACCGGGTGGCCGCCTACCTCTGCGACGCGGCCGTGCTGGTCGGCTTCGGCCTGCGCGCCGCCGACCTGTGGGGCCCCGGACGCATCGACTGGCTGTGGGCCTTCCTGGGCACGCTCGCCGCGCTCGGCGCCATCCTGATCAAGGCCGAGACCGACCTCGTCGGGGTCGCCCGCCACCAGGGCGGGCTGCCGCCCGTCAAGGAGGCCGCGTCCGAGCCCCGCTCCTCCGGCATGGCGCTGGCCCGCCGGGCGGCCGGCGCGCTCAAGTTCCACCGGCTGATCCTCGGCATCGAGGCGTCCTTCGTGATCCTCGTGGCAGCCGTGCTCGACACCGTCAGGGACGACCTCTTCTTCAGCCGTTTCGCGGTCGCGGTCATGGCCGGCATCGCCCTTCTCCAGACCGTCCTGCACCTGGTGTCGATCCTGGCGTCCAGCAGGCTGAAGTGAGCTCTCCCATGAAACTCGGCGCGGTCATCATCACCATGGGCAACCGGCCCGACGAACTGCGCGCCCTCCTCGACTCGGTCGCAGGGCAGGACGGCGACCGGATCGAGGTGGTCGTCGTCGGCAACGGCGCCCCGGTCCCCGACGTCCCCCCGGGCGTACGGACCGTCGAGCTGCCCGAGAACCTGGGGATCCCGGGCGGCCGCAACGTCGGCATCGAGGCGTTCGGCCCGTCCGGAGCCGATGTGGACGTCCTGCTCTTCCTCGACGACGACGGGCACCTGCCGAACACCGACACCGCCGAGCTCTGCCGGCAGGCGTTCGAGGCGGACCCGAAGCTCGGCATCATCACCTTCCGCATCGCGGACCCGGAGACCGGGGTCACCCAGCGCCGGCACGTGCCGCGGCTGCGCGCCTCCGACCCGATGCGCTCCTCCCGCGTCACGACGTTCCTCGGCGGCGCGAACGCGGTGCGCAGCCAGGTGATCGCCGAGGCCGGCCCGCTCCCTGGCGAGTTCTTCTACGCGCACGAGGAGACCGACCTCGCCTGGCGGGCCCTCGACGCCGGCTGGATGATCGACTACCGCGCGGACATGGTGCTCAACCACCCCACCACCGCCCCGTCACGGCACGCGGTCTACCACCGCATGGTGGCCCGCAACCGCGTCTGGCTCGCCCGCCGGAACCTGCCCGCGCCGCTGGTCCCCCTGTACGTCGGCGTCTGGCTGCTCCTCACGCTGGTCCGCAGGCCCTCCCTGCCCGCCCTCAAGGCATGGTTCGGGGGCTTCCGGGAAGGCTGGACCACGCCCTGCGGACCCCGGCGCCCGATGAGGTGGCGTACGGTATGGCGGCTGACCAGACTGGGCCGGCCGCCGGTGATCTGAGAGGCTCTCCTCTGAGACCATGAGCCGTATTCATTCCGTACGGGGAACCTGTCCGCCCTGGCCGCGACCACGACCTGCTGCGCATCGTGAAGACGAGAGTTCTTAACTGTGAGTGACACGACCCACGACGGCGGGATTGCGCTGAGCAGCCCGCCGTCCGCCGACGAGGGACTGAGCGCGTCCCAGCTGGCCGCCAAGTACGGCTTGACGGTCAGCGGCGCCCGGCCAGGGCTGTTCGCGTACATCCGTCAGCTCTGGGGCCGTCGGCATTTCATCCTGGCGTTCTCGAGGGCGAAGCTGAGCGCTCAGTACAGCCAGGCCAAGCTCGGCCAGCTGTGGCAGGTGGCCACGCCGCTGCTGAACGCCATGGTCTACTTCCTGATCTTCGGCCTGATCCTGGAGACCAACCGGGGGATGAGCCAGGAGGTCTTCATCCCCTTCCTGGTGACCGGGGTCTTCGTCTTCACCTTCACCCAGAGCTCGGTCATGGCGGGGGTGCGTTCCATCTCCGGCAACATCGGCCTGGTCCGGGCGCTCCACTTCCCCCGCGCCTCGCTGCCCGTCTCGTTCTCGCTCCAGCAGCTCCAGCAGCTGCTGTACTCGATGATCGTGCTGTTCGCCGTGGCGGTGGGCTTCGGCAGCTACCCGTCCCTGTCCTGGCTGCTCATCGTCCCGGCCCTGGCCCTGCAGTTCCTGTTCAACACCGGCCTGGCACTCGTCATGGCGCGGCTGGGCAGCAAGACCCCCGACCTCGCCCAGCTGATGCCGTTCATCATGCGCACCTGGATGTACGGCTCGGGCGTGATGTTCTCCATCCCCGTGATGCTGGAGGGCAAGCCGCAGTGGATCGCCGACGTGCTGCAGTACAACCCGGCGGCCATCTACATGGACCTGGTCCGCTTCGCGCTGATCGACGGCTACGGCTCGGAGAACCTGCCGCAGCACGTCTGGGCCGTCGGGCTCGCCTGGGCGCTCGTGGTGGGCGTCGTGGGCTTCGTGTACTTCTGGAAGGCAGAGGAACGGTACGGCCGTGGCTGAGGAATCGTCCCAGGGACACATCCCCACCGTGATCGCGGACGACGTGCACATCGTGTACCGCGTCAACGGCACGGGCGGCGGCAAGGGCAGCGCCACGGCGGCACTGAGCCGGATCATGCGGCGCGGCAAGGGCGAGCCACGCGGTGTGCGCAAGGTGCACGCGGTGCGGGGCGTCTCCTTCACCGCGTACCGAGGGCAGGCCATCGGCCTCATCGGCACCAACGGTTCCGGCAAGTCCACCCTGCTGCGGGCCATCGCCGGTCTGCTGCCGACCGAGCACGGCAAGGTGTACACCGACGGCCAGCCGTCGCTGCTGGGTGTCAACGCGGCCCTGATGAGCGACCTGACCGGGGAGCGCAACGTCGTCCTCGGCGGCCTCGCGATGGGCATGAGCCGCGAGGAGATCCGCACGCGGTACCAGGACATCGTGGACTTCTCCGGGATCAACGAGAAGGGCGACTTCATCACGCTGCCCATGCGGACGTACTCCTCCGGCATGGCGGCCAGGCTGCGCTTCTCGATCGCGGCCGCCAAGAACCACGACGTCCTCATGATCGACGAGGCGCTGGCCACCGGTGACCGCAAGTTCCGGGTCCGCTCCGAGCAGCGGATCCGCGAGCTGCGCAAGGAGGCCGGCACCGTCTTCCTGGTCAGCCACAACAACACGACGATCAGGGAGACCTGTGACCGCGTGCTGTGGCTCGAGAAGGGCGAGCTCCTGATGGACGGCCCCACCGAAGAGGTGCTGAAGGCCTACGAGCGGGAGACGGGCAAGTAACCGTCGTGTGCGTGCGGCCCCCGCCGTCCGGCGGGGGCCCTGCGGTGTGCGCGTCGCGGTGACGAGGGCCCACCGGGGCGGTAGGCGCCCGGGGTGGATCTCCTCCCGACGGATGACGTCAATTGACCCGGATCCGGGGAAGGTTGACGGCGGCCGATGTGTTGCACGAGGGCGCGCTGCCCCCCGGCGCGGGCTTGTGAGCTGTACAACGTAAGCTGGGACGGTGCCGATTCGCGGCCATGTGGGGTGATACGCCCCCGCGCTTCGCCCGTTGTGTCCACATCGCACTCGGCCGGACGAGCGGCGTGTCCGAAAAGGGATGTTTTGGGTCGGCAGTGTAGAACGGGAGATATGACGGCAATGATGGAAAATCTCCAGCTCCGACGTGGTTTCGCCGTCCCCGCGTCGGGTGGATCGCAGTGACCCGTACCCGGCAGGCGCCCGCCGACCCCGCCGCCACGCTGGACAAGGCCGCCGACGAGAACTTCCCCGTGGCCCCCTTCTTCCTGCCCCGCGCCTGGCGCGACGACCTGATGGCCGTCTACGGCTTCGCCCGTCTGGTCGACGACATCGGTGACGGCGACCTGGCGCCCGGCGGCGCCGACGCCCGCGGTCTCGGACTCGAACCCGGACAGGAAGAGGACCGTCCCGCCGCGCTGGACGCCCTCGAAGCCGATCTCCACCGCATCTTCTCGCAGGTCGGCGACGGCCCGCGGCACCCCCTGATGCGCGCCCTGCGCCCCACCGTGCGGCGCTGCGCGCTCACCCCCGAACCCTTCCTCGGGCTCGTCGAGGCCAACCGGCAGGACCAGAAGGTCCGCCGTTACGGGACCTACGCGGACCTGCTCGCCTACTGCGAGCTCTCCGCCAACCCCGTCGGCCGCCTCGTCCTCCAGATCACCGGCACCGCGAGCCCCGAACGGATCCGCCGTTCCGACGCCGTCTGCACCGCCCTGCAGATCGCCGAACACCTCCAGGACGTCGCCGAGGACCTCGGCCGCGACCGGATCTATCTGCCCGCCGACGACATGGCCCGCTTCCACGTCCGCGAGAGCGACCTGGCGGCGCCGTCCGCGGGCGCGGCGGTGCGCTCCCTGGTCGCGTTCGAGACGGAGCGCGCCCGCGGTCTGCTGGACGAGGGCATCCCGCTGGTGGGCAGCGTCCACGGACGGCTCAGGCTGCTCCTCGCCGGATTCGTCGGCGGCGGACGTGCCGCCCTCGCCGCGGTCACCGCCGCCAGCTTCGACGTACTGCCCGGACCGCCCAAGCCCACCGCGCCCGGACTGCTGCGCGAAGTGGGCCACGTCCTGCGAAGAGCGCACAGAGAGGGGTGAACCGGACCGTGGAGGGACAGACGACGTACATGTCGGCACCGGTACAGGCCGCGTACAGCTACTGCGAGGCCGTCACCGGACAGCAGGCCCGCAACTTCGCGTACGGCATCCGACTGCTGCCGTACGAGAAGCGGCAGGCCATGTCGGCGTTGTACGCCTTCTCCCGTCGGGTCGACGACATCGGCGACGGCGAGCTGGATCCGGAGACGAAGCACACCCGGCTGGAGGAGACCAGGGGACTGCTCGGCCGGATCCGGGACAACGCCGTCGACGAGGACGACACCGACCCGGTCGCGGTCGCGCTGGCCGACGCCGCCCACCGGTTCCCGCTGCCGCTCGGGGGCCTCGACGAGCTCATCGACGGCGTGCTGATGGACGTGCGCGGCGCGACGTACGAGACGTGGGCCGACCTCAAGACGTACTGCCGGTGCGTCGCGGGTGCCATCGGGCGCCTCAGCCTGGGCGTCTTCGGCACCGAAGCGGGCGCCCCCGGCGCCGAGCGCGCCGCGGAGTACGCCGACACCCTCGGCCTCGCGCTCCAGCTCACCAACATCCTGCGCGACGTCCGCGAGGACGCGGGCAACGGGCGTACGTACCTGCCCGCCGACGACCTCGCGAAGTTCGGCTGCTCCGCCGGCTTCCACCGGGCCACCCCGCCGCCCGGGTCCGACTTCGCCGGCCTGGTGCACTTCGAGGTACGGCGCGCCCGGGCGCTCTTCGCCGAGGGCTACCGGCTGCTGCCCATGCTGGACCGCCGCAGCGGTGCCTGCGTGGCGGCCATGGCCGGCATCTACCGCCGGCTCCTGGACCGGATCGAACGCGATCCCGAGGCGGTCCTGCGCGGCAGGGTCTCGCTGCCCGGCCACGAGAAGGCGTACGTTGCGGTGCGCGGCCTCTCGGGCCTCGACGCGCGGTACATCTCACGCCGGACGGCCAGGGGGAGGGTCTGATGACGGGTCCGATCCGACGTACGGAGCGGGCAACCCCCGGACGCAGGGGCGCGTCCCTCTCTGCGACGACACGGCGAAGGGAGCAGGCATGACCGGCCGGAACCCCCGGTCCTCCCGGGCGGTGGTCGTCGGCGGCGGACTCGCGGGCGTCACCTCGGCGCTGCGCCTCGCCGACGCGGGGCTCGACGTGACCCTGCTCGAAGGCCGCCCCCGGCTCGGCGGTCTCGCCTTCTCCTTCCGGCGCGGCGACCTGTCCGTCGACAACGGCCAGCACGTGTACCTGCGCTGCTGCACCGCCTACCGCTGGTTCCTGGACCGCATCGAGGGCGCCCATCTCGCACCGTTGCAGGACCGTCTCGACGTGCCCGTCCTCGACGTGGGCCGGCCCGCGGGACCGAGGCTGGGACGGCTGCGCCGCACCGGGCTGCCCGTCCCGCTGCACCTCGCCGGCGGACTCGCCGCCTACCCGCACCTCTCCCTCGCGGAGAAGGCCGGCGTCGCCCGAGCCGCGCTGGCGCTGGGCCGTCTCGACCCCGCCGATCCCGCACTCGACGGCATCGACTTCGCGACCTGGCTCCGCCGCCAGGGCCAGTCCGACCGCACCATCGAGGCGCTGTGGGACCTGGTCGGCGTCGCCACGCTCAACGCCACCGCGCCGAACGCCTCCATGGCGCTGGCCGCGAAGGTGTTCAAGACGGGACTGCTCTCCGAGTCCGGTGCCGCCGACATCGGCTGGGCCGCCGTGCCGCTCGGGGACCTCCACGACACCCTCGCCCGCAAGGCGCTCGAATCGGCCGGGGTCGAGATCCATGTGCGGACCCGCGCCGCCTCCCTCACCCGCGCCGAGGACGGCCGCTGGACCGTCGGGACCGACGGGGAACGGTTCGAGGCGGACACCGTCGTCCTCGCCGTGCCCCAGGGGGAGACCCACCGGCTGCTGCCCGAGGGCGCGTTCGACGACCCCGGCCGGCTGCTCGACCTCACCGACTCGCCGATCCTGAACGTGCACGTCGTCTACGACCGCAAGGTGCTGCGCAGACCGTTCTTCGCCGCGATCGGCTCACCCGTGCAGTGGGTCTTCGACCGCACGGAGTCCTCCGGCCTCCAGGGCGCCGGGCAGTACGTCGCGGTCTCCCAGTCCGCGGCGCAGGACGAGATCGACCTGCCCGTCGCCGAGCTGCGCAAGCGCTACCTGCCCGAACTGGAGCGGCTCCTGCCGGCGGCCCGCGGCGCCGGGATCCGCGACTTCTTCGTCACCCGGGAACGCACCGCGACCTTCGCACCCGCGCCGGGCGTGGGCCGCCTGCGGCCGGGCGCACGGACGCGCGCACCCGGGCTGCTCCTGGCGGGGGCATGGACCGCCACGGGCTGGCCCGCCACGATGGAGGGCGCCGTCCGCAGCGGTTTCAGCGCCGCGGACGCCGCGCTCCAGGCCCTCGGCAGGCCACACGAACATCCGCTGCAGGAGGCGGCATGAGCAGTACCACCGGAACAAGAGGAGAGTCTGTGACCCCGGCGAATCCGGCTTACGACACCGTGGTGGACACCGCGGACGTCACCGCGCTTCTGGAGCGTGGAAGGGCCCTGTCAGCGCCGGTGCTGCGAGCTGCCGTGGACCGGCTGGCGCCGCCCATGGACACCGTCGCGGCCTATCACTTCGGCTGGATCGATGCCCAGGGCCGGCCCGCCGACGGCGACGGAGGCAAGGCCGTGCGTCCCGCGCTGGCCCTGCTGTCCGCGGAAGCGGCCGGCGCCCCCGCAGAGGCGGGGATCCCCGGAGCCGTAGCTGTCGAACTCGTGCACAACTTCTCGCTGTTGCACGACGACCTGATGGACGGCGACGAACAGCGCCGTCACCGCGACACCGTGTGGAAGGTGCACGGCCCCGCCCAGGCGATCCTCGTCGGCGACGCGCTGTTCGCGCTGGCCAACGAGATCCTGCTGGAGCTCGGCACCGTCGAGGCCGGGCGGGCCGCCCGCCGGCTGACCACGGCCAGCCGCAAGCTGATCGACGGTCAGGCCCAGGACATCTCCTACGAGCACCGCGAGCGGGTCACCGTCGAGGAGTGCCTGGAGATGGAGGGCAACAAGACGGGCGCCCTGCTCGCCTGCGCCGTCTCCATCGGCGCCGTGCTCGGCGGAGCCGACGACCGTACCGCCGACATCCTGGAGTCGTACGGCTACCACCTCGGCCTCGCCTTCCAGGCCGTCGACGACCTGCTCGGGATCTGGGGCGACCCGGAGTCCACGGGCAAGCAGACGTGGAGCGATCTGCGTCAGCGCAAGAAGTCCCTGCCCGTCGTGGCCGCGCTCGCCGCGGGCGGACCGGCCTCGGAGCGTCTGGGCGAGCTGCTCGCCGCCGACGCCAAGAGCAGCGACTTCGACAGCTTCTCCGAAGAGGAGTTCGCCGCCCGCGCGGCACTCATCGAGGAGGCGGGCGGCCGCGAGTGGACCGCCCAGGAAGCCCGCCGTCAGCACACCGTAGCCATCGAGGCGCTGCACGGCGTCGACATGCCGGAACGAGTCCGGGCGCAGCTCACCGAGCTCGCCGACTTCGTGGTCGTACGAAAGAGATGATGACCATCCAGATATGACTCGCAGTCGCCGGCGGGCGCCCCACGGGGCGCCCGCCGACGGAGACCCCAGCACAGCAGAGGACCAGACTGCACGAAGGGGAAGCCATGACAGCGACGACCGACGGAAGCACCGGGGCCGCGAACCTCCGCGCAGTCCCGGCAGGCGATCCGACCGAACCAACCATCGCCACGGACGACATCTCGGCCGTCGCGCGAAGAGCCGCGGAACGCTCGGTGGAGCACCTCCTCGGCAGGCAGGACGAGCAGGGCTGGTGGAAGGGCGACCTCGCCACCAACGTCACCATGGACGCGGAGGACCTGCTGCTCCGTCAGTTCCTGGGCATCCAGGACCCGGACACCGTGAAGGCCGCCGCCCGCTTCATCCGGGGCGAGCAGATGGGCGACGGCACCTGGAACACCTTCTACGAGGGGCCGCCCGACCTCTCCGCCACCATCGAGGCGTACGTGGCGCTGCGGCTCGCCGGGGACCGGCCGGACGACCCGCACATGAGACGGGCCGCGGGCTGGGTCAGAGAGCAGGGCGGCATCGCGGAATCCCGGGTCTTCACCCGGATCTGGCTGGCGCTCTTCGGCTGGTGGAAGTGGGACGACCTGCCGGAACTCCCGCCCGAGCTGATGTTCTTCCCGAAGTGGGTGCCGCTCAACATCTACGACTTCGGCTGCTGGGCCCGTCAGACCATCGTACCGCTCACCATCGTGTCCGCGAAGCGGCCCGTGCGTCCCGCCCCCTTCGCCCTGGACGAACTGCACACCGACCCGGCGTGCCCCAATCCCCCCAAGCCCGCTGCTCCCGCCGCCAGTTGGGACGGCGTCTTCCAGCGGCTCGACAAGGCGCTGCACCTGTACCACAAGGTGGCGCCGCGCAGACTGCGGCGTACCGCCATGAACGCCGCCGCCCGCTGGATCATCGAACGGCAGGAGAACGACGGCTGCTGGGGCGGCATCCAGCCCCCCGCGGTGTACTCGGTCATCGCCCTGCACCTGCTCGGCTACGACCTCGACCATCCGGTGATGCGGGCGGGACTCGAATCGCTCGACCGCTTCACGGTCTGGCGAGAGGACGGCGCCCGCATGGTGGAGGCCTGCCAGTCCCCGGTCTGGGACACCTGCCTCGCCACCATCGCTCTCGCCGACGCGGGGGTGAGACCGGACCACCCCGCCCTTGTGAAGGCGGCCGACTGGATGCTCGGCGAGGAGATCGTACGGCCCGGCGACTGGGCCGTACGCAAGCCCGAACTGGCCCCGGGCGGCTGGGCGTTCGAGTTCCACAACGACAACTACCCCGATATCGACGACACCGCGGAAGTCGTCCTGGCGCTGCGCCGCGTCCGCCACCCCGACCCCGCCCGGGTCGAGGCGGCCATCGAACGCGGAGTCCGCTGGAACCTCGGCATGCAGTCACGCAACGGCGCCTGGGGAGCCTTCGACGCGGACAACACCAGCCCGTTCCCCAACCGGCTCCCGTTCTGCGACTTCGGGGAGGTCATCGACCCGCCGTCGGCCGACGTCACCGGCCATGTGGTGGAGATGCTCGCCGTCGAGGGGCGGTCCCGGCACCCTCGTACCCGCCGGGGCATCGAGTGGCTGCTCGCCGAACAGGAGGCGACCGGCGCCTGGTTCGGCCGGTGGGGCGTCAACTACATCTACGGGACGGGCTCGGTGGTGCCCGCCCTCATCGCGGCCGGGCTGCCGGCCGCGCACCCCTCGGTGCGCCGGGCCGTCGACTGGCTGACCTCCGTCCAGAACGACGACGGTGGCTGGGGCGAGGACCTGCGCTCCTACCGCGAGGAGAAGTGGATCGGCCACGGTGCCTCGACCGCCTCCCAGACCGCCTGGGCGCTCCTCGCGCTCCTGGCCGCGGGGGAGCGGGAGAGCCGGTCCGTGGAGCGGGGCGTCGCCTGGCTGGCGGAGACACAGCAGGCGGACGGCTCCTGGGACGAGCCGCACTTCACCGGGACCGGTTTCCCGTGGGACTTCTCCATCAACTACCACCTGTACCGGCAGGTCTTCCCCCTCACCGCGCTCGGCCGGTACGTCTACGGGGACCCCTTCGCCACCGCCGCCGGCGCGGACACCGGCAAGGGGGCCTGAGGCGATGGGGGGTTCACAGGAACCGCCCGGCCCCACCACTCCGCTGCTGATCGCCTGCGCCCTCGGCATCGAGCGCTTCGCCCTGCGCACCGGGCGGAGCGGCGGTGTCCCGGGACCCGGCCCGGTGAGCATCATCAGGTCGGGGATGGGCCCCAGGGCCGCGGAGAACGCCGTCCGGCTGGCACTGGGGCAGGACGGCGCCGGGGGCACCGCCGTCATCGCCTCCGGCTTCTGCGCCGGGCTCGAACCCGGCATGCACCCGGGTGACCTCGTGGTGGCCGAGGAGACCCGGGACTCCGGCGGCACCACGGCCTGCACCGGTACCGGCCTGCTGGTCGACGCGCTGGTCAGGGCCGTGCCCGGCCGTACGGTCCACACCGGCCCGCTCAACGGCTCCGGACACGTCGTCCGGGGCCCCGAGCGGGCCGGGCTCCGGGCCACCGGGGCCATCGCGGTGGACATGGAGTCCGCCGCCACCCTTCGCACCGCCGTACGCACGGGGCCACGCCCGGTTGCCGCCGTACGGGTGGTCGTGGACGCTCCAGAGCATGAGCTCGTCCGTATCGGGACGGTCCGCGGTGGAATATCGGCATTCCGTGTTCTCCGTGCTGTCCTTCCGGCTTTTCATGAATGGCACCGATCTTTGCTGCTCCCCAGGAGGTGAGCCCAGATGGCCATGCCGCTCCGTCAGTCCATCAAGGTTGCGACGTATCTCTTCGAACAGAAGCTCCGCAAGCGGGAGAAGTTTCCGCTGATCGTCGAATTGGAGCCCCTGTTCGCCTGCAATCTCGCGTGCGAGGGCTGTGGGAAGATCCAGCACCCCGCCGGAGTGCTCAAGCAGCGCATGCCGGTCGCGCAGGCGGTCGGGGCGGTGCTGGAGTCGGGCGCCCCGATGGTCTCCATCGCCGGCGGCGAGCCGCTGATGCACCCGCAGATCGACGAGATCGTGCGCCAGCTGGTGGCGAAGAAGAAGTACGTCTTCCTCTGCACCAACGCCATGCTGATGCGTAAGAAGCTCGACAAGTTCACCCCGTCGCCCTACTTCGCCTTCGCCGTGCACATCGACGGGCTGCGCGAGCGGCACGACGAGTCGGTCGCCAAGGAAGGCGTCTTCGACGAGGCGGTGGAGGCGATGAAGGAGGCCAAGCGGCGCGGCTTCCGGGTCACCACCAACTCCACGTTCTTCAACACCGACACCCCGCAGACCGTCATCGAGGTGCTGAACTTCCTCAATGACGAGATGAAGGTCGACGAGATGATGATCTCGCCGGCGTACGCCTACGAGAAGGCCCCCGACCAGGAGCACTTCCTGGGGGTCGAGCAGACCCGCGAGCTCTTCAAGAAGTCCTTCGCCGGCGGTAACCGCAGCCGCTGGAGGCTCAACCACTCCCCGCTCTTCCTGGACTTCCTGGAGGGCAAGGCCGACTTCCCCTGCACGGCCTGGGCCATCCCCAACTACTCGCTCTTCGGCTGGCAGCGGCCCTGCTACCTGATGAGCGACGGATACGTCCCCACCTACCGGGAGCTGATCGAGGAGACCGACTGGGACAAGTACGGCCGGGGGAAGGACCCGCGCTGCGCGAACTGCATGGCGCACTGCGGCTACGAGCCGACCGCCGTACTCGCCACCATGGGGTCCCTCAAGGAATCGCTGCGAGCGGCACGGGAGACGATCGGCGGAGGCCGGTGACGTCATGAGCCGGGGAGAGCCGGTCGCACCGGGTCTCCCCGGGCCGCCGGCCCGGCCTTCGCGGTGCGTCGCCCCTCGCGGCGCATCCGGGGCCGGGCCGGCGGGGACACCCGGCGGGATCCCCGCAGTGGCCGTGAGCCGATAACAGAAGCAGAGAGAGGGGCCCGGGCATGACGATGCTGGAATCCATCAAGGGGCCGCAGGATCTCAAGGCACTGAGCCGACCGGAGCTCGGCGAACTCGCCGAGGAGATCAGGGCGTTCCTCATCCGGGCGGTGGCGAGGACGGGCGGTCACCTCGGCCCCAACCTCGGCGTGGTCGAACTCACCATCGCCCTGCACCGGGTCTTCGACTCACCCGTGGACCGCATCCTGTGGGACACCGGACACCAGAGCTACGTGCACAAGCTGCTGACGGGTCGTCAGGACTTCTCCAAGCTGCGCGGCAAGGGCGGACTCTCCGGCTACCCGTCCCGCGAGGAGTCCGAGCACGACGTCATCGAGAACTCCCACGCCTCCACCGTGCTCGGCTGGGCCGACGGCCTCGCGAAGGCCGACGAGGTGCTGGAGCGCGCACGCCATGTCGTGGCGGTCATCGGCGACGGAGCCCTCACCGGCGGAATGGCCTGGGAGGCACTGAACAACATCGCCGCCGCCGGGGACCGCCCGCTGATCATCGTGGTGAACGACAACGAGCGCTCGTACGCCCCGACCATCGGCGGGCTCGCCAACCACCTCGCCACCCTCCGCACCACCGACGGCTACGAGCGCTTCCTGTCCTGGGGCAAGGGCCTGCTCCAGCAGACACCGGTCATCGGACAGCCGCTGTACGGGTCCCTGCACGGCGCGAAGAAGGGGTTCAAGGACACCTTCGCCCCCCAGGGCATGTTCGAGGACCTGGGACTCAAGTACGTCGGCCCCGTCGACGGACACGACACCGAGGCCGTCGAGGCCGCACTGCAGCGGGCCAAGCGCTTCCACGGCCCGGTACTGGTGCACTGCATCACCGAGAAGGGCCGGGGCTTTCCGGCCGCCCTCGCCGACGACGCCGACCGCTTCCACACCGTCGGCAGGATGGACCCGCTGACCTGCGAGCCGCTCGTCCTGCCCGCCGCGCCGTCCTGGACCTCCGTCTTCGCCGACGAGATCGCGGAGATCGGCGCCGAACGCCCGGACGTCGTCGCCCTCACCGCGGCGATGCTGCACCCGGTCGGGCTGACCCGGTTCGCCGAGGAGTTCCCGGACCGGATCTGGGACGTCGGGATCGCCGAGCAGCACGCGGCGGCCTCGGCGGCGGGGCTGGCCACCGGAGGACTGCATCCGGTCGTCGCCGTCTACGCGACGTTCCTCAACCGGGCGTTCGACCAGCTGCTGATGGACGTCGCCCTGCACAGGTGCGGAGTGACCTTCGTGCTGGACCGGGCCGGCGTCACCGGGTCCGACGGCCCCTCGCACAACGGCATGTGGGACATGTCCCTGCTCCAGGTCGTCCCGGGGCTCCGCATCGCCGCCCCGCGCGACGCCGAGCGGCTGCGTGAGGAGCTGCGCGAGGCCGTCGAGGTCGACGACGCGCCGACGGTGGTCCGCTTCCCCAAGGAGTCGGTGGGGGAGCCCGTCGCGGCCGTGGGGCGGATCGGCGGGATGGACGTCCTGCACCGGGACCCGGACCCCGACGTCCTGCTGGTCGCCGTCGGAGCGCTCGCCCCGGTCTGTCTTCAGGCAGCCGACCTGCTGGCCGGATCCGGGATCCGCTGCACGGTCGTCGACCCGCGCTGGGTCAAGCCGGTCGACGACCAGCTGCCCGCGCTCGCCTCGCGCCACCGGCTGACGGCGGTCGTCGAGGACAACAGCAGGTCCGGCGGGGTCGGCTGGGCGGTCGGGCAGGCACTGCGGGACGCCGGTGTCGACGTACCGCTGCGGACGTACGGCATCCCCGAGCAGTTCCTCGCGCACGCCGGGCGCGGCGAGGTGCTGGCCGAGATCGGGCTCACACCGGTGGAGATCGCCGGAAGCATCAGCGCGGCGCTGGAGCGCCGCACGGCGGCGGAAGAGCGGAACACGCCGAAGGGGAACGGGGCATGAAGGACGAACGGCCGGGCTTCGACCTAGGGCGGCTCCTCGCGGAACGCGGCGCCGAACGGTACGAGCTGCACACCCGGCACCTCAACCACCAGCTGCCGAGGATGCTCCACACCCTCGGTTTCGACAAGGTGTACGAGCGGGCCGAGGGTGCCCACTTCTGGGACGAGGAGGGCAACGACTACCTCGACATGCTCGCCGGCTTCGGCGTGATGGGGCTCGGCCGGCACCACCCCGTCGTACGCAAGGCGCTCCACGACGTCCTGGACGCCTCGCTCGCCGACCTCACCCGCTTCGACTGCCAGCCGCTGCCCGGGCTGCTGGCCGAGAGGCTGCTGGCGCACAGCCCGCACCTCGACCGGGTGTTCTTCGGCAACAGCGGCACGGAGGCGGTCGAGACCGCGCTGAAGTTCGCCCGGTACGCCACCGGCAAGCCCCGGATCCTCTACTGCGACCACGCCTTCCACGGGCTGACCACCGGCTCCCTCTCCGTCAACGGTGAGAAGGGCTTCCGCGACGGGTTCGCGCCCCTGCTGCCCGACACCGCCGTCCCGCTCGGCGACCTCGACGCGCTGCGCCGCGAGCTGAAGCGCGGGGATGTGGCCGGGCTGGTCGTGGAGCCGATCCAGGGCAAGGGCGTCCACGCCTCTCCGCCCGGCTTCCTGCGGGAGGCGCAGGAGCTGCTGCACCGGCACAAGGCCGTGCTCATCGCCGACGAGGTGCAGACCGGGCTGGGCAGGACCGGTGACTTCTACGCGTACCAGCACGAGGAGGGTGTCGAACCCGATCTGCTCTGTGTCGCCAAGGCGCTCTCCGGCGGATACGTCCCGGTCGGCGCGACGCTCGGCAAGGACTGGATCTTCAAGCGCGTCTACTCCTCGATGGACCGGGTCCTCGTCCACTCCGCGAGCTTCGGGTCCAACGCCCAGGCGATGGCCGCGGGGCTCGCCGTCCTCGCCGTCATGGAGCAGGAGGAGATCGTCGCGAACGCCCGTCGCACCGGTGATCTGCTGCGCGAGCGCCTCGCCGCGCTCGTCGGCCGCTACGAGCTGCTGCACGAGGTGCGCGGCCGGGGTCTGATGATCGGCATCGAGTTCGGCCGGCCGTCCTCCCTCAAGCTCCGCAGCCGCTGGACGATGCTGCAGGCCGCCCGCAAGGGGCTCTTCGCGCAGATGGTGGTGGTGCCGCTGCTGCAGAAGCACCGGATCCTCACCCAGGTCTCCGGCGATCACCTCGAGGTGATCAAGCTGATCCCCCCGCTGGTCATCGGGGAGCCGGAGGTCGACCGCTTCGTCACCGCCTTCACCGCCGTCATGGACGACGCGCACAGCGGGGGCGGGCTGATGTGGGACTTCGGCAGGACCCTGGTGAAGCAGGCGGTGGCCAACCGTTGATTTTACCTCTGAGGCAAAATATTTGCCTCAGAGGAAAGTTCCTGGCCCAATGGAGACATGAATCCTCCTGACGGAGGGGTGGCCGACGAGCTCCCGGGGATCGCGCCACGCCTACGCGACCTGCGCCGCAACCGCGGCCTCACCCTGGAGGGCGCGGCCGGCCGGGCAGGGCTCTCCCCGGCCCACCTCTCCCGGCTCGAAACGGGCCGGAGGCAGCCCTCGCTGCCGATGCTGCTCGGCCTCGCCCGGGTCTACGGTACGACCGTCTCCGAGCTCCTGGGCGAGATACCGCCCGAACGTGACGCGATCGTCCGCGGCGGGACGCCCGACGGCGCGCCACGCGGCACCGAAGCGGGCGGCTGGCTCTACCGCCAGGCCGGCGGGCCGGGGCGTGCCATGCAGGCGCTGCACGTCCGTGTCCCCCACGGCGCCGAGAGCGACCTGGTGCGCGTCCACCCCGGGGAGGAGTGGCTGTACGTCCTCGACGGCAGGCTCCGGGTCGTGCTCGGCGAGACGGTGCACGACCTCGGCCCCGGGGACAGCGCACACTTCGACTCGCTCACCCCGCACCGGATCGCCGCGCCCGACTCCGGCGGGGCGCGCCTGCTCTTCGTGCACACGCTGCTGCAGAGCCCGGCCGCCGAGCTGTGCCTGGGCGGCGGGACGCACCGGCTCTGACCCCGACACCGGCGCCCCCCAGGCCGGCACCGCCCACGCAGCTACGCGCACCCACCTGACACGCCGCCCGTCCGACCGCGCACCCGCCCGGTCGCGCGCCCTTCGCCACCCCGGCCCGAGCGGCCGGAAGAGAGGACTGTCATGTCCGATTCGGAGCACTACGACCCGCTCACCCCGCGCAAGCCCAGGAGTGCGGACACGCAGGAGCGGCGGATGCCCCGCGGCGTCGTGATCCGGCTCTTCGCCTACCTGGTGGCCGGTCACGTCGTCGCGGGCTTCCTCTTCCTGCTCTTCACCGTGGCCGGCAAAGGCTGACCGTCCGGCCTCACGCCTCCTCGACGGGCCCCCGTCGCGCAGGGAGAGGCGCCTTGCGGCCGCCTGCTGCGTCAGGCGCCCTCGACGAGGCGCTCACGCAGCCGCGCGCGGGTCTCGTCGCTGATCTTCAGTCCCTCGCGGAGATAGCGGTCCGTGCCGCCCCAGATCTCGTCGATGGTCTCGAATGCCGCGGCGAGGTATTCGGCGCGGGCGCCGAAGAGCGGATTGAGCAGTTCCATCACCTCCTCGGACATTCCCACCGCCGAGGTGTCACTGCGGCGCACCTTGTAGCGGCGGTGCGCGTCGTTCGACTTGAGGTAGTCGGCCTCGATGGCCTCCACCCGTACCCCGACCGCGAGCAGCGAGACCGCGACCGAGAGGCCGGCCCTGTCCTTGCCCGCCGCGCAGTGCATCAGCGCCGGCACGCTGTCCTCCGCCAGCGCGTGCAGCACGCGGCTGTGCTCGGCGGTGCGGTCCTTGATGATCGAACGGTACGAGGCGACCATCCGGTCCGTCCCCTTGCCGTCGGCCAGGATCGAGCGCAGCTGCTGGATGTTCCCGTCGCGCACGAGCCGCCAGAACTCCGCGCCGTCCGCCGGGTCGGAGAGAGGAATGCTGACATTCCGGACGCCGGGCAGCTCCACGTCGAGGCCGTCGAGCTTGTGGTCGGCGGCGTTGCGGAAGTCGAAGATCGTGTGCAGCCCGAGCCCCGCGAGGAAGGTCGCGTCGGACTCGGTGGCATGGGCGAGGTGGCCGCTGCGGTAGAGGCGCCCGTACCGCACGGTGCCGCCGTCGACGGTCGGAAGCCCGCCGACATCACGGAAGTTGCGGACACCGGTCAGGTCGACGTCCGTCGGCTCGGGGCCGACCGGCGGGACCTCTGGCAGCTGCGTCACAAGGGCTCCTGGAGTGTCGGGCGTCGGCGCCGCTCGCCGACGGGGGCACGCCCGCGACGATACGACATGGCTGCATCAGGCAACCGTCTCGGTGGCCGTGACCCCGGCCTCCCCTGAGGGTCGACGTTCACATCATGTCCGTATTGGTGCATTTAGCAGAACATGCCCCGCTTGTACGGGAGATGGTGTGAGCCGGGTGAGCGGGATCATATCCGTGACGGTGCGTGGTGAAGATCCCGCGGGGTATTCCTGACGCCGTGCGGAAAGCCAAGATCGGTAATCCACGGAGTGTGACGGGAATTCCGCGCCGGAATTGAAGCGTGGATTCCGGTTCGGAATCGACGGCTTGTTCACGGCGTCCCGGCTCGCTTACGGTCACGGTCAATCCGGACGGAACGCCTAATCCTGCCGCCGCCCGGAATCCGCACCGACTCACGCGTGGCAGGAGCGGGGGAACCAGGTAAGCCGCCGGCCGGAGGGATCCGGCACGGCTAGGGGTCAAGTCGCGCACCGCGCGGCCGGGCATCTCCAGTCCGAACCCGACAGCTCACCTCGCAGGCGCCGGAGAGGAAATATCCCCATGCCCGCAAAAGGCAAGCACCGTCGTACGAAGACCGGCCCGATCTCCCGAGGCGTCCTTGCCGCAGGGACCGGCGGCGCCGTCCTCGCCCTCCCGCTGATCGGCGCGACCGGAGCCCACGCGGCCGAGCAGTCCGCGCCGGCCGCCACGTCCGCCGCCGCGCACAGCGCTCCCGCCTCCGCCGCGAAGAGCACCCCCAAGACCTACTCCGTGGTCTCCGGCGACTACCTCGCCAAGATCGCGGCCGAGAAGAAGGTCAAGGGCGGCTGGCAGAAGCTGTACAAGGACAACCGTGACGTCGTCGGCGAGAACCCGAGCCTGATCCTGCCGGGCATGAAGCTGACCCTGGGCGCCAAGGCGTCCGGTTCCGCCGAGGCCACCCCCTCCAAGTCCGCCCCGTCGGCGGCGAAGAAGGCCGCCCCGGCCGAGAAGACGGCTGCCCCCGCCGAGAAGACGGCCGCCCCGGCCGCCGAGACCGCCGACTCCGGTGCGTCGGAGAGCGACAGCTCCGGCTGGGCCGCCCCGGTCGAGAACCCCAACGTCACCACCCAGTACCGAGCCTCGGGCGCCAGCTGGTCCAGCGGCTACCACACCGGCTCCGACTTCCAGGCGGCCTCCGGCACCAGCGTCCGCTCCATAGGCCCGGGCACCGTGGTCTCCGCCGGCTGGAGCGGCTCGTACGGCAACGAGGTCGTCATCCAGCACAGCGACGGCATGTACTCCCAGTACGCGCACCTGTCCTCGCTCGAGGTCTCGGCCGGCCAGACCGTCACCGGCGGCCAGCAGATCGGCCTCTCCGGCACCACCGGCAACTCCACCGGCCCGCACCTCCACTTCGAGGTCCGGACCGGCCCGAGCTACGGCTCCGACGTCGACCCGATCGCCTACCTGCGATCGCACGGCGTCTCCATCTGAGACCCACCGCCCGAGGGTGTCACCCCGGGCCGAAGGAGAGGGGCGGTGCGCAGCGGCGCACCGCCCCTCTCCTTATTCCGGCTTTACCAAAAACTGACCGGGTGGTCTTTCTCACCACCCGTCAACCCCTTATTACGGTCGCGTAGGTCACAATCGAAGGTGCAGGATAAGCACTTGTGGCAGACGATTCGAGAAACAGAACACGCGGCATCATCGGGTCGTACGCAGCGATTGGCGACAGCTTCACCGAGGGCGTCGGAGACCCCGGCCCCGGAGGGACGCTCGTCGGCTGGGCCGACCGGTTCGCGGTCCTCCTGGCCGACCAGCTCCCGGTCCCCGATGCGGTGGTCGGCCCCGTCGACGACACGCACGGGAATTTCCGGTACGCCAATCTCGCCGTACGCGGACGACTCCTCGACCAGATAGTCGAGGAACAGGTCCCGCGCGCCAAGGAGCTGGCACCTGATCTGGTGAGCTTCTGCGCGGGCGGCAACGACATCCTCCGTCCCGGTTCCGACCCGGACGACGTGGCGGAACGCTTCGAGCGGGCCGTCGCCGATCTGACGCAGGCGGTGGGCACCGTCATGGTCACCACCGGCTTCGACACCCGTGGCATCCCCGTGCTCAAGCATCTGCGCGGCAAGATCGCCATGTACACCGCGCACGTCCGGTCCATCGCCGACCGCTACGACTGCCCGGTGCTGGACCTGTGGTCCCTGCGCTCCGTGCAGGACCGGCGGGCCTGGGACAACGACCGGCTGCACCTCTCGGCGGAGGGTCACACCCGCGTCGCGCTGCGCGCCGCCCAGGTCCTCGGCCTCGATGTGCCCGCCGACCCCGACCAGGTGTGGCCCCCGCAGGTACAGCGTGGGGCGCTCGAGGTCCGGCGCGACGACATCCAGTGGGCGCGTGAATACCTCGTCCCGTGGATCGGCCGCCGACTGCGCGGGGAGTCCTCCGGGGACCACGTCGAGGCCAAGCGCCCCGACCTGCTGCCGCTCTGACCGTCCGGCCGGTGACCCGCCGTCAGGGGCGGGCCAGGGGCAGCTGACGCCGGGCAGGGCCCGCGGACACGGGCCCGTCCGGCGCGGGCAGCGGCATCGGACCGGCGGGTGTCGGTGCCGGATGGGCGGCGTCCCGCAGCGGGCGGGCGGGTATCCGCTCCAGCACGCCGCCCGCGAAGACGTCGTACAACGGCAGCGTCTCCAGGTGCACATAGCCGATGTGGCAGTCGCACACCGCGAGCGGGCAGCCGCGCGGGCCGAGCGCGCCGCGGTAGCTGCCGTCGTAGAGATTGCCCAGTTCGGACCGGACGAAGTGACAGCGGCGCACCGTCCCGTCGCCGTCCACCGAGACGACCGACTCACCCGTCCGGCAGGGCATCCCCGCCGAGCGGTGCGGGTGCCTGCTGTAGGGGAACAGCGGGTCCAGGGCCGTCCAGAGGTCCGCCTGCTCGTCCGTATAGGTGTGCCCCTCGGCGGCGTTGACCCAGAGATACACCTCGGGCGGCAGCGCCGAGCGCAGCCGTCGCGCCTCCTCCAGGTGTTCGTCGAGCCCCACGATCCCGACGCTGTGGCGCACCCCGAGATCGGTGAGCTCCCGGCACCGCCCGAGGAAACGCTCGTACGGCGTCTGGCCCGGGTGGTACGTGCACCACAGGGCGACCTTCTCCCGGTCCGCCTCCGCGAGCCAGCTCGTACGGCCGCTGAGGTTGGTCTGGATGGCGACCCGGCCGATGTGCTCCAGCCGCGACAGCTCGACGAGCGCCTTCCGGTACCAGGACCGCACGAGGCCCTCGCCCCACGGGGTGAACAGGACCGACAGCCGGTCGCCGGTCTGCGCCGCGGCCCACGCGGTGAACCGCTCCAGGGCGGCACGGTCGGACCGGAGCTGCTCCCCGGTGTCCCGCCGCTTGGCGAACGGGCAGTAGGGGCAGTCGTAGTCGCACGAGGCCAGCGGACCCCGGTAGAGGATCGTCAGGTCCAGGGGAGCGGCGGACGTGTCGCTCATCGGCCCGTTCACTTCGCCTCGTACGCGGCCATCGCGGCCCGCACCGCCGGGGAGAACAACTCGGGTCCCAGGGCGTCCGAATGGGCCAGGCCCTCGGGGGAGAGACGCAGCAGGCCGGGGCCCGCCGAGCCGTCCAGCCAGCCGCGCGCGGAGAAGAGCTCCAGCTCGGCGGGGAAGTCATCGTAAGGATCGGTGCCGAAGCGCTCCCGGTACTCGGCGGGCCGCATCCCCTGGGCCTGGAGGAGTGACTGCAGGAGATGGCGCCGGCGTGCCTCGCCCTCGTCGACGTACCGGCCGACCTCCGCCCGGGAGAAGTCCCCGGTCGTGGTGAAGCGGTCGATGATGCCCCGGATCTCACGCATCTCCACCGCGTAGTCGAAGGAGTAGTGCAGGGAGGAGGTGTACGAGCGTGCCCCGCAGCCGAGCCCGATCATGCCGTCGGTCTGGCACGCGTAGTCGTCGGGGCCCGCGTGCGGGGCGTCCCGGCGGCGGAACATCCGCATCGACACCTGCTCGTAGCCGTGGGCCAGCAGGTGGTCGCGGCCCGCGCGGTACAGCCGCAGCCGCTGTTCGTCCCAGGCGGTGTCCGGCCCCTCCGGTGCTTCCGAGGCGGTGCCCTGGCGCCCGAGACCGGTCAGCGGGCGCACGTACAGGGGGTAGAGGTACAGCTCTTCCGGGTGCCAGGCCAGGGCGGCGTCCAGCGAGGTGCGCCAGCTCGCGCCGGTCTGGCCCTCGATGCCGTAGATCAGGTCGATGTTGAGGACCGGGACACGCGCCTCGCGGATGCGGCCGAGGGCCGCTTCCACGTCGGAGCGGTGCTGCGGGCGGACGGCGGCGCGGGCCTCGGCGTCGACGAAGCTCTGTACGCCGATGCTGATCCGGGTCGTACCGCGGTCGGCCAGGACAGCCAGCCGGTCCGCCGTCGCCGTCGACGGCGAGGTCTCGACCGACAGCGGTACCGCCCTCAGGTCGGCCCCCATCCGCTTCTCCGCGATGTCGCAGAGGCGTTCCAGCTCCCCGGCGGTGAGGAAGGTGGGCGTTCCGCCCCCGAACGCGGCGGCGGCGAAGCGCACCGGACCGTCGTCGCCCAGCGCGTCGCGGACGGCGGTGGCCTGCCGGTCGAGCGCGTCGAGGTACCGGGTCGTCAGCTCCTCCGGGGCGCCGATCCGGGTGAACAGATTGCAGAAGCCGCAGCGGACCTCGCAGAACGGTATGTGGAGGTAGAGGGAGAGCGCGTCCTTGCGCTCCGTCGCCCAGAGCTCGCGCAGCGCCGGCCGCCCCACGGGATGGGCGTCGAGCGGACGGTAGGCCGTCTTGTGCGGGTAGGCGTAGACGTAGCTGCGATACGGGCTGCCGCTGTGCGTGGTCCCGGTCATCGAGTTGCCCCCGGTTCGAGGAAGAAGTGGGCATAGGGGACGGTCCACACGGCCTCGTGTCCGATCCGGTGGCCGGTGTAGCCGTCGTCGCCGTACGCCGTGCCGTGATCGGAGCAGACGATGGCGAAACACCTGCGTCGGCTGCTCGCCGCGGTGAAGAGACGCCCGATGTGCCGGTCCGCGTACTCCAGGGCCGCGGCGTGCGTGGCTCTGGTGTCACCCGCTTCGGCGGTGGCGCCCGGCAGATGGAACCAGTTGGGCTGGTGCAGCGCCGAGACGTTGACGAAGAGGAACAGCCGCTGGTCCTCGGGAAGTTCCGCGACCACCTGCTCGGCGCGCGCGACCTGCGACTCGAAGGACGTCGGCGACGCCACACCGAACTCCGGCTCCCAGTGGCTCTCCTGGAACATGCCGGGCAGGACCGAGCCGAGCGGCGGACGCCGGTTGAAGAACCCCACACCGCCGACGCACACCGTGCGATAGCCCACGGCGGCGAGGCCGGACAGGAGGTCGGGGGCGTCATGGACGAAGGTGCCGTCCGCGGTGGACTCGCTGCCCGCGAACCGGGCGGCGAACAGCCTGGGGTGAGGACCGGGAGCGGCGGGCGTCGGCAGAAAGCCGGCGAAGATCGCCTGATGGGAGGCGTACGTGAAGCTCCCGGGCGCATGCCGCTTCTCCCAGACGCCACCGGGCAGATGCCGGGCGAGATTCGGGATGCGTCCGGCCGCGGCCAACTCCTCGGCCACGTCGAACCGCAGGGTGTCCAGGGTGACGAGCAGCAGGTCGTGGCTTCCCACGATCGCGTTCATGTCGGGGTTCGGCAGCGGAGCGCGGTGGGACATGTTTTCAGGGGGCATGGGTGACACGGTCGTTCCTTGTCCGGTCGTCGCTCGCCGGACCCGATCCCCGGGAACGGCCACCCGGCCGGTGGTCGTGCGAGCGGGCGGCGTGGTCGTGCGGTGGTGTCGCGGGGTCATGTGCCGGGGCCGGGTGGCCGGGGGCCCCGTGCTTGTCCGAGGAGGTCGCGTGGCAGTGTGCCGCGTACTTGTCCCAGGAGGCCGCGTGACGGTGGGCCCCGTGCTTGTCCCAGGAGGCCGCGTGGCTGTGCGCCGAGGCGGCCCGTACGGCTGCGACCTGCGCGCCGTAGGTGTCCAGGCCCTCCGCGCCGCTGCCCGGCAGGCCGGTCAGACGCGGCAAGAGGTCGCCGAAGGCGTTCACCTCGCCCACGGCGAAGCGCCGCCAGCCGGTCGCGGGCAGCAGGTCGACGCCCACGCACAGCGTGCCCGGGAAGCAGGCGGCCGCCCGCTCGCACTCGGCCAGGGCGGCATCCCAGCTTCCGCCCGCCGCCGCCACGGCGGCCCGCACCTCGTGCAGATCACCGCGCGTGCCGCCCAGGTGAAGATTGGTCATGGGGGACCGGCTGGTCCGTACGACGGCATGGGTCGCCCTTCCCGCGACCACCACGACCCTGAGGTCGGCGACCCGCCCCCGCTGGGACGCCTTGGGCAGCCAGCGCTCGATGTGCAGGCCGTCCGGGGCCAGGGCGTCGACGAGGGCCGCCACCTCCCGCTCCGTCGTACAGCGGCGCACGCGCAGCGAGTTGAACAGCCGGCCCCGCTCGTCCCGCTCCACGGACGTGGTCGCCCGGATCCTCCCGGGGCCCGCCGTCTCCAGGGCCATCACGCCCGAGGCGGAGGAGCCGTGCGCGGGCTTCACGAACACTCTGGGCATGCGGTGGTCCGCCATCAGGCGGCGCAGATCCGCCCATCCCCGTACCGGTGCCGCGCCGGGGCCCGACGTGGGGGAGTCCGGAACGGACACCCCGGCGGCATCGAGCACACCGTGGCAGAGCCGCTTGTCGAACAGCACCGCGATGTCCTCGGGGTCGTCCAGCAGGACCGCACCCGCGCCCGCCGCGGCCCGCCCCACCTCCCGCGCGGCCGCGGTGAACCGTGCGTACCAGCGGGCCGAACCCTCGACCCTGGCCGGATCGTCGCCCCCGCGCAGCATCCGGTCCACCACGGCGTCCTCGCCGGGCGAATCGACGCGCACCGTCTCCCCCGGAAGGAAGACCGCCTCTCCCCGGAGCACCTCCAGCCAGGAGATCGTGCGCGCTGCGGGCAGCCCCGCGGCGCGCACGGCGTCCTGGAAGAGGCCGACCCTGCGGTTGGCGGGAATGCCGACGACGGCCAGGCGCGGCGTCCCCTCGGTGCCGGTCATCGCATCCTCACTCCGCGACCGCGGTGTAGCGGCCCTCGGGGCCCTGGTCGTCCCACGGCTCGCAGCGGTCGGACAGATCCACCGACACACCGTGCGGCTCCAGTGCCTCCTTGACACGGCGCTCCATCGGCGCGGTCAGGAAGTGGTGGTGCAGGTCGAGCGAGGTGAGATGGGTGAGGGGCTGCCCTTCCAGCAGGGCCGCCGCACCCTCGTCGCCGAGTGTGCCGTTGGACAGGTCGAGGGTGCGGAGCTGCGCGACGACCGGCGCCGAGCCGACCGCCGCCGCTATCTCGTTCTGCAACTCGCTGTTGCGCAGGCCCAGATGGTGGAGCCGGGGGAAGCGGCTGCCACTCAGCAGCGGCGCCAGATCCGGGACGACCACGTCGCCCCCGTACGCGGAGACGCCGAGCCAGAGGTCCAGGTGCTCCAGGGCCGGCAGCTCGCTGTCGAGCACTCCGCGCAGCGCCGCCGCGGGCAGGCCACCGCTCTCGATGACGAGCCCCCGCAGGGACCCGTGCTTGACCGGCGGGAACTCCAGGTCCGTACCGCCGCGTACACCGAGATGCGTCAGGGCGGGGAAGGCGGTGAGCAGCGCGGTGACGTCCGACTGCTCGATCCACGAGATCTCGGCCTCCTCCTGCACCAGGTCCCCGACGAAGACGGCCTTGAGCGAGGTCAGCCGGCCGGCCGCGGCCACGACGAGCCCGATGGGATAGGAGGAGTTCTCCTCGTACGACTCGCCCCACTGGCCGATGATCAGGGCCTCGACGCCTGACGGATCGACGGCTTCGAGGAAGGCGGTGAACTCCTCCTCCCACGTGCCGTCCTCCTCGTACGGCTCGACGCTGACGCGCCAGGCCGCAGCGCCGGCCGGGGGACGGTCCGCCCCCTCGGTATCGCGCTGGAAATCGACGGCCGGGAGGCCGAGCAACTCGTGCAGACGGTCCGCGTCGGACATGGCACCGATCTCCTGAAACTGGGGACGACTGATGTCCGCAAGGTTTATCAAGCGCCACTGACAACGGCGTGACCGGCCCCACAACCACCCGGCCGGCCGTCGCCTGCGTGGCGCGGCCGGCAAGGCCGCGGCACGCCGTAACGAGGTGCGGGCGGTGACCGGGGCCCGGACGCTGGACCTCGGTCTCGCCCAACCGTCGCGCCTCGGCGCTTCGTTCTTCCGGGCCGTCGTGGGCGTCGTGCTGCCCTGCGGCCTGATGTTCGGGCTCATCGGGCTCGCTCTCACCCTCACCGGCTGACACCTCGCACGGCCGGGGAGCCCGGGCCGGCCGCCGATGTCAGACCCCTCTCGTAGCGTTTTACCTGTGACCGGCACAGCGGGTGCCGGGGCGGAGGGGAGACGTCTGTGTACCGGCAGGGCGACGTACTGATGGTGGCGCTGGAGGAGTCGGCGGTGCCCGCGCACTTCCTCGACGCACCGGGCGAACCGCGCGACGGGCGGGGGCGGTTGGTTCTGGCACTCGGTGAGGTCACCGGCCACGCGCACGCGGTGCAGGGGCCCGGCCGCCTGATGAGGGAGGCCGGGCCGTTCGGCCCGATGCTGCTCCATCTCCCCGAGGGCGGCCGCGTGGTCCACGAGGAGCACGCCGCGATAGCCCTGCCGAAGGGCTGGTTCCGCGTCGTGCGTCAGCGCGAGTACGCCCCGGGGGCGGTCCGGATCGTCGCGGACTGACGCCCACGCGGTGTGCGGTGATCCGGTGATGTGCGGTCAGACAACAGGAACAGGGGACGGGGAATACCGATGCAGTACGTGAACGCGTGGCGGGCCGTGGCGGCGGCGACGGGCAGGGCCGACCGAGGCGCCGCCGAGGACGGGGTGCGGCTCGCCTACCGCCGAGCGGGACTCGCCGAGCCCGAGCGCATCATCTGGGCGGACTCACCCAGGGCGGCGGTCGAGGTGGTGGAGAAGCTGGCCGGCGCGGGACGTTCGGTGCGCGAGGAGGTCCGGACCCGTCCCTGGGCGGAGGAACGGCGCCGGATGTACGACGAACTGGGCCCGGCCGGCTGGTCCGCCCTCTGGTCCGCGACCGGGGCCCAGCTGTGGGAGACCACGGCCGCACTGGCCGAGCGGATACGGACAGGGATCGTCGCCGGGCTCACCACGCGGCCCGAGGACGAGTCCGACGTCCGTCTTCTGCTGCTCGACGCGGTCCTCGGCCAGCACGACGCGGCCTGGCTCGCGGCTTTCGACGGCCGAGGCGACCGGCTGACCGGACTGGCGGAGGTCGCGAGGAACGCCGGATGGTGGTGGCCCTACGAGCACGCCGTCGTGATCAGCGAGCGCCCCGAGGAGCTCCACCGCGACGAGGCGGGGCGGCTCGACCGGGGCGACGGACCCGCCCTGTCCTACCCGGACGGCTTCGCGCTGTACGCCTGGCGCGGAATGCCCGTACCGGCAGAGTTCCTCGACGGCCTGGCGAGCCTGACCCCGGAGCGGATACGGGACGAGGAGAACGCGGAGCTGCGCCGCGTGATGCTGGAGTACTACGGCTACGACCGCTACCTCTCGGAATCCGGCGCGGAGCCGGTGCACCGGGACGAGACCGGGATCCTGTGGCGCATCGCGATGGAGGGCGACGAGGACGTGGTGATGGTCGAAGTCGTCAACTCCACCCCCGAGCCGGACGGAACGTACCGCACCTACTGGCTTCGGGTGCCGCCGCGGACCCGTACCGCGAAGGAGGGCGTCGCCTGGACCTTCGGTCTCGACGGGGAGGTCTACGCCCCGGTGCGCCAGACCTGACGGACGCGGGGACCGCCTGTGCTCGGCCGGTCCGGAGCTCCCGGGCCCGTCTGATCTGGCGCCCTGCCCCTCCTTCGGCCCACGGGACCGGCCTCAGGCGGTCAGGGCCTCGTGGGCGATGCCGAGTTCGCGGGCGAGCGCCTCCTCGGTCCACTGCAGCATCGTGGCCCGGGAGAGCGGACCCGCGTACGACGTCATCTGGACGGCGAGCCCGTCCAGGAGAGCCGTCAGCCGCCAGGCCACGGACATCGGGTCCTCGCAGTGGAACTCACCCGCCGCGGCGCCCTCCTCGATCACCTCGGCCAGCTCCGACTTCCACTGCTGGTCGAGATCCCCGGCCACCTCCCGCAGCACCGGATCACGCAAGGAGGACGCCCAGCCCTCGATCCACAGCCGCCAGCCCTTGGCCTGGCCGGTCGGCGCGTACCAGCGGACGGCGGACCGCAGCCGCCGGACCGCGCTGGTGCGCCGGTTCAACAGCTTGCGCAGATGGGCGAGATCGGCCTCCGCCGCATAGGCGAACGCGGCGGCCACCAACTTCTCCTTGGACGAGAAGTGGTAGAGCACCAGCGCGTTGCTCACCCCGAGAACGGCGGCCACATCGGCGATCCGGACCGCGGACACGCCCCGGACCTCGATCTGCTCGACGGTAGCGCGCAGGAGCTCCTCACGCCGCTCCGCCACACTCAGCCGTACTCTTGCCACGCCGTCACCCTAACCAACACCCTGGTCCCGGCATCCGGCCCCGCCTCCCGGAGATGGCTACCGGTACCAGCCGAACCGCTCCGCCATCACCGGCAGACGGTCCGCGGCGAGCCCGTGTGCGGCAGCCCGCGGTGTGCAGCCGTCCGTTGCCGACCGCTCCAGGACGCGCTCCATCAGGGCTCGCATCGAACGCCGGGTGTGACCGAACGCCTCGTCCGCGTCCGGCCCGATGTCCCCGAACAGCGTCCACCACCACCACGCGTTCGTACCGGAGTTGACGACCACATCGGGCAGCACGGTGACTCCGCGCCCGGCGAGCAGTGACTCCGCTTCCGGGAGCACCGGCATGTTCGCTGCCTCGACCACCCAACGGGCCGTGATGGACGCCTGGTTCACGGCGTCCACGGCATAGGACACGGCGGCCGGGACCAGCACGTCCGCGTCGGCGGCCAGCCAGGCGTCGGACGGCAGCTCCTGGTCCCCGTCGCGCAGCGCTCCCCGGTCCACCGTCCCGTGCGCGTCCCGGGCGGCCAGCAGCGCCTCGACGTCCAGGCCGGAGGGATTCGCGATCGTGCCCTTGACGTCGGCGACCGCGACGACCGCCAGCCCGGCCCGGGACAGGAACCGTGCCGTCGCCCCGCCCATGGTGCCCAGCCCCTGGAGGGAGACCCGTGCCTCGCCGTGTGCGATACCCGCCCGGTCGAGAGCGGCGAGCGCGCACTCCGCGACCCCGCAGCCGCCGACGAGCTCGTCGAGACCGATCCCGTCCACCGTGACGGCGAAGGCGTCCGAGAGCCGGCGCCGGGCGTCCGTCTCGTCGTCCAGCAGGGGGTAGACCGCCTGGACCGTGGAGAGAAGCCCGGCCTCGGCGGCGGCCCGGTCGACGAGGTCCTGGCTCAGCCCGAGGTCCTCGCCCGTCGTCCAGACGCTCTCCACGTACGGGCGCACCGCCCGCAGGAAGCGGACGAGCACCCCGTAGGCGGCCGGATCGCGCGGGTCGCAGTCGATGCCGCCCTTGGCGCCGCCCAGCGGGATGTACCGCGCCCGTGAGTCTGCGGGGTCGAAGTGCAGCGCCTCCTTCAGGGTCATGCCCTTCGCCAGCCCCGCCACCTCCGCCAGGGTGCAGCCCTGCCGCATCCGCAGACCCCCGCTCGACACCCCGCGCACCAGTCGGTCGACGACGAGATACCCCTCCGTGCCGGTGATGTGATCGGTCCAGGTCAGGGACACCAGCGGGGCGGGGGAGAGGGACGGCACAAGGCGGCTCCTGGATCGTCGGGGGGAGGATCTACTGAACAGCGAGTCAGTATCAGGAGGGCGGTGGACGGCTGTCAACGCGTGCAGAACCCCCTGATGCCCCCCCGGCGAACCCCCGACGAACCCCCGACGCGACTCCCCTACGCACCGAGTCGTCGGCCGAATGCGGAATCCTGCGGAGGGTACGGACGTTGGAGTCGGCATGACGGAACCCGCGCGCGAAGCGCTGCTACGACTCTTCGGGGAGTACGACGGCGGGGTGCTGGTCACGCTCAAGCGGGACGGCAGGCCCCAGCTGTCCAACGTGAACCACGCCTATTACCCGGAGGAAGGGGTGATCCGCGTCTCCATCACGGAGGGCCGGGCCAAGACCCGCAACCTCCGCCGGGACCCGAGGGCCGGCTACCACGTGACCAGTGACGACCGCTGGGCCTGGACCGTCGCCGACGCCACCGCCGAGCTGACCCCGCCCGCCGCCGACCCGCACGACGAGGTGGTGGAGCAGTTGATCACCCTCTACCGCGACGTCCAGGGAGAGCACCCGGACTGGGACGACTACCGCCGGGCGATGGTCCAGGACCAGCGGGTCGTCCTGACCCTGCGGATCGAGCATGTGTACGGCCAGCCGCGGGCCTGACGCGGCACCCCTCGCGACACGTCTGCGGCGGGCGGGCTTGCTCCGTCCGCCGCCCAGCTCTCGCTCCGTCCTGCCTCAGACCATAATGAGACGACACCGACTCCCTCAGGAGATGTTGTGACCGGCGCCGACCACCAGCCTTCGCTCCGTACCAGACTCCGCTCGCTGCGCCCCGACGCCTTCGGGGCGGACCCGACGGGGGCACGGATGGAGCGGATCCGCCGCTCGCCCAATTTCGCCGACGGGGTGTTCCAGAACCCGGAGGGGGCGCGGACCAGGCCGTCCGGCTCCATGATCGAGTTCGCCAAGGTGTATTTCCAGAAGGAGGAGCGGGCCCGCAGGTCCCCGCTCGGCACCGTGCCCGTCCACGCCACGACCCTCGCCGATCTCGCCACGCCGCCCGCCACGGGCCTGCGGGTGACCTGGCTCGGCCACTCCAGCGTGCTCGTCGAGATCGACGGCCGCCGGGTGCTGTTCGACCCGGTCTGGGGTGAGCGCTGCTCGCCCTTCGCCTTCGCCGGGCCCAAGCGGCTGCACCCCGTCCCGCTGCCGCTCGCCTCGCTCGGGCCCGTGGACGCCGTCGTGATCTCCCACGACCACTACGACCACCTCGATCTGCCCACGATCAAGGCGCTGGCGGGCACGGACACGGTCTTCGCGGTGCCGCTCGGTGTCGGCGCCCACCTGGAGCGGTGGGGCGTACCCCTCGACCGCATCCACGAGCTCGACTGGAACGAGACCGCCCGGATCGCGGGCATCAGCCTGACCGCCACCCCGGCGCGCCATTTCTGCGGGCGAGGCATCCGCAACCAGCAGCACACGCTCTGGGCGTCGTGGGCCGTCGCGGGCCCGGAGCACCGGGTCTACCACAGCGGGGACACCGGCTACTTCTCCGGCTTCCGGGACATCGGTGCCGAGCACGGCCCCTTCGACGTGACGATGATCCAGGTCGGCGCCTACTCGGAGTACTGGCCCGACATCCACATGACGCCGGCCGAGGGCCTGCGTGCGCACCTGGATCTCCAGGGCGGCCGGCCGCACGGTGCCCTGCTGCCCATCCACTGGGGCACCTTCAACCTGGCCCCGCACCCGTGGGCGGAGCCGGGGGAGTGGATGAAGGACGTGGCCGACGAGGCGGGACAGCCGGTGGCGTTGCCCCGCGCGGGTGAGCCGTTCGAGCCTGCCGGGGAACTGCCCTCGGAGGCGTGGTGGCGTGCGGTGTCCGCCCCCGTCGCGCCCGCGTGGCGTCGTGCGGAGGTGGCGGACGTGGTGCCGCCGGTGCAGCGGGAGGAAGTCGACCTCGCGGGCGAGCGGTGACTCGCACGGGACACCGTACGAGCGTGTGGGACACCGTACGAGCGCACACGAAACCGTTGTGAGCGCGCACGACACCGTACGAGCGCGTGGACGGCGCCCCGGGGCGGCGGTTCGGGTGCCGCGAAGAAAAGGGGTGCCTGCGGCCCGCCGCGGGGCGGCGGGTAGCGTGCGGGCATGACGGGGAAACGAAGGGTCCTGTACCGGCAGGGCACCGGGTTCTGGCGGATGACGGCGAAGTGGGTCCTGGTCTTCGGGGTCCTGTACCTGCTGGACGGGCTGCTCCGGTCGTTCGCCGATGCCTTGGTCTGGCCGATGATCGGGATCCTGCTGTGGGTGCCGTTCGGGATCGGCGTCGTCTGGTACCCGAAGAAGGACCAGCGGGTCGAGCTGACGACGCGTGAATTGCGTGTGCGGCGCAAGCGGTTGTCGATGGAGAAGGTCAACCTGCTCCACGTGGCGCGCTTGTGGCTGGAGGGGCGGTCAACCGCGGACGACCGGCCGGTGCAGGAATGGGCACGGGTCGACCGGGTGGTGTGGGTGCCGCTGCGGGACGGCCGGGCGTTCGGCGTGGAGTTCCGCGACCCGGCCGCGTTCGCCAAGGTTTTCGGCGCCTTCGCGGTCGCGGCGTGCGGCGGGCCCGACATCGTCCGCGCGAGGGCAGCGAGGGAGACCTATCCGGACCCGCTTCCCGTGCGGCCCCGTCGCGGCGAGGACGCGGGCTCCTGGCTGGACCTCCTGGACATCTTCGGCTGACGGCCGGGCAACGGGCGGCGCCTGCGTACCGCGGGGAGGGACGAGCGAGCACGGCAGCGGGGCGGTGAGGACACTCACCGCCCCACGTTCGTACAGGGCCCTGAACAGGACGCCACCCCGGCGTAGTGGTGCCGCCGTCCGGGACCGTGCATCCCGGGCCCGGGACGTGGCGGTGGTAGCGGGTGCGGGGCGCACCGGGCGCGGGGCGAGTGGGCCTTCAGCGGGAGTCGGACGAAGCGGGCAGGGGCGCCGCTGCCGGCGACGCCGCATGACCGGCCTTCTCCTCGGCCACCAGCCGCGATACGCGCTCCCGCTCGCTGCGACCCCAGGTCTCCCGCGTCAGGAGGATGCCGGCAAGGCCGATCAGGGCCGCACCGAGGTAGAGCAGTGCCGCGCCCGGCCAGCCGAAGGCTCCCACCAGCGCGGCGGCGAGCAACGGTGCGAAGCCGCCGATGGCCGCGGCGATCTGGTAGCCCAAGGAGGCGCCCGAGGTGCGGGTCGCGGTGCGGAACTGCTCGGTGAGCAAGGCCCCTTGGGTTCCCGTGAGGGAGGCGTGGATGAGACCGATTCCGATGATGAACACGGTGACCACGAGGGCGGGCCGCGCCGAGTTGGTGAGCAGGTACATCGGGAAGGCGAACAGGATCGCCATGGTGCAGGCCGCTATGTAGATGGGGCGGCGTCCGATGCGGTCGGTGAGAGCGCCGGCCAGGAAGGTCACGGCGATGGCGAGGATGCTCGCCGCGGTAATGGCTCCGAGGGCGACGGGCCGGAGATCGGGATGGCGGTCGGTGATGTAGTTGAGCAGGTAGGTCGCGGTGGAGTAGTAGGCGAAGGACTCCACGACGCGCAGGGCGATGACCCGCAGGATGCCCCGCCAGTCGCCGGCGAGGGTCGCCAGCAGGGGGTTCTTCTCGGTCTTGCCGGTGGCCCGGGCTTCCTGGAACTCGGGGGACTCCGACAGACGGGAGCGGACGATCAGTGCGACGACGACCAGGACGGCACTGAGCAGGAACGGGGTCCTCCACTGCCAGCTGCCTTCCAGTGTGGCGCTGAAGGCGAACACGCCGCTGGCCAGGGCGATTCCCAGAGGGTTGCCGGACTGCGGGATCGCCGCGAACATGCCCCGGCGGTGCCAGGGCGCGTGTTCGTAGGCCATGGTGATCGCGCCGCCCCATTCGGCGCCGAACGCCAGGCCCTGCACCATCCGGATGATCACGAGCAGGACCGGGGCGAGCACCCCGATCTGGTCGAAGGTCGGCAGCAGGCCGATGAGGAAGGTGGCGGCGCCCATGACGATCATCGCTGTGACGAGGACGGGCTTGCGTCCGAATTTGTCGGCGAAGTAGCCGCCGACGGCGCCTCCCAGGGGACGCATGACGAATCCGACGGCCAGGGTGGCGAAGGAGAGAAGGGTCCCGACGAACCGGTCGCTCTCGGGGAAGAAGACCGCGCCGAAGTAGAGCGCGGAGGCTGTGCCGTAGGCGATGAAGTCGTAGTTCTCCACGCTGGTGCCCAGGGCCGCGGCGACCGCGGTCTTGACGCGGTCCTTCGAGCCGAGCACGCTTCGCCGTCCGGCGGTTGCGCTGGTGGACATGCGGGGTCTCCTTGATCGGGCGCCGGCCGGGTGCCGGGCGGCGAAGCCGTGAGAAGGATTCGGCCGCCGGGCAGGACCGGGTCTGCCGTTGGCTTGGGGATGCGGGCATGACGAAGAGACGCCTGGCGAGGCCGTGCGGGGCCGGGCGTTCGGTGTCGTTCAGTGCGACAGACGGTCCGTCCGTGCGAGGGGCCGGGCGGTGAGGGTCAGAGGGACGGTGTCAGGTCGTCGAGCGCGTTGAGCTTGGCGACCCGGCGGCGGGTCTCCTCGTCGTCGTCGAACACGGCGTCGAGGAACTCGCGCATGATGTCGGGCACGAGTGCGTGCGGCACCAGCCACGCCCCCACCGCTATGGCGTTGGCGTCGTCGTGTTCGACGGCCTGGTGGGCGGAGTACGGCTCATGGGCGAGACCGCAGCGGATGCCGGGCAGCTTGTTGGCCGCCATGACGGCGCCCTGTCCCGTGCCGCAGACGAGCACCGCACGATCGGCCGATCCGCCGAGCACCGCCTCACAGGTCGAGCGGGTGATGTCGGGGAAGTCGACGGGGTCACCGCTGTGGGTGCCGCAGTCGATCACCTCATGTCCGAGGGTCTCGATGGCCTCGCGCACGGCGTCCTTCAGTGGGAAACCGGCGTGATCCGCGCCGAGGGCGACCTTCATGGTTTGTTCCTTTCGAGCAGGGCGTACTGTCTCTCGCCGGCCGGGACGCATCGGCGCTCACCGGGCGGGTACTCAACCGCGGCCTCCCACCGCGCGGTCGGTGAAGGTGGTCGCGACGCGCCGGCCTGCTGCCTGGCGGCCGGCGAGGAGGTCGATGAGTCCGCGCACGCCGAGCCGGCCGATCTCCGAGGCGTCGTTACGGACCGCGCTGATGGGCGGTGAGGCGAACTCGAACCAGTCGAGGTCGTCGAAGGAGACGACCTCGATGCGGGATGCCTGCTCCGCGCCGAGCCGTTCCCGCAGCGCGCGCACCGCGCCCAGGGTGGTCTGGCCGTTCGCGCCGAACACGGCGGTGAACGGCACACCGCGGTCGATGACACGGCCCATGGCCTGGGCGGCACCGCCGGCCAGGAAGTCACCGGCGTCGAGCAGCCGGTCGTCGGTGCTGATGCCGTGGGCGGCCCGGCCGGCGACGTAGGCCGCATGACGCTCCGCGCCGGTGGAAATGGTGGGCGGTCCGCCGATGAACGCGACGTCCCGGTGGCCCCGGTGTTCGAGCCAGGAAAGCACCTGCTGCACGCCCTGAGCGTTGTCCGTGCCGTACAGCGGTGCGTCGACGCCCTCGACCGTCCGGTTGAGGAAGACCAGCGGCTTCCCCGAGGCGAGTGTGGTGGCGAGCTGCGGCGAGATGTTGTCCTGGGGCGAGAACAGCAAGCCGTCGACACGCTGGCCGGCGAAGGTCCGCAGGTAGGCATCGGCCTGGTCGGCGTCCTCGTTGGCGTTGGCCAGCAGCACGGTGAAACCGTGCCGGCGGGCCTCCTGCTCGGCCGCGTGAGCCAGCTCGGAGAAGAACGGGTTGCGGATGTCCGAGACCAGCAGCCCCAGCACATCGGTCCGAGCCCGCCGCAGGGACCGGGCCGGCCCGTGGGCGACGTATCCGAGCTCGGTGGCGGCGGCCAGCACCCGGGCCCGGGAGTCGGCGGAGGTCTGACTGCTGCCGCTCAGTACCCGTGACGCGGTTCCGAGCGCCACCCCTGCCCTGGCGGCGACGTCTTTGATCGTGGCCATCGCCCCACCTCCTTGTGGAAACGTTTCCATGCGTTCTATGACGTAAAGCTTTCACACGGTGGATGAAGAGGCAAGGGTCGTGACCGGCTTCAAGGTCGTCCGGACTTGACCCTCACGTCGCGTGAGGTTGGAAGGTGGGGCCCATGAGCGACTACTACAACGCGTTCGAGATGAGCCCCGTGCCCGCCCCCGGCCCGGACGCGGTTCCGCCGGAGCCCTTCCGCGGCATCTACGGATGCCGGCCTTCGTGACGATCCCCACGAACGATCTCGCGGCGTCGGCGGACTTCTGGATGCGCGGACTCGGGTTCTTCGAGCTGTTCAGCGTCCCCGGCACGATCGTGCATCTGCGCCGATGGGCGTTCCAGGACGTACTCCTCGTCGCGGCGGCGAGCGTTCCGGAGCAGCCGCCGGCGATGAGCTTCAGTTTCGCGGGCGTGCTCAGCCAGGTCGAAGCCCTGGCCGAGACGTGCCGTGCGCTGCGCCCGGACTCGGTCGACGGCCCCCGGGACACTCCCTGGAACACCCGCGATGTGGAGGTGATCACCCCCGAGAACGCACGGGTCGTCCTCACCGCGGCGAAGCCCTACGATCCGGCCGCTCAGGAGGCGCGGAACCTCGAAACCATGGGGATCACCCCACCCGGAGACGCTCATGGCGACAATGAGACGCATGCCGGAAACCACTGACGCCGACGGCCTGACCGTCGGTCAGGTCTCGACGCGTCTGGACGTGACGGTCCGCGCGCTGCACCATTGGGACGAGATCGGTCTGGCGCGGCCGTCGCTGCGCACGGTGGCCGGATACCGGCTCTACACCCCTGGTGATCTGGAACGCCTGCACCGCATCGTCGTCTACCGCGAGCTCGGTCTCGGCCTGGACAGGATCCGGACCGTCCTGGACGACTCGACCGCAGACGTGCCCGGCGCGTTGCGTGCTCAGCGCGCCCGGATCGCTGAACGGATCGAACGCCTCCAGCAGCTCGGTACCGGACTGGACCGGATGATCGACGCCCATGAGCGCGGCCTGCTGCTGACCGTCGAGCAGCAGGCCACGATCTTCGGCCCCCGGTGGAACCCGGACGACCCGGCCCGGGCCCGTCAGCTCTACGGCGACACGGTGCAGTGGCGGCAGTACGCCGAGCGCTCGGCCTCCCGCAGCCCGGAGGAGTGGCAGTCCATCGCCGACGACGTCGCCGGCCTCGACCGCGCCCTCCGGGACGCGATGGATGCCGGCGTCGCACCCGGCAGCCCGGACGCGAATCAACTCGTCGACCGGCACCGGGAAGTCTTCGCTTCGTACTTCCCCCTCACGAGAGAGATGCAGGTCTGTCTCGGCCGCATGTACGAGGCCGATCCGGGATTCGCCGCCCACTACGACGGCATCCGCCCCGGCCTCGCCGCGTGGTTCCGCCGCATCATCGACGCCGGTGCGCGCGCCCACGGCATCGACCCCGACACCGCGACCTGGCAGGGGCCTCAGCAGTAGCGGTACGGAAGGTGCCGCTGGGGCCGAACTGGCGGTCGCGACACGGCGGGCGACCAGTTGATCCCGGTACGGAAGGCCCCGCCGACCCGACCGGCACCTCCTTCACCGCAGGCCCGGCTGCCGATGCGAGACGGAGGCGTGGGGGAGGGCGCCGTATGGCCCATTCCGCGCGTAAATCCGACCTCTTGTGGCGTTTGCGTCCTAATATCGCTCCCGACCGTTCTGTTGTGAATATTCCTGGTCGAACCGGTAATACTCCGCGCGGCTGCGCCGAGGAGGTCTTGTGATCGACTATTACGCCCACCGTGCCGTTCTGGAGCAGCTGCGCGCCCAGGTCCCGTTGGCCGGGGGTGGTGCCGGCCCCGCCGAACTCGCCCAGCTCCAGGAGTTCGCCGATGCCGCGGCTGCCGAGGAGGGAGCCGCACTCGTCGGACTGTTCACCGACCAGGTGCTCACCCACGCCGCGGCGGACGGGACCGAGGCCGACCTGCTCGAAAGGGCGGGGGACCTGTGGAAGACGGGCATGGAGCTCTACGAAGGCATGGGCGAGATCCGCCAGGTCGTCGAGAAGGTGCTGCAGACGCCCGACGAGCCGGGTGCGGCGGACGCCTTCAACCAGGCCATGGCGCGCATGGTCGTCCTGCTCCGGAAGGCCAAGAAGCTCTCGGCCGGCGTCAGGCAGCTGCGCACGGACCTGCGCCCGATGAAGCACCTCCCGCCCCATCCGCGCCAAGCCGACGTTCCGTTGTCCGACTGGGGATACGGCGACGTGTTCCTGGCGCGCCGGCAGGACGCCTTCACACGCACCGTGTTCTCCCGGGCCGGCGGAGACACCACCGCCCGTGCGCTGGCGTTCGGCGTCCTCGCCTCCTACGCCGGAAACGTCACCGGCTCCGCCTATCTGGGGCAAGGCGTCGGCGGGCCCCGCCGCAGCCACCGCTTCCGCACCCGCCTGGCCCGCAACGCCGTGGGACGTTGGTGCGCCCGGCAGTACACCGTGGCGGGGCCCGGTGAGCTGGCGGACAAGCTGCGCCCCCTGGTGCCTGCCCCGGGCGACACCGCGCCGTCCGCGATGGCCCAGCTCCTCGCCCAGGCGCTCTCGGATACGTACGACCCGGCGCTCACGCCGCCGCTGCCGGACATCGACCTCGGGCTGCGTCGCACGCTGCGGCAACTCGAGCTGTACGACGTCATCCGACGGCCCCCGCTGCCGAGGCCGGTTGTCGCGTCCATCGCGGTTCGTGTGCACACGACAGCGGGTGGAGGTCTTCCGGAGACGTACGACGACCAGGGGGGTTTCACGTACCCGCATTCCGACCAGGGTGCGGCGCCCGGCACGGTCGGCGAGGTGTCGGGGGCCGACACCACGGGCCAGGCCACCGACAACGGCGGAGGGTGCCCCTGGTGGGCCTACACCCTCATCGGCACCCTGGTCTTCCTGATCTGCCTGGGTGTCTCGTGCATCGTCGGGCTCATCGCCAGCGGGAGCTGCAAGGATGGCGTCTCGGACTTCTTCGAGGGGTTCAGCGGTGACGACGAACCGGAGCAGCCCACATCGGTCACCGGGGACGCCCTGATCGCGGTCGCCGCCTCCCCGGCGGGGCCGCAGATCGCGCAGCGCCTGTTCGAGGTGCACACCGGCCTGTGGCAGGCGGCCGACGAAGCGTTCAACTATCTGGCCCTGGTCGGCCTGGTCCCGCCGGACGACCTCCTGCTCACCTCGCCGCTCCACGGGCAGTTCCTGTCCTTGCCGGTGCGCGAGCTCTACCCCCTGAAGGAAGTGCCGGCGCCGGAGAAGACGTACGCCTTCGATCCGTCCACCACCCATGAGAACCCACCCACACGTCCCTCCCCGTACCCGCCGGGTGCCGACCCGTCGGTGTTCGTCGAGGGAGCCGCCCCCGAGCGGGCGCTGGACCTGCTGCTGCAGATCCTCCGTGGGGAGCAGCGGTCCGAGAACCTCGACGCCGATGCAGACCGCGGGTACGACCAGCGCTGCTGGACCACGGGCCCGTACGGCTCCGTGCACGACGACCCCGTGCCGGTACAGGTGCTCGCCTACCACGAGACGTAAGCGACGAGACGTTCACGCAGGAGCCGAACCATGAACCAGCCGCAGGAACCCGGTGAGCCGCACGGGCCGGAGACGCCGAGCACACTCCTGGTCATCCCGTACTTCGACGGTGACCGAGGGCTGCCGGACCGTCCTCTGACGGGCGTCTTCTACTACTGCCCGTCGATCGTCGTGAGCGGGACTCCCAGCCGCTTCGAATTCACACCGGGCCAGCCCATGGACGTCACCGTCGATGTCGCGAACCACGGTGCGGGCACGTCGGTCGCAGCAACGAGTGTGGTGGTGTGGTGGGCGGAGCCCACGACAGGATTCGCCACGCTGAACTGGTTCGGCCAGGAGGTGGTCGCCGTGCCCTCGCACGGTGCCTATGTCGCCCGCACCAGGCCGATCACCGGAACCATTCCGGCCAGTGCACCGAACCACGTGTGTCTGCTGGCCCGGGCGACCGCCCTGTCGTCCTCGCTCCCTCCGGACACCACGCCCGACCCCATCAACGAACCGCACTGGGCGCAGTTCAACCTCGTCGCCCACACCGTCGCGCCGGGGGAGACCGGCTTCGCCTTCAGCTGGCTGGCCGGTAACCCGGGAAGCACCGGCGCCCGGTACGAGCTGAGGGTCCGTCCGGCCGACTCGGACGCGTTGGGGAGGCTCACCGAGGTGCTGGAGGCCCGCCCTTCGGTCATGCCCGACATGGCTCTGACCATCGAGGAGGGTGACGGGCCCCGCCTCGCCATCGACCTGGAGGGGGGCGAGCAACGGCGGGTGCACCTGCGGGGCGATCTGACGCAGGGGCTGGAGCCAGGAACGTTCACGGCTGTCGAAGTCGCCCAGTTCGACGTCACGGACGACCCCGAGGGTGCGCCCGTGGGAGCCATCGGCCTCCTTCTCCGTCCGGGAAGCGATTGACCGGGCGGGGGTGTGGGGCGTGGTCGCGGCGGCTGTCCCGGTCCGGCCGTCCTGATCCACGTGCCGGGCTGGCTAGGGTGGGCCGGGTGAGTGGTCACCCTCGAACTCAGGCCTTGTCGCCGGTGCTCCTCGGTGTGGAGGACGGCGGCTGGCTGCCCGTCACCGCGGGCGAGTCGGCGGCGACTGTCTTCCGCAGCGCGGACGCCGCTCGCTACGCCAAGTGTGTGCCCGCCGCTGACGCGGCCGATCTGAAGGCCGAGCGCGACCGGGTCGTATGGCTCAGCGGTCAGGGTGTACCCGGCCCCCGGGTGCTCGACTGGCGGTCCGGGGACGCCGGCGCCTGTCTGGTGACGGGCGCCATCTCCGGCGTACCTGCCGACCAGGTGCCGGCCGAGGACCTCCGAACCGCCTGGGAACACATCGCGGACGCCGTCCACCGACTGCACGAGGTCCCTGTGTCCCGGTGTCCCTTCCGCAGAGGTCTGGACGCCATGGTCGCCATGGCGCGCGACGTCGTGGCCCGAGACGCGGTCGACCCCGCGTTCCTCCCCGTCGACCAGCAGCAGACGCCCGCCGCCGACCTGCTGGACCGCCTCACCGGGCAGGTCGCACGGCGGCGGGAGCAGGAAGCGGCCGACATGGTCGTCTGCCACGGGGACCTGTGCCTGCCCAACATCATCCTCGATCCGCGGACCCTGGACGTGTCGGGCTTCATCGACCTGGACCGCCTCGGACCGGCCGACCGCTACGCCGACCTGGCACTGCTGCTCGCCAACGCACGAGAGACATGGACGGACGAGGGACAGGCCCAGGCTGCGGACGCGGCCTTCGCCGAGAGGTACGGCATCGACCTCGACCACGACCGCCTGCGCTTCTACCTCCACCTCGATCCGCTCACCTGGGGCTGACCGGCTTCCTGGGAATCATCCGTGCCCGAAGCGGTCGCCGCCCGCGCCGGCACGAGCCGGGCAGTGCTCTACCGTCGGTGGCCCACGAAACGGGATCTCGTCCTGGCCGCACTGAGCCGCAAGGCACCTCCCGTACCGACCGAACCGCCCGACACCGGGAGTCTTCGCGGTGACGTGATCGCCCTGCTGCGCTTCGTCGTCCGCCAGATGCTCGATCTCGCCCCGGTGAGGCAGGTGCTCGCCGCGGAGCAGGGGGAGGACACGGAGCTGTCCGCGTATCTGGCCTCCCGGAACCGCGGGCCGGGGGGTGAGTGGATGCGAACGGTCCTCGAACGGGCGGGCCGGCGTGGTGAGATCGACCCGGCCGCCTCGTTCCCCGACCGGCTCGTCGCACTTCCGGTGGTCCTCGTCCTCCATGAGCTCCTGATGGCCCGTCGCACCCCGTCCGAGGCCGACATGGAGGAGATCGTGGACCTGCTGTTCCTTCCCCTCGTCACGCGCCAGGAAGGCCCAGGCGCTTAGGAGCTCTCCACCGTTCGTGGGACGTCGGGACCGTCCCGGGCGGTCGTGTCATGTCCTGCGCCGCGGGCCGACTGCGCCGGCAGCAGCGATGCCGGGAGCAGAGCGAGGGCCGCGAGTCCGGCGAGCACCATCAGGGCGGTGCTGGCCGCCGAGGCGGACATCGTCGGGGCCGTGCCCGCGGTCCGGGCCGCGGCGGCCGTCGGTCCCAGCGTCATCAGGCCGGCGGCCACGGCGATTCCCAGTGCCGGGCCGACGTTCATGGCGGTCTGTTTGAGTCCACCGATCACCCCGGCGTATCCGGGTGGCGCCTCACCCACGACGGTCGCGGTGGCGGTGACCATGACGGTGGCGAATCCGGCGCCGAGGGCGGCGAAGGCCACGCCCACAACCGTCCACGTGCCGGCGGAGGCGAGCTGGGACAGGCCTCCTGTGCCGAGGACGACGAGGACCGTTCCGAAGACAGCGGTACGGCGTGGGCCGCACCGGCGCAGCGCGGCACCGGCGACGGGCGCGCCGAGGACCATGAGCGCGGTCAGCGGGAGCGCCCTCAGGCCACTGGCGAGGGGGGTGAGCCCAAGGGCGTCCTGGAAGAAGAAGGTGGCCACGAACAGCGCGCCGAACATGCCGCCGCTGGTGACCAGAAGGACAGCCACCGATGCCGTCACCGGTACGGACCGCGTCACTGCCGGCGCCACGATCGGGTGCGTGGTGCGGCGTTCGTGCCCGACGAACACCACCACGACGCCCGCCACCACGGCGAGGCCGACCCATGTCGGCGCGGTGGTCCACCCGTGCGCCGGTACGCCGGACAGGGTGTGCACCAGGACCGCGAGCGCGGTTGCGAGCAACGCCGCGCCGGTGAGGTTGAGCCGCTGGGTCCCTGCACGGGCGGGCGCCGGCGTCCGTACGGCGAGAGTGAGGGCGGCGATGGCGAGCGCGACGGGGACGTTCATCCAGAACACGGCGCGCCAGCCCAGGTGCGCGACGAGAACACCCCCGAGCACGGGGCCGGCCGCCGCGGCCACCCCGATCGCGCTGGTGCGGATGGCGACCGGCGTGCCGAGCCGGTCCGGCGGGTACGCCAGCCTCAGCAGCGCGAGAGTCGCCGGCTGGAGGAGCGCACCGGACACGCCTTGCGCGGCACGCAGGGCGATCACCCAGCCGGCCCCGGGAGCGAGCGCGATACCGGCCGACGCCGCCGCGAAGCCGAGCACGCCGACGACCAGCATCCGCGCGTGCCCGTACCGGTCACCCAGGCGTCCGGCTATGACGAGAAGCGCGGCCACCGCGAGCAGATAGGCGGTGCTGGTCCACTGCACCTGCGCCATGCTCGCGCCGAGGTCATGCCGCAGGCTGGGCTGCGCCACCATCAGTACCGTGCCGTCCAGTGCGACGATCATCGCGCCGGCCACACCGGCCAGGAGTGTGAGGCGCCGTCTCGAGGTCGCGGTCACGACTCCACCGGGCCGAGATGGGCGTCCAGGACCGCTGCGACGAGTTGGTCGAGACGGCTCTCATCAGGTGCTTCACCCGGTGACGTGGCGTCGAGGGCGAGCTGGAGGCTTCCCCAGGCCCACAGTTGGGCGAGGCCGTGGAGATTCGACCAGAGGGCGGCGGCCGTCACCGCCGGCGGCGGCACGGGGTCGCTCCGCGCGCCCGGCCGGCGCGCGGCAGCCTGCTCCCTCCGCAGCCGGACGATGAGTTCGACGGTGAGCTTGAACAGCGGCAGGGTCGAATCGCGGAGCTGTGACTGGTCCGACGGGTGGCTCTCGCTGTCGAGCAGGTCATGTCGGAACATCAGCTCGAACATGCCTCGGTGCTCCAGCGCGTACCCGACGTGTGCCCGCCCGATCTCCCGCAACTGGGCCCGCGCCGACGAGGCGCTGTCGATCGCGGCTGTGATCCGGTCCTCGAGGTCCGTGAAACCGCGGCGCGCGATGGCGGAGAGCAGCGAGTGATGAGTCGGAAAGTACCGGCGCGGGGCCCCGTGCGACACCCCGGCCCTCCGGGCGATCTCGCGCAGCCCCAGCGAGGCCGTGCCGTCGGTCATCACGAGGTCCAGCCCGGCGTCGATCAGCCGTTCCCTGAGAGAGTGGTCGCGTTCCATAGACAGTGTCTACACGATGCGTCAGACACTGTCTACGGTTTCGGGAAATCAGGAGACCGGTGTCCCTCCCCGTCATCTCCCGCGCCGGTGAACGGCGTTCGGTGAACCGTCGGCGCGTACCTGTGCGGCCAGGCGCTCGGACGCCGAACGCATTGTCACTGGGTACGCCTAGAGTTCCTCTCAATCGTCACGGTGCGTTGCCGTCGACGGGTCTCATCGGCGTGCCGCAAGACCGGCGCGTCCGCAACGACGGGGAGAACGGCGCATGGGGTGGGTACCGGCGGGCGACTACGAAGTCGCCCTGGAAGCGGGCAAGGTGGTGTGCCGCAACGGGAAGGGCCGGCGGCTGAAGTCCGTCCCGGCCAAACTGAAGGACGATCCGGCGGTCGTCGGGCTCCGGCAACTGACCGAATGGCTGGAGCGGCACGAACGCCGGTGCCTGACCGACGTAGAGCAGTGGATGGTGCGTTCGCTGCCCGTTCCCACGGCTGTTCTCGCCCAGGTCTGGCCCGACCCGGCATGGCAGGCGGCCCTGCGGGACGTGGTGGTGACCGGCACGGACGGCGGGGTCGCCGGGTTCCTGCGCGACGTCGACCCCGCGCGCGGTCTCGGCCTCGTCGACCTGGACGGCGACACGGTCCGCATCACCCCGGACGTGGTCAGACTGCCTCACCCCGTCCTCCTCGACGACCTCGACGAGCTGCGGGAGTTCGCGGTCGAACTGGAGATGCGCCAGAACGTGGAGCAGCTGTTCCGCGAGGTGTGGCGCCGACCGCAGGGCCTCGCCCCGGACACCACGTCCGTCGACACCTACGCCGGCGGGGTCTTCAAGGAACTGCGTTTCCTGCACGGCCGCGTCACCCAGCTCGGCTACCGGTCGCGTGGCGGGTACGCGGTCTGCCCGGTCATCGAGGACGGCGCCACCGCCGAGGCGCGCATCTGGATCGGCGAGCACGACGGATACGACGAGTACGGCACGGAGACCGGGCCCCTGGGCTGGACCGACCCCACGGGGCGCGCGCTGACGGCCGCCGAGGTCGGGCCCGTCACCTGGTCCGAGGGCATGCGCATGGCGGCGGCGCTCCATGCCGGCCGCGACGTGGAGGACGAGGAGCGGGCGGCATGAACATCACGACGACGAAGGTGACGACGGCGAACACGAACGTGAACACGACCGAAGCAGGCACTGCGGCAGCGGGAACGGTGTCCCTCCCCGCCCAGACCCGGGACAAGGGCACCTCCGGCCCCGCCGCCGAGGCACGTGCGGCGGCCCTGCTGGACGCGGGCGCGGTCCTCCCCGCCGGTACCACCGAGCGGGACGACGCCGACGCGCTGACCGCCCGCACCTACACGCACACGGCAATCGGCGACCGCCCCGTGGTCCGGCTCGTGCCCGGAACGCTCGGCGAGGCCGAGGACCTGGCCCTGGAGTTCCTCGGCCTCGCCCGGACCGCAGAGGCCCCCGTCGTCGGCCAGGTGCGCCGCGAAACGCTGGGCTTCCCGGCCTGGGCCCTGGTCAACGACCCGGCCAACGGTCACCACGCCCTGGCCCTGGTCAAGGACATCGAGCGACTGGGCCGTCAGGCCAGGAGCCGTGCGGGAGCGGCCAAGGAAGGCTTCGACGCCCTCGGCATCCGGCTCGGCCGGGCCGTGCCCCATTTCCTCCCCACCTACTACGAGCAGGTGGCGCGCCTCTTCCTCCAGGCGGAGAACACCAGCTACGCCGCCTCCTTCTTCGGCAAGGCCCGCGAGGCCGAACGGGTGCACGACCTGACCGTGGACGAGGACCGGCAGCGGGCGGTCTTCCTGGAGTTCGCCTTCGCCGGCGCGCTGACCGTCAAGGCGCTGCGGCAGTACGTACGCGACCTGGTGGCCCGGCTCGCACCGGCGGACGCATGGGTACAGTTCCGCCGTCTGCTGGTGGAGCGCTGCGGTGCGGGCATGCCCCCGTACGCGGCGCTGCCCCAGGACGTACGCGCGCTGGTCAAGGCCGCCGGACTGGACCGCGAGGCCGCCGATCGCGAGCTGATGGCCGATCTGATCGGTTCCCCCGGAATCGTCCGCGCCCCCGCCTCGTTCTGGACCGCCTACCGTCCCGCGCTCGTCGCCCTCGCCCGACGGGACGAGGCGGTGCGCGCCCGGCTCCTCGGCTTCTTCCCGGAGTCCTTCAGCGAGAACGGCAGGGACACCGACGGCGAGCACGGCTGGCTCGCGCTGCTGACGGAATCCGGCGCCGAGGACCTGCTGACCGCCCTCCCGGACGTCTCCGATCCCGCCGAGCCGTCCGTCTCCCCGGCGGACTGGCTGGCCCGCTGGGAGGCCCACCGCCGGCGCAACAGGGCCACGCCCGGCCGCAGCCCGCAGACTCTTGAGCTGGCCGCCCGGATGGCGGACCGGCTGCGCGCCGACGGGCGCCCGGTCGAGCTGTTCCAGGGCCGTTGGCTGCGCACCGCGGACCTGGACCTCCTCGACCTCTGCCTCGCCTCCGGCATCCCCGTCGCCGAGCCGGACGACCGGAACACGCACACCTCGCAGGGTCCCGCCGTTCCGCTCGCCTCCTGGCTCACCGACACCGCGCCCGGAGAGCGGGATCTCACCGCCATCGCCGGACAGCCGGTCTTCCGCGCCCTGCTGAGCCGGACCGTCGGCGGCCTCGGCGGCGGACGGGGCCAGCGGCTGGGAGACACCGGTATGGCGAAGCTGGCGGCGCATCCGGTGCTGTCCGGGATCCTGCGGGAATGGCTGACCGCCTGCGCCGAGGAGTACACGGCCGCGCAGGGGCTTCCCGGGCTGAGGACGGCCCTCAACAAACTCTCCCCGTACGGCTCCGTGGTCGCGGAGGTCGCCCCCGAGGCGGTCCGGCTCCTCGCGGACCACGATGTCGTCCCGCTGCTCGCCTCGACCCTGCGTACCGGCATCCTCGACGAACTGGGCTGGACCGCGCTGGACGAGACGTACGCCGAACTGGCCGCGGAGGCGGCTGCCGTGCGTCAGCGGCGTAACCGCTCGGAGGGCGTCGGCGTCACCGGCGCCTGGCCCGCGCTGATCCTGAACACCCTGGAACGGGCCGTCGTCGTCGGCCCGGACGACGTGCTGCTGCGGCACACCCTGAGGCTCCCCGCCACCGTCGACCACTGGCGGACGCTCGCCTTCCGTTACGTCGACGGCGAGTTGCTGGTCATCTGGTGGGAGGACGGCAAGCAGCGCGGCTACTGGTCGCACCGCCCCGCCGAGGTGTTCACCGTCGGTGGCGAGCAGATCCCCCGCTGGGGTTCTTCCAGCCCCTCCGACGACGTCTGCCTGCCCCTCCCCGGCGGTGGCCGGGCCACCGGCGGCAAAGCCCTGCACGCGGGCGACACCGCCCTCCCGCCGCAGCGCGCCATCCTCTCCGACGGCACCGGCCACTGGCGGGACGGCCACCAGGGCACGCAGCGGGTCTGGCTGGAGTACGACCCGGTCAGCGGGACGCACGGGCGGGCCTCCCTGCCGGCGTTCCTCCACTCCGGGGTGCGGGACGGCACCCGGCTGCTCACCGAACACTGCCAGGTGCTGCCCCTCCAGCCCGGTCTCGAAAGCACCCCGTTCGGCACGGACGGCACGGTCCTCGGACGCTGGGTCCGCCGCACGGCCACCGAACCGGGCATGCCCGCTCCCGAGGACGGGCACCGGACCGTCGCGGGTACCCCCGACGGCCACACGGTGACCCTGCCGCACTCGTCGCACGGTGGCTCCCGGGTACCCCTCGGCGCCCTCACCCTGCCCGGTGGATCACGCCCCGTCATGGCTCTCGCCGGGCGGTCCGTCGAGGCCCACCCGGCGGACACGCGCGGCAGCGGCGGACATCTGTGGTCCGTCACCCCCGGCTCCCCGGGGGACAACGACTCCGCCGGCACCCCTTACGTGCCTCCCGTCGCCTACTGGCACGCCATGCGCCCCAGGGACGAGCGGGGCTCCACCGCCCTGCGCAACCTGGCGGACTCCCGGGCGGCAGAGCTGTTCGAGGAGGTCGCCACCGCGGTCACCCGCCACCTGAAGGCCTTCCGGGCCGTGGAGGACTACACCGGGCCCTCGTCGCACGACCTGAGCCGGGAGGCCGTGGCCCGGGTACTGCCCGAGGTGTCCGACGCGCGGCTCCTCGACGGCGTCACCGCGCTTGTCCGCACCGCGGTGAGCAGGGCGACGGCTGCCGCTCTCTATCTGGAACCGCCTCGGCCCGCGGCCCCGTCGCGCACCACGCACAGCCAGGACATGTTCTCCGACCGTTCGCCCGAGCACACCGACGACACGACCCTGCTGCACGCCACCGCCTGGGGCTCCGAGCGGATGCACGGCAGCTGGTGGGGAGGAGGGAACCGCTGGACCACGATCCGGCAGATCCTCGCCGTCAATCACGTCCTCGGCGGCAAGCCGGCCTTCGGCCCGCCCGTGCCCTCCAAGGTGCCGTTCGCGTCCGTGGACGGCTGGCAGTGGGACGAGCACACCGTCCCGGGCCAGTCCCTGAACTGGACCTCCCTGCTCGACAAGCTGCCCGAACTGGCCTACCGGGCCGCCTCGGCGACCACCTCGCCCGAGCACCGCACGGGTCTCGTGGTCCTGCTCGAGACGTTCGCCGAGGGCCCGCTGGCGGAACCGGCGGGCACGATCCGGCAGGTGGAGCTCGTCGAGCCGCACGCCGGAACGCCCGGGCAGGGGCGCCTCGAGGCCGTGCACCGGCTCGGCCAGGTGCTGCGCAAGGGCGCCCGCACCGTCGTGATCCTCGCCGAGCGCGGCCGGAACTCCCGTGACGACGCGGCACGCTGGCTGGCTCTGGACCACGACCCCACCGGCGCCTTCGGCCCCGTTCCCGGCTTCACTCTGGACCGTGAGCGCGTCCACCAGGGCATCACCCGCACCCGGCTCACCCGGCTCACCGCACTGGTGCGTGAGCAGGGCCCGGCGCCCTGGCACCCCGAGGCCGCCGAGGCCTTCCACACGGCGACCGGGATCGGGCCCCTCCAGTCCGCCGCCCTGGTGTCGGCCGCCGTGGACGAGCCCGGCGCCGAGGCGCTCGGGCTGCTCGGAGCGAAGACCCGTGCGTTCGAGGCGGCACAGGCCAGGCTGAACGCCCTGCCCCACGCCGACCGTCAGGCCCTGCTCCAAGCGCTGCTGCCCGCCGACCCGGCCGAGCTGTGGTCCACGGGCCCGGACCTCCGGGCCGCCACCGAGGTCTGGCAGGAGCGTCTGGCCTCCCTCGTCCGCGTCCCCGAGGAACTGGAGCTCGACCTGTCGGGCACCACCCCCGGCGCCGTCGACCTGGTCCTCAACTCGGGCTCCCGCACATGGCTGGGCCAAGGTTCCCATGTGCAGGACGGCACCGGACGGCCCGGCCTGCGCCGGGTCAGCGCGTACGGTTCGCTCTCCTCCGCCGTGACCGCGCTGCGGACCCTCGCCTACACACTGCCGTACGGGCATCCCCTGCGGGCGCACCTGCCCGAGGGGCTCGCGGCCCTCCGCCGCACCCTCGCCGACCCGGACCTGGTGCTCGAACTCGGCCTGGACTGGACCGAGGCGGGAGGCTCGATCGGCTCGGTGGTCCGGGCAGCCCACCAGCTTCCGGAGTCCGGGGGCGCGGGGCCCGACGGCCTGGTCCGGGCGGGTACGGCGCTGCTCCTCGCAGCCGGACACGGCAGCAACGAGAGACTCCTGATCCGCCCGGCCGGCCTGGAAGGCCCCCAGGACCCGGCGTTCGGCCTGGTCGAGGGCACGGTCGCGCAGTACCGGGTGGGTGAACTCCGTGCTCTGCGTACCCTGCTGGGCAAGGAGATCGACGCCCTGGTCGCGGCGGGCGCGCCCGACGGCACCCCGCACCACCCTGCGCAGGACCCGACGCGCACGGCGCCGGACCTGGTGGCCGAGGCCGCCGGGGCCCTCGGGGTCGGCGCCGACGCAGCCGCCCTGTACCTGATGCTGCTCGCCCTGCCGGACCCGACGGACCGCAACTGCGTCCGCTGGACCGAGTGGAAGCCCGCACGCATCAAGAAGGCCCGGGCCGAGCTCGCCGCGACCGACCTCGTGGTGGAGGCCAAGCGCTCCCGCGCGGGCCGCACCCTGTTCCTTCCCTGCGGCTGGGCGGAACGCGGCGCGCCAGGTCTGCCGCTGGAGACCTGGAAGGAACGGCTCTACCCCGTGGAAGGGGCCACCCGGACCCTGCCCGACATGCCTGTGCCCGAGCTGTTCGCCACGGCCTGGGCACGGGCCAGGGGCGGCGACGCCCCGGCCTTCGAAGAACTGGACACCCGCGCACCCCGGAAGGGCCGCCGCCGATGACGAGCGACATCACGACCACCACCGAGAGCACCCGCACGGGCGGCGCCCCGGACCAGGTGACACCCCCTGCCGGTGTCTCCGGCCCGGCGAACCGCCAGGTCACCCCGCCGGAGGACCGGTACGCCACCGAGCTGGCCTTCCTCGCCGCCCACGACCCGGGGCCGCGCCCGCCGGGCTGGCTGCTCACCCCGCGCGCGGTCGTCACCTTCGTGATGGGCAGCGCGGGCGAGGCGCTCGGTCTGCCGAAGTCCGCGCAGCCCGGTGCCGGGGTGCCGCGCCGCCTGGTGATCGAGCAGAAGTTCGTCGGCGAACGGGCCCTGGTCGAACGCTGCGTGGTCACCCTCGCGGGGGAGCGCGGACTGCTGCTGGTGGGCGAACCCGGCACCGCCAAGTCCATGCTCTCCGAACTCCTGTCGGCAGCCGTCTGCGGGACCAGCGGGCTCACCGTGCAGGGCACCGCGGGCACCACCGAGGACCAGCTCAAGTACGGCTGGAACTACGCCCTGCTGCTCGCCCAGGGCCCCACCGAGGAGGCTCTGGTGCCCTCCCCGGTGCTCACCGCCATGACCCGGGGCGCCGTCGCCCGCGTCGAGGAGGTCACCCGTTGCCTGCCCGAGGTCCAGGACGCGCTCGTGTCACTGCTGTCCGAACGGCGGATCGCGGTGCCCGAACTCGCGGGAAGCGAAGGCGCCCAGGTGCACGCGGCCCCTGGATTCACCCTGATCGCCACCGCCAACCTGCGGGACAAGGGCGTCTCGGAGATGTCAGCGGCGCTGAAGCGCCGCTTCAACTTCGAGACAGTGGGCCCGATCGGGGACGTGGACGCCGAGATCGCGCTCGTCCGGCGCCAGTCGAGGGCGGCTGTCGAACGGGCGGGTGCGGTGCACCAGGTGGACGACGCGGTCCTCGAAGCCCTCGTCACCGCTTTTCGGGACCTGCGCGACGGCCGCTCCGTCGAGGGCTGGGAGGTCGAGCGCCCCTCCACGGTGATGAGCACGGCGGAGGCGGTCTCCGTCGCGGGCTCCCTGGCCCTGGCCACCGCCTACTTCCCCGGGGACCGGGACGTGCTCTCCCTCCTGCCCGGCCATCTGCTCGGCGTCGTACGCAAGGACGACCCCGCTGACGCGGCACGGCTGCTGGGGTACTGGGACGGCCCGGTACGCAGGCGCGCCGAGCAGGGATCGGCCACCTGGCGCGCCCTGTGGGAGCTTCGCGCGGTGCTGGAGAGCTGACGGATGAGCGAACCGACCACCTCCGACACATGGGCCGCCCCGGGGACGCCACCCGCCCCCGGGACGCCACCCGCCCCGGGGACGTCACCCGCCCCGGGGACGCCGCCCGTCACCGAGGCGCCGCCCGTCGGCGCACCGCAGGGGCCGGTGGCCGGGCCCACCACTCCGGAAGCCGCCGTGGAGGCCCTCGCGGCCGCCGGGCCCGGGCTGCCGTATCTGATCGGGGTGCGCCACCACGCGCCCTCGCTGGCGGCCGCCCTGCCGGCACTGCTGGACGCGGCGGCCCCCGACGTCCTCCTCGTCGAACTGCCCGCCGAGTTCCAGCCGTGGCTGGGCTGGCTCGCCCACGAGGAGACCGAGGCGCCGGTCGCGCTGGCCGCCGTTCCGACGGGCGGGGCGGCGGGAGGCGAACGGGGGCCCGCCTTCTATCCGTTCGCGGACTTCTCACCCGAACTGGTCGCCCTGCGCTGGGCGGCCAGGCACGGCGTCCCGGCCGTGGCCTGCGATCTTCCGCTGGCCGACCGGGCCTGGGCGCGGGGCGGGCCGGCCGTCCCCACCCCGGGAGCCGACTCCGCGCCTGTGCCGGGGGAGGGGCACGGACTGTCAGCCGCCCTCCGGTCCCGGCTCACCGGCCGTGACGGGGACGACCTGTGGGACCGGCTCGTGGAGGCCCCGGCACCCGGTTCGACACCCGAGGCACTCCGCCGTGCCGCCCTCCTCACCGGCTGGGCACTGCGGTACGAGGCCGAGGCGAAGGGCGGCGTGGAGGCCGGGGACCTGGCGCGCGAGGCATGGATGCGCGGACATGTCGCCGAGGCCCTCGCGAACGGGCGGCGGCCCGCCGTGGTGGTGGGAGCCTTCCACACCCCGGCGCTGCTGCCGTCCGCGCCCGGGACCGCCGAGGCACCCACCCCTCCGCCGCACGCGACGTCCGCCGGTCGGCGGGCACCGGATACGGACGGCCGGATGACGGGCGCTGCCGAAACGGAGACGTGCACGGTCTCGCTGATCCCGTACACCTATCCACTCCTCGACTCACGGTCCGGGTATCCGGCCGGCATCCGGGACCCGGAGTGGCAGCACACCGTCCTGGACGCGGCCGGGTCCCCGCCCGCGCTGCACGAGGCGCTGATCCGCACCACGGTCCGTGTCTGCGCGACCCTGCGCGAACAGGGGCACCCCTACGGTCCGGCGGACGGCCGCGAGGTCGTCCGGGTCGCCGGGGACCTGGCGCGCCTGCGTGAGCTGCCCGCCCCCGGCCGTGGCGAATTCCTGGAGGCCGTGCAGACGGTGCTGGGACGCGGCGAGACGTACGGCACCGGCCGAGCCGTCGCCCAGGCCCTCGAGCACGTACTCGTCGGAGCCCGCACCGGGCGGCCCACGCCTGCCGCTCCGCGCAGCGGCCTGGGTCCGGCCGTCGAGGCCGACACCGTGGCGCTCTCGCTCCCCGGCCCGGGGGACGCCCATGAGAAGAAGCCGCGCGATCTCCGGCTCGACCCGGCCCGCTCCACCCTCGACGGACGGCGCGAACTGCTGCTGCGCAGGCTGACGGTGTGCGGCATCCCCTACGCGCAGGAACAAGCGGTGACGGGCGCCGGCGGCTCGGAAGGACTGACGACCCGCTGGCAGGTGCGGTGGACCCCGGCGACGGCCGCGATGCTCACGGCTGCCGGGGCTCGCGGCGTCACCCCGGCCCAGGCGGCCGAAGGGCTGCTGCGGCAGAGGCACGCGGCCGAGCGCGCGGAGGGCGGCCCCACGGCCGCCCAGGTCGTGCGGGGCCTCACGGAGGCCGCCGAGTGCGGACTCCCCGCCCTGGCCGACGAACGGCTCACGGAACTGGCGACCGTGCTCCCCTCCAGCGGCACCCTCCCCGAGATCCTCACCGGGCTCGACCTCCTGGACCGTATCGACGCCGGCTATCTGCCCGCCCTGGCCGCCCCCGACGCCCCGCCGTCCTCCGGCGCACCCGAAGACCCGGAAGCCTCCGCCTCCCTCACCGCCGCCTCCGCCCGCACCGCGCACCTCGCACAGGCGAAGGAACTCCTGACCTCGGCGGCGGTCCGTCAGGTCGACGGACTGACCGGATCCGAGGATCCCGAGGACGCCCGCGCCCTGCTCGAACTCGCCCAGCGCGCCGACCGGCTGGGCGGTATCCGGCTCACCGACGCCCTGGTCAGGCTGGCCGCCGACGGCGCTCCGATGATCGCCGCGGCCGCCGGGGCGGTCCGGGTGCTCACCGGCCACGGGGAGGCCGAAGCCTTCGGAGTGCGCGTCGCCTCCTGGGTGGACGGTGCCGTCGACAGCGCCTCCCGGGCCGCGCTCACCGCCCGCCTCACCGGCGTCCTGACGGCGGCGGGCCCGCTCCTGACCGTGGCGGCCGACACCCTGGATCCGCTGCTGCACCGTGTCGTCGAACTGGACGACGCAGCGTTCCTGACACGGCTGCCCGCCCTGCGCGGAGGCTTCGACACCCTCAGTCCCGCCGCACGTGACCGGCTGCTGGACACCGTCGAGGAGAGGCTCGACGAACGGGTGGACAGCATCGGCGACGACGACCCGGCCGACCTCGCGGCCCGGACGGCCGCCGACCTCTCGGCCCGCGAACTCCTCACCGCGCTGGGCCTGCCCGTACCGCCTCCCGGGCACGACGACCGGGTCCGTCCGCAGTCGGACCGTGCCTCCGTGCCCCCGCGACGCGCCGCCGAGGCGTCCTTCGCCGGCGCACCTCCCACCGGGGCGAGCGCCTCTGCCGCGTCCCTGCCGGCGGAGGTCCGCCGCACCGGAGCCGGCCCCGCGCGGACCCTCGCGCCCGCCGACCGGTGGCGGCTCGTCCTCGGCCGGCGCCCCGATCAACTGCCGTCCCGTGCGGCCCGGCTGGCGACCGCACTGGACGAGCTGTACGGGGCGGGGCGCGGCGAGGGGTCACGTGGCGGCCTGCCGGATCCCGGCCGGGGCGGTGGCCGCGAGGCGTCGTTTCCCGGCGTCCGTGAGTGGTCGGAGGAACTGGCCGCGCTGTTCGGCCCCGGCGTCCGAGAGGAGGTCCTCGCCGCCGCGGCCGCGACCGGCCGGCCGGATGTGCTCGCCGAGATCGAACCGGCGGCCGCCACACCCTCCGTGGAACTGCTCCGTACGGTCCTGCGCTACGCCGGCGGCCTCCCCGAGGCGCGGCTGGCGGCGCTCAGGCCCCTGGTCCGCCGCCTGGTCGACGAACTGACCCGGCAACTCGCCACCCGGCTGAGACCCGCTCTCACCGGCACCATGCTGGCCCGGCCCACTCGGCGTCCGGGCGGCCGGCTGGACCTGGCCCGCACGCTGCGCGCCAATCTGGCCACCGCTCGCCGGACGGCCGACGGAACGGTCCAGGTGATCCCCGAGAAGCCGGTGTTCCGCAGCCGCGCCCGCCGGTCGGCCGACTGGCGTCTGATCCTCGTCACCGATGTCTCCGGATCCATGGAGGCATCCACGATCTGGTCCGCGCTGACCGCCTCCGTGCTGGCCGGGGTGCCGACCCTGAGCACCCACTTCCTCGCCTTCTCGACGGAGGTCGTCGACCTCACCGGCCATGTGCACGATCCTCTCTCCCTCCTGCTGGAGGTGAGTGTGGGCGGTGGCACCCACATCGCCGCCGGGCTGCGGCACGCACGCAGCCTGATCACGGTGCCCACCCGCACCCTCGTCGTCGTCATCAGCGACTTCGAGGAGGGCGCCCCACTCGGCGGACTGCTGGCCGAGGTACGGGCCCTGGTCGCCACCGGGGCCCACGTCCTCGGGTGCGCGAGCCTCGACGACGCGGGCCGGCCCCGCTACTCGACGGGTATCGCCGGCCAGCTCGTGGCCGCCGGTATGCCCGTCGCGGCACTCAGCCCACTCGAACTGGCCCGCTGGATAGGGGAGAAGACCGCATGACCGCCGCCCAGTTGCCACCTGTCGCGCCGGATGTCACGGCCACCCTGGTGGAAGAGCTCTCGCCCCGGCTGCGCAAGCGGCTGGACGCGGCGGTCACCAAACTCGGCGCCCGCCCGGCGCACCGTGACGAGGACACGGTGACGATCGCGGTCGACGAGGAGACCGGTCTGCGCATGCACGCCTCGGGCGGCGTGGTGGCGACGGCCGACGCCATCACCTGCGGCTGTCTCCTCGCACCGGCCTGCGTCCACCGGGCAGCCGCGGCCTGCGCCGCACCCGCGGCGGACCCGGCCCCCGAGCCCGCCGTCCAACCGGCCCCGGCCGAAACCGGATCCGCATCGCCTGCCGAAGGCACCGCCGACGCGCCCCACGGCACCGCGCCCGCGCCGGAGGGCACCGCGCCCGCGCCGGAGGGCGCCGCGCCCGCACCGGACGCCACCGCTCCCGCACCGGACGCCACCCCTCCCGCGCCCGGCGACACGGCCCCCGCGCCCGGCGACACCGCCCCCGCGCCCGACGTGGCGAGCCCGGCTCAGCGAGCTGCGGCCGGTGCCGTGTGGTCGGCGGCAGCAGCCGTGCTGGAGGCGGGCGTCGAGGGGGCAGGGGCCGTCGCCCAAGCGGCGCTTCTCCGCGCCGCGCACACCGCCCGGCTCCAGCACCTGCCGCGCGCCGCAGGGGCCGCACTGTCCGTCGTCACGCTGCTGCGCGCAGCCCGCGCAGGGGATCCCTCCTACCGCACCTCGGACCTCGTCACCGCCCTGGCCGAACTCCTGGGGACCGCGCACCGGGTGGGGACCACATCCGGTGCGGAGCTGGCCGCCGTCAGAGGCCGGGCACGCCGCCCGTACAGCCCGGACGGCTCGCTGCGCCTGTACGGCCTGTTCACCGAACCCGTGGTCACCGACTCGGGGCACGGCGGCGCCCGCACCTGGGTCGTCGGACCCGACGGCCGCCTCTGCACGGTCGGCGACGTGGCGCCGGGCGGCGTCGGACGCGCCCTGGGCGTGGCCGACCGTGCCGTACGCCTCGGGGAGAGCGCGCTCACCCACCGCGAGCTGGGCCGCGCCGGACTGGCGGTCTCGGGGGCGACCGTCTCACCGGACGGCAGACTGGGTGCCGGAAAGGGAGTCAAGGCCGTCACCGCCCGAGGCGCGGCATGGACCGAGCCACCGCTCGCCGCCCTGTGGGAGACACCACCGTTCCAGCAGGCCGTACGCGCCCTACGCTCCACATCCCGCTACGCGGATCCGGACGGCGGCGGCAGCGACCTGCTCTTCCTCGACGTCGAACTACGCGGCGTCGTACGGGAGCCCGGCGGCACCTGCCTGCTCGCCTCGTGCGACGGCGGCATCCTCGTCCGGCTCACGGTCGCCGACGACGACCCCGCGCTGGCCCACCGGGACAACCTGATGCTCCTGGCCGCAGCACCGGGGACACGGCTGCGGATCATCGGCCGTCTGGTGCCCGCGCTCCACCCCAGGCTCGCCCTCCTCGCCTGCTCGCACCCCACCGGTGAGGGCACGATCGACCTCGGCTTCGACCGTCTGCGCCGCGCCGACCTGCCCGTCCCGGACGCCCACGCGCGCCCCGCCCCGCCCGAGCCCGGCAACTCCGGCGCACACTCACCCCTGCACCTCCTGGAGCGACGGGTCGAACAGACGGTCCCGGCGGGCCGGGCCGCCCTCGGCATGCTCGGAGACGTCTCAGCCGAGGCCCGCAGCCTCCGCCGGGCAGGCCTTCCTACGGCCGCCGGCCTTCTCGTCGCGCTGTGCGACTCGGCGTCCCGACGCGAACGGGACCCCTTCGGCCGTCTTCTCCCTGCCGACACCGACGGCTTCGCCACCCACTGGCTGGCCGCCGCCCGTTACTCGTCCGCCGTCTCCGAGTCCCTGTGCGCGGCCGCCTGGGAAGCCCGTCCGGAACTCACGGCAAGCCCGGGGCGGTCCTGACCGGCGACGTACTGGCGACACCGCACCGCCCGGATTCGGCGCCCTCTCCGCGATCGCCTGGCTCAAAAGCTGCGGACGCGGAGACAGGGTGGCTTCCGGAAGGCCGACCTCCGAGAGCCTGCCGCCTTCTCGGCCCGGCGGGCCGGGCGGAAACGGTGCGGTCGCAGGTAGTTCAGCACGCCTGACACGATGGCAAAGGGATCATAAAAGTACCTTGTCAGAAGACCTGTTGACCTCTCGCAGGGCCCTTTTTCGGCCTTTCCCCGCCAGGGCGCCGGGAGAGCGGTCCCGCAGGGCACGCCGCCTCTATGCTTCTACATGTTTGTAGAAATATGGGGCGCCTCGGAGGGATTCCCGTCCGGGGAGAGCCCACCGAGGGCTTTCGGAACCATTCGTACATGAAGGAGTGAGCGCCGCGATGGTGTTCAAACGACTGCTCGGCTCGCTCGGCGTGGGCGGCCCCTCGGTGGACACGGTCCTCGACCCGGCTCCGGCCCTGCCGGGCGGCAGCCTCGGAGGGCACGTCCATCTCACGGGCGGCAGTGCCGACTTCGACATCGAGCAGATCACTCTGGAGCTGGTCGCGAGGGTGGAGGCGGAGCACGAGGACGGTGAGAGCGAAGGAGCCCTCGTCTTCGACCGGTTCACCGTCGGCGGTGGGTTCCGTCTCGCCGAGGGCGAGCGGCGCAGCATTCCCTTCTCGGTGATGTTGCCGTGGGAGACCCCGGTCACCGAGCTGTACGGCCAACCGCTGGGCATCGTGCTCGGTGTGCGTACGGAGCTCGAGGTGGCCGGGGCCAGGGACAAGGGCGACCTCGACCCGCTCGCCGTGCGGCCCCTGGAGGTCCAGGAGGCGATTCTGGAAGCCCTGGGTCAACTCGGCTTCGGCTTCAGGACCGCGGATCTGGAGCTCGGCCGCATCGGTGGAACCGGCCAGCAGCTGCCGTTCTTCCAGGAGATCGAGCTCGCCCCGCCCGCGCAGTACGCGCACAGCGTCAACGAGATCGAGGTGACCTTCCTTGCCCACGCCGGGGGGATGGAGGTCGTTCTGGAGGCGGACAAGCGCGGCGGCCTCTTCTCGGCCGGCCACGATGTGCTCACCCGCTTCACCGTCAGCCACCACGGGGTCGAACAGCACGACTGGAACGCCGAGGTGGACGGCTGGATGCGCAGGCTCGTCGAGAACCGGTCCTCGTACGCGGCCCACGGTTCGTACGGCCATGGCGAGCCGTACGGCGGCTACGCGCACAAGGACGACCACGGCCACGACTCACACCACCACGACGGTGGCCACGGCCGGTCCGGGCCAGGAGTGGGCACCGCCATCGCCGCCGGGGCTGCGGGCCTGGCCGTCGGGGTCGTCGGCGGGATGGTGGCGGCCGAGGTGGTCGACGAGGTCGGCGACTTCTTCGAGGGCGACGACGAGGGGAGCGAGGAGGACTGAGAGGGCAGCGTCCTGCCCCGTTCGACGAAGACGAAGAAGCGCCGGGAGCCCCCGGGCACCACGCACATCCTGTCCCGGTAGTCGCTGACACCTGAGGGGCGGCCGGCGAATGGCCGGGCCGCCCCTTCGGAGCAGGCGGAGTTGCCAGGAGGGCTGTGCTCCGGGCTCCGGGGCGGCGCCGCGTGCCTTTCCGGTCGCGCGGAGGAACAGCGGGAGTGCGGGCGTAGCGGCTCGGCGGCCGTGGGGTTCCCGCGCCTCACGCCCCGCCGCAGCGCTCGCGGAGGCGCTCGACACCGTCACCTTCCAGGTCGTCGAGATACGCCGCACGCCCGGTCATCGCCATCGTCAGGGCCAAGGTACTGCCGGACACCCGTGCCCCTGACCCGGTCTCGAACGAACTGTCATCTGCGACCAGCCGCAGGTCAGCGATGCGCCCTTTGGCGAGGACCACCAGATCCGAACCCTGGTAGTAGCGGGCCACCCGGGTGACGGCCTCGGCCGCGTAGTCGTGACGCATGCCCAGCGGACGCCGGATGTCCTCCGCGTGCACGATCGTCTCGCCGAGCATGGCCACGGCAGGCAGAGGAGGCTTGGTCCTGCTGGCGACCACGCGCCGGAACCGCTCCAGTGTCTCGGCCGGACTCGCACCGAGCTGCTCGGCCAGCCGCACCGCCACCTGCTTGTCGAAGTCGAATCGGCAGCGGATCACGCCCGCCAGCCAGCGCACGGAGTTGAGGCTCGCCCCCGCGGTGAGGTGCGCCAGCACCTCACGCACCGTCAACCCGGTGCACAGCGAGGGGGTCGACCACTGATCGCCGGACAGGTCCGCGAGATCGGCTGCCAGCGCCGCTCGCTCCGCCCGGATCAATGACCGGACCGTGGCCCCCGTGCTGCGCTCTGCTGCCGGTTCCGAACCAGACATGTGGGTGGGTCTCCTGTCACGCGTCGTGGGTCTGCGTTGCACCTGCGCCGGACGTGTTGTCCGGAAGGGTGTGTCCGAAGAAGAGACTCTCCCGGTGGAGCGAAGTCATCGCCGACGAGGTGTTCACCGCGTCCGCGGGCGCGAGCGACGAGGTATTCACCGTGTCCGCGGGCGCGAGCAGGGAGTCGGGCGACCGACCGCAGCTGACGGGCGGCAGTATGGCCGCATGACGACACGACCGACGATCACCCTCGTACGCGGGGACATCACCGAGCAGCACTGCGATGTCCTGGTCAACGCCGCCAACTCCTCACTCCTCGGCGGCGGTGGGGTGGACGGAGCGATCCACCGGCGCGGCGGGCCCGAGATCCTCGCCGCCTGCCGCGACCTGCGGGCCTCGCACTACGGCAAGGGGCTGCCGACCGGGCAGGCGGTGCCGACGACGGCGGGCCGGCTGCACGCGCGGCACGTCGTTCATACGGTGGGCCCCGTGTGGTCCCGCACCGAGGACCGTTCCGCGTTGCTGGCCTCCTGCTACCGGGAGTCCCTGCGCGTGGCGTCGGAACTGGAGGCCCGGACGGTCGCCTTTCCGGCGATCTCCACGGGCATCTACGGTTGGCCGCTCGACGACGGGGCCCGGATCGCCGTACGTACGGTCCGCGAGGCGGCGCTCCCTCCGATCACCGAGGTCCGGTTCGTGCTCTTCGACGAGGAGGCGTACGCCCGCTTCGACGAGGCGCTGAACGCGTAGGGGACCCTACAGGCCTGAAAGCCCCGTGCTCCCTGGCGCCCGCAGGGCCCGGCGGCCGTCAGGGGGCGATCGTCAGCTCGTCGATCAGGTCGTGCCCGTCGAGGACGAAGCGGTAGCGCAGATCGACACTGCCGCCGGGGAAATCGCCCTCGAGGTGCTGGACGACGGTGTACCTGCCGGGGTCGTCGCGCTCGGCTCCGACGGGCGTGGTGGTGTAGGTGTACTCGGTGGTGGCCTGCTCCAGCCAGCGCCCGATGGCGACGGTCCCGTGGTACGAACGGCCGTCGTCCGTGACGGTGGCCTCCGGCGCGAACGCGGCCGTGGCCGTGGGGAAGTCCCGTGCTTCATGGGCCCGAAGGAAACGTCGGACGACCTCTGGCAGGTCGGCGACGTCGACCGGGCCGGGGTGTTCGGTCATGGCTGCCTCACGTGCGTGGTGGATGTCGGTGGCCGGGCGTGCCGCGACGCGTGCAGACGCCGGACGGCGGGCCCGGGACTGCCTGCGGGCGGACACGCAGGAGCGCACCGCTGGCAACTGCTAAAATAGAAGCCAGTAACTTCGACTTTAGCAGTAACCCCGGAGGTGTCATGTCGAGCAGGGTCTGGCTGGAGGATCGCGAGTGCCCGCTGTCGACCACGGTGCAGCACGTCGGCGAGTGGTGGACGCTGCTGATCCTCCACGACGCCTTCGACGGCTATACGCGCTTCGACCAGTTCCAGCAGAGCCTGGGCATTTCCACCAGCATGCTCACCGCACGGCTGAAGACCCTGGTCGCCGACGGCCTGCTGGAACGGCGCCCCTATCGGACCGCCCCGGTCCGCCATGAGTACGTGCTCACCGAGCGCGGGCACTCCCTGCGGCCCGTGATCGTCGCCCTGGCCGCCTGGGGCAACCGTCACCTCGCGCCGCAGGACCGGTCCATGGTCCTCGTCGACGCGGAGACCGGCCAGGAGGTCGATCCCGTCGTGGTCGACGCCCGCACCGGCAAGAGCCTCGACGACAGCGACGCGTACGTGTTCGCCGCCGGTCCGGCCGCCGGCGAGGGCATGCGGGCTCGCTACACCGCACTCGAGGAACAGCGGCGATCGCGGGCAGCTCTCTGACGAGACGTCAGCACCCGCACCGGTTGCGCGAGCGGGCCGAACGGCGGGAGCGGCCGGAGCGGTGGGACACCGACGCGCACGCACCGCGCGGCCCCGCCCCCAGGAAGCCGAGGCCGATACCGAGCATCCAGGTGTCCTTCGCCAGGGCGATGCCGTCCTGGGTGGGGCGCAGGCTGCCCTGCTCCCGCATGCCCGGGACCCGCAGATACAGGCCGACGAGACCTCCGGAGAAGCCGGTCAGCGCCAGTCCTGCCAGCCGGGTCGGGACGAACGGAGCGAGCAGCGCCCCGCCGACCGCGATCTCCGCGCAGGCCAGCAGCCGGGTGAAGCGTCCCGCCTCGAGCTTGTCCAGGAACGGGTACGCCGTGCAGGCCATGCCGTGCAGACCCTGCGCGGTGGCCTCGTCCGCCTTCAGCTTGCTCAGGCCGGAGTTCAGGATGAATGCGCCGGTCGCGAGACGCGGGGCCACATCGCGTGGCTCGTACGCCATGGTCATGCGAACCTCCAGAGATCGGTTCCGCAGCCCCTCATCGAGCATAGCCAGCCCCCGCCGGGCCCGCTCCGTGAACAGGTCGGGCCCGGCGGGGTGGGAGTCAGGGGACCTGGACCCAGTCCAGTGTGCGTTCCACGGCCCGCTTCCAGCCCGCGTAGCCCTCGGCGCGCTGCTCCTCGGTCCAGCGGGGCTGCCACCGTTCGGATTCTTTCCAGTGGGTGCGCAGCTCGTCGGTGTCCCGCCAGAATCCGACCGCGAGACCGGCGGCGTACGCGGCGCCGAGAGCGGTCGTCTCGGCGACCACCGGGCGGCTGACCGGAACGCCGAGGACATCGGCCTGGATCTGCATGCAGAGGTCGTTCGCGGTGACGCCGCCGTCGACCTTGAGCACATCGAGATGGACACCGGAGTCGCGCTCCATGGCCTCGACGACATCGCGGCTCTGGTAGCAGATGGACTCCAGGGTCGCCCGCGCCAGATGGGCGTTGTCGTTGTACCTGGCCAGGCCGACGATCGCCCCGCGGGCGTCGGAGCGCCAGTACGGGGCGAACAGCCCCGAGAACGCCGGGACGAAGTACATGCCGCCGTTGTCCTCGACCGTACGGGCGAGTTCCTCGCTCTCGGGGGCGGACTTGATGATCTTCATCTGGTCGCGCAGCCACTGCACCGCGGACCCGGTCACGGCGATGGAGCCCTCCAGCGCGTACACCACCGGGCTGTCACCGAACTTGTACGCCACGGTCGTGAGCAGCCCGTGCTGGGAGCGGACCAGTTCCGTACCGGTGTTCAGCACCAGGAAGTTGCCCGTGCCGTAGGTGTTCTTGGCCTCGCCGGGGGCGAAGCAGACCTGGCCCACGGTGGCCGCGTGCTGGTCGCCGAGGACCCCGGTGATGGGAACGGCGCCGCGCAGCGGCCGGGAGCTGCGTGTGACACCGAAGGCTTCCGCGTCCGACGACGGGTTGATGGTGGGGAGCATGGCCCGGGGGATGCCGAAGAATCCCAGGAGCTCGTCGTCCCAGTCGAGGGTCTCCAGATTCATCAGCATGGTGCGGCTGGCGTTGGTGACGTCGGTGGCGTGGATGCCGCCGTCGGGGCCACCGGTCAGGTTCCACAGGACCCAGGCGTCGGTGTTGCCGAACAGGGCGTTGCCCGCCTCCGCGGCCTCCCGTACGCCGTCGACGTTCTCCAGGATCCACTGGATCTTGCCGGCGGAGAAGTAGGTCGCCGGGGGCAGCCCGGCCTTGCGGCGGATGACGTCGCCGCGCCCCGAACGTTCGAGGTGCGCCGCGATGGTGTCGGTCCGGGTGTCCTGCCACACGATGGCGTTGTAGTACGGCCGTCCGTTGCGCGGGTCCCAGACCACCGTCGTCTCACGCTGGTTGGTGATGCCGATGGCCGCCAGATCGTCTGCCGACAGGCCGCCGAAGCGCAGCGCGTTCTGCATCACCGAGTTGGTGCGTTCCCAGATCTCGACCGGGTCGTGTTCCACCCAGCCGGAGCGGGGGAGCACCTGGGCGTGTTCCAGCTGGTGCCGGGCGACCTCGTTGCCGCCGTGGTCGAAGATCATGAATCGGGTGCTGGTGGTCCCCTGGTCCACCGCGCCGATGAAGTCCGCCATGATGTGCCACCTCTCCGGACGGTGCCGTCAGTCCTGGGATGCCGGGGCGCGTCCCGGCGGCTCGGGTACCGCGGTGGGCAGGAACCTGCCGATGAACGCCTTGTACATCCCCGCGCCGAGCAGGCCGCCGATCAGCGGACCCAGGATGGGTACCCAGAAGTAGAGATTTCCGTACTGATCTCGCCACGCCCCGTTGTAGCCGGTGATGAAGCTCGCCAGCCGGGGGCCGAAGTCACGGGCCGGGTTGATCGCGTAGCCCGCGTTGGTTCCCCACGCCATGCCGATGGCGACCACGATCAGTCCGGTGATGAACGGACCCAGGTTCGCGCCCGGCGCCGTGTTGAGCATGTCGGTGACGGCCATGATCAGCAGGAGCAGGATGGCGGTGCCGATCACCTGGTCGCGGAACGCGCCCCACTCGTGGACCGGCAGCGCCGGATTGCCGTTGGCGGGCAGGGTGGAGAACACCGTCTGTGTCTTGGTCGTGTGTCCGGGGTCGGCCTTCGCCAGCGCCTCGCTGTAGTTCCAGCGGACGAGGAGGGCGGCCACGAACGCGCCGGCCGTCTGTGCCAGTGCGTAGGGAACCACCTTGCGCCAGGAGAAGCCCCTGAACGCGGCGAGCGCGAGGGTCACCGCGGGGTTGAGATGGGCGCCGCTGAGCCGCGCCGCCACGTAGACGCCCAGGGTGACGCCCAGGCCCCACGCCCACGCGATGCTGTCGTGGTCGCCGAGCCCTCCGGGTGGATCCGTCAGGGCTCCGCCCGCGGCCACCTGGGCCACGACGCCGCACCCGAAGAGGATGAGGATCATCGTCCCCAGGAACTCCGCGGACAACTCGCCGATCAGTCCGGATCTCGCACGTGTCTCAGCCATGGGAGCTCGCCCTCCGCCGGCCGAACCGGCCCTCGACTACCTGATCAATGTCAGTAGGCTAAGGCGCCTCGCACGAGTGCGCATATCGGGAGCAATCGCCGCGTACGGCCTCTCAGTCGGCGTGCGCCGCTTGTGGATCCGCCGCCGGCGGCGCGGGGCGGTCCGTGGCCCGGGTGGGCGCGGACGCGTCCACCGGTGCGGTACGCCGGTGTCGTACGGCCGCCCGGTGGGCGAGGGCGAGCAGTCCGGTGCAGGCCGCCAGCAGGGCCGCGAGGATCAGCGCCACCCCGGCCACGCTGCCGACCACCAGCGGGAGTTGGGCGCCGGCGCCGGAGCCCAGGTTGAGCAGGAAGCCGTAGGCGGCGATCGCGGTGGTACGCGCGGCCCCGGCGCTCACACCGATCGCCTGGACCACCGCGGGGCCGGCCGTGGAGACGGCCAGGACGAAGACGAACAGGGCGGCCCCGAGTGCCACGCTGCCGCCTCCGCCGACCAGGGCCGCGACGACCAGGCCGGCCCCGGCCAGACCGAGCGAGGCGGCGGCCCGTCGCAGCGGCGGGAAACGGCCGAGCACGGGGGCGGCGAGGACGGCGAGCACCATGGCGGGCAGGGCGCTGGCCCGCAGTCCGAGCATCGCGCCGGGATCACCGACCAGGTCGGCGGGTCCGTACAGCTGTACGACCGTGTAGATGGCGGTGAGGCTGCCGAGCAGGGGTACGGCGATGACGAGCAGCGGCAGCAGACGCGCCGAGCGCAGGACGCGCAGGCCGCCCTCGGCGGCGTCCCGTCCGGGGGTGCCGACCGTGCCGGGCAGCAGAATCCGCCGCAGCGCCACGGCTCCCACGGCCAGCAGCGGTGCGGAGATGAGGAAGACCGCCCGCCAGCCGAGCGCGGAGCCGAGCACCTGTCCCTCGATCTGGCTGAGCACCGCGCTGGCGCCTCCGGCGGCGTTGACGGTGGTCAGGGCCAGTGGCAGCCGCCGCTCCGGGACCCGTTCCGAGAGATAGGCGTACGACATCGGGACGAACGACCCGGCCGTGACGCCCTGGAGGGCCCGTGCGGCCGAGGCCCAGGGGAGGTCGGTGGCGAGCGGCACGAGGGCGGTCGCCACGGCCATGGCTGCCACGGTGCCCGCCAGGATCGTGCGGCGGCCGTAGCGGTCGGAGAGCGGGCCGCCGGCCAGGGAGCCGCACGCGTAGGCGACGGCGAAGACGGTGGTGGCCCAGGCCGCCGACTCCTGGGGTACGCCCCAGTCCCGGCTGAGCTGCGGCATGAGCGGGATGGTGATGAAGGCCTGGCCGACGACGAGGACCGCGACGGCGGACACCACGGCGACGGTGGCGCCGAAGGGGGCGTGCGTGGGCGCCCCTTGCCCGGCCGACGCGGGTGTGCGGGCGGGGCCGGTGGGCCCCTCGGGAGTGGAAGGCATCCGAGTCACCCCTCAGCGCGCCGAGACGCGGGCGCCCAGCGCGTCGGTGAGCTCCCTCAGCAGGGACACCGTCGTCGGGTCGGTGACGGAGCCGTCGGCGGCCACGCGCTCGTGGCAGCGGAACACGGCGACCTCGGGCTTGGCCAGGACGTCGGCGCCCATGGACACCAGTATCTGACGGAGCGCCAGCTGTCCGCGTGCCGAGCCGAACGGCCCGGGGGAGGCGCCCGCCACGGCCGTGGGCTTGCCGGCCACGATGCCACCGGCCGGCGGGGTGCTGATCCAGTCGAGGGCGTTCTTGAGCGCTGCGGGAACGGATGCGTTGTGCTCGGGCGTGACGATGAACAGGCCCTGCGCGGCCGCCACCCGCCGCCGCAGTGTGGCGACCTCCTCGTGCGGGGTGCCCCGGTCGTGGTCCTCGTTGTACATCGGCAGCCGGCCGAGGCCGTCGTACACCTCGATGTCCACATCGCCGGAACTGTGCTTCACCGCCGCCCTCAGCAGGGCCGTGTTGTACGACTCCGCCCGCAGGCTGCCCGACAGGGCGAGAACGGTGCCGCGAACCTCGCGTGTCATGGTGATCCACCTCTCCGTATGCAACTGACCTGCGCCTGGGCGCAGTTGACGGGAGCCGGTGCGGCGGGCGCCGCCGCGCTAAGCTCCTGTCCCATACGAACATCACAGGTATCTGAGCGTCAAGTCTCTGACTGTTCAGATAATGAGTGAGGAGAGACCATGTCCGACGCGGTGGACGCCATCCGTGACCTCTGGCGCACCGAGCGCCCCGACCTCGACACCTGGCCGGCGGGCATCGTGGGCCGGGTGCAGCGGCTGAGCCGGACCCTGGAGCGGGAGCTGCGGCAGTTCGACACCCGGCACGGCCTGGAGGCGGGGGAGTTCGACGTGCTGACGACCCTGCGCAGGTCGGGGCCGCCCTACCGGATGACGGCCGGAGCCTTCCTGAAGGCCTCGATGATCACCTCGGGCGCGGTCACCCGGCGTATCGACCGTATGGAGGCCAGGGGACTGGTGGAGCGCGTACGCCCCCAGGGCGGTGACCGGCGTTCGGTGCAGATCCAGCTCACGGAGAAGGGGAAGCAGGAGGCCGACGCGCTCTTCCCGCAGCACCTGGAGAACGAGGTGCGGATGCTGTCGGCCCTCAGCCGGGAGGAGTCCGACGAACTCGCCCGGCTGCTGCGCAAGCTCCTCGAATCCCACGGCGACACGTCCCTGACGTGACCCGCGTTCGCCGCGGGGGAGCGGCCGCGTCCCGCGACGGGGCCGCCCCCTGCGGGATCCCGGCTGTCAGCGCGCCGGGCCGGACGCCAGGGTGTACCGGGTCTCCTCCGGGATGTGGGACGTGTCGCGGCGTGCCAGCAGCCAGTACAGAACCGCGGGGACCGCGAGGCCCACGATCCACGAGATGTCCGCGCCGCCGAGCGGGGCCGCCAGCGGACCCGTGTAGAAGTGCGTCACGAGGAACGGGAGCTGGGCGAGGATGCCCACCGCGTAGACGAGGAGCGCGTCCAGGCGCCAGGCGCCGTAGCGGCCCAGGGGGTCGAAGAGCGCGGGGATGTCGTACCGCTCCCGTGAGATCAGGTAGTAGTCGACGAGGTTGATCGCCGACCACGGCGTGAAGAACGTCAGCAGGAACAGCAGGAAGTCCTTGAAGGACGTCAGGAAACTGTCCTTGCCCAGGAGCGCCACCGCTGTCCCCGCCACCATGATCAGCGCGATGTACGCGGTCCTGCCGCGCTGCGACAGCGTCCTCTGGCCCCGGAATCCGCTGATGCCGGTCACCATCGACATGAAGCCGCCGTAGGTGTTCAGCACGTTGATGGTCAGCTTTCCGAGCGCGATCGAGAAGTAGAGGAACGAGGCGATCAGCCCCGCACCGCCCAGACCGACCACGTACCCGACCTGGTCCGCGAGGAAGGCCTCCCCCGAACTCGCCGCCACGAGCACCCCGAACGTCATCGACCACTGCGAGCCGACGGCCGACCCCGAGAGGGTCCACCAGAAGGTGGCCCGCCCCGACGTCGTACGCGGCAGATAGCGCGAGTAGTCCGCGACGTACGGCCCGAAGGCGAGCTGCCAGGATGCCGAGAGCGACACCGCGAGCAGGAACACCGGCAGGTCGAAGTGGGCGTCACCGAGCAGCGCCGACAGGTCCACGCGGTCCAGGAGGCGGATGCCCAGGTAGACGAAGGCGAGCGCGCAGACCACGCTGGCCACCCGTCCCAGGACGTGGATCACGCGGTAGCCCACGGCCGCCGCGACGGCGGTGACGAGGGCGAACGCGATGATGCCGGTGGCGTCGTCCGTGTGCGTGAGCCGGGCGGTCGCCTGGCCGGCGAGGACGCTGCCGCTCGCGAAGAAGCCCACGTACATGAGGATGACCAGGAGGAGCGGGACGACCGCGCCGCGCACCCCGAACTGGGCCCGGGACTGGATCATCTGGGGCAGGCCGAGCTTCGGACCCTGCGCGGAGTGCAGGGCCATGACGGCGCCGCCGAGCAGATTGCCCAGCAGCAGGCCCACCACCGACCACACCACGTCCCCGCCGAAGACGACGGCGAGGGCGCCCGTGACGACCGCGGTGATCTGGAGGTTGGCGCCGAGCCAGAGGGTGAACTGACTGAACGCGGACCCGTGCCGTTCGTCGTCCGGGACGACATCGATGGAGCGTCGCTCCACCAGGTCTTCAGCTGCCATGACTCGGTTACCCGGCCTCTCGGTGGTGTGTCGTGCCGTTCGGTCCTGCGGTGGCTACTTCTTCTTGATCCCGTGCTTCGCCGCCCAGTCGTACGCGACGTCCTCGGGGTCCTTGCGGTCCTTGTCCACCAGGCGGTTCAGCTCGGTGAGGTCCTTCGTCGTCAGCGCGTTGCCGAGCCCCGCCAGTGCCTTGCGGACCGTCGAGTCGGCCTTGCGGTCGGCGATGAGGGGGACGACGTGCTGGCCGGGGATCAGGTTCTTGGGGTCGGTGAGCACGACCCAGCCCTCGGCGACGATGTCGGTGTCGGTGGTGAAGAGGTTCGCGACGTCGACATCGCCCTTCTTCAGGGCGCCCTTGACCAGCGGCCCCGAGGAGTCGAGCGACTTGAACTCCTTGAACTCCACGCCGTACACGTCCTTGAGGCCCACCGCGCCCACCGCCCGCTTCTTGACCTCGGGCGCCGCGCCGATGACCAGCTTGCCGTTGTGCGCGGCCAGGTCGGCGAGGGACTTCAGGCCGTAGGCGTCGGCCGTCTTCCGGGTGACGACGAAGGCGTCGGAGTCCTCGGCCTCGCCGTAGGGGAGGATCTGGAGGCCGCGCGGCAGGGCCATGGCGAGGGCGTTCTGCATCGCGCCCTCCTCGGTGGCGGTGGCCTCGGCGTCGAGGTAGTGCAGCAGTGCGCCCTGGTATTCGGGCAGGAGGTCGATGTCGCCGCCCTTGAGAGCGGGGATGAGGATCTCGCGGGTGCCGAGATTGGGACGGACCGTGGTCTTCACCCCGGCCGCTTCGAGCGCGGCCGCGTAGAGGTACCCCAGCACCTGGTTCTCGGTGAAGTTGGCGGTGCCGATGGTGACACCGCTCTCGCTGGAGCCTCCGCCGCCGGCGCCGGAACCCTGCCCGTCCAGCGAGGTGATGCCGCTGCTGCAGGAGGCGAGGGCGGGGACGGTCGCGGCGGCGAGGAGTCCGCCGAGGAGGTTTCTGCGGTTCATCGTGCTTGCTCCTGGGCTTGCTGGGCGGGACGGTGCCGGAAGAGGACGCGCTGGAGTGCGGAGAGCGCGAGGTCGAGGACGACGGCGACGAGCGCCACGAGCACGGCACCGCCGAGCACCTGCACGAGGTCGCGCTGGGCGAGGCCGTCGAAGACGTACCGGCCGAGCCCTCCGAAGGAGACGTACGCGGCGATGGTGGCCGTCGCGACGACCTGGATGAGCGCGAGCCGGAGCCCGGTCATGATCAGGGGGAGCGCGAGGGGCAGTTCGACCTGGAGGAGCACCTGGTGCCAGCGCATCCCCTGGCCCCGGGCCGCGTCCCGCACCTCCGGGTCGACGGCGGTCATCCCGGCGTACGTGTTGGTGACGACGGAGGGCACGGCCAGCGCCACGAGCGCGATGTAGACGGGCCACATCGACAGTCCGCTCACGAGGAAGACCAGCACGACGAGACCGACCGTGGGCAGCGCCCGCCCGAAACTGGACAGATTGATCGCGAGGAACGCGCCGCGCCCGGTGTGCCCGATGAGCAGGCCGATGGGCAGCGCGATGGCGGCGGCCACGAGGGTGGCGAGCAGCGAGTACTGGAGGTGCTCGGCGAGACGGTGCCCGATGCCGTCGGGGCCGGCCCACTGCTCACCGCTGACCAGCCAGGCGCCGAGTCCCTTGAAGAGTTCGTACATGGTTCAGGCCCCCTGCTTCTGCCTGCGGGTCCAGGGAGTCAGGACGTACTGGAGGGTGACGAGCAGGGCGTCCGCGACGAGCGCGAGGAGCAGCGTCAGGACGACGCCGACGATGACGGGGGTGGGGAAGTTGCGCTGGAACCCGTCGGTGAAGAGCTGGCCCAGTCCGCCGTCGCCGATGTACGTGGCCACGGAGACCAGCGAGATGGCCATCACCGTCGCGATGCGCACGCCCGCCATGATCACCGGGAGGGCGAGGGGCAGTTCGACGGTGAGCAGGGTGCGCAGCGGCCGGGTGCCCATGGCCTTCGCGGCTTCCTTGGTCCTGGCGGGGACCGAGTCGAGGCCCTCGACCGTGTTCCGCAGGAGCACGACCAGCGTGTAGATCGTCAGCCCGATGACGGTGGTCGTGCGGGTGAGCCCGCTGACCGGGAGGAGGAGGACGAACACGGCGATGGACGGGATGGTGAACAGGACGTTCGACAGGCCGAGGAGGAACCCGCGCAGCGGTCGCACGCGGTGCGCGACCACGGCCAGGGGCAGTGAGATCACCAGCCCCAGGAGTACGGCGGTGAGGGCGGCCTGCAGGTGGGAGAGGGACAGGGAGGTGAGATCACCGGTGTGGTCGGCTATCCACGACCATTCGACGGTCATGCGGTCACCGTGCTTGCCTCGCCGTGCGGGTGGCCCGGGTGCCCCGCGTGCAGGTGCCCCGCGTGTACGTGTCCCGCACGGTCGTGGATGTCCTCGCGTGACGTCACGCCCGTGAGGACGCCGTCCGCGTCGACCCGCGCGACCAGGCCGCTGGGCGCGGCTACGGACTCGTTGAGCGCGGAGAGCAGGGAGTCCGTGTCCCGCAGCGCCCGGACGGGGGTCTCCAGGTCCGTCTCGGTGTCGCGCCAGGCCAGCGGCCTGCGGGCGGTGTCGAGGGTCAGCTGCCAGCGGCTGCCCTCGGGTGCGGGCGCCTGCGGGACCTCCGCGAGCGTCGTCAGGGACAGCAGCTTCAGGCCACGCTCCGCGCCGAGGAAGTCGGCCACGAAGGCGTCCGAGGGGCGGGCCAGGAGTTCGGCGGGGCCGGCGCACTGGACGAGATGGCCGCCGGTGCGGAAGACGGCTATGCGGTCCCCCAGCCGTACGGCTTCGTCGATGTCGTGCGTGACGAAGACGATGGTCTTGCTCAACTCCCTCTGGAGACGCAGCAGCTCGTCCTGGAGCTGGGTGCGGACGACGGGGTCGACGGCGCCGAAGGGCTCGTCCATCAGGAGGACCGGCGGGTCCGCGGCGAGCGCCCGGGCCACGCCGACGCGCTGCTGCTGACCGCCGGAGAGCTGATGCGGATAGCGCTTGCCGGCGTCCGCGGAGAGGCCGACCGTCTCCAGGAGCTCCGACGCCCGCGCCCGCGCCTTCCTGCGGCCCCAGCCGAGCAGCAGCGGCACGGTCGCGATGTTGTCCAGGACGGTGCGGTGCGGGAAGAGTCCGGACTGCTGGATCACATAGCCGATGGACCGGCGCAGTTCGGCGGCGTCCTGCTCCAGGACGTCCCTGCCGTTGACCCGGATCGTCCCGGAGGTCGGCTCGACCATCCGGTTGATCATGCGGAGCGTCGTCGTCTTGCCGCAACCGGAGGATCCGACGAGGACGGTCACGCCCCCTTCCGGCATCTCAAGGGTCAGGTCGTGCACCGCGGTTGTGCCGTTCGGGAAGCGCTTGTGGACCGTATCGAATTGGATCATGAGGAGTCCCTTGCCCGGCTGCATATCATCATGCAGAGTTCTCGGTGACTGAATAGGTTGTCAATAGGTGGTCGCCGCTCAGGCGTAAATCCCTGGTTACGAGTGGTCGCAGGGCAAGACGATGCGCCCGATTGAGGAGGGTTTACGAGTGATGTCGTCTCGTATGCTGAACATGGCGGTCGACGACAACGGCGCGGTCGTCGCCCTCGACGGTCGCGGACTGATGGTCGCAGATGTCGTACGCATGGCCGAATCCGCCGCCAGGCCCGTTGCCGCGGCTGACGGGATGAAGCGCGTGGAGGCCTCCTGGACCGCCGCGCGGGAGATCGCCTCGTGGGGCCGCGTCTACGGCCGCTCCACCGGCGTGGGCGCTAACCGGAATGAGTCCGTTCCGACGGAGGCGGCCGCCGACCACGGACTCCGGCTGCTGCGCAGCCACGCCGGAGCGATCGGCGAGGAGCTGCCCGCGCGACAGGTCCGGGCCATGCTCGCCGTCCGCGCCAACCAACTGCTCGCGGGCGGCGCCGGCCTGCGCCCGACCGTCGTCACGGCGCTCTGCGAGGCCCTGGGGACGGGCGCCTACCCGAAGGTCCACGAGTTCGGCTCGGTGGGCACCGGCGACATCGCCGCGCTCGCACAGATGGGACTCGCGCTGGCGGGCGAACACCCCTGGCAGGGCACGGGGGCGGCCCCCGACCCCCAGCCCCTGGACAACAACGACGCACTCGCCCTGATCAGCAGCAACGCTCTCACCCTCGGTCAGTCGGCGCTCGCGGTGCACGAACTCCGGGGGCTGATCGCCGCCACCCAGGTGGTGGCCGCGCTGTCCCTGATGGCGATCGACGGTTCGTACGAGGCGTACGCGCTGCCCGTGCACGAGGCGCGGCGGCACGCCGGTTCGTACGCCGTCGCGGAACGCATGCGGCTGCTGCTCGGCGCGCCCGACCGCCCCACGCCGCCGCTCGGCCGGATCCAGGACCCGTACGGCTTCCGCTGCCTCCCGCAGATCCACGGGCCCGCGCACGACGCGGCGGACGCGCTGGAGGACGTCCTCACGGTCGAGATGAACGCGGCGGCCGAGAATCCGCTGATCTCGGCGGACGACATGGCGGCCTACCACCACGGTGGCTTCTACCTCGCCCAACTCGCCCTGTCCCTGGACCATTTCAGGCTCGCCGTGTCGCAGGTGGCGCGTCTGTCGACCTCACGGCTGTCCTCGCTGAACGAACCGGGCTTCACCCGCCTGCGACCCTTCCTCGCGGACGGCGAGCCGGCGTCCTCGGGTGTGATGATCCTCGAATACGCGGCCGGGGCGGCACTCGGCGACCTGCGGGCCTTCTCCGCGCCCGCGTCGCTCGGTCACGCGGTGCTCTCGCGGGGCGTCGAGGAGCAGGCCAGCTTCGCCTCCCTGGCAGCACGCCAGACCTTGCGGGCCTGCGAGGCCTACCGGCTCGTCGTGGGTTGCGAACTCGTCGCCGCAGTACGTGCGTTGCGCCAGCGCGACATGCGGCTCGACCCCGGGCTGCCCGTCGGCCGCGCCTTCGAGCTGGCGGACGCGGTGCTCGACGCGGAGCTGGCCGACCGGCCGTTGACGGACGACGTGACGGCGGCGGCCGGACTGCTCGACCGGTTCACCGACCTGTGGCTGGGACTCGGATCCACGGATGGAACGGCCTTCGACGGCCGGGGCGCGGTGCGGGACACACTCCCGTAAGGCCCGCGTGTGCGCACGTGGCGGGTTCCGCGGGACGGAACGCCGCGGCGGGCACGGAGCGTGGGAGGCCGTCGGACACGACCGCCCCGGCAGCGCCGGTCCGGTGAGGGACCCGGGCGCGTCCGGGGCGGGGCCGCCGCGTCGGTCCCGTTCAGACGCCGGTCCGCCCGTCGACGAGTTCACGGACGACGTCGAGGTGACCGTTGTGGCGGGAGGTCTCCTCGATCATGTGGAGGATCACCCAGCGCAGGTCCACACGGCGGCCGTCGCCGATGGGACGCTCGGCCTTGGTGTCGAGGTCGGTCCCGGCCACCAGACGCCGGTAGCGGGCGCTCTGCTCCTCGTACTCCGCGAGCAACTGCGCCAACGGGATGTCGGTGGCCAGCCGCATCTCGGGGTCGGGGTCGTCATCGGTCGCCTCGGTGAGCGGACCCACCTGCTTCTCGCCCAGGAACATCACCTGGAACCAGTAGTTCTCGACCCATCGCAGATGGTTGATCAGCCCGCACACCGTCATCATCGGTGAGTCCGGCAGAGGGGCCTTGCGGGCGTTCTCCGCGGACACACCCTCACACTTCGCCCGTGCCGTGGCGCGGGCGTAGTCCAGGAAGGTGGCCAGTTGCGTACGCTCGTCCCACGTGGGAGGCGTATCGGTTCGTTGAGTCATCGCAGGTAGTCTCACCCAGCTCGGAGCAGGTGTCGAGGCATTACCCGAACGGGCCGTCGGGACGGCCCTCAGCGGGCCTGCCGGGTGATCATGGGCAGGGAGACGAAGTCCGCGAGTGCCTGCTGGCCGGCCACGTTGACGTGTATACCGTCACCGGTGTCGTAGGCCGGGTCGATGCTGTTGGGCTTCACCGGGTCCTTCAGCACCTGGTCGAAGTCGATCACACCGTCGCAGGTGCCGGAGCAGTCGCCGCCCTTCTTCACGAAGCCGGCCACCGTGTGCCGTTCCCGGTTCGCGGTGTCGCCGTAGCCCGGGCGCGGCGTTATCGGAGTGACGTACACCTTGATCCCGGCGGCGTGCAGGCGGGCGAACGTCTCGCGGTAGCTGCCGATGATCTGCGCGGCGTCGCATCCCGCCGCGAGGTCGTTGGTCCCGTAGTAGAAGAGCACGCCACGCACCCCGTGCAGGGACAGCACGTCCCGTTCGAGGCGGGCCAGCGAGTCCAGGCCGCGGAACTGGTCGGCGGTACCGGGGCAGTCGGCGTAGCTGGTGGTGCCGATGACGCCGGCGTTGGCGACGGCGAACCGCCGGTCCGCGGGAAGCTCCTGGCCGGCCCGCCGGGCCAGGTCGTCGGTCCAGCGCCGGTTGTTGCCCAGCTCGGTGCAGCCGGGCCCGCAGTTCGTACTCCCGGTGCCGTCCACCACGGAGCTGCCGTAGGCGACGAGCGTGCCCGCGAGCTCCTTGTTGCGTACGTCCACCGCGCTGACCAGATAGGTCGACTCGACCTTCTCGGTGTACGCCGCTCCGCTCTCGTCAGCGGTGCGGTCGCCGGATCCCGGCGCGGAGAGGTAGTTGGTGCGGAAGGCGGCCTCGTGGCGGCCCGCGCCCGCCTCGCCCGACACCGCGAGGGAGACCGCGACATCGCCCTGTGCCCGGGTCGTCAGGGCCACCGTGTCGCTCCAGACCTCACCCCCTGCCGGGACGGTCACCTTTCTCCGCCCGTCGAAGGTGACCGTTCTGGGTTCGCCCGTCAGCGCCGCGTTCGTACCGCTGCTCGGCGCGACCGTGGCGGCGTCCAGGGTCAGCGGGCTCGTGCCGAAGGTGTTCTGCACCCGGATCCGCAGAGCGTCCCCGCCCTGGCTGAGATGGCTGATCATCCGGACCGACTGGTCGCGCAGGGGCGTGGGTGCCAGGCCGTGCGGGGGATTGGCCCATGAGGTGTGCCAGGCGGCGCGCGGGGAGGTCTGAGGTGCGCGGGATTCCTGCGCCCCGGCTGCCGCGACGGTCGCGGTGCAGGTCAGAGCGGCTGCGAGGATCAGTGCCCACGAGGCTCGGGACATGGGTGCTCCTTCGGGGTGGGGTGGAATGGCGGTGGGGCCCGCCCGCCCGGCGCGGCGACCCGCCGGGCGGCGTCGGGACGGGCGGACCCCGGTCGGGTGGATCAGGGCTGCCAGGTGAACGTGGCCACCGCGCCCGCGGGCAGGGTGTACGTCAGCGAGCGGCCGTCGTCCGTGACCGAGAACTGCTGGGCGGACGAGCCCGTGTTCACGGCGTACAGGACGCGTTCGCCGTCCGGGTTCTGGAAGGCGACGTTCTGGATCGTGCCGTCGCCCGTGGAGCCGATGCGGCTCGCGCCCACGTCCACGAACTTCGACAGGTGGCCGAGGGTGTAGTACTCGGCGTTGAGCGTGACGTCACCGCCCGCGATCTCGACCACGCCGTTGCAACGGGTCGAGCAGTTGCCCTGGTGCGGGCCGCCGTTCGCGTCGAGAGCGAGGTTCCAGTCGACGACGGTCTCACCGCCGGAGCGCATGTTCCGTACGACCAGGTTCTCGGCGTGCCACTTCAGGGTGTCCTTGAAGGTGTCGGCGGTGTTCTCGGAGTCGGTGCCCGAGCACTCCGTGAAGAAGACGCGCTTGCCCGCGTCGTGGACCTGCTGCTGGGCCTCCGGGGTTCCTCCGTAGCAGTGGAAGGCGGCACCGATCAGCCGGGACATGCCGGACGTCCGGTCGAAGACGTCGAGCGGGTAGCCCGGGTGGTCCCAGTTGTGGTCGTAGGCCAGGAGGTTGGTGTCCAGACCGTTCTCCGTGAGGGTCCGGTCCAGGACCTTCAGGAAGTCCGCCTGCTCGGAGGAGGACATCGACATGGAGGGGTAACTCGTCTCCAGCTCCGGCTCGTTCTGCGTGGTGAGGTCGGTGAGCTCGATCCCCTCCGCGTCGTACGCCTTGACCGCCTTGACCAGGTAGTCGGCGTAGTCCTGGTAGTGGGCGGGGTCGAGCTTGCCGCCCTTGAGGTCCTTGCCGGTCTTCATCCAGGCCGGTGCGGACCACGGTGTACCCATGAAGCGGATCGAGGGGTTGACCGCCTGGGCCTGTCTGACGACGGGGATGGTCTCCTTCTTGTCGCGGTCGATGGAGAACGCCCCCTGGGTGTCCTCGTACGTCGTGAAGGTCCCGTCGGCGTTGAAGTCGCTGCTGCCGAGCGGCTGGCGCAGGTAATTCAGGCCGATCCCGTCGCCGTCCCGGGAGAAGAGCGACGCGAGCAGGGAGTCCCTCGTCCCGGCCGGAAGCTGCTGGATCAGATGGGCCGAGGCCTCCGTCACCGAGGCGCCCGCGCCGGTGAACCTCTGGCCCGTGGCGGACGGGTCGACCGTGATGTCCGTCGACTGCGGACTGCCGGTGAAGGGGGTGGTTCCGGCGTCCGCCAGCCTGCTGCTGCCGTCCGGAGTGGTGATCCACACATGGGCGGTCTCGGCTGCCGACGCCGGGGGATCGCCGTGGGCGGCGTAGGTCAGGCCCGTGCCGGTGAGGGCGAGAGCGGCCGCGGTGACCGCCGTCCTCGTGGCTCTCGACCGGATACGGGTGCGTGCGTGTGCTCTCATGGTGCGGCTCCTTCGACTGCGGTGGGGCGCGTACGGGCTGTGCCGCCAACTCCTGTCATCTCATGGGTGGTCGGTTCCGGAGGTCGCGATCGCTGCGGTGGGGCGCGTGATGTCCCGGACGCCGGTGATCGTCGGGGTGGAGCCCGACGGACAGAAGGTGCCCATCCTGAAGTGCCGTGCCCGGCAGGCCGGTTGAGGTCCGCCCAAGGCCGGATCTTCGTCCTGTACATGCAGAGTCAGGGACGTCATGGGCGGCATGTAAGCACGCTTACCGAGTACTTAGTAAGTAGGTGTGCACAACTTCTTCTGCCGGGAGCGGGTCCGGCCTAGACTCCGCCGGGTGAGCACCGACAAGGCGGCACCGACCGCACCCCGGGCCGGCCGCAACGGCCGTCGTGAACGCAGTCCCGCCGCACAGGAGCGTCACGACGAGATCCTCGGGATCGCCATGGAGACCTTCGCGGCCCGTGGGTACGGCAAGGCGTCCCTGGCGGAGATAGCCGACCGCGCGGGCCTGACCCAGGCCGGGGTCCTGCACTACTTCCACTCCAAGGCCAACCTGCTGACCGAGGTCCTCGACCTGCGCGACGCCACCGACATCGCCGACCTCGGCCCGGAGCGCCCCCGCGGCCTGGCGTTCCTCCGGCACCTGGTGGACACGGCACGCCGCAACGCCGAGCGTGAGGGCATCATCCGCCTGTACGCGGTGCTGTCGGCGGAGAGCGTCACCGACGACCACCCCGCCCAGTCCTACTTCCGCAACCGTTACGCCGGTCTGCGCGACCTCGTGGCCGAAGCGCTGACGGAGGCATGCGCACAGGGAGAGACCCGCGAGGACCTGGACGTCAGGGGGGCCGCGAGCGCGATCGTCGCCGTCATGGACGGCCTCCAGGTGCAGTGGCTGCTGGAGCCGGGGGCCGTGGACATGGCGGCGTCGACGGACCGGGTGATCGAAGCCCTGCTGGAGAGCATGCGGGAGGGGTGAACCAGGGCGGGTGTGCGGACGCACCGCGCACCCCACCGCCGTCGGAGCGGCTGACGAGGCGCGGTGAGAACGTCTTCTTCGAGCACCGACGGGCCGCCCGCCCGGGCCGTCGTGACGTACGGGCTGCGGCGTGCGCCCCGCGTCAGGCGGAGTCCCCGCGTGCCGCCAGCCAGTCCGCGTACCGGGTGGGGGCGAGCGAGGCGTCGTCCTTGCCCGTGAGGGCGTCCCCGCGCACCACGGCGAACATGCCGGCGGAGTCGTCCGTGACGACCGTACGGCGGTCGGAGCCGGCCGCGAGTGTGATCCTTCCGAGCTCGTCGAGAGGGAAGACCTCGGGGCCCGCGATGTTGTGGATCCCCTGCAGCGGAGGCCCCACGGCGACCTCGGCCACCGCGTCGGCGACCTCCTGGGCGGCGATCGGCTGCATCGGGGTGGCGGGCAGCCGCACGGTGTCACCCTCGGTGGTCCAGCTCATGACGGAGTCGATGAACTCCATGAACTGCGTGGCGCGGACGATGGAGTACGGGATCGGGCCCGCCGCGAGGATCTCCTCCTGGAGGACCTTCGCGCGGTAGTAGTCCAGTTCGGGCACCTGGTCCACGCCGACGATGGACAGGACGACGTAATGGCGCACCCCCGCCTTCCGGCCGGCGTCGAGCAGGTTGTCCATCGACTGCCGGAAGAAGGCGGGGGAGGCCTCGTCGAAGGTCGGCGAGTTGGTCACGTCCACGATGACGTCGACCCCGGCCACCGCGGAGTCCAGGCCCTCGCCGGTGATGATGTCCACGCCGGTCGACTTCGAGTGGGGCACCGCCTCGTGTCCGTCGGCGTCCAGTTCCCGGACGACCTTCGACCCGATCAGTCCTGTGCCGCCGATCACCGCGATCCTCATGACGACTGGTCCTTCCTCCGGGGGACGGCGTACGCGTCCCCGCTGCGGTTCACCCGTCCGTGCAGTCCACCGATCCACTGAAACACGGGCGTCCCCCGACCGCACACGCTCGGCCCTTCGCCCCTGCGGCCGGGCGGCCGACGGACCCGGCGCGCGGCGCACGGGCGCGGCGCCCTGTGACCGACGTCCGGCGGAGGGTGTGCGTGCGCCGCCGACTATCGGGTAGTCGGCAGCGCAAGGCGTAACCGAGCGAAAAGATAGGGGTTGTTCTCCATGTCCTCCTCCCTCGTCGAGACCGTCGACATCAAGGCGCCGGTCAGCGTCACCTGGGCCCTGTGGAGCGATGTGACGCAGTGGCCGAAGTTCCTGAGCCATGTGCGGCGCGTGGATCCGATGGACGAGCGCCGGTTCTCCTGGCAGCTGTCCCTGCCCGGCGCCGACAAGGGCTTCGTCGCGGAGCTCACCGAGGTCGTCCCGCAGGACCGGATCGCCTGGAAGACGATCGAGGGCGTGCACCACGCGGGCGTGGTCACCTTCCACCGGCTGGACGACACCTCCAGCCGGGTCGCCCTGCAGATCGAGTACGACCCCAGCGGGTTCGTGGAGCACCTGGGCGCCCTGACCAACCTCGACTCGGCCCTCGCCAACTACGACCTGGGCGAGTTCCAGAAGCTGGCCGAGACCACGGCGGCGGGCAACGGCCCTCGGGGGCTCTGACCGCGCCGCCCGTACACCGCGCACACGGGAACGGCCCGTACGCACCGTCGAGGTGCGTACGGGCCGTTCCCTTCCGCCGTCGCCGTGGAGCGCCCGGCAGGACGTCAGTGTCGCGACGGCGTGGTGGAGGCGGAGCGGTCGCCGGCGGGCTCGCCCTCGGCGTCCACTCCGCCTTCGTGCGGCGCCCCGTCCGTCCGGCCGGGCGCCTCGTCCGTCTCGCGGGCCTCCGCGGTCTCGCGTGCGGTGCGCAGCGGCGACTGGGTCCATTCGGCGAACCACCAGACGCCGGCCACCACGCACGCCCACAGGAGCCCGCCCCGCACCGCACTCGGCCACGGTGCCTGCTCCGCCCATCGCTCGACGGCGGTCAGCACCACCCAGCCGCTGAGCAGCACGGTCAGAACTCGTACACGCCTATACCTGAACATTCAGGCCCGCTACCCGGTCGGCGAGGGATTACGCAGCGTGATCCCGAAGGATTGTCTCTGCTCGTGGAACGGGGGTTGTCGGCAGTGCCGGGAGCAGGTGGGATGAAGCCATGAAGAAAGCGCTTTCACCGCTCTCCGCCGAACCCCTGGCGCCCTTCGACCACCTGGATCACCGCTACCGCGGCGAGAACCCGGTCCGCACCCTCGGCCATCTCTTCCGCCCCGACCGCGGCCGGCTGGCCCTGGCGGTCCTCATCTTCGTCGTGAAGCACAGCCCCATCTGGCTGCTGCCGCTGATCACCGCCACCGTCCTCGACGTGGTCGTCCAGCACGGTCCCGAATCGGGGATCTGGAAGTCCACCGGCGTCCTGCTGTTCATCCTCGTGATCAACTACCCGCTCCACCAGGTGTACGTGAGGTTCCTCGGCGGCAGCATCCGCCGCATGGGCACGACCCTGCGCTCGGCGCTCTGCCGCCGCATGCAGCAGCTCTCCATCGGCTACCACGCGCGGGTCAGTTCGAGCGTCCTCCAGGCCAAGGTGGTCCGTGACGTCGAGGCCGTGGAACAGATGGTCCAGCAGAGCTCCGACATGGGCCTCGGAGCCGTCGTCACCCTGATCGGCGGACTCGTCGTCATCGGCGTACGGGTGCCCGAGTTCCTGCCGCTCTTCCTCGTCGTGGTGCCCGCGGCCGGTTTCCTCGTGATGAAGCTGCGCAGCCGGCTCCGCAGCCACAACGAGTCCTTCCGCCGCGAGGTCGAGCATCTCTCCTCCCGCGTCGGGGAGATGACCACCCTGATCCCCATCACCCGGGCCCACGGCCTGGAGCGGACCGCGCTCGGCCGGGTCGACGGATCGCTGCGCCAGGTCTTCGCGGCCGGACTGCGGCTCGACATGATCAACGGCCGTTTCGGGTCGCTGGCCTGGGTCATCCTCAACACGCTCGGAGTCCTCTGTCTCTCGGGCTCGGCGCTCGTCGCCTACCACGGCTGGATGCCCATCACCGCCGGGGACGTCGTGATGCTCAGCGCCTTCTTCACCGTGCTGACCGGTTCCGTGACGACCCTGCTGGGCCTGGCCCCCGTCCTCACCAAGGGCCTGGAGTCGGTGCGTTCGGCGGGCGAGGTGCTGCAGGCGCCCGACCTGGAGAACAACTCCGGCAAGGCGCGGGTCGAGCAGGTCGTCGGCCGTATCGACTTCGAGGACGTCGGGTTCGCGTACGAGAACGGGGAGCCGGCGGTCGACGGGTTCACCCTCTCCGCGCGCCCGGGCGAGACCATCGCGCTCGTCGGGGCCTCGGGCGCCGGCAAGTCCACGGTGCTCAACCTGCTCATCGGGTTCATCAGGCCCACCTCGGGCCGCATCCTGCTCGACGGCACCGACATGGCCGGGCTCGATCTGCGGACCTACCGGCGCTTCCTGTCGGTGGTGCCCCAGGAGTCGATCCTCTTCGAGGGCAGCATCCGCGACAACGTCACGTACGGCATGGGGGACACGGACGAGGAGACGCTGATGCGCGCTCTCCGGGACGCCAACGCGCTGGAATTCGTGAACGGTCTGCCGCGCGGACTGGACACGGTCATCGGGGAGCGCGGCGCGCAGCTGTCGGGCGGCCAGAAGCAGCGGCTCGCCATCGCCAGGGCGCTGATCCGCGATCCCAGGGTGCTGGTCCTGGACGAGGCGACCTCCGCGCTGGACAACCGCTCCGAGGCCCTGGTGCAGGAGGCCCTCACCCGGCTCGTGCACGGCCGGACCGTCTTCGTCGTCGCCCACCGGCTCTCCACGATCCAGGGCGCCGACCGCATCGTGGCCATGGAGGGCGGCAGGATCGCCGAGGTGGGGACGCACGAGGAACTGCTGGGCGCGGACGGCGTGTACGCGGGGCTCCAGCCCGCCCGCCCGAGGTGACCCGGCCGCCCGCGACAGGGCGGCCGGAAGGAGCGGGGAGCACCGGAACACCCGGCGCTCCCCGCTTCTTCCGCTCCGTACGCGCCCTCCCTCGGGCCCGCCGGCCCACCCGGCTGATTCGAGCACCTGGACGATGCCCGGTCGTACGTACGGAGTTGGTGGTGGGCGGATTCGGCTGCCCGTGCGAGGCCTCATACCAGAGCGGGACGCCTGGCGGGCAACTTCGACAACTGCACGCCGAGCGCGGGCGATTGACGACTACCGTGTGTGTCCGGTGATCAACGGTGGGCTCATATCGGTCGGGCCTGCTCCAACCGTTGACCCGGGCCTGACCGACCACCGTAGGTGTCACCACACGAATGCCGATTCCTGGTGCCCCACGTACCGAGGACGATGATGTCTCAACTTCGCGCACCCACCGCGCGACCGGAACGCCGCGAAGGCGGGCGGCACGGCCGTCCGGGTGGCCGTTCGCACTCGGCCGCGAGCCGGCCGCGTGCCGCGCAGCCCGCCCCCGACAGCCGGCTGCGACCACAACTGCTGCGTACCGCCCTCCTGCCGACCGTGGCCGCGCTCCTCAGCGGAGCCGCGGCCGTCCTCTTCACCATCCGGTCCTCCGGGGTGCGCCCGTCCGGCAGTCTCCTGGCGGCGCTCGGCGGATCCGGGGCCCTGGCCGTGGCGGCCGTGGCGGCGGCCTTCCTCGGCGCCGGCCGGGTCGCCACCGGGGTGCACGACCGCACGCTCGCGCTCCGGCGCACCGGCGCACAGCACCGGGCCGAGCTCCAGCGCGTGGTGGAGCAACTCCGCGACGGAGAGCCCCTGCCCGCCCGGCCGTCCGCACCGGCGGCCGCCGGCGACGCCGACGCCTTCGACCTCCTCGCCCAGGAGATGGCCCGCTCGCAGGACGACGCGGTGGCGGCCGTCGTCCAGGCCTCGCAGCTGTTCCGCGGCAACGGCAACGAACAGAAGGTCGAGGTCTTCGTCAACCTCGCCCGCCGGCTGCAATCCCTCGTGCACCGCGAGATCCAGATCCTCGACGAGCTGGAGCACGAGGTCGAGGATCCCGACCTGCTCAAGGGCCTCTTCCATGTGGACCACCTCGCCACCCGCATCCGCAGGCACGCCGAGAACCTCGCCGTGCTCGGCGGCGCCGTCTCACGGAGGCAGTGGAGCAACCCCGTCACCGTGACCGAGGTGCTGCGCTCGGCGATCGCCGAGGTCGAGCAGTACCCCCGGGTCAAACTGGTCCCGCCGATCGACGGCACCCTGCGCGGGCACGCGGTCGCCGACGTGATCCACCTCCTCGCCGAACTCGTCGAGAACGCCACGGTGTTCTCCGCCCCGCACACCCAGGTCCTGCTGCGCGCCCAGCGCGTCACCGCCGGGCTCGCCCTGGAGGTGGAGGACCGCGGGCTGGGCATGCCAGGCCCCGAGCAGAAGCGCATGAACACGCTGCTCGCCGACCCCGACCAGGTCAACGTCGCCCACCTGCTGCAGGACGGGCGGATCGGACTGTTCGTGGTCGCCTCGCTGGCCCGGAGACACGGCATCGCCGTACGGCTCCAGAGCAACATCTACGGGGGCACCCAGGCGGTCCTCGTGCTGCCCGAGATCCTGCTGGGCATCGACATCGATGCCACGACGGCTCCCGCCGCGGAGACGGCCCCGCCGGCCGGGGCCCACGGCACACCGCCCGGCGTCCCGCCGCAGGCAGCGGGCCGGCCCCCGCTGCGGCTGGACCGGCCGCCCCGGCAGGACCTGCCGCAGGGCGAGGCCCCGCCGCTCCCGCTCCGTGCCGAACGGGTCGACCGTCCGAACCCGGCCGCGTCCCCGCCCGTCACGGCCGCCGCTCCCGCTCCGCCGGCCGCACCCGCCCCCTCGGTCGAACCCGCCCCGGCCGCCGGGTCCGTCGCGTTCGTCCGGTCCGCCGCCGACGCCGGAGCCCCCGCCGAGGAACCCCCGGCAGCCGTGGCCGGCCCCGAGCGCCCCCAGCTGCCGAGGCGCAGCAACCAGGAGCACCTGGTCCCACAGCTCAGGGAGGCCCCGGTCCCGCGCGCCGAGGACGACAACGCCCTGCACGACCCGGGGCTGATGGCCGCCTTCCGGCGCGGGGTCGACCTCGCCGAGGCGCAGACCGCGGAGGAGCCGGAGACACCGGACGCGTACGGCGCACCGGATGCCGCCGAGCCCGCTCCCCCCGGACCCGCCGTCACCGTCGGGCCGCAGCGGTCACACGGTCTCGCCCCGCTGCCCTTCCGCGGCTCCACGACCACCGCGACAGCCGGTACCGAGCAGGTGGACCCGGGGCACCTGGGCCCGCAGACGCCCGAACCGGATCCACGTACCGAGAACATGTTCAAGGAGTAGATGCACCATGACGACCGAAATGCCGTCCGGTCAGGTCTCGGACCTCGACTGGCTGCTCAGCGGCCTGGTCCAACGCGTGCCCTACACGCGCAGCGCCGTCCTCCTCTCGGCGGACGGCCTGGTGAAATCCGTGCACGGCATGGACGCCGACAGCGCCGATCACATGGCGGCCCTCGCCGCCGGCCTGTACTCGCTCGGCCGGAGCGCCGGTGCCCGGTTCGGTGACAACGGCGACGTACGACAGGTCGTGGTCGAGCTCGACTCGACCCTCCTGTTCGTCTCCACCGCCGGCTCCGGCACCTGTCTCGCCGTCCTCGCGGGCCGCGAGGCCGATGCCGCCGTCCTGGGCTACGAGATGGCCATGCTCGTCAAGAGCGTGCGCCCCTACCTGATGACGCCGCTCCGGCAGCCGGCCGGAGCGCCGTTCACCCCGGGGCTGTGAGGATGCCGGCCCCGCAGGACGGGCCGTTGCTCGACGACGCGGCAGGCCGGCTCATCCGCCCGTACACCGTGAGCAACGGCCGGACCAGGCCGACCACCGTGCTCGACCTGCTCTCCCTGGTGATGGCCACGGGGAGCGAGCCCCAGGTCCACCTCGGCCCGGAACACACCGTGGCCCTGGAGCTCTGCGGCGGACCCACGTCCGTGGCGGAGATCGCCGCCCATCTCCGGCTGCCCGCCGTCATCACCAAGGTCCTCCTGTCCGACCTGGTCGACTGCGGGGCGGTCACCGCGCACGCCCCCGCGTTCCATGACATGCCAACCGACCGATCCCTGCTGGAGGCAGTGCTCGATGGTCTACGACGACAGCTCTGACAGCTCCGGAAGCTCCGAATACTTTCCCGTGGCCCTCAAGGTCCTGGTCGCGGGCGGATTCGGCGTCGGAAAGACGACGTTCGTGGGCGCCGTCAGCGAGATCGCACCGCTGAGCACCGAGGAGCTCCTGACCCAGGTCAGCGCGGCGACCGACAGCCTCGAAGGCATCGAGTCCAAGTCGGCCACCACCGTGGCCATGGACTTCGGCCGGATCACCCTGTCCGAGCAGCATGTGCTCTACCTCTTCGGCACCCCCGGCCAGGAGCGCTTCTGGTTCATGTGGGACGAGCTGTCCAAGGGGGCCCTCGGAGCGATCGTGCTGGCCGACACCCGCCGGCTGGCCGAATGCTTCGCGGCCGTCGACTTCTTCGAGCGCCGTGGCATCGGATTCGTCGTGGCGGTCAACGAGTTCGACGGCGCCTACCGCTACGAACCGGAAGAGGTGCGGGCGGCCCTCGACCTCGGACGCGAGGTGCCGGTCGTCCTCTGCGACGCGAGGATCGCCAGTTCGGGCACCGGGGCACTGGTCACCCTCGTCCAGCACCTCATCAACGCCACGGCCCCGGCGCCGCTCTCGGGTTTCGGAGCCCATCCGTGATCCCGCACGGGACGGGACGGCCGCTGCTCACCCCCGTCGGCCGGGACGGCTCCGGCCGGACCGCACGGCTGCGGAGACTCGGCCGGGGGAGCGGCGCGACGCCTGGTTCGAGCACCATCGAGCTGCCGGCCCGGGAGTCCGTCGTACAGATCGAGTGCCGGGAGGGCCTGCGCCCCTGACCCCGGAGCGCTTCGGAGCGCGTGTTCAGTCCAGCGCGAACGCGTCCGCGAGCAGGTGCAGTTGTGTCGCGAGCAGGGTGTCGCCCCGGTGTCCCATCCCGGCGAACTGTCCCGCCGTCTCCAGCCCGACCGACCCGTGCAGCTGCGCCCATACGAGCACGGCGCCCGCCAGTCCGTACGCCGCGCGGCGCGTGTCCGAGGCGGTGCGCGGGGCATAGCGGGCGACCCACTCGCGGACCCCCGCGTCCGCCGCGAGCCAGGCCTCCATCTCGGCCACCAGCGCGGACACGCTCGCTCCGGGCGATCCGTCCGCGAACAGCGGCAGGAACGGGCCGAGCACCGCCCGGGCACGGTCCCGGGTGTCGTCGGGGGCGACATACCCCGGCACGGGAGCGCCCTGAATCAGCAGGTAGCGGTGCGGCTCCGCAGCCGCCCAGACACGGTAGGCACCGCCCAGCGCGTGCAGCCGGTCGCGTGCGCTCCGCCCCGCCTCCTCCGCTGCCGCCGCCGCATCGGCGACCGCGGTGGCCGCGTCGTCGTACGCGTCCCTGATCAAGGCGCTCAGCAGATCGTCCCGGCCGGCGAAGTACCGGTAGAGCGCCGGGCCCGAGAGGCCCATCTCCTTGGCGATGCGGGTCAGCGCGAGGGCTCCGGCTCCCGATTCGGCCAGCTGCCGCAGAGCCGTGTCCTTGATCTCGGACCGGGTCTGCTCCCGGTACCTGGCGCGGGGGCCTTCCTGGGCCGGTGCCATCGCGGGCTCCTCTTCTCGCTGGGTTCGTTCGGTTCGTCCCGTACGACGGGCGGCCGGCTCGACGACCGCCTGCTAGACGCGCTCACTTCCGTTACGGAGCCTAACAAGGGTGGCCGGAGCGCATTGCTATGGATCATCGCAAGAGTTACTGTCTCTAACAAAAGTAAGGGCGTGTAATTCTCGCTGAGTCGAAGGGGCACACCATGACCACCGCACCCGCACTCCACACCGTTCTCGGCGCCGGACCGGCCGGCACCACGCTGGCCGGGGAGCTCGCCGCCCGCGGCCACCGGGTCCGCCTCGTCGACAGGAAGGGGGAGGGCCCCGAGGTCGGGGGCGTCACCCGGTTCGCGGCGGACGTGGCCACCTTCGAGGGCGCGCGCGAGGCCGTCGAGGGAGCGGCCGTCGTGTACCACTGCGTCAACGTCGGATACCACCTGCAGGTCGAGGTGATGCCCCGCATCCAGGAGGCCGTCCTCGCGGCGGTCGGGGCAGCGGGCGCCCGGCTGGTCGTCCTCGACACGCTCTACCCGTACGGAGAGACGCACGGCGCCGTGATGACCGAGGACACCCCGTGGAACGCGACCAGCAGCAAGGGCGTGATGCGCGCGGAGCTGGACGCCCGCTATCTCGCCGCGCACGCGGAGGGGCGGGTCCGCGTCGTCCTGGGCCGCTCCGCCGACTTCGTCGGACCCGGGGTGCTCAACTCCACGCTGGGCGGTGCCGTCTTCCCCGCGGCGCTCACCGGGGGCCGGGTTCCGGCCCTCGGCGACATCGATCTGCCGCACAGCTACACGTACATCGGTGACGTCGCGGCCGGACTCGCCACCCTCGGCGAGCACCCGGACGGCGACGGACGCGTCTGGCACCTTCCCACGGCTCCCGCGCTCACCACACGGCAGATCCTCGCGATGATCGAGGAGCGGGTCGGCCGCCCCCTGGACCTCACGGTCATCGCCGAGCCGCGCCCGTTCGGCCCCTTCGACGACGTGTTCATGGCGGCGTACGCCGAGATGTTCTACCAGCACACCGAAGGCCAGACCGTCGACTCCTCGGCGATGGAGAAGGCCTACGGACTGGCGCCCACCCCGCTCTCCGACACCCTGGATGCCACCCTCGCCTGGTACCGGGCCTTCCTCGCCGCGCACTGAGCGCCCTCGCCGCCACCGTCAGGGGGATGCGGCGCCCCCGATGCCCGGCCCGTCGAAGCGCAGCCAGTCCACCGTGAACAGATCCGGCCTCTCGCTGCTCCACGCCGGGTTGGTGAACACCACGTACAGCGGCGCGCCGCCGGCGCGGTTCTTCAGCGCGGCCGTCGGTGACACGGCCGCCGCGCGTCCCGTCGCCCGTCCGTCGGCGCCCGGGACGGTCAGCGAGCCGAGGAGGGTGCCGTCAGGGGAGCCGGCTCGGAACTCGACCGTCCCGCCGGTCCCGCAGGGCGTGGCTCCGACCGTCACCGACCGGATGTCCCTCAGGTCCACCGGCTCGAACGCGACCCAGTCCCCGTCCTCGATCTCGGTCAGCGTCCTGCCGCCCGAAGCCCCCGGACGGCTGCCCGTCACCACTCCGCCGTGGGCACCCCCGGTCGAGGTGAACCGCTCCGCCTCCTGGAAGGCCGGACGCAGGGTGAGAGAGGCTGAGCCGGTCAGCTCCGGGACGCCCGGGGCGCCCTTGTCCGTGTACCGCACCGTGACCCGTCGGGGGCCGGACCGGGAGGCGTTGCCGACGGGCGCCATGGTGATCGAGCCCCGGCAGCCCGGTGAGCCGGCGAGGGGGTGCAGCACACCGGTGTCGCCGGTCTGCGAGCGCACGACGATCCGGGAGCAGTCGACCGGGGTGTCCCTCCCGTCCTCGGCGTCCGCCACCTCCACAGTGAAGGCGAGGGCCCCGCCCGGCCGGAAGAAGCCGCCGTCCTGAAGGTGGCGGACCGTGAGCCGGGGCCGGGAGTTGCCGACCGTGATCTCCTGGCCGGCCGTGGCCGTCGTGCCTCCGGGACCGGACACCGTGAGGCGGGCGGTGAACCGCCCTCTCGTGCGATAGGTGTACGAGGGGTTCGCCTCGGTGGAGTCGGTGGCGCCGTCACCGTCGAAGTCCCAGGCGTAGCCGACCGGGCCGCCATGGGGGATCCCGGAGCCGGCCCCGCTGAAGGACACGGTCAGCGGGGCGGGCCCGTTGTCGCGGTCGGTGGCGACGGCGGCGCCGGGCAGCCGGCCGCGGAAGGAGTCGGCCGGGCCCCTCGGGAACGAGGCGGCCGTGACCGAGCCGATGATCAGTGCGAGAAGAGCGACGAGGGCCATGAGGGCGATCGACGCCGGGGGAGCGGCGTGGGACTCGGGGCTCCTGCGTAACGGGCGGCTGCTCATGAGGGCGCTCCCGGTGCGGTGGGGGGGGGGCCGGGCAGGGTAGAAAGCGCTTTCTGATGTGCGTGGTTCAGGTTAGGTACGCGGCAATGCCGGGTCAATGGGCAGGGCGCGGGAATCGGGTTCGTGAGCACCCGGGTAAGTGCGGTATTGTTCTCATGCGCGTTCGGCCAGGGGAAACCCCAGGTCAGACGGGCACCGGGACGTGGCGCAGCTTGGTAGCGCACTTGACTGGGGGTCAAGGGGTCGCAGGTTCAAATCCTGTCGTCCCGACTGGAGACAGTCGTGGCTCAGGGCCGGTATCGGAGCAATCCGATACCGGCCCTGAGTCGTTTCTGGGGGCCAGCGGGGGGCCAGCCTCCTTGACCGGCGTCAGCGGGGTCATGGCGACCGGGCTCGGCGGGGGGCCCGGTGTGCGGAGCGCCGCTGCCGACCTGATCGCCCAGGAGCATGAGGGCGAGGCGGGTCTTCGTCGTCAGGCCGCCACGGGGCCGTCCGGGGGCATGGTCGTCCGGCAGCCGGCAAGGAGTCGGACGACCATGGTCCGCGCGTGCTCACGGTCGTATCCCGGGCCCAGGATGCACAGGTTGCCGACCGCTCGCATCAGTGTGTACGCGGTGACGTCCGGGTCGAGCTCGCCCCGGGCCGTCGCGGCGTCGAGGAGCGAGGCGCAGGCCGGGACCAGTGTGTCGAGCATCAAGGAGTGCAGGCTCTGCAGGCTGGGGTCCTCGGACTGGAGTGCCGCCCCCAGTCCGTGCTTCGTGACGAGGAACTCCACGAACGCGTCCATCCATCGCGACAGGGCCTCGCCCGGCCTCGGCGACCCTGCGAGTTCGGCGGCGAGTTGCGCGCACTCGTCCACCTGGTGCCGGTAGACGGCGACGACCAGCTCCGCCCGGGTGGGGAAGTGGCGGTACACGGTGCCCAGGCCCACGCCGGCCCGGCCGGCGATGTCGCGGATGGGTGCCTGGACGCCTTGCTCGACGAACACCTGCGCCGCGGCCGCGAGCAGGGACTGGCGAGTGCGCTCGGCGCCCGCCGCTCTGGAGCTGGCCGACCGGGACAAGATCTCACCTCTGGTTCGCGGAACGTTGTTCCGCTAATGTGGGCGGAACGTTGTTCCGCCAAGTATGCGGCACGCGCCTTTCCCACAGAAAGTCCGCACATGTTGACTCCTGCGCAATCCCGGACGAAGACCGTCGCGATCAAGCCCATCACCGTTCCCACCGGTGACCGGTCGGTGCCCCTGCAGGTCAAGGTGACCGCACCGGCCGAGGGCCGCGGCCTTCCGGTCATCGTGTTCTCCCACGGCAACGCGTGGTCGATGGACGGCTACGAGCCGCTGGTCGACCGCTGGGCCGCCGCCGGCTTCGTCGTGGTGCAGCCGACCCACCTGGACTCGCGCCGCAACGCCATAGGGTTCGACGATCCGCGCTTCGGCACCATCTGGCGCGTGCGCATCGATGACCTCCACGCGGTGCTGGACCACCTCGACGCCATCCTGGCCGAGGCGGACGACCTGATCGACCGCGCCGACCGGACGAGCGTCGCCCTCGTCGGACACTCCTGGGGAGCCCAGACCGTCGGCACCCTGCTGGGCGCCCGCGTGTTCGACGCCCAGGGCACGGCGGGCGAGGACTTCTCCCACGGCGGAGCGAAGGCGGGTGTGCTCATCGCGGCGACCGGCACGGGCGACTCGCTCACGCCGTTCGCCGCCGGGCACCTGCCCTTCATGAGGCCGGGCTACTCCACCATGACCACGCCGGCACTCGTCATCGCGGGCGACAAGGACCAGTCGACGATGTCCACGCGGGGACCGGACTGGTTCCTCGACGCCTTCGACCTCAGCCCCGCCCCCAAGCGCCTCCTCGTCGTCCCCGGCGGAGAGCACACCCTGGGCGGCATCGCCGGGGAGGCCGTGAGCGAGACCACCGACACGGACGCCGGCCGGGTCGCCCTCGTCGCCGACGCCGTCACCGCGTACCTCCTCGACGCTCTCGACCGCGACCCCGATGCGTGGTCCCGCTTCCGTACCGACACCGAAGCCGTCGAGAAGGCGTCCTTCCAGCACAAGGACTGACCCGGCCCGGTACTGCCCCGGCCCGTCCCGTCGCGCGCCGCACGGCAGCGGCGGGCCGGGAGGCCTCTCGCACGCACCGTGCCGGTAAGAGCTCGTCACGCGATGGTGGTGGGGCGCGGTCTACCCTTGTCGGGGTGTCGTCCCTCGCTGCTGGCCGAGGCTTTTCATGCCCGGAAGCAGATCGTCCCGGGCTGAAGCCGACCACCCTCACCACGGAGTCTCGTGCCAGACATCTCCCTGCGTCGCGCAGACCTTGCCGACAAGCCCACAATTGAACGCCTGTGGCTGATGTTCCGTCATGACATGTCGGAGTTGGAGGGCGACCTGCCCAACCCTGACGGATCCTTCCCGGACGAATGGCTTCACATGGCCTTCTCCGAACCCGATCGGGCCCCGTATCTCCTGACGAGCGGTGACCGGCCCATCGGGTTCGCGTTCGTCCGCGGTCTGAATGGTCCGACGCGCGTGATGAACAGCTTCTTCGTGGTGCGCGGGGCACGACGGGCGGGGACCGGGATGCACGCTGCTCGGGGCATCGTGGCTCGGCATCCGGGGCCGTGGGAGATCGCGTTCCAGGATGCCAACCCGGGCGCGGTGTCGTTCTGGCGTCGCGTCGCCACAGAGATCACCGGCGACGACTGGACCGAGGAGCGCAGACCGGTACCGAACCGGCCTGACCTGGCACCTGACGTCTGGATCTCGTTCCGTACCAAGGCGGGATCAAGCAACGGTCGCCCTGGCGACGACGGCGCGTAGGCGCTTGTCGTCGGCAGGGCGGTTGCACCAGGTGATGTGGCGGCGTCCACGCGCCATCGCCAGCAGGGCAAACGTTGCTCGATGCGGCACTAGCGCTTGATGCCCACGCCCGCCAGCAGGCTGATCTCCGCGTCCGGGATCTCCTCCCCGCCCTCGCCGCGCCAGCGGTGGCAGCAGCAGATGCCGGGCTCGATCAGGTCGAGCCCGTCGAAGAAGCGGCGGACATCGCTGTGCGAGCGGAACTGCACCGGAGTGCCGGAGTTGGTGTAGGCCTCCGCGACGTTGTTCCAGGTCTCGGGGTCGAAGTCGGGCGTGCAGTGGTTCATGGCGAGTGTGCTGCCCGCCGGGAGCGGGTCGAGCAGCCGACGCACGATGGCGTACGGATCGTGAGGGTCGGTGACGAAGTGCATGAGCGCGTTGAGGGTGAGGGCGATGGGCTGGTCGAAGTCCAGGACCTCGGAGTCCTCCACGGCGCTCATCAGCGCGTCGGGGTCGGTGACGTCGGCCTCGATGTAGGCGGTGCGGCCCTGCGTCGTGCTGCGCATCAGGCGCTCGGCGTACTTGAGGACGAGAGGGTCGTTGTCTGCGTACACGACGCGGGCGTCACCGGCGACGGACTGGGCGACCTGGTGCAGGTTGGGCTCGGTCGGGATGCCCGTGCCGATGTCGAGCCACTGGCGGATGCCGTGCTCCTGCGCCAGCACGCGGGTGGCCCGGTGCATGAACGCGCGGTTCTCGCGGGCGGTCACCGGAAGGCCGGGGTGCGCCTTGGCGGCGAGCAGGGCCGCCTCCTTGTCTACCTCGAAGTGGTCCTTGCCACCGAGGAAGTAGTCGTACATCCGGGCCGAGTGCGCCCTGCTCGTGTCGAGATCCCGGCCGGCCTGCCTGGTGCTCATGTTCTCCCCTTCACGTGTGCGTCTGTCGGCCCGCGGGCCTGTACGGGGCCGGTATCCCCGGCCCGTTCCCTGCTGCTCGCCGCCGGTTCACCCGGCGGCCAAGTGATCGGCCAGGCCCTCTTTGACCCCGCGGACGAACGCGGCGATCTCCTCCGGCGTGTAGATCAGCGCCGGTCCTGCCGGGTCGGTGGACTGCCGTATGGCCACGCGGCCGTCGGCGAGTTGTTTCGTCTCGACGCACTGACCGCCGTTCGGCCCGCTCCAGGGGCGCTCCCAGCCCTGCTCCCCGAGGTTGTGGGCCGGCATGCCGTTGTAGACGCCCTCGTCGATGATCGTCATGTGTACTCCTTGCGCATGCGGTTCAAGAGCGCCCTGCTGTCCTCGGACGAGGTCAGGAGCGACATGCGGGTGTGTGCCTCGAGATGGGAGACGACGTCCGCGCGCTGGTCCAGGTAGACGGAGGCGGAGAGGAGTTCGCTGTAGACGATGTCGGGCAGTTCGGGTTCCTCGAACCGGAAGTAGGTGAACGGGGCACACGCTCCGACGTGCGCGCCCGCGGTGAAGGGCACGATGTCGAGGCTGATGTGGGCGAGCTCGGAGACGTCCAGGAGCCGTTCGAGCTGCTCCCGCATCACGTGAGGGCCGCCCACCACCCGGTGCAGGACGGCTTCCTCCATGACCACCCACAACGTGGGCGCGTCCTCCCGCTCCAGCAGGCTCTGACGGCGCAGCCGCAGCTCCACGCGGCGTGCGAGCTCGTCCTCGGTGCCGTTCGGTAGTCCGCCGCGCAGTACGGCGTGTGCGTAGTCAGGGGTCTGCAGAAGGCCGGTGACGTACTGGGGTTCATAGGTGCGAAGGGTCCTGGCGCCGGCCTCCAGGCTGACATAGGCCGTGAACCAGCTGGGGACGGCGTCGCGGTAGGAGTGCCACCAGCCGGGCTTGTTGGCCTGCTCGGCCAGGTCGACGAACTCGTCGATCTCACGGCGGTCGGCCCCGAAGGTCTCCAGGAGCTTCTCCACGTAGAGAGGCTTCAGCGCGACCTCGGCCTTCTCCAGCCGACGGATCGTCAGGGTCTGGACGCGCAGCGCCTTCGCCGCGTCCTCCAGCGTGGCACCGGCGCTCAGCCGCATCTCCTGCAGCCGACGGCCGAGGATCATGCGCAGGACGGTCGGCGCGCTGGTGCCAGACCGGGCTTCGCTCACGCCCAACCTCCTGATGGGTCATCAATAGCGCCATTCTTACAGCGATTTGATGTCGTCGCCAGGGTGATACCCGCTCTTCTGAAATTATCAGGGAGTCGGTTGCAGCGTGTGCCCTATCACGCGCATAGTGGTCGCGTGAGCGGTCAAGGCACAGCGAGGACACACGATCCGGCGCGAGGCGAGCGCGCGATGCCGCTGCCGCCGTCGGCGCCCCGTCGCTGGGCGCTCGCCTCGGCGTATGCCACTCACCGCTCGAGTTGCAGCCCCGAATCCCCCCACCGCGCCCCGCCCCCCTACGGCGCTGGAAGGCGACACCCGTGACTCTGTCCCCGCACTCGACCCCGGCCTCGACCCCCGCTTTAGCCGAGGCCGCCCCCCGCCGGGAGTACTGGTTCGGCCTGCCCGCCCTGCGTACGAGCGCGAGATCCGCCCGCGACACCGTGCGCGACCTGCTCCGCGTGTGGAGGCTGCCCGGCGACACCTGCTGCGACGCGGTGCTGCTGGTCTCCGAGCTGACCACGAACGCAGTGCTCCACACCGGCAGCGGTCATGTCCTCTGCGGCCTCACGCTGACCGGCGGGGGGCGGCGCCTGCGCATCGAACTCCACGACGAGGGCAGCACCCCGGTCCGCCTGCCCGAGCACCCTGCCGGCCCCGATGCGGAGAGCGGCCGTGGGCTGCTGCTCGTCCAGCAACTCGCGGACAGCTGGGGCTCCGCACGCTCGACACGGGCCGAAGGCAAGGTCGTCTGGGCGGAGTTGGCGGCCCACTCCGGAAGTCGCCCATGACCGCGCCCGGGGGATCCGTCACTCCCGTCGTGCTGTACGTGTGCGCCGACCGGGCCACGGAGGTGCCCGGGGACGCCACGCAGCGCGCGCAGAGGGAAGGCCGCGCGTTCGCCCGGGAGCGCGGGCTGACGATCGCCGAGGTCGTCACCGACACGTACGGTGAGCCCGATCCGGCACGGCGCAGAGGGTGGCGGCGGGTGAGGGAGCTCGCCCAGTCGGGCCACCTCGCGGCTGTGCTCGTCCGCTGGCCCAGCGCCATCGCCCCGGAGTCGGCGCGTGAACTCCGGCATCGCGAGGCGGCCTGGCTCCACGACCAGGGCGTGAGCGTCCGGTACACCTGGGCGCCCTTGTCGTCGGGGGGCTGAGGGCGGACCCGCTGCGCTCACGGCGGCCAAGCCCCCGGCATGCCGGTCCGGCTACGCGGGACGGTTCGCCGCCCCGGTGCCCCGGGCCGACAGCCAGGCACGGTAGCGGCGCAGGGACCCGCGCTGCTTCCACTGGTCGGCGAGCAGGGTGTACGCGGGATGGATCCGGGGCCTGGCGTCGACTCCACGCGCGAGGCGGCCCAGCTGGTGGCGGACCTGCGCCATTCCCGCGGCCGAGGCGAGGGCCTTGTCGGACCAGGTCACCGGCGCCAGCTGCCGGTCGGCTTCCCGGCGGGTCCTCCAGCGGTCGGGCAGGTCAGGGGTGACGGCGAGGGCGGTGCCCATGCCGACGACCGCCACACCGCTGTCCAGGACCCGCTCCGCGGTGGCGCGCCGGGTGATACCGCCGGTGAGCATCAGCGGGAGAGGGCTGGTCCTGACCAGGTCCTTCGCCAGGTCCAGGAAGTAGGCCTCCCGCGCCTGGGTGCGTGCGTCGGCCGAGCGGCCGGTCATCGCCGGGCTTTCGTAGCTCCCGCCCGACAGCTCGACCAGGTCGACGCCGAGGGGGTCGAGCATCTCGATGACCTGACGGGCGTCGTCGGCGTCGAACCCGCCGCGCTGGAAGTCGGCGGAATTGAGCTTGACGGCGACCGCGAAGGACGGTGAGACGGCGGCACGGACGGCGCGCACGACGTCGAGCAGCATCCGCGCGCGGTTCTCCAGCGACCCGCCCCACTGATCGGTGCGCGTGTTGACCAGGGGGGAGAGGAACTGGGACAGCAGATAGCCATGGGCGGCGTGGACCTCCACACCGTCGAAGCCCGCCTTCTCGGCACGGTGCGCGGTGACGGCGAACCGGGTGACCGTCGCATCGATCTGTGCGGGGGTCATGGCGGTCGGACGGCCGAACCGGCCGCTGTGCCGGCCGAGGTCGACACCGACGTCGGAGGGCCCCCACACGACGCCGGGCATGCCGGACGCCACCTGGCGGCCGGGGTGGTTGATCTGCATCCACAGCCTGCCGCCGCCGGACCTGCCGGCCTCGGCCCACTCGGTGAACGGCTTCAGCGGCGCGTTCTCGTCGAGCACGACCCCGCCGGGGCCCGTCAGCGCCTCGGCGTGCACCATGACGTTCCCCGTGATCAGCAGCCCGGTGCCGCCGGCGGCCCAGCGCCGGTAGAGGGTCAGCAACCTCTGACCGGGCAACTGGCCCTCGCCCGCCATGTTCTCCTCCATCGCCGCCTTGGCGATCCGGTTGTCCAGCACCTGGCCGGAGCGCAGGTGCAGCGTCGAGAACAGCTCGCTGGTCATCCCGGTCCTCCCGTTCGTCTCTGTCGCGCACGATGTATGCATCGCTCACATTAGACGAGGATGTAAGCATTGTGAACATGAGGGAGTGTGACCTGTGCCGCAGGCCGGGACGTACCACCACGGCGATCCGCGCACCACCTGCCTGCGTGTCGCGACGGTCCCCTGTCACCCCTGCGCCGGCCGAATGGATCGAGGCCGTACCGGACGCGTCCGGTACGGCCTCGATTCGTGGGCGGAATGTTCAGGCGGTCTCGCCCGTGCCGGAGCCCGAACCTGACCCGGCCGATTCCTTGATGCCCTTGGTGATGTCGTCCAGGACGGAGAGCTTCGGGGCCTTGGCGTTGACGTCGAAGCCCGAACGGACCATCACCAGCATGCTCTTGACGTTGGGGGACGGGAACGCGAGCGACTCGACGTATCCGTCGTCGCCGTTCTTCGTCACCACCTTCCAGCGCACCAGGTAGCCCTTCTGCCCGGCGACCGTGACGGCCTCGGACTTGAGCTCCTCGTGCGACGTGATGCCGCCGTAGATCTCCTCGCCGTACGACTCCTCGGCGTTGGCCTTGATGTCGGCCTCCGCCGCGGCCTTCGCCGTGGTCGCCTCGATCTTCAGGGCCTGGGCCGGAGCGGAGAACACCCCGCCGCGCACGCACGTCTGGGACTCGTCGCCGGGGCAGGTGTACTCGCCGGTCGTCACCCCGGCGCCGACCGGCCCGGACTGACCGGTCCAGCCGTCCGGCACGGGGATGCTGATGCCGCTGGCCGCGTCGGTGGCGTAGCCGTCCTCGGTCTGCGGCAGCTGCTGGTCGGGGCTCTGGCCGCCGTCCTCCCCGCCGCTCCCGCCGCCGTTCCGGCCGCCGCCGTCCTGCCCGCCGTCGTCCGGTGCGCCCGGGAGGCGTGGGCTCTCCGACGGGGCGGGGGCCGTGGCGGACGTGTCTCCGCCGCCCGAACTGTCGCCCAGCAGGTACGCGCCGCCACCGACGGCCGCGAGTACGACGATGCCGGCGGCGATGCCCGCGCCGATGCGTATGCGGCGCTTCCGGACCGTCGCGGGAGGTATCCGGAGCTGGTCGGTCCAGTGGCTCCCGTCCCACCAGCGTTCGTGAAGGGGGCCGATTCCTGAGTGCCCGGGGTCTGGATGCCAGCCGGGCGGGGTCGTCTGGGTCACGCGAGAACCCTAGGCGCCCTGGCTGAGAATCCTATGAAACGCACAGCCTATGGTTCGATCAGTCCCGCCCGGATCGCGTACCGGGTGAGTTCCAGGCGGTCGCGGAGTCCCAGCTTCTGCAGCAGATTGGCCCGGTGCCGCTCGACGGTCTTGACGCTGATCACGAGCATCCCCGCGATCTCCTTCGACGAGTGCCCCTCGGCGACCAGCTTGAGGATCTCCTCCTCGCGCTCGGTGATCGCCCGGTCGGGGACGTCGCCGCCGTCCCTGGCCCGGTCCAGGTAGTTCCGGATGAGGGCGGTGACCGCGCCCGGGTAGAGGAACGGCTCGTCGCGCATGGCCGCGCGGCACGCCTCGACGAGGTCCCGGTCGGCGACGGACTTCAGCACGAAGCCCGAGGCCCCGGCCTTCAGCGCCTCGAAGAAGTACTGCTCGTTGTCGTACATGGTGAGCATCAGGATGCGCAGTTCCGGCATGACCCGGGACAGCTCGCGCGCTGCCTGAAGACCCGTCAGGCGGGGCATCGCGATGTCGAGTACGGCCAGGTCGGGCCGCTCCGCGCGTGCCATCTCGATGGCCTCGGCGCCGTCGCCCGCCTCGGCGACGACCTGGAGGTCCGGCTCACCGTCGAGGATCAGCCGTACGCCGCGCCGGACGAGGGCGTGGTCGTCGGCGAGCAGGATGCGGGTCTTTCCGGACCCGGCGGGGGAGGGGGACATGATCAGGCGTTTCCGTTCCGTACGGGCACATCGAGGCGTACGTCCGTGCCGCCCGCGGCACCGGTACCGAGGGTGAGTGTGGCACCGATGAGCAGGGCGCGTTCGCGCATGCCGCGCAGGCCCGCGCCCTCCGGGGCGTCCCCGAGGCCGCGGCCGTCGTCCCGGATGCGCAGCTCCACCCCGCCGGGGCTGCGGCGCAGGGAGAGTTCGAGCAGGGTGGCCCCGGCGTGCCGGACGGTGTTCGTGACCGCTTCCTGGGCGATGCGGTAGACGACGAGCTCCGCCTCCTCGCCGAGCGGCGGCAGATCCTTCTCCGTCTGCCGCCTGATCGTCAGCCCCTTCGGCGTCGGCGTCTCGGTGGTCAGCGCCGTCAGGGCGCTGACCAGCCCCAGTTCCTCCAGTACCCCGGGGCGCAGCCGCCGAGCGATCCGGCGGATCTCGTCCAGGCTGCCCCGGGTGATCTCCTGGACATGGGTGAGCTCCTCGCGCAGAGGTTCGGGGGCGTGACCGGTGACCCTCTTCAGCTCCAGCAGGACCGCCGTCAGGGTCTGGCCCACCTCGTCATGCAACTCCTGCGCGACCCGGCGGCGCTCGGCCTCCTGCGCCCCGAGCGCCCGGGCACTGCTCGTCGCCCGCTCGGCCTCCAGCCGGTCGAGCATGCTGTTGAACGTCTCGATCAGAGCCGCGACCTCGCCCTCGCCGGCCACCTCGGGGCGCGGCCGCGGGCTCAGCAGGTCGATGGTGGTCATCGCCTTGGTGACCCGTTGCAGAGGGGCGAGCCCCAGGCGCAGCAGCAGTGCGTTCGCGCCCAGCATCAAGGCCATTCCGCCGGCCAGGATGAGGGCCTCGGTCAGCACCACCGGGGCGGACACGGTGATCGGGCCGAGGAGCAGCAGAGCCCCGGCGGCGACCAGGACCGCCGCGTTGAGCAGGAAGATGCGCCAGAACAGGGACACGGCCGGCCGGGCCTCCTTCGTACGCTCGGGGAGTGACTCCACTATGGCCGGTCGGCGGCCGATCCCACGCACAGGGCCGTCGTCCGTGCCGCGTCTGCATGGTGTCCCTCCCCGAAGATGGGTGCCGGCCCTGATGGACCGGGCCGTCCCCTTCGTAAGACGATCGGAGTCCGGTGCACCGGCCGGACCGGGGACGCGGCGAGGACTTGCCGAAGACCAGGACCTGCCGAAGATCCGGAATCGTCGAGGGAGGGAGACATCATGACTCACCAGGACGACCGGCTCCGCGACACCAGGACCGTGCCGGCCCAGGACGGTGGATCCGTTCCGGCCCGGGACAACGGGACCGTTCCGGCGCGGGATTACGGGACCGTGCCGGCGCGGGACCCCGGAGCCCCGCTCCTCCGCGACCAGGGGCCCGGCGCTCCGCGACCGGCACCTCGGCGTCGTACCGGCGTGGCCTGGGTGTGGCTGGTGGTGGGCGTGGGAGGACTGATGACCGGCATCGTCGTCGGCCACGGCCTGCTCATCGCCGCCGGGCTCGTCGCCGCCGGAGTGGGCGGCCAGCTCTTCGACCCGGACCAGCGGCGCAGGCGCCGCCCCGGTCACCGGACTGCGCTCTGACCAGCCTCCCGCTTTCTGGTCCGACCACACGGTGTGTGTGACATAGTCGAGTCATGTATATCGGCCGGAACGGGGAGTAGCGGATGCCTGTTGAGTGGCAGCCCGTGCGTCAGTCCCGCACTCATGAACTCGTCCTGCAGAGCATCGAGGAGCAGGTCTTCGCCGGGAAACTCCGGGCCGGCGACCGGCTGCCGCCCGAGCGGGAGCTGGCACCGGTCTTCGGGGTGAGCCGTTCCGCGCTGCGGGAGGCCCTCAGGGTGCTGGAGACGATCGGTGTCCTGGTCGCCCAGCCCGGCCGGGGACCGGACTCCGGGGCCCGCATCGTGCGCAACCCGGACGACGCGCTCGGCCGTCTGCTGCGCCTGCACTTCGCGCTGGGTAGCTACAGCCTGCACGACGTGATGGAGGCCCGGGTGGCCCTGGAGCGTTCCAGCTTCGCCGCCGCCGCGAAGCACGCCGTCGACCGGGACCTGGACGAGGCGGGCGCGGTGGTGCACCGGATGTCGCAACCGGGCATTCTGCCGGAGGAGTTCAACGAACTCGACACCCGGTTCCACGTCATGGTGGCGAGCAGCTCGGGCAACGCGCTCACCTCCACCCTGACCTCGGCGGTACGGGAGTCCGTGCGGCCTCTCATCCTCCGGGCCCTCGAAGAGGTCGACGACTGGTCGGCCACCCGGGAGCATCTCAACGCGCAGCACACCGAGTTGCTGCGGCTGGTGCGCACCGGCCACGGCGAGGAGGCGGCCGATCTGGCCGAGCTCCACATCCGGGGCTTCCACGGGACGCTGGTCGACGAGGACCGGCCCGCAGGCGAGGACCGGCCCACAGACGGCGACGAGGAGCGGACCGCGGCCGACGAGGGGCCCTCCGACGAGGACCGGCCCGGCGCGTAGCAGCGGACGAGCAACGGCGTGGGGCCGGTGGGCCGCCCGGGAAACCGGGCGGCCCACCGGCCCCATGTGCGTCCGCCCGCCGGACGGAAGGGACTTCCGGAACACGCCCTACGGCAGCATCCAGGAGAGCGCCGGCGTGGACTGGAGGTAGACCAGCACGCAGAGGATCGCCAGCATGCCCACGCTGTACCCGGCCACCTTGCGCAGCAGGATGCGCTCCGAACCGGGCATCCCCACGGCCGTGGCCGCGATGGTCAGGTTCTGCGGGCTCACCAGCTTGGCGACCACACCGCCCGAGGTGTTGGCGGCGACCAGCAGGGTCGGATCGATCCCCGCGGCCTGACCCGCCGTCTGCTGAAGGTTGGCGAACAGCGCGTTGGCCGAGGTGTCGGAGCCGGTCACCGCGGTACCCAGCCAGCCGAGGGTGGGGGAGAGCAGGGCGAAGAGCCCGCCCGCCGTGGCCAGCCAGGTGCCGATGGCGACGGTCTGACCCGACTGGTTCATCACGTAGCTGAGGGCCAGCACCGTGGCGACCGTCATGATGGCGCCGCGCATGTTCCGCAGCGTGCGGCCGGCCGCGGAGACCGCCGTCGACGCGCTCAGCGGGTAGGCGTCGCCGTCCTTGGCGTACCGGTAGATCAGCGTCACCAGGATGCCGGAGATGATCAGCAGGGTGCCCGGGTTGCCCAGGACCTCCAGCTTGTAGATCGCGCTGGACGAGGGGTCGCCGCCGGGGGTCAGCAGCTCGCCGTACAGCCCGGGCCACTCGACGCTGATGTTCAGACGGCCGAGGAGCTTCGGTACGTCGATGGCTCCGACGTCCAGCTTGGCGAGGGCGAAGACCGCGATGACCAGGACGTACGGCAGCACCGCGTAGGTGACCCGGCGCCGCGTCAGCGGTTCGTTCTCGACCTGCGAGCGCTGGTCCTCGGGGGTGGACGGCTTCCAGAAGCGCAGCATCAGCACGGCGGCGCCGAAGCCGGCGAGCGAGGCGACCACATCGGTGAGTTCGTACGCGAAGTGGCTGGAGCACCAGTACTGGGCCACGGCGAAGACGGCCCCGGTGACCAGCGCGATCGGCCACAGCTGACGGATTCCGCGGGTGCCGTCCACGACGAACAGCAGCAGCAGGGGCACGAAGAGCGCCAGCAGCGGGGACTGGCGGCCGATGACCGCGGCGATGTCCTCGGCCGGGATGCCGGTCAGGTTGCCGGCCGTGGTGACCGGGATGGCCATGGCACCGAACGCGACCGGAGCGGTGTTGGCGAGCAGGACCGTCACGGCCGCCTTGACCGGCGGCAGGCCGAGCGCCATCAGCATCACGGCGGTGATGGCGACGGGAGCGCCGAAGCCGGCGAGGGCCTCGAGGAGGCCGCCGAAACAGAAGGCGATGAGCATCGCCTGGACGCGCAGGTCCCCCCGGCCTACGGCGCTGAACGAACGGCGCAGATCCTCGAACCTGCCACTGACGACCGTGAGTTCGTAGAACCAGATGGCCGCCACGACGATCAGCATCACCGGGAACAGGCCGAAGACGAGGCCCTGGGACGCCGAGAGCAGGCCGAGCTCCACCGGCATCCCGAACCCGATCACCGCGACGAGGAGCGCCGTGAGCACCGAGCCCAGTGCGGAGACCAGTGCCGAGCGCTTCGCCACCATCAGCAGAAGGAAGAACACCGCCAGGGGGATCAGGCTGACCAGGGCGGTCGCCGGAAGGCTGTCCGCGATGGCGCGTACATCCGGTGTGTACGAAGCAAGCACGGCGGCGGGTGGTGCGGTAGCCACGAAATTACTCCTCGTTGAGCGGTACGGGGCAGGGCGAACCGGGACGTAAGCCGTGGGCCGCCTTATCTTGGCCTCGGGCGGCGCAGGTGCGGATGCCGATGCGGGTGCGAGAAGCAGGAGCGGGCAGCTGGTTCGAGCGATCAGTAGGACACTGCATATGTCGTATGTCAATAAGGTCGGACCAAGTTGCTGCGCAGGTCACTCCGTGGAGGAACCCGGTGTGAGTGGAGAGGAAAGCGCTTACGCCCTTGTGTTCACTTGCCTGGGTGCGTCCAGATCGATGGGTGGGCGACCGATGCGCGACCTCTTTCCAAAATGGACAGAGGGTAGTATGGTCTGACCACAAATTGCGACCGGGGAGGCCCCATGCGTATCGGACTCTTCGCCACCTGTCTGGGAGACACACTCTTCCCGGAGGCGGTGAAATCCACCGCGGTGCTGCTCGCCCGCCTTGGCCACGAGGTGGTCTTCCCGCCGGACCAGACCTGCTGCGGCCAGATGCACGTCAACACCGGCTACCAGCGCGAACCCGTCCCGCTGGTCCGCAACTTCGCCACGCAGTTCGGGGACGCCTCGATCGACGCCGTCGTCATGCCGTCCGGATCGTGCGCAGGCTCCGTCCGCCACCAGCACGAGATCGTCGCCGAGCGCTACGGCGACGCCGCACTGCGCGCCGGGGTCGCCACCGTCAAGGCCAAGACGTACGAGCTCTCCGAGCTGCTCGTCGACGTTCTCGGTGTCACCCAGGTCGGCGCGTACTTCCCGCACCGGGTCACCTACCACCCCACCTGCCACTCGCTGCGCATGCTCCGGGTCGGGGACAAGCCGCTGAAGCTGCTGCGCGCCGTCGAGGACATCGACCTGGTCGAGCTCCCCGAGGCCGACGCCTGCTGCGGATTCGGCGGCACCTTCGCCGTCAAGAACGCCGAGACCTCCACCGCGATGCTCCAGGACAAGATGCGCAACATCGCCGACACGAAGGCCGATGTGTGCTCCGCGGGCGACTCCTCCTGCCTGATGCACATCGGCGGCGGGCTCTCCCGCATCAAGTCCGGTACGCGCACCCTGCATCTCGCCCAGATCCTCGGATCCACCCGCACCGCGCCGTACGCCCTGATGGAGGCCGCCCGATGAGCACGTTCCTCGGCATGCCCGCCGCCCCGCCCCGCTCCCCGTACGGGACAGGGAACCTGCGCGGCGACCGGAAGTTCCCCGCTGCGGCCCACGACGAACTGCGCAACGACCAGCTGCGCCGCAACCTCGGCCGGGCCACCCACACCATCCGTGCCAAGCGCATCGCCGTCACCGGCGAACTCCCGGACTGGGAAGAGCTGCGCGACGCCGGGTCCGCCATCAAGACCGACACCATGAACCGCCTCCCCGAGCTGCTCGAACAGCTGGAAGCGAAGGTCACCGAGCGCGGCGGCACCGTCCACTGGGCGCGTGACGGCGTCGAGGCCAACGAGATCGTCACCCGGCTGGTCAGGGAGACGGGCAGCAGCGACGTCATCAAGGTCAAGTCGATGGCCACACAGGAGATCGGCCTCAACGAACACCTCGAGGCCGAGGGCATCACGCCTTACGAGACCGACCTCGCCGAACTCATCGTGCAGCTCGCCCACGACAAGCCCTCGCACATCCTGGTCCCCGCGATCCACCGCAACCGCGACGAGATCCGGGAGATCTTCCTCAAGGAGATCCCCGGTGTCGACCCCGCCCTCGACAACGTGCCCGCGCATCTGGCCGCCGCCGCACGCGCCTATCTGCGCGAGAAGTTCATGACGACCAAGGTGGCCGTCTCCGGCGCCAACTTCGGCATCGCCGAGACCGGCACCCTCTCCGTCGTCGAGTCCGAGGGCAACGGGCGGATGTGCCTGACGCTGCCCGACACCCTGATCACCGTCATGGGCATCGAGAAGGTCCTGCCGCGCTACCAGGACCTGGAGGTCTTCTTCCAGCTGCTGCCGCGTTCCTCCACCGGTGAGCGGATGAACCCGTACACCTCGATGTGGACCGGCGTGACCCCCGGCGACGGGCCGCAGGACTTCCACCTCGTCCTCCTCGACAACGGCCGCACCGCCGCGCTCGCCGACAAGGTGGGCCGTGAGGCCCTCAACTGCATCCGCTGCTCGGCCTGCCTCAACGTCTGCCCGGTGTACGAACGGGCCGGCGGGCACGCGTACGGATCGACGTACCCCGGTCCGATCGGAGCGGTCCTCACGCCGCAGCTCGCCGGGATGCACGCCGCGAAGGACGACCCCAACAGCTCGCTCCCGTACGCCTCCAGCCTCTGCGGTGCCTGCTTCGACGCCTGCCCCGTCAAGATCGACATCCCGTCGCTGCTGGTCGAACTGCGCCACCAGAGCACCGAACAGGCCGGTGCCACGGCGGAGAAGCTGGCGATGAAGGCAGCCGCCGGCGTGATGAAGTCGCCCAGGATCTACACGGCCGCCCAGAAGGCCGCCTCCCTCAGCCGCTCCGTCGGTGTCGGCGGTCGCGACCGCACCATCTCGCACCTGCCCGCGCCTTTCGACGGCTGGAGCGACAGCCGGGACACCGCCGCCCCGCCCAAGCAGTCCTTCCGCTCCTGGCTGGCATCCGCCGAGGGCGCGGCGACGATGCGGGCAGCGGCCGAGGAGGGCGCCGCCCACCCCACCGGGAGCGACGCGGGCCCCGGACGCACCACCGAGAGTCCCGGCGCAGGCCCCGGACGCACCACCGAGAGCCCCGAGGGGGACCAGTGACCACTCCCACCGCACGCGACACGGTGCTCGGCCGGATCAGGGACGCCCTGGCGCTCGCCCCCACCCCCGCCGCCGAGATCCCCCGCGCCTACCGCACGGGCCGCACCCTCCCGGACGGTGAACGTCTGGCGCTGCTGACCGACCGGCTCGTCGACTACAAGGCGGAGGTCCACCCCTGCACCGGCGACCGCACGGCCGAAGTGATCGCCGGGATCCTGCGCGAGCACGACGCCCGGCGGATCGGCGTGCCGGACGGGCTGGACGAGCGGTGGCTCAGCGCCTACGACGGCGAGGTCCAGCGGGACTCGGCGGACATCCCCGCCCCGAGCCTCGACGCCTTGGACGGTGTGGTCACCGCCTCCGCCGTCAGCTGCGCCGAGACCGGCACGATCTTCCTGGACGGCTCCTCCGGCCAGGGCCGGCGCGCCCTCTCGCTCGTCCCCGACCTCCATGTCTGCGTCGTCGACCTGTCCTCGGTCGTGGTGGGCGTCCCGGAGGCGGTCGCCCGGCTGGTGCCGGAGAGGCCGACGACCCTGATCAGCGGGCCGTCGGCCACCTCCGACATCGAACTGGAGCGTGTGGAAGGCGTCCACGGCCCCCGCAACCTCGCCGTGGTGATCCGCACCGACGCCTGACGACCCTGGGGCGGCGGTCCGCGCCCGCGCCCAGGGCCGGACGAGCCGGACGTCAGGGTGTGTGGACGACCTCCAGCGGCGCGAAGCCGACGCGGGTCGTCGCGCCGTCGTCGGCCCAACGCACCGTGACCGTCTCGCCGTTCACGTCCACCCCGCTCACCACGTCCCCGAGCGGGGCGGCGTCCGTCTCGGCGGTGAGCGAGGCCAGCGCCACCAGCACCTCCGTGCCCTCCACGTCCGTGGCCAGCCGGGGGAGCACCGCCCAGCGGGTGAACGCCGTGCCCTGCGGCGCCCGTACGTCCCCCTGTTCCGGCCAGCCGTGCAGGCCCAGCAGCGCCGAACGCACCGTGCCGCCCGGATCCGTCGCCCAGCCCGTCAGTTCGGCCCGTGCCCCGGCGGGCGCCCCCAGGATCCGGTGCACCCTCAGCTCGTACCGGCCCCGGACGACCGTGACGCTCTCCACCCGCAGCCCCGGCACCATCGGCGCGCCCTCGGGGAAGGCCGGCCGGTGCCAGGACGCGGCCCAGCCCCAGCCCTCCCCGTGCCCCGCGCCCATCGGACGGATACGGGCGCGGCTGCTGCGGGACCCTCCGATCCCTATCGACAGATGGTTGTCCGCGGCGTTGGCGGACGCCGTGGGACCGGTGGCCGTCGAGTACGCGAGGCGCGCGTACAGCGGGTCGGACAGATCCGCCGAGTCCCCCTCGTGCGGCCTGAGATGGTCACTGCCGTGATTGTGCAGCCGGACGATGCCGTCCGCCCGCGTCGACTGCACCAGCAGTCCCGGCGACGGCAGCGACAGCACCCGGTCCGGGCCCTCGCTCGGCGCCGGCTCCTCCTCGGCCGTCCACAACGGGTGCTCCGGCGGGGCGAGCAGGGCCACGAAGGCCTTGGACGCCCAGTAGGGCGACGCCGGACCGGAGTACACCTGGAGCGTCGCGTCGTGCGGGCCGTGCCAGCCCAGGCTCAGCAGACCGTCGTCCCCGGCCGAACCGCGCTCCAGGAAGTACCGCAGCGAGCCGCTGATCAACCGCCGTGACACACCCGGAGCCAGCGGGGTGTGCCCGGACACGGCGCCCATCCCGACGGCCGCGCCCGCCGCGAACCGGTAGGTGAGGGAGCGCCCGAAGTGCAGCGGGGCACCGTCCGCGCCGAACATCAGCGAGAAGCTCTCCAGATGCTCGCTCAGCCGTGCCCCGTAGTGCGCGGACAGCTCCGCGTCGCCCGACAGGTACGCGTCGAGCACGGGATACAGGTGCAGCGCCCAGCCGTTGTAGTGGTCGAAGGCGCGCGCGTCCCCGTCGGCGTACCAGCCCTCACCGCGGTACCAGCCCTCCAGCAGGTCGAGCGCCCGCTGCCGGGCCCGGGCGGTCTCCGCGTCGCCCCGGCCGACCGACTCCAGGAAGCCGGCGACGGAGAACGGGAAGAGGTACCAGTTGTTGGGCGCGGGCGTGTGCCGCAGCGCGCCGCGCAGCCACTGCTCCGCGCGGTCCTGGGTGGCGGCGTCCAGCCGGTCCCAGAGCCAGGGGCGGGTCAGCCGCAGTCCGATCGCCACCGATGCGGACTCCACCATCGGCTGGCCGAAGACGGTGTGGTCCAGGATCAGCGGCCAGGACTCGGCGTCGTCCCGCCCCGGTGAGCGGGTCCCGGAGGTGAGCCCGTCGGCGTACCGCTCCAGCCAGTTGTGCGGATCCTCGCCCTCCGCGCCGGCGACCCGGAACGCGGCGGTCAGGAACGTACGGGCGTAACCCTCCAGGCCGTCGGAGCGGACCCCGGAGCGGGAGGGGCGGCCCGGCAGGTCGAGCAGGGCCCGGCCGGGGGTGGCCCACTTCCAGGCGGCGGCCAGCAGTCCGTCCGCCGCCGCTTCCCAGTGGGCCCGGGTGTAGCCGGTGTACGGGCTCAGGGCGCGGTCTTCGGAGGGGAGTCGGAAGGGAGGAGGCGTCATGCGAGGAAGGCCAGCCTTTCGCGTCGTACGGGATGGGTGAAGCCGTCACCCGCGGCCCAGCGGGCGACCTCGCCGACCGCCAGATCGGCCAGCCGGCGCAGTTCGTTGCCCTGGGAGCCCGCGAGATGCGGGGTGATGGTCGCGTTGTCGCAGTCCCACAGCGGATGGCCGGCGGGCAGCGGATCGGGGTCGGTGACGTCGAGCACCGCGCGGATCCGGTCGGCACGCAGTACGTCGGTGAGGGCGTCCTGGTCGACGACCGCACCCCGGGAGGTGTTGATGAGGACGGCGTCCGGTCGCATCGAGGCGAGCAGGCCGCGGCTGACCAGTCCGGTGGTCGCGGGCAGCAGCGGCGTATGGACGCTGACCACGTCGCTCTCCACGAAGAGCCCGGCCAGGGTGACGGGCCGGACGCCGAGCCCGGCGGCCTCCTCGTCCGTGACGTACGGGTCGTGGAGCAGCACCTCCAGGTCGTACGGGCGCAGCAGCTCGATCACCCGGCGGCCGATCAGGGAGGCGGACAGAATGCCCACCGTGCGGCGGTAGTTGCCCACGTCGGGCGGTGTGGCGAGCCAGGCGTCGCGCACCCGGTGGGCCCGGAACTCCCGGGCCCGCTCCAGGACCCGCTTGCCGGACAGCAGGATCATCGCGACGGTGTACTCGGCGACCGGCAGCGCGTTGGCCGCCGCGGCCGAGGACACCTCGATGCCCCGGTCCCAGCAGGCGTCGGTGACATGGCCGCGTACCGTGCCCGCCGTGTGGACGACGGCCCGAAGGCCGGGCGCGGCGGCCAGGACGCCCGCGTGGATCGGCGGGCAGCCCCAGCCGGTGATCAGGACCTCCGTGTCCGCGAGGACGCGTCGCGCCCGGTCGGTCGTGAAGTCGTCGAGCGCGGGCAGCGGCGCGAGGTCGCACACCTCGGCCAGCGCCGCCAGGGAGTCGGGGGAGAGCACCGCGGCCGCGGCGTCCGCTCCCATGGCGAGGGCGGCGCGCGGCCGGCGGTGGGCGGGGGGAGTGCTGGGCATGGTTCTCCTGTGCGGTGGTCCGGGCTGTGGTGGTCCGGGCGGGCGGCTACTTGACGGCGCCCGCCGTCAGTCCGGACCGCCAGAAGCGCTGGAGCAGGGCGAAGGCGAGGATCAGGGGCAGCACCGCGAGCAGCGAGCCCATGATGACCACGGGGTAGTACTCGGGCGACACGGACGCGGAGCTGTTCCAGGTGTACAGGCCGAGGCTGACCGGATACAGGTCCTGGTCGGACAGCATCACCATGGGCAGGAAGAAGTTGTTCCAGATGGCCGTGAGCTGGAAGAGGAAGACGGTGACCAGTCCCGGCCCGAGCATGCGGAGCGCCACCCGGAAGTAGGCGGCCAGTTCACCCGCGCCGTCCATCCGCGCGGCCTCCAGCACCTCGTCAGGCACGTATCCCTGGCTGAAGATCCGGCCGAGGTAGACCCCGAAAGGATTGAACAGGACCGGGATGAACACCGCCCAGAAGGTGTTCACCAGGCCGGCGCCGGAGGCCATCAGGTAGAGCGGCAGGGCGAGCACGGTCTGCGGCACCATGACGGCGGCCAGCACCAGGCCGAACAGCTTCTCCTTGTGGGCGAAGCGGTACTTGTCGAAGGCGTAGCCGCAGGCGACGCTGATCAGCGCGCCGAGGGCCGCGCCGAGCACCGCGTACAGCAGGCTGTTGCCGTACCAACGGCCGTACAGTCCGCCGTCCATGGCGAAGAGGTCCTTCATGTTCCGGAGGAAGGAGAAGTCGCTCAGCGACAGGATGTTGCTGCTGAACAGGGCGTCCCTGTTCTTGGCGGAGGCGAGCACCAGCCACAGCACCGGCAGCAGGGTGTACATCGCGGAGACCAGGACCACCAGATTGACGACCGAGCGTCCGAGGAGCCGGGGACGCAGGGCGGAGGCGGTGCGGGTTGCGGTCGACGCGCTCATCGGACGCCCTCCTCGGCGGAGCCGGCACGGTTGGTCCAGCGGGTGACGCCGTAGGACAGGGCGATCGTGCACAGGAGCAGGATCACCGAAGAGGCGGCCGCCAGGCCGTAGTTGTTGCGGGTGAAGGCCGCGTCGTAGATGTACATGCTGGGGGAGAAGCGCGAGTTGATCATCGGTGTGGACTGGCTGAGCAGCATCGGCTCGGTGAAGAGCTGGAGCGCGAAGATGAGCGTGAACATCGCGACCATGACGATCGACGACCGGACCAGTGGGGCCTTGACCTGGAGGGCCGTGCGGACGGCGCCCGCGCCGTCGACGACGGATGCCTCGATCACCTCGCGGGGGACCGCCTGCAGGGCGGCGTAGAACACGACCATGTTGTAGCCGAGGTTGCTCCACAGCGCGATGTTCACGATGGACGGCAGCACCGTGTGCACCCCGAGGAAGTCCACGGTGATGTCGGCCCTGCCGAGCAGGTCGATGACCGGGCTGATCCCGGGGGTGTAGAGGTACAGCCAGATCAGGGCCGCGATGATGCCCGGCACCGCGTGCGGCAGGAACAGCGCGAGCTGGACGGTGCCCCGCAGGCGGACCACCCCGGAGTCCAGCAGCAGCGCCAGCGCGAGGGCGCCGATCACCATCAGCGGGATGTAGATCACGCAGTACAGGGCGACGGTGCCGAGACCGCCGAGGAAGGTCGGGTCCGCCAGGACCGCGCTGTAGTTGCGGAGCCCGGCGAACACCGTCCGCTCGGGGCCGAAGCCCAGCCCGGGCTGGTCGTCGCTGAAGAAGCTCAGATAGACGGCGGTGCCGACCGGGATCAGGAAGACGGCCGTCAGAAGGACGAAGAACGGTGTCATCAGGACGCCGCAGGCGCCGAGTTCACGCCGGCGGGCGGACCTGCGGGTCGTGGGCGCCGGGGCGGCGGCGGCCGGGCTCTTCGGTGACGGGCGGGCGGGGGCGTCCGTCGGTACGGACACGGGGGTGGCGCTGGTCATGGGTGTCACCTGCCTCTCTGCTGAGGGGAACGGATAGGGGTCGCCGGTCAGGTGGAGCGCCGGGTGGTGGAGAGACCGAGCGCCTTGAGGTCCGGCATGGTGCCGTCCTGCGCCGCGCGGATCGCCCCGAGGATGGAGCCCTGGCCCCCGCTCGCCCGCGCCAGCCCGTCCTTCATGATCCTTCCGGTGGCCGTCATCCGGGGGCCCCAGACCCAGCCCGGGCGGATCTTGTGGGCCTCCTGCTCGAACAGGGTGTAGATGTCCTGGCCGCCGTAGTAGGCGCGGTCGAAGGCCCTGCGGCCCACGGAGACGAGGTCCGGCGCGGCGGGGTACTGACTGCTGGCGCCGCTGGAGAGCCGGGCCCGCAGCGCGTCCGGATGCGAGACCTGCCACTCGATGAACTCCATCGCGGCCTCCGGATGCGCGCAGTCCCTGGTGACCGCGAAGGTCGAGCCGCCATGGGTCCCGACACCGGGGTCGGCCGGGTCCCACTGGGGGGACGGCGCGATCGCCCACTGCCCCTTCTGGCCCGGCCGGGCCTTCATCTGGGCGCCGGCGTCCCACGCGCCGCTGAGCCGGCTGAGCACGAGGCCGCTGCCGATCTGGACGTCGCTCTGCCGGCTCTCCACCGCGTTCATGAAGACCAGGTCCTGGTCGGTCAGCCGCTGCCAGTACGCGGCCACGCGACGGGTGGGCGCGTCGGCGAGCGAGACGTTCCAGGCACCGCCCGCCGTGTCGAACCACTGCGCCCCGGCCTGCCACGCGAACGCCGCGACATGGCTGTCGCCGTCCGTCGGGAACAGCGCCATCCGGCGGTCACCGCTCCTGGCGCGTACGGTCCTCGCCGCGTCCTCGAAGTCGTCCCAGGTGCGAGGGACGGTCAGCCCGTACCGCTCGAAGAGGTCGGTGCGGTAGTGCAGCACCATCGGTTCCACGTCGAGCGGGACGCTGAACACCCGCTTCTCGAAGGTGGTCAGCCCCAGTGCCTGCGGCAGGAGCTTCGCCCGCAGCCCCTCACCGACCAGGTCCGTGATGTCCCGGCAGACCCCGTCGATGGCGAAGCCCGGGACCTGGGGGTATTCGAGGGTGGCGATGTCCGGGGCGTTCCCGGCCCGTGCCGCGTTGCTGAGCTTGGCGTAACCGCCCTGTGCGCCCGCCGGGATCTGCTGGAAATCGACCTGAATGGTGTCGTGGCCGCGGTTGAACGCGTCCACGACCTCCTGGCTGCCCCGCAGGGCGGACCAGAAGGTGATCCGCGTCTTCCTGCCGGTCCTGCTGCTTACGGTCCTGCCGGTACTGCTCGTACCGCCCGATCGTGTGGTTCCGCCGCCACCTCCGCAGGCGCTGAGCGCGCCCGTCAGAGGCAGTGCGGTGATCGTGGCGAGCACGGATCGACGGCTTTGTCGACCAGGCATGTGCGCCTCCCGCGGCTCCTGATTCGAGACACGGGGAATACTGATCGGCTGATCGATAGCGGTCAATAGATCGATCAAAAGAAGCTTGAAGTGTTCAAACGATCAGTCCGTCGAACGGATCAACCCCTGGGTCGATCCGCGCACTTCGAGGCGGGGGAGCAGCTCCACCCGGCGCACCGGACCGGGGGCACCGGCCGGGTGCGCCAGCCGGTGCAGCAGCAGCTCGGCCGCCGCCCTCCCGATCTCGGCCCTCGGCGGGGCGACCGCGGTGAGGGCGGTGCTGCCCAGCGCGGCGACGACATCGTCGTACGCCACCACGGAGCAGTCCCTCGGCACCCGGATCCCGCTCTCCGCCATCCGCTGGACCAGCATCAGGGCGTCCTCGTCGCCGTGCAGGACCGCGCCGGTGACGCCGCGCTCCCGCAGCAGCGCCGTGAGGTCGGGCACCGGTTCCCGTGTGCCGGGCTCCCCGGGACCCGCGTTCGGCGAGGAGAGCACCACGGACCAGTCCTCCACCTCGGGCCGGGAGGCGGCGATCTCGGAGAACGCGGCACGGATGGAGCGGGCCGTGGGGCTGTCGTTCCTGGCGGCCAGCACCAGCCGTCGGTGGCCGAGCGATATCAGGTGGTCCACGGCCAGATGGATCCCGTACCAGTGGTCGGAGCAGACCGAGTCCAGGGCGTGCAGCGCGCTGCCGGGCCGTGGCCGCCGCTCCATCATGACCGTCGGCACCTCCACCTCGGAGAGCCAGCCGTAGTCCGCCTCCTCGCCCGCGGCGCTCCGCCACCGGGGGGAGATGAGCAGGCCGCGCGCCCCCGCCGCCAGCGCCCGCTCCACCTGCGGCCGTTCGGCGCCGGCCGCCTGCGGGGCGATGTGCAGGGTGATCCGCGCACCGGCCTCCTCCAGGGCGGTCCTGGCGCCGTGCAGCGTCTCGTACAGATAGGAGTGCCGCTCCGGGACGACCAGGGCGATGGCCGCCCCGTCCCCGGCCGCCTCCCCGCTCCGGGCGGCGGGCACCGCCTTGGCCGGTACGTCGTCCGCGACCGGCCGGACCACCCCGTGCCCGCGCCGCAGCATCCCCGTCCTCGCCAGCTCCTCCACGTCCCGGCGCAGCGTGACCGCCGAGACGTCCAGCTCGGTCGCGAGCGAACTCACCTTGACCGCGCCGCGCGCGTGCACCACCGCGAGAATGCGCTTGCGCCTCAGCTCAACCGGCTCCCGCATGCTGGCCCCCTTGCCTACCGCCGTGCGATGTTCGTTTGAACGTTTGCCTGAGTGATCGCAGCATAGCGAGCGGCCGGGGGCTCCGGGCGGGTCACAGGACGGAACGATGATCCGCCGAACGGAAGATGTGTCTACCATCTGATCCGCAATGGACACCATCACCCTGTGGCCGCTGGCCGCACTCGCGGCGGCATCCCTGCTCGTCGGCTTCTCCAAGACCGCCGTCAGCGGCGCCAACACGATCAGCCTCGCGGTCTTCGCGGCCGTCCTGCCGGCCCGCGAATCGACCGGAGTGCTGCTCCCGATCCTCATCGCGGGCGACATCCTCGCCGTGCTGGTCTACCGCCGGCACGCCCACTGGCCCACGCTGCTACGGCTCTTCCCGGCCGTCGCCGTGGGCGTGGTGGCGGGCACCGTCTTCATGCTGTGGGCCGACGACGAGGCCGTGGCCCGGTCGATCGGCGCGATCCTCCTCCTCATGGCGGGCGTCACCCTCTGGCGCAGGCGAGCGCGCCCCGAGCCGCCCCCGGAGGACGAGGACACCGAGGGGCCCTCGCGCGGCGGCCGCCTCAAGGCCCGGTCGTACGGGGTGCTCGGCGGCTTCACGACCATGGTCGCCAACGCGGGCGGCCCCGTGATGTCGCTCTATCTGCTCTCCGCGGGGTTCCGCAAACTCGGCTTCCTGGGAACCTCCGCGTGGTTCTTCCTGATCGTCAACACGTCCAAGGTGCCGTTCAGCGTGGGCCTGGGCCTCATCGACGCGCGATCGCTGATGCTGGACGCCGCCCTCGTGCTGTTCGTCGTCCCGGGTGCCTACCTCGGCCGCGTCTGCGTCGGCCGCATCAACCAGAAGCTCTTCGACCGCGTCGTCATCGGGGCGACCGTCCTGGGCGGCCTCCAGCTGCTGCTGCGCTGAAGACCGCCCGGGGAAGCGGGTGTCAGACGATGCCCTCGGCGATCTCCGCCTGCTCACGGGCGTTCCCGTACGCGGCCGGGGTGCTGTACGAACGGCGGGCGACGAACCACCAGACCGTGGCCAGGACCAGCACCGCGACCAGGGCGATCGACGCGTAGTTCATCGAGTCGATCGTCACCGGCGAGGACTGCGGCAGCAGGAACAGCACGGTCACGGCGGCGACCCACGCCACCGCGATCCAGCCGATCGCCTTCGACCAGCGGCCCAGGTGCCACGGGCCGCGCTGGAAGCGGTCCCCGGCGCGCAGCTTCAGATAGATCGGGATGGCGTACGCGGGCGTGATCCCGATGACGTTGATCGCCGTGACCGCTCCGTACGCGGTCGCGGAGTACAGCGAGGGCACCGCCAGCAGCGCGGCGACACCGACCGAGAGCCACACCGCGGGCACCGGCGTCTGCGTACGCGCGCTGACCTTGCGCCACAGCGCGGAGCCCGGCAGCGCGTTGTCACGGCTGAAGGCGAAGACCATCCGGCTCGCGGCCGCCACCTCGGCGTTGCCGCAGAACAGCTGGGCGGCGATGACGATCAGCAGCATGGCGGTCGCGCCCGCCGTGCCCAGCGCGTCGATGAGGATCTGGGCGGGCGGGACCCCGGTGGCACTGTTCTGCGTACCGGCGTAGTCCTGGATGGCGAAGGTCAGTCCGGCCAGCAGGACGAAACCGGCGACCCACGAGACCCAGATGGCCCGGACGATGCCCTTGGCCGCCGTCACCGACGCGTTGGACGTCTCCTCGGACAGATGGGCGGAGGCGTCGTAACCGCAGAAGGTGTACTGCGCCAGCAGCAGACCGATCGCCGCCACGTAGATCGGGTTCTCCCAGCCGGTGTCGTTGACGAACTCGGTGAAGACGAACGACGGCGACTGGTGGTGCGAGGGCACGATCGCCAGCACCGTCACGATCACCGCGACACCGGCCAGATGCCACCAGACGCTGATCGAGTTGAGCACGCTGACCAGGCGTACGCCGAAGAGGTTCAGCACGGCGTGCAGCAGCAGGATGCAGAGGAAGATCACCATCGTGGAACCGGGAGTCGGGTCGAAACCCCACTGCAGATTGAGCAGCGCGCCCGTGAACAGGGCGGCGCCGTAGTCGATCCCGGCGATGGCGCCCAGCAGACCGAGCAGATTCAGCCAGCCGGTGTACCAGCCCCACTTACGGCCGCCGAGCCGGTCGGCCATGTAGTAGAGGGCCCCCGACGTGGGGTACGCGCTGGTGACCTCGGCCAGCGCCATGCCCACGCAGAGCACGAACAGGCCGACGCCCGCCCAGCCCCAGAGCATCACGGAGGGGCCGCCGGTCGACATGCCGAAGCCGTACAGCGTCATGCAGCCGGACAGGATCGAGATGACGGAGAAGCTGATCGCGAAGTTGCCGAAGCCGCCCATGCGACGGGCCAGCACGGGCTGGTAGCCGAGCTCGCGCAACCGCTGCTCTTCGTCCGTGTGCGGCGTGGGCTCCGTGCTCGACGGGGTCGAGGCGGATATGGACATGGAGACGACCTCCAGGTGGGGGACGGGGACGGGAAAGTTCGTGGAGGGCGCGGCCGACCGGGCCGGCGCCCCTCCCGGGAGGCGGTGCCCGCCGGTTCAGCCGTGCGGCTCCCTCCCGGGCTCGTGACCGGCGCCCAGACAGCGGTTCCGGGCCCGGAGGAACACCTCCTCGGCGCCGGCCGGATCCTGGGGCGAACGGGTGCGGTGGGCCCAGGGGACCGACGTGTAGTACGGGCCCATCGCCCGGAACACCGGGGCGGCGTCGGCGAACCGGAGCGACCCCCACAGCGCGTGCGCCAGATGGTTGAGATCGAGCAGGGACCGGGTGGCCGGGTCCGCCTCCTCGAACCAGACGCGCAGGGCACGCCGGGCGTCGCGCTCGCCGTCCTCGGTGACCCAGTGCAGGTCGAGCGCCCGCTCGTTGCCGTGCTCACGGCGGTACCGCTCCACCCGGACGTACAGCGGCAGCACATGGAGAGCGGATCCCTCCGGTGCCGAAGAGGCCGCCCACTGGACGAAGTTGACCGCTTCGGAGAGCGTGCCGCTCGTCTGCCTCGCGTAGACGAACTGCAGCATCCGGTGGTACGCCTCGCGGTTGAACGGATCGCGCTTGTCCGCCTCCGCCAGCAGCCCCCACGGCCCCGGGAACAGCATCGGCCCGGGCGGAAGCAGCCGGTGCTCCTCCAGACGCTGCCCCTCGTCGAGCTGGGACAGCGCGAGCAGGCAGATCCAGGGCACCGGGTCCGCGGGCGACGCGTGCGCGGCTGAGCGGCACCCCTCCCACGCCTCCTGCCACAGCTCCTGGGCCTTCGGATGCTTCTCCCGGCGGGCGCGTACGGCGCGTTCCACGGCGACCCGGGCGCGCATCACCGTCGCCGCGACGCTCCGCGGCTCCTCGGCGAGCCAGGCGTGCACCGCGTCGGAGCCGGCCGCCACCGCCGCGAGGACCTGGGTCCGCTGGGTCCACAGCGCCCAGTCAGGAGTGCTCTCCAGCAGATTCCGCATGGCGAGCCAACGGCCGGTGCGCAGGTCCTGTAACGCCACCCGCAACGGGTGGTCGTGCCCCGCGGGGTGGTAGACCGGCCGGAAGTCACCGGGAGCCATGTACGCGCCCCGCCCCTGAACATGTGGTGAGGGCGGGGCGGTGAGCCGGGCACAGGGGCACGGCGCATGTTCTTCTCGTCATGAATCCTCATGGAACGTGGGGGGCTGGGCCGTTCAGGTCATGAACCACCGGTGGTCATCGTCCGGTTGTCCACACGGCGAGGAGTGTAGAGCCCAGCGCCCCCAGCTTCCGGCGACTCTGCGGATCTTTCTCAAGTAGCCTTCACATACCGCACGTTGATCTCCCGGAGCGGCCCCCGGCGGGATGTTCCGGTGAGGGTTGACGCGGGGCGTGGTCTGCACGACTGTGGGCGAGAGGACCAGATGATCACGATTCCGCCCGGGTACGGGCGGTCCGCACGACTGGAGCACGCAGTGACAGGACCGGTACTGGCCATCGACCAGGGGACGTCCGGGACCAAGGCACTGGTGATCTGTCCCGAGCGCGGGGTGATCGGTTCCGGTTCCGCGCCCGTACGCCCGCGGTACGGCGCCGGGGGCCTCGTGGAGGCGGATCCCGCCGAACTGATCGGCTCGGTGCTCGACGCCGGCCGGCAGGCGGTCGCGGACGCCGCCGAGCCCGTGGCGGCCGTGGGCCTGGCCAACCAGGGCGAGACCGTGCTGGCCTGGGACCCCGCCACCGGCAGCCCGCTCACCGACGCCGTCGTCTGGCAGGACCGGCGCGCGGAGGGCCTCTGCGGCGAGCTCGCCGGACACGCGGAGGAGCTGAAGCGGCTCACCGGCCTGCCGCTCGACCCGTACTTCGCCGCGCCCAAGATGGCGTGGCTACGCCGTGAACACACCCGGGAGGGGGTCGTTACCACCAGCGACTCCTGGCTGGTCCACCAGCTCACCGGGGCCTTCGTCACCGACGCCGCCACCGCCGGACGCACACAGCTGCTCGGCCTCCACGACGTCGCCTGGTCGCCCGCCGCCCTGGAGATCTTCGGCCTGGCCGACGAGCGGCTTCCCACCGTCGTCGACTGCGCGGGACCGGTGGGCACCACCACCGCGTTCGGCGGGGAGATCCCCCTCACCGGTCTCCTCGTGGACCAGCAGGCCGCCCTGCTGGCGCAGAACGCCCTGGCACCGGGCCAGGCCAAATGCACCTACGGCACCGGGGCGTTCCTCCTCGCCCAGACCGGCGGCCGGCCCGGCACCGGCTCCGGCGGACTGGTCAGCTGTGTCGCCTGGCGCCTCGGCGGACGTACCGACTACTGCCTGGACGGCCAGGTCTACACGGCCGCGTCGGCCGTGCGCTGGCTCACCGACCTCGGGGTGATCTCCGGAGCCGGTGACCTCGACCCGGTGGGTGCCTCGGTCCCCGACACCGGCGGGGTCACCTTCGTCCCCGCGCTCGCGGGCCTCGCCGCCCCGTGGTGGCGCAGCGATCTGCGCGGATCGGTGACCGGCCTCGGCCTCGACACCACCGCGGGCCACCTGGTCCGCGCCCTCTGCGAGGGCATCGCCGCCCAGGTCGTCGCCCTGGCCGACGCCGTCGCCTCCGACCTCGGGGCGCCGCTGCCCACGCTGCGCGTCGACGGCGGCCTGACCCGCTCCGCCCTGCTCATGCAGACCCAGGCGGACCTGCTGCAACGGCCGGTCGAGGTCTCGGCGCTGCCCGATGTGACCGCCCTCGGCGCCGGTGTGGTGGCCAGACTCGGCCTCGACCCCAAGCTGTCACCGGACCTGGCGACCCCCGAGTGGCGGCCCTCCGCCGTGTACGAACCACGGATCGGCCCCGACGAGGCGGCGGAGCGCCTCGCGGGCTTCCGTACCGCGGTCGACAGCCTGCTGGAGCGCGCATGACCGTCACCGTCACCACCACCGGCCCGCTCTCCCCGGGGAAGGACGCCACGGGGGACGCGGAGGACACGTACGACGTCATCGTGATCGGCGCCGGCGTCGTGGGGACGGCCATCGCCCGCGAACTGGCCCGCCACCCCCTGCGCACCGCCCTGATCGACGCCGCCGACGACATCGGCAGCGGCACGTCGAAGGCCAACACGGCCATCCTGCACACCGGTTTCGACGCCGACCCCGGCTCGCTGGAAGCCCGCCTCGTACGCGAGGGACGGGATCTCCTGGCCGACTACGCCGCGGAGACCGGCATCCCCGTCGAGCGCGTCGGCGCCCTCCTGGTGGCCTGGGACGAGGACCAGCTCGCCGCCCTGCCCCGGCTGCGGGCCAAGGCCGAACGCAACGGCTACCACGCGTCCCGCATCATCGACGCCGGCGAACTGCGCTCCCGCGAACCGCGTCTGGGGCCGGGCGCGCTCGGCGCCCTCCACGTCCCCGACGAGAGCGTCATCTGCCCCTGGACCACCCCGCTCGCCTTCGCCACCCAGGCCGTCCGCGCCGGCGTGCACCTGCACCTGAACTGCCGGGTGCGGGACATCGGCAGCGACGCCGACGGCCATACGCTCACCACCTCGCGCGGCCCGCTGCGCACCCGCCACCTGGTCAACGCCGCCGGTCTGTACGCCGACGAGATCGACCGGCTCCTCGGCCACGAGGTGTTCACCGTGACCCCGCGCCGCGGTCAGCTCATCGTCTTCGACAAGCTCGCCCGCGACCTCGTCGGCCACATCCTCCTGCCGGTCCCCGGCCCGGCCGGCAAGGGCGTTCTGGTGGCACCGACCGTGTTCGGCAACGTCCTCCTCGGTCCCACCGCCGAGGAACTCGACGACAAGACCGCCACCGGCTCCACCGCCGACGGCCTGCACCAACTGCGCGAGAAGGGCCGCCGGATCCTGCCCGCGCTCCTCGACGAGGAGGTCACCGCCGTCTACGCGGGCCTGCGCGCCGCCACCGGACAGGAGGACTACCGCATCCAGGAGTACCCCGCACTGCGCTACGTCGCCGTCGGCGGCATCCGCTCCACCGGCCTCACCGCGTCCATGGCCATCGGCCGCCACGTCATGGAACTGCTCGCCGCCACCGGCCTGGAGACCGCCGGACCCCGCCCGCTCCCGCCCCTCAGGATGCCCAACCTCGGCGAGACCTTCCCCCGCCCCTACCGGAACGCCGAGATGATCGCCGGGGACCCGGCGTACGGCACCCTCGTCTGCCACTGCGAACAGGTCACACTCGGAGAGATCCGGGACGCCCTGTCCGCGACGGTCCCGCCGCACTCCCTGGACGGCCTGCGGCGCCGCACCCGCGCCCGGGGCGGCCGCTGCCAGGGCTTCTACTGCGGCGCCGCCGTCCGCGCCCTGTTCGAGGAGGCGCGACCGTGACCCGGAACGCACGCGAGGCCGACGTCCTGATCGTCGGCGGAGGCCCCGCGGGCCTCGCCGCCGGAGCCGAACTCGCCGCGGCGGGCGCCGGCCGGGTGGAGATCCTGGAACGCGAGCAGGAGGCGGGTGGGATCCCCCGCCACTGCCACCACGGCGGATTCGGCGGGCGCCTCACCCGGTCCCTGTACGCGTGGACGTCCGCGGCCGGCTCCTCGTACGCCCGGGAAGGGACGGACGGGCCCGCCTACGCCCGGCGGAGCGTGGCCGCCGCCCTCGACGCGGGTGCCACGCTGCGCACCGGAGTCACCGTCACCGGCTGGGCGGGGCCCCTCACCGTCGAGACCACCGGACCCACCGGGCTCGAACGGATCACCGCCGGAGCCGTCGTCCTCGCCACCGGCGCCCGCGAACGGCCGCGCAGCGCCCGCCTGATCCCCGGCACCCGGCCGCCCGGCGTCTACACCACCGGGGAACTCCAGCAGGCCGTCCACCTGTACGGACAGCGGATCGGCAGCCGGGCCGTCGTCGTCGGGGACGAGCCCGTCGGCCACGCGGCCGCCGCCACCCTGCGCGCCGCCGGCGTCCACGTCGTCGCCATGGTCACCGACCGTCAGCCCCGCCCGGTCCGGCCGAGGCACCGGCGCACCCCGCTGCTCACCGGCACCACCGTCACCGGGCTCACCGGCAGAGCCCGGCTGTCCGGGGTGGACCTGCGCCACGAGGACGGCCGCACCACCACGCTGCGCTGCGACACCGTCGTCCTCACCGGCGACTTCGTGCCCGACCACGAACTGGCCAGGCGCGGTGGGCTCCTGCTCGACCCCGGCACCCGGGGACCCGCCTACGACGCGGCGTTCCGCACCTCGCGGCCGGGCGTCTTCGCCGCCGGCAACGTGCTGCACGCCGTCGAACACGCCGAGTTCGCCGCGCAGGAGGGCCGCGCCGTGGCCGTCCCCGTACTGCACCGCCTCTCCGGCACCGAGGAAGCCCCGGGAGGCGGACCACGCCTGGTCGTCGACGCACCCCTGCGATGGATCGCCCCCAACGTGACGGGGCCGGACGGCGCCCGCCCGCAGGGCGACCGGTTCGTGCTGCGCACCGCGCGGCGGCTGTCCAGGCCGCTGCTCGTCGTCTCGCAGGACGGGCGCGAACTCCTCCGGCAGCGGCTGTTTTCGGCCGCCGTGCCGGGCCGGCCGTTCCATCTGGCGGCCGACTGGACCGACCGGGTCGACCCGCAGGGCGCGTCCGTACGGATCAGCGCGTTCTGACGGGCGGGGGTGGCCGTCGGACCGGCTCAGGGAATGAGCAGCCAGTCGGCGCCGACGGCCGCCACGAGACCCACCCCCAGCAGCCAACTGCCCAGCCGGGTGCGGCCGTTCCTGCTGAGCTCGATCACCACGCCGCAGAGGATGAGCGCGAGCCCGTAGACCCCGACGACCAGGACCGAGGAACGGCTGGCTATCCGCAGGGCCAGGACGACGCCCATGGCCGCCATGCCCACCGAGGAGAGGACGATGCGCAGACGCCGCGCCTGACGCGGGGTGAGTCTGCGCTCCGGAGCGTCCGGCTCCGGTACGTCGTCCCCCGATGTCGCCACGGGTATCGCCGCCGGGCTCCCGCCCGGCTCGTCCTGCTCCTGCTCCCGCTCTAGCTGTCGGTCCTGGTCCTGGTCCTGGTCAGAAGTGGTCATGACGCCGGATCGTAATGGCTGTGCACGGTGATGTTCGCCGGACCGGTGATCCCGGGGGCGGTCAGGCGATCGACGCCGACACGATGGCGGACACCGCCAGGTTGCAGGCGCCCGTCACCCACACCGCCGGATGGGGCTCCCGCTCCACCAGCGTGGCCCCCAGCTTTCCGGGCGTGACCAGGTCCACGACCAGGAAGGCCACGGCCATCATGACCAGACCGAGCAGCCCGAACACGGCCGTCGAGACGAGCCCCTTGCCGAAGTCGTCGTACGTCGTCCAGATCGACGTGAACACGATGCCGCCGATGCCCAGCAGCGCCGAGCTCAGGACGAGCGCCGCGTTGCGGTTGCGCTCCTCCCATATCTGGCGGCCGAGCTTGCCCGGAGTCAGGGCGTCGATCAGAAATATGCCGAGAACGAGCAGTACGACGCCGAGGGCCCCGTATGCGGTGGCACGGCCGAGGCCGTTGATGATGTCGGTCATCGGGGCGTCCGTCTCCTGAGCGAGTGGTCGAAGAATGGAACGTGAACCTGACCGGCGCGATCAACACGCCGTCAAGAAGGAGCAAAACCTATCGCATGGATGCGCTCACTTCCCGGGCCGGTCTCCTCGCCGCAACCAGGGCGCCTCCACGGCCGCGTCCACGACCTGGGCGCCCTCCCGGGGGCCGGTGTCTCCGTCCCCGGACGGATCCACCCGGCCCGCCAGCTCCCGCGCCCACCCGATCAGCCCGTCCACGCCGATCCCGTGCGGATCCGCCGTCCGGTACCCGTCGACGGCGGCGGCACCGCGCCTCAACAGCCGTGCTCCGCCCGCCGCGTTGCCCCGGGCGGCATGGGTCAGGCCCACCGCCATCTGCGCGAGGCCACGCCACAGCTCACGCTCCTCGTCCGGCCCCGACTTCCACGCGTCCTCGAACACCTCATGGGCGTGGAACGGCATGCCCGCGTCCAGCAGCCGCTGGGCCTCGCTCACCGTCCCGCCGGGGGAGCGGACCACACCCTCGGGCTGCCGCTCCACCCCCGGAGCCCCGTACGGCAGGGGGCGCCCCAGCCCGTCCCGGGGGCGCGCATTGCGCGCCCGTCCTTCCTCGTCGCGGTCCCTGCGAGATTCGTCCACCCCCCGATTGTGCCTCGCACCTGCGGAGAACGGCCGGAACCCTGTCCGCCCGCACCCGCGCACGGTTAGGCTCGGTGCTCTTCACAACCACCCTGGGAAGGGGAGGCATGAAGCCGTCCCGGCCGTTGTACGAGCGCGAACCGGAACTCGCCGCAGCCGCACAGGCGTTGGACGCCCTCTGCGGCGCACAAGCGGCCGGCGGGCTGCTGGTCTTCAGCGGCGAAGCCGGCATCGGCAAGACCGCGCTGCTCGGCGAGATCCAGGCCATGGCCGCCGACCGCTGCACCATTTGGTCCGCACGCGGCGGCGAGACGGTCACCTCGGTGCCGTTCCACGTCGTACGCCAACTGCTCCAGCCCGCACTGGTCCGGTTCCCCGCCGACGAGATCCGCGCCCTGTTCGGCGACTGGTTCGAGATCGCCGCGCCCGCCCTGGGCCTCGCCGACCCCAGTGGCCCGCAGCCCGACCCCCAAGGCGTCAGGGACGGCCTGGACCACGTCGTCTCCCGGCTCGCCTCCGGTCTCAGCCACCGGCCGCTGCTCCTCATAGTGGACGACGCGCACTGGGCGGACGGCGAATCCCTGGCCTGGCTCGCCGGGTTCACCGCACGGCTGTCCGAACTGCCCGTGCTGGTCGTCCAGGCGCACCGCCCGCAGGAGCTCGCCGACCGCAACGCCGACTGGGCCATCGCCCGCGCCCCGGAGAGCAGCACCGCCGGCCACCCGGCGCTGACCCGCGTGGCACTGCGCGCGCTCACCCCCGAGGCCACGGCCGAACTGGTGCGCGCCGGCCTCGGCGACCACGCGGACGACCCCTTCTGCCGCGAGGTCTGGGCCGTCACCGGCGGCAACCCGTACGAAGCGGTCGAACTCGTCGCCAAGGCCCAGGACCGCGAGCTGGCACCGGTCGAGGAATCCGCCGGCCTCCTGCGTGAACTCGGCGCCTCCGCCCGGGGCAGCGGGCTCGTCGCCCGCCTCGAACGCCTCGGCACCAACGCCAACCGCTTCGCCTGGGCGGCGGCCGTGCTCGGCACCGAGATCTCCCAGGAGCTCGCGGCGACCCTGGCCGGAATGAGCTCGGCGGAGGCCGCGGACTGCACCGCGCGGCTGCGGGACGCCCGTATCGTCAGCGGCTTCGACCCGCTGGAGTTCGTCCACCCCCTCATCGCCACCGCCGTCTACCGCTCCATCCCGCCCGCGACCCGCACCGCCATGCACGGACGGGCGGCCTGGGCGATCACCCAGGCCGGACTCGGGGCGGCGGCGGCCTCCCGCCACCTGCTCGAAGTGCACCCGGACGACGACCAGGAGCTGGTCGCGCAGCTCCGCGAGGCGGCACGGCAGCATCTCGCGGTCGGCGCCCCGGAAGCCGCCAGGCGCTGCCTCGAACGCGCCCTGGACGAACCGCCGCGCCCCGGCGAGCGGGCGGCACTGCTGTACGAACTGGGCTGCGCCACACTGCTCTCCTCACCGGCCACCACGGTGCAGCACCTGCGCGCCGCACTCGACACACCCGGACTCGACGGGACGCTCCGCGTCGACGCCACCTTCCGGCTGGCCTCCGCCCTGTCCCACAACAACCAGCTCAAGGACGCGGCGCTCTCGCTGGCGGCCGAGGCGTCACGCACCGCCCCGGGCCCCGGCCTGATGCGTCTCCAGGCCGCGCACTTCCTCTGGGAGGGCATGCAGGCCACCGAGGACGACGGACCCGCGCGTTCGGCACGTCTCGCCCGCAACGCGGACCACCTCAAGGGCCGCGACAACGCCGAACGCGCCCTGCTCACCCTGCGGGCCTTCGACGCCATGCTCCGCGGCGAGAACGCCCAACTCGTCGTGGACTTCTGCGAACGCGCCCTCGTCGACGGCCGGCCCGCCCGCGGGCTCGGCTGGACCGACTCCGAATGGGGCTTCGAGCTCCCCACGATGGCGGGCATCACCTACGCGTTCACCGACCAGCTCGACCGCGCCGAAGCCCTCTTCGGTGAGGCCGTGCGCGCCTTCGAGATCTCCGGCTGGAGCGGCGCGCACCTCGCGTTCGCCCACACCCTCCTGGGGCTCGTGCACCGGCGGCGCGGCCGTCTCGCCGAGGCCGAGGGCTTCCTGCGCGAAGGGCTGCGGCTCGCCGACCGGGCCGGCAGCGGACTGCCCGTCCACTGGGACGCCACGTGCCTCCTCGTCGACACCCTGCTCGCCCGCGGCCGCACGGCGGAGGCCCGGCTCGTGGCCGACCGGTACTCCTTCGGCCCGCCGTACCCCAGCGCGATGGTCCTGCCGGACGCACCGTGCGTACGCGGGCGGCTGCTGCTGGCGGAGGGCCGTACGGCGGAGGCCGTGGCCGAGCTGGAGTCGGCGGGCGCGGCACTGGAGCCACGCGGCCGCTTCAACGGGGTCTGGGCGCCCTGGGCCGGGGATCTCGCCCGCGCCCTGGCCGACACCGATCCGGTCAGGGCCGCCCAGCTGGCCACCCGGGCGCGCGTCCACGCGGAACGGTTCGGCACGGACACGGCCATCGGCGAGGCCCTGCGCTGCATGGCCCTGTTCGTACCCGAGGAGGAGGCGACCCACCTGCTGGCCGAGTCCGTACGCCACCTCGAGGCATCCTCCTCCGCGTACGAGCACGCCCTCGCCCGCTTCGACCACGGCGTCGCGATCCGCTCCCGCCAGGAGCTCGCCCGGGCCGAGAAGCTCGCCACCGCCTGCGGCGCCGAGGGACTGGCGACCCGCGCCCAGCAGGTACGGGCGTCGATCCGGTCCTCGGAGTGAGGTAATGTTTGTCCTGCGCAGCCGCCCGGGAGAACCGGGAGGAAACGCATCGGGACGTGGCGCAGCTTGGTAGCGCACTTGACTGGGGGTCAAGGGGTCGCAGGTTCAAATCCTGTCGTCCCGACTGGAGACAGTCGCAGGTCAGGGGCCGGTTTCGGAGAAATCCGAAACCGGCCCCTGATTCTTTTCGGGGACCAGTTGGGGACCAACCTCCTTGACCGGCGTCAGCGGGTCATGACGACGTGCAAGTAGTGCCGGGTGGTGGACAGCGAACCGTGACCGGCGATCCTGCGGAGCACGTGTACCGGAACCCCGCGGGCGAAGCCGGGCCGATCCGTCATTGCCCCGTACGGACGATCATTTTTCCCGTGTTCTCGCCCCGCAGGGCGCCGAGGAATGCGGAGACGGTGTTCTCGAAGCCGTCGATCAGCGTTTCCTGCGGCACCAGCGCTCCGGACCGTATGTGTGGGACGGCGAAGTCCTCCAGGGCGGCCTGGGCGTCGGTGTGGTCGCGGACCAGTACGCCTTCCAGGCGCAAGGACTTCCCGACCACGTCGAAGAGGTTGCGCGGCGCGGGTGGGGGCGTGCCGAGGGAGTGGTACTGGGCGATCGCCCCCACCCAGGCGATGCGGCCGAAGTCACGCAGTGAACCGATGGCCGCCTCCAAATGGTCGCCGCCGACGTTCTCCACCGCTGTGTCGAGGCCGTCCGGGGCGGCCGTAGCGAGCAGTTCGGAGACCGGGCCGTCGTGATAGTCGAAGGCCGCGTCGAAGCCCAGCCCTTTCACCAGCCGCTCGACCTTCGACGGTGAGCCCGCGCTGCCCACGATGCGAGCAGCGCCCATCAGCCGGGCGAACTGCCCCACCGCTGTGCCGACGCCGCCTGCCGCGGCGGACACGAAGAGGTCCTCGCCCGGCTGAAGCCGCAGGGTGCGAGCCAGAGCCACGTACGCCGTCAGGCCGGTGCCGCCCAGGACCGACAGGTAGGCGGTGAGGGGCACCCCGGAACAGCGCGGCAGCACCCGCACCGTCGAGGCATGCACCAACGCGTGGGAGCGCCAGCCCTTGCGGTGCAGCACGAGATCACCCGGGACGAGAGAAGGGTCGGCGGAGGTCACGACGCGCCCGATGGAGCGGCCTTCGAGCGGCGCGTCCAGGTCCCACCAGCTCACACCACCAGGGAGTCCGGCCTGATCCATCAGCTCACGCATGTAGGGGTCCACGGACAACAGGATGTTCTCGACCAGGGCAGTTCCGGGCGTCGGCGCGTCGAGGACGTGCTCGGTGAGGGCGAAGTCGGACGGGGACGGGAATCCGGAGGGGCGTGCAACCTGATGAACGGCCTGTGCTGTGATCGTCATGGCCACGACGCTACGGAGAACCCGCGGGCTCTGGCAGACCGTCCTGCTCATGGCTCTTCCGATGGACATGAAAGGCACTCATGGCCGAGCTCACCCCCGCCGAGTTGCGCATCCTGCTGTCCGTGAACGACGAGGGCGGCTTCACCGCCGCCGGCACCGCGCTCGGCATGACCCAGTCCGCCGTCTCCCACGCCATTCGCGGCATGGAGCGCAAATTCGGCTCCGTGCTCTTCGACCGCGCCCGAACCGGCGCGACTCCGACCCCCGCCGGTGAGCGTGCCGCCGCGCACGCGCGCCGGATTCTCCGGCTGTACGAAGTGATGATCGCCGAGGTCCGCGCCGACAGCGCCGAAGGCGCCCCGCTCTCCGGTCCGCTGCACGTGGCCGCCTTTCGCGGCGCGGCGCTCCACCTGCTCCCGGACGCCCTGGAGAGGCTGACCAGGCGCCACCCCGACCTGATCCCACAGGTTCGGGTCCTCCGCGACGTGGGGCCCGGGCCCGCCGGTGAAGTAGCCGAGGGGCGGGCCGATCTGGCCATCGTCACGCTGGGCGGGTCCACGCCCATGCCGGCACAGGTGATCACCGGTGTTCTCATGGAAGAGCCATACGCCCTGGCCCACCCCCGCGGTCACACGGCTCCCCGCAGTCTGCCGCTCGTGGACTGGGAGGAGAACTGCTCGTCCTACACCGCCGCCTGGTGGTCCACCCAGGACTGGCTGCCCCACGCGTCGATCATCGCTGAGGACGACGGAACGGTACTGGCTCTGGTCGCTCAGGGACGCGGCATGGCCGTCATGCCCCAGCTCTCGCTGTGCGACGCGCCCCCATCCATCGAGATCCTCGACCTCGGCCCCGACCGTCCCACTCGACAGGTCGGCTACGCCACGACGCCGGAACTCGCCCGCACGGCAGCGGTCCGCGCCCTGATACGGGAACTACGGGCGGGAAGAAGCCCAGGGGCCCTCACGGCACGGTGAGAAGCAAGGACTCGCCGTCCGCCTCAGGGCCCCCTGCCGTGGCAGCCGGCTTCGGGAGCGCGCGGGAGGCGCGTTCTAGAATATCGCGATGAGTGACGAGTTGCTCAACCTCACCGTCCTGGGCTGCGCAACGCCCTATCCAAGCGTGGACAATCCGTGTTCCGGCTATCTGGTGTCGAGTGGAGACACACGCATCTGGGTGGATGCGGGCAGCGGGACACTCGGTCCGCTCCAGCGTCACGCGGGACTGGACGAACTCGACGCGATCTGGATCTCGCATCTGCACGCCGATCACAGCGCGGATCTGCTCACCGCCTACTACGGCGCCCTGTTCGCGGACATCGAGCTCGCTGCGCCGATCCCCCTGTACGGTCCGCCCGGAACCGCAGACCGGCTGGCCGGCTTCCTCACCCACACCCCGGACCGCAGCCCGGTCGAATCGGCTTTCGAGATAACGGAGTTGCACGACGGGCACCAGGTGTCCATCGGCTCGCTCCGGCTGACCAGCAGGGCGGTGTCCCACGGCATCCCGGCATTCGCCGTGCGCGTCGAAGCGGCGGGCAAGTCGCTGGTCTACTCCGGGGACACCGCCCCGTGTCCGAGTCTCGTGGACCTCGCCGATGCGTGCGACGTGCTGCTGTGCGAAGCCGAGAGCGCGCAGCAACCGCAGGACGCCGAACCGGTGCACCACACGCCCGAGGACGCCGGGGAGACAGCGAGCGCGGCCGGCGCGAACAGGTTGATCATCACGCACGTTGGCCGCTTCCTCACGCCGCAGGAAGCGATGGCGCGTGCGTCATCGCGATTCGACGGTCCCGTCGACTACGCCGCCCCGAATGCCAGCTTCACCGTGGGCCAGTAGCGCCTCGTCAGGTTCTGTGTCTGGTTCGGCTCGAAGAGCGCTCAAAGGCTCACGAACCGCCCTCTGAGACCGGATCGACATGTCCCCGTATCGGGTTCCCGGCGTCCCGCGCCCCCGCGCCCCGCGCCCTCGGCCGTCTGCGGACGGCGCGGGGGTGCCGGCCCACGGAACGAGGCGGCGTCCGCCGAGGGGTCCGAGGCCGTCGACCACGCGCTCGCTCCGGCGGAGGCTTACTCGACGCACGTCGACACCCAGCAGGACGTTGATGCACGGCATGCCCCCGGCGCCTCGAGTCGGGGTACCCGAGAGCGAATCGGCGCAGGGCGGCATACTGCTGTTCGTGATTCTGACTAAGTGCAACTCATATGCAACTACGAAAGCTGTGCGGCGAGTGGGCGCGGCAGCTCTGGCAGGCGTCGTCATCGCAGGAGCCTCGGCCTGCTCGGCGCCAGGTGGCGGTGCGGACAGAGGCGGCTCGAAGGACTCGGCTGTCGTAGGCATCGCATACGAACCCGAGACCCTCAGCCCACTCCTCGGCTACGGCAAGGACGGCAACTCGAAAATATTCGACGGGCTGCTCACCCATGACGTCGACATGAAGCTCAAGCCCGCTCTCGCCCTCGACCTTCCCAAGGTCACCGACGGCGGCACGACCTACACCTACAAGCTGCGCAAGGGCGTCAAGTTCAGCGACGGCAAGCCGTTCTCCGCCGACGACGTCGTCTTCACCTACGAGACGATCCTCGACAAGAAGACCAACAACGCCTCCAAGACGGAACTTGACGCCGTCAAGAGCGTCGAGGCCAAGGGCGGCGACACGGTCGTCTTCCGCCTCAAGTACCCCTACGCGCCGTTCGCCGAGCGCACCGTCCTGCCCATCGCTCCCGAACACATCGTGGCCGGGCAGGACGTGAACACCGGTGCGTTCACCACCGCGCCGGTCGGCACGGGACCGTACGAGCTGGTCACCTGGTCCAAGGGCGAGAAGCTGATCTTCAAGGCGAACCCCGACTACTGGGGCGCCGCGCCGAAGATCAAGAACTTCACCATGGCGATCATCAAGGACGACGACATCCGAGCCACCCGGCTCGACGCCGGTGAGCTCGACGGCGCGATCCTGCCGCCCGACCTCGCCGGGAAATACGGGAGCGACAAGGGCAGGAACACCTACGCCGCAAAGTCCTTCGACTACCGCGTGGTCACGTTGCCGACGGGCAACAAGGTCGCGGGCGACACCGCTGTCCGGCGGGCCCTCGACATCGGTGTCAACCGCAAGGCCATGGTCGACTCGATCCTGTACGGCAAGGGCAAGGAGGCATACGGCCCCGTCCCGACCGACAGCCCGTGGTTCACCACAGGCACAGAGCGTGCATTCGACCCGGCAGGGGCCGAGAAGATCCTCGACGAGGCGGGGTGGAAGCCGGGCAAGGACGGCATCCGTACGAAGGCGGGCGTCCAGGCGACGTTCCCGCTCTGGTACCTCTCCGGCGACAAGCTCCGCCAGGACCACGCCCTCGCCTATGCCTCCGACGCCAAGAAGATCGGCATCAAGGTGCAGGTGCAGTCCGGCACATGGGAGGTCATCAAGCCCCGCATGCCCAAGGACGCGGTTCTCGCCGGCGGCGGTTCTCCCGCCGACCCGGACTTCGACCAGTACTCACTCCTCAAGTCCTCCCTCGCCGGCGACGGCTTCAACAACATGGCGCACTACGACAACCCGACGGTCGACAAGGCGCTGGAGGACGCCCGCAGGAGCGGAGACCGAACCGAGCGCAAGACCGCCTACGACACCGTCCAGCGCGAGCTCGTCAGCAACCCCGGCTATACGTTCCTCACACACATCGATCACCTCTACGTCGTGGACAAGAAGTTCGGAGACCTGAGCACCCAGATCGAACCGCACGACCACGGCCTCGCGTCCGGCCCGTGGTGGAACGTCGAGGACTGGCAGGTCGAGCAGTGAGATCGGCTCCGTCCCCAGACCCCGGGGAGGCGCCGAGCCGTCGACTCCCCTGGGGGCCCATGGCCCGCCTCACGGCGCGACGAGCACTGTTCGCCGTGCCCGTGCTGCTCGTCGTCACCTTCGGTGTCTTCGCCGTCGCCGCCGCCTCGCCCTTCGACCCGGTCAAGGCGTACGCAGGCACGGCCGGGCTCACCGCCTCGCAGGAGAACCTCGACCAACTGCGCACCAACCTCGGCGTCGATCAGCCGCTGACCGCACGCTGGTGGCACTGGCTGACCTCGGCGCTCTCCGGTGACCTCGGGGACTCCACCACGCTGCGCCAGCCCGTCGCGGACGCCATCGGCGAGCGCGTCGGCTGGTCCGTGCTCCTCGCCGCCACCGCGTTCGTCGTCGCTGTCCTCCTCGGCACCACGCTGGGCGTGCTCGCCGCCCGCAGCCAGGGCGGCTGGTCGGACCGTGCCGTCACCTCTCTCGCCTACACCCTCGAGGCCGCTCCGCCGTTCTGGCTCGGCCTGCTCGCCGTCTGGCTGTTCGCGCTCAAGCTGGGCGTACTGCCCTCCGGCGGCCTGACCGACACCACCAGCTCCACTGTGACGGCCGGTCAAATCGCGAGCCATCTGGTGCTGCCCGCGGCTGTCCTGGCGACCTCGCAGTTGCCGTGGTTCGTGCTGTACGTACGCCAAGGGGTGAGTGACGCTTTCGGCGACGACCCCGTGCGCGGTGCACGCGCACGGGGGCTCAGGGACCGGACCGTCCTCGTCGGGCACGCCCTGCGCTCCGGGATGCTGCCCATGCTGACCCTTGTCGGCTCCCGGGTGCCCGAACTGATCACCGGCGCGCTCCTCGTGGAGACCGTGTTCAGCTGGCCCGGCATCGCCGCGGCGACCGTCCAGGCCGCTACCTCCGTGGACTTCTCGCTCCTGGCAGCGCTGACCGCGCTCGCCACCGTCGCGGTCCTCCTGGGCAACCTCGTGGCCGACCTGTTGTACGGCCTCACCGACCCGAGGGTGGGATTCGATGGCTGAGATCGTCTGGCGCGCGCAGGGCGGACAGCGCCGTTCCACCCGCATGTGGCGGGTACGTACCTCCGTGACGCTCGTGGCTGTCGTCGTCCTCGCCGTGCTGGTCGTACCGCCGCTCGTCCACCTCGACGAGCAGGCCGTCGACCTGGCCGCCAAGCTGCGGCCCCCGTCGCCGTCACACCCCTTCGGTACGGACGACGTCGGCCGTGACCTGCTGCTCCGCTGCGTCTACGGGTTGCGTGTCTCCCTCCTCGTAGGTGTCGTCGCGGCTGTGGTCGCGACCGTCATCGGCACGGCGGTCGGCGCCCTCGCGGCGGCCACCGGGGGCTGGGCCGACCGCGTCGTGATGCGGCTCCTGGACGTCTTCTCCTCCGTTCCGCACCTGCTCCTCGGTATCTTCATCGTCGCCATGTTCCGGCCCGGCGTCTGGCCCGTCGTCGTCTCCGTGGCACTCACGCACTGGCTCTCCACGGCCCGTATCGTCCGCGCCGAAGTCCTCTCCCTGCGCTCGCGCCCGTACGTCGACGCGGCGATCTCAGGCGGTGCGTCACGGCTGCGAGTCGCAGCGCGGCACCTCGTGCCCGCCGTCCTCCCTCAGGCCAGTCTCGCCGCCGCGCTGATGGTGCCGCACGCCATCTGGCACGAATCAGCGCTGTCCTTCCTCGGCCTGGGGCTTCCCACCCACCAGGCCAGCCTCGGGACGCTCGTACAGAGCGCGCGAGGCTCGCTCCTGGTCGGTGACTGGTGGCCGACCCTCTTTCCCGGCCTGTGCATCATCGTGCCCACGCTCGCGATCTCGGGTCTCGCGGGCGCCTGGCGGGAACGGATCAACCCCCGACGCCGATCGGAGCTCATGCTGTGACAGTCCCCGCACCCCCTGCCCAGCGGGAAACCACGCTGACCGTAAGAGGTCTCTCCGTCAGGTTCCGCCTGCCCGGCGACCGGTACGTGAGCGCGGTCACCGAAGCGGACTTCGACCTCGCTCCCGGAGAATGTCTCGCCCTCGTCGGTGAGAGCGGCTGCGGCAAGTCGGTGCTCGCCTCGGCGCTGCTCGGTCTGCTCCCGCAGAACGCGGAGACCGCCGGCACCGCGTGGCTGCGGGACGCCGCCGGTGGGGACCTCATCGACCTTCTGGCTGCCGACGAGCGCACGCTGGCCCGCACCGTGCGGGGTCGACGCGTCGGCCTCGTACCGCAGAGCCCCGCGGCCCATCTGACGCCCGTCCGCACCGTGCGCTCCCAGCTGGAGGAAGCCCTGCGGGAGCTCACCGGACCACGGAAGCCTCGATTGCGGCGCGCCGCTGAGGCGGCCGCCGGGCGCGCCCTGTTTCCCTCCGGGCATCTGGACCGCTATCCGCATGAACTGTCCGGCGGTCTGGCCCAGCGCGCCGCCACCGCGCTCGCTCTCGTCGGCGACGCGCCACTGCTGCTCGCCGACGAGCCGACCACCGGACTCGACCGAGACCTCGTGGAACGCACGGTGGACGAACTGCGCCGGCACGTGGGTAAGGACCGTGCGCTGCTCCTGATCACCCACGATTTGGCAGCTGCCGAGCGAATTGCCGATCGGGTGGCCGTCATGTACGCCAGCCGCATCGTGGAACTTGCGGACGCCGCTGACTTCTTCGGCGCCACCGGCCCGCGGCATCCCTACGCTCGCGGTCTCCTGAACGCCTTGCCGGGGCGCGCGTTCACCCCTGTCCCGGGTATGCCGCCGGAGCTGTCCGCGCTCCCTGACGGCTGCGCGTTCGCAGCGCGCTGCGAACGCGTGGACGAGGCGTGCGGCAGGCTGCCCGCCCTCACCGACGGGACCGCCTGCCATCATCCGCACCAGGACATACCGGAAGGCCAGCATGCTTGAACTGCGGGCGATCACCGCCGGATACGACCGGCGCACCCCTGTCGTCCGGTCCGCGAACCTCACCATCGGCGCCGGAGAGTCCGTCGGCCTCCTCGGGCCCAGTGGCTGCGGCAAATCGACGCTGGCAAGGGTCGCGGCACTGCTGCACAGACCCGACGCCGGACAGGTCGTCATCGACGGCAAGCAGGCACGGGGCTGGCGCCACCGTGCCCCACGTGAGCAACGAACCGCCTTCGGCGTGGTCTTCCAACAGCCTCGGCTCTCCGCCGACCCCCGCCTGACCCTCACCGACCTGATCTCGGAGCCACTACGCGCGGCGGGCCGGTCTTCCGAGGCCCCCGCGCTGGTTCCGGAGCTGGCGGCCCGCGTCGGCCTGGGCACGGACCTCCTCACCCGTCGCCCGCACGAGGTCAGCGACGGCCAGCTCCAGCGCGCCTGCCTGGCGCGTGCCCTGGTGCTGCGTCCGCGCTGGCTGATCTGTGACGAGATGACGGCGATGCTGGACGCCTCGACGACGGCTGCCCTCGTCCACGTGGTGGAGGAATACCGACGCCGATCGGGCGCTGGGCTCCTTTGCGTCGGACACGATCGCGTGCTGCTGGAGAGGTGGTGCGACCGGACGGTCACGTGGGCCGACTGCCACGGAACAGGCGAGGACTCCAGGCCCCTGCCCGACTCGCGCCGGGCGCGCACCACACCGGGCCCGTAGGAGCGGTGCTTCAGGGGCAGGAGGGCCCGAACCTGTCCGTAGCTCGAATCCTCCGGTTCCCTGACGATGGTTCAGCCGGCAGCCGGAGGCTGTACAGGATGATGCCTGACGGGTCCGTGACCGATCACGAGAGCATCCCGTCTTTGTCGCCGAGGCTGAGTGAAGGGCATTACGGCCGGCGGGACGGGGTGAGGCCGGCGTCCCGGGCGAGGGCCGCGGCCTGCCCGCGGGAAGGGACGGTCAGCTTTCTCAGGATGTTGCGCACGTGGAATTTCACGGTGGTCTCACCGATATGCAGTTCCTCGGCGATGGCTCGGTTGCTCAGCCCTTGGGCAAGGCCGGCAAGGACGTCGAGTTCGCGGGGGGCGAGGCCATCGAGCGGGCTTGGTGCGGCGGTCTCCGCGGGGTTCAGGGGGAAGGTGGCGGTGACGGTGGTTCCCCATTCCGGTTCGGTGTCGAGGGCCACTTCGCCGCCTGCCGCGGCGGCGATCTGGTGGAGTCGCCGGGCGGCGATGCTGGTGTCGCTGCGGGCGCTCGGACTGTCGTCGCGGATGGTGACGGTGAGGGCGTGGTCGGTGAGGTTCCATCCGGCGTGGACGCGTCGCACCGTGTCCTGGGTGAACGCGTCGAGTACGGCGGTGAGGGTGACGGACCGGGCGGCGTACGCAACCTCGGAGGGAACGGTCCGGGCCGCCTCGGGCGGGCGGAGGCTGAGCCGGACGTCGCTGTAGCGCCGGATCGGACTGAGTTCGTCGGTGAGGTCTTCGAAGACCCGGCGCGCATTGCTGTCGGCGGGGTCCTCCTGCGCGGTGCGGCGGAGGTCGATGAGCGCGGAGGCGGCGAGGTCGGTGGCCGCCTGCCGGGCCGCCGCATCACTGAGGGACCGGGAGCGCAGGGTGGCGAGCAGGGCGGTGAGGGTGACGGCGTGGGAGCTGGTGAACTCCGCGGTGACACGCTGGCGCTCGCCGGAGGCGGCGCGGGAGCGGGCGAGCTGTTCGGGTTCGGGATCCAGAGCGCGGTGGAGCAGGTGCGCGGTGATCAGGTCCCAGATGCTCTGGAGCAGTACCGCTGCGGCCGGGGGCAGGGGGTCTGCGGGGGTGCCGATGAGCACCAGCAGCGACCCGTCGCCGTCGGGGGCCGCTGCGGCGACGGCGGTGAGCGTGTGGTCGGCCCCGCCCAGGCGCGCGGTGCCGCGCCAGGGAGCGCCGACCGGGACCTGTGCGGCCAGGCGGCCCAGATCGGTGCTGGTGAGGGCCTCGGTGGCCTCGTCGGTCCCGGTGGTCTTCAGGGGGGAGTGGCCGCAGAAGCCGGTGAGCTGGGCAGCGGCCGTGTGCGGCACGAGCGGGTGCACAAGCGCGGAGAGGCGGCGCAGCACCTCGCCGAGAGGTGCCCGCTGAACGTCCGCGAGCGCGGATGTGACCGAGGCAGGACTCGACCAGTCGATGGTGCTCATAGCGCCAGGCTAGGACAGTGCCACGACGGTGGTCCCCTTCGGAAGGAGGGGGGAAGCCGCCCGTTCGGAGGGGCTGGATGTGTCCGTCCGGGCGGGAGGCTGGGGATCGCAAGACGCGCCGGTGCCCCTTCAGGCGGCGCTGACCCGGTGCCGACCCGGAACGAGGCACCTCCCATGACCGAATTGATCCAGATCTCGTCGACTCCGGCCATGCCGCGCGGGGCGGTGCTTCGGACGGCCGCAACCGTGGTGGAGCCGGATGTGGTGGCCACCGGCACCTCCACGGTGCCCCGGTTGGCCCGCCCGGAGTGTTCGACCACCGGACGCCTCACCCTGCGCACCATCCGCCAGGAACTGTCCCGCAGGGCGACCGCACGCATGGACGACGACACCCGCCTGCACCACGTCGACGGGCTCGACCTCTGCAACGACCCAGACCTCGCCACCTCACCGCTGCCGGATCTCCTGCACCCGACACCGCGGGCCACGCCCTGATCGGCGCACGCTTCGCCCGCCACACCTTCACCGGCCGTGGCCCCTCCGCCGCTCGCTGACCCTCAGCGCACCACAGAAAGCACCTGATCATGCACACCGACGCCATCGCCTTCGCCGACTACGGGGCCCCGGAGGTCCTGGAGCCCACCGCCATCGACGTACCCGACCCCGGCCCCGGACAGGTCCGTATCCGCGTCCACGCCACCACGGTCAACCCCCTCGACCTCAAGCTCCGCAGCGGAGCGATGGCCGCCTTCATGCCCCTGGACCTGCCCTACGTCCCCGGCCTGGAACTCGCCGGCACCATCGAGGCCACCGGCCCCGACGTGCGCCACCTCGCCCCCGGCACAGCCGTCTTCGGGGCCGCCTCCCACACCTACGCCGCCCTGGCCCTGGCCGACGCCCACCGACTCGCCCCCATCCCGCAAGGCATGGACCACCCCCACGCCGCAGCCCTGCCCGTCGCCGCCGAGGCGGCCTGGCGCGCCCTGGAGGAACTCGACCTCGCCGCGGGCCAGACCCTGCTCATCCACGGAGCAGCGGGCGGCGTGGGCACCCTCGCCGTCCAATTCGCCCTCGCCCGCGACGCCCGCGTCATCGGCACCGCATCCGCCACCGGCCTCACCCACCTCACCGGCCTCGGCGCGGCGGCCACCACCTACGGCACCGGCCTGGCCGAGCGTGTACGCGCCCTCGCACCCAACGGAGTGGACAAGGTCCTCGACACCTCAGGAGCCGACGTCCTGGGCGACTCCATCGACCTCACCGGCAACCCCGACCACGTCCTCACCCTCGCCGACCCCATGGCAGCCCAGCTCCACGGTGTGCGCTTCTCGCCCGGCGGTGGAACCGGCGACCGCACCACCGACGCCCTCGCCGCCGTCAGCGCCCTGCACGACAACGCGACACTGACCCAGCGCATCCATCAGGTGCTGCCCCTGTCCCAGGCGGCCCGGGGCCACCGCATCGCCGAAGCCGGCCACCTCGACGGAAAGATCATCCTGACTCCCTGACTCCTGGCCCGCACCGGCCCAGAACCTCCCACCATGAAAGGAACACTCGTGCCCAGGCTCGATCACACCATCGTCCACAGCAGCGATCGCCGCGCCGGAGCGCGCTTCATAGCCGACCTCCTCGGAACCCCCGAGCCCAGCGAACTCGGCCCGTTCACCGTCGTCCGCCTCGACAACCACGTCGCGCTGGACTACGCCGAACACCTCGTCAAGGGCAAGGACTGGACCCCCACGCACTACGCCTTCCGCGTGACCGACGAGGAGTTCGACGCCATCCTCCACCGGATTCAGGAGCGCAACCTGCCCCACTGGGCCGACCCCCAGCACACACAGCCGCTGACCATCAACCACCTGGAAGGCGGACGCGGCGTCTACGTCCACGACCCCGACGGCCACAACATGGAATTCCTCACCACCACCTATACCGACGACTTCCTCACCAGCGCGGCCCCTCCCACTTCCCCGCTCTGACTCGCCCGGTCGAGGCTGCCCCTGTGTCTGCGTGGGGGGGCCTCTATGTCCTTCGTCAAGCGTGCGGGCAGCTTCTGCCCGGGGTTCGATCTTCTTCGTGGGGCATGAGACTGTCCGGTCGTGCCAGAGATGACGAGTGGGTGGGAGGCGGCCCTGGCTGAGGCGTCGTCTCCCTCCTGGACGCACCGCGTTCGTGCCGGGCGTGACCTTGCTTCCTTCGCTGATGTTCCTGAGGCTGCGGAAGTGCTGGTGGGGCTGCTGCTGGACGTCGAGGACACGGCGGTGACGCGACAGACGGCAGAGGCCCTGGCCCGGGCGGGAACGGTGGCCGCCGTCAGGCTCATCGCTCTCGCGGTCGCCGATGCTGACGACAACCAGGCCGACTGGCTGCAGATCGGGGTGCATGACGCGCTCGTGGGACCGGACGGTGTGCCGGACGTCGCAGGGGCCTGCGGCCAGCTCGCCCGGCATCCGGAAGAGGCTGTCCGGCGGGGTGCCGCGGAGATCTCGGCGTGGACGGATGACGCAAGGTGTTGATCCGAATCGACCTGGCTGTGGACTGGTTCATGCAGCCGTCGCAGTCAGAGGCAGAAGGGGAGCCTGGCGAGCTTCAGCCCTGCTGTTCCGGGCTTGGTCCCTTCGTCGATGTCCGCGCGACGCGGGGCCCTTTCCGCTGTCCGCCGTGTCCCCGAGGACTCCGACCGGATGCCCGGGCAGTTATTTACATAAGCTATGAATATAAAACGGCTATGCTTCGAGCATGAGTCGTCAAGACGCCACTCCTGGCGCGTCCGCCGCCATCGGGGCTGCCCTCTACGGTCTGGCCACTAGGTCCTCTCGTTTGGATCACCGCGCGGACCAGAGGAAGATGCCCGCGATGTGGAGTCCGGCCAGGTAGATGGTCGCGGTCTTCTCGTAGCGGGTGGCGATCCCTCGCCACT
>NZ_JBVJNK010000012.1:0-167044 GCF_055583745.1 Streptomyces sp. NPDC104381
CCGCTACGAGAAGACCGCGACCATCTACCTGGCCGGACTCCACATCGCGGGCATCTTCCTCTGGTCCGCGCGGTGATCCAAACGAGAGGACCTAGCACCCGTTCGGGGCGGCCGGTCTATTGGCCGACGGCGAGAGCCATGCCGATCACCAGGCCGCACGACCCACTGATCATGACGATGAACAGGACTCCCGCATACCGGCCGATGGCGCGCATCACAGCCCGTCCCGAGTGTTGGCGTTCCGGATGGCCAGACGTGCGCTCAGTTCCTCCCGCGCACTCGGCGCCACGACGTGGTCCGGCATGGCATCCCACTCCGTGCCGCCGCGGACCGGCCGTATCTGCACACGACCGCCGACCTCGCCCATGACGACGCCGATACGTCCCCTGGCGGTGTCCTTCGCCAATTCACCGATGCCTGGTCTGGTCTGCTGGTTGCTCGCCATGCGGACGAGGATCCTGCCGCTCATCAGGACGTCGGAACCTCCGACAAACCCCACTTCGGGACGTCCCGCGTCGGGTAGAACGTCCCTAGTGCCGTCCCCGGGTGTTAGGAGAGATTGAGATGCCGAACGAGAGATTACGTGCTGCCATGGCGGCCGGCGGCTGGACGTATGCCGCCCTTGCGGACAAGGTCGAAGTCGATCCCAAGTCCGTTGAAAGATGGGTAAATCTGGGGCGTACGCCGCGCCGTGCCACGGCCATGCTGGCAGCGGAAACACTAGGAGAAGACGTGCACGCTCTATGGCCTGCGCTCCGGCAGGCACGCCCTGCCCGCGCTGTCAGTCCGGAACTTGTGGCTCTCTACGACCAGCGGGCGGACGTCCCCGTGTCCACCTTTGTGGACATGCTGACCCAAGCCCGCGAGCACATCGACGTGTTGGTGTACGCAGCCGTCTTCCTGCACGAGGCGTACCCGCGGCTCAACGACTTGCTGCGAGAGCGAGCTTCCGACGGGTGCGCGGTCCGTATCGCAATCGGCGACCCGGACAGCGCGAATGTTCAACAGCGCGGCAAAGAAGAGAGGTTCGGCCACGGGATCGAGTCCCGTTGTCAACTCGCCCTCATGCACTATCGCCCCCTTGCTGGGGTACCTGGCATCGAGGTGCGGACCCATGCCACCACGCTCTACAACTCGATCTACCGTGCGGATGACCAGGCGATGGTCAATGCCCATGTCTGGGGCGTGAACGCCTACGGTGCTCCCGTGTGGCATCTGCGGCGCACTGGAGAGGGCGGCATGTTCGACACCTACGCCAGCAGCTTCGATGCGGTCTGGGAGACCGCGACGCCGGTAAGCGAAGGGTGATCATGGCACGGACTGAGTACTACGACGACCCGGCGGCACCTGAGCCGAACAGCTTGGTGGTTGCCGCGTCCGCCGTGGTTACCGACGCCGAAGGGCGCGTGCTCCTTCAGCGCCGACGGGATAACGATCTTTGGGCGCTCCCTGGTGGCGGCATGGAGATGACCGACTCACTCCCAGGAACGGCCGTCCGCGAGGTGAAGGAAGAAACAGGCCTGGACGTAGAGATCACTGGGCTTGTGGGCACGTACACCGACCCTCGCCACGTCATCGCCTACTCGGACGGTGAAGTGCGCAGGCAGTTCAACGTCTGCTTCACCGCCCGTATGGTCGGGGGCCGGCTCACGATTTCGGACGAGTCCACGGAGCTGCGGTTCGTCCAGCCGGAAGAGATCGATCAGCTGCCGATGCACCACACGCAGCGGCTGCGGATCCGCCACTTCCTGGAACACCGTGACCGGCCCTATCTCGGCTGATCGCGCCCGCGGCACCCGCTTTAGGAGACAGGCGGAGAACTGCCATCCTGCTCGGCCTCGCGCTGTCCAGGGACCGGAGCGCCCGGCTGTCCCGGGATCGTAGTAGTCGGCACGGTGACCATCTTCTTCGGTCCGAACATCAGGCTGGACGGCTGCTGCGTCCGCCGGTCGGACACGACGATCCCGCCGCGCCACTTCCCCGTCGGGTCCTGGTACCGGAACTGCAGCTTCTTCAGCCGTTGCCCGAACTGCTCCCGCAATGGCCGGTAAGCGTCGTCACAGTGCACGTTCCACGTCACGTCGCCCAGGTAGGCGTGGCACGCGATGGGGAACAGCAGGGAGGACACCACGAGATCGGCGAGCTGGAGCAGCGTGTGGGTGTCGCTGTGGCCGAAGACCGGCGACTCGATGACCCCGCGGAGGCTGTCACCGCCCGTGCGGTACTTGCGGGTGGTCACGCAGTGCACATTTGGAGCATTTTTTACCTTCGTGCGGCTGTCGAGGACCATCATGCCGCGCGAGTGCTCGTGGGCGAGCTGAGCCTGGAAGGTTTCGTTCAGCGCGGCAACGGAGGCCGGGTACACCCCGGACTCGTCAAACGCCAGCCCCTCCTCTTTGATCCACACGCGGGCGAGGATGCGGGCTTCGTGGGATTCCAATGTGTCGAGCAGTGATGCCACCAGTTCCATGGCCGCACGCCGCCAGCCGTGATTGCCGACACGGAGGTTCTTACGGACGTCTGAGCCCTTGATCTCGTGCTGGATCACCTCGGAGAGCTGGTCCGCGTTCCGCAACTGCGGACGGTAATGCTTCTTGACGGCTAGGAAGGCCCAGGTGAGGGACTTGACCTGGGCCCGGGGCACGGTGAATCCGCCGACGACGAGGACCGGAGGGGCGTCCGGCCTCACGGGATCGAGCGTCTGCCCGTTGCCCGCCTCGTCGATATAGCACAGGTGCACCGAACCTCCCTGGAACACGTCTGTGGCCGCCCCCGAAGGGACGGCCACAGGGTCTGCGCAGCCATATGCGCGATGTTTTGCTTGCTGAGTCCGATCCTGCCGAGAACGGCTACGGTCGGTCAAGCCGAGCGCACGTTAAGTGGTATGGGTTTCGGTCAACCTTGACGGGTGAGCCGAAGAACGCTGTCCACTCGGCCGGCGCGACGGCGAGGCCGCGGTGAGCTGGCAAGACGGTGTGTACGGAGGTCGATGTCTGAGTCGCTGAGTGGTGAAGTCTCCGGCTTGTCAAGTCTGGATGGCGTGGGGTTCGGGGGCCGTAGGATCCCCTGTGTGATTACGGGCGAGCTGAAGAGCAAGGTGGGGCGCGTCTGGGACGCGTTCTGGTCGGGTGGCATCTCCAATCCACTGGAGGTGATGGAGCAGATCACGTACCTGCTCTTCATCAAGCGGCTGGACGAGATCCAGACCCGCAAGGACCGCAAGGCGATCGCAACGGACAAGCCTGACCCGGACCCCTTCTTCTCGGACGACCAGCAGGATCTGCGCTGGCAGAATTTCAAGGTCAAGGACCCCGAGATCATGTACGGGCTTGTCGCCGACGGCGTCTTCCCGTACCTGCGTCGCATGGGCGGGGATGAGTCGACCTACTCCCACCACATGAAGGATGCCCGGTTCACAATCCCGGGGCCCAACCTGCTGGCGAAGGTCGTCGACCTGCTGGACGACATCTCGATGGACAGCAGCGACACCAAGGGTGACATCTACGAGTACCTGCTCGCGAAGATTGCTACATCCGGCCAGAACGGCCAGTTCCGCACGCCTCGTCACATCATTGACCTGATGGTCGAGATGACTCAACCCGGCCCGCGCGATGAGATCTGCGACCCGGCGTGCGGCACGGCTGGCTTCCTGGTGCAGGCGGCGTCATACGTGCAGCGGGTGCACCGCGATGCGCTGCTCGGGGTGGAGCAGCGCAAGCACTTCAACGAGTTGATGTTCCACGGCTTCGACTTCGACTCCACGATGCTCCGCATCGGCTCGATGAACATGCTGCTGCACGGCATCGAGAACCCGGACATCCGGTACCGCGACTCGCTCGCGGAGAGCGCCGCCAGCGAGGCCGAGCGCTACTCCCTGATCCTTGCGAACCCGCCCTTCGCCGGGAGCCTGGACTACGAGTCCACGGCGGTGGACCTCCAGCGCATCGTCAAGACGAAGAAGACAGAACTGCTGTTCTTGGCCCTTTTCTTGCGGCTCCTGAAGCCTGGTGGCCGGGCTGCCGTCATCGTCCCGGACGGCGTGCTGTTCGGCTCAACAAAAGCACACAAAGAGCTGCGCCGAATCCTGGTGGAGGATCAGCAGCTCCAAGCGGTGGTCAAGCTCCCGAGCGGCGTGTTCAAGCCGTACGCCGGTGTTTCGACGGCGATTCTGTTCTTCACGAAGACTGACTCGGGCGGCACAGGCCACGTCTGGTTCTATGACCTGCAGGCGGACGGTCTCAGCCTTGATGACAAGCGCGCTCCGCTGCTCGCTGACGATCGGCTCACGGTTCGGCCGACGGGTGGGCCGCTGACAGAGACGGAGCACGCGAAGAATAACTTGCCGGATGTGTTGGCCCGCTGGTTCGAGCGGGACGGCTCCGAACGTGATCGGGAACGCACAGACCAGAGCTTCTGCGTGCCCAAAGCGGAGATCGTCACTCAGGGATATGACTTGAGTATCAACAGGTACAAGGCGGTAGTGCACGAGGAGATCAAGACACGGACTCCAGGTGAAATCCTCGCTGACTTGGAGGTAATTGATGAGCAAATCTCCAAGGGTGTATTCGAACTGAAGGGACTGCTGGCGTGAGCAGTACCGATACGCTTTTGGGTGACATCATCAAGCCTGCAGCCCTTCGGCGGGCGGGAGTTCAAGAACTCCCCATCCTGTCCATGACTATGCGAGACGGGCTTGTCGATCAAGCGGATAAGTTCAAAAAGCGTGTGGCCTCTTCCGATACTTCCGCTTATCGAGTAGTCGACCGTGGCCAGCTCGTCGTCGGGTTCCCTATTGATGAAGGAGTGCTTTCCTTTCAGCGGCTCTACGATTCGGCGATCGTAAGTCCTGCTTACGAAATTTGGGATCTGGTAAACCCCGATTCAGTATCGCGAGATTTCCTAGAGCGATTCCTGCGTTCGCCCCGGGCTTTGAAATATTATGCAGCGAAGTTGCAGGGGAGTACTGCACGTCGGCGCTCGCTACCGAGAGATGTTTTCCTCGCGCTGCCGGTACCACTGCCATCCCTCGAAGAGCAGCAACGCATCACCGCCGTTCTCGACCAGGTGGACACTCTCCGTGCGAAGCGTCGCGAGGCCATCGCTCTCCTCGGCGATTTGATCCAGTCCATGCTTGTTCATATGTTCCAGTTCGAGGACTTCCCTAAGGAGCCGTTGAGCGAGGTTGTGCGTAAGGGGACGATTGTCACCTACGGAATCGTCCAGGCTGGGGATGAATTCGACGGAGGTGTGCCCTACATTCGGACCGGTGATCTCAAGGACGGTGAAATCATCACCGATGGATTGCGGCACACGGACCCATCAGTCGCAGCAAAATTCGCAAGGTCGCGAGTCGCCGCAGGTGACATTGTGATGAGTATTCGCGCCACTGTGGGGAACACTGCGCTCGTTCCTGCCGAGCTTGACGGTGCAAACCTGACTCAGGGTACTGCGCGCATCGCGCCCGGCGATAGGGTGACTCCAGAATACCTGCTGGCTTACTTGCGGTCCCATGAGGCACAGTCCTGGATTCAGCGGCAGGTAAAGGGTGCCACTTTCCGTGAGATCACCCTTGCTAAGCTGCGTGAACTTGAAGTCCCGCTGCCCTCATTTGCCCAGCAGTTGGACTTTTCGCAGCGGGTGAAAGCAGTAGAGGCGCAGCTAGGTGTACACCGCACTCACCTCGCAGCCCTTGATGAACTTTTCACCTCCGTCCAGCACCGTGCCTTCTCTGGCACCCTCTGGGATCATGAAGCCGCCGGCGAAGCTGCGTAAGCCACTTCTGCCGCACCCGGTGCGCAGTACCGACCGCACCACAAGCACCACACGCCGCCCGTGCGGCCGGTCAGGGGAGTCCGGCCCTCGGGTGGTTCTGCCGTAGGAGACGGACGGATATGTCGGCCTCGTGTGGGCCGGGACAAGGAGTCCCGGACCCGCAGTCCAGGCCGCGTCACAGGGGAGAGGGACACCGCACCGCCATGGGTAGCGACCAGAACGGTCAGAGTAGCCAGAACAGTAACGGCCAGGGCCAGACTGACCACGGCAAAAGCGCCCGCGATCGCGCCGCAGCCGACAACATCAGCCATACCGCAGGCGGCAACTTCGCCTTCCTTCGCGCCGAGTGGCCCGCCCTCCACGACGAGGCGACCCGCGCCGAGCGGCTGATCCACCACGACCCGCGTGCCGCCTGCTTCTACGCTCGCCGTGCCGTCGAGATCGCGGCCCGCTGGATGTACGACAAGGACACCAGCCTCAGTGAGCCCTACAAAAAAGATCTCGCGGCGATGCTCCACGAGCCGAGCTTCCGGCAGCTCGTCGGGCCGACGGTCAACGCCAAGATGGATCTCATCCGCCGGCACGGCAACAACGCCGTGCACAAGGCCGCCCCCGTCCCGAAGACCGTCGCCGAGGCCAGCGTCAAGGAGCTGTTCCACTCCCTCTACTGGTTCGCCCGTACCTACACCCGCCAGGCTTCGGCTCTGCCACCCGCCGGCCTGGAGTTCGACACCAGCGCCGTACCGCGCCCCCTCTCCCCCCAGGCCCGTGCGCTAAAGCAGGCCGAGCTAAAGGCGAAGGAGGCGGAGGACGAGGCACGCTTCGAGGAGCAGGCCGAGCAGCTGGCCGCCGAGCGGGCGCAGAACGCAGACCTCGCCCGGCAGCTCGAAGAGCTCAAGGCGCAGATCGCCGCCGCCAAGGCTGCCAACCAGTCCGTGCGGGACACGCACGACTACGACGAGCAGGCGACCCGGGACGCCTTCATCGACCTGCTCCTTAAGGAAGCGGGCTGGGACCTCCTCACCCGAGGCAAGGACACCGAGTACCCGATAGCCACGGGGATGCCCACCAAGACTGGCAAGGGGTTCGTCGACTACGTGCTCTGGGGTGATGACGGCAAGCCCCTCGCTGTCGTCGAGGCCAAACGGACTCAGCGGGACGCCCGCGATGGTCAGCAGCAGGCGAAGCTGTACGCGGACGCGCTCGAGAAGCAGTTCAACCGTCGCCCGGTGATCTTCTACACCAACGGCTACGAGACCTACCTCTGGGACGACGGTCTCGGCTACCCGCCCCGCCAGGTGCAGGGCTTCTTCACCAAGGACGAGCTGTTCTGGCACATCCGCCAGCGCGCCGGACGTCTCTCCCTCACTGGCACGCCGGTGAACGAGAGGATCGCCGGCCGCCCTTACCAGCTCCGTGCGATCAAGCGGGTCGGCGAGACCTTTGAGCGGGATCGGGGCCGTCAGGCGCTGCTCGTCATGGCAACTGGTACCGGCAAGACCCGTACCACCGTGGCCCTCGTGGACCAGCTGATGAAGGCCGGCTGGGCCCAGCGGGTGCTCTTCCTCGCTGACCGGCAGGCGCTGGTCACTCAGGCGATGAAGGCGTTCAAGGAGAACCTGCCGAACACCCCCTCGGCCAGCCTTCTCGACGACAAGGCCGCCTCGGCCCGCGTCTACCTCTCCACGTACCAGACGATGATGAAGCAGATCAACGTCACCGACGGTGCGGGTCGCCGACGCTTCGGGCCCGGCTACTTCGACCTGATCGTCATCGACGAGGCGCACCGCTCCGTGTACGCGAAGTACGGCGAGCTGTTCCGCTACTTCGACTCGCTGCTGCTCGGCCTGACCGCCACGCCCAAGGACGAGATCGACCACAACACGTACAAGCTCTTCGCCATGGAGGACGGGGTACCGACCGACTCCTACGACCTCCAGGAAGCCGCCGCCGAGGGCTATCTCGTGCTCCCCAAGGCTGTGAAGGTGCCGTTGAAGTTCATGGAGCAGGGCATCCGGTACGACGACCTCTCGGAGGAAGAGAAGGCCGAGTGGGACGCCAAGGAGTGGACTGAGGACGGTGACATCCCGGACGCGGTGGGCCGGCATGAGATGAACAAGTTCCTCTTCAACGAGGACACTGTGGACAAGATGCTGGAGACGCTGATGACGCGCGGCCACCGCGTCGAGGGCGGCGACCGGCTCGGCAAAACAATCATCTTCGCGAAGAACAACGACCACGCCCGATACATCGAGGAGCGTTACAACGCGAACTACCCGCAAGGTGCTGGCCACACGGCGCGCGTGATCACGTACAAGGAGACGTACGCCCAGTCGCTCATCGACGACTTCTCCAACCCGAAGAACCCGCCGAACGCCCCCGATATCGCCATCTCCGTCGACATGCTCGACACCGGCATCGACGTGCCCGAGGTGGTGAACCTGGTCTTTGCCAAGCCCGTCTTCTCCAAGACCAAGTTCTGGCAAATGATCGGCCGCGGCACCCGCCTGCGCCCCGCCCTCTACGGGCCCGACCCCGACAACCCTGATCACAACAAGCAGAATTTCTACGTCTTCGACTTCTGCGGAAACATCGACTTCTTCAACAGCCAACTCGACCGGTCGGAGGGGCGCAGGGCCGTCACGCTCACTGAAAAACTCCTCCAGCGCCAGCTCGACCTCGTGCGGGTATTGGACAAGCGGCAGCAGCCCGATCCGACACGGGACGCCGGTCCCGACGCGATCGGCACCGAGGTGGAGATCCGCTGGTCGCTGGCCCACCGGCTACACCACACCGTCACCGGCATGAACCTGGATAACTTCTTGGTCCGTCCACACCGCCGGGAGATCGAGGTATTCAGCGACTTCGGCAGCTGGCACCGGGTAGACGACGACGCGGACACCGCGATCCGAGAGCACCTGCTCGGACTGCCCAGCGAGTTCCGCCCGGACGACGAGGAGACGGGCGAGGAGGCCAAGCGGTTCGACCTGATGGCGTACGGTCTCCAGCTCGCCGCACTGGAAGGCGGCAAGGAGTTCGCCAAGCTGCGCGCGAAGATCCAGGACATCGCTTCCAACCTGCTCACCAAGACCAACATCCCGGCGGTCGGCGAGCAGGCCGAGCTGCTGGAAGCAGTGGCGGGCGATGAGTGGTGGGACGGCGTCACGCTCCCGATGCTGGAGGACATGCGGCGCCGTATGCGCCGACTGGCGCGTCTCACCGACCTCAAGGTCAAGCGGAACGTCGTCTACACCGACTTCGCTGACACCCTCGGCGACATCACCGAGGCCGAGATTCAAGGGATGCCCCAGGGCACGGACGAGCAGCGCTTCAAGCAGAAGGCCCGCGCCTACCTCCTGCGCCACGAGGACCAGCCGGTGGTGCGCAAACTGCGTCTCAATGAGCAGATCACTGAACTCGATCTCGCGGACCTGGAGGAGGTTTTCCTCACAGAGGCCATCGCATCCCCGGAGGATCTCGACGAGGTGCGGTCCTCCGGGGGGCTCGGCCTGTTTGTGCGCGGGCTGTGCGGGCTGGACCGGCAGGCCGCACAGAAGGCGTTCGAGGTCTTCTGCGCGGGGAAGCAGCTCAGCTCCCGCCAGCTCGACTTCCTGACGTTGATCATCGATACGGTGGCCAAGCGTGGAATCCTGGGGCTGGGCGACCTCTACGATGACTCGTTTGCCGATCTTGCCCCCGGCGGCCCCGATGACCTGTTCACCGGTGAGGAACTCGAAGTCCTCAATGTCATCTTCAAGGAACTGGAGCGGACAGCCAGGCCCACTACCTTGGCGGCCTAGGCTCGGCGTCGTGGCGATCGCGTACGCTGCGAGCCGGTGCCACTGTTTTGAGCTGACGGCAACCCTGACGGCAACACGGCACACAGAGGCTGTTGATCACGACGATCAGCGATCAGCCGGGAGGAAAGCGGAGCCCCGCCCAACGGCCTGCCCGATCCTACGGATCAGAAGGTCGTGCTCCACGATAAGAAGCATGGCGGCGCCACTGAAGAGTCCTGCTCTGTGCCAGCGCCGCCAGTAGGTGCTTTCCATATGCTGGCGTGAGGCCGGGGGCGGTGTGCTGATCACTGGCGGCCGGGAACAGGGCCAGTGGACCCCGTGTGGACCATGCACCCCGAGCGGCGTCCGCGCCCGGTACGCTGTACCCGCTCCGTCCCTGGTGGGCCGGGGCACAGGTGGGTTGCCCGAGCGGCCTAAGGGAACGGTCTTGAAAACCGTCGTGGCGCGAGTCACCGTGGGTTCAAATCCCACACCCACCGCAGCAGGCGACGAAGGGGTGCCTCCCTCACCGGGAGGCACCCCTTCCGTGCGTCCTGCCCCGGCCCGGCGACTCAGGCGCGGGTGGCTGTCCAGGGGGCGCTCTGGAGGAAGTACGTGTCGTACAGCTCCTGGACGTCCAGGAGGCTCTCCGGGGGGACCTTGCCGTAGGCGATGCGTTCGAGGTGGCGGAAGTACTCGAAGCGTTCGACCCCCGGGGTGATCACGATGAGGATGTCCGCGTCCTCCCCCGGGGCGGCGGCGAAGGCGTGCGGCACGTTGGGTGGGACGACGACGAGGTCGCCCCGGCCGGCGGTGACGATCCGGTCGCCGGAGAGGAGCTGGGCCGTGCCGTCCAGCAGGTAGAAGAGCTCGGCGGAGTTGGCGTGGCGGTGCGGGTTGGCGCCGTTGGCGCCGTCGGCGAGGGTGACCCGCTGGGTGGAGAGCGCGCCGCCGGTGGCGCTGCTGTCCGCCAGCAGGCGAATGGTGGTCGGGGCCTGGCCGATGACTTCGGCGTCGGCCTCGCGCACGACGTGGGACCCGTCGAAGTCCGGGTGGATGAGGGACATCTGCTCGCCTCCTGGGGCTGCGGAGTACGGCCGTTCCGTGTCGGGGATCAGGCCGCGAAGAGAAGTGCGGCGGAGATCAGCACGACCGCCGCCGTGGCCGCGTGGATACCGAAGGCCACGGCTTTCGTGCCCCCGTGCCGGAGGACGATCACCGTGTCGCCCAGCGGGGTCAGGGCCACCACCACCATGAACCAGGCCGCGGCGTCGGCGTCGGAGAACGCCAGCAGTGCGAGGCCGATGAGGCCCGAGACGAGGTCGCGCAGCCCCTTGATGGTCAGATACGCGGAGTCGCCGTTCTCCTTGGCCGGTACGCCGTAGCCGGTCGCGGCGGCCAGGGGCTGGAAGAAGAACCGGAGACCGATGAAGATGATCAAGAGGTTGAGCACGACGGCCAAGCCGTACGCGAGTGGTGTGAGCACGTCCATCTCCCTGCGGGCCTGCACCGGATGATGTCCTCGGAGGAGGACGTGCCTCAGGATGCAGCGTGGCCGAAACGCGAACAATCTCCGGCCTCACATGGTCGGATAAGCGAGGCGTTATCGCCGGAGGTCTGGGGGCCCGGGTGGAATTGCGAGACATCGAGATCTTCTTGACGCTGGCCGAGGAACTGCACTTCGGACGGACCGCGGACCGTCTGCACGTGTCGCAGGCGCGGGTGAGTCAGTCGATCGCCAAGCAGGAGCGGCGGATCGGCGCACGCCTCTTCGCCCGTACCAGCCGCCGGGTCGAACTCACCCCGATCGGGGCGCAGTTGCGTGACGACCTCAGCGTGGGCTACCAGCGGATCATCGACGGCACCCGCGCGGCCACGACCGCCGCCCAGGGCGGCACCAGCACGCTGACCCTGGGGCTGTACGGACCTCAGGCGCACGACTGCGCGCACATCATCGACCTCTTCCGCGCCCGGCACCCCGAGGTCGAACTCCAGATCCGGGAGATCCACTTCACCGACCCCTTCGGTCCCCTCCGCGACGGTTCGGTCGAGGTGTCGACCTCGTGGCTGCCGGTCCGTGAACCGGACCTCACGGTCGGCCCGTTGGTCGTCACCGACCCGCTGCTCCTCATGGTGGCCGCCGACCACCCCCTCGCCTCCCGCGAGTCGGTCGGCATGGAGGACCTGGCCGACTGGGCCCTGCCGCACTCCGCGCTGCCCGTCCCCGAGTACTGGCTGCAGACACTGGTCCCCACCCACACCCCCGGCGGCCGGCCGATCCGGCGCGGCCCGAAGGTGTCCACCTTCCAGGAGGTCGCCGCCGTGGTCGCGTCGGGCGAGGCGATCTCCCTGGTGCACGGCGACGCCGCCCGCTACTACCCCTGGCCGGGCCTTCGGTATCTCCATCCGCACGACGCCCCGACGGGACGATGGGCTCTCATATGGCCCACGGCCGCGGAGACGGCTCTCGTCCGCGCGCTCGCCCGGGTGGCGGAGGAGGCGGGACCGCGCAGGGGGTGAGACGGGGCGCGGGCCGCCTGTCCGGAGCGTGAGGGACCGGGTCAGGGACTCATTGCGGGGTACGGAGCCCGAGGACCCGGTCAGGGGCTCATTGCGGGGTAGGGAGCCCGAGCTCCCGGTCAGGGGCTCCGGCGCGGGTCGGTGAGACGTGCGGCCGAGGCGATCGCGGCGCGGGCCTCCTGCTCGGTGAGGCCCGTGCCGACAGCCGCGTCGGTGAGGGCGTCCGCGAGGTCGTCGCCGAACCCGTGTTCGTACGCGCGACAGGCCGCCCAGAACAGCCGGGTGTTGCGCTGGCCCTCGTGGGCGGCGCGTACGAACTGGACCAGGCCCTGTCCCTGCCGGGCGGGCGTCGCCCGGCCGGTGGCGTGGTGCGGGCGTGGCGGGGGCGTGAGCAGGCGCAGGAGGGCGCGCGGGCAGGGCGCGGGGCCGAGGTGGGCCGTTCCGGGGGCGAGCCGGTACCGGCCGTGGGTCGTGACCGAGCCGGGGCCGACCAGATAGCCGCCCGCTCCCCGTACGTCGATGCCGGGTGCGAGGCGGCTCGCGGAGTTGGGCACGGAGACGCCGGACGGTCCCGTCAGCCAGAGGTGCCGGCCGCCGCTGGGCGTGAGCACGGTGACGGTGGCCGGGATGGTGAACAGGTGCTGGAGCGCCAGGTGCTGGAGGGCGGCCACGGAGTCGTTGCCGTGGGTGAGGTCGATGTCGAGGTCGATGCCGATGAGACGGTGCGGCTCCCGCCCGCAGGCGATGCCGTACCCGGTGGCCCTGGGGGCCGCGGCGAAGAGCGCGCGGACGGCCGCCGGGTCGGTGGTGGCGTCGTGGACCCCGTGGCCGGGCAGCCCGCAGGCGCCCCGGCAGTGCGTGGGAGGGTCCTCGTCGTGGTGGGGGGAGCGCAGTGCGGGGAGCTTGGTGGCGGACAGCGGGAAGACGGGGAGCCCACGTTCGGCGGCGGAGAGCGCGTGGGCGAGGGCCAGGGTGGCGGTCTGCCGGTCGGTGGTGGCCATGCGGCTATTTTCGTACAAGCGTTCGAAGAAGGGAAGGGGGGTCCGTCACGTGGGTGGGTTCGTCCGTGCGGAACGCCCCGGTGGGCCAGGTGGGACCCGGCCGGGGCCGGCAGGAGGGCGCGGCAGGTTTACCGGGCGTTCCTCATACGTGCGGGGGAATCGCGCGTATGGGGTGGTTCGCCCGGGACGCGGTGGGCATTTCTGCTCCCGCGACGTCGTGACCAGCACGGGGGCGGTCGGCCGACCGCTCCGGAACTCAGCCGTATCGAGCAGCGTTCTCGCTTCCTGGAGGAATTCACATGGCACGTATCCGTACCGCTCGCGCCCTCGCCGCGGTCGCCGCCCTGCCTCTCGCCGCCGCCCTGTTCGGAGGAGTGGCGGTCGCCGACAACGGCGCGTTCGCGAACGACGGATCGAACGCGGCGGTGGCGACCATCGGGAACGGAGGCGTCGGCGGGGACAACTCCGGTAACTCGTCCACCTCGCAGCAGCAGGCCGTCGGCCTCGGTGCCTCCAACCACAGCAACACGGTGCAGGTCAGCCACTCGCCCTTCGCCTACATCGACCAGTCCACGTACAACGTCTATGTGACCTTCACGCCGCTCTGGGTGAACTGACCGGGGGCCCGTGCGGCGGCGTCGCGCCGCTGCCGCACGGGCCGCCCCCGTACGGAGACCCGGGGGTGAGGACCCTGACGCGGGTGGCCCGACCCTCCACCTTCAGGAGGTGGGGCCCGCCCGACCCCTACAACCTGAGGCGGACGTGGCTTCGGGACCTGGGGCCGATCCCCTCGTCCGCCCCCGCTCCTAGCGTGGAGTTCATGACCACGCCAGTCTGCACCGGCGCCTCCAGGGCGGCCGCTGCCTCCGCCGGACACCGCCGCTATCCGTCGTTCTCGTCGTACGTGCGGGCCCGGGGTCCCGTACTGCTGCGCACCGCGCGTTCCCTCACCGCGAACCCGAGCGACGCCGAGGACCTGCTGCAGACCGCCCTCACCAAGACGTACGTCGCCTGGGAGCGGATCGAGGACCACCGGGCACTCGACGGTTACGTCCGCCGCGCCCTGGTGAACACGCGCACCTCGCAGTGGCGCAAGCGCAAGGTCGACGAGTTCGCCTGCGAGGAGGTGCCCGAGAGGGAGGCCGCCCCCGCGCCGGACCCGGCCGAGCAGCAGACGCTGCACGACGCGATGTGGCGTGCCGTGCTCAAGCTTCCGGACCGCCAGCGGGCCATGGTCGTCCTGAGGTACTACGAGGACCTGAGCGAGGCCCAGACGGCGGAGGTGCTGGGCGTCTCCATCGGTACGGTCAAGAGTGCCGTGTCCCGGGCGCTCGGGAAGCTCCGTGAGGACCCCGGGCTGACCCCGGTCCGCTGACCGGATCCCCTCGGCACGGCCGGTCCGTCCCGTCGGCCCCGACGCGCGGCCGGCCCGTCCCGTCGGCCCCGGCGCCTCCCGTACAGGTGATCCGCGTCTCTCCCGCCGCCGCCCTCCGGCCCGTTTCTTCCGGCCGACACCGATTCGTACGCCCGGGAGTAGTGACATACCGCTCGGTATGTGCGCAGAATCAGCGGAAACCTACTGCCGCGTAGCGCCCACCGGGAGGACGCCGTGCTCAGCACCATGCAGGACGTACCGCTGACTGTCACCCGCATCCTGAGTCATGGGATGACCATCCACGGGAAGTCGCAGGTCACGACCTGGACCGGAGAGCCGGAGCCGCACCGGCGAAGCTTCGCCGAGATCGGCCGGCGGGCCACCCAGCTCGCCCACGCCCTGCGCGACGAACTCGGCATCGACGGCGACCAGCGGGTCGCCACCCTCATGTGGAACAACGCGGAGCACGTGGAGGCGTACCTCGCCATCCCGTCGATGGGTGCCGTGCTCCACACGCTGAACCTCCGGCTGCCCGCCGAGCAGCTGGTCTGGATCGTCAAGCACGCCGACGACAAGGTCGTCATCGTCAACGGTTCGCTGCTGCCGCTCCTCGCTCCGCTGCTCCCCCAGCTGACCTCCCTCGACCACGTCGTCGTCTCGGGCCCCGGTGACCGCTCCGTGCTGGACGGCGCGTCGGTGCGGGTGCACGACTACGAGGAGCTGATCGCCGGCCGTCCGACCAGCTACGACTGGCCCGAGCTGGACGAACGCCAGGCCGCCGCCATGTGCTACACCTCCGGCACCACCGGGGACCCGAAGGGCGTCGTCTACTCCCACCGCTCGATCTATCTGCACTCCATGCAGGTCAACATGTGCGAGTCGATGGGCCTGACGGACAAGGACACCACCCTGGTCGTGGTGCCCCAGTTCCACGTGAACGCCTGGGGACTGCCGCACGCGACGTTCATGTCCGGCGTCAACATGCTGATGCCGGACCGTTTCCTCCAGCCCGCGCCGCTCGCCGACATGATCGAGAGCGAGCGGCCGACGCACGCCGCCGCCGTCCCCACCATCTGGCAGGGACTGCTCGCCGAGGTCACCGCCAACCCGCGCGACCTCACCTCCATGGCCAACGTCACGATCGGCGGCGCCGCCTGTCCGCCCTCCCTGATGGAGGCGTACGACAAGCTCGGTGTCCGCCTCTGCCACGCCTGGGGCATGACGGAGACCTCGCCGCTCGGCACCATGGCCAACCCGCCCGCAGGGCTGACCGAGGAGCAGGAGTGGCCCTACCGCATCACCCAGGGCCGCTTCCCGGCCGGTGTCGAGGCGCGGCTCGTCGGCCCCGGCGGCGAACACCTCCCGTGGGACGGCGAGTCGGCCGGTGAGCTGGAGGTGCGCGGCGCCTGGATCGCGGGCGCGTACTACGGCGGTGCGGACGGCGAGGCGCTGCGGCCCGAGGACAAGTTCAGCGAGGACGGCTGGCTGAAGACCGGTGACGTCGGTGTCATCAGCGAGGACGGGTTCCTCACGCTGACGGACCGCGCCAAGGACGTCATCAAGTCGGGCGGCGAGTGGATCTCCAGCGTCGAGCTGGAGAACGCCCTGATGGCGCACCCGGATGTCGCCGAGGCCGCCGTCGTGGCCGTCCCGGACGAGAAGTGGGGCGAGCGCCCGCTCGCGACGGTCGTCCTGAAGGAGGGCGCCACCGCGGACTACGAGGCGCTGAAGGCGTTCCTCGCCGGGTCGGGTATCGCCAAGTGGCAGCTGCCGGAGCGCTGGTCGGTCATCGCGGCCGTACCGAAGACGAGCGTCGGGAAGTTCGACAAGAAGGTGATCCGCAAGCAGTACGCGCAGGGCGAGCTGGACATCACGCAGCTCTGAGCCGGGTTGCCGCCCGCGTACGGCGCGGGCAGCTCCGTGCACGGCCGGCCCCTGTACGGAGCCGGGTCACGGCACACGCCGAGGGCGGTACGGGAAGATCCGTACCGCCCTCGTCGTATGCGCCCGCCGGTGCCGGGGCGTCAGTTCGTCCCTATCTTCGCCAGCAGGTCCACGATCCTGGACTGCACCTCGTCGCTCGTCGAACGCTCGGCGAGGAAGAGCACCGTCTCCCCGGAGGCGAGCCTCGGGAGGTCCGCCTCCTCCATGCCGGCCGAGGTGTAGACGACCAGCGGCGTGTGGTTCAGCGAGCCGTTGGCGCGGAGCCAGTCGATGATCCCGGCGCGCCGGCGGCGTACCTGCATCAGGTCCATCACCACCAGGTTCGGGCGCATCCGGGTCGCGATGTCGACCGCCTCGCTGTCACCCGACGCCCGGGCGACCTGCATGCCACGCCGCTCCAGCGTCTCCGTCAGCGCCAGGGCGATCTCCTCGTGCTCCTCGATCACCAGGACCCTCGGCGGGTGCTGGTCGCTGTCGCGCGGGGCGAGTGCCTTGAGGAGCACGGCCGGGTCGGCGCCGTACGCCGCCTCCCTGGTCGCCTGCCCCAGGCCGGCCGTCACCAGCACCGGGACCTCCGCCGCCACGGCCGCCCGACGCAGCGACTGGAGCGCCGTACGGGTGATCGGGCCGGTCAGCGGATCGACGAACAGCGCGGCGGGGAACGCCGCGATCTGGGCGTCCACCTCCTCGCGGGAGTGCACGATCACCGGGCGGTAACCGCGGTCGCTGAGGGCCTGCTGGGTGGAGACGTCCGGGGCGGGCCAGACGAGCAGCCGCCGCGGGTTGTCCAGCGGCTCCGGGGGCAGTTCGTCGTCGACGGGCTGCGGCTGCGGGCGGTTCGCCACCTCGACGGCGCCACCGGGGCCGTCCAGCGGCTCCGGGCCCTCGGCACCCGCGTCGGGGGCGCCTATCGCGTACGAGCGTCCCTCGGAGGCGGGCGGGGACAGCAGCTGACCGGAACCCTGCACCGTGCTCCCCTGGGCGGCACCGGGCTGCGGAGGAGCGGGAGCAGGGGCGGGCTGCGGCGGCACCGGGGCCGTGGCGGCCGGGGCCGGGCGCTCGGCCTCGGGCGGGGCCGCGAGCTTACGGCGCCGCCCGGCCCCGCTGAGCGTCTGGTTCTGCTGATGCGCGAGGTGCTGCGCGAAGGGCACGCCCTGGCCCAGCGTCCGCACGCTGAACGCACGCCCCTGGGTCGAGTCCGAGGACGGCATGGGCGCCTCGGCGGGCAGCGGCTGACGTCGCGCGTCCTGGACGGGGGCCTGCGCGTCGCCGTCGGCCGGATGCGGCTCCGGAGCGGGCGCCTGCTCGGGCGCGGGCGCGCCGGTCCGGGCGGCGACGGTGCCGGTGGTGTGCGTGGTGCTGCCGGGGGCTGCCCAGGCCTCGTCGGCGGCCTCCTCGGGGGACTGCGCGACCGGACCCTGCACCGGGGCGCCGCCCTGCGCCCAGTCGGGCTGCGGAGGGACGGCGGGCAGCGGCTGCCCGGGAACGGGATGCCCGGGCGCGGCCTGCGGCTCCGGCGTCTCCGCGGGCCGTGCCCTGCGGCGGCCGGACGGCACGGGGTGCGGCTGCGGCGGGGTGTGGTCCGCGTCCGGAGCGGTCCGTACGGCGTCGTGGCGTTCGGGCAGCGGGCCGTCCGCGGCAGGGAGCGGCTGCCCGTCGGCGGGAGCCTGCTGGGGCGCGGCCGGAACCGGCTGCGGGGCGGGTGAGGACGGCGCGGCGGACGGAGGCGCCACGACGGGCGAGCCCGGAGCCGTCGGCGGGACCCGGTCCGCGGCGGCGGGCGGCAGCGCGAACGCGGTACGCGGCCCGGAGGGTTCGGCCGCTGCGGCGCGTTCCTGTGCGGCGGCGAGGGCACGGCGGGCCCGCCGTCCTCCGGGCTGCTGCGCGGACTGCTCGGGGCGCGGCTGCTCCTGCTGTCCGGGGGCGGTCTGGGCGGTCTCGGACGAGGCGAGGGCGGGCAGCGCGGGCCTGCCGCCGTTGCCGCCCTGGCGCGCGGAGGCGTTCTGCGGCACGCCTTGGGGCGGCACGGTCTGCCCGCGCTGCGGACGTCCGCCGCCTCCCTGCGCGCCCTCGGCCGCCGTGACCACGGAGCCCTCCGAGGGGGCCGACGCGGCCGCGGGGAGCGCCAGCGCCTGCCGGGCCTGCTCGGGCACGGCGTCCGTACCCGTCTCCGCCGGACTGGGACGGCCGCGCCTGCGACCGGAGCCCTCGCTCGGCCGATGCGGGGTCAGTTCCTGTCCCTGGGGCTGTTCCTGGGGGTCCGGGGACCCACGGCGCGCCCTGCGCCGGCCGGTCGGCTCCGCCGCGGCGGTGTCACCGGACTCCGGAGCGGCCGCTTCTGCGTCGACCGGGCTGTCCAGGAACGCGTCCGTCGACGCCCTGCGCGCCCGGCGCCGTCCGCCCTGCGCGGGCTGCTGCGGGGCGGGCTCCGGTACGACGGCCTCCTCGGGCACCGGGACCGGCGCGGGCGGCGTGACGGTCCCCGCGCCCGTACCGAGCGGCACCTCGAGGACGTACGCGCTGCCGCTCATCCCGGCCATCTCGTGCGTCTGGAGGACACCGCCGTGCGCCCGTACGATCCCGCGCACGATCGGCACATGCACCGGGTCGCCCCCGGCGAACGGCCCGCGCACCTCGATCCGTACGACGTCACCGCGCTGCGCCGCGGCCACGACCACCGTGGAGTCGACGTACCCGCCGCCCGGCACCGGCCGGGCCTTGCCGGTCGAGTCGACACCGGCCACGTCGGCGACGAGATGGGCGAGCGCGGTGATCAGCCGGCCCGCGTCGACCTCGGCCTCGATCGGCGGGGCGTGCACCGCGAACTGCGCCCGCCCGGGGCCGATCAGCTCGACGGCACCGTCGATGCCCGCGGTCACCACGGCGTCGAGCAGCACCGTCTGCTTGACGAGCTCCTCGGCGCCGGCGTCCAGGCGCTGGTAGCTCAGCACGTTGTCGACGAGCGTCGTCATGCGCGCGTAGCCCGCGGCGAGGTGGTGCAGGATCTGGTTGGCCTCGGGCCAGAGCTGGCCGGCCGGGTCGGCGGCGAGGGCCGACAGCTCGCCGCGCAGCTCCTCCAACGGCCCGCGCAGGGACTCGCCCAGCACGGCGGTCAGCTGGGTGTGCTGCGCTTCGAGGGAGGCGAGGCGCTCCGACTGCTCCTCCAGCTCGGAGGCGTACCGCTCGGTCCGGTCGGCGGACTCGGCCGTGTGCTGCTCGGTGAGCGCGGCGACTTCGGAGCGGTGGCCCTCGGTGAGGGCGGCGACCTCGGCCCGGTGGTTCTCGGTGAGCTCGGCGATCTCGGCGGCGTGCCGCTCGGTCAGCCCGGAGACCTCCTCGGTGTGCTGCTGCGACAGCTCCTCGTACGGCCTGCGGTCGGTGAACGTCATGACGGCGCCGACCAACTGGTCCCCGTCACGCACCGGCGCGGTCGTCAGGTCCACCGGGACCTGGTCGCCGCTCTTGGACCAGAGGACCTGCCCGCGCACCCGGTGCTTACGGCCGGACCGCAGGGTGTCGGCGAGTGGCGACTCCTCGTACGGGAACGGCCCGCCCTCCGCGCGTGAGTGCAGGATCAGCGGATGGAGCTCCTTGCCGCCGAGGTCGCTGGCGCGGAAGCCGAGGATGTGGGCGGCGGCGGGGTTGACCAGGACGACCCGGCCGTCCGTGTCCGTGCCGACGACGCCCTCGGAGGCGGCCCGCAGGATCATCTCGGTCTGGCGCTGCGAACGGGCCAGCTCGGCCTCGGTGTCGACGGTGCCGGAGAGGTCCCGCACGACGAGCATGAGCAGTTCGTCGCCGGTGTAGCTGGAGTGGATGTCGTTGTAGCCGGCCTGCCCGCTGTCGAGGGAGGCGCTGGTGACCTCGACCGGGTACTCCGTGCCGTCGGTCCGGCGCGCGATCATCCGCGTCGGCTTGGTCCTGCCCTGCTCGTCCGCAGCGTCCGGCCTGCGCATCGACCCCGGGATCAGCCTGGAGTCGAACTCCGGAAGCAGATCGAGCAGTCCGCGCCCCACGAGCGCGGTGCCCGGGGTCTCGAACATTTCGAGGGCGATGGTGTTGGCGTTGACGACCGTGCCGTTGCAGTTGACGAGCAGGAGCCCGTCCGGGAGGGCGTCGAGTATGGCTGCGAGGCGAGCAGCGCCTCGGGATGGCCTGCTGCTCACGAGACGCTTCCTCCCTGAATACCGCACCTTGCCGACAGCGGGCCCCATCCTGCCCCTCGGGCCTCAGGCTGTCACTGGAGGAGTCTAAAGGCAGGGAGCGCGTGACGGGCGGCGGATGAGGGGGAGCTCTCACCAAGGTTCTGTGCACACGGTGTACGCCGGTGGCCTGTGCCGTGACGGCGTGCGCCCCCTCTGACGTGCACGGATGTGCCCCGGTCGGACGCCGGGGGCCGCCCTGTACGGCGCCGGAACCGGGTCGGCAAGGCGTCCGGGGCGCCCCTTTCGCGCCCCGGTGCGCGCCGTCGGACCCTGCCGAAGACCCCGGCGCACGCCCCGCCGAACCGGCTACGTCGCTGGGCCGAACCAGCTACCCGGTGGAGCCCGACCGGCTACCGCGCGGAGGGCAGTACGGGCACGAGGCTGTTCCAGCGCGAGATCTCGCAGCCGTTGGCCCGGCTGAAGCGCGCGTCGACGTCCTCCCCCTGCCAGGTGCCCTGGACCCGGGCGGCGGCCGGCCCGCCGGCTTGCTGGGTGCACATGGCGTTGCGGTCGGTGGCGACGAACGGGTTGTCCCCCGCCTCGGCGGCCTCGTCCAGCAGGTCGCAGGCGCGCTGCGCGGCGGGGTGGCTGCCGCCGGCCGGGTCGCACTCCAGCTCGAAGACGCCGTCGGCCGCCGGGTTGCCGGACTCCGAGACCGTCACGGTGAGCCGGGTCGTGGTGTCCCGCGCCGTCGGCCAGTCCCCCTGGAGCACGGGGAGCGGGGGCAGCGGTACGAGAGGGGACACGGCCGTGGCGGCGGGCGCGGCGGCGGACAGCACGGCCAGGGAAGCGGCGGCGGTGAGGGTGAGACGGCGCAGCATGCGGGGCTCCTGTTGTTCTGGCGCGCCCAGGAGCGCGCCGGGCCTGCTCCGGTACGCGCCGGGGTGGAGGCGCGGGCCGGGCACACGGGGGTGACGGACGGAGGGCGGAGCCCTCGTCCTCTCTAACGCTCCTTACGCCCGCACGTTGCGCAACTCGGGCTGGGCCGACCGGAAGAGTCCCCCCGAACATCTGACCGATGGCGGCGCGGGCTCCGGACCTGGACCCCGGGCCCCGAACCCTGGACGGACACCCCCGCAGGGCGCTTTGCCTCGCCGCCCACCTGCCTAGTACCGTGGGCGGCGATTGGTGACACCGCGCTCGTCTGTGTCATCATCTGCACGCACCACCCGCGCTTGCGCGGGGTGTGCTGGAGGCGTCGCCTAGTCCGGTCTATGGCGCCGCACTGCTAATGCGGTTTGGGTCTTAAAGCCCATCGAGGGTTCAAATCCCTCCGCCTCCGCAGCAACCCGAAGCCCCGTGCCCCAGGCACGGGGCTTCGGTCGTTCCTGGCCACGGAAAGCTGCCCCAGAACGCTGTTTCCGCAGGTCAGTGGCTGTCTGGGTAATGGATTTCGCGTCACGGCGCAGGTCATGTAATGTTGTTCTCGCAACGCCGACAGGGCAGAAAAGCCCGGGAGGCGGGACCGAGGCTCAGGCCAAGGACACGCACTCGTAGCTTAACGGATAGAGCATCTGACTACGGATCAGAAGGTTGCAGGTTCGAATCCTGCCGAGTGCACAGCAAGCGAGAGGCCCCCAGGAGAAATCCTGGGGGCCTCTGGCGTTGTCCGTACAGCAGCGAAGTACAGCAACGGGCTCGAAGCAGCCTGGTCCAACCCGTGGATAGGGTGTCCGCTCATGTCGCGTCGGCTGTGGTGCCGAGCCGGCGGCGTGCGGCCGGAGGGGGCTGTATGTGGTTCAGGGTTGGGGCAGTGGGCCTGACAGCGATAGTGCTGGCAGCCATGGCGGGGTGTGGGACGCGGGCAGCGCGAGGCTCGGGTGAGACGGAGGGAGCAGCATCGACGAGTACTGCACCGGTGGCGGAGAACGGAAGCATCCCTTCCGCGGAGCTCCAGGGCCGATGGTGGACATGGGCTGCCTCCGAGCCCGAGGCGACCAGCCCTGTCGCTGACACGGACGGGAGCATGTGCGGACGCAATCAACCGCCCGACGTGTGGTTCCTGGCCGGCACCCACGGCGGTCGGGCTGTACGGGCGTGCGAAATTCCCAACGGCCGTCCGATCGCTGTTCCTGTCATCAATCTTGTCGGAGACGACCAGAGCTGTGCGGCGTTCATGGAGAACGCGCAAGGGACCGTGGCACTCGACGGTAAGCCGGTGAAACCGGAGACCTACGAAGCTGACTCGATCATGGTGGAAGGCGCCCAGGACAATCAGGTCACCGGGGAGGAAGGGCGCTTCTCAGCTATAGGGTGCGGCCTTTGGGTGCAGCTTCCATCCTTGGCTCCTGGCGCGCACTCACTGAAGATCCAGGGGCAGTCAGGCGACTTCTCCGTCGACGTGGACTACGTGTTGACCGTCGGCGCCTCATCGGCCTAGGCGAGCCGGGGGGTGATCCTGTGGGTCTTCCACACATCGACGCGGCTTGGGGCGGCTCAGCCGGTACCGCCCGTCGCGTCGGACAGCTTGCCGATCGCGTCGCGTACTTCTTCCTCGCTGGCTTCGGCGTAGACCTTCATCGTCATGGCGATCTGTCGAGTGCCGAAGGATCCGCTGATCGTTCTTTGGAGCACCTTGAGCGCGATCAGCAGCGAACTTCACGTGTGCCAGGTGTTCCGTAGATGGATGACCCGGAGGCCGGCATGGCGAGCCCGGAGCGCAAACAATCGAGCGAGGTTCCCCAGCTTGATCGGAGTGCCGTACTTGGTGGTGAAGACTAGGCCGTGCTCGTCCTGCCAGACTTTGTCTGCGGCTTTCCGGTCCCCGATCCGCTGGACACGGCGGATTCGGAGGGCCATGCGGTAGAGCGTCTAAGATCGGTCACTCAGGGCATCCATGCTGCGGCACGGTTCGTAGAAATCAGCGTGAGACCCCGTCAGTTGCGGCGGCCGCTGTACGTTGTCGCTGTACTTCGAGCGCATGCCGGGGGGCTGTAATGGATGAACGTCTGTACGCGATCATGGAAACCGTGAGGTCTGAGCAAGCGGACACCATGGTGCGCGCCGTCAAAAGAGCTCTCGAGGAAGAGTCTGGCCTCACCGGTCGTGAAGTCTTGCGGCTACTTGACCAATTGGCCAGCGAAGCTCAGGAGAAAGCCACTCTGGCCATGGCGGAAAGTGAGCCCGATCGGGATGAGTGCGCGAAGTGTGGTCAGGCCATCCAGACGGATTCGCGAGATGCGGAACGGTGGCTGCACAGTTCGGATCGGAGCCGGGGCTGCCGAGCAGCAACCTTCGAGCCAGGGAGCGGCTGGAACGATGACATTCCGAGGACTTGGATGGCTACCCCCCGTCGGCGTCGCTCCTGACGGCCATGTGAAGCGGTGGCTTCCTGGCAACCAGCGGCCAGCCCGCGCAGGCTACTAGTGCGCTGCCGTCCTCGGTGAGGAAGAGCAGGGTGGTCCATGTCCGGTCAACTGCATCAATCAGCCCTGTGCGTACGGGCTGGCCATGTTCACGGATGAGCTGCACTGCTCTTTCCAGCCCAAGGGGTTCGAATCCGTGCATCCGCATCCGCTGAAGTCGGTGCGTGAAGACTCCGGCATGCTGGCTTACGGGTTGTGCCTGGTCTGCCACCCAGTAGGTGGCGCCGCTGCGGAGGGTGGCCAGAGCTCTCACAGACGGCTCGTCGTCACCGGTCAACAGCGGTTCCAGCACCAGCACACGCCGTTCCATGGCCCCCGTTTGGATCTCGCGGCACAGCATCCAGAGGCCGCACAGTAGCGTTCCTCCGGGCCTGCTCGGCGGCTTGTACGGCCGTCACTGACTGATCACGCTGGAGCTACGGATCAGAGGATCGCAGGTTCGATCCGCCGGTCAGAGCCCGACATGACCGTGCCCGGGTGCAGATTGCCTTGTGGACAGTGACCGCGCCGCCCGCCGGCGAGGCGCCGTGGGTCAGTACGCGCTCCTTGTCCCCTGCGGTGATCGGCCGGCCGCAGCGGTCGCATATCAGCGGCATTCCCGTTCCTTCGGGCAGGACAGGCAGCTGCGGGGAAACCAGCGGACCACCGATCCGTGCGCCTCGATCAGTTGCGAGCCGAGGTCGCGTACCGCCCCGGTGTGCAGGGTCGTACCGCAGAAGACGCAGTGCACGCCTCGCTGCTGCTGCGAGGACAGCTCCGTGATCGGCGGCAGCGTGATGAGCCGCCTGTCGGGCGGGGAGTCCGGGGTGGAAGGATGGTGCATGGTCGGTCTCCTGGTGATCTCAGGGTTCTGACTGGCCCCGGCCATGTGGAGGTGCGAACTCCGAGCCGGGGCCTTTCTGTTGCTGGTGGCGATGCCACTTGACGGCCAATTTATGGGACCCCCATAATGCACGTCAAGCGGCACGCCCGATTCGAAGGAACGGGATGGCCGAGACAGAGGGCGATGGGCTGGCCGAGAGGGAGGAGGTGCAACGTGTCTTCGATGCCCTGGACGCCGTCGAGTCGATGGAGGACTCGCTAGAGAAGGCGCAGATCATCAGCCGCCTGCTCAGAGATCAGACCGAGCGCACCAAGAGGCTGAAGGAGCACCGCCGGAGGGTCGTGCTGCACCTGCGGTCGCAGAAGGTGACGTACCGAGAGATCGCCGAAAGCCTGGGGGTCTCGATTGGCACTGTGCAGGACATCGAGCGGGGCTATTCCGGGTCCGGGAAGAACCGGCCGAAGAAGAGCACCGACGCCCCCGTCGAGTAGCAGACGGCCGGGCGGTGTGGAGACCGCCGCCCGGCCGTAGTGACCGGCGGGTCATCACTCCGCCGATCCGAGCTTCACCCTGACGAGAAGGGTTCGCGTTCGATCGTTTGGCCCGTGCGCGCGTAGTGACCGCACCCACGCCCTGAGCCGTCCGGAACGGCCTCTTCTTCTGTGATCCCTGCGGCCTTGCCGGCCGCCCCACACCCCACGGACTGTGATGCGCCACCCCACCGGCGCGGCTTCGTGCTGCGCTTCTTCGTCATGCCCGGATCCGGCATGGATCCCCGTTCCTCGCGCCTTTCAGGAGCTCGACGCGACAGCCTCCCGCCGCGCCCAGCCGCATGTGTGGCTGCGGGCGGTGGTGTGGCTCGTCGAGGCGGGCCTGCACCCACGTGCCGGGGCGACGACGCTGGCCGTCGTGCGCGATCTGGCCGGGCGGATGGACTACCGGCTCGGTTTCGTGCTGTACGACCTGGAGGGCACCGCTGTCCGATGCGGGGTGTCGGCAGCGACGGTGAAGCGGCACGTCCGGGTGTTACGGGAGCTGGGCGCGCTGGTGTGGCAGCGGCACGGGACCAAACGGAACCTGCACCTGCCCGGCCGCCGGTACGCGGGCATAGCGACGATCTACGCCGCCACGATCCCGCCCGCGTACGACTCGGCGATGGGCCACCGTCTGGAGGGCGCCGGGCACGGGGCGCGGGTGTGCGGGGTGACGGATGCGGGCCGGGACCGTGCGGTGGAATCTGTACAGCAGAGGCCTCGGCCTGTGGATAACTCGACTGGAGGGAAGCGCAGTTCAGGCGAGCGTGCGCCCCATTCTTCCGGGCCCCATCACGACCTACGCACCGTTGATGTGAGTGGGAAGTTGAACTACACCTCGCGCGGGCGCGCGACAGCCGATCGCGGGCGGAGGCGGTCTCCACTCCAGGTCGCCCGTGACATCGCCGTCGCCCGGCAGGTGCGACCGCTCGTCGCCTGGACGCAGTGCGAGGGGCTGCGTCGCCTCGCGTACGCCCTGCGGCCGCTCATCGACCGGGGCCTTGATGCCCGCGCCATCGCGGCTGAGCTCTGCGGCTCGGCCGTGGGGTGGCGGCCGAGCCGCCCGGCGGCCTGGATCACCGCGGTTCTGGCGCGTGACCGGGAGGTACCCGAGGGGCACGGGGGCACCGAGCCGCCGGAGGCGTTCCGGCGCGCCGTGACCGAGGAGCGGGAGTTGTCGGCCGAGGCTGCGGGAGGCGGGGTGCCGGTGGACGGCGTTGATGGGCTGACGCGCGGGGAGGTCGTCCAGTTACGTTCGGCTGCTGCGAGCGACCCGAGCCTGGTGCTCGTTGCCCTGGAGAACCTCGGGGAGCGGGACACCCGCCGTCTGTACACGAACCGCCTCGTGGACGAGGTGCTGTTGTACGAGTTCACCTGGGTGCGCCCTGGGCGTACCTAGCTCGCTCGGCGCTGAGTCCCGGTCGTGGCAGCCGTACCGTGGCGGCGTGGCACATGATGACCTGGGACGGACCCTGCGCCGTTTGCGTCGGCTGGGCTCCCTCACGCAGGAAGAGCTGGCTGAGCGGTCCGATGTGTCCGTCGATGTGATTCGTCAGCTCGAACAGGGGCGGAAGCGTTCGGCCCGCCTGCCCACACTCCACGCGTTGGCGAACGGCCTTGGCGTGGAGCTGACCACGCTTCTGGGTGACCCGCCCGCCGTGGCCTCCACCGGGGAGAGCGACGGGCCGCGCTTCGTAGCGGTGCGTCGCGCCATCATGCCGGCGCTGTGGGGGCCGGACCCGGAGCCGCCGGGCCCTGACTTCTCGTTGGACCTTCTGCGCGAGCGGATCGCGGACGGCTGGACCCGGTACCACTCCGCCGAGTTCGACTCGGTGATGAAGGCGCTGCCGGAGCTGATCCCGGATGCGCGTCGGGCCGCCGCCTCGGACGACGAGGCCGACCGTAAGGCCGGGTTTGCCGCTCTGGGCAAGGCACTTCAGCTCGCCGGGCACGTTGCCGTGCGCATGGGCAAGACCGATCTCGCTCTCATCAGTCTGGAACGGGCCGTAGAGGCTGCGAGGCAGTCCTCCGATCCGCTGCTCCTGCCGATGATCGTCAACTCCACTGCGTGGACCTACCAGCGGCAGGGGCGTCTGGATGACGCGTTGAGCATCGCGCTCCGCACCGCCGACGGTATGGCGGACGAAGGCCGTACCGGCGCGGCCGACGGGCTGAAGGTATGGGGTGCGCTGACCATGAGCGCCGCCACGTCCGCCGCCCGGAGCGGCGACTACGAGCGGGCGGCGGCGATGATGGAGACGGCTGAGAAGGAGGCCGCCCGCGTCGCGAAGCTGCCCGATCACGGCGACAACCGCATGGTCAGTGTCTTCAGCCCGTCGTCGGTCCGTATCGAACGTGTCCGGCTGGCCGTCCAGTACGGCCACCCGCAGGAGGCTTTGGCGCTGGCCAAGGGGATGCGGCTGAGCAAGGACACACTGCCTTCCTGGCGGACGTGGCTGCTGCTGGACGTGGCCCGGGCCCATACCGACATCGGGGATGCGGCCGGAGCGGTGAAGACCCTGGAGTCCCTGCGCTGTGTGGCACCGACGTGGATGCAGCACCACACGCTGGCCGTGGCCATCGTGCGTGACCTCTGGGCGCTGCCCAACCACCCGCTTGGACTACGGCCGTTGGCGGAGTTCTTGGGGGTGGGCGAATAGCGGGGTGAGGGCGGGACGTCGAGCCGGCCCGGTCAACTGCGCTCGGCGGTGACCGGGCCCGGCAGGCGGCGGGCGGTCAGGCTGACTCCGCGGCCGGTGCGGGGGACGGAGTGCGGGCCTGGACGACCGGGCGGCGCTTGGACGGGAGTCCGAATGTCGGGTTGGCCACGCCCCAGGCCGCGCCCTTGCAGACCAGTTCCTTGTAGAGCGCGGCCAGGCGGCCGGTCAGGGCTGCTCGGACTGCCCGGTCGTCGGCCGTGACGTACTGGATCAGGCCTTCCCTGCGGCCGAGCGAGATGCACTGGTTGAAGTAGCGCAGCGGCACCGTCGGGGGCTTTGTGCCGGTCAGGGTGGCCGCGATCGAGTCGGCGGCCTGCCAGGCGGTGGGGATGCCCGAGGCGCACGACATCCGCAGGGGCTTGTCGCCGGGGCCCTGGACCAGGGCCGCGTCGCCGATCGCGTACACGTCGGGGTGCGAGACCGAGCGCATGGCTCCGTCGACCACGATCTGGCCGGTGTCGGAGACGTCCAGGGCGGTGGCCCTCGCGATCGGGTGGACCGCGAAGCCCGTGGTCCACACCGTGGCCGCCGACGGGACGGACGTGCCGTCGGCGGTGGTGACGTGGTCCGCTTCCACGGCGGTGACTGCGGAGTGCTCGTGCACCGTGACGCCGAGATGCGCGAGGACCTTCCGCAGGTGTTGCCGCCCCTTGGGCGAGAGCGTGGCGCCGAGCTCGCCGCGGACGGCGAGTGCGACGTCGAGGTCCGGGCGGGTCTCGGCGATCTCGGTGGCCGCCTCCAGGCCGGTGAGCCCGCCGCCGATGACGACCACGGGCGCTCCGGCGCCCAGGCCGGCCAGGCGCTCGCGCAGCCGGAGCGCCCCGGGGCGGCCGGCGATCTCGTACGCGTGCTCGTCGGTGCCGGGGACGCCCTGGCTGTTCCAGCCGCTGCCGAGGGCGTACACGAGGGTGTCGTACTCCAGTGCCTCCGGGCCGTCCGCCTCGGCGGCCCGGACGGCCACCGTCCTGCGGTCGACGTCGACCCCGGTGACCCGCGCGAGCCTCAGCTCGACGCCGGTGCCCGCGAACATCTCGGCGAAGGGCCGGGGCCTGAGGTCCTGGCCGGTCGCCAGCTGGTGCATCCTGACGCGCTCGACGAAGTCGGGCTCGGCGGTGACGAGGGTGATGGCGACGTCCTCGCGGCGCAGTCGCCTGGCGAGGCGGCCGGCGGCGGAGGCTCCGGTGTAGCCGGCTCCAAGGACGATGATGCGGTGCTTCATTTCCCTGCTCCTGTCTCGCGCGGTTTCACCCCTTGAACCGGGCAGCCCCGCCTTTCCTGACAGGTGGGAGATGTGAAGCAGGTCACATGGCGGGGGGGGGGTCAGAAGGCGGTGAACAGGGGTTCTCCGTGGTCGGAGGCCGCCCACCGCGCCGTCGCGCGTTCGAGCTTGTCGGGATTGACCTGGTTGAGGATCGTGGCGATGCCCTCGCCGGTGACCTGGAGGCACATGACGCCGATGATCCGGCCGTCGACGACCGCCACCACGGCGGGGGCGTTGTTGGCGGTCGTCGCGTACACCTGGGCGGATCCGCCGGCGATGGCGCGCTTGGCCTTGCCGGGCTTGAACAGGCCCCGCATGAACGTCGCGACCGCGAGGGCGCCCTCGAACGCCTTGGCGCGGGCCGGAACCTTTCCGCCGCCGTCGCCGATGGAGAGGGCGTCGTCGGTGAGCAGCCGCACGAGCGGCTCGGTCCGGCCGCTGGTGGCGGCCGCGAGGAACTCCTCGACGATCCGCCGGGCGGCGGCCTCGTCGATGTCGGCGCGGGCCTTGCCGTCCGCGACGCGCTTCTTCGCGCGGTGGAAGATCTGCTGGCAGGCGGCCTCGGTGATGTCGAGGATTTCCGCGATCCGCCGGTGCGGGTAGTCGAAGGCCTCCCGCAGCACGTACACCACCCGCTCGTTGGGGGAGAGGCGTTCCATGAGGCGGAGGACGGCGTACGAGACGGATTCGCGCTGCTCGGCGGTGTCGGCGGGGCCGAGCATCGGGTCCCCGGCGAGGAGGGGTTCGGGCAGCCACTGGCCGACATAGGTCTCGCGCCGGGCGCGCGCCGAGGTGAGCTGGTTGAGACACAGGTTGGTGAGGACCTTCGTCAACCAGGCCTCGGGGACCTCGATGCGTTCGATGTCGGCGGCCTGCCAGCGCAGGAACGTGTCCTGCACGGCGTCCTCCGCATCGCTCGCCGAGCCCAGGAGCCGGTAGGCGATGGCCTCCAGGCGGGGCATGAAGGCCTCGAACCGGTCCATGTCGTTCATGGTCAGCGCCATGGACCGGATCCTAGCCCGCGCGTCCGGCCGAGCGGCCGTCCGTGGGGCAGAACGTGGGGCAGACCGCAGGGCAGGGACGGGAACCATCGTGTCGGCGTACGTACGCGTCGGAGGCCGGGCGGGAGGGTTCGTCCACGCCGCTGACCTCCTGCGCGTTCCTCCGGAAACCTACTCTGGGCACGTACGCGAGAGAGGGGTGGCATGAGCGGCTGGCGGTGCACCGGGCTGCGCTGGCCCCACGACGGGCCCGCGCTCGGGTGGGCGCGGGGCGACGGGGGCGGGCCGGGACGGGTGAGCGTTCTAGCGTACGGGAAGGAGCTCGGGTTCCGGGCCGAGGGGGAGCGGCACTGCGTGGGGGCGCGCGGCAACCCGTGCCCGCTCGGGGCCGTGGTGCCGGTACGGAGCACCGGGGCGCGGTGCGCGGAGTGCGCGCGGCTGGACCGGGCGCACTCGGTGGCCGCCGACACGATCGCCGACGACCCGCGTCCGTACCGCGTCTATCTGGCCTGGTTCGGGCCGGGCATGGTCAAGGTCGGGATCACCGGGGAGGCGCGGGGCGCCGCGCGGCTGCGGGAGCAGGGAGCCGTGGTGTTCAGCTGGCTGGGGCGCGGCCCCCTGATGGCCGCGCGGCGCACGGAGGAGCTGCTGCGCTCGGCGCTCGGGGTGCCCGACCGCATCCCGTACGCCCGTAAGCGCGCGGCGCGGGCCGAGCTGCCGGGGGCGGCGGAACGGGCCGCCGAGATCGAGGGGCTGTACGGGCGGGCCGCCGCCCTGGAGGGTGCCGGGTGGCCGGAGGCGCTGGAGCGGCTGCCGTTCGAGCCGGTCGACCACGCCGGGGTGTTCGGCCTGGACGGCGCGGGAGCGGCGGCGCGGGTGGTGACCGGGCTGGTGGACGGCGGGGTGGTGGCCGGGCGGCTGGTCGCCGCGGCCGGGCCCGATCTGCACCTGGAGACCGCGGGTGAGGGGATCGTCGTGCTGGACACGCGGCTCGTCACCGGCTGGGACCTGGTGGGGGCCGACGCGCGGGCGGGGATCAGCGTGCCGGTCGTGGCCCTGGGGGCCGGTGGGGTGCAGGACGGCCTGTTCTGAGATCGTCGCCGGGGATCGTTCCGGTGACGTACGAGGCAGGTGGGGCGGATGAGCATCGATGACCGTGACCGTGAGGACGTGGTGCGGTTCTGGCGGGGGCTCGGGCTGCCCGGGATCATCGACGTCCACACGCACTTCATGCCGGAGCGGGTGCTCAGCAAGGTGTGGGCCTACTTCGACTCGGCGGGCCCGCTGACCGGGCTGGAGTGGCCGATCACCTACCGGCGGGACGAGGACGAACGCCTCGCGCTGCTGCGCTCGTTCGGGGTGCTGCGGTTCACCTCGATGCTCTATCCGCACAAGGCGGGCATGGCGGCCTGGCTGAACGGCTGGGCGGCGGACTTCGCCGCGCGGGTGCCGGACTGCCTGCACACCGCGACGTTCTTCCCGGAGGAGAGCGCGGGGAGCTATGTGCGCGAGGCCGTCGAGGCGGGGGCGCGCGTCTTCAAGTCGCACCTCCAGGTGGGCGCCTACGATCCCAACGACCCCCTGCTGGAGCCGGTGTGGGGGCTGCTGGCGGAGGCCGGCGTCCCGGTGGTGACGCACTGCGGGTCCGGGCCGGCGCCCGGGGCGTACACGGGGCCGGGGCCCATCGGCAGGCTGCTGTCCCGGCACCCCCGGCTGAAGCTGGTGGTGGCGCACATGGGGATGCCGGAGTACGCGGAGTTCCTGGCGCTCGCGGCGGAGTACCCCGGTGTGCGCCTGGACACGACCATGGCGTTCACGGACTTCACGGAGGGCTTCACCCCGTTCCCGCCCGGGCTCCACGGGCGCCTCGCCGATCTGGGGGACCGGATCCTGCTCGGCACGGACTTCCCGAACATTCCGTATCCGTACGTCCACCAGCTGCACGCCCTGGAGCGGCTGGGGCTGGGCGACGACTGGCTGCGGGCGGTCTGCCACGGGAACGCGAGCGAGCTGTTCCGGTAGCCCGCCGCACCGTTTCTCAGGAAATTCACAGGTGGGCGAAAGCTCTCTCTCACGGCTGTCTCACAGGCTTGAGCCATGACCACGACCTCGCCCCAGGGGCGTACAGAACTGCTCAGGCCCGACCGCAATCCCGTCCGCGTGCTGGTCGTGGACGACGAGGCCCCGCTGGCCGAGCTGCTCTCCATGGCCCTGCGCTACGAGGGGTGGGAGGTGCGCAGCGCCGGTGACGGCGCGGGTGCCGTCCGTACGGCGCGCGACTTCCGCCCCGACGCGGTGATCCTCGATGTGATGCTCCCCGACATGGACGGGCTGGCCGTGCTGGGCAGGCTCCGGCGTGAGCTCAACGACGTGCCCGTGCTGTTCCTGACCGCGCGGGACTCGGTGGAGGACCGGATCGCCGGGCTCACGGCGGGCGGCGACGACTACGTCACCAAGCCGTTCAGCCTGGAGGAGGTCGTGGCCCGGCTGCGCGGGCTGATCCGCCGCTCCGGCACCGCCTCGGTCCGCAGCGAGTCGACGCTCGTCGTGGGCGACCTGGTGCTGGACGAGGACAGCCACGAGGTGAGCCGGGGCGACGACTCGATCCACCTCACGGCGACCGAGTTCGAGCTGCTGCGCTTCCTGATGCGCAATCCGCGCCGGGTGCTCAGCAAGGCACAGATCCTGGACCGGGTCTGGAACTACGACTTCGGCGGTCAGGCCAACGTCGTCGAGCTGTACATCTCCTACCTGCGCAAGAAGATCGACGCGGGGCGCACCCCGATGATCCACACCCGGCGCGGGGCGGGATACCTCATCAAGCCGGGTGAGTAGGCCCCGGAACGGCTGGAGGAGCACCGTGAAGCGCCCCTGGACCCTGCGGACCCGGCTCGTCGTGTACGCGGTGACGCTCATCGCGGTCGTCGCCGCCGTCATCGGCTCGGTCACCGCGATCGCCTTCCAGAGCTATATGGACGGGAAGCTCGACGACCAGCTGCGCGACATCGCCAGGGTGGCCCAGCAGCCCCCGCCCGGGAGCGGCAAGGCCGACCGGGGCGGCCCGGAGGGCGGCGACGAGGAACCGCTCGCCTTCATCGGCAGGGGCGCGTTCAACACCTTCGGGGCCGTGGTCTCCGACGGCTCCGTCACCGAATCGAAGGTGGTCAAGGGGCCGGACGCCCGGGAGAGCACCGAGGAACTGACCGACGCCCAGGAGGCCGCCCTCGAAGGCGCCGACGTGGCGCCGGACGGCGAACCCCACGACGTCGAGCTCCCCGGCCTCGGCAGCTACCGGGTGCAGCTCGTCCCGTCCGGTGGCGGGGCTTCCGGCGGTGGAGCGTCCGGTGAGAAGGCGTCCGGCGGAGGCGCGCCCGGCGGCACGTCCGCGGGTGGCACGTCCGCGGGTGGCACGTCCGCCGGTGGCACGTCCGCCGGTGGCACGTACGTCCTGGTCGGCATCCCGACGGCCGAGGTGGACAAGGCCGTCACCACCCTGATCCTCGTCGAGGTCTGTGTCACCGGGGCCGGGCTGATCGCCGCCGGGATCGCCGGCGCCGCCATGGTCGGTGTCGCCCTGCGCCCGCTGCGCCGGGTGGCCGCCACCGCGACCCGGGTCTCCGAACTCCCCCTGCACAGCGGCGAGGTCGCCCTGCTCGAACGGGTCCCGGACGCCGAGGCCGATCCGCGTACCGAGGTCGGTCAGGTCGGCGCGGCCCTCAACAGGATGCTGGGGCACGTCGGTTCGGCACTGGAGGCACGGCAGAAGAGCGAGACGCGCGTACGGCAGTTCGTCGCGGACGCCAGCCATGAGCTGCGCACCCCGCTCGCCTCGATCCGCGGGTATGCCGAACTGACGCGGCGCGGACGGGAGAACACCGGGCCGGACACCCGGCACGCCCTGGGCCGGATCGAGTCCGAGGCGGAACGGATGACGGGCATGGTCGAGGACCTGCTCCTCCTGGCACGTCTCGACGCCGGACGGCCGCTCTCGTACGAGAGCACCGATCTCTCCCCGCTCGTCATCGACGCGGTCAGCGACGCCCGTGTCGCGGACCGCACCACCGAGGGGGCCGCCCACCACTGGCGGCTTGAGCTCCCCGAGGTGCCCGCCACGGTGCTCGCCGACCCGACCAGGATCCAGCAGGTGCTGGTCAACCTGCTGGCGAACGCCCGTACGCACACCCCGCCGGGGACCACCGTCACGGTCCGCGTGCGCCAGGCGCGCGGGGAACTGCCCTGGGTGACCCTGGAGGTCGAGGACAACGGGCCGGGCATCCCGGCGGAGCTCCAGCCACGGGTCTTCGAGCGGTTCGCACGGGGCGACGCCTCGCGCTCCCGGCACGCCGGGTCGACGGGGCTGGGCCTCGCCATCGTGCAGGCCGTCGTCGCCGCGCACGGAGGCGTGGCCGAGGTGCGCTCGGTGCCGGGCAGCACGGTGTTCGCGGTCCATCTGCCGGCGGACGCGGTGTACGCGGAAGGGCCGGAGAACCACGGCGGCACCCGGGGCGAACGGCCCGGTGACACGCCGGTGAACAGGGCGGATACGGCTGCCGACGTTTCCGCCGCGCACTCACAGACGCACCACAGGCTCAGCACACGGATGTGACAGCGCGGTTGGTGAGTGTGGGTCTCATGCGAACCGACACTGCCTGGAGCACCCTGCCGGCCCGGGAACATCTCCTGGCCGCAGCGGTCGGCGCTCCCGCCCCCGTACCCGTCCTCGACGTGGTCGTTCCCGTGTACAACGAGGAGAAGGACCTCGAAACGTGTGTGCTGCGCCTGCACGACCACCTGGCGCGGACGTTCCCCTACGGCTTCCGGATCACCGTGGCGGACAACGCGAGCACCGACCGTACGCCCCAGGTGGCGGCCCGGCTCGCGGACCTCATCCCCGAGGTGCGGTCGTTCCGGCTGGAGGAGAAGGGCCGGGGCCGGGCGCTGCGGACCGTCTGGTCCCACTCGGACTCGCCGGTGCTCGCCTACATGGACGTCGACCTCTCGACCGACCTGAACGCCCTGCTCCCGCTGGTCGCCCCGCTGATCTCCGGCCACTCCGACCTGGCCATCGGGTCTCGGCTGGCCCGCAGTTCGCGGGTGGTGCGGGGGTCGAAGCGGGAGTTCATCTCGCGGGCGTACAACCTCATCCTGCGCTCCTCGCTCGCCGCCAGGTTCAGCGACGCCCAGTGCGGCTTCAAGGCCATACGGCGCGAGGTCGCGCAGCGGCTGCTGCCGATGGTCGAGGACACCGGATGGTTCTTCGACACCGAGATGCTGGTCCTCGCCGAGCGCGCCGGGCTGCGCATCCACGAGGTGCCGGTCGACTGGGTCGACGACCCCGACTCCACCGTGCACATCGTGAGGACGGCGACCGACGACCTCAAGGGTGTCTGGCGGGTGGGCCGGGCGCTGGCCACCGGCGCCCTGCCGCTGGACCGTCTGGCACGGCCCTTCGGGGACGACCCCCGCGACCGGGCCGTGCCCGGGGTGCCGCGCGGGCTCGCCCGGCAGCTGGCCGGCTTCTGTGTGGTCGGCGCGCTCTCGACCCTGGTCTACCTCGCCCTGTACTCCCTCTTCCGGCTGGGCGTGGGCCCGCAGTTCGCCAACGCGGCGGCCCTCCTGGTCTCCGCCGTCGCCAATACGGCGGCGAACCGGAGGCTCACCTTCGGCGTACGCGGCCGGGGCGGTGCCGTGCGCCACCAGGCGCAGGGGCTCGTCGTGTTCGCGATCGGGCTCGCGCTCACCAGCGGGTCGCTCGCCGCCCTGGGCACGGCGTCCGGTTCCGCGTCGCACGGCACCGAACTCGCCGTGCTGATCGCGGCCAACCTCGCGGCGACGGTGCTGCGGTTTCTGCTCTTCCGTGCCTGGGTCTTCCCCGACCGGCGCACCGACCACCAGGACGCCCGCAGGGGTGCCGCACACGAACCGATGGACGCCCGCAGGGGTGCCGCACACGAACCGATGGACGCCCGCAGGGGTGCCGCACACGAACTGAGGGACGCCCGATGACCGCCGCCACCACCCACTCCGGCCGCTTCCAGGCCCCGCCCGACACCCCAGGGGCGCCCGCGCACGCCGCGGGCCGAAGGGAATCGCTGGCACGGCGCGTCCGCCGGGGCAGGCCCGAGGACCCGCGCTGGGCGAGGCCCGCCTTCCTGGGGCTGCTGCTGGTCGTCGCGCTCGCCTACCTGTGGAATCTGAGCGCGTCGGGGTACGCCAACTCCTTCTACTCCGCCGCCGTGCAGGCCGGCAGCCAGAGCTGGAAGGCCTTCTTCTTCGGCTCGCTGGACTCCGCGAACGCGATCACCGTCGACAAGCCCCCGGCCACGCTCTGGCCGATGGCCCTGTCGGTGCGGATCTTCGGCCTGAGCTCCTGGGCGATCCTCGCGCCCCAGGTGCTGATGGGCGTCGCCACGGCCGGTGTCCTCTACGGAGCCGTACGCCGCCGCTTCAGCGCCGCCGCCGGGCTGATCACCATGGTGGTCTTCGCGCTGACCCCGGTCGCCGCGCTGATGTTCCGCTTCAACAACCCGGACGCGCTGCTCGCGCTCCTGATGACCGTCACCGTCTACTGCGTGCTCCGCGCGATGGAGGCCGGCCGGACGAAGTGGCTGGTCTGGGCCGGTGTCGCGGTCGGGCTCGCGTTCCTGTCGAAGACCCTCCAGGCCTTCCTGATCCTGCCGCCGCTGGCCGTGCTGTACGCGGTGTTCGCCCCGGTGTCCGTGCGCAAGCGGTTCGGCCAGCTCGGCCTGGCGGCGCTGGCGATGGTCGTCTCCGGCGGCTGGTGGGTGGCGATCGTCGAGCTGTGGCCCGCCTCCTCACGCCCGTACATCGGTGGCTCGCAGAACAACTCCTTCCTGGAACTCACCTTCGGCTACAACGGGCTCGGCCGGATCAACGGCGAGGAGACCGGCAGCGTCGGAGGCGGCGGTGGCGGCGGCGGCGGTCAGGGCGGCGGCTGGGGCGAGACCGGCATCGGCCGCATGTTCAACTCCGAGATCGGCGGCCAGATCTCCTGGCTGCTGCCCGCCGCGCTGATCCTGCTGGTCGCGGGGGTCTGGCTGACCTGGCGGGCGAAGCGGACCGACACGGCCCGTGCGGCGTTCCTCGCCTGGGGCGGTTCGCTGCTGATGACGGCCCTCGTCTTCAGCTTCATGGCCGGCATCTTCCACCAGTACTACACCGTGGCCCTGGCGCCCTACATCGCGGCGCTGGTCGGCATGGGCGCCTCGGTCCTCTGGGAGGAGCGGGGCAGGTGGTGGGCCGGCGCCGCACTCGGCGTCACCGTCGCGGCGACGGCCGTCTGGTCGTACGTCCTGCTGGGGCGCACCCCGGACTTCCACCCGTGGCTGCGCTGGGCCGTCCTGATCGGCGGGCTGTCGGCCGCGGTGGGGCTGCTGCTCGCGGCACGGCTGGGCCGGGCGCTCGTGCTGGGCGTGGCGGGCCTGGGGCTCGCGGCGTCGCTGGCCGGTCCGACGGCGTACACGATCAGCACGCTGAACACCGGGCACCAGGGCTCGATCGTCACGGCGGGTCCGTCGGGCGCGAGCATGGGTGGTCCCGGCGGCGGCCGGGGCGGCGGCCCCGGGGGCGGTGAGGGCGGCCCCGGTGGAGGCATGCAGCCCCCCGGCCAGGGCACCCGGCAGGGCGGCCAGGCACCGGGCACGGCGCAGGGCGGTCAGGCTCCCGGCACCGCGCAGGGCGGCGGCTTCCCCGGCGGCGGCACACCGGGCCAGGGCCAGGGCCAGAGCCAGGGCCAGGGCACGCAGGGCCAGGCGCCCGGGGGGCAGCAGGGCGGTCAGCAGGGCGGCATGCCCGGTGGTGGCGCGGGTGAGGGCGGCATGGGCGGAGGCGGCGGCATGGGCGGTCTGCTCAACGGCTCCTCCGTCGACTCCGAGGCCAAAACGCTCCTGAAGCAGAACGCCGACGCCTACACCTGGGCCGCCGCGGCCATCGGTTCGCAGAACGCCGCGAGCTACCAGCTCGCCACCGGTGACCCGGTGATGGCGATCGGCGGATTCAACGGCAGCGACCCGTCCCCGACGCTCGCCCAGTTCAAGAAGTACGTGGAGGACGGCAAGATCCACTACCTGATCTCCAGCGGTTCGGGCGGTGGCATGGGAGGCGGCGACGGCACCTCCTCGCAGATCACGGCGTGGGTGGAGGAGAACTTCAAGGAGGTCACCGCGGGAAGCGCGACCTTCTACGACCTCACCCAGCCCGCGAGCTGACACCGGCGGCAACAGGGCGCCGACGGAAACAGGACGCCCGACGGGAACAGGGCGCCGACGGGAACAGGGCGGTGGTCCGGAGCACAGGCTCCGGGCCACCGCCCTCCGCTGTCACCAGGACGGATCCGGCGCCACGGCACCCTGTGTTGTACGGCGTACAGGAAATGCCATACGGTGTACGGGAGCACCTCCCATACACCGTACAAGTGCACCGGAACCAGGAGTCCGCATGACGGCGACCGCCGCCGAGCAGAACGACCTCGCTCCCCAGGGCGGCCATGCGCGCCGCTGGGTGATCCTCGGAGTCATCTGCCTCGCCCAGCTCACCGTGCTGCTCGACAACACCGTCCTGAACGTCGCCATCCCCTCGCTCACCGCCGATCTCCACGCCTCCACCGCCGATGTGCAGTGGATGATCAACGCGTACGCGCTCGTCCAGTCCGGGCTGGTGCTCACCGCGGGCAGCTCCGCCGACCGCTACGGCCGCAAGAAGATGCTGGTCGCGGGGCTCGCACTGTTCGGCGTCGGCTCGCTGGCGGCGGGACTCGCGCAGTCCTCGGGGCAGTTGATCGCGGCCCGCGCGGGGATGGGCGTCGGGGGCGCGCTGCTGATGACGACCACGCTCGCCGTGGTGATGCAGATCTTCGACGACACCGAGCGCGTCAAGGCGATCGGCATCTGGTCCACCGTCAGCTCGCTGGGCTTCGCGGCCGGCCCGCTGATCGGCGGGGCGATGCTCGACCACTTCTGGTGGGGCGCCATCTTCCTGGTCAACATCCCCGTGGCGGTCGTCGGCCTGATCGCGGTCGTCCGGCTCGTCCCGGAGTCCAGGAACCCGCAGGGTGACCGCCCCGACCTGATCGGGGCCCTGCTCTCCACCCTCGGCATGGCCTCCGTGGTCTACGCGATCATCTCCGGCCCCGAGCACGGCTGGGGCTCCGGGCCGGTCCTGCTGACGGCCTTCGCCGGGGTCGCCGTCCTCACCGGATTCGTCCTGTGGGAGCTCCATGTCCCGTACCCGATGCTGGACATGCACTTCTTCCGCGACCAGCGGTTCACCGGCGCGGTCGCCGGCGCGATCCTCGTGGCGTTCGGGATGACGGGTTCGCTCTTCCTGCTCACCCAGCACCTCCAGTTCGTCCTCGGCTACGAGCCGCTCGAAGCGGGGCTGCGCACGGCCCCGCTCGCCCTCACCGTCGTCGCGCTCAACCTCACGGGGCTCGGCGCCCGGCTGGTGGGGAAGCTGGGGACGCCCGCCGTCATCGGCACCGGGATGAGCCTGCTGGCCGCCGGGCTCGCGGCCATCGCCCTGCTGGGCGGGCGGGACTACGGCGGGATGCTGCTCGGCCTGCTCGTCATGGGGGCGGGCGTCGCGCTCGCCATGCCGGCGATGGCCAACGCGATCATGAGCGCCATCCCGCCGGAGAAGGCGGGCGTGGGCGCCGGGGTGAACGGCACGCTCGCCGAGTTCGGCAACGGGCTGGGGGTCGCGGTGCTCGGGGCCGTGCTCAACTCCCGCTTCGCCGCACTCGTTCCGGGGGTCGTCGGCGCCTCCTCCCTGCCCGCCGCGCTCGCCGCCGCCGACGGGGCGGCGGACCGTGAGCGCATCACGGACGCCTTCGCCTCCGGCCTGGAGACCAGTCAACTGGTCGGCGCCGGGGCGGTCCTGGCCGGCGGACTGCTGGCCGCGGTCCTGCTGAGGCGGGCCGAGCGGAACGGGAGCCCCGGCCTGCGGGCATAGCATCGGACGGGGGAGCCGGTACGCAGGAGTGCCACCGCAAGACAAGGAGCGTGCGTCATGGGGTCCGCGGCAGACGGTGCGAAGAACCCTTCCCGGGTCAGTGTGTGGCTGGACCGGCGGACACCCTCGCGCACCCGCAAGGCGGACCAGCCGGCCGGCCTGGACCGGGACAGGATCACGGCGGCGAGCGTGCGGCTGCTGGACGCCGACGGCCTCGCGAAGTTCTCCATGCGGCGCCTGGCCGCCGAGCTCGACGTCACGGCGATGTCCCTCTACTGGTACGTCGACACCAAGGACGACCTGCTGGAGCTCGCCCTGGACACGGTCTTCGGCGAGATCCCGGCCACACCGGAGGACGCCGACTGGCGCGACCGGCTGCGCGAACTGGCCACCAGCTACCGGAAGATGTTCGTACGCCACCCCTGGGCGTCGGGCCTGGTCGGCAGCTTCCTGAACATCGGGCCGCACTCGATGCTGTTCTCGTACGCCGTCCAGGACGTCGTCCGGGCCACCGGGCTGCCGCTGGAACGGCGGACGGGTGCGATGGCGGCCGTCTTCCAGTTCGTCTACGGATTCGGCACCACCGAGGGGCACTTCGTGCAGCGCACGAAGCAGGCCGGGCTCACCCAGGACGAGTACTTCGCGCGGGCGATGGGCACGATCCGCGCCGACCCGGAGCTGCACCGGGCCATGCGGCCCTCGGAGAGCCTGATGGACGCGCGGGGCGGCGAGACGGTGGAGGAGATGCGCGAGCGTGACTTCACGTTCGCGCTGGACCTCCTGATCGCCGGCATCGAGTCGACGTGCGAGAACGCGGCGCGCCGGCCCTAGAACCGGGCGCCACCCGTGGGCCCGTTCCTCAGTAGCCGCGCCCGGTGTCCACCGCCAGCGCGGGCGTGCGCCCCTCGGCGACCGCCTCCCAGCAGGCGCCGAAGTCGGTGACGACGTCCTCGTCGGCTGTGATGCCGGCCGAGTGCGACGTGATCACCGTGCGCGGCAGCCGCCAGGCACGGTCACCGGGGCCGGCGGGCTCGTCGGGCAGCACGTCCAGCACGGCCCGGCGGACCGCACCGCCGTGCAGCGCGGCCTCCAGTGCCGCCATGTCCACCGTCGCGCCCCGGCCCACGTTGACGAAGGTGGCGCCGCGCATCGCGGTGAACCGGGCGGCATCGAAGAAGCGCTCGGTGGCGCCGGTCAGGGGCAGGGCCGACACCACCCACCTGGCCTCCGCCAGCGCCGCGGTCTCCTCGTCCGAGCCGGCGAGGACGGTCCGGTCGAAGCCCGCGGGGACGCCACGGTGCGTACGGCTCACACCGACCGTGCGCACCGCGCAGGACCGCAGCAGGGAGGCGACCGCGCCGCCGATGCGTCCGGTGCCGTGGACGACGGCGGTCCGCCCGGCGGCGAGTTCGGAGGGGAGGCGGCGCCACTCGGACCGGGCGTGCTGCGCGGTGTGCTCCGGCACGGACTGGCACTCGGCGAGGATCCAGGCCAGCGTGTACTGGGCGATCCGCTCGCCCATCCGTCCCACGGTCCGCGTGAGCAGGGCCCCTTCCGGCCAGGGGCCGGCGGCGAGCAGCGCGTCCGTACCGGCGTTGACGCTGTGGAACCACAGCAGGTCCGGGGTGCGCAGCGCCTCGGGCAGTGCGTCGCCGACGTACACGAAGGGTCCGTCGGGCGGAGTGGTGCGCACCGGGCGCCCGGTGAGGCGTTCCAGCTCACGGACGACGGCCGGTGGGACGGAGGGCGAGGTCAGCAGCCGGGCCCGCGCGAGCGGGCCCGGGCGGGGCGGTGTCATCGGTACGGTCAGCCGCCGTCGGCCAGACGGGCGGGGAAGCCGCCGGTGGCGATCGGGCTCCAGCGCTCCGGGGTGATCCGGATGATGGACTTGCCCTGCTTGACCATCGCCGCCCGGTACTCGTCCCAGTCCGGGTGCTCGCCCGAGATGGTGCGGAAGTACTCGACGAGCGGCTCGACCGAGTCCGGTGCGTCGATCACCTCGGCCGTGCCGTCGACCTGGACCCAGGGTCCGTTCCACTCGTCCGACAGGACGATCACGCTGACGCGCTCGTCCCGCTTGGCGTTACGGGTCTTGGCCCGTTCGGGGTAGGTCGAGACGACGATCCGCCCCGCGTCGTCCACGCCGCAGGTGAGCGGGGAGCCCTGGGGGCGGCCGTCGGACCGGGTGGTCAGCAGGATCGCCCGGTGCCGGGGCCGCACGAAGTCCAGCAGTTCCCCGAGTTCCACGGCGGTGTTGGTCGCGATGTTGGGTGCCATGCGGCCCAGCCTAGGGTCTTCCGACGCGCGCGGCCCCGGGCCCCGGGCCCGTCCCGGGGCCTTTCCGCCGGCCCTATCCCTGGACGGAGTCGCCCTGGACCGCCTGGATGTCGAGCTCCACGCGCAGGGTCGTGCCGATCGCGGAGATGCCCGCCTGCAGCACCTGGTTGTAGTTCATGGCGAAGTCGTCGCGGCGCAGTTCCGCCGTGGCGTTGAACGCCGCCCGCACCCCGCCCCACGGGTCGGGGCCGGTGCCCAGATAGCTGAGGTCGAGGTCCACCTCGCGCGCGATGCCGTGCATCGTGAGCAGCCCGTGCACCGTCCAGCGGTCGGGCCCGGCCGGGGTCAGCGCCCGGGAGCGGTAGGTGATCTCCGGGAACGCCTCCACGTCCAGGAAGTCCGCCGAGCGCAGGTGCTTGTCCCGCATGGCGTTGCCCGTGTCGATGCTGGTGGCGGCGATGAAGGCCTCCACGCGGGAGTTCTGCACGTCCTCGGAGATCTCGATGCGGCCGCCGAACTCGGTGAACCGGCCGTGCACGCTGGAGATCCCCAGGTGCTGGGCGACCGCGGCCACCGAGGAGTGCACCGGGTCCAGCGACCAGGTGCCCGGAGGCGGCAGCTCCACGCCGCCCTGCCGGGCCAGCACCACGGTCCCGGCCTCGACGCGGCCGCTGGCCGTGACGAGTGCGGTCGACGCGGAGGGGGCGTAACCCACCGCCGTGACGATCACCGTGTACGCGCCGGCCTGGAGGAGGTCGTCGGTGCGGACGGCCCCGTTCTCGTCGGCGGCGGCCCGGAGCACCTGGGTGCCCGTCATGTCGGTCACCGTCACGACCGCGTGCTGGACGGCCCAGCCGTCCCGCGTGCGTACCTGTGCGCGAAGTCCCATCCCGTGTTCTCTCCTTGCTCAAATCACTCGTGAAGCAGCGACTCGGACCGCGGTCGCAATGAGTCGGGCCCCGGGCGGGGCCGGCAGGCCGTCCCCTGCCTGCCGTTCCCGCCACGGGGCCCATTTCCACCCGGCGGCCACAGCCTCTCCGCTCGAAGCGCTGTTCCGCCAGGGGTCTGTGTGGATCTTCCGGTTGTTACTCGCCCGGGTGGGCGAGCTCGATGTCGTGACCGTCGACCCCGCCGCCGCTCACGGTCAGCGAGCCGGCCACCGGCGGGTAGCCGGTAGCGATCACGGAGTACTCACCGGCGTCCAGGTCGGTGAAGGCGTACACGCCGTCCTCGCCGGTCGTCGAGGAGGCGACCACGTTGCCGGCCGCGTCGATCAGCGTGACCCGGGCGTCGTTCAGCGGTGCCCGGCCGGAGCCGGCCCTGACGACACCCCGCACCAGCGCACCGGACCGCAGGGCCACGTCGACCCGGGTGACACCCTGGCCGCCGACCTCCACCGGCAGGGCCAGCGGACGGAAGCCCGCGGCCGTGACGGCGACGGTCACCGAACCGGGGATCAGCTCACCGAAGGTGAACTCACCCGCGTCACCGGAGACACCCGTGGCCAGCACGTCGCCGCGCACATCGGTCACCACGACCATGGCGCCCTGGACGGGGCTGCTGCCCTCGGCGGTCCGTACGGTCCCGGAGAGACCGCTCGTACCGGCGAGCAGGATGTCGAAGGCCAGCGGCTCCTCGCCGACGACCACGGTGGACGCCTGCGGCTGGAAGCCGTCGGCGGAGGCGATCAGGACGTAGCTGCCGGAGCCCGGCGCGTCCAGGACGTAACCGCCGTCGGCCTGGGCGACGGAGCGCCCCAGCTGCCGGCCGCCCAGCGAGATCAGCGTGACGGCGGCGCGGGCGACGGGTGCGCCCTCGGCGCCCCGCACCACACCGCGTACGGGCGTTCCCTGAATGGTCGGCTCCTCGATGGCGGCGGTCCCTTCCAGGGCGTCGGCCGAGGTGAACCCGGCGGCGCCCACGGCGACCGGCGCGGTGACGTCGGCGGCCTCGACGGCCTGCGCCGTGGCGGGTACCTCGGCGGGGGTGTTGTCGTTGCCCGCCTTCGTCTTCAGGGCGACCTCCTTGATGAAGAGGGTCAGGAGGAAGGCGACCAGCGCGGCAGGCGCGGCGTACAGGAAGACGTCGGCGACACCGTGGCCGTAGGCGACCTCCATGACCGTGCGGAACGGGGCGGGGAGCGCGTCCAGGTCGGGGATGCCCCCGCCGCCGGTTCCGCCGTGGCCGAACGCCGCACCCTCGGGGCCGAGGTCGGCGAGGCCGTCCTTGACGTAGTGGGTGACACGGTTGCCCAGCACGGCGCCCAGCGCCGAGACGCCGATCGCACCACCGAGCGAACGGAAGAACGTGACGACGGAGCTGGCCGCGCCGAGGTCGGAGGGGGCGACCTGGTTCTGCGTGGCGAGGACCAGGTTCTGCATCATCATGCCGATGCCGAGGCCCATGACGAGCATGAAGATCGCGATGTGCCAGTACTCGGTGTCGTACCGGATGGTGCCCAGCAGCCCGAGGCCGGCGGTGAGCAGGAAGCCACCGCTGACCAGCCAGGCCTTCCAGCGCCCGGTCTTGGTGATGATCTGGCCGGAGATCGTCGAGGAGAGGAACAGACCGGCGATCATCGGGATCGTCATGACGCCGGACATCGTCGGCGACTTGTCCCGCGCCAGCTGGAAGTACTGGCTGAAGAAGACGGTGCCCGCGAACATCCCGATACCGACGAACAGCGAGGCCGCGGAGGCCAGCGTGATGGTCCGGTTACGGAAGAGGCGCAGCGGGATGATCGGCTCGCGGGCCTTGGACTCGATGAACAGGAACAGCGCGATGAGGACGACGGTGCCGCCCAGCATCGTGTACGTCTGCCAGGAGACCCAGTCGTACTTGTCGCCCGCGAAGGTGACCCAGAGCAGCAGCAGCGAGACGGCGGCGCTGATGAAGAACGCGCCGGACCAGTCGATCTTGACGCCCTCGCGCTTGATCACGGGGAGCTTCAGGGTCTTCTGGAGGACGATGAGGGCGATGACCGCGAACGGCACACCCACGTAGAAGCACCAGCGCCAGCCCATCCAGCTGGTGTCGGTGATGACACCGCCGAGGAGCGGGCCGCCGACGGTGGCGACGGCGAAGACCGCGCCGAGGTAGCCGCTGTAGCGCCCGCGCTCGCGCGGGGAGATCATCGCGGCCATCACGATCTGGGCGAGGGCGGAGAGACCGCCGACGCCGATGCCCTGCACCACGCGGCAGGCGATGAGCATGCCGCTGCTGGTGGAGAGGCCGGCGACTATGGAGCCGGCCACGTAGATGATCAGGGCGATCTGGACCAGCAGCTTCTTGCTGAAGAGGTCGGCGAGCTTGCCCCACAGCGGGGTGGTGGCGGTCATGGCCAGCAGCGAGGCCGTGACGACCCAGGTGTAGGCGCTCTGGCCGCCGCCCAGGTCGGAGATGATCTCCGGCAGGGCGTTGGAGACGACCGTGGACGACAGGATCGCGACGAACATGCCGAGCAGCAGCCCGGTCAGTGCTTCCATGATCTGCCGGTGTGTCATCGGCGCGCCGGATGGGGCTTCGACGGCCCCGTGCTTGGCGTGGCCGCCCCGCACACCGGATGGTGTGGTCGTAGCCATTTAAATCCTTGTCTTTGCTTCTGTTACACAGGTGTACGGGTGTGCGAGTCGTCGGTGTGCCCGGCGCGGCAGTCGCCGCTGTGCTTTCCGGGGGTACACCCTCCGGAGCCGCGGCAGGAGAAGCTGTCGCGCAGCCGGGACAACAACGTGTTGAGTTGTCCGACTTCTTCGTCGGACCAGTCGATGAGGTTGTGGGCGAACATCTCCGTGGTCCGCCGGGTCAGCTCGTCGAGCAGTTCCTCGCCCGCGGGGGTCAGCCGCAGGATGCGGGACCGCTTGTCCGCCGGGTCCGGAAAGCGCTCGACCCAGCCGCTCTCCACCGCGTGAGTCACATGACGGCTGGTCACCGACATGTTCACGGCCAGGAGCTCGGCAAGCCGGGTGATCCGCATCTCGCCGTACTTGGCCAGCAGCGTCAGCACGCCGGCCGTGCCACCGGGGCACTCCGAGGGCAGGATGCGGACGAGTCCCCGCTTGACGGCTCCGACGGCGCTGAGCTGCCGGGCCAGTTCTTCGTACTGGCTCCGTGCCGCCACTGGCCCTCCAGACGTCTCGCGAGGTCATCTTGTTGCTTAGGGCAACGATAGAAGCGGTTGGTTGCCGCAGGCAAACGAAATGGGCCTTGCAGAAGTAAAGGAACGCAAAAGCCTGTGTAGGCGCCCGGTCAAGCGTGCAGCGCACACGGGGCGGGCCCCGGCGGATGTGTTCCTCGCCACAGGCGGGAGCGCCCGGGGGCGCGTGGAGGTGGTGCGAAGCGCTCCGGGGGGCGGGTGAAGAGGCTGTGCGCGCCGAGGAGGGGCATCGGCCGCCGTGGCCCCGGGGGTTGGGCGGAACGCCTGCGTTCGCTAGGGTCCTGGGCCATGGCACACAACCCCCACGCCCCGCAGCCGGGCCCCGAGGGCACTCACGACCCGGCGGGCAGCACGCAGATGTTCCGCGCGTTTGTCGACGAGGGCGAGCCGCAGCGCAGGCAGCAGCCCGCCGCGACCTCGTCCGGCTCGAAGACCGGAGTGATCGTGGCCGTCGTCGCGGTCATCGTCGTCCTCGGCGCGGTCGCCTGGCTCGCGCTCGGCTGACCACCGTCCGCCCCTTCACGGCCGGCCCGCCGCCCCTCCTGGGGGGCCGGGCCCGCCGGGCGTCCACGTGAGCGTGCACGCCGTCCTTACGCACCCGCTCCCGCACCGCACGCCGGCGCGGGAGCGGTCCGCGTTCGTCCCCGAGAGCGGCACGCGCCTCCGTACGGCAGGGGCGCAGGGGTCCGTGCGTCCGGACGGCTCCGTACGGCGGCCAGGCCCGCTCGTCCCTCGTACGGCGTGGGAGGCGGCCCGGACACGGCGGGACCGCCGGGGCGGGCGCTCGTGGTGCCCCGGCGGCCTCGTGAGCCGTCCCTGCGGACCCCGCCGGGGTCAGTCGGCGATGAGCCCTTCCCTGAGCTGGGTGAGCGTCCGGGTCAGCAGCCGGGAGACGTGCATCTGCGAGATGCCGACCTCCTCGCCGATCTGCGACTGCGTCATGTTGGCGAAGAAGCGCAGCATGATGATCTGCCGCTCGCGCGGGGCGAGCTTGGCCAGCAGCGGCTTCAGGGACTCGCGGTACTCGACGCCTTCCAGCGCCGCGTCCTCGTACCCCAGACGGTCCGCCAGCGAGCCCTCGCCGCCGTCGTCCTCCGGGGACGGTGAGTCCAGGGAGGAGGCCGTGTAGGCGTTGCCCACGGCCAGGCCGTCGACCACGTCCTCCTCGGAGACCCCGAGCGCCTTGGCCAGCTCCGGCACCGTCGGCGAGCGGTCGAGCTTCTGGGCGAGCTCGTCGCTGGTCTTGGTGAGGGCGAGCCGCAGCTCCTGGAGCCGGCGCGGCACCCGCACCGACCACGAGGTGTCGCGGAAGAAGCGCTTGATCTCCCCCACGACGGTCGGCATGGCGAACGTGGGGAATTCCACGCCCCGTTCGCAGTCGAAGCGGTCGATCGCCTTGATCAGGCCGATCGTCCCGACCTGGACGATGTCCTCCATGGGTTCGTTACGGCTCCGGAACCGTGCCGCCGCGTACCGCACCAGCGGGAGGTTGAGCTCGATGAGTGTGTCCCGCACATAGGCCCGCTCAGGGCTGTCCGTTCCGTCGGGGCCCGAGGCGGGACCCAGCGCGGCGAGCCGCAGGAACAGGGAGCGGGACAGGGTGCGGGTGTCGATGGCTTCCGGCGAGCTGGTGAGCACGGCAGGTGCCGGCACGCTCTTCGTGAGCGTGAGCACCTTCGAGCTGCCCTGTTCTGCGGACATGCCACCCCCTTGAGGTCGCGGACGGTCGCGGTGGCCACGACCATCGGAGGAACGCAGCCTCCACCTGAATACCGGAGGTGGGGCTGCGGCAAACGCGGTTCCAGCAGAATGTCACATGTCGGCAACACGCTGTAGTGACTTGTCGACAAGTCAGCGCCGGAACCGCGCTGGAAACAGGGGGTGTGCGGCTTTTACGCCCGTGGATATGGCCCTCAGGGGGTCTACCCGTTCCAGCTACGCTTCGATCCTGTTTGCGGACCGAAGTCGGGCGAAACTTCTGGCGAGAAGCCTTGACACATGCATCTGGGAGACGCCCAGTTCGGCGCTGATCTGTGACTGCGTCAGGTTGTTGTAGTAGCGCAGGAGCAGGATCCGCTGTTCGCGCTCGGGCAGCTGGACGAGCAGATGCCGTACCAGGTCGCGGTGTTCGACCCCGGCCAGTGCCGGGTCCTCGTACCCGAGCCGGTCCAGGAGCCCCGGCAGCCCGTCGCCCTCCTGGGCCGCCTCCAGGGAGGTCGCGTGGTACGAGCGGCCCGCCTCGATGCACGCCAGGACCTCGTCCTCGGAGATCTTCAGGCGCTCGGCGATCTCGGCGGTGGTCGGTGAGCGGCCGTGAGCGGTCGTCAGGTCCTCCGTCGCGCCGGTGACCTGGACCCAGAGCTCGTGCAGCCGCCGGGGCACGTGCACGGTCCGTACGTTGTCCCGGAAGTACCTCTTGATCTCGCCGACGACGGTGGGCATCGCGAACGTGGGGAACTGGACGCCGCGTTCCGGGTCGAAGCGGTCGATGGCGTTGATCAGGCCGATGGTGCCGACCTGGACGACGTCCTCCATCGGCTCGTTGCGGCTGCGGAAACGTGCCGCCGCGTACCGCACCAGCGGCAGGTTCGCCTCGATCAGCGCGGTGCGCACCCGGTGGTGCTCCGGGCTGCCCGCTTCGAGGTCCTTGAGCCGCGCGAACAGCACCTGGGTCAGCGCTCTGGTGTCCGCCCCCCGGGTCCTGGCGGGTGTCGTGGGGTCGGGGGTCTCGGTCTGGATGTCGTCCGTCTGGACGTTCTGGGGCGGGACTTGAGGCGCTGTACTGGCCGGCACGGTGTCGCCACCCCTTTGCGGTCAACTACGGTCAACTCATCCGTCAAAAGCGGTCATAGCATCACAAGACATGTCCACTGTGTGCAAGCACCGCATAGAGTCGTGTTGAGGGCGTTTTGGTTTAAACATGCCGAAAAGCCCCTCTCCTGTGGGGGAGGGGCTGTCGGGGCCGGGGGCCGGAATGGATCAGAAGGGGTAGTCGGCGATCACCCAAGTGGCGAACGCGCGCCACTGACCGGCGGCGGCCTGGTGCTCGGGGTGCTCGACGTACCGCTTGAGCGCGCCCTCGTCGGCGACGGCCGAATTGATGGCGAAGTCGTACGCGATCGGCCGGTCGGTGATGTTCCAGGCGCACTCCCAGAACTCCAGCTCGGGGATCTTCCCGCCGAGCTCCCGGAAGGCCTCCGCGCCCGCGACGACCCGCGGATCGTCCCGCTCGACGCCGTCGTTCAGCTTGAACAGGACCAAGTGGCGGATCATGGGGTCTCTCCTACTTCACGAGCTCGGACATGAAGTCTCCGACGCCCTGCGCGGCGCTCGAAATACCCTCGAACCCTATTTGAACGAGGTCGGCGCTCCGCTCGGGAGAGGTGATGATCGTGTACAGCACGAAGACCACAATCATGTAGAGCGCGATCTTCCTCGCTTGCACCACAGCCCCGTCCCTCCCCTTCGATCACCTGTGCAGTCGGGTGATTCTAGCCGCACGTACGGCCGTATCCGAGGGCCGTTTCCGATCACTGATGCGGCTTTTAGGGTCGAAGGACCCGTCGATTCGGGCCCTTTGTCGGCGGGCGCGGCTTACGGCAAGGAGGAGGATGGCCGGTGGGCCCGCGACCGAGGCAGGAATGCGTGGCCCGAGGAACGGGACCTCCACGAGGTCCCCACCGCGTGACTTCCCCCCGACCGCGGCGAGGGCCTACGGTCCCCGTTCTCACCGGGGGAAGCGGCTTGTCCCCCCGATGCCGCTTCCCCCGACCTCACACCCCGAAGGGCCCGGCGCTGACAGCGCCGGGCCCTTCGTGTCATCCGCTCGTACGTCCGTACGTACGGGTCAGTCCTTCCGCGGACCGGACCCGCCCGGGGCGCCGTCCTGGACGCTGTCGTCCGGAGCGCTCCGGGGCGCCGGGACGGTGCCGGCGGTGACCACGACGGCCCCTTCGGCGGCTTCCTCGGCGGCGAGGCGTTCCATGCCGCTCGTCGTCTTGAGGGGCTTCTCCTTGATGAAGAGCACCGCGAGAAGGGCGAGGAAGGCGAACGGGGTGGCGATGAGGAAGAGGTCGCCGGTCGCGACCCCGTACGCGTGCTCGACGATCTGCTTCATCGGCTCGGGCAGCTGGGTCATGTCGGGCACGGCGCTGCCGTGTCCGCCGCCGGCCGAGGGCAGCCCGCTCTCCGCGAGGCCCTTGGTCATCTCGGCGGCCACCCGGTTGGCGAGGATCGCGCCCAGCACGCTCGTGCCGATGGTGCCGCCGAGGCTGCGGAAGAAGGACAGCACGGAGGTCGCGGCGCCCAGTTCGTGCGCCGGCACGTCGTTCTGCGCGGCCAGCACGAGGTTCTGCATCAGCATGCCGACGCCGATGCCCATGAAGGCCATGTAGACGCTCAGCAGGCCGAAGTGGGTGTCCGCGTCGATGGTCGAGAGCAGACCGAGGCCCGCCGTCATGACGACGGAACCCGCGATGAGGTAGACCTTCCACTTGCCGGTCGCGGAGATGATCTGGCCGGCGATCGTCGAGGAGACCAGCAGACCGCCGATCAGCGGAAGGCTCATGAGGCCGGCGACGGTCGGCGACTTGCCCAGCGAGATCTGGAAGTACTGGGACAGGAAGACGGTTCCGGCGAACATCGCGATGCCGACGAAGAAGCTCGCCAGGGTCGTGAGCGTCACCGTGCGGTTGCGGAAGATGTCCAGCGGGATGATCGGCTCGGCGGCCCGCTGCTCGACGAAGACCGCCGCCACCAGGAGCACCAGCCCGGTGATCACCAGTGCGGCCGTCTGCCAGGACGCCCAGTCGAAGCTGTTGCCCGCGAGGGACGTCCAGATCAGCAGCGCGCAGACGCCGGCCACGATGAGGAAGGCGCCCAGCCAGTCGATCCTGACCTGGCGGCGTACGGTCGGCAGCTTCAGGGTGCGCTGGAGGAGGACGATCCCGGCCAGTGCGAACGGCACACCGATGAAGAAGCACCAGCGCCAGCCGAGCCACGAGGTGTCCACCAGGACACCGCCGATCAGCGGACCGGCGACCGTCCCCACGGCGAAGACCGCGCCGAAGATGCCCGCGTACTTGCCGAGCCTGCGCGGCGGGATGATGGCGGCCATCACGATCTGGGCCAGCGCCGTCAGACCACCGGCGCCGATGCCCTGGATGACACGGCTGATGATCAGGGTGACGACGTCCTGCGAGAAGCCGGCCACCAGCGAGCCGACCACGAACAGGCCGAGCGAGAGCTGGAGCAGCAGCTTCTGGTTGAACAGGTCGGCCAGCTTGCCCCAGAGCGGCACCGTGGCCGTCATGGCGAGCAGCTCGGAGGTCACGACCCAGGTGTACGAGGACTGGCTCGCGCCGAGGTCGGCGATGATCCGGGGCAGGGCGTTGGCGACGACCGTACCCGCGAGGATGGCGACGAACATGCCCGCCATCAGGCCGGACATCGCCTGGAGTATCTGACGGTTGGACATGGAGGTGGGCGTCTGTTCGGACGCCTCGGTTGCGGTCACGGTGTCCTTCTTCGGTACGTACGGAAGCAGATCGGGATCGGAAGGGTGCGGGCCGGGCGACCGGCGGTCCCGGCTACGCCGAGGGCCGCGGGAGTCCCTGCGCCAGCTGGGCGAAGGCGTCCTGGAAGGCGTCGGCGAGCACGATCTCCCCGGGGTGCTCGCACCAGTGCTCGATGGCGACCCGCAGGGCGGTCTGGGCCACGGCCGCGAGGAGCCGGGGAAAGATCCCGGCGTCGGACGGGCCGCCCTCGCCGGCCGTGCCGGGGCGGGTCGCGTCCAGCCAGTCGGTGAGGGCGACGGCGAGCGCCCGCTCGTCCGCCACATGCGCTTTCAGTCCGCGCTGGATGAGGTGCGGCGACCTCTGGAGCACCTTGGACTGGAGGGCCCACAGCTCCTGGCGCTCCTCGAATCCGTCGAGTTCGGCGACCAGGGCGTCGCGTACGACGTCGAGCGGGGGCCGGTCGGCGGGGGCGTGGCGCACGGACTCCCTGATCCGCTCGCCCACCTCGTCGTCGACCAGCACGAACGCGTCGTCGTGGCTCGGGAAGTAGTTGAAGAACGTCCTGGGCGAGACACCGGCCGCCTCACTGATGGCCTCGACGGTGACGTTCTCGGCACCGTGCTCGGCGGCGAGCCGGACGGCGGCCTCCGCGATGGCCCTGCGGGTCGCCTGTTTCTTGCGCTCCCGCAGCCCGGGCTCGGAGTTCGTCGTCTTCGGCACAACGTGCATAGTAGGCAAAGATGCAGAGCCTGCAAAATTATTTTCGGAGTGGTTCACCGGGCCCGACGGGCCGAGGGCGGCGGGCAACCACCCCGAATGGGCCTCTCGTCGCGTCCGGCGGCCCGCCGCCCCGCCGGGCCGCTCGCCCGGGCGACGGGGCCCTGATTCCCGGCGTCACGACCGAGGTTCGGCACGGAGGGTGACGATCGCCCCGAACTACCCGTTGCAGGATGGCTGCTTGTGCCCCCATATGGTGATTGCGCCGTCACCCGCAGTTATGTGCGGGGGTGTACGTCGCGTCGGTCGGGCATCCCGGCGCACGCCAAGGTGCCCCTCAACTACGTGGAAGGACTGAGTGTGAGCACTCGCTTTGGCACGGCCCGGTCCAAGGCCCTCGCGTTCACCGCGGTGGCGGCGATCGTCGCCTCGGTATTCACCGGATCGGTCTCCGCCGTCGCGGACGGCAACGGCGACGGAAACGGCAACGGAAACGGCGGGGACCACGCGCGCGGCGCGGACCACTGGGGCGTGATCACCCGCAACACGATCGGCTCGCCCGTCGCCGATCTGAGGAACGGCCCGTTCGGCTCGTACGGCGTGACGGGCCCCGCCGCCCGGCCGCCCTACGGGCGGGGCAGCCTGGGTATCGAGGTGGCCGACAACTCCACCTCGCTGAGCCCTCCCAGTGAGAAGGTCGACTTCGGCAACGAGGTCGACTTCTTCGGCGACCCGGTGCAGGGTCTGCGGCAGGTCGGGTTCCACGTCTTCCAGACCGGGGAGAACGTGGCCTACGGAGGCGCCGAGAACATGCCGAACATCAGGTTCGAGATCGACCCGAACCTGACCGCGCTCCCCTCCGACAACTACTCCACGATGGTGTGGGTGCCGGACGCGTCCCCGGTGACCAACCGCTGGAGCGGTTACATCGACGCCACCTCGACCGGCTACTGGTACCTCACCGGCAACGAGGTCCCCGCCTGCAACCAGGCCGCCGAGTGCACCCTGGCGGAGCTGAAGGACGCCCTCGACGACGGTGGCACGGGAGCGACCATCTACTCGGCCGCGGTCGGCAAGGGCCGTGACCACATGTGGATCGGCGCCGTCGACGGCCTCCGCATCAACCAGAACATCTATGACTTCGAGACCAGCGGCGTCAGGACGCTCCGGGCCGGCTGAACCCGGGGCGGAACGCAGTGAAGGGACCGATCCTTGCGGATCGGTCCCTTCATCCATCTGCGGTAGCGGTGGGATTTGAACCCACGGTGAGTTTCCCCACACTCGCTTTCGAGGCGAGCTCCTTCGGCCGCTCGGACACGCTACCGAGAGAGAGCTTAGACCATCCTGGCCCTGGTCAGAAATCCGATTCCCGCCGACGGCTCCGAGCCCTCGGCGGAGGGCCTCAGCGCTCCCGGAAGAACGCCGTGAGCAGGGCCGCGCAGCGGTCCTCCAGGACGCCGTGGATCACCTCGGGGCGGTGGTTGAGCCTGCGGTCGCGTACGACGTCCCAGAGCGAACCGACGGCTCCGGCCTTCTCGTCCCGCGCCCCGTAGACCACCCGGGCGATCCGGGACTGCACGAGTGCGCCCGCGCACATCGTGCAGGGCTCCAGGGTGACGACGAGCGTGCACCCGGTCAGCCGCCAGGAGCCGAGCGCGGCGGCGGCGCGGCGCAGCGCGAGGACCTCGGCGTGCGCCGTCGGGTCGTCGGTCGCCTCGCGCTCGTTGCGGCCGGTGGCGAGCAGGGCGCCGTCCGGGCCCAGGACAACGGCGCCGACCGGCACTTCGCCGGCCGACGCCGCCTGCGCGGCCTCGTCCAGGGCGTGGCGCATGGGTGCCTGCCACGGATCCCGTACGGGATCGGGGGGAGGCGGTGAGGAGGGGGTGGGTGGTGGTGCGGTCACCCGCGGACCCTAACGGACAGCCTCCAGGACCTCGGCCGCTCCCAGCGCGTCCGCGATCTCCACCAGCGCGTCGGTGCGCAGGGTCAGCAGATCCTTCTCGGACAGGCCGAGATCGGCGAGGATCCCGAGATCTCCGAGCGGCCCCGCCGGTACGGCGTCGGGGTCGTGGTCCAGATCGGGGTCGGGGTCGGTGGCGGCGGTGCCGGCACCGGCATCACCGCCGTCGGTCTCGTCCGGCTCGCCGTCCTCCGTACCGTCGAGGTCCACGAGCTCCTCGAGTGCGGCGATCTCGTCGTCGGCCCCCGGTTCACGGCCGAGCAGTTCGTCGGTGAGCAGGATCTCCCCGTACGAGGAGCGGGCGGCGGACGACGCGTCCGAGACGTAGATACGGGGGTCCTCCTCACCGTCCACCCGGACGACGCCGAACCAGGCGTCCTCCTGCTCGATGTAGACCAGGACCGTGTCCTCGTCCACCGAGGCCTCACGGGCCAGATCCGTCAGGTCGGACAGGGTTTCCACATCGTCGAGCTCTGTATCGCTCGCTTCCCACCCGTCTTCGGTGCGCGCGAGCAGTGCGGCGAAGTACACCGTGACTCTCCCACTGGTCATAGGTGAATCGGTCCGACGGGAGGGCAGACGGTCATCCGGCTGCTCTGGGCCCCGCCCAATCGGCATCGTGGCAGAAACGAGCGCGATGCGAGACCTCTTCGGCCGTTGCGTCGGCCATCAGTTATCCGGAGTACACGTCCGCCGGGGGTGATCCGGCGGCTTCCCGGGGGCGGTGCGGGCGCGTCCGGGACCGGCCTCACCAGCGGAACGTACGCATCCGCATCTGTTGGCGCATACGGGCCGCGCGGGCGCGCCGCGGCTGGACCCGGTCGCGCAGCTGCTTCGCCTCGTGGAGCTCGCGGAGGAACTGCGCCCTGCGCCTGCGGCGCGCCGCTTCACTCTCCTGCGCGTCCGGCACGTCCTCCGGCGCGTCGGGCAGGCCGCGCGCGTCGCGTCCGGCCTGCCGCTGATTCCGCTGCTCCCCGTCGGGCAATCGACACACCACCCCAAGCCTGGATCCGTTGCTCCCCACCTTCCCTCCGAACAGGTGCTTGATGCCAGTGCGGACTGGCGAGAAGCGTGTCCGGGGCCCGGTTACTGTTGACGGCATGCGGATCCACGTCGTCGACCACCCGCTGGTGGCGCACAAACTCACCACGCTGCGCGACAAGCGCACCGACTCCCCGACCTTCCGGCGGCTCGCCGACGAGCTGGTCACCCTCCTCGCGTACGAGGCCACCAGGGATGTGCGGACCGAGCAGGTCGACATCGACACCCCGGTGACGCCCACGACGGGCGTGAAGCTGTCGCACCCGCGTCCCCTGGTCGTCCCGATCCTGCGCGCCGGTCTCGGCATGCTGGACGGCATGGTGCGGCTGCTCCCGACGGCCGAGGTCGGCTTCCTGGGCATGATCCGCAACGAGGAGACGCTCCAGGCGGAGACGTACGCCACGCGGATGCCCGAGGACCTCTCCGGCCGGCAGGTCTACGTCCTGGACCCGATGCTGGCCACCGGCGGCACGCTCGTCGCGGCCATCCGGGAGCTGATCAAGCGCGGGGCCGACGACGTCACCGCGGTCGTGCTGCTCGCGGCGCCCGAGGGCGTCGAGGTGATGGAGCGTGAGCTGGCGGGCACCCCCGTCACCGTGGTCACCGCCTCGGTGGACGAGCGGCTCAACGAGAACGGCTACATCGTGCCGGGGCTCGGCGACGCCGGTGACCGGATGTACGGCACCGCCGACTGACCCGGCGGCCGGGCCCGTCCCGGTCCGGCCGCCCCCGGGGCCTCACGGCCCCGTCGCGGTCTCAGCAGGAGGACGGCGCCGGGGCCGGCTCGGTCAGGGCCGTGAGGGCGGACGCCGCCGCCGCGGGCGTGCTGAACGCCTTGAACTTCGTACCGATGATCAGATCGACGTCCGCCGTCCGGCGGGTGTCGGTCTTCTGCGCGGCCCCCGGCAGCTGTGTGCCGAGCACCGGGAACGAGCCGTTCATGGCCGTCGGGCCGCCGAGCAGCATGCCGGTGCCCGGCACCTTCTTGTCGTAGGCGGCCGGGGCGTTGTCCACCTTGCCGATGGCGAAGCCGCGCTTCTTGAGCTCGTCCGCCGCGGCCTTGGCCAGCCCGCTGCGGGGCGTGGCGTTGTAGATGTTGACCTTGATGGCGGCCGGCTTCGGCAGCACCTTCGCGGGCGTCGAGGCGCTCGGCGTGGGGCACGCCTTCGGGCGGTCGGCGGCGCTGGCCTGTTTGTCGCCGCCGGTGAAGACGTCGACGATCTGGAGCGTGCCCCAACCGGCCAGGCCGAGGGCCACCACGGCGGCGCCCACCGAGAGGACCAGTTTGCGGCGATGACGGGGGCGGCGCATGCGGGGGTACGTGTTACCCGTGATGCGGTACTTTCCGCCCATGCCGGGAGGGGTCAGCATGCTCATGGCCGCAGCGTAGTGCGACCTGGTGATGATGCCTACTAAACGATCAACCTATGGCACCCGTACGAGCATAAAAGCACCCGAAAGGCCCGAAATGCTCCATGGGTGGGAGTGGCGGGGTCAGCCCATTTCGAGCACGCGTGCGTGCAGCACCTGGCGCTGCTGCAGGGCGGCTCGTACGGCGCGGTGCAGCCCGTCCTCGAGGTAGAGGTCGCCCTGCCACTTCACGACGTGGGCGAACAGGTCGCCGTAGAACGTGGAGTCCTCGGCGAGCAGGGTCTCGAGGTCCAGCTGGCCCTTGGTGGTCACCAGCTGGTCCAGGCGGACCGGACGCGGCGCGACATCCGCCCACTGTCGGGTAGTTTCCCGGCCGTGGTCGGGATATGGCCGCCCATTTCCGATGCGCTTGAAGATCACACGGAAAGCCTACCGGGCGAGGGCCTCCGGGCGCAGCCAGGGAACGCGACTGCGATGCCGGTTGAATCGGTACGAAATACCCCAGACCGGCGCACCGTCTGTGATGTTTGTGAGGCGCGCTTGTGAGCGTGCCCCGGCTACTCGGTGACGCCGTGGCCATGTCCCGTGCGGGAGCCCCCGCCGCCGCGCGCCTCGCCGGTGGCGGACGCGGAGGGGACGGGGCGGGTGAGGGGGACCGGATCGTGGGCGTAGGTGCCCACGGCGTGGGCGATCACGTCGATGTTGGTCTCGAAGTGACCCATGTCGATGTTGTCCAGGTCGTCGCAGGCCGCGTGGTAACAGGGGTCGTACGCGACGCCCGCGGTTCCGCCGTACGTCTCGGCCTGTGCGGCCGTCTTGATGCCCTCGGCACCCGTGTCCGTGCCGCCGGCCGGGATGCCGGCCTCGATGAACGGCCCGTAGTCGGAACGCCCGCTGAAGTCCGTACCGGTGTGCGGCTTGCCCTCGCTGTCCAGGAACGCGTTGATGTCCCGCTCCAGCCGGTCGGACCCCTCGGGGCCGGGGCCGGCGCCCACCTTGTCGGAGTCGTCGCCGTCGAAGACGAACTGCGCGCCGTTGGGCGAGGCGATCATGTCGAAGTTGAGGTAGAGCGCGATCCGTCCGCGCTGCGCCTCGGAGAGCTTCGCGACGTACGCCTCCGAGCCCAGCAGGCCGTTCTCCTCCGCCGACCACCAGGCGAACCGCACCTTGTTGGCGGGCGTCCGGTGCGAGCGGGCCAGCTCCAGGGCGACTTCGAGGAGGCCCGCGGAGCCGGACGCGTTGTCGTTGATGCCGGGGCCGTCGGTGACCGAGTCGAGGTGGGCGCCGAGCATGACGGTCCTCGCGGCGTTCCCGCCGGGCGTCTCGGCGACGACGTTGCGGGTGACCCGCTCCTCGCGGAACTCGCGGATCTCCAGGGAGACCTTCACCTCGCCCTTCGCCACCTCCGCGACGAGCTTCTCCCCCTCGGCCCGGGTGAGGCCGCCCGTGGGGATCTTCCCGGACGCGGCGTCGCCGAGGGTGCCGGAGAGGGCTCCCTCGGTGTTGTTGTAGATCACCGCGCCGGCCGCGCCCGCCTTCGCGGCCGCCGCCTGCTTCTCGGCGAAGGAGCAGCCGCCCCGTTCGATCAGGGCGATCTTTCCGGTGAAGCCGTCCGACGTGTAGTCGGACGCCTCGCAGCCGGTGGTGTCGTCGGTGGGCACGGCGGCGAGGGCCGCCGTGATGCCGCCCTCCTCGGTGGAGGCGGTGTAGGTCATGGCCCTGATCGTGATGTCGCGGGCCGTGGGGGAGACCACGGAGAGCTTCTCGGCGAGCGTCTCCGTGTAGACGAAGTCGAACGCCTGGTAGCCGACCCGGTAACCGGCCTCCCGGAGCAGCCGGTGGACGTAGGCGGCGGAGGCGTCGTACCCGGCCGAGCCGGCCGCGCGATGGCCGTCCGCGTCGTCGGCGATGGCCTGGAACCGCTCCAGGTGCCGGTACGCGCCCTCGGCCGACGCGCGTTCGACCAGCCGCCGCGCGAGGTCGTCGGCGTCGTCGGTGGGGCCGGCGGCGAGGAGGAGCGGGGTGGCCAGGGCGGCGGCGGCCGCCACCGCCGTTGCTCTGCGACGTGGTGCGCGCACGGGAGTCCTTCCGGTGGGGGAGGTGGACGTCATGGAGCCGTTCCGGGGTGGAGGGGCGCCGTCAGACGGACCGGCCCGCCCTGGCCGCCGCCTTCGCCCGCTGCTTGAACGCCCGCACCTCGGCGAGCGACTCGGGGCCGGTGATGTCGGCCACCGAGCGGTGCGAGCCCTCGTCGCCGTACGCCCCGGCGGCCTCCCGCCAGCCCGTCGGACGTACGTCGAACTGCTTGCCCAGCAGCGCGAGGAAGATCTGGGCCTTCTGGGTGCCGAAGCCGGGCAGCGCGTTGAGCCGTTTCAGCAGCTCGGTCCCGGTGGCGGCGTCCGCCCAGACCGCCTCGGCCCGCCCGTCGTACTCGTCGACCAGGTACTGGCAGAGCTGCTGCACCCGCTTGGCCATGGAGCCCGGATAGCGGTGCAGGGCCGGTTTCGTGGTGAACAGCTCGATGAAGGCGGCCGGGTCGTACGCGGCGATCTTCCGGGCGTCCAGATCGTCCGACCCCATGCGCCGGGCCAGCGTGTACGGGCCGGTGAACGCCCACTCCATCGGCACCTGCTGGTCCAGCAGCATGCCGACGAGGGCGGCCAGCGGACTGCGGCCCAGCAGCTCGTCCGCCTCGGGTTCCTGGGCGATCCGCACGGTGCGGGCCTTGCCGTTGTCGCTCGTGGTCATGTACTCGATGATCGCGAGAGTGCGCGGGTTCGGCGACTCGGTGAGGGCCGTGCACGCGCCCTCCGCTACCCGGTGCTCCCGTCGGCCGGCGGCGGCAGCCGGGCCGCCCGCAGCCGCAGATAGCGGGCCTCGGGCGTGCTGAGCGTCTGGCCCGCCGCCCGCCGGTAGGCGGCACGGGCCGCCTCGCGGTCCCCGGCCTTCTCCAGAAGATGGGCCCGTACGGCGTCGAGCCGGTGGTGGCCCGCCAGCCGGTCCTCCACGGCCGCCACGGCCGCGAGACCGGCCCGGGGCCCCTGGACCATGGCGAGCGCCACCGCGCGGCTCAGCTCCGCCATCGGCTCGGGGGTGCGGTGCACCAGGAGGTCGTACAGGGCGAGGATCTGCGGCCAGTCGGTGTCCTCGGCGCGGGGCGCCTCGTCGTGGAGCGCCGCGATCGCCGCCTGGAGCTGGTACGCCCCGGCGGGCCCCTCGGAGAGGGACTCCTCCACGAGGGCGGTCCCCTCCTCCACGGCGGCCCTGTCCCAGAGGGAGCGGTCCTGCTCGTCGAGGGGGACCAGCTCGCCCTGCGGTCCGGTACGGGCGGCGCTGCGGGCCTCGGTGAGCAGCATCAGCGCCAGCAGTCCCGTCACCCGTCCGTCCCGGGGCAGCAGCGCCCGCACGGCACGGGTCAGCCGGATCGCCTCGCGGGCCAGGTCGGCGCGGTGCAGATCACGGCCGGACGAGGCGGTGTAGCCCTCGTTGAAGATCAGGTAGAGCACCTGGAGCACCGCCGCGAGCCGGAGGTCGCGGTCGGCGGGCCCCGGCTGCCGGAACGGCACACCCCGCACCTTCTGCTTGGCCCGGCTGATCCTCTGCGCCATCGTCGCCTCGGGCACCAGATGGGCCCGGGCGATCTCGGCCGTCGTCAGACCGCCGACCGCGCGCAGGGTCAACGCGATCTGGGCGGCGGGGGACAGCTCGGGGTGGCAGCAGAGGAAGAGCAGGGTGAGCGTGTCGTCGGCGGACGGCGCCCGGCTCTCCCCGGGCGGCGGGGCCGTGAACGCGTCGCGGGGCGTGAGCGCGGCGGCCCGCTCCTCGCGCCGCCGCCGCGCGGATTCGTGGCGCAGCTGGTCCGTCAGCCGCCTGGACGCGGTTCTGATGAGCCAGCCGCGCGGATTCCCCGGCGGCCCGTCGGCGGGCCACTGCCGGTACGCGGCGAGCAGCGCCTCCTGCACGGCGTCCTCCGCCGTGTCGAAGTGGCCGTAGCGGCGTACCAGCGCGCCGAGGACCTGCGGCGCGTGGTGGCGCAGCAGGTCTTCGATCCCGGTCGGCCCGGTGTTCAACACGGCTCCTCTCAGCAGGAGACCCCCTGCCCGTCGCTCAGGGCGTCCATCGGCCGGACCAGCACCGGGTAGACGGGCGCGCCCTCGGGCTGCGGACACTCACCGATGCGTGCGGCGATCTCGGTGACCCTCTCCAGGCTCTCGCAGTCGAGCACCCAGAACCCGGCGAGCTGCTCCTTGGTCTCCCCGTACGGGCCGTCCGTGACGACCGGCCGGCCGTCCGCGCCCGGCAGGACCGCGCGCGTCCTGGCGGGATCGGCCAGGCCCTGGGCGTCGACCATCTCGCCCGACTCGGCCAGATCGTTGTTGACCCCCTCCATGAAGGCGAACATCGCCCGCACGTCCTTCTCGTTCCAGGTGGGGCTTCCGGGGGAGGTCTTGCCGCTCATGGCGTCGTAGTCGGCCTGCGAGGCCAGAACCATCACGAGGTACTTCATGGTGTCGCTCCTCGGTTCTCGGTTCGCCGCCCGGTGCGGGCGACTCTCACAGGGGACGTCGAAGCCGGCGACCGGTTCTCGACACCACGCGGGAAGATTTTCCGGAATCACTCCGCCGCACGGGTGCGGAAGCGGCCCCCGTAGAGTTCGGCTGCGTCCGTCCCACCGACCCCGAGGTACCGGCTGTGTCACCCGTGTCACCCCCGCCCGCAGTCCCGGCGTCCGTGTCCGCCGTGAGCGTCGTGGGCATCGGCGCCGACGGCTGGGCGGGCCTGCCGGAGAGCGCCCGCGCGGTGCTCCTGGAGGCGGAGGTCCTGATCGGCGGTGAGCGCCAGCTGAGCCTGCTCCCGCCGGACTGCGGGGGACTGCGGGTTCCCTGGCCCTCGCCCCTGCGGCCCGCCGTGCGTGGACTGCTCGCCGCGCACGCCGGGAGCAGGACAGCCGTACTGGCCAGCGGCGACCCCATGTTCTACGGCATCGGCCGGGCCCTCACCGAGGAGCTGGGCGCCGGGGCGCTCACGGTGCTGCCGCACCCGTCCTCCGTGTCGTACGCCTGCGCCCGGCTCGGCTGGCCGGTGGAGGACACCGGGACGGTCACCCTCGTCGGCCGTCCACCGGCCCGGCTGGCCGCCGCGCTGCACGACGGGCGGCGGCTGCTGGTGCTCTCCGCCGACGCCACCACACCCGCCGCCGTGGCCGCCCTGCTGCGGGAGCACGGCTTCGGACCCAGCCGGATGCGGGTGCTCGAACAGCTCGGCTCGGCGGCCGAGGACTGCCTCGACGGCAGCGCCGACACCTGGGAGCACCCGCCCGGTGACCCGCTCAACGTCATCGCGGTGGACTGCCGGAGCACCCCGGACGCCCTGCGCCTCGGCGCGGTGCCCGGGCTCCCCGACGAGGCGTACGAGCACGACGGCCAGCTCACCAAGCGCCATGTCCGGGCCGCCACGCTCGGCGTGCTCGCTCCCGCGCCCGGCGAGCTCCTGTGGGACGTCGGCGGCGGCTCCGGGTCGATCGCGGCGGAGTGGATGCGGACCCACCCCTCCTGCCGCGCCGTCACCGTGGAACGCGATCCGGTACGGGCGGGCCGCATCGCCCGTAACGCCGACCGGCTCGGTGTCCCCGGGCTGCGCGTCGTCACCGGCCGTGCCCCCGACGCCCTGGCCGGACTCCCGGTACCCGACGCCGTGTTCATCGGCGGCGGGCTGACCGCGCCGGGGCTGCTCGACGCCTGCTGGGACGCGCTTCCCCCGGGCGGCCGGCTGGTCGCCAACACCGTGACCATGGAGTCGGAGGCGCTGCTCGCCGAGTGGTACCGCCGGCTCGGCGGTGAACTGGTCCGGCTCGCGGTCGCCCATGCCACGCCCGTCGGCGGGTTCACCGGCTGGCGTCAGGCCATGCCCGTCACCCAGTGGTCCGTACAGAAGACCCCGCACGCTCCAGGAGACGACAGATGACCGTGTACTTCATCGGCGCGGGCCCCGGCGCCGCCGACCTGATCACGGTGCGCGGCGCCCGTGTCCTCGCCGCCAGCCCGGTCTGCCTGTACGCGGGCAGCCTCGTCCCGCGCGAACTGCTCGCCGCATGCCCGGCGGACGCCCGGCTCGTGGACACGGCCCTGCTCGACATCGACCAGATCACCGCCGAGCTGGTGCGGGCGCACGAGGACGGCCACGACGTGGCCCGGCTGCACTCGGGCGACCCGTCGGTCTTCAGCGCCGTCAACGAGCAGATGCGGCGGCTCGACGAGGCGGATGTGCCGTACGAGGTGGTGCCCGGCGTTCCGGCGTTCGCCGCCGCCGCCGCGGCGCTGAAGCGGGAGCTGACCGTGCCCACGGTCGGCCAGACCGTGATCCTCACCCGGATCGCCCAGCGGGCCACCGCGATGCCCGAGGGCGAGGACCTGGCCACGCTGGGCCGCAGCGGCGCGCTGATCGTGCTGCACCTCGCGGCGCGGTACGTGGACCGGGTCGTCGAGGAGCTGCTGCCGCACTACGGCGCGGACTGCCCGACGGCCGTGGTCGCCATGGCCTCGCGCCCCGACGAGATCATCCTGCGCGCCACGCTCGGCTCCATCGCGGAGCAGGTGAAGGAGGCCGGGGTGATCCGGACCGCCGTGATCATGGTCGGCCGGACGCTGGGCGCGGAGCAGTTCCGCGACAGCCATCTGTACTCCCCGGCCCGGGACCGCCACTCCTGCTGACCGAGCGGCGGGGCGCCCTCCTCGGGACGCCTCATCGCGCTTCGCTGCGCCCCACGACGGCCCCCGCCCGGTCGATGCAGATCACGTCGACCGCCACCGGAGCCCCTCGCAGCACCGACAGGGCCTGGTCCCGGGCGGCCACCGCGACCAGGTCGCCCAGCGGCACCCCCGCCGCCGTGCACAACTGGAGCGCCGCGAGGCCGGTGTTGGCGACCTCGATCTCCGCCGCCAGCGCCTCGCTCGCACCGCCCTGCCGCGCCAGCCGCGCCAGGAACGGCTTGTCGACCTGGGAGCGGCCCGAGTGCAGGTCCAGATGGCCCGCCGCCAGCTTGGACAGCTTGGCGAACCCGCCGCAGACGGTCAGCCGCTCCACCGGATGCCGGCGTACGTACTTCAGTACCGCGCCCGCGAAGTCGCCCATGTCCAGCAGGGCGATCTCCGGCAGCCCGTACTCGGCGACCACCGTCTTCTCCGAGGTCGAGCCCGTGCACCCCGCGACATGCCGGTGCCCGGCCGCGAGTGCCACGTCCACCCCCCGGCGGATCGAGTCGATCCAGGCCGAGCAGGAGTAGGGCACCACGATGCCCGTCGTGCCCAGGATCGAGATTCCGCCCAGGATGCCCAGGCGAATGTTCCACGTGAAACGTGCGATCTCCTCGCCGTCGTCCACGGAGACCGTGATCTCGACGTCGCCGGTACCGCCGTGCTCCGCCGCCACCCGCGCGATGTGGTCCCGCATCATCTGACGGGGGACGGGGTTGATCGCGGGCTCGCCGACATCGAGCGGCAGCCCCGGGAGGGTCACCGTCCCCACGCCCGGACCGGCCCGGAACACCACTCCGGACCCCGCCGGCAGCAGCCGTACGGTGGACCGCACCAGCGCTCCGTGCGTGACGTCGGGGTCGTCGCCCGCGTCCTTGACCACGCCCGCGGTGGCCTGCCCCTCGGAGAGCTCCTCCATCGCGAGGGCGAAGGCGGGGGTCTGGCCCCTGGGCAGGGTGATGGTCACCGGGTCGGGGAACTCGCCGGTCAGGAGCGCTGTGTACGCGGCCGTGGTCGCCGCCGTCGCACAGGCCCCGGTCGTCCATCCCGGCCGGAGACCGGTGTGCTTGAGTTGGGCGGTGCGTCCGCCCTGCGCCTCACTGCTCATGAATGGCGTGCGCCTCACTGCTCATGGACGGACCGATCCCATGCCCTTGCACCTGCTCGTCCTCGGCGGCACGACGGAGGCCCGCCGGCTCGCCGAACGCCTGGTGGCGGAGGACGGGATCCGGGTGACCAGCTCACTCGCGGGACGCGTCGCACACCCGAGGCTGCCGCCCGGCGAGGTGCGCGTGGGCGGGTTCGGCGGGCCCGAGGGCATGGCCGAGTGGCTCCGCGCACACCATGTGGATGCGGTCATCGACGCCACCCATCCCTTCGCCGGAACGATCAGTTTCCACGCGGCCTCGGCCGCCGCCGCTGTCCATGTTCCCCTGCTGGCCCTCAGGCGGCCCGGCTGGGTGCCGGTCGAGGGCGACCGGTGGCACATGGCCGACTCCCTCGCGGGCGCGGCGGAGCTGCTGCCGGAGCTCGGGTCGCGCGTCTTCCTCACCACGGGGCGCATGGGTCTCGCGGCGTTCGCCGGGCTGGACTCGCTGTGGTTCCTGATGCGTTCGGTGGACGCCCCCGACGCCCCGCATCCCGCGCGGATGGAGGTGCTGCTGGACCGGGGGCCGTTCTCCCTGGAGGGCGAGCGGGAGCTGATCCGGCGCCACCGCATCGATGTCCTCGTCACGAAGGACAGCGGCGGCGACGCGACGGCCCCCAAGCTCGCCGCCGCCCGCGAGGCCGGCATCCCGGTGGTGGTGGTCGGGCGGCCGCCGGTGCCCCCGGGCGTGCCGGTGGCAGGGACTCCGGAGGAGGCGCTCGCCCTCCTGCGGGGTCTCACGGGCACGTGACCGCCGTGACCGGTCCCCTGGCCCGGCCGCTCAGACGCCCGTACGGCCGTCGACGCGTTCCCGGATGAGGTCGGCGTGGCCGCAGTGGCGGGCGTACTCGCCGATCATGTGCGTGTAGATCCAGCGCAGGGTGACCCGGCCGCCGCCGCCGAACGGCACGGTGTCGTCGAGCGCGCGGGCCGCGCAGTTCTCCCTGGCCCGGCCGATCTCCGACTGCCACACGGTACGCGCCCGCGCGTACGTCGCGTCCTCGGCCAGGTCGAACCCGCCGTCCCTGCCCTCCGGGTCGGCCCCGGCGTCGTGGATCGGCGGGGCGTCCTCCTGGGCGAGGACCCGGCGGAACCAGTTCCGCTCCACCTCGGCCGCGTGCTGGACGAGCCCCAGCAGCGTGAGCTGCGACGGGGCGGCGGACGGCTCGCGGAGCTGGTCCTCCGTCAGGCCGTCGCACTTCTGGGCGAGCGTGACGCGGTAGAAGTCGAGCCAGCTCTCCAGGGAGGTCCGCTCGTCGGCGTCCAGGGGAGGCATGTGGCGTACGGGATCACTCATGACCGTCATCGTGGCACGAGGGTCCGACAACGGGCCGGGCCGTCACCCGGCACCGGCCCGTCGCCGGAACGGCTTCCCGGTCAGGCCTCCGGGTAGCGGCGCGGGGTCCAGACGATCTGCTGCCCGTCGCCCCGCCGCACCCAACGCGTCTGCGAGGAACCGACGATGAGGATCGTCCGCATGTCCACCTCGTCCGGGTCCAGATCGGCCAGCCGCACGGTCCGTACGCTCTCCGAGGGCCCCCCGACATCGCGGCCGAGCACCACCGGGGTGTCCGGGGAGCGGTGCTCCAGCAGCAGGTCGCGGGCCTTGCCGACCTGCCAGGTCCGGCTGCGGGAACCGGGGTTGTACAGCGCCAGGACGAGGTCGGCCGTGGCCGCCGCGCGCAGCCGCTCCGCGATGACCTCCCACGGCTTGAGCCGGTCGGAGAGGGAGATCGTGGCGTAGTCGTGGCCCAGCGGCGCTCCGGCCCTGGCGGCTGCCGCGTTGGCCGCCGTCACCCCGGGGAGCACCCGCACGGCGATGTCCGTGTACGCGTCCTGCGAGGCCACCTCCAGGACCGCCGTCGCCATCGCGAAGACCCCCGGGTCGCCCCCGGACACCACGGCCACGCGGCGGCCGCGCCGGGCCAGGTCCAGGGCGAACTCGGCCCGCTCCGACTCGACCTTGTTGTCGGAGCCGTGGCGCTGCTGGCCCGGCCGCACCGGAACCCTGTCCAGATACGTCGTGTAGCCGACGAGGTCGTCGGCGGCGGCCAGCGCCCCGCGCGTCTCGGGCGTCAGCCACAGCGGCCCGGCCGGTCCGGTGCCGACCACGACGACCTCGCCCGGGCCCGCGTCGGGGGAGGGCCGGGGCGCGTCGATCCGGCTGGGCAGCACGGCGACCGCGAAGTACGGCACGGAGTCCGGGTCGGTGTCCGCCAGGTCGCCGGTCCGCTCCCCGGCCATGGTGGCGCGTTCGACGTACCGCGCCTCGGGCAGCCGGCCGGACGCCTCGAAAGCGCGGCGCACGGCGGGGAACGTCCGCCCCAGCTTCATCACCACGGCCGAGTCCGTGGCCGCCAGACGTGCCGTCAGCTCCTCCTCCGGCAGGGTCCCCGGCAGGATCGTCAGCACCTCCTCGGCCTCGACGAGCGGGGTGCCCAGCCGTGCGGCCGCGGCGCTGACCGAGGTGACACCGGGGATGACCTCGGTGTCGTACCGGTCCGCGAGGCGCTTGTGCATGTGCTGGTACGAGCCGTAGAAGAGCGGGTCGCCCTCGGCGAGCACGGCGACGGTGCGCCCGGCGTCCAGGTGCGCCGCGAGACGGGCGGCGGCCTCGGCGTAGAACTCGTCCAACGCGCCCCGGTAGCCGCCCGGATGGTCCGTGGTCTCCGTGGTGACGGGGTAGACCAGCGGCTCCTCGATGTGGTCGGCGCGGATGTGCTGCGCCGCGATCGAGCGGGCGATGGAGCGTCCGTGCCGGGCGGAGTGGTACGCGACGACATCGGCCTCGCCGATGATCTGCACGGCCCTCACGGTCATCAGGGCCGGGTCGCCCGGGCCGAGCCCGACGCCGTACAGCCGTCCCGTGCCGCCGGTCTGCTGCTGCTCGGGCACGGTCACTCCTCCTCGCTGGCGATCGCGTTGAGGGCGGCGGCGGCGATGGCGCTGCCACCCCGCCTGCCGCGTACGACGAGGTGTTCGAGCCCCGAGGGGTGGACGGCCAGGGCTTCCTTGGACTCGGCGGCCCCGATGAAGCCGACGGGCACGCCGATGACGGCGGCGGGGCGCGGGGCGCCCTCCTCGATCATCTCCAGCAGCCGGAAGAGCGCGGTGGGCGCGTTGCCGACGGCGACGACCGCGCCCTCCATCCGGTCCCGCCACAGCTCCAGGGCGGCGGCGCTGCGCGTGGTGCCGAGCTTCGCCGCCAGGCCGGGGACGGCGGGGTCGGAGAGGGTGCAGATCACGTCGTTGTCCGCCGGGAGCCGCTTGCGGGTGACCCCGCTGGCGACCATGGCCACGTCGCACAGGATCGGTGCGCCGGAGCGCAGCGCCGCACGGGCGTCGGCCACCGCGTTCGGAGAGAAGGCGAGATCGCGTACGAGGTCGACCATGCCGCAGGCGTGGATCATGCGGACGGCGACCTGGCTCACGTCGGCGGGCAGCCCTGCCAGATCCGCCTCCGCGCGGATGGTGGCGAAGGACTGGCGGTAGATCGCCGGTCCGTCCTTCTCGTACTGGTGCACAGTGCTGTCGCTTTCTTCATCGAACAGGTCGAACAGTGGGGTGGTGGTGGGTGGTGGTGCGTGGTGGTCAGGTGCACGTGCCCCGTGCCGCCGCCACGGCGGCGGCGAGCGCGGCCGGGTCGTCCCGGACGGTGACCGCCCCGGTGGCCCGGTCCCCTCGTACGTGCGAGATCCGGTGTCCGCCGGGGGTGGCGACGACATCGATCCACTCCCCGTGGGGACGGCCGCAGCGGCGTTCGCACCCCGACCAGTACACAGGGAGCCGTCCGGCGGGTCCGACGGCGGCCCCCGCGTCGGCCCGTACGTCGGCCAGCGACTTCGCGCAGCCGGGCCGCCCGATGCAGGCGCCCACACCGGCCCACGGCGAACCGGGTCCGGTGATCAGGCCGGCCCCGGAGAGGTCGTCGAGCAGGCCGCCCGCGCGGTCGGCCCGGACCCCGGTGACGACGGCTCCGCGCCACGGGGTGAGGCGCAGTTCCCCGGCGCTCGACAGCAGCCGCCACTGCGCCGGGTCCAGCCGTCCCAGCGGTACGCCGACGGACAGCGCGGCCTCGCCGCGGCAGCCCGGGACGCGGCCGACGGCCGGGGGCAGGGCGTCGGCGGGGCGGGGGCGACGGTCCGGGACCGCGTCGACGCCCGCGTGCCGCAGCCGGCGTACGGCCTCGGCGGGCAGCGCGGCCGCCGCGGCGGCCGGCAGGTCCTTCACCCGCCAGGCGCCGCTGTCCCGGGCGGAGTCGAGGAACGCCTCGGCGGCGGTCAGCGCGGCGCGGGGGGCGTCGGAGGAGGGGACGCGGAGGACGGCGTCACCGTCCCCGACGCGCAGCAGGGCGCCGTCGTCGTGGCCGAGGAGGGTGAGGTCGGCGCCGAGGGCGTCCACGTCGCCGCGGCCGTCGTCGAGCGCGAACAGAAAACGTCCGGAGAGCGCCGTCGCGCGGTCACTCCCGCAGAGCAGGTGGTCCAGCCCGGTCAGCCAGGGGCGGATGTCGACGGCCCCGAGGCCGTCGAGTCCGGAGAGCGGGGACGCGACCACGTTGCGTACGCGCTCGTGCGGTGCGGAGGGCAGCAGCCCGGCCTCGTCGAGCAGTCCGGCCAGCTCGGCACCGCAGTCCGGGGCGAGCCCGCGCAGCTGCACGTTCCCCCGGGACGTGAGATGCAACTCACCGTCACCGAGGCGCTCGGCGGCCTGCCCCAGCGCCGCCGCCCGAGGGGGCGTGAGCACCCCGCCGGGTATCCGGATCCGCGCCAGCGCACCGTCGTCCGCCCGGTGCAGACGCAGGGCTCCGGGGCAGGCGTCACCGCTGCTCCGGGCACACGCATCGCCCGAGGATGCGGTCGTCAGGGGGGAGGCGGACATGGCGGCGAGCATACCGACCGTGACCGTGGCGGACCCCTACGGTCACTGTGACGTACGGGACACCGCTCCGCCGCCGGTCAGGGCGGGGGCCGTCTGGTCAGGACCCCCCACCTGCCGCCTACTATGCCTAGCGGCGGTCCGTTCGGGCCGCCATCGCCAGACGGCGACACGGAGGAAGCCCGGTGAGATTCCGGCGCGGTCCCGCCACTGTGAGCCCGGCCCCCGAGGCCGTGCGAGTCAGGAACTCCAGCCGTCCGACAACCGCCCGGGGCGTGGACACCCCGAGGAAGGGCTGACGCCGCATGATCCTGCTCCTGTCGACGTCCGACACCGACCTGCTGAGCGCCCGCGCCTCCCAGGGTCCGGTCAGCTACCGCTACGCCAACCCTTCCCGACTCTCCCTCGACGACCTGCCGCAGCTGCTGGACGGCACGGACCTCGTCGTCGTACGCCTCCTCGGTGGCGTCCGCGCCTGGCAGGACGGCCTCGACCAGGTGCTGGCCACCGGCCGCCCCGTCGTCGTGCTCACCGGTGAACAGGCCCCCGACGCCCAGCTGATGGCCGCCTCCACCGTGCCGATCGGCATCGCGGCCGAGGCGCACGCCTACCTCGCGCACGGCGGCCCCGGCAACCTGGAGCAGCTGGCCCGCTTCCTCTCCGACACCGTGCTGCTCACCGGCCACGGCTTCGAGCCGCCCGCCCCGGCCCCCGCGTGGGGCCCGCTGGAGCGGACCGCCCGGGACGTCACCGGCCCGACGGTCGCGGTGCTCTACTACCGCGCCCACCACATGAGCGGGAACACCGCCTTCGTCGAGGCCCTCTGCACCGCCGTGGAGGACGCCGGCGCCCGCCCCCTCCCGCTGTACGTCGCCTCGCTGCGCACCCCGGAGCCCGAGCTCATCGAGGAACTCCGCGCCGCCGACGCCATCGTGACCACGGTCCTCGCGGCGGGCGGCACCAAGCCGGCCACCGCCTCGGCGGGCGGTGACGACGAGTCCTGGGACGCGGGCGCCCTCACCGGCCTCGACGTCCCCGTGCTCCAGGCGCTCTGCCTGACCAGCCCGCGCGCCGCCTGGGAGGAGAACGACGAGGGCGTCTCCCCGCTCGACGCCGCCACCCAGATCGCCGTGCCCGAGTTCGACGGCCGCCTGATCACCGTCCCGTTCTCCTTCAAGGAGATCGACGAGGACGGTCTGCCCGCGTACGTCGCCGACCCCGAGCGGGCCGCCCGGGTCGCCGGGATCGCCGTACGGCACGCGAGGCTCCGTCACATCCCGGCCGCCGGTAAGCGGATCGCGCTCGTCCTGTCCGCGTACCCGACCAAGCACTCCCGCATCGGCAACGCGGTCGGCCTCGACACCCCCGCCAGCGCCGTCGCCCTGCTGCGCCGACTGCGCGCCGAGGGCTACGACTTCGGGCCCGAGGAGGAGATCCCCGGCCTGGTCTCCGGCGACGGCGACGAGCTGATCTACGCCCTGATCGAGGCCGGCGGCCACGACCAGGAGTGGCTGACCGAGGAGCAGCTGGCCCGTAACCCGGTCCGGATCCCGGCCGCCGACTACCGCCGCTGGTACGCCACGCTGCCCGCCGAGCTGCGCGAGGCCGTCGAGGAGCACTGGGGCCCGCCGCCCGGCGAGATGTTCGTCGACCGGTCCCGCAACCCCGAGGGCGACATCGTGCTGGCGGCCCTGCGCCGCGGCAATCTGCTGATCCTCATCCAGCCGCCGCGCGGCTTCGGCGAGAACCCGATCGCGATCTACCACGACCCCGATCTGCCGCCCTCGCACCACTACCTGGCCGCCTACCGCTGGATCGCCGCTTCCGCCGACGACAACGGCTTCGGCGCCGACGCGATGATCCACCTCGGCAAGCACGGCAACCTGGAGTGGCTGCCCGGCAAGAACGCGGGCCTGTCCGCCGCCTGCGGCCCCGACGCCGCGCTGGGCGATCTGCCGCTGGTCTACCCGTTCCTGGTCAACGACCCGGGCGAGGGCACCCAGGCCAAGCGCCGGGTGCACGCCACCCTGGTCGACCACCTGGTGCCGCCGATGGCCCGCGCCGACAGCTACGGCGACATCGCCCGCCTCGAACAACTCCTGGACGAGCACGCCCAGATCGCCGCGATGGACCCGGCCAAGCTGCCGGCCGTCCGCGCCCAGATCTGGACCCTCATCCAGGCCGCGAAGCTCGACCACGACCTGGGCCTGGAGGACCGGCCCGAGGACGAGGGCTTCGACGAGTTCATCATGCATCTCGACGGCTGGCTCTGTGAGATCAAGGACGTCCAGATCCGCAACGGCCTGCACGTCCTGGGCGCCGCCCCGGCCGGCCAGGACCGCGTCAACCTGGTGCTCGCCGTCCTGCGCGCCCGCCAGATCTGGGGCGGTACGGCCTCGCTGCCCGGCCTGCGCGAGGCGCTCGGCCTCGACGAGTCCGCGGCCACCCGCACCGCCGCCGACGCGGTCGAGGAGCAGGCCCGCGCACTCGTCCAGGCCATGGACGACGCCGATTGGGATCCGGCGGCCGTCGCCGGTGTGGCCGCGGGACACCCGGAGGCCGTCGCCGACATCCTCGACTTCGCCGCCCGGGAGGTCGTGCCCCGCCTCGCCGCGACGACCGACGAACTCGACCACGCGGTCCACGCCCTGAACGGCGGCTTCGTCCCGGCAGGCCCGTCCGGCTCCCCGCTGCGCGGCCTGGTCAACGTCCTGCCGACCGGCCGCAACTTCTACTCCGTCGACCCGAAGGCCGTTCCCTCCCGCCTCGCCTGGGAGACCGGACAGGCCCTCGCCGACTCGCTCCTGGAGCGCTACCGCGCCGACAACGGCGACTGGCCCACCTCCGTCGGCCTGTCCCTGTGGGGCACCAGCGCGATGCGCACCGCGGGCGACGACATCGCCGAGGCGTTCGCCCTGCTCGGCGTGCGCCCCGTCTGGGACGACGCCTCGCGCCGGGTCACCGGCCTGGAGCCGATCCCGTACGAGGAACTGGGCCGCCCGCGCATCGACGTCACGCTGCGCATCTCCGGCTTCTTCCGCGACGCGTTCCCGCACACCATCGGCCTGCTCGACGACGCCGTACGCCTGGCGGCCTCCCTCGACGAGCCCGCCGAGCGGAACTTCGTACGGGCGCACACCCAGGCCGACCTGGCCGAGCACGGGGACGAGCGGCGGGCCACCACCCGCATCTTCGGCTCCCGCCCGGGGACGTACGGCGCGGGGCTGCTCCAGCTCATCGACTCACGCGACTGGCGTACGGACGCCGACCTCGCCGAGGTGTACACGGTGTGGGGCGGCTACGCGTACGGCCGTGAGCTGGACGGACGCCCCGCCCGGGACGAGATGGAGACCGCGTACAAGCGGATCGCGGTGGCGGCGAAGAACACCGACACCCGTGAGCACGACATCGCGGACTCGGACGACTACTTCCAGTACCACGGCGGCATGGTCGCGACCGTACGCGCGCTGAAGGGCACCGCCCCCGAGGCGTACATCGGCGACTCGACCCGCCCCGAGACGGTCCGCACCCGCACCCTGGTCGAGGAGACGTCCCGGGTCTTCCGCGCCCGCGTCGTCAACCCGAAGTGGATCGAGGCGATGCGCCGCCACGGCTACAAGGGCGCCTTCGAGCTGGCCGCGACCGTCGACTACCTCTTCGGCTACGACGCCACGACGGGCGTGGTCGCGGACTGGATGTACGACAAGCTGACCGAGACGTACGTCCTGGACCCGACGAACCGGGAGTTCCTGCAGCAGGCCAACCCGTGGGCCCTCCACGGCATCGCGGAGCGCCTTCTGGAGGCGGAGTCCCGGGGCATGTGGGAGAAGCCCGACCCGGCGGTGCTCGAAGCGCTGCGCCAGGTGTTCCTGGAGTCCGAGGGCGACCTGGAGGGCGAGGACTGACCGGGCCACCGGCCGGGCGGGAGCGTCCGGCCGGTGGTCACGGCCCGCCCGCCGGGGCCGCGGTCACCGCCCTGCTCGTGGGCTCCCCGGCCGGGGCCGCGGTCCTGCCTTGCTGCCTCCCGGTCGCGGGTCCAAGCTTGTGGAATGGGTGACCGAGCGGGCCACACACCGATAACCGCTGTGCAGCACGCGTTCCGCCTGATGGAAGCCGTGGCGGCGCATGCGGGCGGAGCGCCCGCGAACGAGCTGGCGCGCGGGGCGGGGCTGCCTCAGGACACCGCCCTGGAGGTGCTGCGGGCCCTCACCCGGGACGGTTATCTCCGCAGGCTCGACGACGGCGTCTTCGTCCTGGGGGAGGTGCCGCACGGCAACCACGCGGCCCAGGGGCCGGCCGGGCTGGCCCGCCCGGCCCTCGCCGCGCTGCGGGACGATCTGTCGGCCGCCGCCTATCTCACCTTCTACGAGGAGGGCGAGATCAGGATCGCCGAGATCGTCGACAGCCCGCAGACGCCCCGGGTCGACCTCTGGGTGGGATTCCAGGACGCCGGGCACGCCACGGCGCTGGGCAAGTGCGTGCTGCGGGAGATGGACGAGGAGGCGCGTGGCGAATACCTCTCACGGCACACGCTCCCCGACCTCACGCCCCGCACGATCACCCACCGCGAGGAGCTGATCCGGCAGCTCGAAGCCCTCCCGGCACCGGTGATGATGGACCGGGAGGAGTACGACCTCGGCACGGTCTGCATCGCGGTGCCCGTGTACCGGGGCGGCACGCTGGGGTCGCTCGGCGTCTCCTTCCGGGCGGACCGGATGTACCGCACCAGCCAGGTCCGCGCGAACCTGCTGGCGTCGGCGGACCGCGTGACCCGGGACCTCATGTTCGGCAGCTCGTGACCCGGGACCTCGTGTTCGGCAGCTGAGGAGCCGCCCTTCCGGTGCCGGAGGGCACGGGCCGGTGCCGGAGGGCACGGGCGGCGTCCTACGCGCCGTCCCCGCCCGCCGTCACGGCCTTCAGTCCGTCCAGCAGCTCCCGCATCACCGGCGCCATGGCCGGGTTCCCGGGCGCCGTGATCCACCGTTCGAATCCGACCTTGAAGACGGCGATCCCCACCTCGGCGGTCAGACTCGCGGCCGGCTCCGGGACACCGCGCAGCCGCAGGGTGTCGGCGAGCGTGGCCGACAGCGAGGCGAGCTTGATCAACTCGCGCTCCTGGAGCTCCGGGTTCGCCGCGATCACGGCCTGCCGCTTGCGCGCGTACGCCCGGCGGCCGTCGAACACCTCGGCGAGCGCGTCCAGGCCCGCCGCCAGCGCGTCGATCGGAGCCGTGGACTCCGGCACGCCGGCGATCACCTCGACCAGCAGGTCCTGCAGTTCGGAACCGCCGAACAGCACCTCGCGTTTGTCGGCGTAGTGCCTGAAGTAGGTCCGCTCCGTGAGCCCGGCCCGCTTGGCGATCTCCGCCACGGTGGTCTGCTCGAAGCCGCGCTCGCTGTAGAGCTCCAACGCCGCTTCGGCCAGGCGTCCACGCGCGTTCGGCTCCCATCTACCCATGGGCCGATCCTACGTGATGACAGTGACTGACTTCGGGTGCTACGGTTGATGTCAGTAACTGACATCGTCGTGGGTCGCGTCGACCGACATCGACCCGACAGTTGGGGGAGTTCCTCATGCGTCTCTTCGTGACAGGTGCGTCCGGCTGGATCGGCTCCGCCGTGGTTCCCGAGCTCATCGACGCCGGCCACCAGGTGACCGGCCTCGCCCGCTCCGACGCCTCCGCGGCCGCGCTCACCGGGGCCGGGGCGGAGGCGGTGCGCGGCACCGTCGACGACCTCGACGTCCTGCGGGACGCGGCCGCCGCGTCCGACGGGGTGATCCACCTGGCCTTCAAGCACGACATCGCCTTCTCGGGCGACTTCCGGGGCGCCGCCGAGGCCGACCGCCGTGCCGTCGACACCTTCGGCGACGCGCTGGCCGGCACCGGGCGCCCCCTCGTCATCGCCTCGGGTTTCGCCGGGCTCGGCGCCGGGCGGGCGGCGACCGAACGGGACATGCCGGTGATCGACGGCTCGCCGGCCTCGGTGCGCGCGTCCACCGCGCGGGCGGCCCTCGCGCTGGCCTCGCGCGGCATCCGTCCGGCCGTGGTGCGGCTCCCGATCTGCCATGGCGAGGGGGACAGCGGCTTTCTGACGACCCTGGTCGGCATCGCCCGCGCCAAGGGGGTCTCGGGCTACATCGGCGACGGCGCCAACCGTTGGTCGGCGGCCCACCGTCTCGATGTCGCGCGGCTGTTCCGGCTGGCGGCGGAGAAGGCGCCCGCCGGATCGGTGCTGCACGCGGTCGCGGAGGAGGGCGTCGCGATCCGTGACATCGCCGAGGAGATCGGCCGCCGGCTCGGCCTCCCGGTGGCGTCCGTCGCCCCGGCGGACGCGGCGGAGCACTTCTCCTGGCTGAGCGGCTTCGTCGGCCTCGACGCCCCGGCCTCCCACGCCCTCACCGGCGAACTGCTGGGCTGGCAGCCGACCGGCCCCGGCCTCCTCGAAGACCTCGGGAAGGGCTACTACGACGACGCCCCTGCGGCGGCCTGAGACACACCGTCCCGCACCGGAGCGCCCGCCCGGGCCGGACCTGCGGCGGGCACCCCGGCCGGGACGCCCCGGCCAGGACCTCCGGCGGCAGGGACCTTCGCCGGGAACCGGTCAGGAATCGAGAAGCGCGCATCGCGGACCCGCCATAGCGTCGTTCCATGGCTTCCATCACATTCGTCACCCTCGAGGTGGCCGACCCCACCGCCGCCGAACACTTCTACGCCACCGCCTTCGGCCTGGGCCCCGAGCTGCGCGTACGGGCGTCCCAGGAGCCGACCACCGGCTTCCGCGGCTTCACGCTGTCGCTCACGGTCTCCCAGCCGTCCACCGTCGACGCCCTCATCCACTCCGCCCTCGACGCCGGCGCCTCGACGGTGAAGCCGGCCTCCAAGTCGCTCTGGGGATACGGCGGCGTCGTCCAGGCTCCCGACGGGGCGCTCTGGAAGATCGCCACCTCGGCGAAGAAGGACAAGGGCCCCGCCACCCGCGAGATCGACCGCTTCGTGCTCCTGCTGGGAGCCGAGGACGTACTCGCGACCAAGCGGTTCTACGTCGACCAGGGGCTCACCGTGGGAAAGAGCTTCGGCCGCAAGTACGTCGAGTTCGACAGCCCGTCGAGCCCCGTCACCCTGGCGCTCTACGGCCGCCGCGCCCTGGCCAAGGACGCCGGGGTCCCGCCGGACGGCACCGGCTCGCACCGGATCGCGCTCGGCGGCGACATCGGGCCCTTCACCGACCCGGACGGATTCGAGTGGGAGAAGCCCTCGCACTGAGACGGGTCCGGCTCCCTCCGCATCCGCCGTTCCCGGCCCGAACGGCCGGAAGCTGGGCAACCCCACCCCGGCGTGACACGATCACGCACGTGACGAGCAGACCCACCGAGGCGCAGCACCTGCGCGATCTGGCCCTGCTGCGCCGTGTCCGTGACCGGATGGACCGGGAGTACGCGCAGCCGCTGGACGTCGAGGCGCTCGCCCGGGGCGTGAACATGTCGGCCGGCCACCTCAGCCGCCAGTTCCGGCTGGCGTACGGCGAATCCCCGTACGGCTATCTGATGACCCGGCGCATCGAACGGGCCATGGCGCTGCTGCGCCGGGGGGACCTCAGCGTCACGGAGGTCTGCTTCGAGGTCGGCTGCTCGTCGCTGGGCACGTTCAGCACGCGTTTCACGGAGCTGGTCGGCATGCCGCCCAGCACCTACCGGCGCCAGGCGGCGGACGATGCGGCGGGCGTGCCCCCGTGCGTGGCGAAACAGGTGACGCGACCGATCAGGAATCGAGAAGCCCGCGCCCCGGGCCGCGGCTAGCGTGACGGGCATGGACATCACCATTCGCACGAGCGTCCTCCCGCACGACGACCCGGACGCGTCCCTCGCCTTCTACCGCGACACCCTCGGCTTCGAGGTCCGCAGCGACGTCGGAAGCGGCACGATGCGCTGGATCACGGTCGGGCCCGTCGGCCACCCCGACACCTCCATCCTGCTGGCCCCGCCGGCCGCCGATCCGGGCATCACCGAGGACGAGCGCCGTACCGTCGTCGAGATGATGGCCAAGGGCACGTACGGCTGGATCCTCCTGGCCACCGAGGACCTCGACGCCACCTTCGAGAAGCTGCAGGCGGGCGACGCCGACGTCATCCAGGAGCCGACCGAGCAGCCGTACGGCGTCCGCGACTGCGCCTTCCGCGACCCGGCGGGCAACCAGATCCGCATCCAGGAACTGCGCTGAGCCCCGCGCCCCGGCGGCGATGACCGCCGGGGCGCCCGGCGCGGCTCAGTGGCCGGCGGTCCCGGTGGACTCCGGGGCGGTGGCCGCCGAGCCCCTGGACCGCTCGATCAGACCGTTGACCGTCTGGTCGCCGTGCGTGTCCATGGGCGTGGAGTAGTCGCCGACGGCCCAGAACTCACCGGATGTGCCGGCCGGCGCCAGATCGTAGAAGGTGTACGAGGGCCACCGGGTGTCGCCGTCGGGAGCCGGAGCCCCCGTCTCCTTGGTCCAGGTGGTGCCGTCGTAGTGCCAGAGGACCGCCTCGGCATAGGCGGGTTCGGCCTGGTCGTTGCCCGTCACCCAGAGCCCGCCTCGTCCGTCGGGAGCGATCGAGTGGAGGTAGAGGTCGGAGAGCTCCCCCGTGATGTCCTCCCAGGCCGTGCCGTCCCAGTGCGTGACGCTCGGCACCGGCGGGTCGGCATCGGGTCCGTCGGCCCATCCGGCGACGTAGACGTCGTCCGGCGACTCGGCCGCGATCCTGGCGGTGTCCGTACCGGAGCGCGCGGGCGGCTGCTCCATCAGCGTCCAGGTGTCGCCGTCCCAGTGGTACGTCACCGGGTGGCCGCCCTTCACCGGGTACTGCATGCCCGTGGCGTAGGCGTCGTCCGCCGAGATCGCGTCGATGTCCCTGATGTCGACGAGCGGGGGCAGCGCGAAGGTCTCCCACGTACCACCGGAGTACGTGTAGAGCGCGTTCCCGCCCTTGAAGAGCCGCCCCGGGACGGCATCGATCGGTACCTCGGGCCAGGAGTCGTCGGAGGGGCCGGTGGTGGTGACCCGGCTCCAGCGCTCCCCGTCGAAGTGGACGAGCACCTGGTCCCTGACCAGGGTCCCGTAGGCCCAGACGTCGTCGGCGGCCACGGCACTGACCGACGACCACTGCCAGACGTCGGGCAGCCCCGGAGCGGTGTCCTCGCTCCACTGCTCGCCGTCCCAGCGCATGATCACGCCGTGGCCGTCCTTGAGGCCGACGGCCCACGCGAGGTCGTCGCCGACGGACGACACGGACATCAGGGATCCGGCGGGGCTGTCCCCGGAGAGGGACACCTCCCAGCCGGAGACCTCGGCCGCGCCGGCCCCGCCCGCGGTGAGCAGGGTGGAGGCCAGCGCCAATGAGACGGCCGCCGTGCGCATGAGGTGCCGTGCAAGCATCAAGTGAGCTTTCCTTTGCGGTGAGAAGGCATCCGGGGGCCGTACGAGGCGTACGACCGGCCCGCTACGGGACCAGACTCACGGCCGGGACCGATGGTTGTAGCTGCCAGTCACCGGATGGCGCTCCGGGAGGCGAGACGCCGGCCGACCGGACTGCCGCCCGTCGCACGGCAGTTGCCGAACGGCGCCACCTCTCCCCGGAGCACCCGCTCACTTACCTACGTGCTCACCTGCGCCAGAAGAGGTGGTGCGTCACTCCGCTGGGGCTGGGCACGACGTCCTGGTGGTACCGGTCGAGCAGCTCGTCGGGCGACTCCCAGAGCCGTACGCCGGCTCCGATCTTCACCGGCGCGACCGCGACGTGCAGGGTGTCGACGAGCCCGGCGTCGAGGAACTGCCGGACCGTGGAGGGCCCGCCCCCGAGCCGTACGTCCTTGCCCTGCGCCGCCTCCCGCGCCTGCTCCAGGACGTGGGCGGGTTCGCCGCCGACGAAGTGGAACGTGGTGTCGGAGAGGGTGAACGAGGGGCGCACATGATGGGTCATGACGAACACCGGCGTGTGGAAGGGGGGTTCCTCGCCCCACCAGCCACGCCACTCCTCGTTCTCCCAGGGGCCGCGGTAGGGACCGAACTTGTTCCGCCCCATGATCTCCGCGCCGATGTTGTGGGTGAAGTCCCGCGTGAAGTAGTCGTCGAGGCCACGGCTCCCGCCGCGGTCGGTGCGGTTGGGCCAGCTCGCCGTGGCACCGGCCCAGGACATCAGGGCCCCGGGATCGGCGTCACCGAACGGCCTCTCCATGCTCTGGTGCTCACCGGTGGCGAACCCGTCGCTGGAGACGGTGAAGTTCTGGACTTTCAGCAGCTGTTCCACGTGCTTCCTCCTGCGTTGTCGACAACGGAGAGACTCCCGGAGGCGGGCGAACTCATCGCTGAGGCCGGGCGTGACTCCGTCTGATCACAATGATGTGACGGGTCGCCATGAAACCTTCAACTATCTTCACGACTCCTTCACCGGATGTCATGCTGCTGCGGCTGAGACCGGAACCCGCAATTGGAGCACCTCATATGGCCGACATTCAGCCCAGCACGGCGTACAGCCCGAGCGCCGGGACCCCGGACGAAGGCGCGATCGCCCACGGCGCGGCCCGGCTGCCCGCCCTGGCCATGAAGCGCCGGGGGCCCGTCGCGGTCTGGCTCGGCCTGCCCCTGATCACCCTCGGGATCTACCAGCTGGTCTGGTACTACAAGATCCACAAGGAGCTGCAGGCGTTCGACCGGCGCCAGACGCTGAGCCCGGGAGGCAGCGTACTGGTCCTGATCTTCCTGGGCTGGACCCTGATCGCGCCGCTGATCTCCTTCCACAACACCGGAAAGGCCATAGCGGCCGCGCAGCGCGCGGCCGGCCGCCCGGTGACGTGCAGCCCCGCCGCGAGCATGTGGCTGGTGTTCGTCTTCGGCCTGAACACCTGGTACATGCAGCGCCAGCTTAACCTGGTCACGGACGCCTATCCGGGCGCCCAGGAGGGCACGGAAGTGCCGCTCGCGGCCTGACCCCCTGCCGGAACCCGGCGCTCCGACCGGGGAACACGAAGGGCCCCACCGCAGACGGTGGGGCCCTTCGGCCTCCTGCCCGATGGAGCCAACGGCGAGGCTATTCGGGGAACGGGCCGCGGACCGAGACTCCGCCGTCCAGCACGATCTGCTGACCGGTGATGTAGCGCGCCTCGTCCGAGGCCAGGTAGACGGCGGCGGCGGCCACCTCCTCCGACGTGCCGTAGCGGCCTGCCGGGATCTCGGGGACCCACTCGTCGGAGGGCCCGACGTTGACGGCGGTGCTGATCGCCCCGCCCGCGACCACGTTCATCCGGATGCCGTCGGCCGCGTACTCGGCGGCCACGGTCCGCGCCAGGCTGTACAGGCCGGCCTTGGCAGCGCCGTAGGCGGCCTGCTTCGGAGCGGCCATGAACCCGGTGACGGAGCCGATGCTGACGATGTTCCCGCCGGTGCCCTGTTCCAGGAACAGCCGCAGCACACGCCGTACCGCGCGGGCCACGTAGCGCAGATTCACGTCGTAGACGGTCTCCCAGTCCTCGTCGGCCATCTCGTGCAACTTGACCGCGGGGACGAACGCCACCTGCCCGCCGACCACGGTGACCAGGGTGTCCAGCCCGCCGAGCCGCTCGGCCGTACCGACGATCATGGCGTCGAGCTGCTCACCGGAGCGGACGTCCCCGCTCAGCGCATGGGAGACGTGCCCGGCCGCCCGCAACTCGTCCGCCGCCTCGGTCGCCCGTTCGGCATCCAGATCGGCCACCGCGACCACCGCCCCGGCACCCGCACAGGCCCGTACGACGGCCCGCCCGATCCCCCCTCCGCCCCCACCGATCACCAGGACACGCCTGCCGTCGAGCCTGCTCAGTCCGGCCATGTGCCCTCCCCCTCCGCCGAGTTGCCCCAACCTATCCGCGACGGGGGACAAGAAGGCAAGAGGATGCCGAAGGAATCGCGGGAGTGGCGTCAGAAGGTCTCGCGCCTGTCGCGATCTGTGGACCATGGCGCAGTCGCGGGTCGAGGCAGGCAGCCGGCGATCGGCTGATCGATCGAACGGATGAGGTGCGGATGGTGATCCGTGCGGACGTTCATGTGCACCTCACACCCCGAGGGACAACCAGGGCGAACAACCGGCCTCACCTCGCAGCGATCACCGCGGAAGAATCGAGGCCAGCCATCCGATCGCCCGTCCGCACATGCCGGAACGGTGCGCGCCCCCACTGGCAGGTGGACTTCAACCGTACGAGACCTCGTCGACACCGGAACGGAACGGAACGCGGACTCGGCCTCGCCGGTTCCGGCGCCGGGGACTAGCGCAGGTGCTGCCGATCGCGGGACGTGTTGATGTTGTTGGTGATGTCTCCGACGGAGAAGTTGATCAGCCCGCCACAGGCGAGGAGACAGAAGCCGGGGGTCGGACCGGGCGGCGTCGGGGCGGACGTGACCTGGACGGTCGTGGTGCCGTTGGAGGCTTCGCACACCCCGTCGCCCACCCCGTTTCCGCTGTAGGAGGCAATGATGGTGTGCGAGCCGGCGGTGGTGAATTCGTAGGTGCTGCTGGCCAGGCCGTTGGCGTCCACGGGCACGAGCGGCAGCTGGACGTTGTCGACGAAGAACACCACGCCGACGTCGGGCCCGCCGGTGGGGTCGGCAGGGCAGTCGACCGTGGCTGTCAGTACCACCGGAGCGCCCACCGTGGCGGACTGCGGAGTGGCCGTCACGGTGGTGCTCGACGCGTCGGCCCAGGCGGGCAAGGCCGACCCCAGCACGGCGGCCAGGGCGGCGGCGACGACCAGCTTCCCTCTGTTCTGTGTGCTACTCACCGGTTCGGCTCCTTGTTCTGTCGCCGGGCCCGCAGGGCGCGGGCGCCGTGCGGGCCACACGCTATGGCGCTCTCTTCGGCCGTCCAGGGAGGCGGCGCCCACAAGTAGCCTGGTTGGATCAGCAGCCCGAGCCGGCCGTCGGGCAGCTGAGGAACGTATGGAGAGGGCCCGTACGGGGAGTCGCGGGGGGCGCTCCTGTCCCAGGTGCCGGGTGTCAGGTACCCGGGTGTCAGATACCCGGCGCGGCGATCCGGTTGTAGGTGAGCCCGGGGCTGGTGCCACCCGCCGTGGTGACGGTCACCGTGACCGGGCCCGCGGGACCCGCGGGTGCGACCGCCGTGATCTGTGTGTTCGACGCAACGGTGAACGAGACGGCCGTACCCCCGAAGGTGACGGCCGAGGCGGTGGCCAGATTCGCGCCTGTGAGGGTGACCACGGTGCCCGCGGAGGTCGGACCACTACTGGGCACCAGCGCCGTCAGGGCAGGCGTGGCGACATAGGTGAAGGCAACAGGGTTGCTCGTGCCGCCCGGGGTGGTCACCGTAATCGGTGAACTACCCGTTCCCGGCGGGGAGGTGGCAGTGATCTGTGTCGCCGAGACCACGACGAAGGAGGTGGCGGCGGTGGCGCCGAAGAGCACAGCACCGGCGTTCAGCAGACCACTTCCGGTCAGAGTGACCACCGAGCCGCCGGCCGTCGGACCCAGGGCGGGGGCGGCACTGTTGAGCACGGGAGGCGCGGCGTAGAAGAAGAACGCGCCCGGGGCGCTGACGCCCTCCGGTGTCGTGACGGTCACCACGGCCGCGCCGGCGCTTCCGGCGGGCGTCACGGCGGTGATCTGGGTAGCCGAGTTCACCACGAACGACGCCGCCGGTATCCCCGCGAAGGTGACCGCGGTGGCCCCGGTGAACCCGGTTCCCGTCAGAGCGACGCTGGTGCCGCCCGCCGTCGGACCGCTGCCGGGCGCCACTCCGGTGACCACCGGCACCTGCGCCACGACGTAAGTGAATGTCACCGCATTGCTGTTGCCGGTCGGATGGACGACGATCACCGCCGCCGCGCCCGCGGCGCGTGGCGGGCTCACAGCCGTGATCTGGGTGGCCGAGTTGACGGTAAAGGAGGTGGCATTGGTGCTGCCGAAGCGTACGCCGGTGGAGCCCGTCATCCCGGAGCCGGTGAGGGTGACGGTGGTACCGCCGGTGGTGGGCCCTTGTGAGGGGTTGATGGTACTGAGCGTGGGCGGCATGAGGATGCTCCTATGACAGCCTTGGTGAAGCCCGGCGGAGACGCGGATGCCCGTCCGAGCTGGGGACCGCCGCATCTGGGACGCCGGCGGGGGAGTCCGTCCGGCCACCGGGGATCGATGGCCGGACGGCCGGGAGGGAGCCACCGTCCAGGAAGCGGCGGCCAAGGCGGGCTGCCGCCCGGTGAAGGCCGGGCGGCAGCGTGGGTGAGGGTCAGATGCCGGGAGCCGCGACGTAGGTGAACGCGCCGGCGGCCGTGTCGGAGCCGGCCGAGTTGCTCACCACCACGTCGACCGCACCGGCGGCCCCGGGCGGGGACACCGCCGAGACCGTGGTGGAGTTCACCACGGAGAACGGCGCCGTGTTGCCGTCGAAGGTGACCGACTCGGTGGTGCCGAGGTTGGTGCCGGTGATGGTCACACCCGTACCGCCGGACGTCGGCCCGGAGGCCGGCGTGACGGTGGTGACCGCGGGGGCGTCCACGTAGGTGTAGGACAGACCGTTGTTCGTCCCGCCCGCGGTGGTCACGCTCACCCCGACGGGGCCTGCCACAGCGCCCGCCGGCACGGCGACGGTGAGCTGGGTGTCGGAGACGACCGTCGGCGTGGCGGTGTTGGCGCCGAAAGACACACTGGTGGCCGTCGCCAGCCCGACACCGTTGATCGTGACCGTGTTGCCACCCGCCAGGGGACCGGAGGTCGGACCGAGCGAGGACTTGAACGGAGCTCCGACGTAGAAGAACGGAAGCGGGTTGCTCGTGCCGCCCGCGGTGGTCACGGTCACCCCGACGGCGCCGGTGCCCGAGGGGGATATGGCCGTGACCTGGGTCGGGGAGACGTTGGTGATGGTGGTGGCCGGCTTGGCACCGAAGGTGACGGCGCTGGTGCCGGACAGGTTCGTGCCGGTGATGGTCACCAGGGTGCCACCACCGGTGGATCCCTGGTTCGGAGAGATGGGCATGGAGGAACTCCTCGCTGACAGGACGAACAGAGGATTCAGCGAAACCGGGACCTCCGGGGCGGCCTGCGCGGGAGGTCCTTGCGGGAGGAGGGGCGGCTGAACCGTGCCGTCGGGTCGACGGGTTCCTTCGTGGGTGCACAAGGAAAGAACCGGCAGACGCCGCCCTTTGTCGTTCTCCCCGGTCATGGGATGGGCGGCCCACCGGTTCGCTGCCTCAAGTACGCCACAGACAGCGGTGCCTGACAAGACGTCACGCGAGGCATGTGGATGGTTGAGCGCGCCACGGTGTACTCCCGCGTACCACCGGCGTACGCCACCCGTCTCGCCTGGCCGGCACAGAACAAACCAGTCGGCACCGCGCATGCGGTACCGACTGGCGATCCAACCCCCTCGGGATGCCCATCGTGATCTCGGCGGGCCTGCGCCTCCCCACGTGTGGAGGGAAAGCCGCCCCGACACCACGCTTCCCGAGCAGTACGGGCCCCTTGGTTGGAATACGTTCAGTAACGCAGGATCCCGGAATATGCCACAACCCCCAGGCCACCGCGTCACCCGTTCGGAGCAGTTGTACGAGGACGAAGCCCGCACCCCACCGGGGGTGGCCATGCTCCCTGCCAGGTTGTTCGGTGCGAGCTGCCGTGGGGTTCCAGGACGCCTTACGGGTGCGGGCGCAGCTCTTCCGGGTTTCGCGCAGAGGACACCTGGCCGTCCCTACCGGTGCCCCGCCAGCTCCAGGCGGGGAGCGAGACCAATAGCCGCAAGTCGGGGCCGATCGGAGTGACGAGAACGCTCACGCAGTCGTCCTTCCTGCGATCTTGAAGCAGGACCAAACGATCTTTCCGAGCGGTGTGCGGTCCTGTACTCCCCAGCCGTCGGCGAGCGCGGCCACCAGGACCAGACCACGTCCGGACAGGTCGGTGTCGGCGGCCTGGCGAGTCTCTGGGCGTCGGCGGCGGCTGTCGTGCACCTCCAGGCGTACGACGTCGTCCTCGGCGTCGAGGCGGACCAGGAATCCGTGGTCGGCGACAGTGCCGTGGACCAGTGCGTTCGTCGCAAGCTCGGAGACGCAGAGGCGGATGTCATCGATCCGTTCCGCAAGGTCCCACCCGGCCAGGGCCGTGGAGACGAATTCCCTTGCCTGTCCCACGGATTCGGGGCGGGCCTCGAAGAAGCGCTGCACCGATTCGATCGTTGTTGCTGTCATGACTCGGTCTCCAGGAGGCGGGTTGTTCCCGGGCTGTGGCGGCGGGCCGCCGCGGTGGAGGCGGCCGGCGGGCACGCGGGGCATGGCCGGCGGACCAGAAGCAGCCGGGAGCCGGCAGCCTCGATCCGCCGACCGCGTTCAGCGGCTATCGCCCTCGGGCCGAGGTGTGACGCGGCCGGGGCGAGCACGCCGTAGACATCCGGCAGGGCCAACACGTCCAGCAGGCCGGTGAAGGCCGCCGAGCCGGGGCCGGTGTCCGCCTCGGCGTTCGGTGAAGACGCCGGACAGCTCCAGCTCGTGGTTGCGGCAGTACTCGGCGAGCGAGGCGACCAGCGCCTCCTGCCGAGCTTCGGAGACCCGCACCAGCCGCAGAAAGCCGTAGACGACAGGTCCGCTGACCAGGCGATGTTCCGTGAGGGGTTCCATGAGAGGGACCATCCAAAGGGTCGACACGTGGTGACGCTCCTGAGCATGGAGGTCCCCGAACTCCTGGCCAATCACCCGTCGTTCTACTTCCGTTCCACTTCCGTCCCGCTACCCCCAGCCCTCTGCTTCGATGACGGTGGAAGGAAGTGAGGCGTGGCAACCGTGCACCACTGGACCGGCCTGGAGGCCAGGGCTCTGCGTCTCGCCCTGCGTCTGAGCGTGCGGGCTTTTGCCGAGCACCTCGGCGTAGCCGTCGCGACGGTCTCGAAGTGGGAGAGCAAGCGCGCCGAAACCGAGCCCAGACCCGACACCCAGGCCATCCTCGACACCGCCCTCGCACGCGCTGACGCCCCTGCCCACCTGCGCTTCGAGACGCTCCTGTCCGAGATGGCCAGCACCGTGCAGAACGCCGGACGGCGCGTCACCGCCACCGGCCCCCGAGCCTGGGAGTACGAATCGTGGGCCGAGGACCTGGACCGCCTCGTGGTCGCGCTCTCCCGTCAGAACTTCGCCTTCGCCGACACCCTGCTCAGCCGCTGGCTGACGCGGTTCAACGCCCGGGAACTGGATGAGAAGGGTTTGTACCTTTTCGCCCGCTCGACCGCGCTGCTCGGTGACCTCAAACGCGACCAGGGCGCTGTGCTCGGCCCACTCTCCGCCCAGCACTCCTACGTCGGGGCTCGCGCGGTCTTCACCCAGCTCGACATCCCGCGCCGTGTCGCCCAGCTCGACCTCTCTCTCGCGGTGGTCACCGAAATGTCCGGCAAGCTGGAGGTTGCCGCCCGCCACTACGAAGCCCTCGCCGTCGACGACCGGCTTTCCCGCCGGGACCGCGCCAGGGCCCGTCTGTGGGTGGGCACTGCGCTGAGCAAGAACGGCCGGCACGACTACGCGACCCGTGTCATGCAGGCCGCGACCCGCGACTTCGAGGACCTCACCGAACCTGACGACTGGTCGGTGGCCCACCAGAAACTCGCCCTCGCCCGCCGTGGCGCCGGCGACCTCACCCAGGCCCTGCACTTCATCGACATCGCCCGCAGCAGCGGGGCCGCCGACTCCCCGATGCAACGCGTACGGCTGGACACCGCCCATGGCCACATCCTGCTCTCCGACACGGCGACCCGGGATGATGGATTCCTCGTCCTCGATCGGGCCACCCGCACGGCCGCGCAGTACGGACTCGTGCACCAATTGCGCAGTATCGAGGGCATCAAGGCCATGAACGAGGGGCCGACCGGCCCCCGGCGACGGTGACCAGGGAGAGACGCGTGAGCGACAACCAGCAGGCCATCACCGAGGACCAGTGGCGCCGGGCCGCACTCATCTGGGACTACCACCAGATGCACCACCAGATGCGGTCCGTCGACGTAGCGATCGGGCTGGGCAGCCACGACCTCGGCGTCGCCACCCACTCCGCCGAGCTGTACCGCGCCGGGCTGTTCCCGACCCTGGTCTTCACCGGCGGCAACAGCCCCACCACCGCCAAGGTCTTCCCGCGCGGCGAGGCCGTCCACTTTCGCGAGCACGCCATGGACCTCGGCGTCCCCGCCGAGGCGATCCTGCTGGAATCGGAGGCTGGCAACACCGGGCAGAACATCACCCTCTCCCGAGAGGTCCTCGCCGCCGCCGGCATCACCCCGACGACGGTGATGCTGGTGTCCAAGCCCTACATGGAACGGCGGTCGTTCGCGACCGCCCGCAAGCTGTGGCCCGACGTCGAGATCCTCTGCGCGTCGGAGCCGCTGGAGTTCGACGACTACGTGAAGTCCATCGGCGACGAGAAGCTCGTCCTGGACATGCTCGTCGGCGATCTCCAGCGGCTCATCGAGTATCCGAAGCTCGGATTCGCCATCGAGCAGGAGGTCCCGGAGGACGTGCATGGAGCGTACGAATCCCTCATCCATGACGGCTTCACCAGCCGTCTCATCGTTTCCTGACCTGCCCGAGGCGGGCGGGCTGTGCGCAATTCATCAGCCCAACCTGTTCCCGAGACTGACCACACTGGCCAAGCTGTTCTCGGCGGACTACTGGATCGTCCTGGACGACGTGCAGTTCACCCGTCGTGACTACCAGCATCGAGCCCGGCTCGGTGCCCTCGACGAATCGGATCGTCGGCAGTGGCTCACCGTCCCCACACGCCTCCCCCACGGACGGGCGACTCTCATCCGGGACGTGTTGATCGACGATCCAGACCGGGCGCGCCGGAAGACCGCGGGGATGCTGCGGCAGCACTACGGTGGGAGCCCCTACTGGCCTGTGCTCGCACAGGCTCTGGCCCCGGTACTGGAGGCCTTCGGCACAGGCAGGACCGCCATGGTCGCCGAGATCTCCACCCGTGCTCTGCTCGGTCTGCTCGACTGGCAGGGCAGGATCCTGACCAGCGGCGATCTTCCCGCTCGGCCGGGCCGCTCTCAGCGACTCGCTGATCTATCTGCCGCCACTGGTGCCTGCGCGTACGTGTGCGGGACCGGCGGCATAACGTATCTCGACCCGGTACCATTCGCCGCCGAAGGTATCGCCGTCCTGCCGTTCCAGCCGCCGACGACCAGCATCTGGGCCTCCGGCCGAAGTCTCAGCTCGCTATGGGCGTTGGCGGCACTCGGTCCGCAGGAGGTAGCCGCCCGCATGCGGCGGCTCGCCTTCGACCAAGGCCTGATGGCGGCCGCCGCTTGACCGCCGCCTGTTCGTGCGTCGTCCGGATTAGAGGTGTGGGCGGGTCGGACGGCTCGTGGGAGTCGCGGCAGGCTTCGACGGTTGGTCGGTGGAGGAGGAGCCACCGAAGGCTGATGTGGTAGTGCTTCGCAGGCGGGTTGCCTCGGCACGGGGATCGGGCGCGGGCTCGCGGCTCGTGTGCTGAATGCGAGTGATCAGGAGTCCGACGGGCCTATGGGCGGTGCCGAGCGCTCGGCGGGCGGCGGCTTCCTTGAGGAACTGGTGGGGTGGTTGGCCTCCGGCGTCGGGGAGGGAGGCCCGGCCCGGGGGCCCCTGGCCTGCGCGGTCGAGGAGTCGCTTCTCGCCACCGGCTTCGACCACCCGGACATCGTCTCCTTCGGTGTACGGGGAGTGTCCACCGCCTACGCCGGCTGGTCCGGCGTCGCCTACGCCTCCCACTCGGGCGAGCGCAGCCTCACCACCGACGAGCTGGTCGCTTGCGAGCTGACCGTCCAGGCCCTGTGGTGTTTCACCCGCCACATCCAGCAGATGGTCGGGGACGGTCAGGACCCCTCCATGCCGGAGCGGTACGGCTGGCGATTCCTGCGCGCCGCCGCCTCCCGGCTCACCACCGCTCGTGCTCAGGAGACCGCGCAACACGTCCTGATGCGGGAGGCCATCATGAAGACCAGCGGATTGGCCGAACGGCTGCGCGCGGCGCAGGAAGCTCTGCGCGAGAGCGCCAGCTGAGAACGGGCAGGAGTGAGAGCCGATGGACATCAGCAGTGCCGCGCTGGTCGTGATCGACATGCAGAACGGCTTTGTGAACCAGCACAGTCGCCACGTCGTGCCCGCAGTCGCCGACCTCGTCGCGAGATGGTCCGCCGCCGGGCGCCCTGTCGTCTTCACCCGGTACTTCAACTATCCCGACAGCCCCTACGAGCGCTTCTTCCAATGGCGCCGGCTCCAGGAACCACCCGAGACCGACATCGTTCCCGAGCTCGCCGAGGCGGCGGGCCACGCGCACGCAGGCGTCGACAAGACCGGATACACGCTCTTCACACCCAAGGCCGCAGAGTTGATTCGACGGGCCGGCTGGACCGACCTCGTCTTCTGCGGAATCGCCACCGAGAGCTGCGTTCTGAAGTCCGCCGCAGACGCTTTCGAGCACGGATACGCACCCTGGATCGTCACGGACGCCTGTGCCAGCGATGCCGGCCCGGACGTCCACGACGCCGGTCTGCTTGTCGCTCGGCGTCTGATCGGATCAGGTCAACTCGTGTACGTCGAGCATGTGATGGGCCAAGTCGATACGCGTGTGGCCGACCCGGTGCTGGAATAGCCTCATGGCCGACACACCGCTCGACACCGACCTGATCATCATCGGCGGAGGACCGGCGGGCTGTGCCGCCGCCCGTATGGCCGCCGGCGTGGGCATGCGCACGATCCTGGTCGAGCCCGACCGGCTGTGCCGCAATCTCTACCGGATCCCGGCCCTGAACAACGTCCTCGGCGGCCACACCAACGGCACCGACCTGGCCGACGCCATCGTGGCGGACCTGAAGGGCACCGAGCTGTGCCGCCTCGAACTCGGCAGGCGCGTCACCGAACTCCGCGCCGATGACGACCGGGTGACCGTCACGGTCGACACCGGTGCGCGTCTCACGGCTCCGTACGCTGTCGTCGCCACCGGCGTCGGTCCCCTCCAGCCCCGCGACGTCACCTGGATCACCGCCCCCAGCGGCCGCGTCCTGCCCCCGCTCTGGGAGGCCGAAGCCGACGACGTTCAGGGGCGCACCCTCCTCGTCCTGGGCGGCGACCGCCCGATCGGCACGTTCCTGCGCGCCCACCCGACCACAGACACCCGCCTGCTCGTGGTGTACCCGGCAGCCGACGCGTACAAGGTCGAGGAAATCGGGGACGATCCCCGGGTCACCCTCGTTCCCGTCGAGCACCTGACGTTGAAGGCCGCAGAGGGCACCCCGGTGTCGGCGGATGCAGTGGTCCAGGACGGCCAGCGGCGGACGGTCACAGCGGATTCGGCCTACCTCAGCATCGGCAACGCCCCGACCGCTCCGCTCGGCGATCTGACCCGGGGCCCGGACGGATACTGTCCCCCGGCCGACCAGCACCCCCGCGTCATCGTGGCCGGCGACCTTCGCTCCGCCCGCTTCCAACGGATCATGACCGCTCTGGGATCGGGCAGTGAGGCCGCCCTACGCGCCTACTACGCGGCCAGGGACGTGCCCACCAAGGGCTGAGACCACAGCGGTGGGTCACACGACGACCTACGCGCTCGGGACGAGATCTCCATGACCACTGAGATCAATCCGGCGGTCGCAGCCGCCGTCGTCGTGCAGGACGGCCGTGTGCTGCTCGTGCGACGGCGCGTGTCGGAGGGCGCGCTCTCGTGGCAGTTCCCGGCAGGGAAGATCGAAACCGACGAGACTGCGGGGGAGGCGGCGGCGCGCGAGACCTGGGAGGAGACCGGGCTGCTGGTGACTCCGCAGATCGTGCTCGGGCAACGGGTTCACCCTATGACCGGCCGGGAGATCCACTACATCGCGTGTAGACCTTCTGGCGGCGAGGCGGGCATCGCGAGTGCGGACGAAGTAGCCGATCTGGCCCGGGCCGCGCACGGCGAAGTCCCGCACTACGTGCCCTACGGCCTGTTCGAGCCAGTGCAGGACTATCTGGATGCGGCTCTGCTCTCGTGATCCGGGCCAAGTGGGGCATCGCCCCTATGGACAGAGACTGGAACAACAAGGTCTGAGCCAACGTCGAAGGGCCCCACCGCAAGCGGTGGGGCCCTTCAACGTATTGCCCGGTGAGAGCAATGGCGGAGGATACGAGATTCGAACTCGTGAGGGGTTGCCCCCAACACGCTTTCCAAGCGTGCGCCCTAGGCCACTAGGCGAATCCTCCGCCGCAAACAATACAAGACGTTGGAGGGTGCTCGCGAACACGTTCCCCAGAGATCGTTCCGGAGCGTCCTCCGGGAGGGGTGAGGGCGGGGAGTGGGTGGACGGCGGGGGGCTGGGATCGGTTAAGGTGGGCGTCAGCCCCTCACGTGGCGCTATCTGACTGAACTCCCCCAGGGCCGGAAGGCAGCAAGGGTAGGTTGGCTCTGGCGGGTGCGTGGGGGGCCCTTGCGTGTCCGGGGTGTGGTGTCCCGCCGGGCGCCCGGTCCGGGGCGGGGCCGGTTGTCGGTCGGCCCCGATAACCTCGTAGGTGTGTCGTCCCTTGCGCTGTACCGCCGCTATCGCCCCGAGTCCTTCGCCGAGGTCATCGGTCAGGAGCATGTCACTGACCCGTTGCAGCAGGCCCTGAGGAACAACCGGGTCAATCACGCGTATCTGTTCAGCGGGCCGCGTGGCTGTGGAAAGACGACCAGTGCGCGCATCCTGGCCCGCTGTCTGAACTGCGAGCAGGGGCCCACGCCGACTCCCTGCGGGGAGTGCCAGTCCTGCCGGGACCTCGCGCGCAACGGGCCGGGTTCGATCGACGTCATCGAGATCGACGCCGCGTCCCACGGTGGCGTGGACGACGCCCGTGACCTGCGTGAGAAGGCGTTCTTCGGGCCCGCGTCCAGTCGGTACAAGATCTACATCATCGACGAGGCGCACATGGTCACCCCGGCCGGGTTCAACGCCCTGCTGAAGGTGGTCGAGGAGCCGCCGGAGCACCTCAAGTTCATCTTCGCGACGACCGAGCCCGAGAAGGTCATCGGCACGATCAGGTCGCGTACGCACCACTACCCCTTCCGGCTGGTGCCGCCCGGGACGCTGCGCAGTTACCTCGCGGACGTGTGCGGCAGGGAGAACAGCGCCGTCGAGGACGGTGTGCTGCCGCTCGTGGTGCGGGCCGGTGCGGGATCCGTGCGTGACTCGATGTCCGTCATGGACCAGCTGCTGGCCTCCGCCGCCGATGACGGTGTGACATACGCCATGGCGACCTCGCTCCTCGGATATACGGACGGGTCCCTGCTGGACTCCATCGTGGACGCCTTCGCGGCGGGTGACGGGGCCGCGGCCTTCGAGGTCGTGGACCGGGTGATCGAGGGCGGCAACGACCCCCGGCGCTTCGTCGCGGACCTGTTGGAGCGGCTGCGTGACCTGGTGATCCTGGCCGCCGTGCCGGACGCCGGGGACAAGGGGCTCATCGACGCTCCCGCCGATGTGGTGGAGCGGATGCAGGCGCAGGCCTCGGTGTTCGGGGCCGCCGAGCTGAGCCGGGCCGCCGACCTGGTCAACGAGGGGCTCACCGAGATGCGCGGGGCGACCTCGCCCCGGCTCCAGGTGGAGCTGATCTGTGCCCGCGTGCTGCTGCCGGCCGCCTTCGACGACGAGCGTTCGTTCCAGGCCCGGCTGGACCGGCTGGAGCGCGGCGGAGCTTTCGCCGCTGCCGGTTCAGGCCCTGCCATGGGGTACGTACCGGGGCCCGAAGCCCATGGGCCCGGGGTCGGGATGCCCGCGGGCGCCGGCGGAGGTCCTGCCGCGGCTCGTGCGGCTGTACGGGGCGAGGCTCCGGGCGGTGCCCCCGCCGACGTCCCGCGGGCCGCGCCCATGGCCGCCGAGGCCGTGGCCCCGCCGGTCGCCCAGCCGCCCCGGCCCGAGGCACCGCAGGAAGCTCCCGTGGCCCAGCAGCCCCCCGCTCCGGCCCCTGCCGGGCAGCGTCCCGGTGCCTGGCCCGCGGCGGCCGGAGCCGGCAGCGGCGCGGGTGGCGCGGAACCGGCGCGCAGGCCCGGCGGCTGGCCGACCGCGTCCGCGCCCGGGAGCGGCGTACCCCAGGCGCCCGCTCCGGCGGCGCCGGTGGCCGCCCCCGCCGCTCCCGCGCAGGCCCCGCAGGCGCCCGCCGCCGGTGGGCAGGACATGGTGCAGGGTGCCGCCCAGGTGCGGAACATGTGGCCGGACATCCTGGAGGCGGTGAAGAACCGCCGCCGCTTCACCTGGATCCTGCTCAGCCAGAACGCCCAGGTCACCGGCTTCGACGGCTCCACCCTGCAACTCGGTTTCCTCAACGCCGGTGCCCGCGACACCTTCTCCAGCAGCGGCAGCGAAGAGGTGCTCAAGCAGGCTCTTGCCGAGCAGTTCAACGCCAAGTGGAAGGTCGACGCGGTCGTCGACCCCTCCGGCGGTGGCGGTGGCGGCCAGTCCGCGCCGAGCGGTGGCGGCGGTGGCGGCAGGCCTCCGGCCGCGCCGTACCAGCCCCCGCCCGCGCCGCCGGCTCCTTCGTACGAGTCCCGGCCGTCGGCTCCCGCCCCGCAGGCCCCGCCGCCCGTGCAGCAGCAGCCCCCGGCCCAGCAGTCCGGTCGGCCCGAGCCGTCGTACGACCGTGCCGCCCCCGAGCCGCCGAGATCGGTCGCGCCCGAGGACGACACCGCTGAGGCGGACGACCCCGATCTGGTCGACTCCGCGCTCTCCGGGCACGACCTGATCGTCCGCGAGCTGGGCGCCACGGTCGTCGAGGAGTTCACCAACGAGTAGCGAGTAACGAGTAGCGGGAAGCGGGTAACGAGTAGCGGTCCCGTAGTCCCGTAGCCGGCCACGCGCCCGCCGGGATGCCCCGCAGACGGACACGCGCCCGCCGCGATGCCCCCGCGGCCGATCACGCTCCCGTACGCCCCGACCCGGCCCGACCCACCCCGTCGGTCCGGAGGCCCCACCCCCCGACCCCGTTGTCCACGGACCGGCGGCCGTCGAGGCGTACGGCCCCCGGCGGTTAGGCTGCACCCCGTGAAGGTCCTCGTCATCGGCGGCGGCGCCCGCGAACACGCCCTGTGCCGCTCTCTCTCCCTCGACCCCGACGTCACCGCTCTGTACTGCGCCCCCGGCAACGCCGGAATCGCAGAGGTGGCCGAACTGCACCCGGTCGACGCGCTCGACGGTGAAGCCGTCGCGCGCCTCGCGACCGAGCTGGGTGCCGAGTTGGTGGTCGTCGGCCCGGAGGCACCGCTTGTCGCCGGTGTCGCCGACGCCGTGCGCGCGGCCGGCATCCCCTGCTTCGGCCCCTCCGGCGAGGCCGCCCAGCTCGAAGGCTCCAAGGCGTTCGCCAAGGACGTCATGGCCGGTGCCAACGTCCCGACCGCCCGCAGCTACGTCTGCACCACGCCCGCCGAGATCGACGAGGCCCTGGACGCCTTCGGTGCTCCGTACGTCGTGAAGGACGACGGTCTCGCGGCCGGCAAGGGCGTCGTCGTCACCGACGACGTCGAGGCCGCGCGTGCCCACGCCCTGGCCTGCGACCGCGTGGTCATCGAGGAGTTCCTCGACGGCCCCGAGGTCAGCCTCTTCGCGATCACCGACGGCACCACCGTGCTGCCCCTCCAGCCGGCCCAGGACTTCAAGCGCGCCCTGGACGGCGACGAGGGCCCGAACACCGGTGGCATGGGTGCGTACTCCCCGCTCCCGTGGGCCGACCCGAAGCTGGTCGACGAGGTCATGCGGACCGTCCTCCAGCCGACCGTCGACGAGCTCCGCCGCCGCGGCACCCCGTTCTCCGGGCTGCTGTACGCCGGCCTCGCGATCACCTCGCGCGGTGTCCGGGTCATCGAGTTCAACGCCCGCTTCGGCGACCCGGAGACCCAGGTGGTGCTGGCCCGGCTGAAGACGCCGCTCGCCGGGCTGCTGCTCGGTTCGGCCAACGGCACGCTGGACGCCGTGCCCCCGCTGACGTGGCACGACGACGCCGCCGTCACCGTGGTCATCGCCTCGCACAACTACCCGGGGACACCCCGCACGGGAGACCCGATCGAGGGCCTCGCCGATGTGGTGGCCAAGGATGCGCCGCACGCGTTCGTGCTGCACGCCGGCACCCGGCAGGAAGGCGACGCGGTCGTGAGCGCCGGAGGGCGCGTTCTCTCCGTGACGGCGACGGGCAAGGACCTCACGCAGGCCCGGGAGCGTGCCTACGCCGCCGTGGGCCGGATCCGGCTCGACGGCTCCCAGCACCGTACGGACATCGCTCGCAAGGCCGCCGACGAGGCCTGAGAACCGTTCGTCCCCGGTGCCCGGCCCTCCACGGAGGCGCCGGGCACCGGTGTGTCCAAGGCCCTCCAGGGGTGTCCAGGAGCCCTCCGGCAGGGGCCGCCGTATCACCGGACGCCCGTGCGGCGACCCGTCAGCAGCTTTGCCCAAAGCCATTCCATCGGGTGACGGCTCGGCCATCCGGATGACGCCCGCCGAGGCCCCAACTAGGGTGCGGCGCAAGCGTTCCGGCACTTGGCCCACCGGCATTGCGATGTCAGTGACGGGTGCCACAGTGGGGGAGTGACCAACACCGTCGCGGGGGCAGAGGGGGTGACGTCCAGCCGTGTCCGGTACCGGTTCGGTTGAGGAGCTGGGTGCGCACGCAGCGCGGGCCAGGGCGATGGCCCTGCTGCGCATCCGGAGCAGAGCCACGGCCCTGGCGATCCTGCCCGCGGCCGCGGCCGTCGTGCTGCTCGTCGCGGTCGCCCAGGGCCACATCGGCCCGGGCGTGTGGTCCACGGTCAGCTGGGCGGTGGCGGCCGTCGCCGTCGTGATCCTGCTGCTCGCGGCGGCGGTCGCTCTCGCCGTCGCGCGTGCCAGGCCCGCCGTCAGCCCGACCGTGCCGCTCACCGAGGCCGCGGCCCCCGATCTCTACCGGCTGGTCAGGGACCTCGCCGACCGGCTCGACGTCCCGGCGCCGTCGGCCATAGCGCTGACCCCGGACTGCGACAGCTGGCTGGAGGACCGTACGCACCCCGCCGCCCAGCAGGGCGCCGAGGACCCCGGGGCGGGGGGCCGGCGTGGCCGCCGGACGCCGGAGGCACCGGTGCTGGTGATCGGGTCGCCCTTCCTGTGGTGGATGAGGGTCGCCGAGCTGCGTGCGGTGCTCGCCCCGGTCGTCGCCGGCACCGGACCGTCCGCGAACCCGGACATAGCCGCCGCCCGCCGCTTCGTCCGCGGCCTGGACGCGGCGGTCGCCGATGCCGCCGTGCCCGGCCAGGGGCGCGTCCGCAGGATCCCCGCGGCCTTCGTGGGGTGGATCGCCAAGGTGCTGCTGCGCGGCTGTCGCGGTCACGCCGCCGAGATGGAGCGCTGCGTCGCCGCCGCCGCGTCGGGCCGCGCCCAGGAGGTGGACTACGGGCTGCGGATCGTCGCCCAGGAGCAGGTCGGCCTGGCCTACGCGGGATGGGACCGGCTGCTGACCCGGGTCGCGTTGCCCGCCTGGCGGATGGGGCGCTGGCCCTCGCGGCTCGACGCCGGTGTGGTCTCCGCGCTCACGGAGCTCTCGCGGCGCGACCGGCTGGCCGAGGGCTTCACCTCGCGGCTGGGGGAGCGCCCCGCCTGCGACCTCATCGAGGAGCCCGGCGCCGCCGACGAGGCGGCCTCGCTGCTCGCCGCCCGGCTCTTCCACGGCGGCCCGGCGGAGGCGGGACCCGGCTGGTCGCCGGTCGACTGGCAGCAGTATCCGGAAGAGGTCGTGGACCGTAAGTGGCGTACGGAGGCGGCCCGACTGCACCGGGTGCTCGACGCCATGGGGGTGGCCGGCAGCGTCACCGTGGGGGGCCCGGCCCCGACGGCGCCCGGCGGGGCCCCGGTGCCCACGCTGGCGCGTGTGATCGACCACCTCGCCGCCCCCGGCGCCGACAGCGAGGCCCTCGCGGCCGGGATCGGCGCGGCCGTCGCCCGCGACGAGGAGAAGGCGGCCCCCGGCCCCCGTACCGAAGGCGCCCCGTCGGACGCCGGCACCGACCCCCTCGACCTCTGGGGGCCCGTCCCGCTCCCGCTCTTCCCCCTCCAGCCGCCCCGTACGGGCACGGAGCTGCTCGCCGACCACGTCGTGGCCATGGTCTGCTGCGCCGCCGTGGACACCGCCGGAGCCGCGCCCGGGCTCGACTGGCTCGACGGGCCCGCGCTGCTGGTCGACGGCGGGCGCAGGTCCGACCTCGGCGCGCCGGTGCTCAGCCTGGTCGAGGAGGGGGACGCGGAGCCGCTGCGCTCCTGGCTCACGTCGGTGGGCGTGCGCACCGACAAACCCGTACGCCTGGGCTGAGCGGTGCCCAGGAGCCGGCGGCCGCGCGAGTTGAACGTCCGTCCGTCCAGTTAGGTGGCGAAATGCCCCTAATATCCCCCTGAGGGCCGGGAACCGGCGCCGCCATCGCCCCGAATCGCGACGAACGGTAACGGAGTGCGTGCGTTATGTGATGTGCTGGGGGAGGCGCCTGCACGGGTGCGGCAGACATGTCGGGGGACGAGGGAGGGGCGCGGTATGGGGGCGGAGCAGATCCGGCGATGGGAATCGGGTGCCCTCGCGCATGCCGTGAGCGACCCCTTCGGGCAGGGCCCGCTGCCCTGGCTGCGCGGCAGTGAGAACTACTTCGACGACACCGGCCAGGTCGTCCCCTGGTACGCCGATCCCGAGCTCGGCCGCGGCGGGAGCGGCGGCGGCACGCGTACGGCGGACGACGTGCACCAGCAGATCAAGGGGTTCGTGTCCCCGGGGGCGGCGGCCCCCGGCGAGGCGATCGACTTCCACATCACCGTGGACCCGCCCCAGCAGTTCTCCGTCGACGTCTACCGCATCGGGCATTACGCGGGCGACGGCGCCGCCAAGATCACCACCAGCCCGCGCCTCTCCGGCATCGTCCAGCCGGCCCCGATGGCCGCGGAGCGGACGGTCTCCTGCCACCACTGGTGGCTCTCCTGGCGGCTGCAGATCCCCAGCTACTGGTCGGTCGGCGCGTACGTCGCCGTGCTGACCACCGCCGACGGCCACCGCTCGCACGTCCCCTTCACGGTCCGCGACGACCACCCGGCGGACCTGCTGCTCCTGCTGCCCGACGTCACCTGGCAGGCGTACAACCTCTATCCGGAGGACGGCCGCACCGGCGCGAGCCTCTACCACGCCTGGGACGAGCAGGGCCGGCTGCTGGGCGAGGAGGACGCCGCCGTCACCATCTCCTTCGACCGCCCCTACGCGGGCGCGGGGCTCCCGCTGCACGTCGGCCACGCCTACGACTTCATCCGCTGGGCCGAGCGCTACGGCTACGACCTCGCGTACGCCGACGCCCGCGACCTGCACGCCGGCCGCGTCGACCCCAGCCGCTACCGGGGCCTGGTCTTCCCGGGGCACGACGAGTACTGGTCGGTGCCGATGCGCCGTACCGCCGAGCGGGCGAGGGACATCGGCACCTCGCTCGTCTTCCTCTCGGCCAACACCATGTACTGGCAGGTCGGCCTCGGTCCGTCCCCTTCCGGCGTCCCCGACCGCCTGCTCACCTGCCGCAAGCGCCGGGGCCCGGGGAAGTCCGCGCTGTGGCGAGAGGTCGACCGCCCCGAGCAGCAGCTCCTCGGCATCCAGTACGCGGGCCGGGTCCCCGATCCGCACCCGCTGGTCGTGCGCAACGCGAGCCACTGGCTCTGGGAGGCCACCGGGGCGGCCGAGGGCGACGAGATCGACGGGCTGGTCGCCGGTGAGGCCGACCGCTACTTCCCGCGCACGGCGCTGCCCGAGCACGAGAGCCGCATGCTGCTCGCGCATTCCCCGTACGCGGACGGCGACGGGGCGACCCGGCACCAGGAGACCTCGCTGTACCGCGCCCCGTCGGGCGCGCTCGTCTTCGCCTCGGGCACCTTCGCCTGGTCCCCGGCCCTGGACCGCCCGGGCCATGTCGACGCCCGGATCCAGCGGGCCACGGCCAATCTGCTCGACCGGATCTGCAAGCGGGACTGAGGGACGGGCCGGGCCCGCGAGCACGGCCGTGTCCACGGGGCGACCCCTGGCGGCGTCGATCCTCCGCATGCGGGACAATCGGAACGACTCCTGGATCAACCTACGCGGAGGCAGCGTGTCCGGTTTCGTAGAAAAGCCCGAGCCCGTGCAGGTGCCGGGGCTCACCCACCTGCACACCGGCAAGGTGCGCGACCTGTACCGGAACGAGGCGGGTGACCTCGTGATGGTCGCCAGCGACCGTATCTCCGCGTACGACTGGGTCCTTCCCACCGAGATCCCGGACAAGGGCCGTGTGCTCACCCAGCTCTCGCTGTGGTGGTTCGACCAGCTCGCCGATCTCGTCCCCAACCATGTGCTGTCGGCGGAGCTCCCCGCCGGGGCGCCCGCCGACTGGGCCGGCCGGACCCTGATCTGCCGCTCGCTGCGGATGGTCCAGGTCGAGTGCGTGGCGCGCGGCTATCTGACGGGCTCCGGCCTGACCGAGTACGACGCGACCCGGACGGTCTGCGGGCTCGGTCTGCCCGAGGGCCTCGTCGACGGCTCCGAGCTCCCGGGGCCGATCTTCACCCCCGCCACCAAGGCCGCGGTCGGCGATCACGACGAGAACGTGTCGTACGAGGAGGTCGCCCGCGAGGTCGGCCCCGAGACGGCGGCCCTGCTGCGCCGGACGACGCTGGACGTCTACGGCCGGGCCCGGGACATCGCGCGTGAGCGCGGGATCATCCTCGCCGACACGAAGTTCGAGTTCGGCTTCGCGCCGGCCGAGGACGGCGGCGAGGAGCTGATCCTCGCGGACGAGGTGCTGACGCCCGACTCCTCGCGGTTCTGGCCGGCCGAGAGCTGGGAGCCCGGCAAGGCACAGCCGTCGTACGACAAGCAGTACGTGCGCGACTGGCTGACCTCGGCGGCCTCCGGCTGGGACCGGCACGGCGAGCAGCCGCCCCCGCCGCTGCCGCAGGAGATCGTCGACGCGACCCGGGCCAAGTACCTCGACGCGTACGAGCTTCTGACCGGCCTGAGCTGGCCGCCTCAGGAGATGTGACAGCAGAAGGCCCCGGTCACGATGACCGGGGCCTTCCTGTGTGGAGCGGACGACCAGGTTCGAACTGGCGACCTCAACCTTGGCAAGGTTGCGCTCTACCAACTGAGCTACGTCCGCGAGCGCCGAAGCGCGATGCTCACTATACCCAACCTCGCTGCCGTGCGAGACGCACTGCCGCATGACGGTTCTCCGCCCCGAGCTTGGAGACGGCCGCCGACAGATAGTTGCGCACGGTGCCCTGTGACAGCGATGCCCGCTCCGCGATCTCCGCGACCGGCGCCCCGTCCGCGGCCAGTTCCAGCACCTCCGCCTCCCGCGCGGTCAGGGGGGAGTCCCCGGCGGAGATCGCGTCGGCCGCCAACTCCGGGTCCACGTAACGGTTTCCCGCGTGGACGGTACGGATGATCTCGGCCAGCCGCCGGGCGCTGACCGTCTTGGGGACGAAGGCGCGGACGCCCGCCTCCAGCGCCCTTTTCAGGTTCCCCGGACGGCCGTGGCTCGTCACGATCATGGTCCGGCACTCCGGCAGCGCGGCCCGCAGCGATGTGGCGACCTTCACACCGTCGGCGCCCGGCATCTCCAGGTCCAGGACGGCGACATCGGGCCGGTGGGCCAGGGCCATGGCGAGCGCCTCAGGGCCGGTCGCCGCCTCCGCGACCAGGACGATGTCGTCCTCCAGCGCGAGCAGCGCGGCCAGCGCGCCCCGGATCAGGTGCTCGTCGTCGGCGAGCAGGACCCGGACCGGGTGCGGCGCCACAGGCGCCACAGGCGCCTCAGGTGCGTCAGGCGCGTCCGGTGCGTCCGGTGCGGGTGTCATCTCTTCTCCAGCGGGGAGGGTGCGGACTTCCGGGAGGTGGTCTCCGGTCCAGGTTCCGTCGTCCCGGGGGAGGTGGCCGGGCCGGGTGCCGTATCCGGTGGTGAGGGCAGTGGCACGGCCGCGGTCAGCGTGAACCGTCCGCCGTCCGCGGGCCCCGCCTCCAGTGAACCGCCGACCGCGGCCAGCCGTTCCCGGAGCCCGTGGAGCCCCGAACCGCCGCCGGGGGCAACGGCCTTGTCCGGCGCCACCCCGTCGTTCTCCACGACCAGCCGGACCCCGTCGGGCGCGGTCTCCAGGCGGATGTCGCACCGCTGCGGGTCACCGTGCCGCAGCACGTTGGTGGCCGCCTCGCGCACCGCCCAGGCGAGCGCCGACTGCACCGGGGCGGGGAGCGGCCCGCCGTCGCCGTGGACGGCGCACTCGATGCCTGCCGCCCGCAGGACTCCCTGGGCGCCCAGCAGTTCCGTACGGAGGTCGGCCTCCCGGTAGCCCCGTACGACGTCCCGGACCTCCTGCTGGGAGGCGCGCGCGATGCGCTGGACCTCGACCATCTGGTCCGTGGCCGAGGGTTTACCGCGCTGGGCCAGCTCGACCGCGAGCTCGCTCTTCAGCGCGATCACCGCGAGGTTCCGGCCCAGCACGTCATGCATGTCCCGCCCGAACCTCAGCCGCTCCTCGGCGACCGCCAGCCGCGTCTCCACGTCCTGGGCGTCGCGGAGCTTCTGGATGATCCGGAGCGTCCAGGCGGAGAGCCGTACGGTGCTGGAGACCAGCAGACCGCCCAGACCCGTCCCGGCCAGGGTGGTGAGGGCGAACGTCCAGGTGCCCCCGGCGAGCAGGGTGCCGCCGCTCAGGCCGGCGGCGACCGCCACGACGCACATACTGGACGCCCACACCGGTACGGCCAGGACGAACGGCGCCAGGAACGGCCACGCCACCGCGCCCAGGGCCAGTCGCAGCTCGGGGAACGTCCCGGTGCCCGTGTACCCGCCGAGGACCAGCAGGCCCGTCGCGTTCGCGAGGAGGAGGGCAGCCGCGAGAGCGGTCGGCCACCGTGGGACGGCCGTGCGGGCCAGGTAGCCGTCGAGTGCCCGGCCGACCAGCCGGGTCGCGCAGACGCCCTGGGCGAGCGCGGCGAGGACCGTGCCGACGATCAGGGCGGCGGGCGCGCCCGAGTGCCGCACGGGGCGGGTCATCGGGAGGAGCGTGACGCAGAGGACCATGCCCCAGATCAGGAAGTGCAGCGCCCCTCGCGTGTAGAGATCGATCATGGCGAATGCCTCGCGCCCCTGCCACCTGCGCATCTGTGACCGGACCCACACGGTTGTCTCCCCCTGGTGACTCGAAGCCGCACTGACTCAAGGCTTCCTCCGGAACGCGATCACGGGCAGTGCGCCCTGTCATCACTGCCGCATGACAAACGTCATGCGGCGATATCCGGAAACGCCAAAGGCCCCGGTCGAAATCGACCGGGGCCTTTGAATCAAGAGCGGACGACCAGGTTCGAACTGGCGACCTCAACCTTGGCAAGGTTGCGCTCTACCAACTGAGCTACGTCCGCATTGCTGCCACTCGGCTTTCACCGGTGGAGCGCTCACCACTCTACCTGATCCACTGAGTGATCCGGTAAGGCGATGCAGAGCGGGTGACAGGAATTGCACACTGCGCCTTCCCCCTGGAAGGGGGATGTTCTACTACTGAACTACACCCGCACGCTGCGTCGGACCCGGCTTTTCGGCCTTGCCCTTCGGCGTGCTCCAGACTCTAGCCGACCTGCAGGGGTGTTGTGCAAGTCGGCTCCCCGCGATGTCGCTCGGGCGGTCGGAGGACGCCGAACCGGAAGGGAACATTCCGGGCGCCGGCCTCAACTGGCCGCGTTGAACGCCTCGTAGACCTTCTTGGGGATCCGGCCGCGGGCCGGCACCTCCATCCGGTGCGAGCGGGCCCAGGCGCGCACGGCCGCGGGGTCGGGGGCGAGTGACGTGTGGTGGTACGCCACGGGGGCCTTGCCGCGCTTGCCGGTATTTGTCTGCTTTCGGCCTGCCGCCACGTACGGGGCCAGCGACTTACGCAGTTTCTTTGCATTGGCGGGATTGAGGTCGATCTCGTACGACTTCCCGTCCAGGGCGAAGGTGACCGTTTCCGCCGCTTCTCCCCCGTCGATGTCGTCCGAGAGCGTAACCACGACGCGCTGAGCCACGGATATCGGTCCTTTCCTGCGGCATCGTCGCGCCTGACATGCGCTGATGCCGGCCTTCCGGCGGCTGGGCGGATACGGATCGACGGCTGTCGACTGTTCCGGGTCAATCGTGCTTTCCCCGGTATTCATTTGTACAGCGGTGGGAGGCGCATTGTGAAGCCCGGCCAATTACATCCGCGTGTTGCCTCGGTGTACCCACGTGCAATCCGGGTGAAGATTTTTTCCAGGATTTTCCCCGGCGGTTGTCGCCTCCGATATCTCGCCGTGATCCGGTCCGCATCATATCTACCCGCGTAGAATTTCTGGCCAGGTACGCTGAGTGGACCCGCGGGGATCTGGGGAACCCCTCGGAGACACAGCCGCACCACACCACCGGGAGTGCCAGTGGCACGCGTCGTAGTCGACGTCATGCTCAAGCCGGAGATCCTCGACCCGCAGGGACAGGCTGTGCAGCGCGCACTGCCCCGTCTCGGCTTCGACGGAATCGCGGACGTTCGTCAGGGAAAGCGTTTCGAGCTCGAGGTCGAGGGGCCGGTCGACGATGCCGCCCTCGCCCGTATTAACGAGATCGCCGAGACCTTCCTCGCCAACACCGTCATCGAGGACTTCACCGTCAAGGTGGAGGAGGAGAAGTGACCACCCGTATCGGAGTCGTCACTTTTCCCGGCACGCTCGACGACCAGGACAGCCTGCGGGCCGTGCGGATCGCGGGCGCGGAGCCCGTATCCCTCTGGCACCGCGACAAGGACCTCCACCAGGTCGACGCGGTCATCCTGGCGGGCGGATTCAGTTACGGCGACTATCTGCGCGCCGGCGCCATCTCGCGTTTCTCGCCGGTGATGGAGACCGTCATCGAGCAGGCGAAGGCCGGTCTGCCGGTCCTCGGCATCTGCAACGGCTTCCAGATCCTGACCGAGGCACACCTGCTGCCCGGCGCGATGCTGCGCAACAACCACCTCCACTTCATCTGCCGCGACCAGAAGCTGCGGGTGGAGAACGCGGAGACCGCCTGGACCTCGGACTACTCGGCGGGCCAGGAGATCTCCGTACCGCTGAAGAACGTGGACGGCCGGTACACCGCCGACGAGCGTACGCTCGACGAGCTGGAGGCCGAGGGCCGCGTCGCGTTCCGTTACGCCGACGTCAACCCGAACGGCTCGCTGCGCGACATCGCCGGCATCACCAACGCCGCGGGCAACATCGTCGGTCTGATGCCGCACCCGGAGCACGCCGTCGAGCCGCTGATCGGCACCGGTCGCACCGACGGCCTGGGTTTCTTCACCTCGATCATCAAGAAGCTGGTCACCGCATGAGCCTCGACACGGTCAAGCACGCGGCCGAAACCCCGGACGCCGGACAGCCCTGGAAGGAACTCGGCCTCAAGGAGGACGAGTACGCCCGGATCCGCGAGATCCTGGGCCGCCGTCCCACCGGCGCCGAGCTCGCCATGTACTCCGTGATGTGGTCCGAGCACTGCTCGTACAAGAGCAGCAAGGTCCACCTCAAGCAGTTCGGCGAGAAGGTCCCGGAGAACGACGCCATGCTCGTCGGCATCGGCGAGAACGCCGGTGTGGTCGACGTCGGTCAGGGTTACGCGGTCACCTTCAAGGTCGAGTCGCACAACCACCCCTCGTACATCGAGCCCTACCAGGGCGCGGCCACCGGCGTCGGCGGCATCGTCCGCGACATCCTGGCCATGGGTGCCCGCCCGATCGCGGTCGTCGACCCGCTGCGCTTCGGTGCGGCCGACCACCCCGACACCCGTCGCGTCCTGCCGGGCATCGTCGCGGGCATCGGCGGCTACGGGAACTGCCTGGGCCTGCCGAACATCGGCGGCGAGGTCGTCTTCGACGCCTGCTACCAGGGCAACCCGCTCGTCAACGCCGGCTGCATCGGCGTGATGAAGCACGAGGACATCCACCTCGCCCAGGCCTCCGGCCCCGGCAACAAGGTGATCCTCTACGGCGCCCGCACCGGCGGCGACGGCATCGGCGGCGTCTCCGTGCTGGCCTCGGAGACCTTCGACGACACCAAGCCCGCCAAGCGGCCCGCCGTCCAGGTCGGCGACCCGTTCCAGGAGAAGCTCCTCATCGAGTGCACCCTGGAGATCTTCAAGGAGAAGCTCGTCGCGGGCATCCAGGACCTCGGCGGCGCCGGGCTCTCCTGCGCCACGAGCGAGCTGGCCTCCGCGGGCTCCGGCGGGATGCGCGTCGAGCTGGACACCGTGCCGCTGCGCGACTCCTCCCTCTCGCCCGAGGAAATCCTCATGAGCGAGTCGCAGGAGCGCATGTGCGCGATCGTCGAGCCGCAGCACGTGGACCGCTTCATGGAGATCTGCGAGAAGTGGGACGTCATCGCCACCGTCATCGGTGAGGTGACCGAGGGCTCGCAGCTGGAGATCTTCTGGCACGGCGAGCAGATCGTGGACGTACCGCCGCGGTCCGTCGCGCACGAGGGCCCGACGTACCACCGGCCGTTCGCCCGTCCGTCCTGGCAGGACGCGCTCCAGGCCGACGACGCCGGCAAGCTGGCCCGCCCGGCGAACGGCGCGGAGCTGCGTGAGCAGGTCCTCAAGCTGGTCGGCTCCCCGAACCAGGCCTCCAAGTCCTGGATCACCGACCAGTACGACCGCTTCGTGCAGGGCAACACCGTGCTGGCGATGCCCGAGGACGCCGGCATGGTCCGGATCGACGAGGAGTCGAACCTGGGCGTGGCCATGGCGACCGACGGCAACGGCCGGTACGCCAAGCTCGACCCGTACACCGGCGCGCAGCTGGCGCTCGCGGAGTCCTACCGCAACGTCGCCGCCTCCGGTGCCAAGCCGCTCGCCATCTCGGACTGCCTGAACTTCGGTTCGCCCGAGGACCCGGACGTCATGTGGCAGTTCGCCGAGGCCACCCGCGGTCTCGCGGACGGCTGCCTGGCGCTGGGCACCCCGGTCACCGGCGGCAACGTGTCGCTGTACAACCAGACCGGTGAGACGGCGATCCACCCGACGCCGGTCGTGGCCGTCCTCGGTGTGATCGACGATGTCACCCGGCGCACGCCGGTCGCCTTCGCCGAGGAGGGCCAGCTGCTGTACCTCCTGGGCGACACCCGCGAGGAGTTCGGCGGCTCGGCCTGGTCCGAGGTCATCCACCAGCACCTCGGCGGGATGCCGCCCGAGGTCGACCTGGGCCGCGAGAAGCTGCTCGGCGAGGTCCTCGTCTCGGCCTCGCGCGACGGCATGATCGACGCGGCGCACGACCTGTCCGACGGCGGTCTGATCCAGGCGGTCACCGAGTCCTGCCTGCGCGGCGGGAAGGGTGCCCGGCTGGTCGTCCCGGAGGGCCTGGACGCGTTCACCTTCCTGTTCTCGGAGTCGGCGGGCCGCGCGGTGGTCTCGATTCCGCGCAGCGAGGAGCTCCGCTTCAACGACATGTGCGGGGCGCGGGGTCTGCCCGTCACCCGGATCGGTGTCGTGGACGGCGAAGAGATCGAGATCCAGGGCGAGTTCAGCATTCCGCTGAGCGAGCTGCGCACGGCGCACGAGGGGACCCTGGAGGGTCTGTTCGCTTAGGTTCTGCCTGTACCGAAGCCCCCGTCCGGGTCGACCGGACGGGGGCTCCGTCGTTCCCGCACGACCTGTTGATTGATATTACGTAATTACGTAAGGTGGATGTCATGGAGCTCGAGGAGCGCGTCGCCGAACTGGAGCGGCGCCTCGCCGTGCTGGAGTCGGCCGCCGAGAGCGCGACGCCGGAGCTGGGCGTCGGGGACTTCTGGGCGCTGGACGGGCTGAAGGAACAGCTCGGCCAGGTCGGGGAGCCCGCCGCCGACGGCGGGGTGCTGTTCACGGGCGCGGTGACGCTGCCGGCCGGTGAGCGGTACGAGTGGCAGTACGGCGCACTCACCGTGGGGCTCCTGGGGAGCACGGAGGAGGACCGCCCCGACTGGGCGGAGGCCGCCGAACCCCTGGCGGCGCTCGGCCACCCGGTGCGGCTGCGGCTGCTCCGCGAGATCCTCGCCGGCCGGCGTACGGCGGCGGAGCTGGCCGAGCTGGACGAGACGGGCACGACCGGCCAGATCTACCACCATCTGCGCCTGCTGACCGGCGCGGGCTGGCTGCACACGACGGGACGCGGGCGGTACGAGGTGCCCGGAGCCCGGGTGGTGCCGCTCCTGGTGGTGCTCACGGCCGCCCGGCCCTGAGAGACACGACGAGAGAGCCCACGACAGCAGGGGGAGTTCACATGTCCGTACGCAGGTTGCCCGCGTTGCTCACCCGGGTGTTCGTCCTGGTCTTCTTCGCGCTCGTCGTCACCGGGCTCCTCGTCGAGTACCCCTTCCCGTCGTGGCTGGTCTTCCTCCCGCTGGTGCTCGCCTGGGTGGCGGGCATCGCGGGAGGCCGGCTCGCGAGCCGGGACGTCAGGGCCGCGCGGCGGGACGCCGTCGAGGTGCTGCCGCCGGTGACGGGGCGGTGGTCCGCGATCAACAGCCCGGCCGACCGGGTCCCGAGCCATGGCGTCCATACCTACGGACAGACGTATGCCATCGACATCGTGGCGGAAGGGCCGGAAGGGCCGGAAGGGATCGCGGGGGCCGCGGGGGCCGAAGGGACTGAAGGGGCGGCCGAGCGCCCCGCCTTCGCCTGGCTGTGGCCCCTGAGCCGACGCCCCGAGGCCTTCCCCGCCTTCGGTGCGCCCCTGGTCGCGGTCGCGGACGCGAAGGTCGTCACGGCCGACGACACCCAGCGCGACCACCTGAGCAGGAACTCCCTGCTGGGGCTCGCCTACCTTCTCCTCGCCGAGGGCGAGTTGCGTGGGCTGGCGGGTGCCCACCGGGTCTTCGGCAACCGCGTCGTGCTCGACCTCGGCGACGGTACGTACGCGGCGTACGCCCACATCCGGCGCGGCTCCCTCCAGGTGCGCGCCGGCGAAACGGTCCGGGCGGGGCAGCTGATCGGCCGCTGCGGGAACTCGGGGAACTCCACCGAGCCGCATGTGCACTTCCAGCTGATGGACCACCCGGACCTCGACCGGGCCCGCGGGATCCCGTTCCGCTGGCGGGGCCTCGGCGTACCGGCCAACGGCGAGACGTTCACGGCCGAGGGGTCTGTGCGTCCCGGCTGAGCGGGCCACGGGTCCCGGCTGAAGCGTCCGACCGGGCGCGGCGGGTCCTGGCCGGGGCAGGGCGCGGCCGGTCGCGGCCAGGGCAGCCGTCGTCCCGGCCGCCGGGGGACTGTCGGACCCGCCGGTTAGTCTCGGCTCCATGCCACCGGCCAAGAAGCGCCCCCGTGCCTACGACGTCTCCCGGACCAGGACCGCGGTCCTGGCGCAGTTCGCCCACGTGCACTCCGCCGTCCGCGCGTTGACGCCCGAGCAGCTCGCCCTGCCCGGGCCGGGGGAGTGGAGCGTGCGGGATCTCGCGGCGCATCTGACGATGGCCCTGGAGCGCGCCGCCCGGGCCATGGAGCTCCCGGCGCCGCCCGGCGGACCGAAGCCGGAGATCTCCCTGCTGGAGTGGCCGTTCTCCACCGCGGGGAACGCCCGGGGGATCGCCGACCACACCCGGGAGCTGGCAGCGGCCAGACCCGACCTCGACGCGCTGTACGAGGAGACGGCCGCCCGGTTCACCGAGCTGGTGCCCGCCGACGCCGCCGACCGGCTGGTGGCGACCCGGGCGGGCACGATGCGGCTGGGCGACTTCCTGGTGACCCGCACCGTCGAACTGGTCGCCCACACCGACGATCTGAACCGGGCGGCCGGTCTCGACATCCCGTACGACCGGCAGGCGCTCGCCGCCTGCACCCGGCTGCTCGCCGACGCGCTCGCGGACCGGGCGCCCGGCGGCTCGGTCGAGGTGCGCGTCCCGCCCTTCGCGGTCGTCCAGTGCATCGGCGGTCCCAAGCACACCCGGGGCACGCCGCCCAACGTCGTGGAGACGGACCCGCTCACCTGGATCCGGCTGGCCACCGGACGGACGAGCTGGGCGGATGCGCTCGAAGCGGCGCAGGTCAGCGCCAGTGGGGAACGGGCTGATCTGGCCCCGCTGCTGCCCCTGATGGGCTGAGGGTGGAACCGGATCGGGCTCCCGGTCCGTCCCAACGCCATGCGTACACAACGTAGGACGACAGTCAGCGCCCTCGCCGTCGTGGCGACCTTCGCCCTCGCCTCCTGCGGTACGGAGACGAGTTCCGGGGGCTCCGGTGACTCCGGGGACGGCAGCGGCACCGTACGGACCGGAGCATCGGTGACCGGTGTCCACTGGAACGTGTCCTCCCTGACCGTCGACGGGAAGAAGACCGCCGCACCGGCCGGCGCCCACGTCGAGATCGGCCCCGAGGGGAAGGCCACCGGCAATCTCGGCTGCAACCACTTCACCGCCGAGGCCCGCGTCGAGGGCGACACGGTCACCGTCGGGCGGGGCACGACCACCGAGATGGGGTGCGAGGAGGATGTCCAGCAGTTCGAGAAGGAGATGGGCCGCGCCTTCAGCGGCGAGCTCAAGGCCGCGGTGGCGGGCAGCGGCGACGACAGGAAGACACTGACCCTGACCTCGGCGAGCGGCGACTCCATCGCCCTCACCTCCGAACCCCCGGCCCCGCTCACCGGCACCACCTGGACGGTCACCGGGCTCGTGTCCGGCGATGTCGCCGCCTCCCTGCCCGCCGGTACGGAGAAGAAGGCACGTCTCACCTTCGGCAAGGACGGCTCGGTGGAGGGGAACCTCGGCTGCAACTCCTTCCACGGCAAGGCGACGGCCTCCGGCTCCACGCTCACCTTCGGTCCGCTCGCCTCCACCAGGAAGATGTGCGCGGGCCCCGAGATGGAGCTGGAGCGCGCGCTGCTCGCCGTACTGGACGGGAGCACGACGTACGGGATCGATCACCGCTCGCTGTCGATCGAGGCGAAGAGCGGCAAGGGCCTGAACGCGACCGCCCCGGCGGCCAAGGACTGACCGGCCGGGGCGGCCCGTGGGGAGCCGGGCGGCCCGTGGGGATTCCGGATGATGCCTCAGGAGGCGTTCGGATACGGGAGCAGACCGGCGTCCGTCTTCTCCCACGACGCCCGCAGCGCCGCCAGCCGCTCCGGCTCGGCCGCCGCGCGGTCGGCCTGTTCGCGCTGGTCGTCGGCCAGGTTGAACAGCTGGTCGGTACCGCTCGCGCCCCGGTAGTACTTCCAGTCGCCGCGCCGCAGCGCCCGCTCCCCGCGCACCCGCCAGAACAGGTCGCGCTCCTTCGGCACCTCGTCGCGCAGCAGATAGCCCGCGAGGCTGACGCCGTCCAGCGGGTGGGCGGGGTCCGGCCGCGCCCCGCCGAGCTCCAGCAGGGTCGCCGTCCAGTCGGGCGAGAACACCGGGAGATCGCTGACCTGGTGGGCGTCGATCCGGGCGGGCCAGCGCAGCACCGAGGGCACGCGGATGCCGCCCTCCTGGAGCGAGCTCTTGTTGCCGGACAGCGGCCAGTTGTAGGAGAAGCGCTCGCCGCCGTTGTCGCTGGCGAAGAAGACCAGGGTGTCCTTCTCCTGGCCCGACCGCTTCAGCGCCTTCAGGACCTCGCCGACCGAGCGGTCCAGGTCCTCGACCATCTGCGTGTACTTCTCGACCGAGCCGCCGTCGGCGTTCCAGAGGGCGCTGCGGTCGCCGGCCTTGATCCGGCGCACGATCTCGGCGGAGGCTTCGGTGTCGCCGTCGGCGATCCACGGCCAGTGCGGGGTGGTGAAGTTCAGATTGAGCAGCCACGGCTTGTCGTGGTCCCGCTGGACGTACTCGCTCGCGCGCTCGGTCAGGACCCGGGTGTAGTAGCGCAGGTCCTTGTACTCGGCGTCGCCCTCGTACAGGTCGTACTCGCCGGCCAGACCCAGCTTCGAGTAGTACTCCAGGGCGCCGCCGAAGTTGCCGAAGAACTCGTCCCAGCCCGACCTGGTCGGGCTGTAGTCCGGCAGATAGCCGCAGTGCCACTTGCCGATCAGCGCGGTCGAGTAGCCCGCTCCGCGCAGCAGGGACGCCAGCGTCGGGTGGGTGGGCTCCAGCCCGACGGACCGGTCGGCGATGGGTTCGGCGAGCCCGCCCTTCGTACGCCCCGGGTAGCGGCCCGTGTAGAGGCTGAACCGGGTGGGGGAGCAGGTCGCGGACCCGGAGTAGGCGTCCGTGAAGCGCACGCCCTCCCGCCCGAGCCGGTCCAGGTGGGGGGTCCTGATGTGCGGGGCGCCGTACGAGGAGAGGTCCGCCCAGCCGAGGTCGTCGCCGAGGATGAACAGGATGTTGGGGCGCCGTGCGTGTGTGCCGCGGGCGGCGCGGAAGGGGCGTTCCCGCGCGTCCTCGGAGGCCGTCCCCGCGGCGGCGGTCGCGGGGACGGCGGTCTGTATCCCGACGGCGGCGGCGGTCGCGCCCACGGCGGTGGTGAAGGCGCGTCGGCTCAGCGGCGAGCCGGCCCGTTCATTCGAACTTGTATGCGTATGGCGAGAGGTCATGGGGTCTCCAGGGCGGGCCTCGGGCGCCGGTGGGGACGGCGGGGCGCGAGGGGGCGGGCGCGATGAACCCCGCCGAAAGGGTGCGTGGCCGGACGCATCCGGACAGGGCGGGGCAGTGAAGGAGAAGAGCGGAGAAGCGTGCGCGAGGGCCGGAGTCCGGGCGGAAGCTCCGTCTCCGGGGCGGGTGCCCCACGAGAGGGGCCCGGGGCGCGGCAGGCTCAGGCGCAGCGACAGATGGCGCTCGCGACGCGTCCCAGATCGACGTGGCGGCGCTCCACGAGCGTGACCGAGTGATCACCGAGGGGCTGCATGGGGAGGGAGCCTGCCAACGAGCCATGAGCCTGTCAACGGCGGTCTCGCACTGCGGACGGTCGTCCCATATGTCCCGGGGTGTGCGGGGGGCCGGGTGGTCCGGACCCGCCGGTGCCGGACGAGCGCGGGCCGTCGTGGGGCGACCATCGGCCCGCAGAGCGAGACCGCGCGGTGTGAGGCTCGCCACGAAACGGGCGTTCGGCCAGGGCTTGCCCGGCCGGGCCCCGCGACTCACCGAACGCCACGACAGGGGTGGCCGGGGCGCGGAACGGCCGGACCGGCCGACCGCCCGGTAACCGCCCTCCATCCCGGGCGTCAGCCGCTCCCCGGGCCCTCGGGGGACGGATCCCGGGCAGGGTCGCGATCACCCGGAGTGACCGTCCGGCTCCGGCTCCGGCTCCCGTGCGAGGCCGTTCACGGCCCTGCCCGCAGCCGGGGTGGGGCGGTCACCCAATTCGGACCGGTGGTCGATCTCCCCTACACTCGGTGGCGTGCCTCGTGGTGATGGACGACTCAACCACGACCTGCTCCCCGGAGAGAAAGGCCCCCAGGACGCTTGCGGCGTCTTCGGTGTCTGGGCTCCGGGCGAAGAGGTCGCCAAGCTCACCTATTTCGGACTGTATGCCCTGCAGCACCGTGGACAGGAGTCCGCGGGCATCGCAGTGAGCAACGGGTCCCAGATCCTGGTCTTCAAGGACATGGGACTGGTCTCGCAGGTCTTCGACGAAACGTCTCTGGGATCGCTCCAGGGCCATATCGCGGTCGGTCATGCCCGCTACTCCACCACCGGTGCCTCGGTGTGGGAGAACGCGCAGCCGACGTTCCGTGCCACCGCGCACGGCTCGATCGCCCTGGGTCACAACGGCAACCTGGTGAACACCGCCCAGCTCGCGGAGATGGTCGCCGACCTCCCGCGCAAGGACGGCCGTGCCACCCAGGTCGCCGCGACCAACGACACCGACCTGGTGACCGCGCTGCTCGCCGGCCAGAGAGACGACGACGACAAGCCGCTCACCATCGAGGAGGCCGCCGCAAAGGTGCTCCCCGAGGTCAAGGGCGCCTTCTCGCTGGTCTTCATGGACGAGCACACCCTCTACGCCGCCCGTGACCCGCAGGGCATCCGCCCCCTGGTCCTCGGCCGGCTGGAGCGTGGCTGGGTGGTGGCCTCCGAGTCCGCCGCCCTCGACATCTGCGGTGCCAGCTTCGTCCGCGAGATCGAGCCGGGCGAGCTCGTCGCCATCGACGAGAACGGTCTGCGCACCTCTCGCTTCGCAGAAGCGAAGCCCAAGGGCTGTGTCTTCGAGTACGTCTACCTGGCGCGTCCCGACACCGACATCGCCGGGCGGAACGTCTACCTCTCCCGTGTGGAGATGGGCCGGAAGCTGGCGGCCGAGGCCCCCGTCGAGGCGGATCTGGTCATAGCGACGCCGGAATCGGGGACGCCCGCGGCCATCGGCTACGCCGAGGCGAGCGGAATTCCGTTCGGTGCCGGACTGGTCAAGAACGCCTACGTCGGCCGGACCTTCATCCAGCCTTCACAGACCATCCGCCAGCTGGGCATCCGGCTGAAGCTCAACCCCCTCAAGGAAGTCATCAAGGGCAAGCGCCTCGTGGTCGTCGACGACTCGATCGTCCGCGGCAACACCCAGCGCGCCCTGGTGAGGATGCTCCGCGAGGCGGGCGCGGCCGAGATCCACATCCGGATCTCCTCCCCGCCCGTGAAGTGGCCCTGCTTCTTCGGCATCGACTTCGCGACGCGCGCCGAGCTCATCGCCAACGGCATGTCCGTCGACGAGATCGGCACCTCCATGGGCGCCGACTCCCTGGCGTACATCTCGCTCGACGCGATGGTCGAGGCGACGACGATCGCCAAGCCGAATCTCTGCCGCGCCTGCTTCGACGGCGAATACCCGATGGAACTCCCGGACCCGGAGCTGCTCGGCAAGCAGCTGCTGGAGACCGAGCTGGCGGCCGGCCCCGCCGCGACCGCGGCGGCCGACGCACTGCGTCGTCCGTGATCCGGACCGGCCGGCTGCTTCCCCACCAGCCCCGTATTCCCACACGAAAGATCCCGGGCAATGTCTGAGACAACAGGTGCTTCCTACGCCGCGGCGGGCGTCGACATCGAAGCCGGTGACCGCGCCGTCGAGCTGATGAAGGAGTGGGTGAAGAAGACGCAGCGCCCCGAGGTCGCGGGCCTCGGCGGCCTCGGCGGATTCGCCGGCCTCTTCGACGCCTCGGCGCTCAAGCGGTACGAGCGCCCCCTGCTCGCCTCCGCGACCGACGGCGTCGGCACGAAGGTCGACCTGGCCCGGCAGATGGGCGTGTACGACACCATCGGCCACGACCTCGTCGGCATGGTCGTCGACGACCTGGTCGTCTGCGGCGCCGAGCCCCTCTTCATGACGGACTACATCTGCGTCGGCAAGGTGCACCCCGAGCGTGTCGCGGCCATCGTGAAGGGCATCGCCGAAGGCTGTGTCCTGGCGGGCTGCGCTCTCGTCGGCGGCGAGACGGCCGAGCACCCGGGCCTGCTGGGCCCCGACGACTTCGACGTCGCGGGCGCCGGTACGGGCGTGGTCGAGGCCGACCGGCTGCTGGGCCCGGACCGTATCCGTAAGGGTGACGCCGTGATCGCGATGGCGTCGTCCGGTCTTCACTCCAACGGGTACTCGCTCGTGCGCCACGTGGTCTTCGACCGGGCCGGCTGGACCCTGGACCGTCAGGTCGAGGAGTTCGGCAGGACGCTGGGCGAGGAGCTCCTGGAGCCCACCAGGATCTACTCCCTGGACTGCCTGGCCCTGACCCGTACGACCGAGGTGCACGGCTTCAGCCACGTCACCGGCGGCGGTCTGGCCAACAACCTGGCCCGGGTGATCCCGGACGGCCTGCACGCCACGGTCGACCGCGGCACCTGGACGCCGGGCGCCGTCTTCGACCTGGTCGGCAAGGCCGGACAGGTCGAGCGGCTGGAGCTGGAGAAGACGCTCAACATGGGCGTCGGCATGATCGCGATCGTGCCCGCCGACTCGGTGGACGCGGCGCTGACCACCCTGGCGGACCGGGGCGTCGACTCCTGGGTCGCCGGCGAGATCACCGAGCGGGGCGACCACGCCACGGGCGCCGAGCTGACCGGCGACTACGCACGGTAGGACGTCATGACCGCCGGTCCGGTACGCCATCGGGCCGGCGGTGGGCGGAGACGCCCCGTCGGCCCCACGCCGATCCGTACCGGGACAGCACAGAACCCGGTCCGGGCAGGCCCGGACCGGGTTGATGTGTCAGCGCGAGGTCAAGCGCCGCGGCGCTGTGACGACGGACCGGACTGGTCGTCCTCGTCCGCGTCCTCGTCGTCGTTGTACAGATCCGCGTACTGTGCGTACGGGTCATCTTCCTCGTCGTCGTCCTCGAACGGCTCGGCGTTCGGTGGCTGACTCGAAGGCGATGCGCCCAGCTCATTGGCCAGACGCGACAGGTCCGTCCCGCCGCTGCTGTACTTCAGCTGGCGGGCGACCTTTGTCTGCTTGGCCTTTGCCCGGCCGCGCCCCATGGCTCGACCCCCTCGGTGACGGGGCTCGACGGCCCCAGAGTCTTGACACGCGTTCATGTTTCAGGACGGACTCTCAGCAGAGAGACCGCGCCCGTGGCTTTAACGGTACCTGCTTCCTCGGCCCTACGGTACGCCGCCCGCATCACGCGCCTCGGTACAGGACCGCAGAGGAGCCCGTCCTCGCTGGTCAACCCCGATTTTAACCTCTTGTGGACGGCCGACCCGCCGACCGGAGTGAGTCTTGTCTCCCTGCGGCCCGCCGGCCGCCCCCGCGCGTGCGAGAGCCCCCGTCACCGGGTTCTTCCGGCCGTCCGGTGACGGGGCCCTACGCAGCGGTCACACCTCAGCGACGGCGCGCGTCCGCCATCCGCTGCTCGGCGATCCGGTCGGCCGCCGCGGCGGGCGGAATCCCGTCCGCCTTCGCACGTGCGAATATGGCCAGCGTGGTGTCGAAGATCTTCGTGGCCTTCGCCTTGCACCGGTCGAAGTCGAAACCGTGGAGCTCGTCGGCGACCTGGATCACGCCACCGGCGTTCACCACGTAGTCCGGTGCGTACAGAACCGATCGGTCGGCAAGGTCCTTCTCGACGCCCGGGTGCGCGAGCTGGTTGTTGGCCGCGCCGCACACCACCTTGGCGGTGAGCACCGGGACGCTGGCGTCGTTCAGCGCGCCGCCGAGCGCGCACGGGGCGTAGATGTCGAGCCCCTCCGTGCGGATCAGCGCGTCCGTGTCCACGGCGACGGAGACCTCGGGGTGCAGGTCGGTGATCCGGCGTACGGACTCCTCGCGCACATCGGTCACGACGACCTCGGCGCCGTCGCTCAGCAGGTGCTGGACCAGGTGGTGGCCGACCTTGCCGACGCCCGCGACACCGACCTTGCGGCCGCGCAGGGTGGGGTCGCCCCACAGGTGCTGGGCGGAGGCCCGCATGCCCTGGAAGACGCCGAACGCGGTGAGGACGGAGGAGTCGCCCGCGCCGCCGTTCTCGGGGGAGCGGCCGGTGGTCCAGCGGCACTCCCGGGCGACGACGTCCATGTCGGCGACGTACGTGCCGACATCACAGGCGGTCACATAGCGCCCGCCGAGCGAGGCGACGAACCGGCCGTAGGCCAGGAGGAGTTCCTCGGACTTGATCCGGGCGGGGTCGCCGATGATGACGGCCTTGCCGCCACCGTGGTCGAGTCCGGCCATGGCGTTCTTGTACGACATGCCGCGCGACAGGTTCAGCGCGTCCGCGACGGCCTCCTCCTCGGAGGCGTACGGATAGAAACGGGTCCCGCCGAGGGCCGGGCCCAGGGCGGTGGAGTGGAGGGCGATGACGGCCTTGAGGCCGCTGGCACGGTCCTGGCAGATCACGACTTGCTCGTGGCCCCCCTGATCCGAGTGGAACAGGGTACGCAGCACATCTCCAGGCACGCCGGTCACATCGGTCACTGTGGTGACTCCCAAGTACGAAGCGGCGGAAAGACCCTCCTGAAGGTGGGGAGGGTCCCGGACCGACCGCCACCGGCCGGTCCGACTGGGCAAGAGCGTAAGTCCTCGTGGCGCGTGGATCGGTTCCCCTGCCCGGGATCACCCCCCTGTGGAGTACCGGCGTGACACGATTTACCGCATGTCGGTGGTGTCTTCGGTGCTCATCCCTTACGCGTCCTACCTGCGGGTGTACGAGCCGCTCGCCGCCTTCCGTGAACCCGAACGGGGCCACTGGACGCGCTACGCGCAGCGCGCCCGGCTCCCCACGGCCCAGGACGAGCTCCGGCGCTCGCTGGCGGACCTGGTCCCGACCCCTCCGGTGGCCGTACCGGTGCACGAGAGCGCGGACGCCTTCGTCGCCCTGGTCGACGGAGTGGTCTGCGTCTGTCCGTGGCGGACCCGGATGCGGGGCTGGATGGCGATGAGCGAACTGGGGGGTCTGTTTCCGGCCACGGTGCTGGACGCGGTGCTGCCCCCGGTGGTGCGGGGGCAGGCGGCGGCGGACTACGAGCGGTGGGCCGAGCGGAACCCGGACGCCCGTCCCTGGATCCGGACCACCGTGTGGCACGTACCGGTGCGCTGGTTCGTGCTCTTCGACGACGAGGAGCGGGAGTACGTGACCGCCGGCGCCGCCGGGGACCGGATGCTGCGCTACCGCACCCCGATGGTGCAGGCGCGGCGCCGGCTGGCGCGGGCGCTGCGGACGCTGCGGGAGACCGTCGACGAAGGGCCGCTGACCGAGGGCCTCGTGGAGGTGGGCCGCTGGCTGGAGGAGTTCCATCCGCGCGCCATGGTCGAGCTGGACTACGGCGGCCTCGTCCACGCGCTGAGCGGCGAGCAGCTCGCCGCGGACCGTTCGGCCGCGGACGTGGCCGAGGGCATCGCGGCGCTGCGTGCCGGGGACGGCGACGCGGCGGCCGTCGCGTACGGACGTCTCGCCGACCGGTGGCGCGCGGTGCGTGACCTACAATCCTCCAACTAGCCCGAAGCGGTGTGAATAGGAACGCACCGTCGCATAGAGGCGCTATCCGCAGGGAAGAGACATCCTGTGAGGTGTCCGACATCCATCGGCACCGAGGGAGCCCGGCGGAGGTGAACGGCGATGTCCTGAGGTGAACTGACGGGCTGTGAACCGGGATCCGGTGTGACGCGTGCGACAGGTGGGGCGGGAGACCGCTCGCCGGGGCCGGGACCTACGTCCCGAACCGGGCCTTTGCCTCAAGCGTGATGGATAGCACTAACGGGGCCCTTGCGCCCTTCCCTACTCCTCATGCCAAAATAGGACAAGGAGTCCGGGGAGGGCTCTGTCCGCCCAACTATGGGTGGAATGCTCAGCATTGCACGCTATGGGGGGTCTGACGACTTCTGACGACTCCTGGTTGTCCTGTGACTGATCGTTACTGGGGCGTGACTGTCCGCTATGGCATGGTCCATCGGCTTCCGTCGCTGATGAACACCTGGGAGGGCAATTCCATCGGTTTGGCCGACGTGGCTGGACGGATGGTGTAGTTGTAGTGCCGAAGACAAGCCGTTCGTCCTATAACCGACTCGGCCCGCGTCCGCCATTTCGGGCAACGCGGGTCAAGGTGCAGAATTTAGAGGAAAGAACCGAGATGGTTCGGTTCTCCCGAGGAGGCCGCTCATGACCGCTCGCACCCCTGATGCCGAGCCGCTGCTGACCCCGGCTGAGGTTGCCACGATGTTCCGCGTGGACCCGAAGACGGTCACCCGTTGGGCAAAGGCTGGCAAGCTCACGTCCATCCGCACGCTCGGTGGGCATCGCCGGTACCGCGAGGCAGAGGTCCGCGCACTGCTTGCGGGTATTCCGCAGCAGCGCAGCGAGGCCTGACACACCCCCTGTCGCCGCAGCCACAACAGGGCGCTCAAGGGTCCCCCAACCCTGGGTGTCCGCACTCATAGCTCCATACGACGGGTGCCCGCCCCAACGGGTGCCATGCCTGTGACACCTGGGTACGTCGTTCGATCGCGCTGGACTCCGCCGGGTCCAGCGCGATCTTTTTGTGCCCGGTCCTCCTGCGTCCACGGTGCCGTGAGTGGGGTCCGAACGGCCGGGGTGTCCGCCCGAACCGGCCGACGGGTCGGTTTGCGGGCGGTCCCGTGCGTCTGTGGGCGGGCCTGTTCGGGACTGTTCGCCCGGGTCCCTGATGGCGTGGGCCGGCTCGGGTGGAACGGTCCGGGATGTACTTCCGGGGGAGTGCAATTGCACATATTAAATTCGCCAGTTGTAGGAAGTGCGTAAAGTCCCCCCTGCGCAAAACTGATTCGGTGACTCCCGTCACACCGACGTGGTCTTGCCAACTTCGAGCTTGCCACTGTGCGGGGGCGTCCCGCAGCGGCAGATGGTCATGTCGCGTAAGGACTTTCGTCACTGGGGAGGGGGTCCGGGTGGGGCCTGCCGTGGTCGGGCGTGCCCTGGTCCGGCCCGGGCGGGCGGCGGTCCGTGCCGGGTGCGCGGTGGTCCGTGCCGGCCGTGCCCCCGGTCTCCGTCGCCGCCTCCCGGGGCGCGGCCTCCACGGGGTCGTCGGCGGCGGGCTCGGCGGCCGGTACGGCTTCGGCCGCACCGTCGGCCCGCTCCGCCCTGTGCGGCTCCTGTGGGGCCGTCAGAGGCTCCATGGCGAGCCGCAGCAGCCGGTGGCAGATCGGGCAGTGGCGGGTGAGGTGGCGGTAGCCGGAAGCGGCCGCCAGATGGGCGCGCAGCAGCGCGCGGGTCTCGTGCCTTTCCGTGGGCGCAGTCATGCGTGCGGCCTCCCGGTGGACCCGGCCGCCCCCGTCGAGGGAAAGGGGGACGGACTCCGTCCTACGGGGTTACCCGTGGCGGGGGTCGGCGTCAAGACGCACGGAAGCCCGGATCCAGAGGATCCGGGCTTCCGTCTACTGCGGTCCTGACGGGATTTGAACCCGCGGCCTCCACCTTGACAGGGTGGCGAGCACTCCAAACTGCTCCACAGGACCAGGTTTTCGCTTCCGGCCTTGCGGCCTGCTGCGAAGACAGACTGTACAGGAGGTCTGCGGGCCAGGTCGAACTCACCCACGGTGGCGGAGCCGCTACGGCTCCCGGGCGGGCCGGATCAGGGTGCGGCCGCGTCGATCGCCTTCACGATCCGCTTGTCGGAGACGGGCTGCGAGGTGCCCAGCGCATGCGCGAAATAGCTCACCCGCAGCTCCTCGATCATCCAGCGGATGTCCAGGACCTCCTGCGGCACGGGCCGTCCCTGCGGCAGCTGTTCGAGCAGCCAGGCGTACTCGTCCTGCATCTCGTGGACCTTCTCCATGCGCGTGGTGTCGCGCTGGACGTTCGTCGGCATCTGCCGCAGCCGGCGGTCCTCGGCGACCAGGTAGCGCATCAGGTCGGGCAGCCTGCGCAGCCCGGTCGCGGTGACGAACCCGGGCGGCATCAGGCGCGCCAGGTGGTCCCGTACGTCCGTGACGTTGTTGATCAGGACCAGGCTGTTCGTCGACTTCAGCCGGCGCTCGCAGGCCTGCCAGGCGGCCAGGATCTGCTGGACCTGGCCGATCGTGCGGACGGTGAGGTCCACGAGGTCGGCGCGCACCTTGTCGTACAGCTTCCGGAACGACGCCTCGTCCCAGGCGGGGCCACCGTGCGCGGCGATCAGCCGGTCGGCCGCCGCCGTCGCGCAGTCGTCGAAGAGCGCCTGGATGGAGCCGTGCGGATTGCGGGACAGCGCCAGCTTCTGCTGGTTGGTGAGCTTGTCCGAGGCGAACTTCGCCGGGTTCACCGGGATGTTCAGCAGGATCAGCCTGCGGGTGCCGCGCCACATCGCCTGCTGCTGCTCGGCCTCCGTGTCGAAGAGCCGTACGGCGACGGTCGCGCCCTGGTCGACGAGCGCCGGGTACGCCTTGACCGGCTGGCCGGCGCGACGCGTCTCGAAGACCCGGTTCAGGGTGCCGATCGTCCAGTCCGTGAGGCCCGAGCGCTCGATGGACTCCCCGGAGGGTCCGGCGGTCGCCGCGGCGGCCTTGGAGAGGGCCTGGCGGGCCTTCGGACGCAGCTTCAGCTTCAGCGCCTCCAGGTCCTTGTCCTCGGCGACCTTCCGCCGCCGCTCGTCGACGATCCGGAACGTGATCTTGAGGTGGTCCGGGATCCGGGAGAGGTCGAAGTCGTCCGCCGTGACCGGCACGCCGACCATCCGCTGGAGCTCGCGCGCCAGGGTCTGCGGCAGCGGCTCCTGGAGCGGGACGGCCCGGTCGAGGAACTTGTCCGCGTAGTTCGGGGCGGGGACGTAGTGCCGGCGGATCGGCTTGGGCAGTGAGCGGATCAGCTCGGTGACGACCTCTTCGCGCAGGCCCGGGATCTGCCAGTCGAAGCCCTCGGAGGTGACCTGGTTGAGGACCTGGAGCGGGATGTGGACGGTCACACCGTCGGCGTCCGCGCCCGGCTCGAACTGGTAGGTCACCCGGAACTTGAGCTTCCCCTGCCGCCAGGAGTCCGGGTAGTCGTCCTTGGTGACGGCCCCGGCCTTCTCGTTGATGAGCATCGAGCGCTCGAAGTCGAGCGCGTCCGGCTCGTCACGGCGCTTGTGCTTCCACCAGGAGTCGAAGTGGGCGCCGGAGACGATGTGCTCCGGGATCCGCCGGTCGTAGAAGTCGAAGAGCGTCTCGTCGTCCACGAGGATGTCGCGGCGCCGGGCACGGTGCTCCAACTCCTCGACCTCGCCGAGGAGTTTGCGATTGTCATGGAAGAACTGGTGATGGGTGCGCCAGTCCCCCTCGACCAGGGCGTTGCGGATGAACAGATCGCGCGACGCCTCCTGGTCGATACGGCCGAAATTGATCTTGCGCTGGGCGACGATCGGTACTCCGTAGAGCGTGACCCGCTCGTACGCCATCACCGCCGCCTGGTCCTTCTCCCAGTGCGGTTCGCTGTAGGTGCGCTTCAGCAGGTGCTGGGCGAGCGGCTCGATCCACTCCGGCTCGACCTTCGCGTTGACCCGCGCCCAGAGCCGGGACGTCTCGACCAGCTCCGCCGACATCACGAAGCGCGGCTGCTTCTTGAAGAGCGCGGAACCCGGGAAGATCGCGAACTTGGCGCTGCGGGCGCCCACGTACTCGTTCTTCTCGGTGTCCTTCAGCCCGATGTGCGACAGGAGGCCGGCCAGCAGCGAGGTGTGCACCGCCTGCTCCGGGACGCCCTCGTCGCCCTTGGGCTCCTCGACGGTGATGCCCATCTGCTTGGCGACCGTACGCAGCTGGGCGTAGATGTCCTGCCACTCGCGGATCCGCAGGAAGTTCAGATACTCCTGCTTGCACATCCGGCGGAAGCTGGAGGAGCCGCGCTCCTTCTGCTGCTCCCGGACGTAGCGCCACAGGTTCAGGAACGCCAGGAAGTCGGACGTCTCGTCCTTGAAGCGTGCGTGGTTCTGGTCGGCCTGCGTCTGCTTCTCCGAGGGCCGCTCGCGCGGGTCCTGGATGGAGAGCGCCGCCGCGATGACCATGACCTCGCGGGCGCAGCCGTTCTTGTCGGCCTCGATGACCATGCGGGCCAGGCGCGGGTCGACGGGCAGCTGGGAGAGCTTGCGGCCGAGGGGGGTGAGCCGCTTCTTCGGATCCTTCTCGGCCGGGTCGAGGGCTCCCAGCTCCTGGAGCAGCTGCACGCCGTCGCGGATGTTGCGGTGGTCCGGCGGGTCGATGAAGGGGAACTTCTCGATGTCGCCGAGGCCGGCCGCGGTCATCTGGAGGATGACGGAGGCGAGGTTGGTCCGCAGGATCTCGGGGTCGGTGAACTCCGGGCGCGTGACGAAGTCGTCCTCGGAGTACAGCCGGATGCAGATCCCGTCCGACGTACGGCCGCAGCGGCCCTTGCGCTGGTTGGCGCTGGCCTGGGAGATCCGCTCGATCGGCAGCCGCTGGACCTTGGTGCGGTGGCTGTAGCGGGAGATGCGGGCGTTGCCCGGGTCGATCACGTACTTGATGCCGGGGACGGTCAGCGAGGTCTCGGCGACGTTGGTCGCGAGGACGATGCGGCGTCCGGTGTGGCGCTGGAACACCCGGTGCTGCTCAGCGTGCGAGAGGCGCGCGTAGAGGGGGAGCACCTCGGTGTGTCTGAGGTTGCGTTTGTTCAGCGCGTCCGCCGTGTCCCGGATCTCCCGCTCCCCGGAGAGGAAGACCAGGACATCGCCGGGGGCCTCGTGGTCCAGCTCGTCGACGGCGTCGCAGATCGCGGTGATCTGGTCGCGGTCGGAGTCGTCCGTGTCCTCTTCGAGGAGGGGCCGGTAGCGCACCTCCACCGGATACGTCCGCCCGCTGACCTCCACGATCGGCGCCTCGCCGAAGTGCTTCGCGAAGCGCTCCGGGTCGATGGTCGCCGAGGTGATGACGACCTTCAGATCCGGGCGCTGGGGCAGCAGCCTGGCCAGATAGCCGAGCAGGAAGTCGATGTTCAGCGACCGCTCGTGGGCCTCGTCGATGATGATCGTGTCGTAGGCGAGGAGCTCGCGGTCCGTCTGGATCTCGGCCAGCAGGATGCCGTCCGTCATCAGCTTCACGAAGGTCGCGTCCGGGTTCACCTGGTCGGTGAAGCGCACCTTCCAGCCGACTGCCTCGCCGAGCGGGGTCCTCAGCTCGTCCGCGACGCGCTCGGCGACCGTGCGTGCCGCGATCCGGCGGGGCTGGGTGTGCCCGATCATGCCCCGGACGCCGCGCCCCAGCTCCATGCAGATCTTGGGGATCTGCGTGGTCTTGCCCGACCCGGTCTCACCGGCGACGATCACGACCTGGTGGTCGCGTATCGCCTCCAGGATCTCGTCCTTCTTCTGGCTGACCGGGAGCTGTTCCGGGTACGACAGAGCGGGCATCCGCCCGGCGCGCCCCGCGAGCCGCTCGGCTGCCTTTCCGGCCTCGGCGGAGATCTCGTCCAGCACGGACTGCCGGGCCTCGGGCTTGCGGATGCGCCGGGCACCCTCGAGGCGGCGGCCGAGCCTGTGCGCGTCGCGGAGCGAGAGCTGTCCGAGCTGGGACTGGAGATCGGCGAAGGAAGTAGACATACGGACCCCAGGATCTCACCCGCGCGCGAGGAGTGGCGAACGTATTTCGTCCGGGCCGCGTCACACTGCCGCCGGGACGACTCCGCGACAGCATCGGTCACCGAACGCAACCGTGACGTCACAGCACGTACCATTCCGGGCAACTGATCACCCGTCCCCGTGCAAGGCGGCCCACCCATGCCCATGCCCGACCGCCGCCCCTCGTCCCCCGCGAAGAAGCGGCCCGCCAGGCGGTGGCCGTCGAGGAAGCCGCTGCTCCTCGGCCTCGTCGTCGCGGTCGCCGCCGGGCTGCTCGGCCTGGTCTCCTACCGGGCGACCGCCCCGGACGAACCCGCCTCCGACACCCCCGCCGCCACCACGGCCACCGGACCCGACCCGGACGTCCAGGAGGAGCTGGCGGGGCTCGCCCGGCGCGACGCCGGCGACAAGCTGGCGCGCGGCCGCACCGACGCCCCCGTCGTCCTCATCGAGTACGCCGACTTCCAGTGCGGCTACTGCGGCAAGTTCGCCCGGGACACCGAACCCGAACTGATCAAGAGGTACGTCGACGACGGCACCCTGCGCATCGAGTGGCGCAACTTCCCGATCTTCGGCGCGGCGTCCGAGGCCGCCGCCCGGGCCTCCTGGGCGGCCGGCCGGCAGGACCGCTTCTGGGCCTTCCACCGGGTCGCCTACGCCGAGGACGCCAAGGAGAAGGGCTTCGGCAAGGACCGCCTCAGGGCGCTCGCCCGGCAGGCCGGCGTGCAGGACCTCGACCGGTTCGCGCGCGACTCCGACAGCGCGGAAGCCACCGCAGCGGTCCGCGCGGACCAGGAACAGGCCTACGGCATCGGCGCCACGTCCACCCCGTCCTTCCTCATCAACGGCCGCCCGCTGGCCGGAGCCCAGCCCACGGCCGTCTTCACCCAGGCCATCGAGGACGCGGCGGCGGAGGAAGCGAACGTCGGAAGCGCCGGGGACCCCGCCAAGTGACTGCGGACATCGGCTACTTCGCGGCGCTGCTCGGCGGCCTGCTAGCCCTCGTCAGCCCCTGCAGCGCCCTGCTGCTCCCGGCCTTCTTCGCGTACTCCGTCGACTCCGCCTCACGGCTCCTGGCGCGTACGGGCATCTTCTACGCCGGGCTCGCCACCACCCTCGTCCCGCTCGGTGCCGCGGGCTCGTACGCCGGACGGCTCTTCTACGGGCACCGGGACGCCCTGGTCGTCGGTGCGGGCTGGCTGATCATCGCCCTCGGCCTCGCCCAGATCGCCGGGCGGGGCTTCGCCTCCCGGCGGATCGCCGCGCTCAGTGGCCGGATCCGGCCCACGACCGCCCTCTCCGTCTACGCCCTGGGCGCGGTCTACGGGCTGGCGGGCTTCTGCGCGGGCCCCATCCTCGGCGGCGTCCTCACGGTGGCCGCCGTCAGCGGCAGTCCCCTCTACGGCGGTCTGCTGCTCGCCGTGTACGCCCTGGGGATGGCCGTTCCGCTGTTCGTGCTCGCCCTGCTCTGGGAGCGCTTCGACCTCGGCCACCGGACCTGGCTGCGCGGCAGGACGCTGCGGGCCGGCCGCTTCGAGCTGCACAGCACCTCGCTGCTCTCCGGCCTCCTCTTCGTCGGGCTCGGCGCGCTCTTCCTCGTGTACGACGGGACGACCGCGCTGCCCGGACTCCTGGGCGTGGACGAGTCGTTCGCCGTCGAGCAGTGGGCCCGGCGCCTCGGCGAGCGGGTGCCGGACGCCGCGGCGCTGACCGGCCTGGTGGCCGTGGTGGCGCTCGGGGTGACCGTGCAGACGGTCCGGCGACGGCGTGACGACGGCGGCTGAAGCACGGCGAAGGCCCCGTCCGGTGGACGGGGCCTTCGGGTGGTGGCTGGGGCCGGGATCGAACCGGCGACCTATCGCTTTTCAGGCGATCGCTCGTACCAACTGAGCTACCCAGCCACGCAGCTCATACGGGCTGCAGCGGTCCTGACGGGATTTGAACCCGCGGCCTCCACCTTGACAGGGTGGCGAGCACTCCAAACTGCTCCACAGGACCTAGCTAATGTGCGAGACAAGTCTCGCACACGGTAAAGCGTGCCCCCAACGGGATTCGAACCCGTGCTACCGCCTTGAAAGGGCGGCGTCCTGGGCCACTAGACGATGAGGGCTAAGGGCCCACCTGCGCGCTTTCCAGCGCGTCGGGGACGTGAGAAGCATATGGGATGCGAGGAGGTATCGCCAAAACGGTTTCGCCTCGCGTTCGGATCAGGGCGCGCGAGCCCGGCCCGATCCGAACCGGAGGCCCTACGGGGAGGTCGTCGAGACGCTCGGGGAGGGGGCCGGACTCTTCAGGTTCTCCTCCGGGAGGTGGCGGCTGACCTCGGCCGTCGTCAGGCCGAGGCCCCCGAGGGTGATCTCGTCCCAGGCCTGCAGATGCCGGGTCGGCCGGTCCAGGTAGAGCACCGAGGCGCGCACCTTCTCCGGCTTCTCGTTCTGCACCGCGCGCAGTCCGCCGCCGCCCGTGGAGCCCTCGACCTTCAGCCGCGTGCCCAGGGGCAGAAGTTCGTTGACCCGGTGGTGCACATGGCCGGCCAGGACCAGCGGGACCGTGCCGTCCGTCTCCCGTGCCGCGTTCGGGTCGTGCGCCACCGCGATGTCCACCGGGGTGCCCGCCCGCCTCTGGTCGCGCAGTGCCGAGGCGAGCCGCATGCCCGCGAGCTGCTCGGAGGCCTTGCCGCCGGTGGGGCGCGTGCGGTCCGGGGTGAACTGGGGGTCCCCGGTGCCGGCGATCCGCAGCCCGGCCACGCTCACCGCGTCGCCCTCGTCCAGGACGTGCGCGTTCCTGGTCTTCCTCAGGTGGGCCTGGGTCTCCTTGGAGTCGTGGTTGCCCCGCACCCACACATAGGGCGCGCCGAGGTTGCTGATGGGGTCCAGGAAGCCGTTCTCCGCGGCGGTGCCGTGGTCCATCGTGTCGCCGGAGTCGATGATCACGTCGATGTCGTACTGCTCGACGAGCGAGGCGATGATGTGCCACGCGGCGGGGTTGAGGTGGATGTCGGAGACGTGCAGGACCCGGATGGTCCCCGGGTCCGGCTGGTAGACGGGGAGCGTGGACGTGGCGTCGTACAGCTTGGTGACGTTGGTGACGAGCCGGGCCAGTTCCTGCTGGTAGACGTCGAATTCGGTGACGATCGAGCGGGCGTCGCCGACGACCGAGGGGGCGCTGGAGAGCAGCCCGGAGAACTTCGGCTCCAGGACGGACTTCGGGTTCCAGGTGGCGTAGGCGCTGACGCCCGAGGCGGCCAGCAGGGCCAGGGCGAGGCCCCCGGCGGCCAGGGCGCGGCGGGGGCGCCGGTAGACGACGAGGCCGAGGGCGGTGGCGCCGGAGACCACGGCCACGCAGGAGCGGACGGCCAGCTCCCGGGTGCCGGAGGCGACGTCGTCGGTGACCTCGTCCTGGAGGCCGGAGAGGCGCTCGGGGTGCTTGACCAGGGCCTGCGAGCGCTCCGGGTCCAGCTGGTCGACGTCCACGTCCAGGCGGACCGGGGCGTGGTGGGAGTCCAGCTCCAGGGCGCCCAGCGGTGACACGTTGATCTTCGTCCCTCCGCTCACCGACGGCCGCAGGGTCATGGTGGTGTCCATGGGTCCCACCGGCGTACGCACGCTGCCGACGACCAGGAGCCCGAGCCAGGCGCCCAGCACGACCACGGCGAGCAGGCCGAACGCGCGTTTCCAGGGGTGCGCGGCGGCGACGAGCCCGCCGGTGGGGGCGGTGGCGCGCGGGCGGGAGCGGCGGAGGCGGCGGACACGGGCGGCTGCGGCGTGGAACGGGCGTGCCATTGGGCGCGTATGCCCCGATCGGGCGGCGGACATGCGGACGGGCCGGGACGTGTGGGCCGGGCGGGTGGCCCGGGCGGCGGGTGCGGCCCGCCCGTTCCGGCCCTCCGTACGTGACAATGGCGGGGTGCTGGAGATGACGCGCGAGGAGTTCGAAGAGCTGGTGAGCCTGGCTCTTGACCGGGTCCCGCCGGAGCTGATGCGGCTGATGGACAACGTCGCGGTGTTCGTGGAGGAGGAGCCGGAGGACCCGGAGGACCGTGAGCTGCTCGGCCTCTACGAGGGCACGCCGCTCACCGAGCGCGGTGAGTGGTACGCGGGGGTGCTGCCGGACCGGATCACCATCTACCGGGGGCCGACGCTGCGGATGTGCGAGACCCGCGAGGACGTGGTCGCCGAGACCGAGATCACCGTGGTCCACGAGATCGCCCACCACTTCGGCATCGACGACGAGCGGTTGCACGAACTGGGGTACGGGTGAGCACCCAGGACCCCGTGCCGGCGCGGCCCGTCGTCGACCCGGACGTCGATCTCTCCGTCCCCGCGCAGCGCGCCGAGGCGGAGGGCCCGGGGAAGTGGCGGGTCCTGGGGGTGATCGCGGCGGGCGGCGCGGCCGGGGCCACGGCGCGCTACGCGGCGACCCTCGCCTGGCCCGCCGCCGATGGCGGCTTCCCCTGGGCGGTCTTCGTCGTCAATGTGACGGGCTGCGCCCTGATCGGTGTGCTGATGGTGCTGACCGTCGAGCGCGGGAGGATCACCCGTCCGCTGGTGCGGCCCTTTCTGGGGGTCGGGGTGCTCGGCGGGTTCACCACGTTCTCGACGTACGCCGCCGATGTGTCAACGCTGCTGGCCCGTCAGGAGGCGGTGACGGCGATGGCGTACATGGTGGCGACGGCTGTGGCGGCGCTCGGCGCGGTGTGGGCGGCGGCCACGCTGACCCGGGCGCTCGTGGACCGGCGGGGGCGGGCGGCGTGAACTGGCTGCTGGTCGTCCTCGGCGGCGCCGTCGGGGCGCCGCTGCGCTATCTGACGGACCGTGCGGTGCAGGCGCGGCACGGGGCGGGGACGCCGTACGTGTTCCCCTGGGGCACCTTCTCGGTGAACGCGGCGGGCAGTCTGCTGCTCGGGGTGCTCACGGGGGCCACGGTCTCCTCGCCGGTGTACGCGCTGCTGGGCACGGGCCTGTGCGGGGCGCTGACGACGTATTCGACGTTCTCGTACGAGACCCTGCGGCTGGCCGAGACGGGTCGCGGCTTCCTGGCCGGGGCCAATCTGCTGGCGTCCCTGCTGGTGGGGCTCGGGGCGGTGTTCCTGGGGGCGGAGCTCCTGGGGGGCTTCGGTGGTCCCGGCGCGTGAGCCGGCCGACCGGGGGTGTGTGCGGGTGTTGTGTCCGGGCGTGTCCCCGGCAGGGGCAGGGGAGTTGAACACATCGCTCCCGTTCCGCCGTCCCTCTCCCCTCCCCGGAGGTGCCACCCCGTGCACCAGTTGTCCGCCCGCGTCCGCTGGGCAGCCGTCACCGCGCTGACGATCGCCGCGTCCACCGCCTGTGTGAGCGTCGGCGACGACGCCGGGAAGCCGGTTCCCTCGCACTCCGCCGGTGAGAAGGGTGCGTCGGCCCGGCCGGGCGGCGACCCCGCCTCCGGCACCGGCCGGTCGGGCTCCGGCGGTGGCCGTGCCGAGGCGCAGTCCGACCGTGGCCCCTCCCGTGAGCCGGGGGCCGAGGCGTCGGGCGGCCCGGCGTCGGCGGGCCCGGAGAAGGCACGGCCGGAGCCCGGTCGTCCCGGGACCCCGGAGCCGACCCGGGGCGGTTCCCTGCCCACCCCCGAGGCCAGCGATCCCGGTCCGGGGGAGCCGCCGCCCTCGCCGGTCACCCCCGAGGAGCCCCCGCCCTCGCCGGACCCGGAGCCCTCGTCACCGCCGGATCCGCCCTCGGCCTCGCCTGCGGCGCAGTCCCGTACGGACGCGCTGGGGGCTCCGGGCGGGGTCGAGGTGTGGCCCACTCCGCGGGTGTCACCGCAGGTCGCGCCGGTGTGAGCGGGGTCGCGCCCGACCCGGTTTGCATGAATGGGGGGAGGGTGCGTATGGTAGTAGATCGTTTGATCCTATGCCCGGCGCCGACACAGAAGAGCGCCGTGTGGCGCGTACTCTCCCTTGCCGTGGCTGGACCGCATTGAGGCGGTCGAAATTGCGAAAACACGGAGTTACGGGCGCGTGCCGAGACTCCGGAAGGTTTCGCATTTCGCATGTCAATTTCCAGTTCTGACCACACCGTCATGTCCGAGAACGACGTCGAGAACATCGAGGTCGTGGAGGCCGCCGAGGCCTTGGTCGCCCAGGCCCCCGAGACCGCCGACGAGGCCCCCGCCGCGGACGCCTCCGACGCCTCCGAGAAGGACGCCGAGCCGACCGTCACCTTCGCGGACCTGGGTCTGCCCGAGGGCGTCGTCCGCAAGCTCGCGCAGAACGGTGTGACCACCCCCTTCCCGATCCAGGCCGCGACCATCCCGGACGCCCTGGCCGGCAAGGACATCCTGGGCCGTGGCCGTACCGGCTCCGGCAAGACCCTCTCCTTCGGTCTGCCCACCCTGGCCGCCCTGGCCGGCGGGCACACCGAGAAGAAGAAGCCCCGCGCCATCATCCTGACGCCGACGCGTGAGCTCGCGATGCAGGTCGCGGACGCGCTGCAGCCCTACGGCGACGTGCTCGGCCTGAAGATGAAGGTCGTCTGCGGCGGTACGTCGATGGGCAACCAGATCTACGCGCTGGAGCGCGGTGTCGACGTCCTCGTCGCCACCCCGGGCCGACTGCGCGACATCATCAACCGCGGCGCCTGCTCCCTTTCGAGCGTCCAGGTCGCCGTCCTCGACGAGGCCGACCAGATGTCGGACCTGGGCTTCCTGCCCGAGGTCACCGAGCTGCTCGACCAGATCCCCGGCGGCGGTCAGCGCATGCTCTTCTCCGCCACCATGGAGAACGAGATCGGCACGCTGGTCAAGCGCTACCTGAGCAACCCGGTCACCCACGAGGTCGACTCCGCCCAGGGCAACGTCTCGACGATGTCGCACCACGTCCTCGTCGTGAAGCCGAAGGACAAGGCGCCCGTCACGGCCGCGATCGCCGCCCGCAAGGGCCGCACGATCATCTTCGTCCGCACCCAGCTGGGCGCCGACCGCATCGCCGAGCAGCTCATCGAGTCCGGTGTGAAGGCCGACGCGCTGCACGGCGGCATGACGCAGGGCGCCCGTACCCGCGTGCTCGAGGACTTCAAGAAGGGCTACGTCAACGCCCTGGTCGCCACCGACGTCGCCGCCCGCGGCATCCACGTCGACGGCATCGACCTCGTCCTCAACGTGGACCCGGCCGGCGACCACAAGGACTACCTGCACCGCTCGGGCCGTACCGCCCGTGCCGGCAAGTCCGGTGTCGTCGTCTCGCTGGCGCTCCCGCACCAGCGCCGCCAGATCTTCCGCCTGATGGAGGACGCGGGCGTCGACGCCTCGCGCCACATCGTGCAGGGCGCGGGCGTCTTCGAGCCCGAGGTCGCCGAGATCACCGGTGCCCGTTCGCTGACCGAGGTCCAGGCCGACTCCGCGAACAACGCGGCCAAGCAGGCCGAGCGCGAGGCCGCCGACCTCACCAAGCAGCTGGAGCGCGTCCAGCGCCGTGCCGTCGAGCTGCGCGAGGAGGCCGACCGCCTGGTCGCCCGTGCCGCCCGCGAGCGGGGCGACGACCCGGAGGCGGCGGTGGCCGAGGTCACCGCCGAGGCCGAGGCCGCGCTCATCGCCGCGGTGTCCGTCCCGGAGCAGCCGGCCGCGCGCGACGACCGTCGTGACGACCGGGGCAACTTCAACCGCCGTGACGACCGCGGTGGCGACCGCCGTGACGACCGTGGTGGTTACCGCGGTGGCAACGACCGCGTCGGCGAGCGCAGTGGCCGCCCGTCCGGTGGCTCCGGCTACCGCGGCAGCAACGACCGCCCGTCCTTCCGCAGCAGCAACGACCGTCCGTCCGGTGGCTTCCGCTCCGGTGGTGACCGCCGGGACGACCGTGGTGGCCGTTCCTTCGAGCGTCGGGACAACGACCGTCCGTTCAACCGCGACCGTCGTGACGACCGCCCGTCCGGTGGCTTCCGCTCCGGTGGCGACCGCCGGGACGACCGTGGTGGCCGTTCCTTCGAGCGCCGGGACAACGACCGTCCGTTCAACCGCGACCGTCGTGACGACCGCCCCTCCGGTGGCTTCCGCTCCGGCGGCAGCGACCGTCCGTTCAACCGCGACCGTCGTGACGACCGCCCCTCCGGCGGCTTCCGCTCCGGTGGCGGCGACCGGCCGACCGGCCGTCGTGACGACCACCGCGGTGGCACCGGCACGGGTACCGGCACCGGCACCTTCGGCCGCCGCGACGACAAGCCGCGCTGGAAGCGCAACGGCTGAGTCCGGCTGACAGCAGACCGACCCGCGGGGCCCGTACGACACTTCGGTGGCGTACGGGCCCCGCGGGCGTTTCCGGCGCCCCTGCCCGGGCATCGCTGGGGGCATGACAAACGACGAAGCCGTGGCGGCAGAGCCACCGCCCGATGCCCTCACGGGCGCGCCCGCGCCCACCCCGGCCACCTCCGACGAGGAACGGCTGGCCGAACTCGGCTACACCCAGGTGCTCGCGCGCCGGATGTCCGCGTTCTCGAACTACGCCGTCTCGTTCACGATCATCTCGGTGCTGTCCGGCTGTCTGACGCTGTATCTGTTCGGCATGAACACCGGCGGACCCGCCGTCATCACCTGGGGCTGGGTCGGGGTCGGGCTGATGACGCTGTTCGTCGGCCTGGCGATGGCCGAGATCTGTTCGGCGTACCCGACGTCCGCGGGCCTGTACTTCTGGGCCCACCGCCTGGCCCCACCGCGCTCGGCGGCGGCGTGGGCCTGGTTCGCCGGCTGGTTCAACGTGCTCGGCCAGGTCGCCGTCACCGCGGGCATCGACTTCGGGGCGGCGTCGTTCCTCGGGGCGTACCTGAACCTCCAGTTCGGCTTCGAGGTCACGCCCGGCCGTACGATCCTGCTCTTCGCGGCGATCCTGGTCCTGCACGGCCTGCTGAACACCTTCGGGGTCGGCATCGTCGCCGTACTGAACAACGTCAGCGTGTGGTGGCACGTCATCGGGGTCGCCGTCATCGTGGGCGCGCTCACCTTCGTGCCGGACTCGCACCAGTCGGCGTCGTACGTCTTCACGGAGTTCGTCAACAACACCGGCTGGGGCAGCGGGTTCTACGTCGTGATGATCGGCCTGCTGATGGCGCAGTACACCTTCACGGGGTACGACGCCTCCGCCCATATGACCGAGGAGACCCATGACGCGGCCGTGGCGGGCCCGCGCGGCATCGTGCAGTCCATCTGGACGTCCTGGATCGCCGGCTTCGTGCTGCTGCTGGGCTTCACGTTCGCCATCCAGTCGTACGACGGCGCCCTGAACTCCCCGACCGGCGCCCCGCCCGCGCAGATCCTGCTGGACGCGCTCGGCGCCACCACGGGCAAGCTCCTGCTGCTCGTGGTGATCGGGGCGCAGCTGTTCTGCGGGATGGCCTCGGTGACCGCCAACAGCCGCATGATCTACGCCTTCTCGCGCGACGGGGCGCTGCCGTTCTCCCGGGTGTGGCACACGGTCAGCCCCCGCACCCGTACGCCCGTCGCGGCGGTCTGGCTGGCCGCCCTCGGCGCGCTGGCGCTCGGCCTGCCGTACCTGATCAACGTGACGGCGTACGCCGCCGTGACGTCCATCGCGGTCATCGGCCTCTACATCGCCTACGTCATCCCCACGCTGCTCAGGCTGTTGCGGGGCGACGACTTCGTCCGGGGGCCCTGGCACCTGGGCCGCTGGTCCCGGCCCGTCGGCGTCATCGCGGTGACCTGGGTCGGCGTGATCACGGTGCTCTTCATGCTGCCCCAGGTCTCCCCGGTCACCTGGGAGAGCTTCAACTACGCGCCGCTGGCGGTCCTGGTGGTGCTCGGCTTCGCCGCGGTCTGGTGGCTGGTCTCGGCCCGCCACTGGTTCCTCGTACCGCCGGCCCCGGATCACAAGGGCACGATCGCGGACGAATCCGCGGACTGACCCGCCCGTCCCCGGCGACGACGGGGCCCGGCACCCGATACCCGATCGGCTGCCGGGTCCCGGGCAGCTATGCTCGGGGGTGATCCATCAGGGGCCGTTAGCTCAATTGGTCAGAGCAGCGGACTTTTAATCCGTTGGTTGTGGGTTCGAGTCCCACACGGCCTACCGATCACAGGCGGGGCACATCTCCCCTGACCTGGTGCTGAGCGCCCTTTCTGGTTGAGGTCAGAAGGGGCGCTCAGTCGTTGCCGGGCCGATGCGTGAGCGGATGCTCCGAGATGGAGCGCTGTCCAGCGCTACTGCGCGGGGTCGGCGGGGACTGATGTTCCTCCATGAATTCGTGAGCCGCCTCGGCGCCGGCGCCGACGGCCACGAGCACCTGACCACGGGAGGTTCTGCCGAACAGGCGGACAGCGAGTCGTGGCACAAGGCCGAACTTTATGATCGGCACCGTTGATGCAGGCGGGGCAGCGTCCCACCTGCCCGATGCGAGGTGGGAGCTGTGGGACAGACCTGGGGTGCGCTCGCTGTGGCCGTCGTGGGTGTCATAGGCACCCTGGGCGCGTCTCTGCTGACACAGAGCAGAGCCGACCGGCTCAAGCGCCATGAACTGGAAGCGACCGCTCGCCGGCAACGCGAAGACCGCGCCCACGCCGAACTGGTCCGGCAACAGGAAGCTCGCCTTACGGCGCGACGCGAGCTGACCGACTTGCGCCGCGCCTGCTATATCTCCCTCAACACCACGGCAGTTCCAGACCGCACAGATCAACCTCATGCACGTCCTGCGCGCCCGGGACGACGCGGAAGCCCAGGCATGTGCCGAGCAACTCGAGGCACGGCGCCTGGTCCTTCGCGACAGCTACGCGGAAGCACAGATGATCGTGCCCGGCGCCGTGCTGGCAGACGCCCGAGCAACAAACCACCAGCTCAACAAGACCTACGGGCTGCTGAAGAGAATGTTGGCAGGCGGCCCTCCCGACGCCGGCGAACTCGATGCCCTCGAGATCGAGACGGAAATGTCGTGGGCTGTGCTGTCCGATCTGAGGGCCGCCATGCGCCACGATCTCGGCGTGGACGATGCCTCCGAAGAATAGAGCCGGTGGCGGCCTGTGGCATCCCCGGGCATCCCGCGCACAATGGGTAGGGGGGCGGCCGAACGGCGGGTACACGAGCGAAACTCTCGGGTCCGAGCGTTGCGCCCGACCGTCGCCCATCGCAAGCGTGCGAGGCGAACCGCTATGGACACCACCACCAGAGCCACACTCGTGGCCGCGCTCGCGGCCGGATACGTCATCGGCAGGACGAGGCAGGAGAAGCTCGCTCTGGGGCTCCTGCTGGCCGCCGCCGGGAAGTCGCTCGATCCCAGGGCGCTGATGGACGAGGGAGTCAGGAAGCTCGCGGAGAACCCTCGGTACGCCGAGCTCGGCGAGCAGATCCGTGGGGAGCTGCTGTCCTCCGGGCGGGATGCCTTGTCGGAGGTGACCGACAGGGGTGTCGCGGCCCTGACCGAGGTCCTTCAGCAGCGGATGCTCTCCCTGGCCGGTGCGCCGGACGAGGAAGAGGGCTTCGACGGGGAAGAGCCCGCGTACGACGAGGAGATGGAGGAGCCGGAGGAGCAGGAGCCCTCGCGTCCGGCTCGTTCTCGCTCTCGTTCCGCGCGGCGGTCGCGGCCGGAGAGGCCCACCGACAGGAAGCCCGGACCGAAGAACCCGCCCGCGAAGAGGGCCATGGCGCGCAAGGCGGCGGAGCGGAAGCCGGGGCCGAAGAACCCGCCGGCCAGGAGGGCGATGGAGCGTGCGGCGGCGGACGCCGAGTCGGCCGGCAGGAGGCGCTCGTCCGGGCGGGCGGAGGCGCGGCCCGCCCGGAGGAAGCGCTGAGAAGCCCCGGGAACGGGCCGGCCCTCAGGGGCGCGGCCAGGGGCGGCCGGCGAGGCCCTCGATGTCGGTGTTGAAGCGCCGCAGGTAGCCGGCGAAGGCGGAGATGTCCTCGTCGGGCCAGTCGGCCATGACCCGTTGCAGGGAGTTGACCATGCCCTCGCGCTCCGCGTCGAGGGTTCTGACGCCCTCCTCGGTGATGCGGAACTTGCGGGCCATGCCCCCGTCCGGGTCGGGGATGCGCTCCACGAAGCCGGCGCGCATGACTGCCGCGGTCTGGCGGTTGAGGGTGGAGACGTCGAGGTCGAAGGCCTCGCTGAGCTCGCCGACGGACATCGGGCCCTGGACGCGGATGCGGCTGAGCAGGATGTAGGCGCTGCGTTCCAGGAGGCCGTCCTTGCGGCGGCCCTTCCGGTGGGCCAGCAGGCCGTGACGGCTGAGCAGCATCTGCTCGTACTCGACCTCTCGTGTCGCCCTCTTCATGCGCGGGCACCTCCTGCTTCCTGCCGGGCGAGGCCGGTGTGTCGTCCTGCCGTGGTGCGTGCTGGCTTCATCGTATGTTTCCGAAGAAGTGCATGGACCACACAGTGTGCATGATGCATAGCCCGAGCGCCCCGACCGGCCCCACCGGCGGGGCGCTCCGGCGTTCCGGGGTCGGGAGATTTCTGCTGCACGGGCATTGACCGGGCGGGTGGGCCGACTTACGTTCATCGCGTTGCCCTTCGTATGTCATATATGAGACGCGATATGAGACCGAGCGCCGTATGCCGCCGGCCCCGAGCCTTCTCCCTTCGGTCGGTGCGCACCCAGAGAAGAGAGCCGACCGTGATCAACCCCCGCACCAGCCGTCTCGCCGCCGCGATATCCCTGGTCAGCGCCCTGTCCCTCACCGCGACCGCCTGCGGTGACGACGGCAGCGGCATCACCGGAGCGAAGGGCGCCGAAGGTCCCGGCACCGGGAAGATCGTGTTCTGGGACGAGAACGGCGGCGTCCGCACCGCGGTCTGGAAGGAGATCATCGCCGACTTCGAGAAGGCCAACCCGGACATCGACGTGCAGTACGTGGGCATCGCCTCCACCGAGGCCCAGTCCAAGTACGACACCGCCATCCAGGGCGGCGGGCTGCCGGACGTCGGGGGCGTGGGGGCCGCGATGGTCGCCGGGATCGCCGCCCAGGACGCGCTGGAGCCGCTGGACGACCGGATCGAGGCGAGCTCCCTCAAGGGCAAGCTCAACGAGGCGATGACCGAGAACGTACGGAGCGCCGGCGGCCGGGACGAGCTGTACACGGTGCCGATCTCCGCCACCAACGGAGTCCTCTACTACCGCACGGACCTGTTCGAGAAGGCCGGGCTGGGCCAGCCGGCCACCTGGGACGACTTCTACGCGGCCGCGACGAAGCTGACGGACCGGCAGAAGAACCGGTTCGGCTACACCATCCGCGGCGGCCCGGGTTCGATCGCCCAGGCGCTGGACGCGATGTACGGGCAGTCGGGCATCGAGTCCTTCTGGGACAAGTCGGGGACGAGGACGACGGTCAACGACCCGAAGAACGTCGCGGCGCTGGAGAGGTACGCCGGCCTGTACCGGAAGACCACCCCGGAGGCCGACCTCAACAACGACTTCACGAAGATGGTCGCCCAGTTCGACTCGGGCAGCATCGCCATGCTCAACCACAACCTGGGGTCCTACCAGGACCACGTGACCTCGCTGGGCAGCGACAAGTTCCGTGGTATCCCGCAGCCCGAACTGGCCGACGGGACCCGGGTGATGGTCTCCAACCCGGTCTCCGGGCTCGGTCTGCTGAAGTCGTCCGAGAACAAGGCGGCGGCCTGGAAGTTCATCGAGTTCGCCGCCTCCCACGCCTCGAACTCCAAGTTCAGCGAGTCCGCGGGCCTGATCCCGGCCAACAAGGAGGCGGCGGAGGACCCCTGGCTCGACAAGTCCGAGACCACCAAGCTCGGGGCGGAGGCGCTGTTCTCGGGCGACACCAAAATCGTGCAGCTCCCCTACTACCTGCCCGACTGGAACACCCTGTCCAAGGCCGACAGCGAGGCGGGCTTCCAGAAGGTGCTGCTCGGCAAGACGAGCGCCGAGGACTTCCTGGACACCCTCGCCGAGAACCTCGACGAGGCCCAGGCGGAGTGGAAGGAACAGCAGGGCTGAGGGGAGGGGCCCGGCCCCTCAGTCCAGGCCCTCTTCCCGCAGTTCGTACATCAGGAGGAACGTGCGGTAGGTCTCCGACGACACGTCCAGGCAGACGTCCGGCCGGTTGGTCCACGTCGACGTGTTGTCGAGGGCCCGCCGGCAGGCCGCCTCGGTCTCGGCCTCGGACGGGATGTTCGAGATGAACGCGGCGATGAGCAGGACCACTGCGAGGACGACCACGCCGATACGGATGCGCATGGTCTCCCAACGACCGTGCGGCCGGGCCGGTCACTCAGGGCCGGTCACCCGGCGGCCGGTCACTCAGGGGCCGGCCGTCATTCGGGTTCGTCGGTGAACGGCGGCAGATCGGGCTCGATGAACAGCCCGGCGTACTGCGGTGTCGGCAGCGGCGCCGAGGCGCCCGGGTCGGCGGCCGTGGCCGCGGACGTGCCGTCGGAGTGCCGCTGGGTCGTGCGGGCAGACGAGTCGGTCATCTCAGGTGTCCTGTACGTAGGTGTGTGGTGAGAGCCCCGTGACCGAATGGCCGCGGTACATGCCGGACCGGTCCTGACCGGCAGGGCTACGAGGTGCCGCCACCGGTGCCGCTCCGCTCCGGGGGCGTCCGGATCATCGTGCGGTGCATGCAGACTGTAACCCTCCCGGCACGGCTTTCCCCCGGTATTGCGAGCCCGGCGTGACGGTTCAGTGCGGCGGCGCGGGCTCGATGTTCTGGTTTGCGTGGAAGAGGTTGTGCGGGTCGTAGGACCGCTTGATCTCCGCGAGCCGGTCGTGGTGGCCGCGGTAGGTGGCCCGGACCCGGTCCTGGGACTCGTCGGTGCCGAGGAAGTTCACGTAGCCGCCGCCCATGGAGTACGGGTGCAGCGCCTCCCAGTAGCTCACGGCCCAGTCCCGCAGCGCGGGCGCGTCGGCCGGGTCGGGGCTGATGCCGGCGATGACGCCCGACCAGCGCGCGTCACGGTAGGCCCAGGCGGTCTCGTCGGAGCCGACCCGGCCGGCCGCTCCGTCGACCGGGTACAGGTGCATGGTCGACAGGCCGGTGGGGAGCTTCTCGGCGAAGGACGCGTGCACGTCGACCGCCTCGTCCGTGATCCGGTCGAAGAAGTCACCGCGCCAGTACCACTGGAGCCCGGCCGGCAGCAGGGCGTCGAACATCGACTGAAGGGCCGGGTACGGCATCGGAGAGGTGAAGTGGAAGGCGGGCGGGCCCGGTTCGGTCACCACGGAGAGCGTCTCGCCCAGGGATTCCGGGTCCGCCGTCGAGCACCAGACCACACCGCACATCTTCTGCCCGTGGATCTCCTCGGGGAAGGGCGGACCGGGCGGGACGGTCAGCGAGGCGAAGAAGCCGTACAGATCGTCCGGTGCCCCCGGCAGGAAGTCCCGGTACCAGCGCATGACGTCCTGGAAGAGCTCCAGGGGCCATACGGTGATCGCGACCCCCACCGTGTCCACGGGGTGCAGCTCGAAGTCGAACGACGTGACGACGCCGAAGTTCCCGCCGCCGCCGCGCAGGGCCCAGAGGAGGTCGGCGTGCTCGCTCGGGTTCGCGGCGACGAAGCTTCCGTCGGCCAGGACGACGTCCGCGGAGACCAGATTGTCCACCGTGAGGCCGTACTTGCGGGTGAGGTAGCCGTGCCCGCCGCCGAGGGTCAGCCCGCCGACGCCGGTGGTCGACATGATGCCCGCCGGGGTGGCGAGGCCGAAGGCATGGGTGGCGTGGTCGAAGTCACCCAGCGTGGCACCGCCGTCGGCCTGGGCGGTCTGGGTGGCCGGGTCGACCCGCACGCCGCGCATGGGGGAGAGGTCGAGCGTGACGGCGCCGTCGCGGAGCCCGAGGCCGGGGCCGCTGTGCCCGCCGCCCCGGACCGCCGGCTCCAGCCCGTTCTCGCGGAGGAAGTCGACGGCGGCCATCACGTCCGCCGTGTCGCGGCACTCGACCACGGCCGCCGGCTCCTTGTCGATCATGGCGTTGTAGACCGTACGGGCCCGGTCGTACCCGGGGTCGTCCGGACCGATGACCGGGCCGCGCAACGCGGTTCGCATCGTCTCCAGCAGGGTGCCGTCCATGATCGTCTCCTAGCGCGTGTGCGCCCGGCCTCCCCTGCGGCACCGCACCGGGTGAGGCTGGTTGGGCCGACGCCGGCACCTGGGATGCCGCGCGGACGGGACCGAACACCGAAAGCGTGTACGTCCAGCGTCCCGCCGTGCCGGAGGCCGTGCAATCGCTGGGCGGCGTTCCTCCACGGGTGGTGCGCGGGGCCCGGGGTGGTCGGAGCACCCTCCCGGATGGCGTAGAGTTGTCATCACAACGACGCGGGGTGGAGCAGCTCGGTAGCTCGCTGGGCTCATAACCCAGAGGTCGCAGGTTCAAATCCTGTCCCCGCTACTGAAAGACGGAGGCCCGGATCCTTTCGAGGATCCGGGCCTCCGTCGTATGCCGTCCGTCCGGGGTGCGCACGCCGCCTCCGCCCGTGACCGGCCTCGCCGAGATGTACGTCGCGGATCCGCGCCCGGGGAGCAACTACGATCGCTGCGGGGACGGAACCGCCGTCTTCGTACGGGACGCACTGACGATCTTCGCGCGGCACCGGCTCTCCGACCGACCATCGGAGGGCGGGATCTGCGGCGCGCTCCTCCCTTCGGCCGACGGCGGCTCGCCGTACGGCGCGGCTCCGGCCGGTGCGGGCGGGGCGCGGTACCGTCCGCACCCGTGGGTGGAGCCGGCAGGAGTGCACAGGTGGGGAAGCGGGACGTACGGCCGGGGAGTGATGCCGGGAGCGTCCGTTCCCGGCGGTTCGTGCGCGCGCTGCCCGCCCTGATGATCTGCGCCGGTGTGGCCTTCGACCTCCTGACACCGGCCGCGGTGACCGCCGTGCCGCTCTTCGCCGCCGCCCCGCTGATCGCCGCCCCGTTCTTCTCGCTGGCCAGCACGGTCCGCGTCGGGGTGGTCTCGATCGTCGTGGTGCTCGGGATCAGGATCTCCGACGGGGCTCTCGGCCGGGTCGTGCCGATCACCGACCTGCTCACGCTGATCACCGTCGCCGCGCTCTCCCTCGTCATCAACCGCGTCGTGCGCCGCAGGAACGAGCAGCTGGCCTCGGCCAGGGTCATCGCGGAGACCGCCATGCGCGCGGTGCTCCCGACGCCCGAGGACCGGATCGGCGGGCTGCTGGTCGCGGCGCGGTACGAGGCGGCCCAGGCGGACGAGTTCGTCGGCGGCGACCTGTACGCCGTCGCGGACACGCCGTTCGGGGTGCGCCTGGTCCTCGGCGACGTACGGGGCAAGGGGCTGGACGCGGTGGCGGCGGTGGCGGTCGTGATCGGCGCGTTCCGGGAGGCGGCCGAGCAGGAGCTGTCCCTGGAGGGGGTCGTCCAGCGGCTGGAGCGGGCGCTGGCCCGTGAGGGGTCGCGGCGGGGCGGGCTTGACTCCATGGAGGGGTTCGTCACCGCCGTCCTCGCGGAGATCCCGTCCGGCTCGGACACCCTGCGGGTGATCAACCGGGGGCATCCCGAGCCGCTCGTCCTGCACCAGGACGGGGCGCTGGACGTGCTGGCGCCGACGGTGCCCGCCCTGCCGCTCGGCATGGGGCTGGGCGCGTGGCCGGACCGGTCGGACGAGTGGACGCTGCCGGCCGGGTCGATGTTCCTGGCGTTCACCGACGGGCTGTCGGAGGCGCGGGACGCGCAGGGCGTCTTCTACGATCCGGCGGCCCGGCTGCGCGGCCGGATCTTCCCGGGGCCCGACGAACTGCTGTCCGCGCTCACCGACGACGTACGGCTGCACACCGGTGGCCGCTCCACGGACGATCTGGCGCTCCTCGCGGTGGGCCGTCCCGCGCGGGGGCAGCAGGAGCGGCGGACGACGGTGAAGATCGTGGGGCGGGACGGTGGATGATCCGTCGCGACGGTCGGTAGTCGAAGGACCTCGCTCCGCATAACATTTGACGCACCGTCAGAAAGTGCGCTCCGGCTGAAGGGCGCTCAACTCGCCCGTTTGCGACCGTTTGACCCCTGAAAGTCCTGGCCGGAGTGATGACTGATGTAGGGGAACAGCTTGGAATCGGACCCGGGTGTCTATTAACGTTCGATAACGCAGTGCGGTTGTACCCGCCGTCGCAAGAGACGGCACCGTGCGCAGCGCCGAATTCCGCAAGGGAACCGGGGAACCACCTACATGGGGTGAATCGGACACCTGTGTCTCGTGAGAGGCAGAGGGGCCCGTAGGAGACCTTCCTGCTCCGAACCCGTCAGCTAACCCGGTAGGCGAGAAGGAAGGAAAGGAGTGCGCCCACGTGGCGTCCAATCAGCCTGCCCCCGAGGCCCCGGCACCCTTCAGGCCCGACAGCTTCGGTGACGAGGGCAGGACCTGGGAGGAATGGAACCCCACCGAGGAGTCCATCCGTCCCGTACGCGGCCGGCACCGCGTGGCCAAGCAGCGGGGTCTCGCCCGTAGCTCCACCGTCCTCGGCGTCGGCGTCATCGCGGCCGTCGGAGCGGGTGGCATGGCCACTGCCCAGAGCAAGCCGCCGGTCTCCATTTCCCTTCCCGATTCCATCGCGGACAATCTTCCCGACGCCAAGTCCCTTCCCGGCGTGGGTGCGTTCATGTCCGGCGACTCCGACGCGGACCATGAGACGGTCGCCGCGTCCGCCCCGCTGACCAGCGCGGGCATCACCGCCGCCGAGGCGGAGCAGGGCACCACCGACGCCGGCGAGGCGCTCCGTGCCCGCATCCTCCAGCAGGCCGAGCAGCAGCAGGCCGGAGCCGACGCCGAGGCCAAGGCCGCGGTGGAGCAGGCTGCGGCCGAGGCCGCCGCCGCCGAGGCGGCGAAGCAGCAGAGCGATGCCGAGGCGAAGGCCGCCGCGAAGAAGAAGGCGGCCGAGGAGGCGGCGAAGAAGAAGGCCGAGGCCGAGCGTCTCGCCAAGCTCGCCGCCAGCTACGCGGTGCCGACCTCGTCGTACACGATCACCTCGACCTTCGGGCAGGCCGGTTCGATGTGGTCGTCCGGCTACCACACCGGGCTGGACTTCGCGGCCCCGACCGGTACGCCGGTCAAGGCCGTGCACAGCGGCACCGTGAAGTCGGCCGGCTGGTCCGGCTCGTACGGCTACCGCACGGTCCTGGAGCTCGATGACGGCACGGAGATCTGGTACTGCCACCAGTCCTCGATGGACGTCACCGCCGGGCAGAAGGTCACCACCGGCGAGACCATCGGCCGCGTCGGCGCCACCGGCAACGTGACAGGCCCGCACCTCCACCTGGAGGTCCACACCGCGGACGGCTCGGGCGTCGACCCGATGAGCTGGCTGCGCGGAAAGGGCCTGACGATCTAGGGCGTGTCGTGAAAGCTCCGCCCGCCCCTCCGGGCGGACGGGGCCACGTTCGGAACACGCCCCGGGCACCCGTCCGGATCCTGCCGGGCCCATGTGCCCGGCCCGGACGGAAGACCCCGGCGCCGAGGACCGGCGCATCGCGACCCCGGCGGCCCTGACGCACAACCCCCCGACGTCAGGGCCGTCGGTCTGTCCGGAACCGGGGAGCCCTGGGCGCGGCCCCGGCCCGGCCCCTGCGGCGACCGTCGAACCGGAATAGTCGCTTCAGCCGGTTGGTTGTGCCTGGGTATGACATCTCTGCGCCCGCTCGGTTCGTCGAGCCTTCAGGTCTTCCCCCTCGCCCTCGGCGGCAACGTCTTCGGCTGGACGGCCGACGAGGACCGGTCCTTCGCCGTCCTCGACGCGTACGTGGCGGCCGGCGGCAACTTCGTCGACACCGCCGACGCGTACTCCGCCTGGGTCCCGGGCAACGAGGGCGGTGAGTCGGAGACCCTCATCGGCAAGTGGCTGGCGGCCCGCTCCCGCCGCGACGATGTCGTCATCGCCACCAAGGTCGGCGCCCACCCCGCGTACAAGGGGCTCTCGGCGGCCACCATCAAGGGGGCGGCGGAGGCGTCGCTGCGCCGGCTCGGCACCGACCACATCGACCTCTACTACACGCACTTCGACGACGAGAGCGTCCCGGTCGAGGAGATCGTCACGGCGCTCGACCAGCTGGTCAAGGCCGGTACGGTGCGGGAGATCGCCGCCTCCAACATCAGCCCCGAGCGGCTACGCGCCTCCCTGGACTTCTCCGAACGTGAGGGCCTCGCGCGTTACGTCGCGCTCCAGCCGCACTACAACCTCGTCTCGCGCGACACCTACGAGGGCGCGCTCCAGGACACGGCGGCCGACGCCGGCCTCGCCGCCGTCCCGTACTACGCGCTCGCCGCGGGCTTCCTCACCGGCAAGTACCGGCCGGGGGCGTCGGTCGAGAGCCCGCGGGCCGAGGGTGCCGGCAAGCACCTGGAGACCGAGCGCGGGCGGAAGGTGCTCGCGGCGCTCGACAGGATCGCCCAGGAGCACGACGCCGAGATCGCCACGGTCGCCCTCGCCTGGCTGACCTCCCGCCCGACCGTGGTGGCGCCGATCGCCTCCGCGCGTACGGTCGAGCAGCTGCCCGCGCTGACGGCGGTGGCCGGACTCCGGCTGACCGAGGGCGAGCTGGCGGAGCTGACCGAGGCGTCCGCCTGACGTGAGGGACGCGTACGAGGGCGGGGCGCCGGACGGCCCCGCCCTCGTACGCGGCTGTGGTCCCACTCCGGCCCGTGGGCCAGAGTGGGGGCATGTCTACGTACGGGACGATGCCGTTCCACCTTGAGACCGAGCGGCTGATACTGCGGCCATGGGCCGAGTCGGACGCCGCCGAGTTCTGCGAGCTGCTGGCCGAACGCGGCGACGGGAAGCCCACGGTCGAGCACATCCGGGGGGCCATCGCGAAGCTGCTCGCCGCGACAGGGACGACGGGGATCGCCCTGCTGCCCGTCCAGCGCCGGGAGGAAGGCGACTTCATCGGCTACTGCGGGCTGATCATCGGCCGCTCCACGCTGGAGGAGCCCGAGATCGCGTACGAGCTGTTCCGGCACGCGCACGGGCGTGGCTACGCCACCGAGGCGGCCGGGGCGGTGCTCGGCGCCGCTGTCGCGACCGGGCGGAAGCGGCTCTGGTCGACCGTCGGCACGTGGAACACGCCCTCGCTCCGTGTCCTGGAGAAGCTCGGCTTCGCGCACGACCACGTCTCCACGGAGGAGAACGGCGAAGTCGCCTGGCTCACCCGCGCGTTGCCCTGACGTCCAGGGCGTGTTCCGAAAGTCCCGCCTGCCCGGCATGATCCAAACGGGAGGCCCTAGGAGGGCGGGGCAGGGCGTCCGCCGTCGTCGAGATACGGGTTGTGGCCGCCGTAGTGCCGGTGCGGCGCGGGGAGGTGCCGCGGAGGCAGGCCGCCGTACGGCAGCTGACGGGGGATCGGGGGCGGCACCGGCAGCCGGGTGCGCAGCCGGCCCGTCGCGTGGGCGGCGTACGTCAGGGTCGGCGCCGCGATCTCCCTGCGGTGCCACAGGTGGTGCAGCAACTCCTGCTCGCGGAGGGCGAAGTCCGGGCCCGCGCCGTCGTGGCGGGCCCTGCGGCGCAGCATGGCCAGGGACGTCGCGAACGACTCGTACTCCGCGACGGCGCGGGCCGCGGCCTTGCCCCGGGCCGGGTCCGGGTAGCTGTTCCAGTGCCTGGCCATGTCGCGGGCCATGCCCCGCGCCCGCATCGAGGCCAGCGCGAGCGGCTCGGCGGGGGTCAGCCAGCCGGCCGCCGCGTACACCGGCAGCTCCGTGGAGAGCGTGCGCAGCTCCCGCTGGCGCGACCAGACGGCCAGCCAGGTCACCAGTCCGAAGCACGGCACCATGAACGCGCCGTACACCATGTAGAAGCCGTACGGGCCGAGGGCCGACGAGCCGTTCCACACGGCGTGCATGCCCATGGCGCAGGCGAGTCCGAGCAGGGGCATGACGACCCGGCGGACCCGGTGGCGCGCGCCGCCGAGCGCCGCGATGCCGAAGCCGATGCCGGTGAGCACCGTGAACAAGGGGTGGGCGAACGGCGACATGACCACACGGACGAAGAACGTCCCCACCGTCACGGAGGCGAAGCCGGTGGTCCCCAGCTGCTGGTCCTCGCCGAAGGCGTTGCCCAGGTAGAGGATGTTCTCGGTGAAGGCGAAGCCCGTCGCGGTGAAGCCGGCGACCACGATGCCGTCGACGATCCCGCCGAACTGCCGTCTGCGGAAGAGGAAGATCAGCAGGAGCGCGACGGCCTTCGCGCTCTCCTCGACGACGGGGGCGACGACCGTGGCCCCGAGGGTGTCCGCGCTCGCCGGATCCGCGGTGGCCGTGGCTATCCACCGGGTCGCGAAGGAGTTGGCGATGATCGCCACGAGCGCGGCGGCGCACGCACCCCAGGCGAAGGCGAACAGCAGATTCCGCCAGGGGCCCGGCTCGACCCGGTCGAGCCAGCGGAACGCGGCCATCAGCAGCGGCACGGGCAGCACGGCCAGCCCGAGCCCCACCAGGAAGCCCTCGGTGCCCGTCTGCTGCCGCACCAGGGCCAGGATCACCAGACCGCAGAGCGCGAGCACGGTGATCACCGCCCCGGCGCGGAACGCCTTGCTGCGCCAGACCATGCCGACGCGGCGGGGCCGGTAACGCCACTGGCCTCGCTCCGGGACCGCGCCCAGGAACTCGTCGAGCTGCTGCTCCTCGAGAACCGGGACGGCCGGCTGCTGGTGCTGCACGGACCCCTGGTACACCCGACGACCCTAACGAGGGCCACCGACACCTGGCCACGCCGCGGTGGACGGGGCGTGGGGCCGATGGCCGATCAGCGACGGGTGAACAGCACGTCGTGCACCACATGGCCCTTGTCCAGACCCTGACCCTCGAAGCGGGTCAGCGGCCGGAACGCGGGCCGGGGCGCGTAGCCGCCGTCCGCCTGGGTGTTCTCGTACAGGGGGTGGGCCGTCAGGACGTCCAGCATCTGCTCCGCGTACGGCTCCCAGTCCGTCGCGCAGTGGACGAGAGCGCCCGGCTTCAGCCGCTGCGCCACCAGGTCGAGGAACTCCGGCTGGATCAGGCGCCGCTTGTGGTGCCGCTTCTTGGGCCACGGGTCGGGGAAGTACACCCGGAGGCCGTCCAGGGCGGCCGGCTCCAGCATCTCGCGGAGCAGGATGATCGCGTCCCCGTTGGCGACGCGGACGTTGGACACTCCCGCGCGCTCCGCGAGGCCCAGCAGATTGCCCTGGCCCGGGGTGTGCACGTCGACGGCCAGGATCCCGGTGCCCGGGTCGTCGGCCGCCATCTGCGCCGTCGCCTCGCCCATGCCGAAGCCGATCTCCAGGACCACCGGAAGGCCGTCGAACAGGGCGGGGAGATCGAGGACGCTCCGGCCGTCGATGTCCAGGCCCCAGGTGGGCCACAGGCGCTGGAGGGCGTCCTCCTGGCCGGTGGTGACCCGGCTGCGGCGGGGCTGGAAGCTGCGGATCCGGCGCTCGTGGTGCGAGCCCGCCGGGTCGGCCGCCGGGCCGCCGGGGAAGCGGGGCTCCTGGCGCAGCCTGCGCTGGCGCTCGAAGGAGGCGGCGCGCCGTGCCGCCGCGTCCGCGTCGTCCTGGGCGAGGGAGTCCTCGGCGGGGGAGTCCTGGCCGGGGGAGTCCTCGGCGGCGGCGCCCTCGGTGGGGAGCGCGGACTCCGGCGTGGGGCCGGGCGTTTCCGCGGCGGGCCCGGGCGTCTCTGGGGTGGGGTTCAGGGGCTCAGACACAATGACCCGATTCTACGGCGGGAGGCGTCCACCCCGTCGCGCGCGCCCGCAGCAGGGCCCGCCGTGCCACCTCCCTCCCGATGGGCAGGGACGCGGTGGCCGCGGGGGACGGGGCGTTCAGCACGTGCACGGTGTGCGGGGCGTCCCGGATCAGGAAGTCGTCCACCAGCGTGCCGTCCCGCAGGACGGCCTGGGCCCTGACCCCGGCCGGGGAGGGCCGCAGATCGGCCTCCGTCACCTCGGGCAGCAGCCGTTGGACGGCCCGGGTGAACGCGCTCCTCGACAGCGATCTGTGCACCTCACCCGCGCCGTACCGCCAGTGCCGCCGGGCGATCCGCCAGGAGCCCGGCCAGGCCAGCGTGGCGGCCAGCTCGCGCGGGTGGACGACCGCCCGGCCGTACCCCTCGCGGGCCAGTGCCGGCACGGCGTTCGGGCCGACGTGGACCGTGCCGTCGACGCCCCGGGTCAGATGCACCCCGAGGAAGGGGAACGCCGGGTCCGGCACGGGATAGACGAGGCCGCGCACCAGCTCGGGCCTGGCCAGCTCGTAGTACTCCCCGCGGAACGGCACGATGCGCGCGCCCGGGTCGTCGCCCGCGAGCGCCGCCACCCGGTCGCTGTGCAGCCCCGCGCAGTTGACCAGGACCCGCGCCCTGACCACCTGCCCGTCGGCCGTGCGCACCGCGACGCCCCAGGGGCGCCGGTCGACGGCGACGACCTCCGCGCCGTAACGGATCTGTCCGCCCGAGGCGCTGACCTCGGAGGCGAACCGGACGGCCACCGCCGTGAAGTCGCAGACCCCCGTCGTCCCGACCCGGATCGCGGCGAGGCCGCGCACGTGGGGTTCGTACTCCGCGATCTGGGCGGGGCCGAGCTCCCGGACCGGCAGGCCGTGCGCCCGGCCGCGCTGCACCAGGGTGTGCAGCCGGGGCAGCTCGGCCCGGTCCGTCGCGACGATCAGCTTGCCCGTGACCGCGTGGGCGATGCCGTGCTCCGCGCAGAAGTCCACCAGCTCGGCGGCGCCGCGCACCGCGTAGCGCGCCTTGAGCGAGCCCGGCGGGTAGTAGATGCCGCTGTGGATCACCCCGCTGTTGCGCCCGGTCTGATGCCGGGCCGGGCCCCACTCCTTCTCCAGCACCGTGACCCGGGTGCCGGGCGCGGTGCGCGTGAGGGCGTACGCGGTCGACAGACCGACGATTCCGCCACCGATCACCAGTACGTCGCAGTCGTACGCCGCGTGCGTCATCCTCACGCCACCTCCCAACCCGATAGTGCACTGACCCACTGACAACGGGCTCAAACCAGGGGCGGCGTCCGCGTGGCGGGACGTTTCTCCACCGGATCCGGCGAAACCGGGGCGTAGCGGCGGACCGGGCGCGCTGCCCGGGTCAGGCGGGGGTGACGAGGAGCGGGCGCGCCCGCTCCCGTAGCTCGGCGACCCGGGGTTCGTCCCCGTACGGCTCCAGGCGGTGCAGCAGGTCGCGTACGTACTCGGTGGTGCGCGCCGAGGAGATGCGTCCCGCCACCTCCACGGCCCGCGTCCCCGCCGCGCACGCCGCGTCGAGGTTGCCGGACTCCAGCTCGGCGACCGCGGAGACGACGAGCCGCAGCCCGTGGGAGCGGACGAACTCGTCGGTGGGTTTCGACAGGGCCTGTTCCGTGAAGCGCCGGACCTGGCGGGGCGCCTTGAGATCGCGGTAGCACTCGGCTGCGTCGGCGGCGAACCGGTCGTACGAGTAGAAGCCGAGCCACGCCGGGTCGGAGTCGCCCGCCCTGGAGCGCTCCAGCCAGCTCTCGGCGGCCCTGAGCGCGGCCCCCGCGGCCGGTGCGTCGCCCGCCTTGGCATGGGCGCGCGCCTCCACCAGCCGGAAGAAGCTCATGGTCCGGGCGGTGGCGAGCCCCCGGTTGCGTTCGACGGCGGCCTGCGCGAGGTCCACGCCCTCGTCGGCGAAGCCCCGGTAGGTCGCCTGGAGCGACATCGACGCCAGGACGTAACCGCCGAGCGGTACGTCGGCGGCGGCCCGGGCCAGGCGCAGCGCCTGGATGTAGTAGCGCTGGGCGGCCTCCTGCTGGCCGGTGTCGAAGGCCATCCAGCCGGCGAGCCTGGTCAGCTCGGCGGAGGCGCCGAAGAGCGCCCGGCCCACCTCGTCGCTGTACGAGCCCAGCAGGAGCGGAGCGGCGTCGACGCGTAAGCACTCCGGGACCATGGAGGAACGCCAGTCGCCTCCGCCGTACTTGGAGTCCCAGCGGCGCGCGTCCTGGGCGGCCTCGCGCAGCTTGGTGACATCGCTGTGGCCGACGCGCAGCAGCGGACCGTCGATGGCGCCGCCAGTACCGCCGGCGGTCTCGGGGCCGGCCTGTACGGGCACCCCGCCCTGCGCGGGTGCGCCCTCGGAGCCGAGGATCGTGGCCCGGGCGGCGGTCGGGCCCCGCGCGACCGACGGATCGGCGGGGGTTATGAGCCAGCGGGACGCGGGGGTCGCATAGGCGCTCACCGCGAAGGAACCGGCCAGCGACTGCCATATCCCGCCGCCGCCGCGCCGGCCCGCCAGATCCAGCCGGTACAGATCGGTCGCCGACCGCACCGCCTCGTTCACGTCGCGGGGGAAGGCGAGACCCACCTCGGGCGCCGGATCGGCGTCGGCGAGCCCGATCTCGTGCAGCGGGACAGGACGGCCGAGTTTGGCCCCTATCGCCGCCGCGATGAGATGGGGCGCCGCGCCCTGCGGCACCATCCCCTTGGCGACCCAGCGGGCCACCGACGTCTTGTCGTAACGCAGTGTCAGACCGCGCTGTGCTCCGAGGTCGTTGACCCGCCGGGCGAGCCCGGCGTTGCTGATTCCCGCGAGGGCGAGAACCGTGCCGAGCTTCTCGTTCGGCCCGCGTTGTTCCCTGGACATGCGTCACCCCTCGACACACAGACGGCCGCCGCGTCACCGTCAGGCGCGCGGCATTCGTACCGTGTTCTCCCCAGGTACGGTCCCGGGCACTCCGGCCGCACACGCATTTGGCCGAGCCCCGTGGAATATGCCGCCCTGCTGAGAACATCGGTACACCCAGCGTAGTTCGCCGCATCCCCACCGTTAAGGGGCAGACCTCCGTATGGCGGGAATGTTGCCCGTGCGGCGCGAGGGCGTGGGATCCGTGCTCCTGATGTGTGGCCGTGCGCCCGGCCGTGCGCTCTGGCCCGGCCGGTGCGGCAAGCGCTTCGATGGTCCTGCGTGGGTCGGCCCGCTGAACTGGACTCGGCGGGCTGGGGGAGACCGCCGCCCCAATCCCCGCGGGCGGCGAACCGGTCCGGGAGGTGATGACACCTCCCGGACTGTGCGCCGCACGGGCGGGGTTCGGAGAAATGGACGGGCGGACCGGCGCACCGGGGGGATGCGCCGGCCCGCACGTCGTCGCATGTCGCCGGGGGTCCCGGGGGTGCCCGCACGGGCTCCCGGGAGACCTGCCCGCGACCCGGGGGAGCCGGGGGGGGACGTGGTCCCGGTGTGTCGCCGCGGGGCGAAACACCCGGTTCCGCCGCGACCGGAGAATGGCCGGATAACGCCGGTGGGGCAGGGCGGCGCGCAGTCGCCCGACTATGGCCGGATTGCGCCTGTCGCGCCGCCCGGCCGAGGCGGGGCCCGCGTCCGGTCCGGCCGCCGCAACTCCCGGAAGATCCAATTCCGTTGTGGTGGAAGCCGTGGAGCCGTGGCCAGGCTCTTGCCAGGGGCGCATGCGCATCCGTTGTGCGCCGCCCGTACCCCCTCCAGGGCGCCGTTGTCGTGGCAGCATGTCCCGCAACGGCGTTTCCCGTGTCCTGGTACGCCGGTTCGTCCACAGCCTGTGGAGGCGGCGATGCGTTGGTTGGTGGGGTGGAGCAGTATCGCCGCGAGCTTCGGCACCGTGGGTGCGGTCGGCCACCACGCGGAGGGGCGCACCGTCCACCCCGTGGGCTCCCAGCTCCTGTGGGGCGACCCGGATCCGCTCTGGGCCGTGGGTGACTGGCGGCCCGACGAGATCCGCGTCATCACGGTCGCGACCCCCGAGGGGGCGCCCAGCACCCGGCTCGCCGTCCTCGGCTGCTGCGGGGCCACCGACGAACAGCTCCGCGTCGGACTGCTCGCCGCCCGGGGCGGGGCGCTGCGCCATCTCACGGCCTGGTCCGGCAGTTACACCGCCGTCGTGCAGATCGGCCGCCGCATCACCGTCGCCGGGGACCTGGCCGGCGCCCGCCCCGTCTTCCACACCCCCTGGGCCAACGGCACCGCGTACGCCACCGCCGCCCTCCCGCTCGCCGACCTCATCGAGGCACAGCTGGACATCGGCCACCTCGCCGCGCTGCTGGCCTGCCCCGAGACCCCGGAGGCGCTGGGCGACGGCACCCCGTACGCGGGGGTGAAGCGGATCCCGCCCGGGCACGCGCTGATCCTGCGCGAGGGCTCACGGGAGATCACCGGGTACGAGGCGGTGGCCTCGCTCGCCGTCGCGGCCCCCCAGACCGATCCGGTGAGCGCGGTCGAAGGCGTACGGGACGCACTGGTCGACGCCGTACGGGCCCGGCTCACCGCCCCGCGCCACGCCCCGGAGACGCTCCCGCCGGACCCCGGGCCGGTACCCGGCATGGGTCCGGCCGAGCGCCGCGCGGCCCGGGGGGCGCCGGTACCCGGCATCGGCGCGGACCTCTCCGGTGGCAGTGCATCCGCCACCCTCGCCCTGCTGGCCGCGGGGCTGCCCGGGCTGCCGGGGACCGTGCTGGGCCATGGCACGGGCGCGGGCGAACGGCTCCTGGCCGTCACCTTCAACGACCTGTCCGCGCAGGGCCGCGAGGACGAGCTGGAGCGCGCCCGGGCCATCGCGTCCAACCCCCGGCTGCACCACGTGGTCGTGGCTGCGGGCGAGGAGGCCCTGCCCTACGCGTCGCTGGAGAGCGGCCCGCTCACCGACGAACCGGCCCCCTCCCTCGTCGTCGCCGAACGCCACCGCCGCCGGCTGGCCGCAGGCAGCGCCGACCACTTCGTCGGGCACGGCGCCCGCCAGGTCCTGGACGCCCACCCGGCGCGGCTGGCCGACCTCCTCATGGACCGGCGCAGACGCCACATCCTGCGGCCCGTCGCCGCGCTCGCCAGAGCCGAAGGCCCGTCCACGCACTCCCTGTTCGTCCCGCTGGCCGTCTACCGCGCGGCCCGCCGGCTCGCCCGTACGTCGTACCGCACCGGGCTGGAGACCGCGGCCTCCCTGCTGCCCGAGGCCAACCGTGACGCCCCGGACCTCGACACCCCCGCCGACGCCTCCCTCGCCTCCCTCACGTGGTCCCGGCCGGGCCCGGCCGCGCGCTGGCTCACCGGGGAGGCACTCGCGGAAGTATCGGTTCGTCTCCAGGAGGCGGCCGTCCGGCCCGCCTCGGTGCAGCGCCCGGGGGAGGCCAGGGCCCGCGCGGCGCTCGCCCGGCACGCGGCGGACCAGCGGATCCTGGAGCAGGCCGCGGAGATCCGCAGCCAGCGGCTGCACGCCCCCTTCCTCGACAACCAGGTCGTACGGGCCGCCCGCGCCCTCCCCGAGTCGCTGCGGGTCCAGCCGGGCGCCCGCGCCGCGATCCTGCGCCGGGTCCTCGCGGGGGCCGGCATCCACGACCTGCCGCCCGGCTGGGGCACCCCGTCCCAGGCCACCTCGACGGCGGCCGGACGCATCGGCCTGCGGGCCGCCCTCCCCGACCTGATCGCCCTGTTCGACGCCCCGCTGCTCGCCGACGCCGGCCTGATCGAGGCGCGCGTCGTACGCAAGGCGCTCCGCGCGGCCTCCGAGGGCGAGCCCCTCCCGCTGGACGGCCTGGCCGAGCTGGCGTCCACCGAACTCTGGCTCCGCCGCCTGGTCACCCGCCGGGGCACCTGCTGGACCGGTACGGCGGCCCCACGGCAGCGGGCGGTGGCGGGCGGCGTGGTCCCGGCCCGCCGCACGCTCCAGCCGTAGGGCATTTCGCCGGCCCCCGACCCCGCGTCGGGTACCCGGCCGCCACCGCGCCCGGCGGGACACAATGACCGGGTGCGGTATCTGATCCTGGGCGTCACCGAGGCGCGAGACGAGCACGGCGGGCCGCTGCCTGTCGGCGGCGCCCGGCTGCGCGCCCTGCTCGTCGCCCTCGCCCTCCGTGCGGGCCGCCCCGCGAGCGTCGCCGGACTCATCGACGACGTATGGGACGACGATCCTCCGCAGGACGCCCCCGCCGCGCTCCAGGCCCTCGTCGGACGGCTGCGGCGCGTCCTCGGCCGGGAGGCGGTGGCCGGAACCCCGGGCGGCTACCGGCTCACCGCCGGTCCCGACGACGTCGACCTGTACGTCTTCGAGCGCCTCGCCCGCCAGGGCGCCGCCGAGCTCGACGCGGGCACCCCCGAGGACGCCGCCCGGACCCTGCGCGCCGCGCTCGACCTGTGGCGCGGCCCCGCCCTCGCCGACCTTCCCGGGCACGAACACGGGCTCCAGGCCGAGGCCCACCGGCTCACCGCGCTCCAGCAGCGCATCGAGGCGGACCTGCGGCGCGGGGCCACGGCCGGCCTCGTGCCAGAGCTCAGGGAACTCACCGCCGCCCACCCCTACCACGAGCCCCTGCACGGCCAACTGCTCCGGGGCCTGCGGGCCGAGGGACGGCGGGCCGACGCGCTCGTCGCGTACGAGGAGGCCCGCCGGGCCCTCGCCGACGGCCTCGGCGCCGATCCGGGGCCGGAGCTGACCGCGCTCCACCGGGAACTGCTCGCCGCCGGTGAGCCGCCCGCGGCGCCCCCGGACGAGCACCGGCCGGCCGAAGGCAACATCCGCCCCCGGCTCACCTCGTTCGTGGGCCGCGAGCCCGAGCTCCGCCTCATCCGCTCCGATCTGGCCCGGGCCCGTCTCGTCACCCTCACGGGACCCGGCGGCTCCGGCAAGACCAGGCTGGCCGAGGAGTCCGCTGCGGGGCAGGGCGCCTGGATCGCCGAACTCGCCCCGCTCGACGACCCCTCCGCCGTACCGGGGGCCGTGCTCTCCGCCCTCGGACTGCGCGAGACCACGCTCCTGTCCGGCCGCACCCGCGAGGGGCACGGCGCCTCGCCGGACCCCACGGCGCGGCTCGTCGAGCACCTCTCGTACCGGTCACGGCACACCCCGTTCCTCCTTGTGCTCGACAACTGCGAACACGTCGTCGACGCGGCGGCCACCCTCGCGGAGACCCTGCTGACGCACTGCCCCCGGCTGCGGATCCTCGCCACCAGCCGTGAGCCCCTCGGCGTACCCGGCGAGGCCGTCCGCCCCGTCGACCCCCTGCCACCGGAACCCGCGCACCGGCTGTTCGCCGAGCGCGCCCGCGCCGTACGGCCGGACTTCGACACGGACTTCGACACGGACGTCGACACGGACTTCGATCCGGACGTCGACACGAGCTTCGACCCGAACGTCGACACGAGCTTCGACCCGGACTTCGACACTGACGCGGACATGGCCGACCATGCGCGGGCCGTCGCCGAGATCTGCCGCAGGCTCGACGGCCTCCCGCTCGCCATCGAACTGGCCGCCGCCCGCCTCCGCCTGCTCACCCCGCGCCAGATCGCCGACCGCCTCGACGACCGCTTCCGGCTGCTGACCAGCGGCAGCCGCACCGTGCTGCCCCGCCAGCAGACGCTCCGGGCGGTCGTGGACTGGTCCTGGGACCTGCTGTCCCCGGACGAGCGGACCGTCCTGCGGCAGGTCTCCGTCTTCGCGGGCGGCTGGGACCTGGCCGCCGCCGAAGCCGTGACCGGCCCGGACGCCGCCGTCCTGCTCGGCGCGCTCGTCGACAAGTCACTCGTCGTCGCGGCCGTTCCCACGGGCGGCACCGAGATGCGCTACCGGCTCCTGGAGACCATCCACGAGTACGCGGCGGAGCGGGCCGCCGAGACCGCCGAACTCCGGGCGGCCGCCGCCTCGGACCACACCGCGTACTTCACCGCACTCGTCGAGGAAGCCGATCCGCAGCTGCGCTCGGGTGGCCAGCTCCCATGGATCCGGCGCCTGGAAGCGGACCTCGACAACATCCGCGCCGTCCTCCACCGCACCGTCACCGCCCGCCCCTCCGAGGACGCCGCGCTGCGCCTCGTGCTGGCCATGGGGTGGTTCTGGTGGATGCGCAACTACCGCATCGAGGGCCTGGCCTGGGCCGACCGCACCGCCGCACTCGGCGAGGACCCGGAGGACCGGACGGACCCCCGCTTCTGGCCCCGGATGCACCTGCACATGCTGCGGTTCTTCCTCGCGGTGGAGAGCCGGCCGATCGACACCATCAACGAGGACGAGGGTTTCCACGCGCTCATCGGCCGGGTGACCGAGGTCTTCGGCACGGGCGGCCCGGAGGCGGCGCGCTTCCCGGGGCTGCTCTGGCCGATGACCGCGTACATGAGGCGCACGTACACGCCCCGCACCCACGCGCGCTTCGACGAGGCGGTCGCCAACACCCGTGCGCACGGCGGGCCCTGGGAGTACGCCGTCACCCTGATGTTCCGCACCCACATGCTGGTGGACACCCCCGTCGGAATCACCGGCATCCACGAGGACCTCGCCGAGCTGCGCCTGCTCAGCCGCCGCGTCGGCGACCGCTATCTGCGCGCCCAGGTGGCGAGCGCCGCCGCCGAGGCGGGAATGACGCACGGGCGGTACGAGGAGGCGCGTACGGCGTACGAGGACGCGCTGGAGCTCGCCCGGGAGGTCGGCGCCCACGCCGAGGCGCCCTTCCTGATCGCCCGTCTCGCCGAACTCTCCTACCACGCGGGGGATCTGGACGCGGCGAGGAAGGGGCTGGACGAGGCGGAGGCGGAGGCCGAGCGCCAGCATGTGCTGGACGCCCGCGCCTATGTGCACTTCCTGCGGGCCACCGTCGCCCTGGCGGCCGACGAGATCCCACAGGCCCGCCTCTACGCCGACGTGGCCAACGGCGCCGACGCGTACGGCAGCCGGCCGGCGCAGTTCGAGGCGGCGCTCATGGCGCTGTCGGCGGGCATCACCGTGCGCGAACCGTCCGGCGGTCCCGTCGAGGGGCTGCGCGGGCTGACCGGCGCACTGCGCCTGGCCGTCTCCGCCAGGTGCGCGGAGAACTTCACCGCGCACCTGGCGGAGACGGCCGCGGCCGTCCTGGCGGAGCTGGACCGGGGCGTGACCGCGGCCCGGATCCTCGGGGCGGCCGGCGCCTGGCGGGCGGACAGCCCCCGCTCCGCGGCGGAGGAGTCCCAGGTGACCGGGGCGACGGCGCGGCTGCACACGGCGCTGGGTCCCCGGCGGTACGAGGAGGAGCGCACCCTGGGCCTCACCCTGACACCGGACGAGGTCCTGGCCCTCCTGACCGATACCGCCGAGGACCGCGACGGCACCTGACGCGCGACACCGCCCTGGATCTCGGCGTTGCGCCTGCCGTGCATCAGCTGCCCGTCCGAGCCTCAGCGGCAGCTGATGCGTGACGAGGCCCAGTCGGCCAGCGCGGCCCCGCCGAGCGGGCCGGACGGCTCCACGACCAGCCGGATCGTCTCCCGGCCCTCGATGCCGACGCTCACCGGCACGGCCGGCTCACCACCCCGGACCACGGGGGACTGCCACAGTCGCGCCCCCTCACCGTCGTACACGGAGAAGCGCACCGCGCCGAGCCCGAGGGTCAGGTCGTCGACCCCGGCCATCGCCTCGTAGCGGGTGCACTCCCGGTTGAGCTGGACGGTCACCGAGGAGCGGGAGGGGGCGGTCACCCCGTGGGCATACGTCGTGGAGGCGATCGACAGCCCCTGGCGCTGCCAGAACACACCCTGGCTCCGCCCGAGCAGGATCTCGGGGCCCGTGTGATCACCGGTGAGGGAGTACGCCAGCTCGTTCACCTGGTAGACCTCCGGCGCCGGCGGCGGCTCCTCCGGGGCGGGCGGTGAAGGGGTCGGCGTGGGCGTCGGCGCGGGCTCCTCCGGAGGGGGCGGCGTCGGTGTCGGGGTCGGCGTGGGAGTGGGCGTCGGTGACGGCTCCGGGGCGGGCGGCGGCTCGGGCGCGGGTGCCGCGGGCGGGGCCGGCGGCTGCGGGCTCGGCGTCGGCTCCGGCGGAGGCGGGGGAGCGGGGGTGGCGGGCGCCGCGGCCGGCGGCTTGGCCACCGGCTTCTGTTCCGGCGCGGGCCGGTCGTCGCCGACCAGGGCCCACACCAGGCCGGCGGCGGCCGCCACCGCCACCGCCGCGGCGATACCGGCCTTCATCGGAGCGCCGAGCCCTTCCGACGCGGCGGCCCCGCCCGCCGTACCGCTCCCGGAGGACGCGCTGCCCGTGGCCGCCGCGGCGGCACCGGCGCCGGCCGCTCCCGCCGCACCGCCCGCCACGACACCTGCCGCCTTGAGCGAGTAGCCCGCGGCGAACCAGCCGATGACGGCGACCGGAAGGAGGGCCGGGATGCCGGCGTTCACCCGGTCCAGCTCACCGGCGGCGATCCGGCACTTCGCGCACTCGTCCAGATGCTTGCGCAGCCCGCGCTCCGCCCGGGTCCGCAGACCGCCCCGGGCATGGGCGCCGAGCCGGTCGGCGTAGCGGGCGCAGTCGCCGCCCGAGGTCAGCGACTGGCTCACATGGGCCTGGAGATATGCCTGCTTGAGCCCCTCACGGGCGCGGACGGCCAGCACCGCCGTGGCGTTGGCCGTCAGGCCGAAGAGCGGGGCGACCTCGCTCGGCGACTCCTCCTCCACGGTGGTGTGCCAGAGCACGGCCTGCCACCGCTCGGGCAGGCTGCGGAACGCCTGCATGGCCATCGACCGGTCCGCCTCGTGCATCGCCCGCACATCGGCACCGAGGTCGAGGGTGTCGGCCTCCGACATCTCGGCGGAGCGGGTGGCCTGGGCGGCGAACACCGCGAAGTCGTCGACGAGATGCTCGCGCCTGGCGCTCCTGGTCCACGCGGCCGCGACATGCCGGACAGCCGTCATGAGGTAGGCCCGGACGGCTTCCTCCGGCCCCTTCCCGCCGCGCACCGCCTGCAGCGTGCGGGCGAACACCTCGGCGGTCAGGTCGTCGGCGGTGTGCGCGTCCCGGCAGCACGTGCGGGCATAGCGGCGCACCGCACCGGAGTGGCGCCGGAACAGCTCCTCGTACGCCTCGTCCTCGCCGGCGCGCATCCCCTGGATCAACTGGGCGTCGGACGGGCCGAGATCGGCCGATCCGGTGCGCCCCGCACGCTGCAGCGGGACCGCGTACGCCGAAACGGCCTCCGTGTCCGCGCCGGCCTGGGCGCCGTCCTCCGTGCCGCTCTCCGCGCCGGGCGCCGACGGATCCTGGCCGTCCGTGGGCACGGGCGGCCAGGGACCGGGCAGCACGGTGCCGTCCCTGCCCGCGCCGGCGATCTTGTCGGACGGTTCTTCCTGCTGCGCTTCACCGCTCATCGCGGAAGCCCCCGTATACACCCTCGGACCCTGAATACCGGGGCCACAGTGCCACAGAGCCACGCCGCGACGAACCCCGCAGCAGAAGCAACCACTCGTCCGTGGAGTCTTCCCGCGCCCCGTAGGGGTGATCCCACCCCTACGGGGAAGGAGCAACTGCCCCCGAAAGAACAGGTGTCGGCGGAGGTGAGCTCACCCGCAGGGGCAGCCGCACCCTACGCGGGGCGGGAGCGGAGGCCCTCCAGCAGGATGTCCAGCAGCCGGGCCGAAGCGGCGGCCTGGTGCGCGGGGTCCGGCAGAGCCGGTGCCGCCGTCGCGATGACCAGCAGGACATCGCCCACCGTCACATCGCCCCGCAGCTCACCCGACTCACGGGCCCGGTCCACCAGCCTGCCCACGACCTCCAGCAGCTCGGCCGCCCCCGGATCGTCGTCGAGCTCGTCCCCCTCGGGGGCGTGCCCGGCCACCCGGAGCCCGGGCTGGTCCACGCCCTGCCGCTGATGCGGGACGCGCGTCTCGCCGTCGGCCGTGCCCGCGCCCGTGGCCCCGGGCTGCTCGTCCTGCTCCGCCCCGACCCGCAGCACCTGCGGCGGCAGCAGCCGGCCCGCGCCCGACGCCACCGACGTCCGCAGGAAGCGGGAGAGTGCCGACCACGGCTCGTCCTCGTGGCCGAGGGCGGAGCGGGCCTGGTCGGTCAGCCGGGCGGTCTCCTCCTCGGCTATCCGGCGCACCAGCACGTCCTTGCTCGGGAAACGCCGGTATACCGTACCGACGCCGACCCGTGCGCGGCGCGCCACGTCCTCCATCGGCGCCCCGTAACCCAACTCGCCGAACACCTCACGCGCGGCGCGCAGGACGTGTTCGAGATTGCGCTGTGCGTCCACGCGGAGCGGTGCGGAACGGGCCACGCCGCCCGTCGCTCCCGCCGCCGCGACCGTACCGATCGCTCCCACGGAGCTCAGCCGCCCGTGGTCCTCGGTGGAGGCGACAGCGGTCGGCCCATGCAAATCCTGAATGTGCATAACTTCCCCCGGTTATGACGTCTCCCCCCGGAGACTTCCCCGCCGTGTCTGCCGGTGTGCGGACCTTCATCCGAATCCGACACCCCGACGGGGTACGAACATAGTTGAGCCCGGGTCAATTCAGAAGGGGGTAGTTCCGCACGGAGCGCCCCCCGATCGGAGCAAGGACCGGTTGGACCCTGATTCGACCCCCGCGGTGCCACCCTTCCGCCACACCTGACCTGCGCGGCTCCCCGAACGGGCGGGGGCCGTGGACGGCGCGGTGATCGGAGAGCTCCGGTCACACAATTTGCCGGGCCTGTGGACAAACACCGGACTCCGTTGCGTCATGGGAAGGTGATGGCACCAGATTCCCGAGGGGCACCCCCCGGCACCCGGCCAAGCGTGCGCATTCTCGTCGTCGGCGGCGGCTACGTCGGGATGTACACGGCGCTGCGTCTCCAGCGGAAGCTGCGGCAGAGACTGAAAAGCGGCGAGGCCGAGATCGTGGTGGTCACGCCCGAGCCCTACATGACGTACCAGCCGTTCCTGCCCGAGGCCGCCGCAGGTTCGATCTCGCCGCGCCATGTCGTCGTGCCCCTGCGCCGGGTCCTGAAGAACTGCACGATCGTCATCGGCGAGGCGGAGCGCGTCGACCACGCCAAGCGCACGGTGACGGTCACGACGCTCGCCACCGGCGAGGACGGCACCGGCGCCCTGGAGATCCCGTACGACGAGATCGTCCTCGCCCCCGGATCCGTCTCGCGCACCCTGCCGGTCCCCGGTCTCGCCGACTTCGGCATCGGCTTCAAGACCGTCGAGGAGGCCATCGGGCTGCGCAACCACGTCATCGAGCAGATGGACATCGCCTCCGCGACCCGCGACCCCGCCATCCGCGACGCGGCGCTCACCTTCGTCTTCGTCGGCGGCGGCTACGCCGGGGTGGAGGCCCTCGCGGAGCTCGAGGACATGGCCCGCTACACCTCGCGGTACTACCACAACATCAAGCCCTCGGACCTGCGGTGGATCCTCGTCGAGGCGACCGGGCGCATCCTCCCCGAGGTCGGCGAGGCGATGGGGAAGTACGCCGTCAGGGAGCTGAGGGGCCGCAACATCGACGTACGGCTCGACACCCGGCTGGACAGCTGCGAGGGCCGGGTCGCCGTGCTCAGCGACGGCTCACGCTTCCCGACCCGCACCCTGGTGTGGACGGCGGGCGTCAAACCCGCGCCGATCCTGGCCGCCACCGACCTCCCGCTCACCGAGCGCGGCCGGATCCGCTGCACCGCCACGCTCGCCGTCGACGGTGCCGAGCACGCCTGGGCCGCCGGGGACGCGGCGGCCGTACCGGACCTCACCTCGTCCGAACCGGGTACGGACACCGCCCCGAACGCCCAGCACGCGGTGCGCCAGGCCAAGGTCCTCGCGGACAACATCGCGGCCACGCTCGCCGGCCGGCCCGCCGAGGACTACCGGCACTCCTACGCCGGCTCCGTCGCCTCCCTCGGCCTGCACAAGGGCGTCGCCCATGTCTACGGGCGCAAGCTCAAGGGGTATCCGGCCTGGCTGATGCACCGCGTCTACCACCTCAGCCGCGTACCCACGTTCAACCGGAAGGCGCGTGTCCTTGCCGAGTGGACCCTGGCCGGGCTCTTCAAACGGGAGATCGTCTCCCTCGGCTCGCTCGAACACCCGCGCGCCGAATTCGCCCTGGCGGCCCGGGGGCACGCACACCCGGGAGCTCCGCACGACACCCCGCCGAAGGACGACAGGCCACCGGACACGTCCGGCTGATCCACGGTCCCCCACGGACCGGCACGCCCCTGGAACGTCCGCGGTTCAGCGGATGGACCGACTGCCGTACGACAACTGTCAGTACGGTCGGTCACACTGGGCGTGTGACCATAGGTGGGCTCACACCTGCGCAGAGTTACCCGACAGGCAGTCACCTACAGTGACCGGCAGCGACGACCACCCGCACGAAGAGGTCCGGCCGCGCGTTCCCGGAAGACCGGCCTCCGCGCCCCGACCCGGCAAGGGAACGGCGGGGACCGGCCGCAGAATCAGCAGAAGCAGCAGCTCGCCCGAGCGGATCCGACCGACACACGAGGCCAGAAATTCCGTGAACTTCACGCGCTGGAGCGCCCGCCTTCCCGGAACGCAGCGTCGAGCCGCCGCGCGGGACGACCACAGTTCCGTCCCCGCCGCCCGCGCCGAGTCCGTACGACCGCAGGCCGCAGCCACGCCACCGGACGACACCTCGGAAACCCCCGCCCCCGCCGCCGGGCCGTCACTGGAAGCCCTGCCGGCCCGCGAACTCCTCGGCCTGCTCCCCGCTCCCGTGGCGCTGCTCCACGGCCCCGAGCACCGCATCACCTACGTCAACGCCGCCTACACGTCGGCCTTCGGCGAGCGCCCCAGCGGCGCCCCCGCCGCAGAGGCCATGCCCGAGCTCGCCGAGCTCAGCCTGCTGCCCCTCATGGACCAGGTCCTGCGCAGCGGCACCCCCCGTACGGTCAAGTCCCGCAAGGTGCTGGCTGGCAGCTCGTACACGGTGACCTGCACCCCGGTGGCCACCGGCGCCGCGGACGACCCCGAGGGTGAGGCGGGCGTCCTCGTCTACGCCACCGATGTCACCGACCACGCCGAGGCGGCGGAGCGGCTCCGCGCCAGCGAGCGCCGGCACCGGGAGACGGCCGTCACCCTCCAGCGCTCGCTGCTCCCGCAGGACCTCGAACAGCCCGACGACCTGCGCATCGCCGCCACCTATCAGCCGGGCGGCACGGACGCTGCGGTCGGCGGCGACTGGTACGACGTCATCACCCTGGGCGCCGGCCGGACCGCGCTCGTCATCGGTGACGTGATGGGACGCGGGGTGCGCGCCGCCGCCGTCATGGGCCAGCTGCGCACCGCCGTCCGCGCTTACGCCCGCCTCGACCTCCCGCCGCACGAGGTGCTCCAGCTCCTCGACGTCCTCGCCGCCGAGATCGACGCCAGCCAGATCGCCACCTGCGCCTACGCCGTCCACGATCCCAACGAGGGGCATCTCGTCTACGCCTCCGCCGGGCATCTCCCGATCCTCGTGTGCGACGAGGACGGCACGGTCCACCGCGCCGAGGACCCCACGGGCCCGCCGCTCGGCACGGGGGGCTGGGTGCACACCTCGGGGACGATCCCCCTGCCGCCCGGCTCCACGGCCGTGCTCTACACGGACGGCCTGGTCGAGCGCCGCAGCGAGGACATCGACGAGGGTGTCGCCGCCCTGGAGCGCGCCCTGTCGGGCGCCAAGGGGACGCCCCAGGTCGTCTGTGACCGGCTGATCCGTTCCCTGGGCGTCACCGCGGAGCACGACGACGACGTGGCGGTCCTCGTGGTCCAGCACCCCGCCCGCACCGGTGCGAGCGCGGAGCTCTTCCACAACGCCTCGCTCGAACTGCTCGGCGGCATCGAGGCCGCCCCCAGGGCACGTGCGTTCGCCACGGGTGTCCTGGCGTCCTGGCGCTTTCCCGTCGAGCTGTGCGACCTGGGGGTCCTCGCCGCGAGCGAGCTCGTCGCGAACTCCCTCCAGCACGGCACCCCGCCCATGCGGCTCGGGCTGCGCAGGACCGACCGCCGCTTGATCATCGAGGTGACGGACGGGGACGACCACCTGCCGCGGCGCCGCCGCGCGGAGCCCGCCGACGAGGCGGGACGCGGCATCTCCATCGTCGCGACCATCGCCTCGTCGTGGGGCAGCCGCCGCACCCCGGGCGGGGGCAAGGCGGTCTGGTGCGAATTCGCCCTCCCCGCCTGACCGTGCCCCTCAGCGCACGGTGGTGGGAGCGGTGACCGGTTCGCTTTCGGGCAGGGAGACGGCGACCACCCGGGACGGGACCGCAGCGAGCGACGGCTTGTCCTGTACGGGAGTGAGCCGACGGCCCAGCTTGAGCGCCAGCACGGTGATGCCCAGCGAGAACAGCACGAAGGTCACGATGTACGGCCCGTGCAGCGACGCCCCCATGGGTCCGCCCACGGCAGGCCCGACAGCCAGGGCCAGCTGCTTCACCAGGGCGAACGCCGAGTTGTACTGACCCACCATGGACTCCGGAGCCAGATCGGCGACGAGCGGCGCCACGGTCGGCGACAGCATGGCCTCACCCAGCCCGAACAGGGCGTACGTCGAGATCATCGCGGCCGTCGCCATGGTCTGGCTGCCGTGCCCGAGGCCCGCGTAACCCGCCACGATCCAGGCGAAGGCCCAGATCAGGCCGACCCCGGCGATGACCCGGCTGCGCCGGCGTCGCTCCACGAGGCGGAGCACGACGAACTGCGCGACGACGATGACGGCCGTGTTGGCGGCCAGCGCGATACCCAGGGTGGACGGGTCGATCCCGGCGGCCTCGGTGCCGTAGGCGGCCAGCCCGGACTCGAACTGCCCGTAGCAGGCGAAGAAGATCACGAAGCCCAGCACGCACAGCTGCACCATCGCCCGGTGCGAGAGCAGCACCCTCAGTCCGGCCTTGGGCGCCGTGCCGTCGGCCGGCACCGCTCCCGCGAGTGAGGGGTTACGCGGCATGCGCACCGTGACCGCGACGATCCCGAGGACCAGGAACATCGCCGCCTCGATGAGGAAGAGCAGGGTGAAGCTCGCCGGACGGTCGACGTCCACCAGCTGTCCGCCGACCAGGCCACCGATGCCGAGCCCGAGGTTCTGCAGGAAGAACTGCATGGCGAAGGCGCGCGTACGGGTGGCCGCGCTCGAACACCACACCAGCATCGTGGCGAGGGCGGGCTGCATGACCGCGGTGCCCGCGCCGAGGACGGCGGCGGAGAGCACGGCGGACGTCACACCGTCCGAGACCCCCAGGGCGCAGGCGCCCACGGCGGCGGCCACGGAGGCGACGACCAGCACCGGCAAGGGGCCGCGCCGGTCGATGGCCCTGCCCGCGAACGGCAGCACGGCCAGCGCCGCCATGGCGAAGACGGCCAGCACGACGCCCGCCGTACCGGCACCGAGATCCCGCACCTGCGCCACGTAGACGTACAGATACGGGACGGTGAATCCGAGGCCGAACGCGCTCAGCGCACTGCCCAGCTGGATCCGCCGCAGCGCTGCACCCATCTCCCTGGTCACACTCACCTACCTCAACACGAAGAACCTTCAAGAACACAGACCCGTAGACTTTAGCACTAAAGTTAGAGGCTGAACTCTTCACCCTGAAGGACTTCGATGGCCATGGGTGCCGTGCGATACTGCCCGCCATGTCTGACACCACCGAGCAGCCCGAGCTCCAGGAGCCGAGCCTCGACGAGCAGATCGCGGCCTACCAGCGCGAGTTCCGTGACCTCGACCCGCAGGTCGAGCAGATCGTCTCCGCGCTGGGCCGGCTGAACCGCCGGATGAACGTCGCCTACGGCAGACAGGTCGCGGCCCTGGGCATCAGCAACGCCGAGTGGGAGGTCCTCAAGACTCTGGTCCTCTCCGGTACCCCGTACCGGCTGGGCCCGGGCGAGCTGGCCAAGCGCCTCGGCCTGACGCCCGCCGCGATGACCCACCGGATCGACCGCATGGCGGGCGAGGGCCTGGTCACGCGGGACCGGGACGAGAACAACCGGGTGCGCGTCATCGTCGAACTGACCGACGAGGGCCGTACGAAGTGGCTCGAGGCGATGCGGATGGCCACCACATTCGAGGAGGACCTTCTCCAGGACCTCTCGGGCGACGAGCGCGGTGCGCTGGGCGAGATCCTGATCCGGCTCCTGCGCCGGGTGGAACACGAACAGCCGGACGCGGGCGGCCGGCTCACCGACCTGGACTGACGGCTCGCGACGGGGTGCGGGAGGTGCCCAGAGCGGGCTTGACACGCCTCGCTCCCGTCCGTAAGGTTCTTCGAGTTGTCACGGAGCCGGTACGGATCCGGGGCAGCCGATCCCGCCGCGAATGCGGCAACCAAACTCAGCACGATCTCCCACCGGGGAGAATTTCGGCATGCCGAAATTCAATTCGAAGGCTCGATTATGAGTCGCCGGGAGAATCCGCTAGAGTTTGAGCGTCGGAACGGCCCAAGGGCCGGGATGGCAAACCCCGCTGACTGGGAATCAGGCCCGAAAGGATCTGATAGAGTCGGACTCGCCGGAAAGGGAAACGCGAAAGCGAAGAACT
>NZ_JBVJNK010000013.1:0-139861 GCF_055583745.1 Streptomyces sp. NPDC104381
TCACCACACCCACCCACCCGGCCGGTGGCCGACGACCCGACTCACAGCGCATCTCGACTGCAACAGCGATCCATCACTGATAGGCAGAGAAGCTCGGAACGTCAACCAACTCTCGACAGTAGTAACGTGATCTCGTTTTTAGACGATCGGCGTGACCAAGAAAAATGGATTCGCTGAAAACCTATGACTGCGAAAAAACTGGATCCTGAGGATCGACAGTTTCTATTTTTCTGGCCTGAACGAAATCTCTGATTTTTTCGCACCAGGCTTCGCTGAAAAATTGAGAGGTGCTAGTCTTCAGCCAGCGAGCACAACAGAAGTTGGTGGCTCAGCTTCGAGTCCACGACATGGGTGGACCCCACGACCGCCGGCCAAAGCGAGAACGTGGGGTCCCTCGGTGAGGACGAAGTCTGATGGGTCTGCCCCTGCAGAGGGCGGGCCCATCAGCGCTTACAGGTGTGCCAGCCAGATCTTGAAGGCGTAGTACGCCGTCTGTGCCAGTCCCCCTGCGAGTCGAGCCGCCTCGGCAGCTCGACTCAGAAGCTTCGTCTCCACCGGCTTGGGGTCCCCCTGCGGGACGCCGTTGCCGGTCACCTGCATCACCTCCCTCCTGGGTGAGAACACGTGTGTCTCACCCCCTCTTCGAGGGAGGGCCTGCTATTCGAGAACATTACACGATGACTCCCGCCTTTCCGCTCAGAGATGGGGAGACTGATGTCGTTAGCGGGCCATTCCGGAGGCGACAGGCCGGGGGTTTGTGTTTTCCGAGGAAAAGCGCTTCTGCGTCCTGCGGGCCCTCACCTGCGGATTTCTCCTGGCCTCTGGCCTGGAAGCCCTACGAGCTTCGGGGTCGGCCCGGCATCTGGATTCCGCCAGCAAGTTCAGCAAGCTGCCTTCGGGCGACTCCTGACGGGACGAAGGGCCTGGCGCGGCCATGCCCCGGGTGCTCGCGCGGTGGACCCGGCTCCGGCCCGGCCTGGGCGATGAGGCCACCGGCCGCCGGGTCTCCTCCACTACCAGGCGGTGCTCCTCCCGGGCGGGCGGGTGGGCCTCTTCTTCCGACGACGGCGGCGAGGCCGAGACGTAAGCGACGTGTTCCTCCATCTCGCGCGCGATGGGTCGGTTCCAGAAGTCCCGTACAGACTGCGACGGTAGCCGCAGGGGTCTGTACGGTCCGCGCCCATGACTCATACGAACAGGACTCAGCCTGTCCTTCGCAGGCCGCGCCGTCAGCCGGGCCGCCCTACGCTCCTCACCCCGGCCGTCGCGGATCTGCTCACCCGCGCGACGGCCGTGGGCCTGCCCATGAAGCAGGCCGCCGACGCCGCCGGGGTCGGCCGATCCTCCTTCCTGAGCTGGATGCGTGTCGGCGAGGACGTCGTAGAGGAGAAGCAGGGCGGGAGGCTCGACGTCGACTCGCCCGACCCGTGCGCGGCCCTGTACGCCCGAGTGACCCGAGCCCGCGCAGCGGCGGCCGTCCGCGCCACAGGCAGCATCGAGGAGGCAGCCCGCGGCGCGGTCGTCTCCGAGACCTACCGGACGTGGACCGACCCGATCACCGGTGAGACCCGCAGCGAACGACGGATCCGCCGGCGGCCGGGTGACTGGCGCGCGTCGGCCTGGCTGCTCGTGCGACTGGGCCCTGAGCCGAAGTCGCTCGACGAGCTGCTCGACGAAGAGGACGCGCGGATCCGTGCGGAGCGGTGGGAGGACAGCATGGAGCGGGCCCTCACGCCGCACCTGCAGGAGCTCGCCGCACGCCTGCAGAAGACGCTCGCGTAGTACGAGGCGGAAGACTCAGCCGCCCACTCACCGGCTCCGGGAGGGTCCTGACCGGCCCTGGGAGGGAGGCCGGTAACTGGGTGCCCTCTGTGCCTCGATACGAGCGTTGTGGGTCTCCTGCGCCTGCCGGACCTCTGTACGCGCCCGCGTCTCTGATTCGTGAAGCACCGGATGGTGCTCAGAGATCCGGGCCCGCAGAGCCTTCTCGGTGCGTGCGTCGGTGGCGACGCCCCGGTACATGACCCCGTTCTCCCGGGCCTTGACGGCCTGGCCGTGGGCGCGGGAGACGCGCTTCTCGTCGCCGGTGTCGATCTGCTGGACGCGGGCGGGGATCCGGACCTCTCGCATCTCGGTGAGCCGCGCGGCGAGGGTGTCGACGTCCGGCACCTGGTGCTCGGTGGCACCGAGCACAGTCGCGTACGGGCTGCTGCGCACGATCTCCCACGCGGCCTCGGCGGCGCGGGAAGCCGCGATGCGGGCGTCGGAGGCTGCCACCCACCCGGCGGCGCGGTCCTCGGTGGCCTGCTGGGTGAGTTGGCGGTGTTCCTTGCGGGAGGTGCCCGCCATCCGCAGCGCGATTCGACCCTTGCCCTCGGCGGCCGCTAGGACGCGCAGGTGCTCGTCGGCGGCCGCGGCGACCTGGGCGGCCGCCTCCTCCCGGGCCTGCTCGACACGGGCGACGGCCCGCTGCTCGTCGGCGCGATCGAGCAGCGGGTAGATGGGCGCGACTTCCCGCCGGCCCCGGGTCTCGCCGCGGGCCCTGTCGGCGGCGAGCTGCTTCTGCAGGGCGCGCTCGGTCGCCTCGGCTTCGGCCGCTGCCTTGTCTTCGCGCCGGGCGTCGACGGGGCCGTTGGCGATGAGCCGGGTGAGCTCCTGGTCGGTCCGGTCGCCGTACGGGCGGCGGTTCCAGGCCCGGACCCCGGCCAGCTCCCACTCCTCCTGCATGTCGGCCAGGCGCTGCTTCTGCTCGTCCGTCAGCCGGTACTCACGCTGCTGTGGTTGGGCTTCGCGCTGGCGTGGGTCGTGAACGGTGGTGGACCGTGCGCGTGCCGCGCTGGCCCTGACGGCATGGGTGCGGGTCGGCGACGGCACGATCGCCGGGGCCGGGGCCGGCGGTTCGTGGAGCAGGTCGGAGACCATCGCGTCCGGCCGCGACTGCCCGAGGTACCGGGCGAAGGCGTCGACGGCGCGCTCCAGGCGCTCCTTCTCGGTGCGTGCGTCACCGAGCCGGGCCCGGGTGTCCTCGCTCTCGATGACCGCGAGCGGGAGCCACAGGTGGTTGGCCTTCTTGCCGCGGGTCAGGCCCGGGTACGTCGCGAACGCGTTAGCGCCGTGCCCGTACAGCAGGCTCGTGTCGCAGGTCATCCCCTGCGAGGCCGCGATCGTCATGGCATACCCCAGCGACAGGGCCCCGGAAGCGACCTGGTCCGGCGTCAGCCACACGGACACGAAGGCGTCGTCCTCGCCCCGCGTACGGGTGCGCCAGGTGATCTCGATGCGCCCGTCTTCGGAGATCTCGCTGACGACGGCCCGGTACCCGTTCAGCAGGTCCGGCCCCTCGCCGCGGCGGCTGCGGTAGTCGTTGGCCCGCACCCGTACGGCGTCGCCGGTGGCCAGGGTGAGCCGGTCCCCGCCGGGCAGGGCGTAGGTGTGCTCGGTGCCGAGTTCGCCGGCGGCGCGGCGGATCTGCTGGGCCCCGGCGTTGAGCGCGTCGACGTCGGCGTTGCGGGCGGCGAGCACCACCAGCTCGTTGACGAGGTCGTACGTGTCGGGCCAGCGGTCGCGCCGGAGCTCGTCCCACGCGGTCAGGATCTGCGAGCGCGCCTCATCCGCGGACTCGGTGGGGTGGATCCGTCCCCGGTCGGCGAGCAGGCGCAGCGCCTGGTCGTGGTCGCCGGTGCGCCACACCTCCAGCGCGTGCCGTTCGGCGGCGTCCTCCTGGCGGCGGTTCTCATGCAGCGCGCGCCCGCCGACCAGCCGGTGGACCTCCCTGAACCAGCCGCCGGCGCCCACAGCCTGGAGCTGGAGAGGGTCGCCGATGCCGATGAGCTGCGTGCCGGTACGGGCCGCCTCGCGCATGAGGACCTCGGCCGACCTGTCGTCCACCATCGTGGCGTCGTCGACGACCAGGACATCGACGCCGGTGAGACCTGTGCCGGTGCGGATCTGCTGGATCCAGGCCGCGACCGTACGGGCGGGGATCCCCGACGCCTGGGTCAGATTTTGGGCGGCGACGGCGCTCAGGCACGCACCCGCGTACGTAGTACCGGTGGCGTCCCACCCGATCCGGCACGCCTCCATCAGCGTGCTCTTGCCGGCTCCGGCGACGCCGACGACCGTGTCGATGCCGTGCCCGCCGGTCAGCATCCGGGTCACCGCCGCGCTCTGCTCGCCAGACAGCTCGAAGCCGGACGCGACCTCGAAGACGCCGACCGCCGCCGCCTGATCCGAGGTCAGCGCGACCCGGCCTTCGCCGTGGCGTGCGAGCGCCTGATCCCGTACGTACGCCTCCGCATCCAGGATGTCCTGCGTCGTGTACCGGGCCGTCGACGTCATGACGGTGGAGCCGTAGTCCGGCACGCGCACCGCGTACCCGGCCACGTCCAGGACGTCGTCGACGAGCTCGTCCAGGCGCCCGGATCTGTCGTCGATCCCGTCCCGCAGAGCGTTGCCGACCGCTGCGAGCAACTGCGCGCGGGAGAACGTCGTATCGCTCCGGGTGAGGCCGGCATCGGGGTGGAACACGAGCGCGGCGAGGTCGGCCGGGGGCGGGATCTGCGGACCGCTGCCGGGACCGTCGATGCCGAGCCCCCCGTCCGGGCCGGGTGGTCCGGGGGCGGCGGCCGCGACCATCGCGTCGACGTCGACACCCGCGTCCTCGGCCCGCTGCCGCCAGCTCTCCCGCATCCCCGCCGTGCCGGCGGAATGCTTGGCCCGCTTGGTCTGCAGGGAGACCTTCGCCTTCTCCTGACGGCTCGCGTCGGTGCCGGCGGTCCGGTCGACCAACGTCGCCCGGCGGGAGAACTCCGTCCGCAGCCGCTCCGGCACCCCCGCGACCTCCCATGCCCCGGTCTGCTCGTTCTGCTCGCGCCGGACACCGAACCGGGCATAGGTGAGCGCCCGCACCCGCGCCTTGAACAACGCGTCGGCGGCCGCCGCGTGCCGGTGCAGGTCCTGCCCGGAGTTCGCGATCGACCGCCACTGCCCGTCCTCGCACAGCGCCAGGTTCGGGATGGTGACGTGCAGGTGCAGGTGCGGGTCGCCGGGCTGCCCATCCCCCATGGGCCGCGCCGCCTGGTGCTCCACGGACCAGCCCATCAGCCCCCCGGTCGCAATCCGGACCGGGCGCCCCTCCTCGCTGCCGACCGCGTAGCCGACCCAAGATTCGAGCTCGGTGAACACGTCGCGCTTCGCCTGGTGCACCAGGTCGCGCAGCTCCCGTTCCTCGAGGTCCGCCATCACGCCCTGCAGGACGCTGTCGGACTTGGGGAGGTCCAGCACGAGGTCCCATCCGCGGACCCGGTCATCGACCCGGACGTCGGCGTGCTCCCGAGCCTCGGCCAGCTCGCGCTCGCCGTAGACCTCGTCCAGGGAAAGGCCGGCGGCGCGCGCGAGCTTGTGCAAGGTGGTCACCTGCATCCGGTGCATCTCACCGAACCGGTGCACCATCCGCTGCTGCTGTGCCAGAACCTTCTGCTGCTTCGGCTTGCCCTCCAGCAGCTCGGCGGCCGTCAGGCTATTCTCCCCCGCCGCGGCCTCGATCGCCTCGACCAGCCGGGCGGTCGTCAGCTTCGCCCTCTCGTGGGCGCGGACCGAGGTCTGCGTACGGATGAGCCGGGCGCCCGTCTCCGGGTGGCAGCCGGTCATCAGGCGCCGGGCGGCTTCCTTGCCGTCCTCGCCGAGGACCTGGCCGTCGGTCAGTCCGATCGCCTGCAGACCGCTGCCCATCCACACCAGAGCAGCGCCCTGCAGCCGGTGGTCGGTCCGCTCGTCGACGGCGCCTTCCCGCACCACGGTCTGCTCGGCCGACGCCTCCACCACCGCGCACCCGGCCTGCTCCCGCAGCCGGTAGTCGATCTGCTCGTCTGCCGTGATCTTCGTCAGCCAGGCCACCGGCCGCCCCCGTTCGTGCTGCCCCGTCAGCAGGGCATGCGTCTTACGCTTTCCGGAGCGCAGGGAGTCCCGACAGGGGAACCCCCTTCGTCCTTCCCCAGAATTTGATCATGGCTGGAACGTTCGAGGTCAAGCACATCACCGTACGCCGGAATCCGGCGACGACCTGGGCCTCGTGGTCGCCCCCTCCCCCGCTGCACGCCACCGTGAAGAGATCGTCAATGATGAAATCGTGCGCGACAGCGCGTTCGTCATCACATCGCCGGGAGGGACATGTCTTTCGAAGAGGAGTGGGCCGACCTCAAGGCCGCGGCGGCCGCACGGATGCAGCTCAACGGTGCGCCGACGAGGGACCCAGGCACGACACCAACCGGCGCGGATCTCGTCGTCCACGACGACGAGCTGGGGAAAATCGGCCATTTCGCCTACCGGCTGCACAACAACCTCAAGGCGGACGGAAAGCTCGCCCAGACCACGACCAGGACGGCAGGCACGAGTCTGACGGCGGACGGGTTCGAGATGGGCAAGGCGCTGGCCTCCGCATCCACGGCGTGGGCAAAACAGGTAGGAATGCTCGTTGACGCCTGCGCGCACATCTCCAACCACCTCGACTACACGAAAGCGTCGAAGAAGAAGGACGACGATTGGGCAGCCACCCAGGTCAGTGCGACAAAGATCTCTGACTACTACGACGTCCCCGACGAGCACGCACGGCCCTCAGTACCGAAGCCACAGGGCCCGATCATGTGATCCGTCGCTGTTCTCCATCCGATCCTTCTTCATCTGAGCGAGGTGCCCGATGCTGGCCTTCCAGCAGCTTCTGAATCTCAGGACGAAGCCGCTCGATTCGGCAATCGACGACTGGGTTGCCATGGCCAAAAAGCTGCGGGAGCTCGCCAAGGACGCCGAAGACATGAACGTCTTCGCGCAAGGGACGGCCTGGAAGGGCCAGAACGCCGGCGTCACGAAGCCCTTCGTCACGAGGGCGGCCGGCGAATTCCAGGACGCGGTGACCCAGGCTGAGAGCATCACCAACCTGCTCAAGGGCGCCTACAGCGAACTGACGAAAGCCAAGGCCGAGCTCGTGGAGATCTACGAGAACCCGCCCCACGGCCTCAAAATCGACCCGTACGGGGTCGTCATCCATCTGGAGAGCTCGGACCCCGGCTCGGACGACGTCGACGTACTCGTCAAACGCATGGAGGCCATACTCCAGCGCGCGGCCGACGCCGATGCCCTCTGCACCGGTGGCCTGGCGGCTCTCACCGAAGACCCGCACCAGTTCAGCTCCGTGCACTACGCCTCCTTGCGAGACGCGAAGACACTCAAGGAGCAGGCGGCGCAGACGAAACTGGACACAGCCGAGTACGTGCCTCCCGAGAAGTGGGGCAGCGGCACCGTAAAGCCTGTCGCTGAATTTCTCAGCTACCGCTCCTGGATGGGCGGTGGCGAGTCGCTCCTTCGTGGAGACCTGAACGGCGCGGTTCAGGGATTCATCGGTGGCACGCCCGCTTACGCGGCCGGCGAGGCGAGCAAGCACCTCGAGAAGGGTTCGATCCTGAGCGACGTGAAGGGAAAGCACCACCGTCCAACCGCTCTGAACACGGTCGGCAAGTTCGGAGGGAAGATCTTCGGCGCTCCCGTAGCCGTGGTGGCGACCGTGGTCGACTTCGCCTACACCCCGTCGAAGAAGGGCCCGGAAGACACTCATGTCGATGCCCCGGCAGCACCGGGGAAGACGAGGTATTGATGAAGCACCTGCCAGGCACGCCACCCTCCGGCCGCCGGCGCTCGGGTCCGCCGGAGCCCGGTCGCCGGAGCCCGAGCGCGAGGCACCTGCTACGTCCCCGGAGTTCACGGTCATTCGTCCTTGGTCTGTGCATGTCCGTCGGCGGGCTCGCCGGCGGGGTGCGCGCCACTCTGGACGGGAAGGGGATCGGGACGATTCTCGGCATCTTCGGTATCGGGGTTCTCGGGCTCGTTCTCGCCACCGCGTGGGTCGTGACATACGCGCGCGAGCGCTGAGAATCTTGAGTCGGACGTAGTCCTGCCTTGGTCGTCACAGGAGGCACGGAACGATCCGCGTACCTCACAAGCGACGGCAGGTCGACAGCGCAACGGCTGGAGAATTACGCCGCCCGGCCCCATCTGAAGCTCAGATCCGTTCTCGGCGGATGCCCTGAACTCGATCCCCTCACCGGGCACGTCCGCGCGTTCCGGAAGATGCTCACCCAGCTCCAGGGCGACCAGCTCCCGCAAGGGATCTACGCGGTCCAGGCCCACGAACCGGTCGTGCGCCTCCCGGGCGGACTCGCGGGCGGCGGTGAAGTGGGTGCGGCGGCCTCGGGGGGCGAGGTAGTGGTTCTCGACGGTCTGTGTTCAGCGCACACAGGTCGGCCAAGGAGGGATCCAGCGAGTCAGATACGCGCGGCCCGTGCGGTGCCCAGGTGGCTCACACAGAGCACTGCTGTCGTGAAAGCCCACAGGGTCAGGGAAGCAGGAGCGTGGTCTGCATGACCTGCCGGCCAAGATTCCTTTCCGAAGTCATCCCCTGTGCGGCTTGGGGTCGTGGAGTCTGGTCCATGTCCGGATGTCCACGCCTCTGCTGTTGATGTCCTGGATCACGTGGCTGGCGTAGAACCTGGCCTCCTCGATGAGTTCCGACGAGACGCCCAGTTCTCTCGCGAACTCTGCATCCGTGGGTTCGCGCCCCAGAGTGCTGAGCGCACGTCCGTACAGCTGCGCTTCCTGCATCTGCCGGACGATCCGAAACAGGTGTGCGCTCCTGGCCTCGGCCCTGCGAACGGTGGTCCTCCTGATGACCCACACGACTCCTAGCAAGGCACTCAGCACCAGGACCGAGAGAGTCGTGGCCCACGGCGAGTACCCATCGAACCTTCGAACGGCAGTCCTGATCCCGGGGCTGCTGGCAGGGATCAGCTCTCCTCCCCCGAAGGACGCGAAACAGCTCACGAGCGCGAAGGCCAGGCAGCCTGCCGTGCCAGCCAGAAGGAGGGTCAGCGCACGTGTCCCCCGCCTGACGTGCTGGGCGACCGTTCCCCTGTGGAGTCCTGTCATGCCGGCGATCTCGGCATGGGTGTAGTCGAACCCTTTGGCGAGCATGATCATGCGCTGCTGCTGCCTCGGCAGGGTTCGTAGAGCCGCCTCAAGATCGAGATAGTCGGCTGCGTCGTCCTGACCGACCGCTTCGACAGAGGAGACGTGGATGAAGCGGTCCTGATCCACGGAGTGCAGGTTCGTATCGATCGGCTGCGCCACTCCGATCCGGCGGCTCTCGTCGCGGACCTTGTTGGAGATCACCTTGTACACATAGCCGGCGAGGTTGTCGATCGGCTGCTTGGAGCAGTTGGCCAAGGTGACAGCCAGCGCCTCCTGCACCAGGTCGTCGGCACCCAGCCGTGACTCCGGAATGCCCTCTCGCGCAAGACACCGGCGGGCGTGGGCGAAGAGATCCCGCTTCTTGTCCACGTACATCACAGCCAGCGCGGCTGCTGCCTTCTCCTCCGGTTCAACCACGGCTCTTCCTCCCCCGTTGCCTTCCGGCTCCTTCGCGTTGGCTCAGAGGGTGGACGACAACGCTCCTCGCCCGCTGCACTTCGGCCGCCTTCGCCCGGACGATCTCGGCCTTGGCGAGGGCTCGCGAACTGTCAGCCCAGCCCTGAGCCCGGATCAAGGTCGCCTCCCCTTCGGCGCGATGGCGCGCCGCCAGGCTCTTGACCAGCTTCTTCACAGACGGTGCCAGCACGACCAGCACCAGCAGAACGACGAGCTCCATCGCCCCTTCTCCTCATCTCCGTCCTGTTCACCTCCGCTCTTCGGTGGCGGTTCCAGGCGCTTCGAGATGTAAGGGGAGCGGCAGCCCGTTCTGCATGACCTGCCAAAGCTCCTCACGCCGTCCTCGCAGTGAGAGAGATTCATGCAGAACTGCCCCGCGTGTGCGGGTGCGGGGCGGCCGGCCTCCGCACACCTTCTCCTATTGCTACCACCCTGCTACCTTGAATGTATGACCTCCCAGAAGAAGCAGACTCAGCTCCGGCTGGAGCCGGGAGTGCTCGCAGCCGGAAAGGACGCGGCGGCAGCTCGCGGCCTCGATTTCAACCGGTACATCGAGCGACTCATCGCCGAGGACACATCCGGAGCCCGAGCCGCCGGGATGGCGGGTGCCCAACGCCTCCTGGACGAGCACGGTTCCTTCCTCGACGCCCTCGAGAGGGATCTCGACTCCCAGCACTCCCCCGCACCCAGCCGGGGTGCCGCTGCGTGAGCATGTCCTTGCACGTGGACCTCTCCTGGATCCTCGAAGTAGCCGAACGCGCCGGCCACCACGACCCGGCCCCGGAAGACCTGGGGGTCCCCCTGGCCGCGGTCGCCCGTCACCGCGCGGAACTCCTGGAGACTCCGGTCTACCAGGGTGTCTTCGCCAGAGCTGCGGCTCTGGTGCACACCCTGGGGCGGCTGCGCTGGCTGGAGCGGTCCAACCTGAGCGTGGCGAGCGCCGTCGCCGTGATGTACCTGGAAGCGAGCGGCGTTCCTGTGGCACCGACACGGGAGCAGTTGTCAGCCCTGGCACACGAGTTGTACGACCCGCACTGCACAGCCGCACGCATCGCGGCTCTTCTGCGGACCTGGCGGGACTGAGATCGGTGCGGGTGTTGTCCGCGGACAACACGCTGCACGCGCGGGCCGTGCGTAGGGGGCCATTCGTGTTGTCCGCGGACAACACGCTCTCCACCACTGTCTGAAGACCCGACCACAGCGGCAGTGGCTGCCCGTTCGCCGTGAACTCGGGCGACCACCACAAGATCGCTCAGGGTTGTACCGCGGGCCAGCAGGGCCGCGGTGGATCCGGATGGCGTTGGTCTTGCAGGGCCCGATGGGTCCCCGAGGAAGATTGACATGGCGCCGTTGTTCGCCGAGGCCGCGTCATAGATGCCGCCCGAGCATCTACGCTCGATGCCCGGGCGGCAGTGATCGCGCCGGATGGGTTCCGAGGGGGAGTAAGCGATGCGCGCGGGGTGGATACGGCTGTGGAAGTGGACGGCGTACGGCGGGATCGGACTGAGCTTGTATGCGGGCTGGTTGACGTTCGATGACATCCGGGACCATGCCTCCAGCGAGCGCCACATCAGCGCGGCGTGTGATCGGCTGGTGTCCGGGGCCGCAGTGATGGATCTGCAGGGCGGGATGATCCGGGCAAAGGGCAGCGACTACGAGAAGTCCAGACTCGATGTGGACGAGCTGCCCGGTTCCTGCACCGTCTACAAGGTGCCTGGGCCCGGCAAGACCACGAGCCTGTTCACGCTGACTGTGCGGGGCAGCGACGCTTCCACACCGTTGTACTGGGTCGGTGATGACGGTGATCTCGAGCCGTTCAGTGACAGTCGCGGGAGTCAGAAATCTGATGTCACAGCGATCGCTGACCGGCGCCCCGAACCGCGTCCGATCGGCGATGGTGCGCTGGGCCGGTACGGAAACTGGTACACCACCATCCGCGCCGAGTGCGGCCCGGGCAGCCGTGCGACGGCTCCGAAGCTGCTGAATGTGACGGCCCGCGCCGACTACGAGGACGTTTCCGCAGCGGACCGTGAACGCCTCGCCCACATCGCCCGCTCGGCCGCCGAGAAGCTCACCGACCGGATCGGCTGCCGGACCCAGCTGCCCGCCCTGCCTGACGACCAGTTGGCGTCCGTCCCGTCTGCCCTTCGCCCCGCACAGTCGGCGGGCGGTTCATGCCTCTGGTTTGCCCGACACGTCAAGGAACGAGAACAAGGCCGACTGCCCGACCGTGCCCTCGCGGCACCGACCCGGGACTCCTACCCCGTCGAAGGCTGTCTCCTGGCGGTCAGCCCCGACCAGGTGGGCCGTATTGCCGACGGCTTGCACGACGACGACCTCGATTACGCACGCAGTGCGCTCACGCACTCACCATGGTGGCTGCGCACCAGCTCCTACTTCGGCGCGGAGGCGCACACGGTGGGATACGACGGCAGTGACAACGAGCCCAAGGTCGTCACCGCGGGAACGGCCGGACACGCGGGCGGCGCGTGGTGGGCCTCCTCCATCTGCGACGGCAAGCCTGCCCTGCACACCCTCAGTTCCAGCTACACCTATGACAACGTGCTCGGTCCCCAGACGCTGTCGGCGCTGTTCCACGCGTACGTCGACGACATCACCAAGCGGCGCGGCTGCACCCGAGTGACGTATCCGGACGCGAAGGACTTCCGTACGCCCTGAGCGCCATCCCCACTGAGCACGTCATCTGGCGGATGATGCCAACTCGAATGCCCGCGCGGAGCAGGCCCTGATCGTCCAAGGACTCCGCCACCGTCGGGATGGGACCCTCCCCGCGTGCGCGGGGAGCAGTCCTCGGTCACGACGCTGACCGAGGTCTCGCCGGGGCCATCCCCGCACGCGCGGGGAGCAGGCGATGTGGCGGCCCACGCCGTCAGGGTCGGCGAGGCCATCCCCGCACGCGCGGGGCGCAGTTGACGTCGTCGAACTTCCCGACGCTGTTGCGGGGGCCATCCCCGTACCCGCAGGGAGCAGAGGGAAAATCTCCGTCCGCCGCAGGTCAGAGCGGGGCCATCCCCCGCACGCGCGGGGAGCGGGTTTGTGACGGGCCAGGATCTTGAGGTGTGGGGCCATCCCCGCACGCGCGGGGAGCAGATGTCGATACGCCAGTTGACCAGGGCCGGGACGGGGCCATCCCCGCACGTGCGGGGAGCAGCTGATCCAGCCGGTCCGCGAAGCGCTGGACGTGGGGCCATCCCCGCACGCGCGGGGAGCAGGACTGGATCCACTGGGTGCGGTCCCGGCGGGGGGGGCATCCCCGCACGCGCGGGGAGCAGAGCACCGTACGCGCGTGCCGGTACTCCGACGGGGGGCCATCCCCGCACGCGCGGGGAGCAGACTCCCTGACCTGCCGTTCTATTGGCCGCCAAGCCGATTCTGATGCACTTTCATCGAATCCGACATTGTTCCCCAACCCCTCAATTCGGGCGCCACTTCAAGCGGTTCGACTCGATCATCTCTCCCGCAACGGGGCGACACGCCACAAATTTCCGACCCCGCCTGCACCACAAACCCGCATCGAGGTGAGTAAGGTAACCGCATGACCGTCCCATACTCCCCCGACGACAGGGAAAAGGTAGTCGCCAAGCTGCCCGCCGCCTTGCGACAAGAACTCAAGGTCAGGGCCGCCGAGTTCGGCGTCGACATCAAGGACGCCGTGACCGAAGGCGTCCAGGCGTGGCGTGCAGATGATGCCGAGCGCGCCCCCGTGGACACCACAGGCGGCAGCTCGTTCTCCACCTATCTCCCCACCGGGCTGTACGGGGAGTTCAAGGACGACTGCAAGCAGCGCGGCATCCCCTTCAACCAGGGCATCGCCCAGGCGATTCGCCTCTGGCTCGACACGCACCCCTCCCCCCGTAGAGGCGCGACGCGGCCCAGCTGGGCCCGCAGGTTCATCTTCGGCAACCAGAAGGGCGGGGTCGGGAAGACGGCCACGTCCTCCGGTGTCGCCCAGGCGCTGGCCGAGGCCGGCAACCGCGTCCTCCTCATCGACTTCGACCCCCAGGGCCACCTCACCAAGCAGCTCGGGTACGACCTGTTCGACATCGAAGCCCCCAGCCTGGCCAAGCACATGCTGGGCGAGGCGAAGGGAGAACTGCGTGAGCTGCTCGTCCCGATAGAGGACGGTGCCTTCAGCGGTCGGCTGTTCATGCTGCCGGCCTGCAAGGACGCATTCCTGCTCGACGCCAAGCTCGCCACCAGCCGCTTCGTCCGCATCAAGGAGACCGCGCTCGAGAAGGCGCTGGAGCCGCTGGAGAGGGAGTTCGACTACATCGTGGTCGACTGCCCGCCCAGCCTCGGCTACACCATGGACACCGCGCTGTACTACTGCCGCACACGCGAAGGTGAGACGCCGGGCCTGTCCGGCATCTTCATCCCCGTGCTCGCGGAGGACTCGTCCGCCGACGCGTACGACATGCTCTACGACCAGATCCAGGACCTGTGCGCCGACATGGAGGTCGAGATCTCCATGCTCGGCTTCATCGTCAACATGTACGACAGCCGCAAGGGCTACATCGCCACGTCGTCGCTGCACAGCTGGAAGGAGATCGGTGACCCGCCGGTCATCGGTGTCATGCCTGAACTCAAGGAGCAGCGCGAGTCCGTGCGGCTCAAGCAGCCTCTCCTCTCCTACGCCCCGGAGTGCGAGCAGTCCGAGATCATGCGCGCCATCGCTCGGAAGGTCATGTCATGAGCGTCGCTGACCGGCTCGGCACCGGCTCCTCCTTCGGGGGCGTGCCGCGCGGCCGGAGCGCCCGAGGTCGGGCAAAGGCCATAGTGCAGGGCGATGTTCCGGCGTACGAGCTGCGGCGTCTGCAGCTGGACGATGTCGCGCCGACCCCGCTCAACCCTCGTCGCAACTTCGGTTCGGAGGAGGATCTCACCCGCTTCGGTGAGGAGCTGCGCGTCGCCCAGCTCGCGGCGTGCGTCGCCGTGTCCCGTCCCGCGTACCTGAGGCTGTGGCCCGAGCACGAGGCGCAGATCGGCGATTCCGCGTACGTACTCGTCAATGGCGAGCGGCGATTCCGCAGCGCGGTGCACGTAGCTCTGGAGGCGTTGGACTTCGTCGTACGCGACGATCTGGCCGCCTCTCGCGAGGAGTTCGTCGATCATCTGCTCAAGGAAAACCTTGAGCGGGAGGACTTCGATGTCGTCGAGCGTGCGCGCGGCGTCCTCGAGCTCGTACGGGTATGCAGCGAGGAGTCGGAGAAGGGGGCCCGGGCCCGGGCTGCCAAGCGGTTGGGGCGTGACCGTTCCTGGGTCACCAATCAGCTCGCGCTCCTCGAACTCCCCTCCGAGCTGCTGACGATGCTCAGCTCGGGATCTCTCGCCGAACGTGACGGCCGTCTGCTCGCACGGCGGCTGAAGGAGGAGCCGGCGCTCGACGGGGCTGGGCTGCTGGCGCATCTCAAGGAGACCCGGGAGCAGGAGGCTCGCTCGCGCGAGGAGGAGAAGCGTCTCCTGCAGCAGGCCAAGAAGACCGCGGCGACGCGGTCCTCCGCCCCGGCCGAGAGCACAGGAACCGTCGACCTCTCCCCCGCACCCGAATCCGTGTTGTCCGCGGACAACACGCCGCGCGAGACGGAGGCCGCTCCGTCGGCCCCGCATCCGACCCCTTCGCCTGGCAAGAATCCCGTCCCCGCTGAGGAGCGCGTGTTGTCCGCGGACAACACACCTGCCGAGGAGCAGCGCCCCCCGGCGGCAGCGGCGCCCGTCCCTTCTCCGACGTTGTCCGCGGACAACACGCACGGCACCACAGAAGACCCTGCCGAGCCTGCGCCCCAGGCGTACGGGACAACTGCACCGGCGGAGGAGCGCAGTCGGCTTCTTGTGCGCCAGCTCGGGACGTCAGTCGAGGAGCAGGCACGTACCCTCGCGTCCGGCCTTCCTCCTGAGCAGCTGACGCAGCTGATCGAAGAGCTCCACGCATACGTGTGAGAGGGCTCATCGGTTCGGTGCGCCGGAGGCAATCGCCTCCGGCGCACTTCTGTTTCCAGCTGCGGCAGGGACCGCCGGGGGGCCGGCCGGCTGCGGCCGGCCTGCGCAAACGGCTCAGCCTCCCCGGCGTACCGAAGAGGCAGGACCGGCCGGCTCAGACCTCTGGGTCGGCCTGTCGCTGGGACAAGGTGATCCGGCGGCGCTCCAGGTCCACACCCAGGATCTTGACGCGTAGAGCACGTCCGATCTCGATGCCGAACTGGGGGTCCTCCACCTGTGTGCCGGTCAGCTCGGAGTTGTGCACCAGCCCTTCCAGACCGTTCTCCCTCTCCTCTATGCGCACGAAGACACCGAAGGGAACGAGCTTGGTGACGGGTCCGAGAACCGAAGTGCCGACCCGGGCCGTCAGCTCCTTCATCGGGTCGTCCTGCAGAGCTCTGAGCGACAGGGCCAAGCGCCCCCGGACCGCGTCCACACCCAGGACCTGTACGGGAATGCGTTGGCCCACGGAGACGACATCGGACGGATGAGCCAGCGGGCGCCATGACAGCTCTGGGATGTTGATGATCCCTACGTGCCCCTCGACATCGACGAAGGTGACGCCGAAGGGGGCTGTCTCGATCACTGTGCCTGTCACAACCTGGCCGGCCCGCAGTGATTTGAGGAAGGCCCATTTCCGGTCGTCCGGTGTCGGCTCGGTCCGCCAACGCGCCCGTACGACGCCGTCGCTGTCGGGCAGGACAGCAGTGAACAGTGGCACGCAATCATCGGCGTACACGGGCATCAGGGCTGCCGCCGTGGCGCCCGTCATCCGCACGGTCAACTCCGCGTGGTCCGCCTCATCTGCCAGAGCACTGTGAACCCGGCCGTCCGTGTCCTGCCACACTGCTTCCACCAGGCCCTCCTCGGGAAGTGAGCCGAGGACGGCGCCGACATCGGGGGAGAGGGCAGGCCAGACAGCCAGTCGGGCACGCGGCACAAGTCCAGCGCGTACGGCGCCGAGGGTCTCACCACTCAGTTGATGCCACCGGGAGGCTCCCTCGACGTACGTCTCCTCGAGCAGCCCCGCGCGTCCTGAGGCAACGGCCCAGGCCAACGCTGACCAGAACTCGGCGTCTGCCGGCCGTTGCACGTCCGGCGATTCCGCCTCCACGGCGTAGGGGGAGGCGTCCAGGTTCTCAGGAAAGAGGCCCAGCGCACGGGTCCGCGCCACCGCAACCTCGCTGGGCCGGCTGGTGCAGACGTACAGGTACTGGTCCCATCCCACATGCACTTCGAAGATGCCGTCCGCCTCCAGCCGGCACCAGGCGCCACCCTCGCGCAGCATGCATCTCACCAACTCCAGAGCGGTGGGCAGCTGCACTTCCGCTCCGTCGTGGAATCCGTGCAGGCCGTTCGGGAAGAGAGCGCCCAGCCCGTAATCGTCCGCTGCCGCCGCAACTCCGAGGTGAGCCAAGGACGGAACTCCGGGTTCGCGTACGGCGAGACGGTCGATCCCGGCGTCTGCGGCGAATGCGGCGACCGCCTCGAGGTAGGCCGCTTCGGACTCGCCGCGATCGCTCACGATGTCCTGGGGCCCGTGGTAGTGACCATGCTCGTCACGGTCGGCGGGGTCGTACTTGGTCACGCGGTAGACGTAGGGAAGCACGGCTCCATCCTGGGGCATGAGCTTCTTTGGACGACAGGTCGGGAAGATCGCCGCTACGAGGACGTGGCGAGGAAGCAGGGGTGGGAGTGTGTTGTCCGCGGACAACAACTGAGGGACTAAGCGCCTTTCTGGAGCATGCCGGGGCGCGTGCCCAGGCAAGGCCATGTCGGGATGAGCTCTTTCGGTTGTTGTCCGCGGACAACAACCGAAAGAGCTCATGAACTGAGATCAGGGGCCTACCACTAGCCCGCGTGCGCGGGGAGCAAACACCCGGCATGTCCGCAGACGTGTAGGCGGTGGGACCATCCCCGCGTATGCGGGGAGCAGATCGTCATGGCGTGCGGCATCGTCCCGGCCCTGGGACCATCCCCGCATGCGCGGGAAGCAGAGGACGTCCGCGAAGGGGTTCACGGTGCCGTAGGGACCATCCCCGCCCGCGCGGGGAGCAGGCCGTACCGCCGCCGTAACGGACGTCGGGCGCGCGATCATCCCGCGTGCGCGGGAAGCAGGCGGACAGCGGCTTGCGCAGCGCGTCCAGGAAGGGAGCATCCCCGCGTGCGCGGAGAGCAGACGTTCGTCGGCCCGAACGGCGTCCACAGGAGGGGACCATCCCCGCAGGCGCGGGGGGAGGGGTGGCGGTCAGAGCTGCGTAAGGCGTCTCGTCCGAACCATTCCCCACTGGCGGAGGAGCAGACCCATAGCTCCCAGCGCGTGTCCGAGTAGTGGGGGCCAACCCTGCGGACGCAGGGAGCGGCTGACGACACTGATCGCGAGACTCAAAGGCGCGGAGTCATCCCCGCGCGTGCGGGGGAGCCATGTGAGCCGCGCTGTATGACGTCCTGCTCGTATGGGCCATCCCCGCATGCACGGAGATCAGTCGGTCGGTGTGCAGCTCCGCCGCACCGTTGAGAGCCATCCCTGCGTTTACCGGGAGCAGTCCGGGCCCCGATCAAGCCGTTGCGACGATGAGGCACCCCTCCTTCGCAAGTGAGCAAGCGGGTAGTGAGCGCGAGCCCCTGCTCGCGGCGCCATCCGAGCCTGGACAGGGAACAGGAGTCGGAGTGCAGGCTGAGACTATCCCTCGGCCACTGAAGACAGAGGGTGCCGAGCGTCTGACCACAATCCGGGTTGGGACCATCCCCGCGAGTGCGAGGAACGGGACCGCAAGATGGCCCTGGTCCTCCCCGACGTGGGGTCATACCTGCGGGCGCACGAGAAGCGGATCGGCGCACTGCTCTAGCCGCGCAGGAGGTTGGGACCATCCCTGCTGACGCGGGGAGTACATCGGTCGCGGCTACGCCGCCCCTAGGCCAAAGGGGCCATCCCTGCGGACGCAGGACACAAAGACCTGCCGCCAAAGGTACTTGAGCTTCGGGCCACCGCCGCACTGGCGGAAAGCAGAGTGCACTGCCCCATGGGATGAAGGCCTGGTCGTGATCTGCCCCCGCCGAGAGCGGGCGGCAGCCCCGAGGCCCAGCTCGGTGCAGGCGCTATCCCTTCATATGGAGGAGGCCCATGTCTCTCGTTCGGACAGCGTCGGAGTCACCGCCCTACATCGGCGAACTGCCAGGCGGTGCCCGTCTGCCGACCAGTTCCAGGACCAGGACATCACTGTCGCTGAACCTCACCCCTCCGAAGGAAGCCCGCATTAGCCTCGATCCGAGCGAACAGCACACAGGCGGGGAGCACGGGTGGCACGCATCGTCGGAGTACACGGAATTCGGCAGTCGCAAACCTCGAAGTCACGGCTGACTGCGGAGTGGAGCAAAGCGATCAACCGTGGGCTCGGCAGCATTGAGCAACCCGTCATCGGGGCAGGCGCTCTAGAACTGCCCCACTGGACCGGGCTCCTGGCGCGCGGAGCCGACCGGCTCGGCGCAGAGGATGACCTCTTCGGTACGGCAGCGCCCCTGAGCCAGGAGGAGATGGCGTTCGTCACCGACGCCTTGGAGGAAGTCGTCCACCGCGACGACCTATCGAGTTTCGAGGAAATCGAGCTCCAGACATTGGGATTGCCCCGCCTCTGGCCGGCTCGCCTCACCCGCCTGGTGATGGCATACGACCACCGCTACCCCCGCGGCGGAGGCAAACTGTTCGTCTCCGCGATGCGCGAAGTGCGGTTCTACCTCTACGAGCCCGGACTTGCGGCTCGTGTCAGGGAGCTGGTCGCAGATGCTTTCGGCGATGACACCTCCGTAGTCGTGGGGCATTCACTGGGAAGTGTGATCGCCTACGATCTGCTGCGTCGGAGCCAGATCCCTCCGGAGCGGGTGGCCAAGGTACGCACCCTCGTGACGTGCGGCTCGCCTCTGGCAATCCCAGCCGTACGCCGCGGGCTCGGCATCGTCGACGGCGAGCCGTTGAAGCTGCCTGGTGACATCGCGTGGGTCAACGCCTTCGACCCAGGGGACTTCATCACCGGCGGCAGGGGATTGAGCCACACGTCGTCGGCTATCACGGACGCGCGGGTCCGCAACGGTGTGGTCGATCCCCACAAGGCCCTGACCTATCTGCGAACCGCTCCGGTAGCGCACGCCATCGCCGGCGGGGAGCGGTGAGCGAGCCGAACACCGACGAGTGGGGTAGGCGACGGCTCGTCGAGATCGCCATTTCGGATTACGACGACGACACCTACCCCACACCACAGGACCGCGAGAACTTCAGGAAGGGCATCGAGGCCCAAGTGGCCGTTGTCGAGGAATGGTGGGTTTCGAGCGGCTCCTCGTACGGGAGACGTGGTTTCGATGTCGTGAAGCCGAACGGCCTGCGCACCGTCCGCGATCTGCGTTCCTTTCTCGACGAGGAGGAGCTGGCAGACGCCGACGACGACGAGGTCCTCGTCGCCTACATCACCGGCCATGGCGTGAGCCGTGATTCCGAGATTCACTTCCTGCGTCTGCCCGACTCGGACCAGAACCGGGTTCTCAACACCGCTTTCCAAACCGCCGAACTCGTCACAACTTTGCTGGACTCCCACGCCTCGCACGTCCTCGTGATGGTCGACTCCTGCTTCTCCGGAGTATTGAGAAGGGACCTGGACAGGCGACTTGCCGCCCTCAGCGACGAACGGCGCGGGCTGAAATCGCTCGTCGTACTGACGTCGGCTGACGAGTACACATCGCCTCGCCTTGAGGCTTACTCCCGCCTCCTGAAGGCGATGATGACGCACTTCAAGAAGGAGTCCGCAGGCTACGCCCTTCCATACCTGAGCTATGGGGACTTCTTCACCGCGATGACGAAGGTCTACCTACCTTCACTCATGGCTGACGTGCAACCGGTATGGCCGCCGGAGTCGCTGCAACGCGACAAGGAACATCAGGAACCCAGCCCCTGCCTGCCCAACCCCGGATACACAGCGAAGCCCGACGTCGTCGAACCGGCGCGTAGCGCCGTCGCCTGGAGCCCCGCCGACCGCGACTCGTACTGGCTGTCACGGGCATCCGGCCAGCCATCTCCAACCTCAGGGGTGACCGGCTGGTACTTCACCGGACGGACAGCTCAGATGAGGCGCGTGAACGAGTTCCTCGCACGGGAGGAGGGCACGCTTATCGTCACCGGTGAAGCTGGCTCGGGGAAGTCGGCGCTGCTCGCCCGAGCCGTCACCCTGAGCGATGCCCGCTTCCGGTCTGACGAGACCTACCGTCATGTCATCGAGACGACCGCACCCGACCTCCTCGTGCCGGTGGGAGCGATCGACGCTGCGGTGCTCGCGCGCAATGCGGATACCGACGAACTGACCGCCGCTCTGTACGAGGCGCTCACCGGTCGGCTGCCTGAACGGGGGGCCGGGATCAGGACGGTCGACCTGATCCTGGACCATGCCCTGGATTACCTCCGTCGCGAGGGCCGGGCCCTGACCGTCGTCGTGGACGGCATCGACGAGGCAAGGAATCCGACCCGGACCATCACCGACCTCATCCGACCACTGTCCGAGCAGTGGTCCGACGACGGACGGCCTGCAGTGCGGATGCTTCTGGGCATTCGCAGCGCGCACGCCCCTGTCGCGGGAAGGCTGCAGCCTTCCCGCGACAGGGCATCCGACCTCCTGAACCTTCTGGTCCGCTCCACGGAGTCCGGTGAACCGCTGCGGACGGACACCTGTGCCGCACCAGACATCGCCGCGTACACAAACACTCTGCTCAGGGCGTTGTTCGGACTGAACGACGACGCCGTACACCCTGATGTCCAGCTACTAGAAGAGCTCGCGGCCGCCGTGGCGGAAGAGGTTGCCCCGTCGTTTCTCGACGCCCGGCTCGCTGCGGAGTCACTGGAGAGGCGTAGCAGCCTCCCGGCCCCCGATGACCCTGAGTGGCGTGCCTCCCTCCGTCAGGGCACTCAGCTGCTCCTGCTCCGCGACCTCGAAGAGGTAAGCCGCAACACCGGCCTGCCAGCCGAGGCCGTCATCCAGGTTCTGCGGGCCCCAGCACTCGCTCGGGGCGCTGGTCTTCCGTGGGCCGAGGTGTGGCCGTGCGCTGTGGCTGCGCTCATGCCGCTCCCTACTACTGCGGAAAGCTTGATCCGTCAGGTTCGTGAGAGTCGCCTCGCCGGCTATTTGACGACCGCTGTCGAGGACGGTCGGTTCGTCTACCGACCCATCCACGAACGTGTGGGGGAGCTGCTGCGGAACACTCCCCACCTGCTCCTCGTCGAGTCGCTCACATCCGCTCACTTGCTCCCGGCCCAGGCGAACGTCAGCGAGGACCACCGCCGGCTGGCCGTCGCGTTCAGCTCCATACAAGAGTCCGACAACAGCCCACCGCATCCGTATCTGCGCCATCACCTCGTCGAGCACGCGGCGGCAGGCGAAGTGCTGAACGACAGCGTCGTCACAGGGAAGTTCCTCCCGTACGAGACGAGCGGGAATGTCCGTGGTGCGCTCGGACTGTTGTCGGAGCACACTCCGGACACCACACGGCTGTTCGCGTGGACAAGGATCGAACCGTTCCTGGGCGACGCTCCGCCCCCGGCACGCGCGGAGAGCCTGAGCTTCGCGCTCTGGGAGCACGAGGACGAGCGCCCCGTACGCACTCCGGCCATGGGCCACCCGCCGGAGTCCTTGGGGCGCCTCCAACCGCAGTGGAAGGACTTGACGGTCCAAGGCAACGTCCTTGCACGTCAGGAGGCACCGATCCGCTCCCTCGCATCCTTCGGTCTGCACGATGGGACGCCGCTGGTCGCGGTGGGTTGTGACGACGGCACCGTACAGGTGTGGGACCCCTCCACCGTGACTCCTCTCGGATCATCGATTCACCTGCCTGGTGGGACTGTCCGGGCCATTGCCGTTGTCCCTGGCCCGACCGGCCGGCCATGGGTGGCCGTGGGGACGGACGGCGGAGTTCAGGCGTGCGACCCGTTGAGCGGAGAAATCGTCGACCTGCCGGTGCGAGAACCCGCTCTCTGCATGTCCTCGTACACCGACGAGGACGGCCGGGTACTGCTGGCAGTGGGTACGGCGGAGGGGATCGTCCTGTTCGACACCGCCGGGATACGGCGAACGGCCGATGCCCAGGTGCGGCGCATCCTCGTCGGCTCGGTGACGGCGCTCGCGGCCCTGGAGCGCCCCGGCGGGCCCACCCTCTTAGCAGTGCAGGGCACCGACTCCGCCGACGTTCTCGATGGCAGTTCTCTCCGAACGCTGTGCAGAGTCCCGGTCCCAGGTCACGACGTCTCCGCGCTCTCGCTGATCGACGGGCGCAATGGCGAGGCTCTGCTCGCCCTCGCCACGCGGGCACGAGGCGGCGCGGTTCTGTTCTGGGAAGCCGTATCCGGTGAGGCTCGCCCGCACAGCACGATCCGGCGTGGCGCGTCCGTCCTGACCCCCTGCCGACAGGAGAGCTCCCGGGATCGCACCCTGCTCGCACTCGGTGGGACCGACGGCTCGGTGCAGCTATGGGACCCCACGACGGGTGAGGAGTCCTGCCGGTTTCCCACTGACCACACGGACGAGATCAGGGGGCTCACCGTCGTACCCGGCCCGGAGGGCGTTCAGGTGCTGGTATCCGGCTCTGCCGATCGGACCGTACGTGTCTGGAACCCAGAAGTCTGGCAGCGGCGCGCAGTAAGCCGTCGCGGCCCTCGGACCGTCGCTGGAAGACGATTCGCCCTGTCAGCGCACGGAGACGGCGGACCTCACGTCCTGGTGTCGGCCGGCCCCGACCGCAACCTGACCGTGCGCTCGGCGGAGAGCGGCGTGGTCCTCGACACCATCGCTCTGCCCCACCGTTCAGCGGCCGAGGGCCCTGTGAACGCTCTCGCCACGTACAGGTCGTCGGACGGCTCCACGGCGGTGGTCGTCGGCCTGCCGGACGGCAGCGTCGCCCGCTGGAACGGAACCTGGCTGCCGCTGAACGTCTGGACGTCGGCCGAGGACCGGTCCACGGCATTCGCTGTTTTCCCGCACGAGGGACGGACCGTGCTGGCTGTGGGGACAAGCAGCGGCTCGATCGCGTACTGCGACACGGAAACAGGCTTGGCGCTGGGGTGGCGCCACGGCGGGGGAGCCGGCGGGCCCATCCACGCCCTCGTACATCTGCCCCTGCGCGCAGGGGGTGTACTGGCTGTCGCCACCGGTGAGGGGGTTCTACTGTGCCGCCCGTTGCAGGTACCGCATCACGAGTTGCCGGCATCAATGGGCCCGGTGGCCTCGCTGGCTGCCTATCCAGGCGAGGACGGGGAGGACGGGTACCTGGTTGCCGGGGGAGCGGACGGCAGGATCCACGTGTGTTCGCCCGACCCGAGTGAGCCGACAGCCTTCACTCTCCCGATCCGCCATGACGGGCCGGTGTCCGCCCTCTGTGTCATCCGGTCCCCACACGCCCGGCCATTCATCGTCAGCGCGGGCCTGAGCGATACGACTCTGCGTCTGTGGGATGCCGGGACCGGGGAGGAATTGCTACGGCTGGTCACGGCAGCCTCGCTGACGTCGCTCGGAATCGTGCCCGCGGGAGAACGCGGTGGGGGATCATCACAGCCACTCATCATCTTCGGTGGTCCTGCCGGTGCCGCCGCCGTAGACCTTCTGCCATCGTCGATGTAGCCCGGCTCGGAACGGAAACCGACGTTCGAGGACCTGTGGCCTGGTCATCGGCACAGGTGGCCACTACTATCGGCCCGCCGCTGCGCACTGCAGCACCATCGCTCCGCAATGCGGGGATGGCCCTTGTGGGGACTGAAGAAGTATCGCCCCCCGCCACGCGGGGACGAGGACTGTACGCGGAAGTCAGCCGCTCACGCCATCCGCCCAACTGCTGACCTGGCGTGCAGCTTTGCCCGATGTGCCATCGCTTCCCACTCTTCGTCGGGCGACGAGACATCACCGGCGGCGTCGCTGCGGGAGAGCGCCACGCTCTGGGAGACCAAACCGCTGAAGGCCGTGAGGGACAGCGAGTCCGATGGCCCTATCAACGAAGGAAGTCCCCCAGCCTCGATGCCGACGTACCGAGCGACGGCATCCACCAAGGCTACGCGGATGGCGTCCCAGGGCGCGCCCCCTGTCGCTCGGTAAGCCTTGGCCACGGTATCGGCGTGCAGTACGTCCGCCCCTTGGCGATTGAGCGCGTATGCCGCCGTGTAAAGGCCCTGATGGACTTCGGCACGGCAGCGCTCGCCATCCACGAATCCAGGGCAGTCGCATCCTGTCAGTCTCGGCAGCACAGCCGCCGTGACGTGTTCGGGCGCCGCATGTCGGATACGGGACCCCGGAGGAGGCAGCGGCAGACCCGCTTGCGCCGCTTGCTCCCGCCATACCGCACAGGCTCGCTCCCGGTCGGGGGAGACCCCCTGCCCGGCACCGAACGAGACCATCTGTGCTGGACAGGCGTGACCGACACGACTGACACCTGCCAGGAACCCGGCCGCTAGGCGGGCGCTTCGCTCGTCTGCGGCACCAAAGCCGTCAGCGACGTCGGCCCGCTGCGCAGGGCTCAGCACCTGCTCCCACATCTCGAGCATGACCGCGCTCGCGGTGACCATCTCGAAGACCAGCGGACTCCATGCCGGCTTGTCCTTCGACACCCTCGGGCCGGGAGAGCGAATGCTCCCCCAACACCATTGATGCGAAAAGCTGTTGAGTTCTCCTGAATCATGCACTTGGCCCCCGTCCGCCATGTTACGTTCTCGCGCATCTCATCAGGCAAATGTGGTGACTGGAGTAAGGATCAGGTGACATTGTCCGAGTTACAGCCCCCTCCGGCAGGTGAGTTACGCCCCTCCTGGGACCCTCGGAAGCAAGCATGCGTTCCGGTGCTGACAGCGGCCAAGGAGAACACGCCAGTCACCCTGATCGACGCCCTGCGGCATGCGGACGAGATCCATGCAGTCTCGGGAACAACACCGGGGGAGTCCGTCGCCCTCATCGAGTATCTGCTCGCCATCTGCTACGCCTCCGGCACCGGCCCAAGGACCGCCGACGAGTGGCTCGCACAGGTGGAGGACAGCCATCCGCTGACCGCAGCCGCCGACTGGCTGGAGAGTCGCCCCGACGAGCACTGGAACCTCTTCCACCCCACGGACCCCCTGGGGCAGAACGCCCTCCTGAACCCCTACATCGACCGGCACGGGACGGGACCCGCCCAGCTCGTCATCGAGCACGCCGGCGACTACAACCAGTTCTTCGACCACCATCACCTCGAGCACCCCGCCCCCCTGCCTGCCGGAGCCGCCTTCCGCGCGATGCTCACGCAGCACGCCTATGGCCCCGGCGGCCGGGCGAGGATCTCCGGGCAGGAAACCCTGGGCCCCACGCTGACCAATCTGGCCGCAGGGCGTCTCGGCACCCGCATCCGCGTCATCGCACTGGGCGAGACGCTGGGCGACACCCTGCGGCTCAACCTCGTGCCCCTCACCGGCGACCCCGGCCACTTCAACCGCACCTGGACGGCGGCTCCCGAACCGCGCCGGGGCTTCCTCAGCAAGCCCGCCGGACGGCGCGTGGAGGGACCGGCTGACCTGCACACGGTCCTGGGCCGCTCGATCCTCATGCGGCCCGCTCTCACGGAGGGCGGGGAGCCAGCCGTCGACCGTGTCCTGCTGGGGGCTGGTGAACTACTCGCATCCCTGGCACCCCACCACATATCGGACGCCGTCTACGAGAAGACGCCTGACGGCGGTGTGAAGCCGCTCCGGCCTTCTCCATCCCGAGCCTTGTGGCGCGAGGCCCACGCCTTGTACGCGGCAGTGGCGGACCGGGACCACGGGCCAGATCTGTACGACCGTCTGGCCCGCCTCAGTGGCCGGCAGCTCAATCTGTGGGCGGTCGGGCTGATCGCCAAGCAGACCACGGCGCTCACCTGGGTGTCGGACACGTTCCCCTTCGTCCCTGGCCGCGAACGTGATCTGCGTTATGCGGCCGAGCGGGGCTCTCTCGTCGCAGAGCACGTGGCGTCGGCCCTCTCCAGAGCGGCCTATGTGGCGTGGACCGTGACTTATCCAAATCCCAAACCGGCTGACAAGAGCGGACAGATCTCCCGATTCGACGCGCGGCCGGAGCACTGGGCGCACACCCAGGAGCCGTTCCACCTGTTGCTGGACGACACGGCGGCCGCTGAGAACGAGAGGGCAGTGGACGCCGCGCTTGTCGAATATGCGGGTGTACTCGCCGGAGCCGCAGGTCGTTTCCTGCGCAAGCGCCTCGACTCGCTTCCTGCGAACTCACGTGGTTACCAGGCGCGGGCCCAGGCTGTCCGACGTTTCGAAGCGGACCTCTCCGGGTCCGCAGCACCGGACGAAGTGAAGGGGGACAGCACGTGAGCGACGACGCGCAGCCCACTGGGACCGCAAAACCGAACGGCACCGATCCACGCGAACCCACCCGCAGCCAGGAGCTCACGCAGTGGCTGGTGGGCCTGGTGAACAGCCGCGACTACGGACGACTGGCCGAACTACGCCGACCCACGATCAGCCAGAACGCCCATGTCGAAGCGGGCTGGAAGGCGGGCTGGAACGACGAAAAGCGCCGTGAGATCTTCGAACAGGTTGCCTTCTTGTTCGCCGTCTACCACAGGGGAGCGGTGCAACCCTCCTGGGGCTACGGAAGTCTCGGTCACTCCGCACGCAGGATCGGCTCCAGCATCGGACGTGGTCCCGACGACGCGGGGGCAGCCCGCCTGATCGACCGCATCGTCTCCAGCCGCCGGCCCCCTCTGCGTCATCTCCAGCACACCATCACCCGGCTGCGCTCGTGCGGCGAGCCACCGCCTTCCTGGGCCCGCCTCGCGGACGACCTGGCCCGCTGGACCGACCGTGAGGCGCGCATCCGCTACCGCTGGGCCGTGGACTTCCACGCGCCGCCGACCAGGGCCAGGGCCCCCAAGGCCGCCCCGACCACGCCGAAGGACTCCCTGACGTGAGCACTCAAGTTGCCCTCAAGGGGCACCAGTTCCTCTCTCTGCACCTGCTCGAAACGCTCGTCGCCGTCCTTCCTGTGCGGGACGAGAACGGTGCGCCCAAATCAATCGTCTACGGCGGCGTAGAACGGCACATGATCACCAGCCAGGCACGCCGCCGCGCAGAGCGGGTCTACTCCCGGGACCGCGCGAACACTGCGAAGGGTCCTCTTGCAGGGCACACCATGGGCATCCGCACGCGCGAGTGGGCACTGGTAACAGCCCGTGCTCTGGAGAGCCGCCATGGCTGGACCAGAGAACAGTCCGTGGCCACCGCACGTGCCGTGCTCCAAGGCATCGGCCTCAAATTCGGGGACCCAGCCAAGCAGACGGTGGTCAACCTGACCAAGGTGTTGCTGTTCGCACCTGCTGACGCGGGCGACCGAATCGCCGATCATCTCCAGTCCGTGCGGAACTCGATCACGACCTGGGCCGAGGGATACACAGCCCTGTCCTCGGCGGCCGCGGCCAAGAAGTCGAAGGGGCGCCGCAAAAGCAGCACCGAGGAGAACAGTGAGGACGATGAGGCTGAACCGGCCAAGCTTCCCGCGCTGCCCAAGGCGACCAGGGACGCGGTTCTGACGGCCCTGGCACCCCGAGACGCCATCGACATCGCTCTCTACGGCCGCTTCCTGGCCGAGATCGCGGACTCGCCGAACGTCGACGGCGCGATCCAGAGCAGCCACGCCTTTACCGTTCACGAAGCCGAGCACACGGATGACTTCTATGCCGCGGCGGACGACGTCAAGCTCAACCGCAAGAGCAATGCCCTCGACTTCCTCGACACGGCGGACGACGCGGGCGCGGGAATGACTGGCTACCAGTCACTGATCTCCGGGACGTTCTACCGCCATGCCGTCCTCGACCGTCACAGGCTGAGGCAGAACCTGCGCGCGGCCGGCATGTCCGAGCAGGACTCCGAAACCGCCGCCGTGGCCGCGGAATCGGAGTTCGTCAGCGCTTTCGTCAACGCCTTCCCTCAGGCCAAGAAAAACTCCACTGCCTCGACCGGGGCGCTGCCTGCCCTGGTTCTTGCCTTCGACGGAGACCGTCCCTTCAACTATGCCTCCGCTTTCCAGCGACCCATCGACGAAGCAGCCGAGGGCGCTCCGGCCGGTGAGCTGGCTGTTCGGCGCCTCCTCGCGCATCACGACTTCGTCCGTACCCGTCGGGACGACATCACGGCCGCTCGGGTGCTCACCTACGAACCCGCCGTGCACGCAGTCCTGCAGGAGCTGGGTGTAAAAGACGTTCCGTCGGTCGAGGGGCTGACAGCGTGAGTCCGCAGGTCCTGCTGGTCCGGCTTGCCGCGCCTCTCCAATCGTGGGGAATGGTGTCGAGGTTCTCCCGACGCGACACCCAGCCCCGTCCGACGAAGTCCGGGGTGATCGGTCTCTGTGCCGCTGCGCTCGGTCTCGACCGGGCCGACGACCTGGGTGAGCTGGCGAAAATCCGCTTCGGAGTACGGGCCGACCATCCGGGAACCCCGATGCGCGACTACCACGTCGTGGGTGCCGGCCGGTTTCCCGTACGGCCTCGCGATGTCATCACCGACCATCGCAGAGCGGCGAAACTGGCTACGTCGATGGCAGCGGCTGAGGGCTCTGCGTTCGGGCATCACGAGCTGACCGACTGGTACGGAGCACCTAAGTACATCGGGTCCGAATCGGGTTCAGGCGCTCTGGTCTCGAAACAGCTCTCCCGGAACGCCCTCGTCACGGAGCGCTGGTACCTGGCGGACGCAGCCTTCGTCGCCGCGTTGGAGCACCCGGACCGGGACTTCCTCTCCGATGTAGCGGCGGCCCTGGAACACCCGAAGCGTCTGCTGTGGCTGGGACGGAAGGCATGCCCCCCGTCGGGGACGCTGGCCGGACCGCTCATCGCCGATTCCGTCGAGGAAGCGTTCCGGTGCACCGCGCTCCTGCCAGGGCATGGCAACGGCCTGTCTCCGTCTCTTCGCCCCTGGGCGTGGGTCGAGACCGCACCAGGCACCACGACAGCATCGCCCATCCAAGACCAGCCCGTCTCCTTCGACTCGGAGCGGAGAACCCACAGCACGAGGTGGGAAGTACGCACCCGCGTCACCATCGCCGAAAATGCCACCGAATGGGACGTCATCCCGTGACCGAAACTCGCGCCACCGCCCGTTTTGTGGCCACTCATAGCGTCCTGTCGATGGACACCCGACATCCGTACACCGCAAAGTCCCTTGTCGATGCGCAGGACATGCACCGCACAGTCATGAGCGGCTTCCGCGGCTGGGTGGCGGACGGCGAATCCGACGCCCGGGCACAGATGGGCATCCTTTCAACATGGTCGGTCGACCTGAAAGCAGGGGCGCTCGTCCTGGTCGTGCAGTCGCGTGTACCGGGGGACTGGGCCGGGGTCCCGCGCGGAGCACTGACCGACAAGCCGCACGTTCTTACCGTCGACCGTACCCTGCGGGCGGGAGACTCCCTGACCTTTCGGACCGTCATCAACCCCGTCCGCAGCCGTCCGTCAGGAGCTCCGTCTCCCGAGCGCACCCGCGGCCGACGCACTGAACACACGCGACCCGACCACGTACGGAACTGGTTCATCCGTCGCCTTCAACCCGCGGGAGAGCCCCGGACGGGACCGGACGGCGTTGTACGAATCGGTGCCATCGCAGGGGAGGACTCCCTGGCTGTCAGGATGCTCCCGGCGGTCACGAGTCCCGGTCATCACAAGAACCTGCGGATAGCCCGCGCGGAGATCCGGGGAACGCTGACGGTGACCGATCCTTCTGCCCTGGTGGAAGCGATGACGCAGGGTATTGGGCATGGTCGAGCATATGGCTGCGGACTCCTGTTGACTCGGTAGGTGCAAGCCCGCGCAAGGATGGGCCCGCGCACTACGCCGGGCACCGGCTCAACGACGAGTGCTCCCCGCCTGTGCGGGGATGGTTCCTACGACCTGCCGTACTCAAACGGAGCCTGGGACCATCCCCGCGCGCGTGCGGGGATGGTCCCAGGACCGGCGGGAGGTCCGGGTGGTGTTCTGGTGCTCCCCGCGCGTGCGGGGATGGTCCCTGGTCCATCATGTCGCCGAGATATTTGGCGGAGTGCTCCCCGCGCGTGCGGGGATGGTCCCCATTCCTGCCAGCAGCCGACGCACCTGCGCCTGTGCTCTCCGCGTGCGGGGATGATCCCGCGTATGCCTACAACGAGGAGGCCACGCTTCCGTGCTCCCCGCGCGTGCGGGGATGGTCCCGTCTGCCGCATCGAGGATCTGCCCGACCTGTAGTGCTCCCCGCGCGTGCGGGGATGGTCCCACCCCGGCCGAGGCACGGGAGACCGGACGGATCTTCGCCGCCCACCTCGGCACCTACCCCCGTACCGCCCCGGCCACGGGCCTGCTCGCCGCGCAGGCCCGCACAGCGGCCGACCACCAGCGGCGGACGGGTAACTTCCTGGCCCCGCCCTTCGGCCCGGTCGAGGGCGTCGCACCCCTGCCCGCCGGGACTGGGGCCGCGCCCTTCACCGGCCCCGCGCCGGACGTGCTGTACGGGTGGAACGCCGACGACATGTCAGCCTTCCCCGAGGGCCTGTCCGATAGGGGAAGCGTCACCGAACGCACCCAGCTCCTCTACGAGGAGCCCCTGCGGGACCTGCACGCGCGGCTGGAAGCCCACGGCGCCCGCGTCCACCGCTACCGGCTGGACTGGCGCCCCTCCGGTTCGCCGCACGGCGCCACGCACTGCGTCGAGATACCGCTGCTCCTGGGATCGGAGCACGCCTGGCGGCACGCCCCGATGCTCGGCGACCTCGGCTGGTCGGAGGTGGATGCCGTGGGCCGGGGGATGCGCGCGGCCTGGGCAGGCCTTCGCCCGGGCAGGGGACCCAGGCCCCCTGCCCGCACAGCTCGTCGCGCTACCACGCTGACAGGACCCTCTAGGGTCGTCTCACCGTGTGACGCCGGGGCATCTGTCGCCGGCGCCTTAGCCCCTGAGGAGGATCCGTGCCGTCGGTGGAAGATACGCCAGCCCCTTCGGAAGCGAGCCTGGCCATGTCAACGCTTGGATTTCTGCCGAACACTCTGGATTCCCAGGGATCGCCGATCTGGCTCAGCGAGTTGGCCAGTGAAGAGCCGAACCACACCCTGCACGTCGTACGCGACCTCGAACCGGCACAAGCGCTAGAAGTGCTTGGGGCCAATCCGCAATCGTTCCAACCCTGTGAGCTGCCCAGTGCGAAGCCGGACAGGTGGAGCTCCCTCCCCGGTGCGGCTCTTGGCATCGAACCGGGAACTTCTGCCGCGTTGCTGGCAGGACGCATCGGTGCGTGGACATTCGTCTACGACGACTCCGGGTTCACCGGCCACGATGACACGACGTCACTGTCCGCCAACGGTCGGGCAGCGGCCACGAGCATGTACTCCATCAACGCCGACGCCAGCCTCACCTACGCCGTCGACGGGACGGAACTTGCCTGGATCAACGTCGACGACCTGAACCTCAAGAAGGATCTGCCCGGCATGCCTGACGCGCTGCGCGCCGCTTTCCACGCGGCCGGCACCGTCGAGCACGACTATCTCGAGCCGGGCCAACCCGACTACGACATATGTATGCGCGCCGTTTGTGCTCTTGCGAGCCTGTTCTGCACTGTCGAGGACCTACATCGACTCCCGCTACTGGTCACACCGTTCGGTTGACCCTGAGCCCGTGAATCACTGCACCACCGACTCGCTTCAACGATCGGTGCGGGCCGGGACGAGCGGCTCGCCAGGACGCGGCCGACCAGTCGGGGCCAGAGACCTGTTCTCTGCACGTGTATGACGGCAGGCGGGTGCCTGCAGCCCCCGGCAGGTGCCCGCCTGCGCCTGCCGGGGGCGCACCCCCGGGCGACAGCGCCTGGAGCCTCACAAGCCCTCACCGGCACTTCTTCATCCTGCTGGTGCACCAGGCGATCGCCGACCTGGTCTACACGCACGACCGCCTGGACATCTCGAAGCCCTCGATCATCTGAAAAGCCGATTGAAGGAGAGATTGCCCTACAGGGGGAGGGACCAGACTCTCTCAGTCCCTGGTCCCTTCGGTCCCTCGGTAAAAGGCCAGGTCGGGGCGGTGCTCCTAGGGACCGGAGGGACCGAAGGGACCAAAATCCCCTGTTCCAGCTGCGTGCAGGCGCGTGTATGCGCGCGTACGTAAGACTGACCCTTACATATCTCTGGTGCGCTGATAACTAGCAAAATGGGTCCCTTCAGTCCCTCCGGTCTTCGGTATATGTGCTCTGACCTGCGAAAACACCACCGGGACTGAAGGGGGACCGTTCAGTCCCCCCGCCCTTGCATGCTTTCAGTCCCTCCGCCGGACAGTCAGCGGACAGTCGGCCGGAGCATCCCGCCCCTGCAGGAGACCAACCACCCGACAGACGGGTTCTCACTGCCCCGAACCAGGGACCGGAGGGACTGAAGGGACTGTTTTTGCCATAAGTGCTCATGCCTCCCACAGAGAGGCAACCCCGTCCGCTAGGCTCTGCCTGCTATAAGGGAAACTCAGTCCCTTCAGTCCCTCAGTCCCTCAAGTGGTCCCGCCTGACCAGGCAATATGTGCAGGACCGAGCGAGGGGCAACCTGAAGAGCAGCTTTGGCCGTACAAGCCGCACAAGAGGAACGGACCGACGAACAGTGCAGCGCCCCGCCGACACCGCTTCCTCCGGGATCGCGCAGCAGCCGCGTCCCGTGGACGTGGCCCGGTGGCTCGCAGGCCGTGAGTGGCCGGTCCACCCGCTCGCACCGGGCCGCAAGACGCCGGCCGCCAACTGTGAGCAGTGCCGGGTCCGCAGCCACGAACCCGCCGGCTGCCCTTGCCATGCGCAGGGCAAGTGGTGTCATGGCTTCCACAGCGCGACGACCGACCTCGCTCTGGTCGACGCCTGGTGGAGCAGGGAGCCCCGCGCGGGCGTAGGCGTCTCGTGCGGGCCTGCCCACCTTGTCGTCCTGGACGTCGATGCCCATGCCGCTCAGGTCCCGGACCGTGACCGGCTCCTCCCGGGCATCCGTATCCCTGAGCAGGTCAACCTCGCCGGCCTCGCCTCAGGCTTCGACACGCTGGCCCTCCTGGCTGCCTACCGGCAGAAGCCGAATCCGGCCGAGGACGAGAGCACTCTGCGGGTCCGCACCCCGTCCGGGGGACTTCACATCTGGTACGTCAACTCCGAACCGGCTGTGCGCTATCGCTCCTCCACGGGGTCGAGCCCAAGGACCGCGCTCGCCTGGCAGGTCGACGTGCGGGCGCACGGGGGATACATCGTGGCGCCGACAACCCGTACCGCAGCAGGCGTCTACACGCCCCTGGGAGCCGTACGGGACCCTGCCCCGCTCCCCGCCTGGCTGGCCGCTGAGCTGATGCGCACGGGCCATGTGACGCCTCGTGTGTCCCCGGTTCCCGGCCCGCGGCCGCATCGCCCGACCAGGACCCCACGAACCGGCGGCGCGCAGGCGTTCTTGCAGCCGCTCATCGAGACCGTTCGCGCGTGTGCGGCCCAGGCCGAAGGCACCGGCTTCACGGAGAAGCTCAACCGGGCGGCGTTCACAGCGGGAGGGCTCGCCGCAGCAGGACATCTGAATCAGGCCGAAGCCCGCCAAGAGCTCGCAGAAGCCGCTCACTATGCTCGTCCCCACCAGAACCGCCGTAATGAGACGATCATCGACGCAGCCCTTTCCGCAGGCGCCAGCCGCCCGTTCCACCCCAAAGGACTCGCATGAGTAGCGCCGAGAGCAGCCGCTTCGATGCGGCCGCCGCCGCTCAGCAGATGCTCGACCTCGAGGGCGCGGCCCCCGCGTGGGTGCCCCCCCAGCAGGTACAGGCGCCTGTTGTGGCCGAGGCACCGGCCCTGCTGCCGCCCATGCTCACCGACCGCGGTAACGCGAAGCTCTTCGCGCAGCTCTACAGTGACCAGTTCCGCCACGTGGAGGGCCTCGGCTGGTACTGCTGGGACCAGTTCCGGTGGAAGCGCGTGGGCGGCGAGAAGGCCGCTCTGTGGGCCGCGGGCGACATGGCCGAGCAGATGTCCCCGACCGATCCCCGCGGCATGTTCAGCGACCGTGAGATCGCCCAGCACCGTCGGCGCACCATGTCCACGAGCGGGATGAAGGCGTTGCTCCACCAGGCGAAGGCCGCGCCCGCGCTCAGTCTCGACCCCGACATCCTCGACGGCGACGCCTACTCCCTGTGCACACCCGCCGGCGTCGTCGATCTCCGTAACGGCCGCCTGCACAAGCCCGATCCCATGAAGGACCTCCACTCGCGTGCCACCCAGGTGGCGCCCCAGGCGATGCCGACCCCGCGCTGGCACGCCTTCCTGGACGACACCTTCGGCGCCGACGCCAAGGGTCAGGAGATGATCGACTTCCTGCACCTGCTGCTCGGGTACTCCATCACCGGCGATGTCGGCGCGCAGGTCCTGCCGTTCCTCTGGGGCAAGGGCGCCAACGGCAAGTCGGTCCTCCTGGACGTCATGATCCAGGTCATGGGGGACTACGCCGACGCGGCCCCGCCCGGCTTCCTGATGGACAAGGGCAACTTCGCCGAGCACTCGACGGAACTGACGGAGCTGCACGGCCGCCGCATCTTCGTCTGCAGCGAGCTCAAGCCCAACGACAAGTTCGACGAGGCCCGGGTCAAGCTCCTCACCGGCGGGGACAAGATCAAGGCCCGCCGTATGCGGCAGGACTACTTCAGCTTCACCCCGACCCACAAGCTCTGGCTGCTGGGCAACCACCAGCCAGAGGTCGGCACCGGCGGGCACGCGTTCTGGCGCCGTATCCGGCTCATTCCCTTCGAGCGAGTCGTCGCGGCCGACCGGAAGATCGACAACCTGGCCGGCGAACTCGTCCAGGAGGAGGGCCCCGGCATCCTGCACTGGCTGATCCAGGGCGCGATCCGCTACCTCACCACCCGTGACCCGCTGAGCGGCCCGTCCTCCGTACGCCTGGCCACCGCCGCGTACGAGACCACCGAGGACCACATCGGGCGCTTCCTGGGCGAGTGCTGCCTGCGCCAGAGTCCGGACACCGGGGACCTGCGTGTCGAACAGGGCCTCCTCTACGCGACCTACACCAGCTGGTGCAGTTCGGAAGGCATCAGGGCCGACACCGCCCGGGCCTTCGCCGGCCGCATCCGGCAGGAGGTCGGACTCGCGTCCCCTGCAGAGATGCTGAAGTCCAGCGGCAAGAAGTACTACCCCGCCGTCGCGTTGCTGAAGGACGACATCGTCCATCCTGACGGACCGACAGGAGGACGCCCATGACGAACCAAGGCCTCCTGCCCAGGATCCGGACATCGCCTTACCATGGGAGTGTCCCGAATCACCGCACTGCCCGGTCCGCGCCGAGTAGCCGTAAGCACCACCACATCACCGACAAGGAGCTGCGTCCATGAGCTCGCTGCTGCATGAAAGCCAGCTCGCACACGAAGCGAACGTGGTGTGGCTGGAGGACCTCGACGACCTCGACTACGTCCGTCAGGCGCTCGACAAGAGCGCTCGCCGTGGCGGGAAGCCCCGTTACGCCCGTGACGGACGCATGGTCGGCTATGCGGAGCTCGACAGGGACGCCGAGGCCAACCCCGACAGCGGCCTCTTTCAGCGCCGCACCTTCTTCCTGCTGCCCCACGACAGACCGAACGACCCCGAGGGCCTCTACAAGGAGGGCGCCCCGGGCGAGGCGGTCGACCCGAGGACGATCGAGCCGCGGCGGGTGGGGGAGAAGACCCCGCGTTCGCAGGGGAAGCGCAGAAACGAGATAGTGCCCTCCTGAGAGCCCCTCCCGAGGGTGCGCTCCCGACGGGCATCCCCCTCCGTCGAGATCCGGCATCGGATGCCCCTCGTGCGCTCCACCAGGGACGCGGCACGAGGAACATCCTGCCGAGGGCGGACTCACCGGACAGTCATCGGGACCGGCGCAGTTCCCTGACGGCGGCGACGGTGCCCAGACAGATGATCATCGTCGATCCGAAGGCGGTGCCGCCGGACAGGACCGCGTCGGTGAGCCCCGAGCCGCTGTGTTCCTTCAGCATGATCACCACGAGGGCGACGACGGCGGAGAAGAGCACCATCACCAGCAGCCACAGCGCCCAGGTGTGGGAGGGCGAGGGCGGTGCGGGAGTCGGCGTGGCCGGGGGAGTCACAGGGGCCCCTTCATCGGTGGCGGAGGTGGGCGGACGGGAGCCGCTACGGACGGTCGTCATGAGCGCGTACCGGTCTTCGGCGGCGTGACATCGGCGGCATCGTCCGGATCCGAGAGCATCAGACGTTCCGCCACGGTCGTCCGGGTGTGAGCGACTGCCGCAGCGAGGCGGCCGTGGGCCGCGGCTTGAGCGTCGAGCGCGTCGAGGACCGCGACGACGCGCTGCTGCTCCGGGTAGGGGGGAAGCAGTACGGGCTGGTTGCCCAGCGCCGCAGCACTGATGGACGGCGCACCCGTCGCGGTCGCGCGGTCCCGTACCCAGGCAACCGACTCGGGCCGCCCCAAGTAGGCCGCGAGATAGCCGGGGTGGACGTGCGCCCGTTGCCTCTCGCCCATCCTGAGCCGGATCACATTGGCGCTCATCAGTCGGCCGGCCCCCGCGTCCCGTACGAGGGCCGGAGGGCCCATGGCCCCGGTCCGTACGCAGACGATGTCCTCGGGCCCGAGCAGGAAGCGCTCCAGGCGCCGGGCCTGTTCCGCCGTCACGTGCCGGTCGTCGGCCAGTTCGGCGATGCGGCCCTCGCGCAGATTCTGGGGGTAGACCAGAGGCACACCGCCGTCGGTCGTGACGTGCCCTTTCAGCAGGCTGTACGACGGACCCGCCTGGATCGTGCACAGGTCGGACAGCGTCACGCGTTCCCATCCGGTGGCGTCGAGCAGTGCCCTCTCCTGCTGCGCGTGCTCTGCCCGCTGCTCCACCTGTTCCAGAGCGGAGGCCGCGGCGACGTCCGCTTCCCAAGCCTGCTGCTTACGGAGCTCCAGTTCGGCCAGGGCTTCCGCGTGCGCGGTCTCAGCGGTGTGCCGGCGGGGTCTGTACGCGTCGATGTGGTCCATCGGGCTGAGCGACCAGTCCTGCTTCCCGACAGCCTCCCGGGTCACGACCGCGGTCGGCACGGCCGGGTTCCGCCCGCTGTCGTCGCCCGGGTGCGAGCCGCCTCGGTAGGCGTCGAGGATCGCCTCTACGTCCGCGTCCTGGAGGGCACGCTTGCCCCGGACCGGGGTCCCCACCTCCCGCGCGTCGAGGAACAGGATCTCGTCACAGGCCAGTGACGGATGGACCAGGAACCACACCGAGACGGGCACAGACGTGTCGGAGAACAAGCGGTCCGGCAGGGCTACGACGGCTTTCACCACGCCGCGCTCCACCATGGCCCGCCGGATCTTCTTCTCCGAGCCGTTCGCGGAGTTGCCCGCCTTGTTGGGCATGATCACGGCAGCGACGCCGTCCTCCCGCAGTGAGCCGAGCACGTGCTGTACGTATGCGAGGTTGTCGTTGCCCAGGGGAGGAGGCCCGTACGGCCAGTTGCCCTCGATGCGCGGTTTCCCGGTGGAGTCGCGCATGTTGAACGGGGGATTGCTCAGGACAAGGTCGAACTGCTCTGCGGGGGACGCTGTGGACGCGGCCCAGGGCGGTGTGCCGGAGGAGACATGCACGCTCGGCCGCGCACCGAGAAGGGCCAGGTTCATCGTCGCCAGCGGTGCCGTGTCCCGCCCGTGGGTGAGTCCGCGGACCCGCATCTCGCGCGGAGCCGTGCCCTGCTGAGCACACCAGGTGGTCGCCGCGGCGAGCAGCTCCCCGCCCCGGGCGTACGGATCGTAGACACCCAGCGGGGCGCCGGCTGCCGTGTTCTCCACCGCGATGCGGACCATGACGCGCGCCACGGCGCGCGGAGTGAAGAACTCACCGCTGTCCAACCCGGCGAGCAGCTCGTACTCGTCGAGCATCAGCTCGAAGGCTCCCGGGCCGAGTTCCCCCACCAGGCGCACCACGTGCCTTAGATCTCCGTACGAGCGGGGCTCGAGGCGCACCAGCGCCTGGCGCATCGCCGGACGCATGCCCAGCAGCCTCAGCTGCTGGTCGACGGCCGCGGCGACGTGCTGGAGGAGGGCGGCGGCGCCGTCCGAGCCCTGCCCGGTCGCGGACATCTGGAAGACGCCGTCCCAGTGGGCCCCGCCGGACCGCCGCAGGAAGTGCAGCGATACGAGCAGGTTCACGTAGTCGACCCTGGAGCCGGCTCCCCGGACCCGGTCGCACAGTTGCCCCATGAGCTCACGCACGTGGTCCGCGGTACGCGGATCGGGCCGGCTGCAGGGCACGGCCGGCCGGGGCGCCTCCGTACCGGCCGGAGTGCTTTCGACGAGGGTCCGGCGCGCCCGTGCTCCGTACGTCGTACCGTCCGGATCTCCGTGCAACCGGCTTCGGGGAACGGGCCGCTCATCCAGCCAGGCGAGGATTTCGGAGCGCCGGAACAGCTCCAGGTCCCCGCCGCGCTCGGGGGAGGGGAAGCCGGGGATGCGGCGCCACTCCGTGATGGAGGCCCGTGAGACGCCCGCCAACGCGGCAATCTCTGCTTGCGAATGGAGCTGATCCCGGTGGTCAGCGATGGACATGATCTGAACTCCCTCGTGGCCGCCGCTCGGCGGCCCTTCGCTTCGAACCATAGGGAGTGAGAGCTACGAGCGTTGCCTGCGCACCAGCGATGCGCACATAGTGCGCTGGCATCTCTTACCTTCCCCGGTAGGGCCTGGATACCTCAAATATAGGCGCCATATGGCCTTCTGACTGCCCGTTTCACCTCCTCCTGAGACCTGGTTATCCTGAAGGGCCTTCAGGACTGTCTCGTCGTTCCGAGGATTCTGAAGGGAAGAGGACGACGGACGGAGTCACGATGTCGGCGGTGCGCGCGATGATGGATGTGTGGACTACAGCCTTGTGATCGCCGCCGCCCAGGCCGCCGGCCCTTGCCCGCCCGGCGAGGAAGCCTCCTGGGGTCGTCGCGTCCAGACGCTCACGGTGGACCTGCACATGGTCGCCAAGCAGGCGGCGCAGGACGTCGACCGTCTGGAGAGCGCGAAGACGTTTGTCGCGTTCCTGGAGAAGGTCGAGATCGAGGAGACCAGCCGCCGCGGCCTGCTCACCCTGCGGCCGCCGTCCGGGGACGCGGAGAACATCCGTACGGAGCAGGAGGAGACGGACCGCGGCCGTCAGTTGATCGAGCGGGCCCGCTCGCTGGTCGGACGGTGGGTGCTGGTCTACCGATACAACGAGGAGAAGGCGGGAAACCGGCAGCACAACGTACGCATGCTCGCGCACCTGGTGGACCTGGGCGACGGAGCGATCTCGGTGAACATGGCGAAGAAGGTCCTCCTGGACGACGCCGGCGGAGTCGTGGCGCGGGCGCAGGGCGCCTGGGAGAGTGCGGGCCTGCCGGACACCGGCACGGTGGGCGTCGAGCAGCTGCAGAAGGCCCGTGCCGAACTGGCGGGGTGAGTATGTCTGGCGATGTTCGGCGTTCCGCTCGCTGGTCTCTGTAGAGTCGAGCCTTCCAGCTGCCGACTCACCTCTCAGCGAGGCAGTTCGAACTTTGGCCGTTATGGTCGTGATGCCGGTTTCTGTGAAAGTGTGCGAAAACGCGTCCCCCCTGCCGTAAACCCGCAGGTCGCCCAGTCTGCTCCCCGCGCACGCGGGGATGGCCCCCGGCCTCGCGCATGCGGGAGATGATCCCGCCCCTGCTCCCCGCGCACGCGGGGATGGTCCCTCGATCACGTCGAAGATCCCCGACTGGAACGGGTGTGAGTAGTTGCGGTACAGGAAGTGCCGTTGAGATTGATCATGGTCGGCTAGCACACGGGATGCGGCTGCCGCTGAGGTTCGTGGAAAGGCCGCCGGGCGGCTGTTGGCGCTGGCTACGGTCCGCCTCGTGCCGGTGGAGTTTCTGACTGATGAGCAGGCCGAGGCGTACGGGACGTTCACCGAGGTGCCCACGCGCCCGGAGCTGGAGCGGTTCTTCTTCCTCGACGATGACGACCGTGATCTGATCGCGCTGCGTCGTACGGACGCGCACCGGCTGGGCATGGCGGTGCAGATCTGCACGGTCCGCTACATCGGCCGGTTCCTGTACGGGCGGGCGTGGACGCACGCCGAGGGCCCGGTGGCACTGTTCAACCACGCGGTGACGTGGCTGCGGAAGAACCGGGTGCTGCTGCCGGGGGTGTCGGTGCTGGCCCGGCAGGTGTCGGAGGCCCGTACGGCGGCCGAGCGGCGGCTGTACGAGGCGGTGGCCCGCGCCGCGCACCGGGCCGATCCCGCGCTCGCGCCGGCGCTGGCGGAGCTGCTGGTGGTGCCGGAGGGCAGGCGGGTCTCGGAGCTGGAGCGGCTGCGCACGCCGCCGGTGAAGTCGACGGGCACCGCGATGGTCCGTGCGATGGAGCGGGTTGAGGAGATCTCCGCGTTCGCGCTGGGGCGGGTGAATCTGTCGCGGGTGCCGGTGAACCGGCTGTCCACGCTGGCCCGGTACGGGCAGCTGAGCAAGGCGCAGACGATCGAGCGGGCACCGGAGCCGCGGCGGACCGCGCTGCTGACGGCGGTGGTGCGGCAGTTGGAGGCGCAGGCGGTCGACGACGCGCTGGACCTGTTCGCGGTGCTGATGGCGAACCGGCTGATCAGCCCGGCCCGGCGGGCGTCGGACCGGGAACGCTTGGCGATGCTGCCGCAGCTGGAGAAGGCGGCGCGGATCCTGGCGAAGGCGTCGAGGAGCCTCACCGAGGAGCTGGACCTGGTCGCCGAGCATGACGCGGACCTGGACGTCGCCGCGCTGTGGGCCGCGGTGGAGGAGACCGTGCCGCGCACCGCGGTGGCCGGGGCCGTTGCGACGGTGGAGGCCCTGGTGCCTGAGGACGACGGGTCGGCCGAGGCGGCGATGCGCGAGAAACTCGCCTTGCGCTACAACACGGTGCGCCCGTTCCTGTCCCTGCTGGGTGAGTTGGAGGCGCTGGACGCGGCCCCGGCCGGGCGGCGCATCCTGAAGGCGGTCCGCCGCCTGCCCGCGCTCTCGCGCCGCCGGGTCAAGGACCGGCCGCTGCTTCCCCGCGAGGTCGACGGCGACCTGGTGCCCGCGATGTGGAAGCGCGCGGTGTTCTCCAACGCCAAGCTGCCCCAGGGGGCGGTCTACCGGGACGCGTACGTGGTGTGCGTGCTGGAGCAGCTGCACCGCGCCCTGAGCCGGCGCGACGTGTTCGCCGCCCCGTCGAACCGGTGGGCGGATCCGCGCGCCCGGCTGCTGGACGGTCCGCGGTGGGAGGCGATGCGCCCGGACGTACTGGCGGGCCTGTCCCTGACCGAGGAGGCGACCGAGCACCTGGCCCAGCTCACCCGCGGGCTCGATGCGGCGTGGCGGCAGATGACCGACCGCCTTCAGGAGGCCGGCGCCGACGCGAAGGTGGAAATCGTCGTTCCCGAGGGCGGCGGCCGGGCGAAGCTGTCGGTGGACAAGCTCGGCGCGGTGGGCGAGCCGGAGTCGTTGACCTGGCTGAAGGCCACCACGGAGGCCATGCTCCCCAGGATCGACCTGCCGGACCTGCTGTTCGAGGTCCACTCCTGGACCGGGTTCCTGGACTCCTTCGGGCACGTCTCGGACCGCCCGTACCCGCATGGAGGGCCTGCTCGTCTCCCTGGTCGCGCTGCTGGTTGCGCAGAGCTGCAACATCGGCCTGACCCCGGTCATCGACCCGGCCAGCAAGGCACTGACCCGCTCGCGCCTCTCGCACGTCGACCAGAACTACCTGCGCGCCGACACCATCGCCGCGGCGAACGCCGCGCTGATCGGCGCGCAGTCCCGTATCGAGCTGGCCCAGATGTGGGCGGCGGCCTGCTCGCCTCCGTCGACGGCCTGCGCTTCGTCGTCCCGGTCAAGAGCATCAACACCGGACCCTCGCCCAAGTACTACGGCTACAAACGGGGCGTGACCTGGCTCAACGCCGTCAACGACCAGGTCGCCGGGATCGGCGCGATGGTCGTGCGCGGCACCCCGCGCGACAGCCTCTACACCCTGGACACCCTGCTGAACCTGGACGGCGGGGTGAAGCCGGAGATGGTGGCGACGGACAACGCCTCGTACTCCGACATGGCCTTCGGCCTCTACAAGATGCTCGGCTTCCGCTTCGCGCCACGCTTCCGCGACCTGGCCGACTAGCGGTTCTGGCGGGCCGACCTGCCCGACGGCGAGGCGGCGGCCGCCGGGTACGGGCAGCTGGAGGCCGTGGCCTGCAACAAGGTGAACCTGAAGCGGATCGCCACGCACTGGCCGGACATGCTCTGGGTGGCCGGGTCGCTCATCACCAACCAGGTGCGCGCGTACGACCTGCTGCGGATGTTCGGCCGCGAGGGGCACCCGACCCCGCTGGGGGCCGCGTTCGCCGAGTACGGGCGCATCGACAAGACCATGCACCTGCTCGCCCTAGTCGACCCGGTCGACGACACCTACCGGCGGCTGATGAACCGGCAGCTGACCGTGCAGGAGTCCCGCCACCGGCTCGCCCGCGCGATCTGCCACGGCGGCCGGGGCCAGATCCGCCAGGCATACCGCGAAGGCCAGGAGGACCAGCTCGCCGCCCTCGGCCTGGTCCTCAACGCCGTGGTGCTGTGGAACACCCGCTACCTGGACGCCGCCGTCGCGGCGCTCCGCGCCGAGGGCCACGACATCAAGGACGAGGACGTCGCCCTCCTCTCCCCGCTCAAGGACCGGCACATCAACTTCCTGGGCCGCTATCTGTTCAACATCCAGGCCAGCGGCCCCGGCAAGGGCCTGCGCCCGCTGCGCGACCCGGACGCCCCCGAGGAAGCCGACAACGAGGAGTAGGGCCGCCGCCCGCCGCCCCGTACGCGGCGAGGGGCCCCGGCGCCGAGCCTGGGCCCCTCGTGGCGGGTGGTGGAGGTCAGCAGCAGTCGCAGCCGGGGCGGCAGCCGCACGCGTCCGCCCCGGCGCCGGCGGACGGCACCGCCGCAGCCGTGGGCACGCAGCAGCCCTTGCCCTGCCAGGCGTCGCGACCCTCCTTCACCGCGATGACGGCGATGACGAGCGCGGCGATCGGGTCTGCCCAGGACCAGCCGAGGGCGGCGGTGAGGACCAGGCCGACCAGCAGCACGGCGGACAGGTAGGTGCACAGGAGGGTCTGCTTGGAGTCGGCGACCGCGCTGGCGGAGCCGAGTTCGCGGCCGGCCTTGCGCTGGGCGGCCGACAGGAACGGCATGATCGCCAGCGACAGGGCGGCGATCACGATGCCGGGGACGGACCGTTCGGCCTCGCCGGTGCCGGTCAGCGCGCGGACTGCGTCGAAGGTGACGTACGCGGCGAGGGCGAAGAAGGACACCGCGATGATCCGCAGGGTGGTCTTCTCCCTCGCCTCGCGCACGGCGTGCTCGCGAGCGGAGAACTGCCAGGCGACCGCCGCGGCGGAGGACACCTCAATGACCGAGTCCAGGCCGAAGCCGATCAGGGCCGTGGAAGAGGCGATCGTCCCGGCCGTGATGGCGACGATCGCCTCGATGACGTTGTAGGTGATGGTCGCGGCGACCAGCAGCCGTATCCGGCGGGTGAGCGCCTCGCGGCGGGCCGGGGAGGGACCGAGGGAGATGGATATGTCCGCGGTCATGGTCAGCAGCAGCCCTTCTCGTCGGCGTCCGGGCACGTGCGGTCGGTCTCGACCGCGACCACGGCGGTGCGCAGGTCGTCCAGGGCGTGGCCGAGGCGTTCGTCGGCGAGTTCGTAGCGCGTGCGGCGGCCGTCGGGGACGGTGACGACCAGGCCGCAGTCGCGCAGGCACGCGAGGTGGTTCGACAGCCGGGTCCGCGAGACGCCAAGGGCGTCGGCGAGGTCGGCCGGATAGGCGGGGGCATCGTGCAGGGCGAGCAGGATGCGGCAGCGGATCGGGTCGGCGAGCGCGCGGCCGAACCGGGCCAGCACCTCGATGTCGGAGGCAACAGTCAGCACACCACAACAGTACATGCGATCCTGAATTCAGGAAACCATGGATCGTTTGTGATGCCCGGGGCTTCAAAAAACCTTCGTTTTCTGAAGATCGCCCGACAGGGCCTCCCGGACCCCGCAGGGCCTTCAAGAACCCCTTCAATAACCTGGGTCGTTCAAGAACCTCAGACCACCGTTTTCTGACATGCTCCGGGGTCATGACCGCCCTCGAACCGGCCGCCGGGCCGGACCTACTCGTCGCCGAACCGCTCGTCCGCACCGAGATCAAGATCGGATACGCCCGGGTGTCGACCGGCGGGCAGAAGCTGGAGCGGCAGCTGGACGCGCTCACCGCCGCCGGGTGCCGGAAGATCTTCGCGGACAAGAAGTCCGGCAAGACCGCGCTCCGCCCCGAGCTGAAGGCGTGCCACGCTTTCCTCGACGCCGGCGACACCCTCGTCGTCCCCCCGCTCGACCACTACGGCCGCAGCTTCCAGGACCTCATCAACATGGTCGCCGAACTCCGTGACCGCGGGATCGGCTTCACCTCGCTGCACGAGAACCTCGACACCACCACTCCCGGCGGCCGGCTCATCTTCCACGTCTTCGCCGCGCTCGCCGAGTTCATCCGCGAACTTATCGTCATCGGCACCAACGAGGGCCTGGCCGCCGCCCGCGCCCGCGGCCGCGTCGGCGGACGTCCCAGCGTCGCCACCGAGGCAGTCATCCGCGCCGCCCGCGACCTGCCGGTCTCACCCGGCACCCTCTACAACCACATCCCGGACCTGCGGGAACTGCGCGCCGGTGACGTACCCCGGCAGCTCCAAGCGCCCGCGAAGTAGCCCAGCGCCAGCAAGATCAATCTCAGCGGCACTTTCTGTACGGCAACTACTCACACCCGGGCAAGAAGGCGAACCACCTGTGGCTCCCGCTCGCGGTCATCGAGAGCGAGGACACCCGGGCCCGGCTCGGTGACGCCCGTACGGAGAAGGAGCGCCTGGAGCGCGCCATTGACAGCTACGCCCGGTTCCTCGGGCAGTCGAGGCCGGACGCCATGGTCTCCGACCTCCTGCACGAGCCTCCGGCCCCGGCCGTGGTTCCGTCCCCGACCCGCACGCAGAACGTCGTCGCCAGTGCGGCCCGCGCCCGCTCCACCACCGTCCACGACCAACGCCGGCGCGAGGCCCAACCCCAGCAACGTGAGTACCGGCTGACGGAGGAGCAGAAGCACCGGATCGCCGACATGCAGGAGGAACGGGAGCTCGCCGGGGTCGGAGCGTGGAACCGCCGCCCCTTCGGCGACAGGACCGACCAGCAGCTGGCCTGGCTCATCACCGCCAGCACCGCGGCCGCCACCGACGAGGACCGCTCCGCCGCGAAAGCCGAGGCGATCCAGCGCGATCTGCTGCAGCAGATCGCCGACGGCCAGGCCCACTGCCAGACCCGGGGACAGCGGGAGGTCGCACCCATCTACCCGCTGCTGGACCGCGCCGACGAGCAGCTCGCCCTCGCCCGCGCCGAGCAGGACCGTCAGACGGCCGCGGCCGCGATGGCGGCCAGCGCCGACGAGCATCTGCGCGCCCTGCAGGCCGCCGACGGCAAGGGCAGGATCGCGCTCCGCCTGGCGGGCACCTCCCGCAAGGAGCACCACCAGCTCACCCAGCAGGCCACCGAGGACCGCGCCGTGGGACGGCGGGAGTCCGCCGACGCCCGGATCGCGGCCTCCCGCGCAGCCGAGGCGGCGTGGGAGACGGTGCGCAGCAGTCCCTACGCCACAGTGCTCGGTGCCACCCAGCGCCAGGCCCCGGACGTCGACACCCTCGCGGCCAGGCTCACCGAGATGCGCGAGGTCCTGGCCCCCGCCCGTGTCCAGCAGATCGACACCGGCGACGAGAGGCGCCTCTCCCGTGCCCACGGCCAGGCCGCCAAAGCCCGGGAGACCGCAGCCAAGTACCGGGCTGTCGCCACCGATGCACGGACCGAGAAGGCACTGCGAGCGCGGATCGCCGAGCAGCACCCCAGGCTCCATGAGTCCGAGGGGCAGGCCCGTGCCGATCTCCAGAGGACTCGGGAAACCCGGAGCGCTCGTGTTGCCACCCAGAGCCGCCGCTCGTACCAGCCGCCATCACGGGCCCGCTCAGGTCCGTCCCGGGGTCATCGATGAGGCCCCGGGGCTGGCACCGAAATTACCGCCCCCACTGGCAGAAGGCATACGTAGAGGAAGAGTTGAACTGAATGGTCTCTCCTACGTCTAGTTTAGTTATATAGGAACTATTGTAATATATCTCAAAAGCCCTATTCGATCTATTTCGCGCCTGAAAGAATCCGGTCAGCAGGTTTTTCCCCAGAGAGCTGCACACCGAAATGGTCATATCGGGGTCAATGTTTCGAATATTTCCACCGGGCTCATAGAGGCATAGGCGATCACTGTTGCAGGTGGTGGCTGCCTGGGCGGGAGCTGTGGCCAGAAAACCCAGCGTCACGGCCGCTGCGATGGTGGTCGTTAGAATCTTGATTCGCTTGCCCGCTTTACGTGCTTTCACTGGCTCCCTTAATAGTTAACGTATCTACCAGCGTCGTAGCCTGTCCCTCAGGCGACAGCTGCGCTGCCCAACTGAGGCACCGCGGGACGGCAGTCGCCCCGGAATGGTCCGGCGGCTGCGTCCAACTAGCGCACTGGGGTCAGTTTTTGCAGTAGTAGTAGCGGGAACTGGGGTTGAACGTCGTTGCGTTTTGGCCGTGGCCTTCTGCGGCCAGGGTGATAACCCGCTCCGACTCGGTGACGTTACCGTCGCCGTTGTAGTCGTAGTAGATTTTGACGTTCCAATGGGTGCTGCGGTTGCGGATGTAGTTGTTGCCGATGGAACCCGGATACGGCGTCGACGTACCGCACGTGGGAACAGCGCTGAAATTGACGTTGATGATGTTGCCGTTGGGCTGAGTGAAGCAGATGCCCTCGCTAATGCAGATAGTGTCGGCCTGCGCGGCGGGGGCTGTTATTATAGTGCCCATTCCCAACACGGCGACTGCGGTTACGCCGAGCGCAGCGCGCTTCTTTAGGGTATTCACAGTGTGTCTCTCCGAGGCAGTTTTGTGCTCATGGACCCTCCATGGAAATGCTGGAGGGTAAGGCCTGCCTGAATATAAGGGATCTCGATGATCTTGGGTAGAGGATTGGCATGAATCTGTGATGGAAGATCCTTGCGCGACAGGGTTGACCTGGAGAAAAAGGCCCACAGTGTCGATGTGATCATGACCATAGTCAACGTTGGCCCCCGACGCCGGGGTTCGCCTGTATGGCGTTCTACGAACGCCGACCGTGCCCGACGGTCGGAGGCAACCACCAGGAGTCAGCGCAATCCGCCGTACATGCCCGCCTGTTTCTCGGAGCGGGACACGCGGGGCGCACTCACCGGATCGATCCAGGCCACGCGCCTCAAAGCTGGCAACCCAACTGGACCGCAGTGCGGCGGGAGGCTTACGCGAACGACCAGGGGGGCGCACGTCTCCCTCGTCGCGGTGACGGCCCGCAGCAACCGACAGAAGAGCGACCAGGACCCGGCGGACTGGATGCCGCCGTCCCCGGACGCCCAGTGCCGGTACGTCGCGGCACCTACCCGGGGCGCCGCCCTCCGGATGAGCCAGCCGCCGGCACCGGGCCGTGACGACGGCTGTCCGCGGTTGCGTGACCTCTTCTGTGGCTGTGAGAGCGAAGCCCTGACGCCCTAGCTTCGTTATGCGTAAGCACCGTGGCCTCCTTGCCGCGCTCGGAAACGGTCCCAGGGGTGACCAGCATGGCTACCGTCATCACCATGACCTCTGAGCGGCGTACCTCTCTATGGGCGCATCTATCCGGCGCTCTGAGAAGGCAGGCAGTGCCCGCCTCACGCGTTTCGCTGCCGAGGAGCAGTCGGACGTGGGCGGTGGACCCTGGCAACGACTCATGGTGGTACCGGCCGCCGACCGTGCCCGCCGGCATCAGAGAGATCCAGTGCCGTCAGCCGGACGACTACGACTTCGCCCGCCTGGTCTGGCAAGTGTGCGACGACTGCCGGACCGGCGTGGTCTTGAAGGTCCGCGTGACCGGCCCTTGGCAGCGCCGCGGCTACGCGACCCGGATGGTCCACCACATCCTCCGGGACCGGGAGCAGTACTCATGGAGTACAACCCCGCAGTTCGAAGACGGCCGAGCTTTCTTCCCCACGATCACCTCGGTGCCGTTGCTCGGACAGTTCGAGCAGTGCCAGCACATGGACGCGGGCTATGCCGGGCGCATGCACTCCTGGGAGTCCGTGGACGTCCCGTGACGCAGGAATCTCCGATCACGTTCCAATCATCCACCGGGGGCGGAAACGGTCGTCTGCGCCCCCGGCCATCCGGGAGCGGCAGGCCCGTCAGCGTTCCGCTGACGGATTTCGAGGTGACTCAGAAATCGAACAAGTGATCTAATTCTGAGCGTGGCGCACGTCTTCCCCGAGGGGCTTCTGCAGGCACAGATCGACTGGTACGCGACGTACGGGCGCATGGCGGAGGCGCCCGCTGAACAGACCGCGCAGCTGCGCCGACGGTTGCTCCGGGACGAGGATCCGCTCTCCACGCAGGAGACGGACTGGGACTTCGGCACGGGGCCTCCCTGACTCTCAGGTCCGGCGACCCACGGGCCGCCGGACACCAGCTGCTGACTCCAACTACGCAAACCATGCAGGCGGTTGCTGCCGCCCTCGGCGTGATGCGCGTGGACAAGATGGTGGCAGCCTCAAGAGGGCGTCAGAGCCGCCCGATGGTCTTTCGGCGGTCGTTGATGCATCGGTGTCTCAACGCACTGGCCAGTGCGTTGACGCGGAATGTGTCACTTAGCGTCAGCGCCTTGCCGCGTGCGTGACGGTGACCTGGGGCTCTGTCACCTTGATCCGAATCGACAAGAGTGTCACTCACCGGTGGTAGTGAACGAGTTGATGCAGGCATGCGCCAATCGCGTTTGCGTTGATATCTGTCGCGCTGCCACGATCCGCGCATCTGGGCTTGCACCGAGAGGGGCGGGCCCTGCCCTGATTGCTGCTGACTCCAACGACAAGCCGAACAGGGACCCCACGGCCTCGTGTTGCTGCTCGAGACCACCGAGAGCCGGTACCGCCCCGCGGTGCCGGCTCTTTTGCTGCGGTGGCGCTCTCACTCAAGGCCGCCAGGTCAAGGAGTGTCACGAAGACCGCCTGAACGCATCCTGCTCGCCCCCAGCGACCGCTGAACCGCGACGCGGCGACCACAGCCTGCGGCGTCGCCGCGTCAGGCCAATCAACGCGGTCTGTCGGAAGGCTGGTTGAGATCCTTACGCTCTGCCCATGTCGAAACAGCAGCGGGGCAAGAAGCACCGGACACCGCAGAAGCGAGTCTCCCGTCCCTCCTTACCGCGTCCGCGCAGGGCGGCTCCGGCGCTGCCGGGGAGCATGGACCTCATGGCGCGGATGCTGGAGCACGCCAAGCCGGATCAGATCGTGGAACTGGTGCTGCCCTTCCTGTGGACGGCACTCTCGGACGGCCGCGCGCCGGCGAACATCTGCGTCGATGCGTGTACAACGCTGCGCAACGCCTACGGCCAGCTCGGAGTGCGGGCCGAACTGCTGCCGGTCACCGTGGCCATCCAGAAGAAGAACGGCGCCGGAACCCTCTACGGCTCGCTCACACCGAGCTGGACGGGAACCGAGTGGAACGGGCACTGCGCCCTGGCCCTCCCCGACTCCGAACGGTTCGTGGACCCGACGATCGAGCAGTTCGCCGAAGTCCGGAAGATCGGCATGGGCCCGATGGTAGGCAAGGTGGCCATGTCGACCCGCGAGGACGGCTCGCTGGTGGAGCCGGGGGCACAGGTGGTGCTGCAGCGAGGCGACCTGGTAGTGACGTACACCGTCGCCAGCCCCGAGGCCCTGGCCTCCATCGTGGAACACCCGGAGGCGATCGCCCACACCGACGGTCACCGGCGTACCGGATTGAACACCGCGTCCCTCATGCTGGCCGCCCTGCGCGCCGAGGGCGTACGCGACCGGGCGATGCAGGCCCCGCACCAGAGGCTGCGCGCCCTGCTGCAGGCGGTCGGAGACGCCCCGTACGAGTCGGACGAGGCGCAGGACGTGCGGTTCCGCCTGCCGGACCAGAGCGGCCGGGAAAAGTGGCTGCGGCTGGACGAGATCCCACTGCCGCCGAGGACTCCAGCTGCCTGGCCCCGCTGAGCGGGGACCTACCGATCCGGAACGGCCGGTTTGTCAGTGCCTCCGGTCACGATGGCCACACCCAACGATCTCCGGGAGGGGACAGCGTGAAGCACGTCTGGATCATGAGGAAGAGGTACCGGCCGGCGACGGGGACCCCTAAGTCGACTCTGGTGAGGGCCGACGCCATCAGCTACCTGAGCATGCGCGAGAACCAGGTCCGGGCAAGCGAGCTCGGCTCCGACGAGGTCGTAGTCCTGGCCGACACCCAGGACGGCGGACGCGGGGCCCCCGAGCTGCCGGAGGACTTCCATACCGATCTGCTGTTCGCGGTCGCCATGGCGCGGCGCGACGCGCGGGACGCGACCGACGACGCGGACGAGCAGGACCGCATCCTGCTGGCCCAAATCGATGACGGCCACTGGGTCTGGAAGATGTTCCGACCCTCGGATCCGGAACCCAAGCCGAGCTGACGACTCATGCTGCACGCAGCCCCGGGGCCCAGGCCCTGACGACCCCGGGGGCTTTTCGGTGCACATGGGTACCTGCTTCAACGATGCCCCCGCCCGGTCATCGGCCGACCGCGGTAGTCGGAGCGGTACTTTGTGACGCGCAACACAGGACACTATCTGTGGAACGACTTCACGACCGCCCTTGCATCGACGACCCGTCAGGTGCCCACCAGCGGCAATTCGGGCTTAGCGCACGATCTGGCACGGATGTTCCTCAACCCCCGAGTAGCCGGGGCCGTCGGGCTCGCACAGGGGTTGGTGTACTCCGTGGCTACCGGTGGGGGTCCCGGCTGGAGTGCGTCCCTGAATGTCCGGATCGGGGACCGTGCTGGAGGAGTTGGCCGGATCGGACCTGGCATACGCTGCCGCTCATGACCAGCAAAATCCCCGCACGCGGGGGCATCGTGTCGACACCGTCAGGATTCGTGTATCCCACGACGCCTCAACCCCCCCGTTATTCAGCTGACAAGCATGTTGTACCAAGATCAATCAGCATGTCATGCGAAGAGTCCGCAAGCCCAGACGGTTCCCGGTCACCCGACGCGCCAAGGGACACAGGGTGATTCTGGAGGGGCGGAGCGCCTGTCACCCGTCAACGTATGGCTGCGCGAGGTACGAAAGAGATAACAGCAAGAGGCTTGGAGCACGAAGACACCTCATTGCCGGGAGGCCGGTGGGGCGCGATGATCGTATCGAACCTGGACGTTGCGATTCGGTTCGACACGGACCGATACGAAGCCTGCAGCAGAAAGGGAGAGTGATATTTCTCTGCTTCTTGCTGTTATCTTTCATATTCAGGCCCGGATCCGTACGCTGGAGGTATGCCGCCCGCCCGTACCTGCGCAGCCGACGCCTCCATCGCGATCGGCCACTTCCTCGACACGCTCGAAGCCCGCGGATACGTACCCGGGACGCGCCGGCTGCGCGCTTACTTCCTCAACGAGTATCTGGAGCACGCCCTTGGCGAAGAGCAGAGCACCGCACTGCCCGTCGACGAGCTGATGGAGCCCACCCGCGCCGAAGCCTGGCTCGCGGCCGCGGCCGCCGGCAGGACCCGCCGCCGCAACACTCTCACCGGGCCGGCCGCCGCGGCGGCCGACAACACCCAGCGAGTCCGCGTCCAGACGTGGAACTCCTTCGCCGAACACCTCGGCCTGCCCCTGCGCCTGGATGTGCCCGCGGCCGCACACGGCGACTGGCTCGAGCCCGAGGAATCCCACAAGCTGCTGCGCACCCTCGCGGTGAAGCGCCCCGTCGGCTCCAACGCCGCGACCGCGATCCGCACCGCCGCGGTGGCCGCCCTCGTCGCCGCCACCGGTCGCTCCGTACCAGACCTCCACCTCCTGGACGTCGCCGACGTCGACCTCGAGCACCGGCCCATCCCCCGGATCAGCCTGGACACCGGGCCCCACCCGCTCGACAAGGACACCGCCGACATCCTGCGCCGCTGGCTCAAGGTCCGCGCCGGCATCACCCAGCAGCTCGAAGGCAGCGACCCCGGCTATCTCTGGATCCCCACGAAACCCGGCCGCCCCCGCGGCGGCGAGGAACCACCCAAGCCCGGACTGACCCGAGCCGCCGTACGCACCCTGCACTCCGCACACCGCAACCTCGTCCTGCAGGTCTTCGGAGCACCCCTGCGTCCTGGGGCGCTGTTCCAGCGCCCGGCCCGGCCCACAGGCTGACCTGACGACCAACCAGCTCAGCGCCCAAGAGGTCCGGCAGCGGCTGACCGCCCCCTGGCCCTGTTCGACATGTTCCTGCGACGTGGACAGAACCACCGCGATCCGTGAGGAACCGCGACCGGCCTGAGATCACGGGCCCCCTCAAAGGTTCGGTTCACCGTCAACAGGAACGGGGTACAGCACGTCTATGCCCGTAGTGCGCCCTCTCCTCGTCCCGATCCTGGTCCTGTGCCTGTCAGTTACCGCATGCGGGTCGCAGGAGGAAACGTCTCAGGACGACAGAACGAAGCCGTCCGAGTCCTCGACGCCGGCACACGCCCCCAGCGCCTCTCGCCCCTCTGCCGAAGACCCCTCGGCGGAGAAGAAGCAATGGGCGGCGGAGACCATCCAGGTATGTGGCGACGCGCACAGGTCGGTACAAGCGAGGGAGCTGGCCGTCGACGCCGAAAAGTCAGGTCGAGGGGCCTCGCCCGAATCGCTGAACACCCTCGCCGAGATGTTCGGCGGTTCCGCCGACGACCGCCTCTTCAAAGCAGAACCGGAGGCGCAGGCGTCAGTGCAGCAAGCCACCACGCGCGAGCAGAGAATGCGGCAACTGAACCAATGGTGTCTGGAGAACAGGGTCGTCGACAAGAAGGGCGAGCCGATCGACCCTCCTCCGGGGTATGAGCCCCCGGTGACCTGACAGACCATGTCGAAGGCACCAGAGCCTGTGGGCCTTGCCCGTGGCGACCGGCGGAATCGACTTCCGCAGACACGAGGGTCATGAGGCGTTGGAGCGCCTTTTCCCACGTCCTCGCTGGTCACGGGAATCGAGGAGGCGTTCATCAACTCGTACAAGGACGGGTCCTTCCAGTACGTCCTCATCGCGGCAAACCGCATCTGACCTCGGACTGACGGTGAGGGCCCGACCTGGCGGAGCCCCCACCGTGCTCCCTGACGACCGTGCAACCCCAACACCGACACGGCGCAGGTACTCCTGCTGTGCAGTCGGCCGCGCGCCAGCACACCCGCGCCCCACGACACCCACCTCGCCGTGCCCCACCCCCGGCGGCCAGGGCAGTCCCGCCAGGGGTGGGGGCACGGCAAGGTGGTGGGGCCGAGCTCCACTTGCTACAGGCCGACCCAGCCGTACCGACGCGGAGGCCTGTCATCATCCGTCATCGGATCTCATTGGGATCGGAGCCGCTGTCGGGCCCTGGAATCACCGGGTTCATCGGACGCCCGCCGTGCCCGCCGTCAAACGGTCGAATGACGACAGGCGAGGTGCAGAAGAGGTGGTTGCGTGGCGGGGTGTTCAGAGGCTGGCGCGCCCGTAACTGAAGTAGCCGCGGAAAGAGATGTCGGACTTCGGTACGCAGCGCTCGCTGACGAGGTGGCGGCGGATGCCGGTGGCCATCGAGGACTCACCGGCTGTCCAGGCGTAGAAGTGGCCGTCGGGAAGGCGGACCTGCTTCACCGCGCCCAGGGCGAGGGCACCGGGTTTCGCGCCGGCGTCGGTGCGGGGCAGCCAGTGGACGTTGCTTCCCGGTGGTGCCGTGAGGTTGCTGCGGATGTCGTCGGATGACGGGACTTCCAGGAAGACCTCGGCGGGCAGGTTCGCCGCGGACTGTTCCAGGATGGCGAGGATCGCCGGCAGGGCGCTCTCGTCACCGACCAGGAGCTGCCAGACGGCGCCGGGGGCGGGTGTGTAACTGTGGCCCTCGTCGAGGAACGCGACCCTGGTGCCTGGCTCGGCGGCGCGCGCCCATCGGGTGCCCGGGCCGGCCGAGCCGGGGCTGTCGGCCGCGTGGAGTGAGATCTCGATGTCGAATGCCGACGCCTCGGGTCGAAAGCGCCGGATCGAGTAGGTCCGCACCCGCGGACGCTGCCTACCGCCCTGGAGCGCGAGCTGGAGAATCCAGCGTTCGCTGGTGGGCAGGAACACCTCCGAGGCGTCGTCGTCGGGGTCGGCAAAGAACAGACGTCCGGCCTGGTCAAAGCCCGCCCGCTCCAGGTGCTGGACGTCGTCGCCGCCGAGCGTGACGGTCATGAAGTGCGGACTGGGCTGCTCGCTTCCCTGCACGGTCAACGACAGCATCCGCCGCTTGCGCGGGCGCTGGATCCGGGAGGCCACCGCTACCTCCACCGGGCACGGGACTTGAGCGTCATCGTGGTCATGCGACCCACTGTCGACGCGGCGCTCCGTGCGAGGCCACCAGTAAACTGACGAGTGATGCCGAAAACCCGCCATCCTTCAACGCCGCCCGCCGACGCAGACGACGAGATCCTGCAAGGCGGTGCCTGGCTGCCGCACGGCTTCCAGCTCGATCCCCACAGCCATGTCCAGGGTCAGCTGGTCTACGCCGCCGCCGGCGCCTTGGCCACGGCGACGGAGCGCGGCACCTGGGTCGCCCCGGCGGACCGGATCACCTGGACGCCTCCGCGCTTTGCCCACTCCCACCGCTTCTACGGCCGGACCGACGTACGTCTGGTGTCGGTCCCGCTCGACTTGTGCGCCGTACTCATCGATCACCCCAGCGTCTTCGCGGTAAGTCCGCTGCTGCGCGAGGCCCTTCTGGCGCTCACCGACGAGCCGGAACGGCGGCCTGGCGCCCACCGACGCCTGCTCGCCGTGATCGTGGACGAGCTGGCCGACGCCGCCGAGACCTCCCTCCACCTTCCCGAAGCGAGCGACGACCGGCTGCGCGCCGCTACCGACCTGCTGCGCGCGGATCCCGCCCGGCCTTCCACTCTCGTCGAGCTCGGCCGGGTGGTGGGGGCCAGTGAGCGCACCCTCAGCCGCCTGTTCCACGCCGAGCTGAGCATGAGCTTCCACCGCTGGCGGACCATCCTGCGCATCCATCACGCCTTGGCGCACCTGACCGATGGGATGACGGTGACAGAGACCGCCATCGCGTGCGGATGGTCCAATCCGTCCACCTTCATCGACGCCTTCACCGAGGTCGTCGGCCAGACCCCCGGCCGCTACCGGGCCGGACTGCGCTTCCACTCGCGCTAGCTCCCCGCTCGGACGGTTTGCGCTGGTCAGGTGCCCAGCGCAGGACGACAGAGCCATATTGGCGGGTTTCCGGTATCAGGTGACGACTTACCGGTGGTTCGCGGCCGCCGGGTCTTCCACAGTGGACAGCGAGCGAGCGCCGGCCCTCCGACTTCACGGCCGGCACCGCGACGTACGCGCTCGGCGCGTACGGCCACTGCACGGATCATGAAGGGCTCGCACGCATGAATGAGACACGCGACGACACGGCCGTCGTCATCATCGGGGCCGGCGTCGCCGGTCTGACCCTCGGCAACTTCCTGCTGCGCAACGGCGTCGACTGCGTCGTGCTGGAGAAGCACCCTCGCGCCTACGTCGAGAAGCGCCAGCGCGCCGGAACGATCGACACCTTCGGGGTGCGCCTCTTCCGCGAATGGGGCCTGGAGGAGGTCCTCGCAGGCGACCCCATCCCGCACAGCGAGGGCGGCTTCTACATCGACGGCCACGCGATGCCCATCGACGTGGACGAGGACAACAACGAGAGCCTGTACTGCCCGCAGCAGGTCCTGGTGCGCAACCTCACCGACGTCTTCCTCCGCGAGGGCGGTGACCTGCGCTACGAAGCCGCGGACATCACCCTGGAGAACCTCACCCAGGGCCACCCCGTGGTGCGCTACCGGGACGCCAAGGGCGCGGCACGAGCCATCAACTGCGACTTCGTAGCCGGCTGCGACGGCTTCCACGGCGTCTCCCGCCGGTCCATCCCCGCCTCCGCGCTGACCGAGTACTCCCACGAGTACGGCTACTCCTGGCTCAGCGTCCTGGCCGCCACAGAAACCCGGCCCTCGGGCATGGCGATCCACGAACTGGGCCTGGCCGGGATGATCCCCCGCGGCCCCGAAGCCAGCCGCATCTACCTCCAGTGCGCGGTCGACGACACCCCCGAACGGTGGCCGGACGAGCGCATCTGGAGCGAACTGGAGGCCCGCTTCGGCACGCCGCCCTCACGCGGGCGGATCCTGTCCAAGCAGATCGTTCCGCTGCGCAGCGTGGTGTTCGACCCGATGAGCTACGGCAGCCTGTACCTCCTGGGGGACGCCGCGCACATCGTGCCGCCGATGAGCGCCAAGGGCATCCACCTCGCTCTGCACGACACCGAGGTCTTCGCCCGTGCGGTGATCCGCCATGCCACCGAGGGCGACCGCAGCCTCCTCGACAGCTACTCGCAGGCCTGCCTGCCGCACATCTGGAACTACCAGGCGTTCGCCACGTGGATCACCGACACCATGCACAACGCCGGATTCACCCGCTACGAGGGCGAGTTCAAGAAGCAGATCGCCCGCGCCGAACTCCAGCGCCAGTTCGCCTCGGAGTCGGCGAACAAGCTGTTCAGTGAACTCACAGCCGGGACCAACTAGGTGACCCGCAGCGTTGTTGACTCGGCTGATCGGTGGCTTGCCGTCGAGTGCGGTGTGGCAGCGGTGGTGGTCGTAGCTGTGGAGGAAGTCTGCCAGGACAGCGGTGCGCTCGCCGCTGGAGGTGTACGGCTCACCAGCATTCCGCCGGAGCCAGGAGAAGAGGGCTCCAGGCTCGTTCGAACCCAAACGACCACGCGCTCGGACGCTCCCGCGGCGGCCAAGAGCACCCTCAGCCACCACTTCAAGATCCTCCGCCCTGCTCGGCCATAACGGGAGCCACCCTCGCCCCTCGCCCAAGGAGCTTGGGAACGGCGGCCAGGCGGTCGGTGCGACCTGCGACTCGGTCCGTTCAGCTCGCGCCGGACGTGACGGGGCCAAGGCCGGGCGGCAGGTGACGCACGGCCGTTGCCACCGCCTCCTCGGCCGTGGTCGTCTCGGCAAGGACCTCGCCCTTGTACCGGGCTCTGACGGTGTACCGACTCTCCCGATACGCGGCAGCCAGGCAGACCCGGACGTCGCCGGTCAGGCCAGGGCGCGTGGTCCCGGAGAACCGTAGTGTCCAGCGGCTGGTGTACGGATAGAGGCCGCGCAGCGCCGGCTCGGCATACGCCGCCTCGACGAGCGCGACGTAGAAGGGCCAGTCGAGCTCGCGTGCCTTCGTGCGCAACCGCTGCCACTCGGACTTCGCCAGTTTCACCGGATCGTGGTCAGGGACGTCGTATCGGCCGGTCAGATGTACGAAGGATGCGGCCCGCTGGATGTCGGCCAGTTCCGCCCCGTCGTGCCATGCCTGCGCGGCTTGGGCGAGCTGGGCGAGATCCTCCGTGATCCCGTCGACGAGCGCCAAGTCCTGAATCGAAGCGCACCCCCGGATCAACCAGCACCGCTCGACGGCCGAAGAAATGATGTCCAACGGCATTCGGTGGGAGACCGGGCTGGCGACTGAGGCACGGTACAGCGGTTCGTGGTCCGAGACCGCGAACGCCACGGAGAGGCCCAACTCGGCCGCGACCACCTGGAGGTCCGCGCCGAGGCTGCCTACGGCCGCGATATCGGAGTACAAGGGGTCTGGATCAGTTCGTACCGCCATAGGACGCGATTCTGCCGCAGCCGCTGTACGGACATCGCAGGGCCGGTGACGGTACGACAGCCATAACGGACTCGAACGACTGACCGCATCCCGTAACTCCACCTCACCAAGCCGCCCGTGTCGCAGCACTCGAGGGCGCTGTCTCTCCCTCACCCACCTATAATTTCCCTTGTACGTGGCTGCTTCGCTGGGAGGGTTCATGGGGATCGAGGGGGACAGGCGTCCGCTGCTCCTGCTCGATGTGGACGGTCCTCTGAATCCGTACGCTGCCGAACCGCAGAGGCGCCCGGCGGGGTACAGCACCCACCGCATGCGACCGACCGGGTGGGAGAACCCGTGGGACAAGCCCCTGCGGGTCTGGCTCAACCATGACCACGGCGCTGACCTCTTGGCGTTGCCCTACGAGCTCGTATGGGCGACGACGTGGAAGAGCGAGGCGAACGACTGGATCGGTCCGCACCTCGGCCTACCCACGCTTCCCTTCGTCGACTGGCCCGTCATGACGCCGCAGCAGAATGGCCGACTGCACTGGAAGACACGGGCGTTGGTCGCGTACGCCAAGGGGCGCCCCTTCGCCTGGGTGGACGATGAGCTCGGCCCGGAAGACCGGGAGTGGGTCCGTAAGAACCACGATGCTCCGGCGCTTCTGCATCGGGTGGACCCGCGCCTGGACCTCCTGCCGGACGACTTCAGGGCACTCGCGAAGTGGGCAGCGGACCAGGAGCAGGTGACAGCGTGATGGAGCACGAGGCCGGCGCGGAGGTGGTGGACGCGGAGCTGGTGGAGGAGGGCCACCTCCCCGCTCCGATCCAGCCGCGTCCGGCGAGCCGCCCGGTGGTCGACCGGCACACCATCCTCTATCCCGGCCAGGGGCTCCCCACCGAGGCCGACCAGCCGACGTACACCGAGCGGGACCTGTACGTCTCCGAGCAGACCGCCGAGCGCCTGGAGAACCAGTCCGCGCCGAAGAACACCAGCGCCAACTACCAGTCCCAGCGCAACAAGTTCGCCGCCTGGTGCTCCGAGGAAGACCGTGTCGCCCGGCCGTGCACCACCGCCACCTACGTCGAGTACGTCGCCCACCTCATCGAGCTGGGGCGCTCCCCGAACGCCATCAACGCCGCCATGTCCGCGATCCGCACCTGGATGCCCGAGGACCAGAAGCCCGGCACGAAGCAGGCCCGGGGCATGCTGAACGAGTACAGGAAGACATGGGCGAAGCGCACCGCGGTTCGTAAGGCGCCTCCGATCACGGACGAGCTCCTGCGGGCCATGGTCGCCACGTGCGATCTGCGGACCATCGCGGGGCGTCGCGACCGGTGCATGCTGCTCCTCGGCCGGGGCGCCCTCAACCGCAGGATCGAGCTCGCCGATCTGTCCATCGCCGACGTCGCGGTCGACGACGACTTCGTCACCCTGCACATCCGGTCCTCCAAGACCGACCAGGAGGCCAAGGGCGAGCACACCGACATCCCCGCCGAGGACGACCCGCTCCTGGACCCCGTCGCAGCCGTACGGGACTGGCTCACCGCCCTCCACCACCTCGGCGTCCGCGAAGGCGCGTTCTTCCGGGCCCTGACCTCCCGCGGCACCCTCCAGAACCGCGCCGTCGCGAAGGAACGCGGGGACTACGTCACCGGCGACGCCATCAACGACTGGGTCCGCAGCCGCGCCCACAAGGCCGGCGCGAGGAACTGGCAGCAGATCACCGCCCACGGGCTACGCCGCGGCGGGGCCCAGGCCATCGCGGAGGCCGGCGGGGATCCCACGAAGCAGGGCCGATGGAAACCGGGCTCGGCCGTCGTGAAGCGGGAGTACCTGGACCGCGCGCAGTCCAGAGCGGAGAATCCGTGGCTCAAGGTGCAGGCAAAACGTCGCGAGAAGTCGACGTGATGATGCACGCCCGGCTTGCTTCTTGACGTGGTGGCGTCCATGTACGTCCTCCCCCGCGGGCGTGCATGGACGCCGCTGGGAAGGCACTCAGCACCAGTTGGAGCCTCCTCTTCCCCGACCGGCACCCCCACGCCGGCGGCGCCCACCAGCACGCCGCGTACCTTGAGAACACTGATCACTTCGAGATCGAACTTGTCGCCACCCAGCACTAGCCCCACTACGTCCCTACGGGGACGGGGAAGAAAGGTTGACTACAGGGCGGCAGCCGGGCCCAGAGACGGGCGCAAGGCACTCCAGTAGCTGTCGGATGCGTTCGGCCTTTGCTTCCGAGCCGAGGTCGGCACCAGCAGTGATCCGAGCGCCGGCGAACGTCGGTTCCCCATGGCTTCAGCAGGGCGGGTGTGGCTGCGTAGGGCATCCAGCGGACCGTGGGCGGCATTGTGCCGCAGGCGAGAGCGAAGTGGCCGGGGCAGCGGTCCTCAGTCGCATTATGCATGAAGTCGCTCTCCCCGAGACTGCGCTCGCTGTCGACCAGTCCGGGCGGCGTCCTGGTCGATACGGGAACAGCAGGCTGGGAGCGCTGCCCGTGGCGAGCGTCATGCCGAACGAGTCGGCGAACTGGTCAGGAAAGACCTGAACCTTACGCTCCCGCTTGCCGCCGGGCTCCCAAATGAGCTCCCCCGCTATCTTTTTTTCCGAGGTGTAACGGTGGGGCCAGTGCCGGACACATACAGGGTGGAGGGCAGATGGATTCGACGATCGAGGAACAGTTCACCGCCGTGTATCGGTCCCATCGAGTGGCGGTCGAGCGGTACGTGTTGCGGCGTGCCCAGCCGGAAGACGTGGGTGATGTGCTCGCAGAGGTGTTCTTGACGGCATGGCGCAGGATTGAGCAGATACCGGCTGAGCCCTTGCCGTGGCTGTACGGCGTTGCGCGGCGGGTGCTGGCGAACGACCGTCGCGCCAGCCAACGCCGAACCGACTTGAACGACCGCTTGGCCGACCAGCCGCGCCAGCACGATTATGGGCATGCGGAGGAGGTCATCGCACAAACGGATGTCGCCCAAGCATTCGACAGGCTCGGAGCTGACGACCAGGAAGTGCTGCGGCTGGCGTTGTGGGAAGAACTGACACCCGCGGAGATAGCACACGTCCTGGACCAGAAGGCTGTGGCAGTGCGGGTACGTCTGCACCGGGCCCGTCATCGGCTGCGAAGGCAACTCAACAGCTCTCGCCCTGCCTTGCCCACCGGTGTCTCGGACGCCGCCGTTCCTCCGCAGGAGGCTACCCATGCACGACACTGACAGGCTGCTGCAAGGGCTCGACCCCGCACGAGACATATTGCCGCAAATGACGGATGCGCAGGCCGAGGCTCTCCTTGCACACATCACAGTGACCGCACGTCCCACTGCTCGACAGGGTGCACGTCGACGTCCGCTCATGTTGGTCGCCGGGGTGGCAGCCACCGCAGTGGTCGCGGTCGGCATGATCGGTCTGATCGACGGGCCCGGGCAGCGTTCCGCCTTCGCATCGACGCCCGCTCCGCTCAAGTTGCAGGCCTTCGAGGGAACTGCGACAGCGCCCATGTTGCGGCGGCTGGCGCAGTCAGCTGAGAAGCAACCTGCCGCGGGTGGCGGGACTACGGAGCATTTCTCGTACGAGACGTGGTCGCTGTTCACCAGGATCGACGGAAAACAGGTCACCTCCGAGGTCGTGCCACAACGCTATGAGACGTGGCAGAAAGCAGACGGCTCCACCGAGCAGGTCGTGACGTGGGACGGCGGAAAGGAGAAGGGCAGCTTCCCGCCCAAAACCCAGCCTCAGCCGCCTTCAGCTGGCGGTACGGAAGAAATGAAGCACTGGATCCTCTCCCAGGGCGACGGAAAAAGTGCTGGCGCCTTCCTCAACCGTCTCAACGAGCGCAGTCTCGATACGATCTTGACACCGCAGCAAGTAGCCGGGGTTCTGCGGGCACTCGCGACGTTCGAGGGTGTGGAATACAACGGCGCCGTTAAAGACCGTTCCGGCCGCACCGGGGTCGCCTTCTCCGTCGAATCCAATTTCGGAGGCCTACCGAATAAGCAGACAGTGATCTTCGATCCGCATAGCGGCAAGCTTCTGGCACACGAGGAAATGCTCACCAAGGACCCCGGCAAGCTCAACGTCAAGATCCCGTCGGTTATTGACTACACCACCCACGTGAGGAGCGGATACACCACGGGCTGATGCTTCCGCTTCCGTCCGACTGACATTGCAATCGTGCTGATGCCTGGCCTTCCCAATATGAGCAGGAAGGCCAGGCATCAGCCGTGGTGTCACGGGGCAGCGTGCAGCCTATGAGGTCTTGAAGCAGTCAGCCTGATTGTCGTAACCGTTGTCATCGTTCTTCATGTGCTTGCTTTCCGTCCACAGGTGCTTGGTGCAGCTGCTGTCGTCGCCGGTGCGGGTCCGTCCGTAGACATAGATGGTCTTTCCTCCTCCGTTGACCCAGGACGAAGTCTTGTTGATGAAGTCATATTTAGAGAAGTACACCTTCGACGTGTGGGCGGCGTTCCACTGGAGGCGACGCCCCCCGTAGGAGTCGTACTGGTAGAAGCAGTACCAGTCGTTTCCGAACTTCTCGGTCGGGCAACCCTCATTTGAACCCAACGGCACCTCCACAAAAGGCACTATCTGCCCAGCGGACTTCGCCCGGAACGCCTGAACCGCAGCCGAAGTTGCAGGAGCCTTCTGCTCCCCCGGGTCCGGGAAGGACATGACGACCGCCCCACCCTCCCAAGCGACCTCGTGCGGGCTAATCTGCGTCCCGCCTTCGGTGTTCGCAAGTACGTCGTCGATCGACTCCTGCAAGGTCTGCGTGGGTGACGTCGGGTCATCAACTCCAGGCTCTTCCGACGCCTGTGCCTGGGTGACGCATACCAGGCTTGCCAGAGCGGTAGCAGTCACAACTGCCGTACGAATCCCGAAACGGTTAGCGCGCAAGGTTCCCCCCTCGAACGAAATGGGCGCGCGGCAGCTGCCCACCCAGCGGCTGTCAACCGCAGCGGGCACCACCGAACACCAGTACGGAGACACTAGATCACCGAACAGTTACTCTCAGCAATCGGTTTCCGGCCAGCGTGATCTACCGAAACCCGCCCACCGAGCCGGCACAGGAGGGTGGTGCTTCGTCTGCTCCGTAGTACTCAATGGAGGTTCGGATCCTCCGGCCACGTATCGCGGGGCATGGAGTCCTGGCAGAGCAGCGCGTGACGGTGACGAAGCGGCAAGTTCCGCCGAACAACCGGCGGTTCCTGAGGCAGAGATAGAGCTGGTCAAGCAGACGGAGTTCTCGTCGCGTCGGCGCCGGAGTGAGGGTGGGCTGCTACGGAGGCCGTCAGGGACGCGAAAGGACTACTGGTAGCAGGCATCACTGCGAGATCACCCCGCAAGTTCCGCGCGCCTTCTGCAGCTGCTCCACGCTCACCGGGAGCAAGGGAGCTGCGCGAACATTACACCAGGTACGGTGACGGGTGGGCGGTCTGGGGTGGGGGGATCCGGCGGGCCCTCTGGCTACAGGAGAAGAGACCCAAGGGCTGTTGCACACTGCATCGTATTGGACGATGGACCGCAGGTCGGGCAACTGCTGGACGTCACCGGCCTGGCCCCCGCGAACGTACCGCCGGCGCGCTGGTCACCCCGCACAGCTCATACGGTCCCAGCGGGCCAGTATGTGCCCGTGAAACCAACCTCACCGTCCTCAACGGCCGCGCCTGACCTGTGGCACAGCTACGGGGCGCCAGCCTCCCAGGCCCGCCCTGCGCTCCCACGCCTCCACTGGGACTGGTACCAGAGCACAGGCCCCGACGAAGCACTGCTCGGCGATGTCGCCGGCCGCGACGTCGCCGAACTCGGCGCGGGATCCGCCCGGCAGGCCGCTTACCTGGCCCAGGTCATGAAACCGGCCCGGGTCATCGCGCTCGACAGTTCCGCCACGCAACACGCTCGCAGCGTGTCCCTGCACGGCAACGTACCCCGCCTGGAGTTGATCCAGGCCGACGCAGCCACATACCTGGCCGAGCACCCGGACTCACTCGATATCGCCTACTCGATTTTCGGCGCGGTGGACTTCTGCGACCCGGAGACACTGCTCCCCGCAGTGGCTGTCGCGCTGCGACCTGGAGGGCGCCTGGTCTTCTCCACCCTCGGCCATTACAGCAACGGGGCACCGCCTGCGACCGAGTGCCTGCCAACAGACGTCTCCATGCGCCTGCCGGACGGTAGTCCCGGCACTCTGCAACGGTGGGTTCTGGATACGCCGGTCTGGGAGAAGCTGCTGGACGGGGCCGGATTCGATCTCATCATCTCGGACACCGTCCATAACCTGGCACCGGATGGCGGGAAGGCAATGACCACGTGCCTCTTCGTGGCGAGAAAGCGTGTGGAGCCACACCCCGAGTCGGCCCTGGCGCACGACGAGGAACACGACGGCCTTCCCCCGGGGGCACCACGAGGAACAATGTGCTGAGATGCGGGGCGAAATGGTCGACGCGAACGCTGTGGCGGGCCCAGCCCCGCACGCGCGGGGAGCACCGCATCCGTGAGGACTCCGCGACCCGTACCCGGGGACCATCCCCGCACGCGCGGGGAGCACGGAGACCTGTTGGCCAGGGCCAGGGCCCGGTGGGGACCATCCCCGCACGCGCGGGGAGCACTCTCACTGAACTGCGATTCTGTCATCCGTGATAGCCATTCCACCACTTTCACTGACTCCGACAAAACACGCTTTTCAGTCATACGCGCATAAACCTCCCTGTCATGCCCTCTGATCAGTGGACATGCCTGACGGTCATACCACCGCCCTCGACGATCGGGTTCGCGCAGCCACCATCGAGCAGCTCCCAGCACCTGGGGCAACAGCCGGCGGACCGGCAGAGTTGAAGCACGTAGACGCCTCACTCTTCGTCCCTGGCAAGGTCACCGAGAACCCTGCCGTACGAGGAAGCAGATCGGCCGGGCCCCTCCCAAAACATGGCCGGCGGCAGCTGCTGCCAAGCCTCGCCAAACGCGGTTCTCGTACTCTCAGCGGGCCTTGCACTGAGCCGGTACAGCAGGGACGCCCTGAGCGCCATCGAGTGGCTGGCAGCGTGAGAGGAGTCCTCGGTGCACGGGCGGGGGCGGCGTCGACGCGCAGCGTGGCAACTTCGGGAGTACAGGGACGACCTGACCGCCGCCGCAGCAAAGCAGCGGACAGCCCACTCCAGCGCCGCTTCTCAGCGCATGCCCCCGCTCCGGACCCACGTGGCAGGACCCGCGACGACAGGCCTGCCACGCATCTCGCACCCGGTCACAGCTCATTCCGTACTGGGACATCAAGACGGGAAGGGAGGCTCCGACAGGGGAACTGTGAAATAGCGCGTGCGGAGGTACCCGAGCCGCGCGGCCGCCAGGCCGTGCGGCGGAGCCCGCCACTCACACCGACCACGCCTTTCCGCTCGTGATACGTCACGGCCGCCACCACCCGAGACGCAGTGCCGCTAGTGCCGCCCACGGTCCGCGGAGAACTGACGGAGCCGCAGGCGAAGCCTCCTCAGCCGACGCAGGGCCCCTCTTGGTGGTGCTTCGCCCCCACCCGGCCCGGCCTTGCCGCCGCTTGTGATTGCGGCAGCAGTCGTGACGGCTCCGGGGCCAGCCTCTAAAGACTAGATAGCGGCGAGGCGTTGACCAGGAACAACGTGACTGTTACATGCAACTTGGCGGCATGGATCGACCCTGATCGCGGCGAGATGCATGCGCACATCTGCATAGATCGATCCCGCTTCGAATTATTCGGCCTACGCATGAACCTCCCGCATAAAATCGCAGTTCTGCTATGTTATACGGGCCTGTTGATCAACGGGCTCCGGTCGGGTCGACGTGACAGCAGCACCGGATTCACCCTGCCTGCGAGGATCAAGACCCCGCGATGAGCTCTGTCCCCGGCTTCCACAACCCGGACACCTTCGAGCTTCTGCCGAACGCCTGCCTGTCGCCGACAGCCCGCGACATCTTCGACGTACTCACCGCCCGCCAGGAACCGGGCGGTCTGGTGCGTATGCGTCAGCAGGACATCGCCGAGCGCCTCGGGCTCACCCAGTCCGCCGTCTCCCGGGCTGTCGGCCAACTGCGGGACAAGGGGATTCTCGGCGAGCGGCAGCAGCAGGGCGTCCTGCTCATCCACCCGCTACTGGCCGGCTACGAGTCGCTCGCGCACATGGTCAACCACCTGAAGGACCCGGACACGTACCTCTGGCCGCTCAACTTCCCCACAGGGGACATCCGCCCTCCTCGTACCCGCGACGCTCGTGACGGCACTCGATTCGCTTCCGGGACAGGCGATGGCGAGGAGGCACCTGCACCGCCGGCAAGGCCGGTCCTGGGTGTGGTGAGTCCGACGTCATGACTGTCCAGGCCCCATCAGCGGCACCGTCGAGCAGGTACAGAAGAACGCGACAGCAGTCGGCTGCTACGAAACGACCGTCGCTTGCATGCCCGGCGCGCCGGTTCCTCGGTCGATCGCCCTCACCAGCATCGAGCGCGACACCGCTTTCCGCTCCGGCACCGCGGCCCTGAGGGCCGGCGCCGGAGCAGACGACCGCGACCACCCGGTAACCGTGAGGACCGACCGGGCAGCAGACCGTCTCCCTCACCCTCGGCCGAGTGACTCCGGGGCCGCCCTGGCAGTAGCGAGGACTCACGACATGCCGGGGGGCGGCCCATCACTGCCTCACTTCTTCACGTAGAGGTCCTGGAACGGGGTGAAGGGGAGGGTCTGGATGCACACGTACGCGGTCCAGCTGCCGTCCGCCACACCGTTCTTGCCCGTCGTCTGGCAGGCAGCCGCGGTGCCGTAGAAGGAGTCCTCGTGCACGTAGCCCGCGGGCGGTGCCACGGCGGCGGCAGAGGCGGCCTGCTGCTGCGAGGGGACCGGGGCGGCGAAGGCCTGCGGTGCGCCCATGACGAATGCGACGGACAGGAGTGCGGCGTAGAAGGTGCGCTGCATGGATCGGGACATCAGGAGTTCCTTCTCTCTGTGATGGTGCGGATGCGACGTCGAGCAAGGGGGACGAGACCGTCGGCCACTTGAGCCGGCGGCTTCAGTCGTGTCCGGCCACGTGCGGGTGTCGCCCCGCACGCCGCGGGGCTACGCCGCCGCGGGTGCCTCGACCGTTTCCTTGAGGGTCTGCGTGGCCACCAGTTCCCGGTACTGGGGCGACCGCCGCATGAGCGTGTCGTGCTCCCCGGAGGCCAGTACGGTGCCGTCGGCCATCAGGACAACGTGCCGGGCGTGGTGGACGGTGGACAGGCGGTGGGCCACCACGACGACGGCGCGGTGCCGGGCCAGTTCGTCCAGTACGACGCGAAGCCGCTGCTCGTTGATGCCGTCGAGCTGGCTGGTGGGTTCGTCGAGCAGCACGATGTCGGCGTCGGACAGGAGAGCGCGGGCCAGTGCCATGCGCTGGCGCTGGCCTCCGGAGAGGTCGGACTCGCGGCCGAGCACCGTGTCCAGGCCGTTGGGCAGCGCTTCGACGACGTCGGTGAGGTCGAGGACGTCGAGTACGTGTGCGATCTCCGCGTCGGTGGCGGGGGTGTCCTTCCCCAGTTGCAGGTTGTCGCGGGCGCTGGCCTCGATGAGGGTGAACTTCTGGTCGACGTAGGCGATGTGCCGACGGAGGTCGTCCAGGGGCCAGGTGTCCTGGTCGTGCCCGAGGACGGAGATGCGTCCCTTGCCGGGCCGTACGAACCGGTCCATGAGGGTGAGGGTGGTGGTCTTGCCGGCGCCGGAGGGGCCGACGAGCGCGGTGAGCCCGGTGGCCGGTACGTCGAAGCAGAGGTCGTCCAGGGCGGGGACACGGCCGCCGGGATGGGTGAACGAGACGTCACGGAAGACGACGGCCGGTGCGCTCGGGTCCACCGCGGGGGGAGCGCCGACGGCGGACTCGGCGGACTCGGTGGGCAGGGCGAGCAGTTCGTTGCAGCGGTCCCGGGCCGCCGTTCCCGCCTGCAGGCGGCCCAGTGCGGTGGTGAGGGTGGTGGCCGAGGGGATGGTCTGCAGCAGGTAGAGGAGGAAGGCGGCGAAGGCGGCGGCGCTGAGGTCCCCGGAGGCTATGCGGGTGCCTCCGGTGAGGACCACGGCGATCATCGCGAACTGGTTGCCGAGCTGCGTCACGGCCGGCACTCCGGACTGGAGCCGGGCACTGGTGAGGGATTCGCGGCGCAGGGCGTCGGCGTCGTCGGCCAGCGATCGGGACACGAGCGGTTCCGCGCGGTTCGCCTTGATCGCGGTGAGCGCTTCGAGGTGTGCGGTGAAGCGCTGGGCGATTCTTCCGTTGGCGGCCTGCTGGCTGAGGATGCTCGCCTTGAGCTGCCGCAACGTGCCGCTGAGGACGGCGATGACCAGGAGCAGGGAGGTCACGGTCACCAGGGTGAGGACCCAGTCGAGCCACGTCATCACGACGAGGGTGGAGAGCACGGTGAGTGCCGCGAGCGGGAACTGGGCGCCGACGTCGACGACCTGGCGGAGCTGGAGGGCGTCCGAGGTGATCCGGGCGGTGAGGGACCCGGTGCCCTGCGCGCGGACGGTGGACAGGGGCAGGCGCAGCACGTGTGCCATGACGCGGCTGCGGATCCGGTAGACCATCTCCTCGCCGGCCCGGGCGATGAGGAATCCGGCGGCGGCCATGGCGGCCGCGCCCGTCACTGCGGCGACGCACATCCAGATGAGGGGGGTGCGTACCGACTGGTCCTCGGCGAAGCCGGTGATGATGTCCTTGGCCAGGAGGGGCAGGGACAGCGAGGCACCCGTCGCGGCGAGGGCCAGCACGACGGCGGCGATCAGGGGCCAGGGTGTCGTGCCGAGCTCCCGCAGGAGCCGGATGGGCTGGTCCGCGGGTGCCGGAGGACTTTGGGGCTGGTCGGTCGGGTGTCTCATGACGAACACCTTTCGGGGCGGCGGTGCCGGGGCTGGATTGCTGCGTGTGCGAGGCGCGCGTCGGCGCGCGGAGCGGGTCAGAGCAGAGGACTGCGGAGGGCCCCCGAGCGGTAGCCGCCCGACAGTCCGGGTCTGCGCGCGAATTCGCCACGGTGCTGGCGCAGGGCGAGATGGGCTTCGCCGAGTGCGGCTTTCAGCAGGGCGATCTCGTGGAGAAGCTGCCGTTCGCGGTCGGTTCCCTTGGAGTGGCGGGCGTGGGGCTGCAGGCTGTCGTGCCCGGCGGAGATGAACTGCCGACGCCAGTTGGCCACGGCCTGGGACGAGACACCGGCCTGCTGCGCGGCCTGGGAGAGGGTGATGCGCTTGCGGAGCAGTTCCAGCACGAGGCGCACCTTTTCCTGGGGTGGGGTGGCGGGTTGCGGCGACACGGCGGCGTCCTTCTGTCTGCTGCGTCCGGAGGTTCCTGGCTGGTGGGCGGACCCGTGGTTCATGTCTGAGGGAGCGAGGTGAGCCCGTCGCAGTCGAGGAGGTCGGCAAGCATCGGGATGTAGGTGTGGAGGCTGGCGTGCCATCCGACGTAGTGGGCGAAGTCGTGTGCGTGTGTGGCGATGCGGACCACGGCGCCGGCGGCCACGACAGCGCGGTCGTAGCCGGGGCCGTAGTGGTCCAGGAAGGCCGCCGTCAGGTCGTGGAGCTGGGGGTTCGGGGCACCGGACAGTTCCGCGGTGCGCCGGAACTCCTCGATCTCGCCGACGAGGTTGGCCAGATCCGCTTCGGGGCGCGCATGGGCGGCCTCGATGCCGGACAGGACGACCGTGGGCGCGCCGGTGTCCGGGGTGTCCGGCGGGACGATGTTGCCGAGGGTGAGCCAGCCGTGCAGGACGGTGTCCTGGCCGGTCGGCCGTAGCAGGGCGTCGGTGAAGTCGCGCAGCTTGGTCATGCGCCCGACGCCGAGCTGGGTGCGCAGCCGGTAGTGGAAGCCCGCGCCCGCCCGGGTGCCGCCGCCGTGTTCGAGCCAGGGGCAGAGTCTGGTCAGGCCGGATGGCAGGGGGTAGCCGGCGTGGGCCGGCGTGGGGCCGGGGGTGTGCAGGATCCTCAGCCGGCTGCCGAGGCGGCCGAGCAGGGGCGAGAGCTGGTGGCACGCGTCGTCGTCGGCAAGCAGGACGCGGGCGGCGCTGCGTCGGCCGGCGGCGTGCCAGGTGGCGGTGTTCCCGTCCGCGTGGGTGGGCGTGGCGAAGTGGAGTACGTCGTCCGACGCTTCCCGCGCACGCGCGACGAAGTCGGCGGGGATCCTCGGGTAGGGGGCCGGGTGGTCGCGGCCGCGTGTGTGCTGCCAGCGGACGGTTCCGTCGGGGCCGGCGGTCAGCCGTGTGGTCTGCAGTCCCGTGCCGTAGGTCGCGATCTGCTCTTCCTCGCCGAGTACGGTCATGGGGTGTCGCTCTCCGTCCAGGCGCGCAGGTCTTCCAGGGCACTGAGCGCGTGCGGCAGAAGGGCGGCGCTCCCTATGCCCCCTTCGCCGGTGGTCACGCTGGTTCCGTTGACGGGCGGGAGAACAGTGACGTTCTCGCGCTCGGACAACTCGAGGATGTGTCGTCGGTACGCCGGGTTCAGATGCCCGTGCGGAGGTAGCGAGGGGCAGATGACGACGGGGGCCCGGGTGCACTGCAGGGCCAGCAGCGCGGGTGTGTCGGCCAGCCCCAGCGACAGGCGGGCGATGAAGTGCATGGTGGCGGGGTGGACGAGTACCGCGTCCGGCCAGGTCGCGAGGTCGACGTGCAGGGCACGGTCGGGCTCGTCGGGCCATACGTCGATGGTGGGCAGGCCCGTGCCGCTCACCGCGGCGACCGCCGTGGTTCCCACGAAGCGCCGGGCGGACGGGGTGAGGACACTGCGGACCTCGGTGTCCGGGTAATTGGTGCGCAGCCAGCTCATCCAGTTCGGCAGGTGCATGGCCTGGATGCCGCCGGTGGTGAGGTAGAGGAGCCGTCTCGCGCGGAAGGCGGGTGCGGTGGCCGGGGACGGCGTGGGTGAGGTCATCGCGTACCGCGCTTGGCGAAGGCCCTGGTGATGGCGGTGAGGTCGCGGATCGCGGCGCCCGGCCCTTCGTGCATGTGGAGTCCGCAGACGTTGACGATGACGTCGTCGATGCCGGCCTCGTGGTACGAGGCGATGGTTTCCGCGATCTCGTCGGCGGTACCGGTCGCGAACACGTTGTGGTCGATGAGGCGCTGCGCGCCGGTGACGGGATCGGACCGGTCGACGGGCACGCCGGCCTTGTTGAGCATGTCGGTGTAGTGCGGTGAGATCAGGTGCGGCCCGACGGCTGACAGAGAGATCTGCCGGAGGTCGCGGCCGGGCCTGGCCAGGGCACAGTGGACGACGCTGGCCACCCGCGCGCGCGTGGTCCGGCCCGCGGCCTGTGCGGCCTCTTCCATGGCGGGCATGAGGCTGTCGCGGAGGTAGCTGAGGGGGGTGAGCCAGGTGATGGCCCAGTCGGCGGCCTCTCCGGCCAGCCGGGCCATGGGCAGGCGCAGCACGCCCAGCCCGATCTCCACCGGCGGCGTGTCGAACTTCGCGATCTCGACGCCCTCGGTCTCCCAGAGACCGTCGTCCGTGGCCGTACCGCCGTCGAGCAGCGTGCGCATCATCCCGATGTAGTGGCGGGCGGCGGTGATGGGCTTCTCGTAGGGGCTGCCGTTGACCCGGCGTTGCAGTTCCTTGCCGCCGGGGCCGAGACCGCTGATGTAGGTGTGCCCGGACAGGGCGGCGATGGAGCGCGCGTTCACGGCTGCGGTCAGGGGATGGCGCAGCGGTATCAGGGTGACGGCGGTACCGAAGCCGACGTCGATGCCCATGCCGGTCAGGGCGGCGAAGATGGTGTGGGTCTCGATGGTGAACGACTGGCCGAGCCAGAGTCGGCGGCCGGACGTGTTCTCGGCGACGCGTGCGTAGGGCAGTACGTCGCCGATGTCCGCGGGCATGGCCGGGTACATGACGCTGATCGTGGACATGGGGTCTTCCTTCGCTCGTGCTTGCTACTGGATGCGATCGGCCGGGCGTCCGCCGGGGACTGCGGGAGCGTCCTCAGCGCCACCGGTCCGGGAAGTCACCGGCGTCCCCGCAGACGGCTCCGCTGAAGCGGTCCGGCCGGTAGTGGCTCGCCGCCGCGCGGACGTCGGCGACGGTGAGCCGGGCGAGGGCGCGTGGGACGTCGGTGAGGGCGCTCGCGGGCAGGTTCTGGGTGATGGCCGCGGTCAGCAGGGAGGCCCGGCCGCTCTGGGAACCGGTGTTGATGGCGTAGGCGCCGGAGACGAATCCGCAGGCCGCCCTGAGCTCGTCCTCGTCGGGGCCCGTGGCGGAGAACTCGTCGGTCAGCTCCATGAGGAGGCGCATGGCCTGCTCTGCGTGGCGGGTGTGCACATCGGTCTCGATGACGACGAAGTCCTGGTCGACGTAGTCGGTGGTGGCCCGGCACCGGTAGGCCAGGCCGTGCCGTTCCCGAAGCACGGTGTTGATCCGGGAGGAGAAGCTGCCGCCCAGCACGGTCACGGCGGCCTGATGGGCTGCGAAGTCCGCCACGCTGCTGCGGGGCGCGGCGGGTGCGACCAGCCGGATCTGTGTCTGTTCCTGGCCGGGGCGGTGGCTGCTGGTGATCTCGGGCAGCGGGGCGTCGGGGCGGAGGCCCGGCGCCTCGTCGTCGGTGCCCCGCTCCCAGTGGGCCAGTGCTGCCGTGAAGCGGGCGAGGGAATCCTCGGCGCGGGTGTCGCCGACGAGGGCGAGGTGGGCGTGGTGCGGGGTGACGAACCGTTGGAAGGCCTCGGCGACGTCGTCGCGCGTGACGCCGGACGTCAACCGGGGGTCGGGGGCCGGGTCGACGGCCGGTGGGAGGTGCCCGTAGTGCTGGGACCACATGCGACGGGTGGCGTGGACCGCGGGCTGGGAGGCCGCCAGGGCGGCCTGCTGGGTCACCAGGGCGACGGCACGGCCGACGGTCTCGTCGGTGAAGGTGGCGCGGGTGAGGTCGGCGAGGGTGTCCGCCATGAGCTGCTGGTGGTCCGTGGTGGCGTGCAGGCCCACCATCAGCCAGTTGCGCCTGCGGTTGACGCTGGCGATTCCGCCGACCTGTTCGAGCCGGGCGGTGGCGGGGTGCAGCGACCAGCAGGCGGCCAGGACGTCGGAGACGGCGAGGTCTGCCGGTGTGTGGAGGGGGAGGCTGATGGACAGTCGCGCCTGGAGCATCGGCACCGTGCCGAGCGGGGTGGCGGTGAGGGTGAGTCCGGAAGGGACGTCGGTGGTGAGGAGTTCCGGGGCTGGCGCGGTCATGGGGTGGTCTCCTCGGGCAGCAGGTTGAGCAGCGCACGTCCCGCAGGAGCGGACACGTTGGCCGCTGCCGCCGCGACGTCGTCGTCGGTGAGGTCTCCGGCGTACCGGGCGAGCCGCGCCCCGATGTCGGCCTGGCCGAAGAGGAGCTCTCCACGGGCCAGGAACCGCGCGCGGTAGGCGAGTGAGTCGAAGTCCCGGTAGAGACCGGTACGTGTGCGTGCCACCGCGCGGGCGGTCTCCGCTCCCCGGCCCGCGCCCTCGGCGACGTCGGCGATGTGGGTCCTGACGATCTCCTCCGTCTTGCCGTCCTGGCCGGCCGGGTGGTGGGCGACGACGACGAAGGTGTCGGGGTGCACGACGTTGAGTGGTCCGAAGTAGCCCGTGGCGGAGTCCGCCTTCGCGCCGAGCGGGGCCAGCGCGGAGCGCAGCCTCGAGTTGCTGCCGGTGGTGAGCAGGTGGGACAGGGCCATGTGAGCCGCGTAGCCGCGCATGTCGTACCGGGCGTCGGGGAGACGGACGCCCATCGCCAGGGCCGGCTGGGGGGCCAGTGGGTCGTGGCACGTCGCCCGCCGCTCGTCGGTGGGCAGTGGCTCGTGGAGGTCGGGCGGGGCCGGCACCGGGCGCGCGGCGACATCGGCGAAGGCGGTGCGCGCTTCGGCGAGGGCGTCCTCTGGGTCGCAGTCCCCGCATATGGCCAGGACGGCGTTGCCGGGGGCGTAGTACAGCCGGAAGAAGTCGACGCAGTCGTCGGCGGTCGCGGCGTCGAGGTCGGCCAGTTCCCCGAAGCCGTTGTGGGTGTTCTCCCACCGTTCGAACATCACGCCGGGAAGGACCGTCCAGGGGAAGCCGCCGTACGGCTTCCCGGTGACCTGGAGACGGATCTCCTCCTTGACCACGTCGCGCTGGGTGGCGAGGAGTTCCGGGGATATCGTCAGAAATCCCATGCGGTCCGCTTCCAGCAGGAGGACTTTCCGCAGCGCCTCTCCGGGAACGACCTGATAATAGTCGGTCGAGTCGGGAAAGGTGTTTCCGTTGACGACTCCCCCGCAGGCCTGGACGGCCGCGAAGTGTTCCCCGGGGGCGGTGTTGCGCGAACCCTGGAACATCATGTGCTCGAAGAGGTGGGCGAATCCCGAGCGCGCAGGCTTTTCGGTCCGGAAGCCGACCCGGTAGTTCACCGAGACTCCGACCCCGGAGGCTCCTTCGACTCGTTGCGCCACGACCCTCAGCCCGTTGTCGAGTGTCGTGTGTGCGATGGCGTCCGACATAGCCAGGATTAGAACCGCGCCGGCTCCGGCCCATCAACCATTAGTTGACCCGCAGGTGGGAGTCCCCGCAGCGGAGAGGCCCCATGCCGTCCGCATCTTCAACCAACCCCGAAAATTGGGAGTTGCTGGCGGGAGCGGGGTCTCCCTAATGTCCCTGGCATGGAGACAGAAAGCCGTGCCCGATACGGGTCCCACCGGTTCGCGCCGGTCGATCTTGACAGTGTTCCGCAGGTCGATGCGCTGCTCGCGCAAATCGGAGTGGGATCGTTCGACCGGAATTCGGTGACGACATCTCTGGGGCGCAACGACAACTGGAGTGGAGAGACCGACGCAGGCGCCGGTGTATTCGTCAAACGATTCAACGGGCCGGACAGCGGAATACGGATGTCTCGCACCACGGCATTCTGCTCCGCGGCCGCGGACAGGGTGACGACACCTCAGCTGCTCGGGTCCGACGAGGAGAACGGGCTGCTGGTGTTCGCCCGCCTCTCCAACGGCAGGAGCGGGGCGGAACTCGTCGCGGACGACGCCTTCGACGAGGCGCTGTGCGAGAGGGCGGGCAAGGCCGTGGCGGCGGTGCACGGGCTGGATCCCTCGGGCTTCGACACCTCTCCGCACCCGCTGCCGCCCACCGAGAACCTCCAGGCGGTGCCGTTCTCCTTCTACACGGGGGCGACGGCCGCGGAGCTGGCCACCTGGCGGCTGCTGCACGGGGACGCGGAACTCGCCGACGCCGTGCGCCGGCTCCGGCAGGGCGACGACGCCTCCGTCCCGTCCCGGTGCCCCATCCACGGTGACATGCGCCTGGACCAGTTCCTCCTGGCCGAGGGAGAGCTGCACCTGACGGACTTCGAGGAGGCCCGCATCGGCGATCCCGCCCGCGACATCGGCGCGTTCGCGGGTGAGTGGCTGTTCCAGGCCGCCCGGCACATCCCGATCACCCTGGGCGAGTCGACGCCCGTCGGGCACGTCCCGACGCACGAGGAGATCATCGCCACCGGGGTGGGCGAGATCGAGCGGCGCAGCCCGCTGGTCCGCCGCTTCTACGCCGCCTACCTCGAGCACGCCCCGGCCTTCGTCCGCCAGGACGAGGGACTCGCCGTCCGGGCCGCCGCGTACGCCGGCTGGCACATGCTGGACCGCATGCTCGCCTCGGCGAGCTCCTCGACGCGCCTGTCTCCGGTGTCCAAGGCGGCGGCGGGCATCGGGCGCACGGTCCTGCTGAACCCGGCTGAATTCACCTCGTCCCTGGGTCTGGAGGCCTGACACCATGCTGCACGGAAACCTCGGCCTGGCCGATCGGATCGTCGCGCTGACCGAGCAGATCACCGTCGCCTCGGGAGGCCTCAAGGCGGAGACCGCGGGTGAGGTCTACGAAGCGGCCACCCCGCAGGCCCTGACGCGTCGCCTCTCCGCCGTCCTGTACGACACCCTGCACTCCGGCCGTGAGAAGCCGCTGGACACCAGGCCGCGTTCCCTGCGCAACGCCGCCCTGGACGCTGCCCTCGACGAGGCCACCGGCGGCCTGGCCACCACCGCCGTGGGGCGCTTCCACACCGCCGCCGAGGACCACACGGTCGTGGTCCTGGACGGGCTGAGGGTACGTGTCCCCGGGGACCGGGTGATCTCTCGCGACGGTGACCAGGTCACCGTGAGGATGCCGGCCGCGCGGCCCGGCCTGTCCTCGGGCTTCTTCTACGCCAACTCCAGCCGCCCCGCGCCCACGACCAGGGGGCCGCTGCTGCGGGTCTACGGGCACATGGACTCGCCGGACGCCGCCCCCGAGGTGTGGCGCGCCACGGTCGCCTTCCTGGAGAACGCCGGCGTCCCCTGGCAGGCGAAGATCGCCTCCTCGCCCGTGGTGTATCCCCGCCAGGACGCCCTGGTCATCTATCTGCCCCGCTCCTCGTGGCGGGTCGCCCGGGGCTGCGCGGCCATGCTGGAGGAGACCGGACTGCTCACGGAGGGGACCTCGCCCTTCACCCGGGCCATCACCCCGTCCGTCAGCTGCGCCTTCGAACCGGACGACCCTCGCCGTGCCCGACAGGAGTTGAGCTTCGGGCAGCACCGGACCCAGGTGTTCGCCGAAGCCCTCGTCCGTCACGCCACGGCGACCGCCGACGAGGACGAGCCGCTCGCCGACACCATCGCCTCGGCGTTCCTCGACGCGGGAATCGACCCCGCCGAACCCGCCCGCAACCTCTCCTCCCCCGTCACCGACGTCCTCCGGCCGTCCTGACTCCCTCAGAAGGGACTTCATCGCATGTCTGACACCCAGAGCTATGACGTGGTTGTGGTCGGCGGCGGCCCCGCCGGATCGACGATCGGCGGACTCCTCGCCAAGTCCGGCCACCAGGTACTGATCCTCGAGCGGGAGCGGTTCCCCCGCTATCACATCGGTGAGTCGCTGGTCACCGGGATGACGCCGCTGCTGAACGAGCTCGGCCTGGTCGAGGAGCTGGACCGCCGCTTCCAGCACAAGTCCGGCATCTCCCTGCGCTGGGGGTCGGACCCGCAGCCGTGGCGCAGCGACTTCTCCTCCGCCAGCAGCGTCTACAGCCACGCCTGGCACGTCACCCGCAGTGAGTTCGACGAGCTGATGCTCGACAACGCCCGGTCCTTCGGCGCGACGGTCGTGGAGGAAGCGCATGTCACCGAGGTGATCGGCGCCGACACCGGCACCGTGACCGGCGTCGTCTACACCCACGGTGGCAGGCAGCACCAGGTCAACAGCCGCTACGTGGTCGACGCCTCGGGGCAGGCCCGCACCGTCGCCCGCAAGATGACCAGGACCCAGTGGCAGGAGGACCTGCGCAACGTCGCGGTGTGGAGCTACTTCGACACCTACACGCCGATCGAGAACGAGCAGGACATCCTCGTCGAGGCGATCGACGGCGGGGGATGGATGTGGGGCATCCCGCTGTCGAAGGACAAGCTCAGCCTGGGATACGTCCTGCCGGCGGAGAAGCTGACGGAAGCCCTCAAGGAGGGGAAGAGCCAGCGGGACGTCTTCCTCGACGGCCTGGCCGCCAGCAACCTCGCCAAGGCGATGGTGGACCCCGACGACACCCCGGCCGAGATGAGCACCGCGCGCGACTGGTCCCACCTCAGCGACGCCTTCTACGGCCCCGGGTGGGTCTCCGTCGGCGACTCGGCGGCCTTCATCGACCCGCTGTTCTCCTCCGGCATCTGGCTGGGGACGTCCGGCGCGTGGCTGGCGGCGCGCGCCCTCGACTCGGCGCTCAAGAACCCGGACGCGGAGCAGCACGCGCTGGGCCGGTTCGAGGCCGTCTACCGGCAGCTGTTCAAGGACGTCCTCCTCTACGTGCGCTTCTTCATGGACCCCTCCCGGCTCAAGGAGGAGTACATGGAGCGGGCCCGCGAGGTCACCCAGATGTACACGGAGTCCTCCCGGGTGGGCTTCGTCTCCCTGATCTCCGGCATCGGGGCGGTCGCCGACCTGGTCGACTTCGACCCGATGGGTATGGAAGGCCTGCGGGACATCATGATCGAGCGTGCGCAGGCGGCCCAGGCCCAGGCAGACGCCGAACAGGCTCCGGAGGAGCAGGCGGTGGAGAACCAGGCGTCGGAGGAGCAGCTGCGGAGCGCCGACGCCGTGGCGGCGGTCTGAGGCCGGGCGCCTCCCCGGGGGTGATGTCCGTGGACGAGACCGTGGCACACGAACCGATGCCGGACGATCCGCTCTCCGCAGCCGCCGGCTGCTTCCCGCCCGACCGTTCCGACTCGGGCGACAAGGGAAGCCGTCCCGCCGACCGACGCAACGGCCGGCCCGGCACTCCAGCGCTCCCCGCATAGGGCGCTGACACGCACACTCGGTGCGGTTCCCCGGGGGATCGGGGGACCGCACCGAGTGCTGGTCAGACTGGACACGCCTCACCGAGGCGCGCGGAGGGCGGCGCCGGCTGGCAATCGCGGGTCGACACGTCATCAGGCGTCCTTTCCTGGTCTTGGCCCTTGCAGGCCTGGCCTTCCTCATCACCAGGTTCGGCAAGGACTTCCCCGTGCTCTACGGGATGTCCCCCCTGGGCGCCTTTCTGATTCTCGGGAGCATGGGGCGCTACCGCCCGGTTTACCCTGCAGCAGACAGCGCCGAGAAGCCCCTGCCGCCCGACGACGAGGCGGACTGACCGACAGCCGACACCGCAGTCACCGTTGATCTCCGGCAAGCTTCAACCCTCTCGCTCTGCCGGTTGTGGCTCTTCTGGACCTCGCCTGTCCGTGCCAGCCTGGGGCGTCCGGGGACCTGGGGGGCTGGTAGAGGGGGCAGGGTGAGGAACACTGCGGTGCGGGTGAACAGCGACTTCGACGGCCGGTTGAAATGGCGCTCTCGCTATCTGATCCACAAGGCCCGCCGCGGGGGCAGGACCGGGCTCCTGGTGCAGGTGGACCTGCGTGATCCGCCCCGCAGCATGTCACTCAAGTGGTGCCTGGTCTCGGTCACCGAAAGCGGACGGCCGCTCTGCAGCGTCGATCGGACCAGCATCAGAAAGGTCCGATTCATCCCCTTGCCCCCAGGGCCGCACCCACTGCACCTTGAGGTCATGCGGTATCGCAAACGTCGCTGCACACAGGCCCGGCAGAACTTTGTGCTCGGTCAGGGAGACATCCTTCTCGTGACGTGCGCCCCGGTGCAGCCGAACGTCTTCTACCGGCGCAGTGCCGTGGTGGACACCTGGAGTGCGCAGATCCTCCAAGCGGACCCGAACGCCTGATCAGCTGAGGCTCGCCCAGAGACCAGCCCGAGTTCCGCTTCTGCCACCACGTGTTCCGGCGGCCAGCGGCCCTTGCGGGCCGACAGGGCATCCCAGGCCTGTCGGCCGCGGCGAATCGGCGGATCGCACAACTCGAAGTTCAGCACCGGCTGCCTTCGGTCAGCCGACTGCCATCCCGCCGTTCAGGTACCAGTCGCACGCTGCGAGGCCGTGGAGCAGCGCGGTCTCGAAACTGTTGGGGTGTGCCTCCTCGGCGCTCAGGGCCTCCTCCGATATCGATGCCCGGAGCTCCTCGGGTCCCGAGGACACCAGCAGCCGGCTGTCCCGCCGCCGGCGGTTCGACAGCCTGCTCGAAGTCGCCTTCGCATACCGCTCTGCCAGCTTGTGGCTCGCGAAGTGGTGATGCAGACGCCGGCTCTTTGTCCCGGGCCAGGAATCAGGGGCACGGACGAAGTAGGTGGCGGTGACGCCGCCGTTGGCCCGGTGGACGTAGGCGAAGAGCCACCGCTCTTCTCCGAGATCGTCGAAGTAGGGGTGGAACGCCTCCTCGGCTGCTTCGGTGGCCAGTTTGTTGCTCTTGCCCTGGTTGCAGGGGCCGCAGGCGGGCACCAGGTTGAGCGGCGTCAGCGCGCACAGGGGGAGGCCGGCCTTCGGGGCGTGGTGGTCGAGCTGAGCGACGGCCTGGTATCCGCACAGCGGACACAAATCGTGCACAGCGGAGGCCATGAGAGCGTCGTAGAGCCTTCGGCCGGGCGCCCGGTCCACCAGGGCAGTTTCGTAGGTGGCGTGAAAGCGCTTCTTGTCGGCGTCGTTCTTCTGCGTATCAGCTTCCGAGACGAGCAGAGCAAGGAGCGTCCCGGCTTCTCCTGCCGTCCGGTAGCGCTCCTCGAATTCGACGAGTTCCGGAAGACGGGCTCGGAGATCCGCACCCCAGTCCTGGGTTTCCAGCCATTTGGTGCAGGCGTCCAGCACCTCTCGGACGGTGAATTCGGGCTTGGGTGGCCACAGCATCAGCGTGCTCCTCGCGCCCGTTCGAAGGTCATCGCGCGCAGGAGGGCGCGGGCTTCGCTGCCCAGGCCCGTGAATCTTCCGGCGATTTCCTCGTACGTGCCGCCCCTGGCCACTTCCCGGGCGATCGCCGCGTGGAATCCGGTCGCGTCGACCTCCAGACCGAACGCCTCGTAGGTCAGCTCTCCGACGCTCTCACCGTACGTCTCCGTCGTAGGGCGATGGGCCGTGAGTTCATCACCGTGGCGCGACAGCGTCCACACGCAGGACGCCGGCACTTCCTGCAGGACGACCGGGGAGTGGGTCGCGATCACGGCCATGCCGTTGCGATCGCTGAGCAGGTCGGACAGCGTCCGGGTCAGGGCCGCGAGCAACGGAGGGTGCAGATGCGTCTCGGGTTCGTCGATCAGCACCAGGGTGCGCTCACCGACCACCTCGATCAGGCGGGTCACCATCAGCAGCACCACAGCGTGCCCGGAGCTCAGGCTGTCGAAGACCTTGCCCATCCGCTCTTCGAACTTACGGTCGCTGGCTTCGCGGATCATGGCGTCGATCACCGGCATGTGCTCGTCGAGAAAGCCACTCGCGTTGTAATTGAGCGTGTCGATGGCCTTACGCCAGCGCATTCCTCTCGACCCGATCCGGACGGTGGAAAAACTGTCCACGAATTCCTTGCGCCATTCGGACTCGCTTTTCAGTCGCACCCCGTCGGCGTGCCGCAGGCCGATGAAGTGGAACGACATACCGGCAGGCGCCGGAGCGTACGGCCTGTCGAAAGGACTGAAGGAGACGACAACACATCCGGTGAAGTTGTTGTCCTCATGGACGGACGGGCTGCGAACGGCGATCCGCCCCTGTGTCGCCGCTTCGGCCAGGCGGTGCAGCAGCGTGGACTTTCCGACGCCGTTACGGCCGATCAACGCATGCAGATTCGTGGGTGGCTTGCTGCCCGGTTCCGCCTGGAACTCGAATCGGTGCGCAGGCAGCAGACCTTCCTGTTCAGGCGTGTAATTCCAGCTGAAGGGCACTACACGGGCCCGCAGTCCTGTGGCGATGCGGTTCGCTGCCTGGAGCTGCTGCTCAGATCGGCCGCGGAGCAGGGATTTCTTGTAGACCTCAAGGGTCCGGGCAGTTCTGTGGGCAGCCGAGTCGAAGACGACGTCGTTCAGGGCGCGGAGAACCTCGTAGCCGGTGCCCTCACCGGGGAACTGCCGCAGCTTCTCGTAGTAGTCGTCCTCGTGAGCCAGACTGAAGAACCCGTGGTCCAGGGCGGTGAACACACGTGGAAGCAGGTCCGCCGTCCGCCGCACCCCGTCGGACCGCATCGAGACATGCGCGATCCGCAGGTACCCGATCCGGATGACGCGCGCGTCCGCCAAGCGGATGCTGAGTTCGAACGTGGTGATGAACCCGCCGTCGTTCCAACCGTCGATCACCAGATAGGCGCCGGGTCGTTCCGGCATCGGCTCGGTGTACTCGAGCACGGTGAACTGCATCGTGGCCCCCCTCCAAGGCTCTGTGCCGTAAGGATGCCTCAGCCGCTGCCAGGTCCTGTCGGTGCGGCCCGCCCCGGGGCAGGACGTCGGCAGCGGACGGTCTCAGCAGATACCGAGGCCGGCACGTCGGTGGTCGCCTGCCGGTATGCCCCCCTCCAACCAACGGCCCTCGTTGCCGATCCAGATGATCACCGCAGGTCAGCGCTGTTTCTGCCTAAACAGGAGGGCACTTGAGGCGTCGACAGCGTGCGGCGCACCTGCGAAATTTCTCTCGTCGGACAGGGAGGCGGAAGTCGCCGGCTCCCAAGTCTTCAATCGAGAGGTCACTGTCATGAACGAGAAGCTCATCGCCGGTTACGCCGCCTACACCGACGCCGACGAGTTCGGTGCGAGCACCCTGGGCGACACCCTGGCCTCCGTCGAGTCCGTCAGCTGGGTCGTCACCGCGGCCTCGGCCGGCGCGAGCGTGGCGGCCACCTTCGACATCGGCTGCTGAACCCAGTTTGAACCAGGCCTCTCCGGCCTCTCGAGCGACGGTCCGGCAGTCGGGGTCCTTCCCCCGTCCCGGCTGCTCGCCGGCGCTACCCACACGGTGCGGTCCCCCAGATGTTCCCGGGGGACCGCACCGTGGCGTTTCCGCTGTCTTCTTCGGCTCCCACCGCAGCCGGCCCGCAGCCTGTCGGCACCGTCCAACTTATGGGGCTCGTTGTCGATCTCGGTGATTACCGCAGGTCAGAGCCGTTCATGCCTAAACTACGCGATAGTTGGAGCTTCGACAGCGTGCGGTGCGCCTGCGAAATTTCTCTCGTCGGACAGGGAGGCGGAAGTCGCCGGCTCCCAAGTCTTCAATCGAGAGGTCACTGTCATGAACGAGAAGCTCATCGCCGGTTACGCCGCCTACACCGACGCCGCCGAGCTGTCGGCCGATGCCCTGGACAACGCCCCGGCCACGATCGAGATCGTCACGGCGACCGTCGCGTCGTTCGTCGCCTCCGCGGAGACCTACGACATCAAGTGCTGAGTGCGGCGGCCGTACGGCCGCGCACCTGCTGAAGGTTCTGGAAGGGGTCGGCGGCCTCGCCGAGGCCGCTGCCCCTCCATACGGGTCAGAGAGGATGCAGTCCCATGAACGAGAAGCTCATCGCCGGGTACGCCGCGTACACCGACGCCGAGGAACTCTCGGGCGACGCGCTGAACAGTGCGCCGGCCACGATCGAGATCGTCACGGCGACCGTGGCGTCGTTCGTCGCCTCGGCCAAGACCTACGACATCTCCTGCTGAACTGCGCAACTGCGTACGCACGGGGCACACCACCTCTCCCAGGGGGTTCGGGTGCCCCGATCGTGCGTTTGCGGGGTCATGCGTGGCGTGCGGCGGTGGCGGCGATCTCCTGGAGGGCCGTCAGATGGTCGGCCAGGGCCGTTCTGCCCTGCTCGGTGAGGGAGAGCCAGGTGCGCGGGACCTTGCCCACATGGCCCTTGCGGACCGCGAGGTAGCCGAGTTCCTCAAGAGCGGCCACGTTCTTGGAGAGGTTCGACGCGGAGAGGCCGCAGTACTCCTGCACCGCCCGGAACTCCGCCTCGTCGCAGCCCGAGAGGAAGGCGGACATGCGGAGCCGGTTGGCAGTCCGGAAGGCGTCGTCCATGGCGTGCTCGGCGTGCTCATCCATCGCGGCGGACCTGTTTGCGCAGCGAGACCCAGGTATAGATGGCCAGGCCGACGCCCACACCGGCGTAGATCCAGCGGGTGCCCGGCCCGGAGGCCAGGGCCGAGACCACGATGGCGAGCGCGCACACGCCGACTGTCCGCCACTTCTCCCGCGCCGGCCCGCGCAGCCCGGTGACGCCCTGCCGGGCGCGGACCCGCAGCACCAGCCAACCGGCGGCCAGCGCGCAAAGCACACCCGCTGCGACAGTGACCAGCTTGAGCCAGCCGCTCGCGGGCCCCAGCCCGGCGAGCACCACTGCACCACCCACAAGAACGGCACAGACCGGAGGCGCCCAACCGGGCAACCGTGGCTGCACGGAGGCGTCGTAGGACTGGCGGGCCTGGTCGAGCTCACGTCGAGCTTGTTCTGCATCCATGTTTGCCATGTTGGCATGTACTTTCCTGATTTTCAAGTAGTAGCTTCCTGGAAAGAAGACGCACGGTCCCGCTCCGCTCCGCCCGACCGCAACACCGGTTCGGCCCCGCGGAGGACCCGCGCCACAGCCCTCACCGCCGCACACGGCGGGGCCCAGGAAAGTGAGACCAGGTGAAACAACTGGAGATCAACGCGCTCTCCAAGCGCTACGGCGAACGAGTCGCCCTCGACTCCCTCTCCTTCACCGTGCCGCCCGGCGAGATCTTCGGCTTCGTCGGCAGCAACGGAGCAGGGAAGACCACCACCATGCGGATCGCCGTCGGGGTCCTTCAGGCCGACTCGGGCGAGGTGCGCTACGGCGGCGAAGCCCTGAACGTCCAGGACAGGGCCCGCTTCGGCTACATGCCGGAGGAGCGTGGCCTGTATCCCAAGATGACGGTCGCCAAGCATCTGATCTATCTGGGCCGGCTCCACGGAATGAGCTCGGCGGCCGCCCGTGAGGCGATGCTGCGGTGGACCGACCGCCTGCATCTGGCCGAGCGCCGCGATTCGACGATCGACTCGCTCAGCCTGGGCAACCGCCAGCGCGTCCAGCTGGCCATCGCCCTCGTCCACGACCCCGACGTCCTCATCCTCGACGAGCCGTTCTCCGGTCTGGACCCCATCGCCGTCCAGGACATGGCCCAGGTGATCAAGGAGAAGGCGGCCGACGGCGTCCCCGTCCTCTTCTCCAGCCACCAACTGGACCTGGTGGAGCGACTGTGCGACCGGGTGGGCGTCATCCGCCAGGGCCGGCTCGCCGCATGCGGCACTCTCGACGAGCTCCACTCGGCCGGCACCGCCCGCCTGCACATCCAGGTGCAGGGCGCTCCGGACGACTGGCCCGCCCGCTGTGCCGCTGTCGCCTCCTTCGTCCCGCACGACGACGGCGTGCTCATCGAACTCGCCCCCGGCCACAACGAGAACGCCGTACTGGCGGAAGCCGTGCGGCACGGCCTGGTACGCCGCCTGACCTGGCACCGGCCCACCCTCACCGACATGTTCCGCGACCTGCTCGACGAGCCCACGGAAGGCACTGTCCGATGACCACGCGTACGGAGAACGACCGGATCAAGGCACTGCGGGACATCGGCCTCGTCTACCGGCGCGAGGTGAGCGCCCGGCTGACCTCCAAGGGCTACTTCGCCGGCATGCTGATCATGGTGGTGCTCGTAGGGGGCATCGTGCTCGGGATGTCGTACCTGGGAGCGCCCAAGACGCTTCACGTCGCCGCGTGCGGCGCGACCGCCATGAAGCCCTCCGAGGCACCCGACAACATCGAGATCCGCTCGTGCTCCGGCATGAAGGCGGCACGGTCGGCCGTCGCCGACGAGGACCTCGACGCGGCCATGGTCGTCGAAGGCGGGAATGCGTCGGTCCTCGTACGGGGCGACAGCGACCAGCGGGCCCAGGACACCGCCGCCACGATGGCCCGCACCTGGGCCCTGGACAAGGCCTACGCGGAACAGGGTGTCGACGCGGCACGCCTGGCCCGGAGCCTGTCGGGCAGTCAGCCGCGGGTCGAGACCATCGGGGACAGCGTGCAGGGCAAGCAGATCGGGGCAGCGGTCAGCCTGGTGATCGTCCTCTTCATGCAGATCATCGGCCAGGGATCGCTGATCGCCCAGGGAGTGGTGGAGGAGAAGTCGACCCGCATCGTCGAGGTGCTGCTGTCCACCCTGACACCGCTGCGCTTGATGATCGGGAAGGTCGCCGGCATCGGCACCGCGGCAGTGCTCCAGATCCTTGTCCTGGTGGGATCCCTCATCGGAGCGCGCGCCCTCGGTGGCGGGCAGAGCAGCATAGTCCCCGGCGGCTCGGCGGTGGTGTCTCTCCTGGTCTGGTTCCTGCTGTCGTTCGCCTTGTTCGCCGGCCTCTTCGCCGCCGCCGGTTCCCTCGTCTCACGGCCCGAGGACCTTCAGTCGGTCATGATGCCGGTCATGGTGCTCGCGCTCCTGCCGGTCGGTGTGGCGGCTGCCGCGGTCAACGACATCGACGCCCCGTGGGTGCACGTCGTCCAGTACCTGCCGCCCTTCTCCGGAGTTCTGATCCCTCTGCAGGCCGGAGTCGGCAACATCTCGGTCCCGCAGCAGCTGCTGGCCGCGGCGGTGATGCTGATCGCCGTGGGCGGCTGCATGTGGATGGCATCCCGGATCTACCGCGCATCGATCCTGAAGATCGGCGCGACCGTGCGCTGGCGCCAAGCGCTCGCCGCGTGACCTCGCAGCCCCATAGATTCCCTCAGCCGGGCGCCTGCGGCCTCACGGCGTCCCTGTCCGCGCCTTCCTCTCGAGAGAGATTCGTCCACCGTGTCCGTCGTGCACCTGATAGCAGTCCTGGTCTCCGTCCTCGCCGCCGCGCACGCCGGACGGGTGGTGGCCCGCAGGCTGCGACAGCCCGAAGTGATCGGTGAGATCACCGTCGGCCTCCTCGCGGGTCCGGCCGTACTCGCGTTGTGCGGCCGGACCACCTTCGACGTGGTGCTGCCCCAGGCCGTGCTGGGGGATCTGAAGCTCCTGGGCGAGGCCGGCCTGATCCTCTTCCTCGTCGGCCTCGCCCACCACCTGCAGACCACGGCTCAGCCGGGCAGGCGTGCGGTGGCGTGGGTGACGGCGGGTGCCCTGCTCGTACCCCTGTTGTGCGGCACGGTCTTCGCCGTCTGGATCCTCATGTACGAGGACTCGGCCATCCGCGGCCATGCTCCGGTCTCGGCGTTCGTCCTCATGGTGGCCATCACCCTGAGCATCAGCGCGGTACCGGTGATGGCCCGGATGATCACGGAACGCCGCATGCACCGGTCGTCCACGGGTGCGCTGACGCTCACCTCGGCAGTCGTGATCGACACTCTCGGCTGGCTGCTGCTGACCTTGGCCCTGTGCTTGTCCTCGGGAAGCCTCGGCGGCTTCGTACACTCGCTCCTGGCGCTCGCGTTCGCCGTCGTCTGCGGTCTGGTCATCAGGGCCGCGATGCTGACCTCGGCGGCGCGCCGGCTCTGCGAACGGGCGCCGCGCGTCGCGGCCGTGGCGCTGGGAGCTGCCGCCATCGGTGTCGCCCTGTCCGTCGAGCACCTCGGGATGACGGCGATCGTGGGTGCGGCGGTGGTCGGCATGGCGGTTCCGAAGGGCCCGAGGAGCCCGTGGACGCCGGTCGTCGCCACCGTCGCCCGTGCCGGGCAGGCCCTCGTACCCGTCTTCTTCGTGGTCACCGGTGTCACCGTGTTCGGTGAGCACCAGGGCTCTGCGGGGTGGCAGCTGTTCGCCGTCGCCATCGCTCTCGGCATGGGGGGCAAACTGGCCGGCGGCTACCTCGGAGCGCGCCTCGGCGGGCAGACGGCCCGCTCCTCGCGTCAGATCGCCGTACTGATGAACACGCGGGGGCTGACCGAACTCATCGTTCTCCAGGCGGGGCTCGCGTCCGGTGTACTCACCCCTCCGCTGACCCTGGTGCTCGTGGTGATGGCCCTGGTGACGACCGCGATGACCGAGCCCCTCCTGCGGCTCCTGGACCGCAGGCCCGTCGCCGCTGGACCGGTGTCGCTGGCCCTGCCCTCCCGGTCCGTCGTGCGGTAGGGCAGGCACCTGGAAATCTCCGGGGCGGTGGCGGAGGCCGGGGCCGCCCCGGGATGTGGGTGCCGACTCCCCGGTGTGCCGCGCTCACCTGTATGCGGCTGGGGCCCATGAGCGGGGTGACCTGCAGAGGGAGCCACTTGGCGGTGGGTTCGCCGAGCCCGGAGAGCACAGGCTGGGAAGGTCGCGCGGCGGGTTCACCACCAAGCCGCGCCTGGCGGTCGGGCAGATGGTGTGGATGCCGGCAACTGTGGTCACCGTTCGGATGTGCAGACCCGGGACAGCCGTCCGGGATCAGGCGCTCCTGGCCGACGCCAGTGCCGCAGCGTGCGGGCGGCCCGGCGCACCCGCTCTCGCCGAAAGCATCGAAGCGCGGATGGCGCGGAGTTGGAGATAGGAGTCCCCGAGGGCCTGCTTGAGTTCGGCGACTTCCCCCAGCAACTGCTTCTCCCGCTGACCGGCCTGGTCGAGACCGGTCTCCAGGCCGCCGCGGCCCGCTGTGACGAAGCGTCTCTTCCAGTTGTATATGGCCTGGTCCGTGACACCGGCGCTGCGGGCGGCTTCCGCCGCGGTGGTCTCGCCGGAGAGGACGGCCAGGACGATGGTGACCTTCTGCTCCGGGGGAAGGGCGGGCGGGCGCGGCATGAGCTGTCTCCTGGGGTGGCTGTCGGGTGTGTGTCGTTGCCGGGGATGGAAGTGGGCCGGGGAGCGGTGCGGGGCGTCGGCAGGGCCTCAGGCGGGCGCAGCGTCGACCGGAGCCGCAGGGTCACCACGCTTCCGTGCTGCCGAGATCCGGCAGGCGGAAGGGCTCAGGCGCCGAGGTCGTACTGGTTCCCCTCGCGCATGCGGTGCCAGGCGTAGGCGGCGGACACGATGGTCATGTGGTGGTGCCAGCCGGGGAACGACCGTCCCTCGAAGTCGGCCAGGCCGAGGCCTCGCTGCATCTCGCCGATGGCCCGTGCGGAGCGGTCCATGAGGGCGGTCAGGGCCAGGAGGTTGTCGGTACGTTCGTCGACCAGGCTGGTGAGCCACCAGCGGCGACGGGACCGGTCGCCGCCGCGGCCGGTGACGATCAGCCGGCAGACGTCGAAGGTGCCCCCTGTGTCGGGTGTTCGTCCCGGCGCCCATACGGGGGCGGTGGAGACGAAGTGCTCCGCGCCGATGGTGAGAGCGGTGCTGCGGTCGGGCCGGTCGGTGAGCGACCGCGCGTCCCGTTCGACTCCCTGAGCCGTGACGAGCCGTGTGTGGGGCGGCACCTGGACCATGAAGGGCTGCCGGCGGCGGAACATCGCGCGTACCAGGTGAAGGCTGTCCGTGTGCGGGGTGAGGTCGGCGACCACGGGCAGGTCCCTGATACCGGTGCGGTGGTCCTGTGAGGCGATGAGGGCTTCCGCCTGCTCCTCCAGGCTCCGTTCACAGAGCGGTTCCTGGATCCTCGCGCGCTGCCGCTCCTCGCCGGAGAGCCACGGCTCGGGCAGATGCAGATGCCAGTCGGTGGGCAGCGCGTCCTGCCCGGAGGCCAGGAAGAGCCCGAGACCGAGCTGGCAGCTGGCCGTGCGGCCGAGCTGCGGAACGAAGCGTGTGTGCACGCCGCAGCTGTGCAGTCCGCGCTTCGGTATGTAGGCGAGGTCGAGGACATGGGCTTCCGGCGCCATGCGGTCGGCGATCCAGGTGGCCAGCACATCTCGTACGGGCTGCCATTCCCACGGGCTGACGTTGATGAACTGGTGCATGGACTGGGAGGCGGTCGGCGAGGCCGCGAGCGCCGCCGCGATGCGGCGCAGCGACTTCTTACCCGGTGTGGCCAGCAGACCTTGCAGGTAGACACGTGCCCAGCGGCGCTGATCGGCACGTGGGAGCCCCGCGAACAGCTCGTCGGCGAAGGCCGCGGCCGATACGGGCCGGGCCGGGGCGTGTGTCGTCATGAGCCCTCTCTTCCCCCTGTGATGAGCCGACGACCGACTCGACCCGTGAAACAATAGCGAACGTCCTCTTTTTTTTGTTAGCCCTCGTTCCATCCCGGACCGACTTCGCCAAGTTCTCCCCTGTCCCCTGCCCTGACCAGCGGAAACACTTCAGGACCCTCATTGACCGACAAGCACTTCGAGACTCCTGGCCGCCAAGTTGGCGTTGTTCCGGAGCCTGCCGCCTCATCAGACTGTGCGCCCGGCACAGTGCACGGCCTCCGCCCCGGCCGCCCGAACCAGCCCACATCGACCGCCGACACCCTCGGGAAGCCACATGACTTACACACCGAAGCAAGCCGCAAGTGACGCCCGACCGCACCATGGCCTTCGGGGCGCAGGGCGCACCGAGGACAGAGCTTCCACAACCCGCCTGGGCCGCCTACTCGGTGGCGTTGCGTCATGACACAGAGAAACTTTTCGAAATTTTGGTACGCCCGGACGATGCGACTGGCGAAGTCGGCGTCGTACCTACATAATTCGCGTCGAGTACGCATATGCGCGACGCCGGATCTCGAGTCGCCGTTCCCCCCAAGCGTCCGTCGTCAAGAACTGATTTCGGAGCTCGCATGGTGAAGCAGGATCGAGCGTTGCGTACCCGCGCCGCTCTGGTAGCGGCTGCTGCCTCGGAGTTCGACCTCAACGGCTACGACGGGACGTCGCTCTCCGCGATCAGCAAGACCGCGGGCATCTCCATGGGTGCCCTGACCTTCCACTTCGCATCCAAGGCGGCGATAGCCGAGGCGGTGCAGGAGGAAGGGCGCGGACTCGCCCGAATCGTGCTGGACGAGACGACCGCCGTCCGCGGACCCGCCCTGGAGACCGTGGTCAACGTGACCGTGGGACTTATCCGCCTCTGCGAGGAGGACGTGGTGGTCAGGTCCGCGATGCGGTTGGCACGCGAACGGCCGGTGGAGAACATCTGGTCCGACATCTGGGTGCCCATCGTGCGCCTGCTACTCGAAGAGGCGCAGAACCAGGGCCAGTTGCAGGACGGGGCCCGGCCCTCCGACATCACCGCGCTGGCGGAGATCCTGACATCGGGAGCCGAGGCCTATCTGCGGTCTCGCTTCGGTTCGAAGTCAGAGGCGGACAGTGTGGCCGCACAGCTCAAGACGTCGTGGCAGCTCGTCCTCTCCGGCATCGCGGCGAAGGAACACGTTCCTGCCGCCTTGACAGTACCCGCGCCATCCTCGGCGGCGGACGGATCGGCTGCTCCTTCCCAGGAGGAGGGCGTCCCGGGACGGCGCTGAACGGGGGTGCGCCCCGAGGAGACAGCAGCCTTCCCGCCGGCGCCACGGACCGGGACCCGACGGTCAGGCATCTGCTCCTCGGGGCGCGCCCACCGTCTCGCGATAGAAATCCGCGGCTCGCGGCAGGCGAGCGAGAGCACCCGGCCCGGGCGAGCAATCTGCGGCTCGCCACACGGCGTCGCTGCGGTACCAGTGATCACGGGCGAGCAGCGCGAACTGTCGCTCACTGATGCGGCCCGGCGCCTCGTGCAGGCGTCGCAGGCACTCGTCCCAGTCGAGAGGGCCTGAGACCTCCGGGAGGACGCCGAGCGCGGCCAGCGCGGTGAGCAGGTCGCCGCTCGTGACCGGTGTGGGGTGGCCGGCGTGCAGGACCTGGGCCACCGGTGGAGCCGACTCCACCAGGGCGAGACCGACGACGAGCCGGGCCAGGTCGTGGACATCGATCACGGAGAGCCGGGCCCGGCCGCCGTCCCACAGTGCCGGCACCCGGGTCAGGATCTCGGCCAGCGCGGGCACGACCCAGCGGTCACCGGGTCCGAGGATGAGCGGGGCGCGGAGAACCGTGGCTCCGGCGCGCAGGGCGTGGTGCTCTCCCGCCAGCCTCGTCCTGCTCGCGGCGGAGACCGGGGCGGGCTCCACCTCGTCGATGTCGAGACCGTCGTGCGGGCCAGGCCCGTACACGGCCGCCGTGGAGAGATGGATGATGCGGCGCACCCCGGCACGGGAGGCCTCGGCCATCAGGGCCGCGGTCCCGGTGACGTTGACCGCGTGCGCCTCCTCCTCGTCCGAGCTGAGCGAACACGCCAGATGCAGCAGAACCTGGGCGCCGTCGCAGCAGCCCTCCAGCGTGGCGGGCGACGCCAGATCACCGGGCGTCCATTCGGCGTGCGCCGGAAGGCCGGAGAGCGGACGGCGCCCGATCAGACGCACGGTGGGGGCTTCGGCGGCCACCGGCCGGGGACCGCGCCCCAGCAGAAGGTCCGTCACGGCGGAGCCGACGAAGCCCGTGGCTCCCGTGACGACGACGCGCGGCGGCCTCACGCGGCGGCGGATCTCGGCGCCGGGCCGATCCGCAGGGATTTCCGGGTGTCCGCATCGGTCAAGGCCGGCAGGAAGTAGCGCCACAGGAGGGAGATCCGCTCAGGCAGGTCCTCGTGGTGGGTGGCGGCGTTGGAGAAGATCTGGGTACCGGTGTAAGCGCCGACCAGTACGGTGGCGAACTCGAGGGCGTCCACGTCGTCCCGGAGCTCGCCCCGTTCCTTGGCGGCCGCGAGCTGCCTGTGGAACTGCTGCACCCACTCCTGGTACGCGGTGTCGTCGCTGGCACCGAGCTCACCCTGTTCGACCGCGAGTCGCACACTGGCTCGGAACAGCACATTGCTGCTGAGTTCGTCGGCGATGTGGAAGGTGCTGTCGATGAGGCGCTGCAGTCCGTCGCGGCCGCCGGGCAGTTCGACGTACTCCTGCTGGCTGGCCATCACGGCGTGCGCGAGGCCTTCCTTCGACTTGAAGTGGAAGTACATGCTCCCCTGAGTGACGCCGGCACGGTGCATGATCTTGCTGATGCTGGCCCCGCTGTAGCCACACTCGTCGAAGACCTCCGCCGCCGCGCGGAGGATCATCGCGCGGGTCTTCGCGGCGCGTTCCTGCTTGGGCTCGGTCACCAAGTCCACACATCTCCTCGACAAACAAAACGAACACCCTTTATTTTACAGGCGGCCCCTAGCTCCGGAAAAGGGGCCGCCTGCTGCTGCACGCCGAGACGGTGGCGTGCGCATCACCAAGGGGGATCCGGTATGTCCAGCACCGCAACAGAAGTGATTTCGCCCAGATTCGTCCTGACAACCACCGTGCCCAGGGAGTTCGTCCACAGAGCTACGTTCGCCGAGGTACTCCTGACCGCGTGGCGGAAGACGGCGGAGGACTCCTTCACCGTCACCGCCCAGTGGCCCAGAAGCCACAGCTTCTACACCTCCGAGCACGATGTCTACGACCCGATGCTGCTGGCGGAGACCATCCGCCAGACCTTTCCACTGCTGCTCCACGCCGCGTACGACGTCCCATTCGGACACCAGCTGAGCTGGTCCGACTTCCAGCTCACGCTCAACCCGCAGGCCATGCGCATCGGGCGGGCCCCGGCCGACATCGAGCTGCGGGTGCGATGTCATGACATCAAGTACCAGCGCGGACTGCCGACCGCCCTCTCCATGCACCTCGAAGTCCTGCGTGACGGCGCCCCGGTCGCCGTGGCCACCACCCGGTTCGGCTGCCATTCCCCCAAGGTCTACAAGCGGCTGCGCCCCGGCCGGGACAACGTTGCCGAGGTCTTCGCCGGCGCGCCGAAGCCTCCCCCGCCCGCCGCATGCGACCGCGTGGGCCGCACCCGCGCCCAGGACGTCGTCCTCTCGCCGGCGTCCACTCCCGATCGCTGGCTGCTGCGCCTGGACACGGCCCACCCGGTCCTCTTCGACCACGCGGTCGACCACGCGCCCGGCATGCTCCTGCTGGAGGCGGTGCGCCAGGCGGCCACCGCGCTGGACCACGGTCCGGAGCCGCGCATCCTCACGGCGCTGGACATCACCTTCCACCGCTACGTGGAGTTCTCCTCGCCCTGCTGGATCGATGCCGAGGCGGTGCCGCCCATCTCCGGCGGAGCCCGCTCCCGTACGCGGGTGACCGGCAGCCAGGGAAACGAACGCGTATTCACCGCGAGCGGTGACATCACCCCTCTCTGAGTCCGCTGAGCATCACCCCGGGCCGGGCGAGCTCACCCTGCGCGCGCAGGATCCGCCCGGTCCGGCGGTGGCTCGACGGGCGCGGAGGCGTGCACGTGTCACGCGCCGCAGTCTTCGGGCCTGGATCTCCGTCACGGCGTGACGCGGGGAGCGCCCGCGCCGTCCCGTATGCCGCGCAGGTCCCTCACGGGCCACTCCGGGACGCGACCGCGCCCTGTGACGCCGAGATCCCTCGGCGTCCGCCCAAGGTGCGAACCGGCCCCGGGCCCACGCGGACGAGTCCGAGCACTCAGGTGCGTCCGGCGGCAGCCATCGAGCCACCCGCGGAGCGCCCATCCACCAGCCAGTCAACATGACCTCTTCGAGATGTTATGCAGTTGTCGAAAAGTAGGAGAAGCCGTGGCCCAGTCCGCGAGGCGCACGTATGAGTCGCCGGTCGAGGCGGTGCGGCTGTCTCCAGTACCGCCATCGCCGGACACCGTCAACGGCATCGAGACCGCGAGGCGACTCGTCAGATCGCTGGAGCAGATCGCCCGCAAGGGCGGCACCTTCAGCACCGGACCGGAAGCACGGGCGTACGGCTTCCTGGGAGGCAGGCACTTGAGCATGTCGCAGATCATCCAGGACAGCCTCTGGAGCTTCGAGCTGTCCACGACCGCACGCAACGTGCTGGACCACATGACCGTGCACCATGACGACCACGGCATCGTGACAGCGACGCAGAGCAAGCTGGCGGAGCACTTCGGCTGCTCGCAGTCGAAGATCAGCCGGGCGATGAGTCAGCTGACGGCACATCACTTCACCTGGAAGGAACGGCGCGGACAGTACCGGCTCAACCCCCTGTACTCCTACCGTTTCGGCAGCCGCAAGCACATCCGGCTGCTCGAGGAGATCGGCCCGGAGAAGCTGGCCGAGCACGCGATCGTCATCCCGCCCGCAAGAAGCGAGGGCCCCCGATGAGCACGCCTGGCTTCCACAACCCAGAGATCTTCGAAGTCCTCCCCAACGCACGGCTCTCCCGGACGGCCCGCGACGTGCTGGACATCCTGACGGCGCGCCAGGAGCCGGGCGGCACCGTGCACATCCGGCAGAAGGAGATCGCGGCCCGCCTGGGGATCACGCAGGCGGCGGTGTCGCGGGCCATGGGACAGCTCAAGGACCGCGGACTCATCGAAGGCCGGCAACGGCAGGGCACGGTGCTCATCCACCCGCTCCTGGCCGCCTACGAGTCCGCAGCCCACATGGTCAACCATCTGCGGAACCCCGCCACCTTCGTGTGGCCGCTCAACTTCGCCTCCGACCGCATCAGGTCCCCACGCCACAGCGACCCACGCAGCGACACCGACTTCGATCCCGACCCCGACGGCGGTGAGCCGGCCAACGCCCCCGGCGCACGGCCCACGCTGCATCTGGTGGGCTGAGCTGCCCGCCGCAGAGCTGGCGCCTCCTGGACGGGCGGTACGGCCGGGCATGAGGACGACCACTGCCGTGCGCGGATCGTGCTGCGGTCGACGCCGTGGGTTCAGGCGAAGGCGACGCCTCGTCATGCACCGACATCGCATCGGTGCATGACGAGGAACACCACGGCCCTCCCTGGGGGCCCACAAGGAACAGCGTGCTGAGATCAGGGCGAAAGGGTCGACGAGAACGCTGTGGCGGGTCCATCCCTGCGGGGCAGGGAGCACTGCGCGGTCGGCTCACAGGGGCCCATGCTCTGGGGGCCATCCCCGCGAGCGCGGGGAGCACGAGAAGCCCTACAAGGGCAAGATCCCGCCGTGGGGACCATCCCCGCACGCGCGGGGAGCACGCATTGAGGGCCTTCGCGATCTGGTTCACGTTGGGACCATCCCCGCACGCGCGGGGAGCACAGCAAGTCCGACAACCGGTGGATCACCATGAGGGGACCATCCCCGCACGCGCGGGGAGCACGGCGAGGGCACGGCCGCGGCTCCCCTTGCCGCGGGACCATCCCCGCACGCGCGGGGAGCACCCTCACTGAACTGCGGGTTTGTCATCGGTGATAGCCATTCCACACCACTTTCACCGAATCCGACAACACGCACCTTCCAGCCATGTGAATCCAAACCGCCCTTCGCGCGCTCCCTGGGCACTAAAGGTCCTGGCGGGTCATGAACCCGCCGCCCAGCGGTACTACGCCGCCTTGAGTGCCGCGACCTGCTGCGCCCGTTCCTCCAGTTCCTGGACTCCTGGGACACGACGGTAGGCGGGAAGCGCCTTCAGCATCGTCTTCAGGTGCTCGTCCCCGCGCGCGGACGAGATGGTCACGTGCTCGTCGAGGAAGGTCCCCCATGTCTGGCAGGCGGCTTCGATGTGGCGCATACGGAACTGCCGCTCGGCGATCACCCCGGTGCAGTGCAGGCGCCCCTGCCGCTCCAGCGGGGAGCGGGCAGCGTTCGAGCGGTGCAGGGACGCGATCGAGCCTTCCTGGTCGCCCAGGTGCCAGCGCACGTGCGCCTCGTGGAAGAAGTAGGCGGCCTGGTCGTATCCGCCGACGGCGTCACGCCGGTCGTCGGCGCGTGACAGTGCGCTCTCCGCCTCCTTGAGCCAGCCCATGGCGGTGTGGCGGGCGTCGGTCATCGCCGCGGCCGCGGCCTGCTGACCACGTAGGAAGGCCACGAGCCGCGGGCCGGCGGAAGGGGCCGCCTCGGCGGCGGCCTCGGCGAGTTCCAGGCCCTTCTTGCCATGACCCAGGTGCGTCGCCTGCAAGCTCATTCCGCGCAGGGTCCGGCAGTAGGTGAGGTGGTCCTCGGCGGCGCCGGCGAGCTCCAGGGCGCGGAGGTAGTACTTCTGGCCCAGCCCTTGCTGGTCCTCGTACATGGCCATCCACCCCGTGAGGTACACGAAGTCGGCGACAGCAGCCCGCATGTCGCGGGTGACCTTGTCCGTTCCGTCGGCCCGGAGGTAGGGCCCGGCCGTGTTGACGAGGAAGGCCGCGGCCATCGGGCGGGCGTGTCCGGCGCCGACCTGGTCCAGGATGTCGGCAACCTTGTCGGTCATGGTGCGGACGGTCTCCACGTCGGACCGGCCCACGTGCACCGTCCGCCCGGTCGACGCCGCCTCCAGCCGCCCGGTCAGGTCCTCGTAGCGCGGCACGGCCAGCACCGCGGCGTACATCCCTGTCTTGAGCACCCTCCGGCGTGAGGGGTCCATGTCTTCCCTGCTCAGGTCGATCACTCCTGCCACCAGGTCGCGCTTCGAGGACGGCTCCTCCTCGCCCGGCCAGCCGATCTCAGCGCACGTTACGGGCCGGCCGAGCAGCCGCGAGAGCGCCTCGGTCAGGGCAGGGCGCGCTTCGGGCTTCGGCACCGATCCGGCGAGCCAGTGCGACACGCTGGTCTTGTCGTAGTGAAGGCGGACGCCCAGTTCGCGGCCTGCGGCGTTCGCGCGGCGCGCGAGCTGCGCATTTCCGATTCCCCCCGACTGCATCAAGGCCGCAAGGGCCGTGTTCGGTGTTCGCGGGCGACGTGCCATCGATGACCCCCTGGTGCGTTCAACCAGTTCAACCGTGCCTTCACTCTCCTCCCTTACCCACCGGCGCGTCGGGGAGTTGAGTGATTACCGGCCGTTCGTGAACCTCTTCCGGGCGGCCCGACGGCCCGGTTCGTCCCGTCGCCCCCGTACGGGACGAACCGGGTGAACGGACGACGAGGCGTATGCGACGCCGCCTCACGACATGCGAAAGGACTGGGTATGACAGCCACCGCGACCGGCAGTGCGGCCACAGGCCCGCAGGGCCTCAGCAGCACATCCCCTGTGCGACAGCTCGGCGCCGGCGGCCGCGGCATGGAGCTCCGCATCCCCCGTTCCTCCCACCCGGGCCTCGCCGACGCCGACGAGATGTCCGAGGAGGACAGGCTCTGGCCCGGCCGCGTCCGCCGCCTCGGCCGGGAGCAGCTCCGCAGCTGGAGGATGGACAGCCTGTGCGAGCCCGTCGAGCTGTGCCTGAGCGAACTGGTCACCAACGCGATGCGGTACGGCCGAGGCCCTGTCGTGGGCGTACGGCTGTACGGGACCGCCTCGGACCTCTGCATCGAGGTGACCGACGGATCTCCCGACAGGCCTGTCCTCAGCGTTGCCGGCTCCGACGAGGAGAGCGGCCGCGGTCTGGTCCTGGTCGACGCCGTCGCGGAATCGTGGGGCGTCACCGAGGACGGCACATGCACCTGGTGCCGCCTGAGCGTGCCGGAGGAGCAGCCGTGATCGCTCCGTACGCCCTGCTGTCGTCTCGGACCCGTCCGACCCGGCAGACATCGGAAGAAGCGTGGTCCCCGCCCCTCGACCCCACGGAGCTGCGACGCGTCCTGCGGAGGATGCGGGTGTGGGAGCCGTTCGACGCGGATGCCCTGCTCGACGACGTCGGGACGGCGCTCGACGACGTACCACCGGCCGAGGAGCACCGACGGGAGCTCGCCGAGCACCTCCGCGGCCACCTCGCGCAGCTCGTCGACATCGCGATCAGCGGCGATTCCGGCCGCAAGGACACAGCCACGCTCACCCTCATCGGGAACGCCCGCGCCATTCGTTCCGAGGTCATGCCAATGGATGCGCGGAGAGCCGTCGTTCACCTCAGGCGTATGGCCTGGGCCGTCAACGAACTCCTCGAGCGGCTGCTGGCGACCGGGCAGCTCACGAACGTGAACGTGGCATGAGTACGCACCCCGAGCACCCCGCCGAGACGCGGACGAGAGAGACGAACCATCATGTGCGCCCCACCCTCCGCCCGGCCGTCGTCCCCTACATCACACAGCGCGCGGGAGAAGAGGCGGCGCCGGACAACCTGGTCCTGCTGCCGTCGAGCGGCAGTCGTGGCCGTAGGACCTACCGCCTGTTCTACGCGGACGAGGACGCCCGGCTCGACCGCGACCTCCGGCAGGTTCTGTGGGCCCGGGTCTCGTTCACACCGTACGACGAGCGCAGGCGCCCCACCGGCGAGCCGGAGTGGAAGCTCATGCACCCCTTCCGCCAGCGGATCACGATGGAGCGAATGCGCTGCCAGATCTGCACCGCCCCGGCGGCGACTCCCCTGGGGAGCGTCTTCCTCGCCGGGCCTGCGGACTACGGGAGCCACGAGGCGCCACTCCTCACCAACCAGCCCCCCGTGTGCGCACGGCATGTCACCACTGCCGCCGCCCTCTGCCCGCACCTCGGGGAGGACCCCGTCGTCTTCCTGGCCACGAGCGCGCCCGTGTACGGAGTCCTGGGCACGATGTACGGCCTGGTCGACGGCAGGGTCGAGGTCGTGGCGCAACCCAAGGAGCCCCTCCCCTACGGGCACCCGAACCTCCCTACGCTCCTTGCCTCACAGCTCGTCCGCCGCCTGGCCAGGTTCCGCGTCCTCACCGTGAGCGAGTTGCAGCGGGACCTGGCCGAGCTTCCCGGATAGACCGCTCGACCCTCGGCCACGGCCCCCGCCCTGAGGAAGCTCGAAGCCCCACCACCGACTCCGTACTCGCCCACGGTTTCGCCCCCGCGGCGCCGGCGGGCACGGGCACAACCCCTCGTTGCCGGCCGCATCACCCCCGGCACCGAGGTGCACAAGAGCATGTCCATCGATCCCACGAAGGAGCACCGCCATGACCGCTGTCATGCCCGAACCGACCGCCCTGCCGAAGACCCTCGCCGACCTCACCGAGGACCCTTTCGCACTGGACCTCGCCGTGACCACGGACCTCGGCGGCCTCGGCATGCCGGCCGCGTGCAACACCGGTGACGGCTGCGCCGCGTCCTGCGCCTCGTCCTGCGCAAGCGCGGTCTGACACACGCTTCCCCCGGGAGGGCCGGACTCCCCCGGCCCTCCCGGGGGTCTGCACGACGAAGGAGCAGTCGCGCATGAGCAACGCACCTCTGTACGCACACAAGGGCACGGCTCTCCTACGGGCCGCCGCCGCGCCGCGCGGTCAATTACCCGGCTGGTGGCCCGATCCGGCCGACAGGGACGGGTGTCTGACATGGCTGGACCACGTCTGGTCCCGCCACGACCTCACCGGACCGATCCGGCACGCGAACCCTCAACTCGCGCACAGCGTGGACGCCCTGCGCGGTGGGCGCACAGCCACCGGCAAGAAGCTGCGGCGGGCGGCGCTGTCGACGGCGCGCTACCTCCTGCGCGCCACCGGCCGGCCCACCCCCTTCGGCCTCTTCGCAGGCGTCGCCCCGGCCGCACTCGGGCCGAGGGCCGGAGTGCGCTGGGGAAGCCGCCACCGGACGGTCGCCCGCCTCGACACGCTGTGGCTCAGCAGCGTCATCGACCGTCTGGAGAACTCCCAGGAGCTGCTCGATCGCCTGGACGTGGTGCTGAACAGCCTTGCCGCCTGACGGGGCGGGCGGCTCCACGTCCCGCACGGCGGACCCCACGGTGCCAGCATCAAGCACACGAGTGCGGTACGAGCGCTCGAGACCTGCGCGTCCACGCCGACCCGGTTCAGCGCCGTACTCGAAGCCCTTGCCGAAGCCTTTCCCGGCACCGCGCCGGCGCGGATCCGCACCATGCTGACCGACCTCGTCCGCCGGGGCTTCCTCGTCACCAGCCTGCGAGCTCCGCTCACGGTGACCGACCCTCTCGGCCATCTCCTCGATCGTCTTCACGGGGTCGACGCCGACACGATCGGGACGGTGGCCCCGGTGCTGCACGGTCTTGAAGGGGTGGCGGCCGCTCTGCGCCATCACAACCGCACCCCCGGGGCGGGGCAGACACGGGTGCGGGAGGCGTTGGTCCGGGAGCTGCGCGCCATGTCGGATGCCGGCCGGGCCCCGCTCGCCGTCGATCTGCTGCTCGACTCGGCCGTGACGGTCCCGCTCGGCGTTGCGCGTGAGATGGAGGCCGCGGCGACGGCCCTGCTGCGTCTGACCCGCCGGCCCACCGGTCACGCGGTCTGGCACGACTTCCAGACCGCGTTCTGGGAGCGGTACGGCGCGGGCACGCTCGTCCCGTTGAGCGAGGTCCTGGATCCGGCGGCCGGACTCGGCTTCCCGGCCGAGTACCCAGGCAGCGTGATGTCCGTCCCCGCGACACAGACCTCCGAACGGGACCGACGGCTGCTCGCGCTCGCCTGGCAGGCCGTGGTCGACGGAAGCCGTGAGATCGTCCTCACCGACGACGTGCTCGACGCGGTCGCCGGGAACGGGCCGGCCACCGGCCCGCCGCACGTCGAGATGTGCGCCCGGATCCACGCCGAGGACAGCGCAGCCCTGGACCGGGGCGACTTCACCCTCACGGTCACGCCCGCGCGCTCCGCCGGCACGCTCACGTCCCGTTTCACGCCGGTCGCAGGCGGCTCCGGGCTGCAGGAGGTGTACCGCACCCTTCCCCCGGGCGTCGCCGACGCCCTGCCGGCTCAACTGTCCTTTCCGCCGCTGTACCCGCACACGGAGAACGTCTGTCGCATCCCCGCCTATCTGCCGCACGTCATCTCGCTGGGAGAGCACCGTGGGCCGGAGGAGGACGTGGCCACGATCCCTCTGGACGATCTCGCCGTCACCGCGACGCACAGCCGGCTGCATCTGGTGAGCGTCTCCCGCCGCCGGGTCATCGAGCCCCAGGTCTTCCACGCGATGGCGCTGGAGAAGCAACCGCCGCCCCTGGCCCGGTTCCTCGCCCACCTTCCGCGCGCCTTCACGGCTTCGTGGACCGGGTTCGACTGGGGGCCCGAAGCCTGCCGGCTCGCCTTCCTGCCGAGGGTCCGATACCGGCGTACCGTCCTGTCTCCGGCCCGGTGGCGCGTCACGAGCGCCGATCTGGCTGCCCCCGGGACGGGGGCCCTCGCCCGGTGGCGGGAGCGCTGGCGGTGCCCCGGGACAGTGGAGCTGCGGGACGACGACCGTACGCTGCGCCTGACCTTGAGCGAACCTCTGCACGCGGCCATCCTGCGGGCCCACCTCGACCGCCACGACGAGGCGATCCTGACCGAGACCGCCCCCGACGGCGCCTTCGGCTGGATCGGTGACCACGCCCACGAGATCGCCGTACCCCTTGTCGCGACCCGCGCACCAGGCCCGTCGGGCCTGTCCGGCCGACCGCTGCCCACGCTGCCGAACGGTTCGCTGGGCCACATGCCCGGCGCACCTGACGCCCCATGGCTGCACGCGAAGCTCCACACCCACCCCGAGCAGATGACCGAGATCATCACGGGGCATCTGCCCCGGCTCCTCGCTGCCCTGCCCGGCGACTGCGACTGCGACTGGTGGTTCCTGCGCTACCGGAGCCCGCACGAATCCCCTCACCTGCGACTGCGTCTCCGCGTCCCGGGCACCGGCCAGTACGCGACGTTGGCCGAAGCAGTAGGCCGATGGGCTGCTCGGCTCCGCAGCGAATCCCTTGCAGGCCGACTGGTCCTGGAGACATACAGCCCCGAGATCGGCCGATACGGGCAGGGCGAGGCGCTGGCAGCGGCGGAGGCGGTGTTCGCGGCCGATTCCCGCGCCGTCGCCCGCACCCTGCGCCACGTCCACGGCCCCCTTCTGCACCCGACGGCACTCGTCGCGGTGGGCATGGTGGACATCGCGCGCGGCTTCCTCGGCCGTGAGGCGGGGATGGAGTGGCTCGCCGCCCGGCCCACCGCTCCCGCCTCCGTGGAGCGCGCCGTTTCCGAGCAGGCCGTACGTCTCGCCCGACTCCGGACTCCTCTCGACCTGCCCGGCCGGAACGGCGAGGTCGCCGATACCTGGCAGGCCAGAACCGCGGCTCTGGCCCACTACCGCCGTCAGCTCCCCGACGACACGGACCTCGACGCGATCCTGGAGTCGCTGTTCCACATGCATCACAACCGGATGCTCGGCCTCGACCGGTCGGGGGAGAAGGGCTGCCGCCGAGTGGCACGGCAGGCTGCCCGCGCTTGGCAGGCCCGGCGATGACCGGAGCACCGCTGCGACGGGAACAGTCGCTCTACGCCGGCGCTCCCGGAATCGCTCTTCGCCACATCGCCGACGTACAGGCGGGCCGCGGGGGATGGGAGGCCGTCCACGCGTGGGTGACCGCCATGGTCCGGCACCCGGTGAACGCCGACCCGGACGCGTGCGGCCTCTTCGAGGGAGCGCCGGCCATCGCCTACGTCCTCCACCTCGCGGACCGGTCCTCGTACGCCCCCGCCCTCCTGACGCTCGACCATCACATCGCCGCCATGACGCGTCTGCGGCTGCGGGCCGCCCACGAACGAATGGACCGGAAAGAGCTGCCGCGCCTGCGCGAGTACGACCTCATCAGCGGCCTCACGGGGCTCGGCGTCCATCTCCTGACCCGTGGCGGCCACGACGCGCTGTTGCTCGCGGTCCTCGACTACCTCGTCGCGCTCACGGATCCGGTCCCGGCCGGTCATGACGTCCTGCCGGGCTGGTGGACCGGCGACGGGCCCGGCCTCCGACCGTCCCCCCGGTGGCCGGACGGACACGGCAACCTCGGCCTGGCGCACGGCATCTGCGGCCCGCTCGCCTTCCTGGCGATCACCTTGCGGCGGGGAATCACCGTTCCCGGGCAGGCCGGGGCCATCCGCTCGATCTGCACCACGCTCGATGAGTGGTGCCTCGGCACCCATGGGCGCCCCTGGTGGCCCGAGACGCTCTCCCTGGACGAATGGAAGGCCCGTACGCCCCACCGGCAGCAAGGTCCAGGGCGCCCCTCATGGTGCTACGGAACCCCAGGCATCGCCCGCGCCCGGCAGCTCGCCGCGCTGGCCCTCGGCGATGCCGCGCTGCGGCACCACGCCGAGGCTGCGCTCACCGCCTGCGTCACCGATGACCGACAACTCGCCCAGCTCACCGATGCCTCGCTCTGCCACGGCTGGGCCGGCCTCGTACGCACCGTTCAGCGAGCAGCCGCGGACGCGGGCCCCGGCAGCGCACTGGGCGCGTCCCTGCCCGGCCTTCACGCCCGGATGCGCGACTGCATCGAGCAGTCGGTGTCTCCTGCCCCGGGCCTGATGGAGGGCGCCGACGGCGTCCATCTCACGCAGCTCCACGCGGGCGTCAACACCACGCCGATACCCCGCTGGGACGCCTGCCTGCTCCTGGACGGCTGACCGGCGCCGACACCACCAGCACACCGACATCGCACCACTAGGCTCGTGCCCCTCGTCACCGCCGGGCACGTCGTGGAAGGAACCCCATGAACACCACCGCCCACCCCTCGACCGAGGTCCTGCGCAACCGGCTGATCGACGAGATCGTGGAGGAACAGGTCGCCGGGCTCCACGACCCACGGGTCGAGGACGCCATGCGCACGGTGCCACGGCACGAGTTCCTCCCGGCCGTGAGCGTCGAGACCGCGTACGCGAACCAGTACGTGTCCATCAAGGACAACCCCGCCGAGGACGCCCTCCCCTTCAGCTGCGCGTCCAAGCCCGACGTGGTGTTCTTCATGCTCGTCCAGCTCCAGCTCGACGCCGGCCACCGCGTGTTCGAGATCGGAGCGGGCACGGGCCTGAACGCCGCGTACATGCGGCGCCTGGTCGGCCCCTCCGGACTCGTCGTCACCGGGGACATCGACGGCGAGGTCACGGCGTACGCCCGAAAGACGCTCGACGCGACCGGGTTCCGCGACATCGAGGTCATCACCCGGGACGGAGTGCTGGGCGCGGAGGAACTGGCCCCGTTCGACCGCATCATCGCGACCGTCGGCGTCTGGGACCCCTCCCCCGCCCTGCAGAACCAGCTCACGCCGGGCGGCAGGCTCGTCCTCCCGCTGCGGTGGCGAGGGCTGACCCGCAGCGTCGCCTTCACCCGTCAGCCCGAACGGCTGCTGTCCGACTCCGTGAAGATGTGCGGCTTCCTGCCCATGATCGGCCAGGACGGCGAACACAGCGGCTACGTCGACGACGAGCACCTGATCCGCCTGTTCTGGGACGACGACCAGGCCATCGACCCGTCGGCGCCGGCGACGGCTCTCTCCCAGCCGGGGACGGTCGCCTGGACCGAAGCATGCGTCGGCCCCGTGGAGTCGTTCGACGGAATCTGGCTCCGCCTCTCGGCCACCGAGCCCACCACCTGCCGCATCACCGTCAAACAGGCCGCCATCGACGCGGGCCTCCGACGCCCCGCGGCCCCCGCGCTCAGCCCCGCCCTCGTCGAAGAAGACTCGATCGCCTACCTCACCCTGGAACGCATCCCGGTCGAAGACGGTACCGAAGCCCGCTTCCGCCTCGGCGCGGCCGGCTACGGACCGCGCGGGCACGCACTCGCGGAGCGACTGTGCACCCAGATCACGGCATGGAGTGACGACCGGACGGCAGAACCCTTGATCAGCCTGTACCCGGCAGGCACCCCGGACCACGAACTCACCGACGGCTACATCATCGAGAAGCCGTCGGCCCGCATGGTGATCACCTACTGACGACGCCTCACCACTTGAAGCCCAGGGGACCTGAGGCTCCCGCCCCGGCGGGGCCTCAGCTCTGCCGGAGCGAAAGCTCGGCAGACCATCCCCGCGGATGCGGGGAGTACTTGCCGGACCCGATGACGAGGGTTGCGGCGTCGGGGCCATCCCCGCGGGCGCGGGGAGCACGCCGTCGGGTGCACGTCGTCCGTCCAGTAGTAGGGACCATCCCCGCACGCGCAGGGAGCACGGAATCGCCCAGTTCAAGAGGTCAATCACCCCGGGACCATCCCCGCGGCTGCGGGGCGCACCTCTGCGTCACCGCACCTTGGTACGGGATCAAGGGACCATCCCCGCAGGGCGGGGAGAACGAGCTCGCCGGTGAAGTCACCATCAGCGACATGGGTCCGTTCCCGCAGGCGCGGGAGCATTAAGATCCGGTCGGCCCGCTGCCACTTGCTCTCGGAGCCATTCCTACGGGCGCGGGGCCACTCTTGCTAGGAGTGGTCAGTCGAGAGAGCCGTTCGGCCCTCTCTGCTACCACATCTCCTCAAGCACTTCATCGAGCATGCGGTTCCATTCGGACTCCGGGTCGGCCAGAGGAGTCGGGTCGAATGCGGCCACCGCCTCACGGAACGTCTCGACCAACTCCTCGACATCAGGGTCGGGTGAGTTGTATGCGTCTTCCAGCTTCCTGAATTCGGCCAGGCAGTGAACCAGCGCAGCGACATCTCGGTGCGCAACCTGGTACTCACGCGCGCTCTCTTGGAAGATGTAGACCGTTCCAGAGGACGGATCAGCAGCGACAAGCGCCGCAGGCAGGTAACCCAGGACATGCCAAGACTGCGACTCCTCCGGACAATAACGATCCCCCAAGGCGAACAAGGGGGCCAGCACGTAGGGGTCCCTTCCTGATCCCGATACCCCAGCACGGGAGGTAAAGAACTTATCGTTCGGCAGACCGATGGAAGCCAGAAACTGGGCCGTTTCAGCATGAACTGAGTCGAATCCCTGAGCGGGATAGAGAACCACGCCATCCAACCCATAAAGCTGCGTCAGATCGTCGTATGTCACGGGGAAGTTCATACTGACACCCTACTCTAACCTCCACCGTGGGCCTTCTCGAGTCCATTGACGTACTGCCTGTGCTCCTTGCCCTGTCCCGGACTGAACTGATCGTATTTGACAGCATGCGTCACTTCGAGATCCGGGTTGGCTTTCTTGAAGTAGTAGTCCATCCATCTGTTGCATTGCGGATTCTTCTGGCAAGGTTCTCGCTCCGTGAAGAATTCTTTCAGTCCGGACGCATTTCCAGTATGCAACAAGGGATGGCCGATCTGCTTCTCCGAGTGGAACCCGCCTTCGCTGCGCCCTACCAAAATCGACTCGCGGCCATTCTTTGGGTCGACGTACCTACCAGCGGCGTAGTTCTTCCCCTTGTAGTAACCGTGGGCCTTCCGCGCCAACTGCGTTGCCTGAGCGAGGTCGCTGGTTTTCGGATCGATCTTTTTCGACTTAACCGTACCAGTATGATCGGTCGGGGTATTCCATTCTCGCTTTTCTGAGTCTTCTGTGGGCCTCCACACCTTGCCATTCGTCGTGATGTTGGCAAGGTTCAGTTTGTCCGTGTCATCTAGCCCCTGACTGGCAATCGATCCGTTCGGTAGAAGCCGGTCGACAGTTCCGTCGGCGTTGAGGATGTAGGTGCGGACATCCTTGACGTCGACGTCTTTACAGTTGTCGATATCCTTCTTGTTCTGGTCCTCGGTTCCCTTGTGATCCTTCTTGCTTTTGTCTATCTTGCCGCCATGGTCTTCAAGAGTCTTGACCATCTCGTCGGCCTTCTTCTCGACGGCACCTTCGGCCTTGTCCATGACGGTGGAGAGCTTGTGGAACCGGCTGTCCTTCTTCACTGACGACTTGCGTCCGATACTGCCCGTCTTGAACTCGCCCTTCTTCTTGTCGAAGTTGGTGGCGGTTTTTTTGTAGTCGCCGACAGCGAGGTCAAAGTCGTCGAACTCTATGACCAAGTCCTGAGCCATATCTGCACTACCGACGGCCATGACGTCATAAGTGCTGGTACCTCCGAGCTTGTCGGAGAACAATTTTTCGATCTCCGAGAGGATCATGCCCTCGATCTTGTCGGTGACGATCGAGGTGATCTGATCGATGGCGTAGTCAATGGCTTCTTGAATAATGAGTCGTGCGGCCCCGATCGCAGCGGCGGAGAGCAAACCACTCAGTCCAGCGGTGAAGAACATGCCGACGACACCAGCCGTGGCGGTGGCGGCTGTTGCTGTCAGTTTGCCGATAATCGCGACCTTGCATGTGACGATGAGACCGGCGCAGTCATCGAGGGCGTCGGCCAGGTCGTCACACCCTTTGGCGAAGGTCGCCAAGTCCCTCGTGGTGAGCTTGCCCCAGCGACGGTCTATGGCTTTGACCGTCTCACCCTTGCTCTTACCGGCGACTATGTGAGAGCAGGCGTTGTTGCCTTCTTTGACAGCGTCGCGGACGCCGTCGGCCAGCTTTCGGTAGTCCTTGGCCGATGCCTTGACTTCATCCTCGTCGATCTGTGGCCAGTCGATGCCTATGAGGTCCAAGATCTCGACCAGGTCATCTGGCAGCGTCATCCCCATGCGGTTCCCCCGTCAGACAGCAAACGCCCCTACCCTTCAGGGTGGTTGTTGTCGCGTCAACTGCCTTCGAGTGGGGATGCTGTGATTCAGTCAGCTACCCGATCGAACTTCGTCGGCGAGCTCCTGACGTGGCGTAAGGCAGACCAGGGCCTCGTCCATCCCGACGAAGACGCAGCCGTTCCTATCGAGGGCTATGGCGCGGACAGGTGCCCCAGGTTGGAACGTCTGCTGCACATCTGAGTCGCATCGGATCCACTGCACCAGCCCGTCGCCCCAGGCCACCACGACGCAACGCCCCATGGCAGTGACCGCAGCATCAAGGCCTATCACTGGGGAGGATCGATGCACGAGGGGAGCGGTCATGGCAGCGTGGCCTGGGGACCAGGCCCGTACGGTGCCGTCAGCGCCACCGCTGTAGATGAGCGGCAGCGCCGTTTCGCCGTCAAGGGGAATGCTGACTGCTGCCAGAGCGCTCACAGGTCCTCTGTGCAGCGAAGCCGAGTCGGCGAAGTCTCCGAAGGTGCGCACGACACCAGTGGGGCCGCCGAGTGCCACAAACCCGAGCTCGAACCCCGCTCCGGAGGCCAGGGCCGTGCCGGTGTGCTCTTGCACGGTTGTCCGCAACAGCTGCATACCGGAGGGGCTGTCATCAAGGAGTCTCGCGATGCCTGACCCAGGCGATCGAGCGGCCCAGTTGGCCTCAGCATGAACCTGACCGGTTTCATCGAGCACCAGCACTGTGCCGTCCGCCATGACCGTGATGTCTGCCGGCTCCCACCATCCCTGAGGCAAGCGCCCACGTGGGACGGCGTTCCCCGCGTCCAAGGACTTCACGACGCCGCCGGGGCCGGCCACCAGGAGACAATCGGCGAGGGGCCCCTTACCCATGGCGAGCGTAGCGACAGCGCCGGGCCAGGGCGGGGCAACATCTCCGCGGACCCGGCTCCACATCACGTCCCAGTCCGCCTGCGCCGACAGCTCGGTAAGGGCAGGCACGAGTCTGGGATCGGCGGAGTCACCCAGTACGCAGAGAAGAGCGAGTGCGCGAGAGGCCGCTGGCTGCTCCCTGCAGAGGGACTGGCCCGCCCGCAACCATGCGGCCCGAAGCCCTCCATGGTCATGGTCGCCGTCCCTTTCGTATGCGACAGTGACCTGCCACGGGTCTGCTTCACAGATGTCCGCAGGATCAGAGAGATCCACTCCCGCCGAAGCTGCGATTCCCGGCACAGTGCTGTCCTGGTCTTCGGTCCGGGATGCCAGCCACTGCTCGAACCGGTGCTGGTCCCTCCACTGCTCCAGGTCCAAGTCGAGTTCCGCACCTGCGCTGGCGGACAGAACCTGATGTGCAGCGCTGCCGGAGCGAGATTCGACAACGAGCCGAACGTGCGGAAGCTGGAGCAGGTCGAGAACGAGTTCGACGGTATCCGCTTCATGGAGATCAGGTAGGACGATCACCGTGCGCCTCGCATCTCTCCCCAGCACGGCCACGAGTTCCACCGCGGAGCGTGCTACGACACCGAGCTGATCGGCAATCGACCACACTGTGCCTCGCAAGCTCTGCCCTGCAGGGGGAACAACAGCGTGGACGGCGCGCTCAGTCGAAGTGCCGCTCCGACTGCCGTGGTGCACGAGCCAGGCGAGCAGAGCCGATTTTCCGCACTTCTCCGATCCGGAAACGAGACACAGACGAGGAGCCTGCGGGTCGGCGAGCCAGCCCAGCAGAGCAGCGGCTGCAGGTTCACGGCCGGCAGCAGGACGCTCCCACCGCATCAGCGTTGCCTGGCCTGCTCTGCGGCATGTGTGATCAGCTCTTTGATTCCCTCTTCGCGGGATGCAGCGGTCGCCCCGTAGTCAAAACTGTGAGTGAACTCAGCTCGCGGAAACGTCTCCTGCATCCACGCAGCGCAATAGTGCCCAGGCATGAGGCACGGCTCCAGTTCGCAGTAGACCCGGCGCACCTGGTCCGGCTCAATGCCCTGCCCTGAGAGACGACGCCAGATGATCTCTTCCGGATGCAGCCGTCCAGGTCCTGTGGCTTCAGTGACCACCTGCTTGGCACCAGCGGTATCGACGTACTCGAACGCAGCGGAGAACGGAAAGTTCAAGACGTGTCGAACGTCGTCGAGGACACGAGGCCACCAGGACTCACGCTCTTCGAAAGCCTCCGCGTCGATCTGTCGAAGCTCTGCCGAGAGAGAGCGGAACACAGCTGCGGAATCCTCGAGGCCCGAGGCCCCCGCGATCACCGGCTGTGCACGGTCCAGCGCCAGCAGGGAGGCGCCAAGCATCGAAACGTCCGTGTTGACGAACATGTCATCCACCACACCGTTCAGCACGACAGCCTGGACGGCACCGTCGGGCCTCACGCACAGGTGCGCCAGCCCGTCGAATCCAATGCGCGGCCAAGCCCCCATCACGGCATGCGGTTGTGGCCCCTCAGAACGGACGGCGAAAACGCCAAGAGGTATTGGGTCATCATCCAGCGGAGCGTGGAAGTAGGGAGCAACGCCGACCGGTACGCCGCTCTCCTTCAAGAACGCTGCTGCGGTCTGCGGCAAGCGCGCAGCGGACAGACTGGTCTGCCCGAAGCGGCGCAACCCTTCCAGCCCGAAATGCTGAACCATCATGTCGAGGCTCTCTGGGTTTGGGGAAGGCATGGGAACCTCGCAAAACGACAAGCGGTCCGGTGGTCACAGACGACTCTAGACCGCGCCCTGCACAAGGAGGGCAGAGGAGTTGCCTCGCGGATCTACTGGTCGCAGGCGTGGATGTCCAGGGGGAACCGTCCCTGCGGGCGCGGGGAGCACTCCAGCAGGTAGCCGTGCGGGCAAGGCTGCGTAGGGTCCATCCCCTGCGGGCGGGGAGCACTGCCGGATGCGGATCTCGTGGGCGACCATGGCGGGGCCATCCCCGCACGCGCGGGGAGCGCTCAGAGGCCGTCATCAGGTGGGCCCACAGTGTGGGACCATCCCCGCGGGGGGGGGGGGGAGCACCTCGGCGAGACCCGTGCCATCGCATGCGAGAAGGGGCCATCCCCGCGCGTACGGGGAGCACAAGGCGACAGCGAAGACCGAACCGCGCAGCGCGGGACCATCCCCCCGCGCGCGGGGAGCACGCCTCGAAACCGAGTGCCTGCGGGGTCCACATGGGACCATCCCCGCGCGCGCGGGGAGCACTCGGAGTGCCAGCCGCGCTTTTCCTGCCCGGGGGGACCATCCCCGCGCGCGGGGAGCACAACGAGTTGCAGTGCGACCGGTGCTCGGGGTGGGGACCATCCCCGCGCGCGCGGGGAGCACAACGACGACGTCTGGAAGAAGTTCGCCCCGGTGGGACCATCCCCGCGCGCGGGGAGCACGGCCGCCCTCAACCGTGTGTTGTTGCTGGCCTGGGACCATCCCCGCGCGCGGGGAGCACCGGGGCCGAACCGCCGACGAGTCGGGGCTGGTGGGACCATCCCCGCGCGCGCGGGGAGCACGTTCACACGCCGGCCGCGTTCGTGAAGGTCACGGGACCATCCCCGCGCGCGCGGGGAGCACTCTTGCTGAACTGCGAGTTTGTCATCCGCGATAGCCATTCCGCACCACTTTCACCGACTCCGACAAAACGCGCCTTCCAGTCATGCACCTCTCAATCGGCCCCTCGCATGCCCCCTGAGCAGTGGCCGGGCCGGCCGGTCATACCCCCGCTCTCGGCGATCGGGTTCGTGCAGCCGCCAGGGGCGGTGCGGCAACTCGCGGTCGTGGAGCAACAGCCGCGGGGCGAGGGGGCTTCGGGTGCGCGGGTGGCTCGCTCTTCGTTCCCGGCAAGGTCACCGAGAGCCGGGCCGCGTGGTCGTCCGCCGCCCTTGCTACCTCCCGCAGAGCGGCAAGATCAGCCCCCGCGAAACGGGTCGACTCAGCGGCCGCCTCCGCCAAGGCGCCGGCCTCCTCGGCGGCTCTGCCGTACGGGGACGAGGATCGGCCGGCCCCCTCCGGGAGCGTGGTGGACGGTGGCAGCTGCTGCCAGGCCTCGCGAAACGCTTCGATCCTCGGATGGTCGGACGTGGCCAGCGTCCGCCCCATCGGGCCGGCGATCCACACCTGGAAGGACTCGGCCACCGATCGCGCGCCGGCCATCGCTTCCTCCCGGGAGCCGTACGGGACCGGCATGCGCGCGGCGGGTTGTGAACCGGTGTCACCTGGTCGATCGTCTCCAGGTCCTCCGCCACCACGGCCCACATGTCGTCGGCACTGCCGTGGGCTTCGGGCACATGGTCCTTCCACGCCCGCTCCGCTCTCTTCAGACCTTCCTCCCAGTCGATGGGCGGCAGCGCGGCGCCGCCTTCGGCAGGGTCGTGCTTGAGGCGCCAGATGGGGTTGCCGTCCGACGGCTCGTGGAGGACGTCGCCCCTGCGCTCCCACCGACCTCCAGGCAGATCATTGCCCGGCCACAGAGGCAGATCGGGGTGTTCCGTCGACGCTACGGTGTTCGACGGCTCGGGAGGCAGCGGAGGCCGGGCTGCGGGACGTTCAGCCTTCTCCGGGTTGGTGTCTGAGTCTGCACTCGTGGCCATGGTGCCTCCGTAGGTGTCGGTTCGGCCGGGCGCGTGGTGGTCGTCGGGCTGTCGAGCACCGTCCGGGTCATAGCGGCAGCTCGGCCTCGTCGGCCCGGCGGCGCAATTCGGCTGCGGCCGGGTGGGCCGCAGGGACGTTCGTGGTCTCCGAGGAGGTCAGGTAGTGGTCGAAGTCGGTCTCCGCCCCCGGCATGACCGGCGGAACAGGGGGCGGGGCCTGGTGCACGCCGGTCGCGCACGCGGCGAGCTGCAGGCGTGGGGTGAAGGCCTGCAGGGTGTTGATCCAGTCGGCCTCGGCGAGCTCCCGCCCCGGGGTCTCCTCGCCGGCGTACGTACGGATCCACCCGGCGTACAGGGCTGTCAGGTGCTCAACGACCGGAGGGTGGCGGTACCAGCACGGCGGGATGCTGTTGTGCAGCTCGAACGTGGCACGCAGCCAGTCGACCCAGGTCGCCAGTTCGCGGAGACGTTGCTGCCGGTCCACCGGGTCCATGGCGGCCCACACCCACCGCTGCGGCTCGGGCCGGGCCTCGGGGGGCATCGTGGGCCACAGCGAGGCCGGGTTGTCGAAATCCGATGACACGAGTGGTGCCTGCCTTCTGTTCAGCACTGTTCCAAGGGCCCGCTGTCGTGGTCCGGCACCGGCATGGGCACCGGCCCTCTCGGCGGGGCCAGCAGCTTCTTCAGGTCCTTGTCGCGGAACGTGAGCCGCATCCTGACCTTGATCGGGGGCTGGTTCGAGTACTGCGCGATCGCGGTGAACTCCGGCAGTTGCTGCAACGAGTGCACCGGGGCGAGATCCGTCTCGGTGGCCGAGGTGTTCGTGGTGTACTCGCCCCGGGAGCGGCCGTGGGAGGTCCGCATCACCTCGGTGCGTCCGTACAGGCCGGAGAAGTAGCGCAGGGTCTCCAGATCGCCGCAGCCCGGGAGCAGCATCCTCAGGCCGCTCGCGGAGAGCACCGTGTTGGCCTTCTGCGTCCCGAGCCGGTCCCGGAGCTGCGAGAGGTCGTGCCACACCGTCAGGACGTCGATGCCCATGCCACGGCCGGTGGTCAGGATGTTCGGCAGTCTCGGGTAGCGCAGCATGTTGCCGGCCTCGTCGACCATCACGCCCAGCGACGGGTCGAGGGGCTTACCCGTGCTGTTGTAGCGGACCTCGGCGCCGTGAATGATCGAGGCGATGAGGGAGGTCAGCAGCGGGGCGAACCGCTCGGCGTCGGCCTCGGACGCGATCAGGCAGACGGTTCCGTTCCGGTCCAGGAGCTCCTCGACGGTGAAGTCGGTGCCGGCGCACGTCTCGCGGACCTCCTCGTCGGCGTACACGCGGGCCAGGACGTTGAGGGTGAACTGGATCGAGCCGATGCCGTCCTCGTGGAGCCGTAGCCAGGGGGAGGCGTAGTCGTCGGCGACCTCGTTGAAGCCGTGCTGCAACAGGACGGCCCGGACGTGGTCGACGGCGTCCTTGCCCAGGCTGAGCCAGCGGCGCATCGCCCCCACTCCCCCGCCGGACAGGTTCGAGGCCAGCAGTACGCCCTTGAGGACGCTCTTGGCCTGGTCGACCCATGGCGCCGCGCGCTTGCTGTCGCCCGAGGAGGACGCCTCGGCCATCCATGACGCCATCCGGTCGGCGGCCTTCGCGTCGGTGCAGTAGTCGACGGGCGACCATCGCTGGGTGGGCCGGCCGGGGATGCCGGCCGGGGCGATGACCCAGACCGGTCCGAGGGAGCGACGGCGCGCGTGGATGATGTCGAGGTCGGCGGCCTTGGTGGTGGTCACGACCAGGGGCCCTTGCCATTCGGCGGCGTTCGGCAGCACCAGGCCCGTGGTCTTCGAGGATCCCGGCACTCCGAACACCGTGGCGCTGATGTTGGGCTGTGCGGCCACGATCTTCCTCGTACGCATCCCACGCCCGGCGGTGAGCCGGTTGGCCCGTCCGACCGGGTCCTGCGGCGCCTGGAGCTTCCGCTCCACCTTGGCCCCGCCCCACTGGGCGCCGCCGGTCCGGCCGCTTCGGCCGAAGGCGCTGACGGCCTTCACGACCAGGACGAGTACGGCCAGGACGAGGAGGGCGGTCAGCGCGTAGAACAGCCAGCCGGGCGGGGCCGGGTCGTACGCCGCGCCGGGGCCCTTCACCAGGGACTTGAGGACGGTGGCGGGGGCGCTGTCGGTACGGGTGGCCCACCCGCGCCCGGACAGCACGGCCGCGGCCGGCGCGGCGAGCAGCACCGCGCAGCCGACCGAGGCAGCCGCGCCGAACCCGTAGGCGGCGAGCAGGGTGTTGTCGTCCAGGCTCGCGGTGGACGGGCCGGTCTTCTCCACGGCCATCACACCGCCATCCGCTCGTCCGTCTCGAAGAGCTTCTGCTCGATGTGGGAGAGGACCAGCTGGACCGCGTGGCCGCCGCCGCGCCCGATCTTCCACAGGGCCCTCCCCCGCTGCCCGGCGCCCCAGGATCCGATCAGGCCGCATTCGGCGTCCGAGAGGCCGATCGCCTCGCGGGTGATCTGCAGGGGGCGGGTGTCCTGCGCCAGCTGGATCCGTGTCTCGCAGGAGGAGATCAGGTCCTTGGCGATCGCGACGGCCTCCGAGCTCGCCGAGCCGACGCTCTCGAAGTCGGACAGCCGGTGGGTGGCCAGGATCTGGATGGTCCCGGTCGCCCGGGACAGCCGGAGGTCGGCGTCGATCTTGCGGACCATCGCGGCGCCGCCGGAGCGCATCTGCCGCCACAGTTCGTCGCGCACGACGATCCAGGGCCGCTGACCGGGCCGGTCGATCGCTGCCTGGGCCCACGAGGAGACGCAGGACAGGACCATGGCGATCGTCTCGTCGCCGTACTGCTCCAGGGCGCTGATGTCGACGGACTGGATGGGGGCGTCCCAGTCCAGGCCGATCGAGGTCTGCTCGTCGAAGAGACCGCCGAGGTGACCGTTGACCATCGTGCCGAGAGCGGAGCGGATCGACACCATCTGCTCGCGGGCCAACTGGACCTCGCCGTCCCGGACCCGGAGCTCCTGGGCCATCGCGTCGGTGGGGTCGCGGAGCTTGTCGTAGACGAGGGGCAGGGTCGGCACGGCGAGCCTGGTCCGTCCGTGGAGCTCGCCGGTCACCTCGCGCACCGCGACGTCCAGGGCCTCCTCCTCACGGGACTCGAGGGTGCGGCGGAGCTGGAGTTCGAGGAGGGCCTTGAGCAGGGTCAGGCGGCGCCGGTGGATCTCCTGCAGGCGGCCCCGGAGCTCGGCGGGATCCTTGATCCGGTCGAGGCCCGCGCCGAGCGGCCCGGCGTCGAGCGGGTTGAGGCGGCCGGGCAGGCCGGGACCGAGGCGCACCGGCTCGACTCCCAGGTGGCGGCAGAGGCCCGCGTACTCACCCTTCACGTCGCCCGCGATCAGCGTCCGGTGCCCGAAGGCCATCAGCCGGAAGCACAGAGCCTTGATGTGCGCGCTCTTCCCGCTGCCGGGGATGCCCGTGATCATCACGTTCGGGTTGGTGCAGAGGCCTTCCCGGACCCAGACCGCCGGGTGTGCGCTGAAGGCCTGGGTGGTCAGCGTGTTGTGCCCGATGTACGCGCCCACCGGAGGCAGCGAACCGGCGTGCAGGAAGGGGTACGCACCGGCGGCGTTGCCGGTGTCGGCCCGGACGACCTCGGTGCGGGGCAGGGATGCGGAGCGGCCGGCGAAGGGGTGCGGCCAGCCCTTGCGGGGTGCGACCCGCATGACGGTCTCGGCGTCCTCGAGTCGCCGGGACTCACGCTGCTCGGCAGGTGTGGGGCCGGCGGGCGCCGGTACGTACGCGGTGTTGATGGCGGTGGCCTCACCGAGGCCGGACGCTTCCAGCTCGGTGTCCGTGGCGCGACGGCGTGCCGGCAGGTGGATCCGCAGGCCGGCCGGCAGGCGTGTGCGCAGGCCCATCAGAAGCCCACCCGCCGGTCCGGGAGCCCTTGGCCCAGTGGCAGGGCTCCGGCGGCGAATCCGACGTCCTGGGCTCCCCACATACGCCGTAGCTCCAGACCGGAAGCGGCGGCGTCGGCCTGCATCTCGGCGCAGGCCGTCTCCAGTTCCTCGAGGTCGGTCACGGTCACCGACAGCACCGCGGTCATCCGGGACCACGCCCTGACCGGCCGCGCGGGCGGCGTCCTGGGTGCGGGCGAGATTCACCTCACGGCGTTCGTCCTCGCTCTCGTCCCGTCCGGTCTTGGCGCGCAGGTGGCGGGCGGAGGAGCGCTTGCTCTTCTCGCGGGCCAGTTCCTGGCGGGCGCGGCGGGGGCCGAGCGGTTCGTAGACGAGGCTCATGGACCGCCGTGCGTTGCGCCGGGGCCGTAGCAGGGGCTGGAGGAACGTGGCGTAGACCTGGGCCTGGGGCCAGGTGCGGACCTGGTAGGTGACGGTCCAGGCTCCGTCGTGCCGGTAGGTCCCCCACCCGGTTTCCGCAGCCGCCGGCCCGGCGAGCGCGGGGTCGACGCCCTCTTCGACGCCTTCCCATCCGGGGTTCCGGGCGGCCGCGTCGGTCGTGGCGATCGCGACCTGGGCGTCGGGGTCGTATGCCGTACGGATGCTCTGCGCGACCTTCCGGGGGGAGAGCCATTCCATGACCTGGAGGCCGGCGGTGCTCAGCGCCCCGCCCAGCGCGTGGATCTCCCTGACCAGGACGGCCGCCGCACCGACCTGGCCACCACCGGCTCCTTTGATCGCGAGCCGGGCACGGCCGGCGGACAGGGTCACGGACAGGTAGGTCTCCCGGTTGGTGACCGCGGGTCCGGCGCCCTCCATCAGGTCCGACAGGGCGCTCACCGCGGCGGGAGGCGCGTCGGGGGTGATGTGGTGAGCGGTCCATGACCGCAGGGCGGCGCCGTCGTCGGGCAGGCAGCGCTGGTGCACGGACAACCGCACGATCGGGGAGTCCTCGGTGCAGAAGGTACGGAGGAGAGCCGCCCACGAGGAGACCCGCGCGGCCTGCTTGTCCGTGTCCACCAGGGCGAGGCCGGGGAAGGACACCCGGGACACCGCGGTGTACGTCCGGGCGACCGGGTCGTGCGCGACTCCTAGCAGCCCGCCGAGCCCGTCCGGGGCCTCCAGGATCCGCAGGCGGGCCAGGGTGCCGGGCAGGTCCATCGGCTGCTGCCCCGTCCGGGCCGAACGGGGGGCGAACGGCCCCGAGACGAACACGTTCTGATTCCGTGCCACGGCGATCTGATGCCTCACTGCCAGCAGGATCCATTCATCGGCGCTCAGCCCGCTGACACGGCCGAACGCGAGGACGAGGAGCACCACGGCCACCGGCACGCACGCGCCGGCCGCGGTCCAGCTCGCGAGGTTGACGGGGATGAGCAGGAGCGTGCAGCCGACGGCGACAAGGGCGAAGCCGGGACCGGAGAGCCGTCCCATGAAGCCCGACTTCTCCGACTGCCACCCGCTGTACGTGACGGGCTGTGTCATGAGCTATTCCTGGGTCGGAGGGCTGGGAGGCTGCACCGGGAGCGGCGGAGCGTCCCCGCCTTCGGGCTGGACTTCGGGCGGATGCTCCCGCCTGGTGGATACGCGACGTTGGGAGATGACGACGTGGCGGCCTCCCGCGGCGCCGTGATCGAGTCCTGCGTGCCCGGCGGTGCTCGACATGCCGGATTCGAGGGTGTCCTTGCCCGCCGCCAGGAGCTGGAGGGGCAGAGCGACCGTGCCGAAGGCCTTGGAGGCGAAGGAGCGTCCGGCACCGCTCGCCACCCCTGTACCTGTCCCGCCGCCGGGCACCGGGGCGGCGTTGGAGCCGCTCGCCGATGTCTGGGCGGTGTCCTGTTCCAGGGCCCGGGTGTAGGCGCTGCCGCCGCCGACCGCGCCGGCTCCGCCCATCTCGGGGCGGTAGCCGCCGCTCACCGACGCGGCGGACGACCCGACGGAGCTCATGAGCCCGGAGGCGATCGCGCTTCCCCCGCCGACGGTGGAGAACGTCATGAACTTGGCCAGGACGGGCCATGCGAAGCAGGCCAGGACGAAGATGACCAGGCCCACGAACATGTTCTGCACGCCCTGGCCTTGGGCCATGGCTCCGAATCCGATGGCGAAGCAGAGGACGATCATCGGCTTCATGAGGATCAGGGCGATCAGCGCGTTACGTGCCTTCGGCCACCACTCCTGGGTGGAGTCCGAGAGCTGACCGGCCAGGACCACGGGCATGGTCGCGACCAGGATCATGATCCCGGCCTGGCGCAGCAGCACTTCCAGCCAGAGCGCCGCGATGGCGAGGATACAGATGATCCCGACGACGATGATGACGCCGACCGCCGCGGCGGCCACTCCCTCGCCGGTGATGAGCGCGGTGCCGACCGTCGCGGTGCCGCCGCCACCCGTGATGAGCCCTCCGAAAAGGGTGCCGAGCTGGTGCTGCATCGCCTCGGTGGCGTCGGCCTCGCCGGATCCGCCTCCGTCGAAGGTGTAGTTGATGATCCAGGTGGACACCGCGTCCGACCAGGACAGCGCGGTCTGGGTGGCCAGTACGTACACGGAGGAGATGACGCCCCACTTCGCCAGCCCGGTGACGGCGGTGACGGCCGGCTCGCCTCGCTGGCTGAGGGCGACCTTTCCGAACTGCAGGAGCAGGAGGAAGGTGGCGACCACCAACGAGAGGGAGGTCATGACGCTGGTGACGGAGCCGATGCCGACCTTGGACAGGTCGATGGTGGACGAGCCGTTGAAGACCTTCGCGAACTCCTCCAGCAGCCACACCACGGCCTTGCCGATGTAGCGGGCGGCCTCCTTCAGGGCGTCCGAGGCGAGCTCGCTGATCTTGCCCTCGGCCCAGGTCACCGGGTTCTTCGCATCCGGGGGGTACGTGTTCTGACCGTCCCGCAGACACTCCTGGAAGATGCCGCCCTTCTCGACGCAGTCGGTGACGTAGGTGTTCAGCTCGTCGAAGTTGCCCTGCTTCTGGTCGTAGGCCTTGCGCCACTTGTCGAGGCGAAGCTCCTCGTACCGTCGGCGATCGGCCTCGCCGCAGTTCCTTGCCGAGTTGCCGTCAGCGCCTTCGCACGCGCCGATGGTGCCGGGCAGGTCGCCGGCCTCGGCGGGCCGGCAGTCCCCGTCGGTGGCCCCGAAATCCATGACGCACCAGTGGCCCTGGGTGTCGATGCCCGCGACGTCGCCGCCCTCGGCCCATGTGGCCGGTGGCGGCTCGGGCGGTCCGTAGTCGGCGTGCTTGCCTCCGTGGTCGGCCACCGCGGCGGGGGCGACCACGGCGCCCCCGGCCACGCAGCACAGCAGGGCGAGCAGGAGGAACAGGAGCGCGGGTGCCGCAGGATGCTTCGGGCTCTCAGTCCTCATGCCTGACCTGGATCCACTGGTCACGCCATGCGAAGGGTGAATCCGGGTCGTAGGCGACGGGGAGGGTCCGCTGCTTGACGTAGACGGGCTCGTCGGTGAGCTTCCAGGCGCCGTCCTGCCACTTCACGATGAAGTCGGCGGTGTCGCCCTTGACCGGGTTGTCGTCGGTCGCCTTCTCCGGTGTGGTCGCGTAACGGTCGAAGCTCAGCCAGATGTGGACGACGTCCCCGCGGGGCAGGCCGTCGTCGGCGAGACCCCGCATCCGTACGGCATCCACCGTGGTGGTGAAGGTGATCCCCGCCGGTGTGCCCCCGGAGGCGGGCAGTCCGGCGCCCTCCCGGAGCTTGCGGACCTCGGAGATCTGCTTGTCGATGTAGCCGACGGCGTCCGGCGATGTCACGACCTCGAGTTGCTGGCGGGCCTTCTGGTCGTCCATCCAGGCGTACTCCTCCCAAAAGTGGACGACCGCGGAGATCGCGCCTCCGGGGCTGTGGGGGAAGCCGGTGCTGGCCCCGCCCTCCTGGCCCGTCGGCGCTTCCAGCGAAACCTTCTTGGCCCTCTCCGGTGTCATCTCCGCGCCGCCGTCGGCCGAGGCGGAGCCGGACGGCTTCGTCCCGCCCGCGCCCGGTCCGGCTGCCGGCGCACGGGAGCCGTCCTCGTCGATCAGTGAGTACGCGGCGACTCCCCCGACGCCGAGGGCGCCGACGACCAGGACGGCCAGTCCCGCGAGCAGGAACTTGGCCCGCCGGGCGCCGCGTTCGTGGTTCTCCATACCGGCGCCCTCAGATCGACATGTTGTAGACCGCGAGCACCATGGAGCTGGTCAGGCCGATGCCTCCGGCACCGCACAGGCTCCACAGCACGGACTGCTTGCCCCGGGCGGCCAGCTGGGCCCTCTCCGTGTTGTGGCCGACGGCGACCAACAGCCAGCCGGTCAGGCCTCCGATCACCGCGGCGGCGAGCCCGAATCCGGCGGTCCAGTTCAGGACGGTCTGCACCTGGGTGTTCACTGCCGCGGGCAGGGCGGGCGAGGGCTTCGGCACGACCGGGGGCGGGTCTGCGGCCAGTGCCTGCAAGCCCGGGTCGGTGGCAAGTGTGCGGACTGCGTCCATGAACGTCATCGGGAACACCTCGTCAAAGGTCGTCTATGAGTGGGAGACCACGGCCAGGGGCGCGGGTCGGGGCGCGTCCGGGAGCGGAGTGCCCCAGGAGGCTCCGGCCGCCGCGAGGACTTCCTGGACGAGCAGGCCCGCCGCTTGCTGCGTACGTGCGCGTACGCGGCTGACCGTGCGCAGCCCGTGGGCGCGGATGTGCGGGTCGTGCGGGAGGTGGACGACGGCGGCGGTCCGTGCGGAGAGCATCGTCGCGCCCGCCCGTACGGCAGCGGGCAGGCGTCCGTCCGCCTGGGCGACCAGGACCGCCACGGTGCGCTGGAGCGGCATCCCGTCCGCATGCATCGCCATCACGGCCTGCTGGAGGGCCTGTATGCCGCTCGCGGTGGCCGAGGCACACAGCACGGGCACCGCGTAGGGCAGTTCGCACCAGGCCCTGGTCCGCCCGGTCCGCCCGGCGCACCGGGACTCGAGGATGTCGTGCGCCACCGGATGCGGGGTGTCGGCGACGACGCACTGCCAGCCGCCGATGGCCGCCAGCTGCAGCCACGCGGCCGGGTCCTGCGGCAGAGCGAGCGGCGGACTGTGCCAGTCACGGCCGTCGGTCAGCACCTGCCAGCCCGGCCGGTCCGCGCCCGGTCGCAGCGCGGCCGCGCGCTGTACCTGTGAACGGGTGAGTGGTCTGTCCGGCGGCAGTGCGCCCAGTCCCCCGGCGTACTGCCCGGCCGTCCAGGACGGCCATGGGGACGAGAGTCGCGGGGCGGTGTCGAGGACGACTGTTGACGCTCCGACCGCGGCCAGATGCCCTGCCAGCAGATCTGCCACGGTCGACCGGCCGCTGCCGCCCGCCGCCGCCATCACCGGCACGGCAAGGCGGGCCCCCGAAGAGAGCACAACAGGAGATAACTCCCTTTTGCCCACGCTTGCCCCCATACACCGCGTCGACCCTTCGCATATGCTAATGCGATCCATCATCTCGTCATATCGGTCGGATCCAGGCAACAGACCCGGCCACTCAGACGGTTTACTTACGTCACCAACATGAGCCCTCATAAGCAGTGGTGGCATAGTGTCACAGGCGATCACCCGTCTGCATCCAGCGCGACGCCTTGAAGTAGACCGGACATGCGGGTTCGTTTACGCAAACCGAGTACAGGCCTGGGGGGACTGTGCGCGTCACACGCTGGTTGGCGATCGCCGTGGGCGGGGCCGTGATGACTCCCGTCGCGCTGGGCGTAGGGGTCGTCCTGCTCATCGCGGCCTTCGACGACGACAACGGGTACGGCGGAAGCCTCGGTCCGACCGCCGGCAGTCTGCGCGTCGGCCGGGGCGGGGTGCCCCCCGAGTACGCGCCGATGATCCTCGGGGCCGCCGCCGACTGCGACGCGGGCCTGCAGCCCGCGGTGCTGGGGGCCCAGCTGAAGCAGGAATCGAACTTCGATCCGCGGGCTCAATCCCCCGGCGTCGGCGCCCAGGGCATCGCCCAGTTCATGCCGGGCACCTGGCCCACCTGGGCAACGGACGGAAACGGGAACGGCACCAAGAGCGTGTGGGAGCCTGCGGACGCCATCGCGGGTCAGGGGAAGTTCATGTGCAGCCTGATGCGGAAGGGCAGAGCGCACCCCCAGTACGACGGCTCACCGACGGAGCTCGCCCTCGCCGGCTACAACGCGGGCTGGGGCAGGGTCGACGAGTTCGGCGGCGTACCCCCGGTGAGCTTCGCCCAGGGCCAGACCTACCACTACGTCAGGAACATCCTCGCGCTGGCGAAGCAGTTCACCGCCCCGCCGTCGAGCGGCGACGCACACCTGCCCGCCGGTTACGCCCTGCCCGCCGGCACGCCCCGCGAGGTGCGCACCGCGGTTGCCTGGGCCCTGAGACAGAAGGGCGGCTGGTACCGGCTCGGCGGCGACTGCACCGACGCCCACGGAACCAGCTCCGCCCACTGGTGCGACTGCTCTTCCCTCATGCAGCAGGCGTACCGGGCGGCCGGCATCAACATCCCGAGGGTCACCTACGACCAGGTCCGCATCGGCACCCACGTCAGCGTGGACAGACCCAAGCCCGGAGACCTGGTCTTCAACCCCGGCAGCGACGGCTCCGACGCCCGTCCGGGGCACGTCGGCATGTACATCGGCGACGACATGGTCATCGAGGCACCCCGCACCGGTGTGCGGACCCGCGTCGTTTCGTACAGCAGCTGGCGCAACTCCACCAGCGCCCTCACCCGGGTCACCGAGGTCCGCCGGGTGGTGCGGTGGTGAGCCACGTAACCGAAGGACGGCTGATGCACGTCGAGCACGAACAGCTGTACCACCCTTGGGGCACGGTCACGCCGGCCTTCTGGGGTCTCGAACCCGAGACGTCGCCGACCCGGTCCGAGGCCCGCATCCCCCAGGTGCTGCGCGGCCGGCTGACGGAGATCGCGGCGACGGCCGCCGACGGCCGGCTCCCGGACGCCGCCTGGATGGCGTACCGGCTCGACACGGAGGTCACCGGCGAGTACGGCCCGGAGCACCTGAACACTGTTCATATCCGGGAGGTCCGCGCACATCTGGCCTATCTGGCGGGTGACCACGCGACCTCGCTCGGGTGGTATCTGCATACGGCCCGGCTGCGAGCCACGATCCAAGGGCCCGGTCACCCCGACACCGAGGAGGCGACCCGCCGGGTCTACAGCCTCTGGCGGACCGTCCCCGACGCTGACGCGCCCGCGCTCGGCGTGGAAGTTCTGGGTGCTGTCACCGACATCCACGGGCCCGAGGCGGCGGTGACCCGTCGGACCCGTAAGCGACTTCAGGCCCTGGCTGCCTCACGCGAGGCCAGAAGCATCACCTGAGCACCGCGCCCGGCGTTGTCCACAAGGGCCTGGTCATCCACAGGGAGTTGGAGCCCTCGCCGGATCCGATGTCACGATCCCCGCCACGACGCACGACGAACAGATCGAGAGGCCCACTCATGAACTCCACGATGAACGCTCTGGACGCGGCCCTGGGATCGGCGGATCCCCTCACCGTGTTGGCCGGCGCCTGGGAAGCACTCGATCTCGGTGAACGGGTGGCCGACGCCGTCACCTGGGACGAGGCCGGCGACGATCTCCTCGCACTCACGGCAGCACAGGAGTGTTCGGCCGCCCGCTCCCTGCTGCCGCTGCCCGAAACCGGGAGCCCGCTCGCCCTGGAGGCGAGCGATATCCAGCCCGGCCCCAGCGGTCTGGAGCCTTACGTCGCTCTTCTGGACAGGGCGCACCTGGCGCTCGCCGGTCTCGCCGAACAGGACGTCCAGCTCGGTGCAGCCGCGGATCACGCGGCGGCCGCCGTACGGTCGCTGGCCGCCGTCCGGGGGCAGTGATGGCGACGCTCGACGAGCTCTTCGACACCGCCGAGGCCCGGCTCCGGACGGCAGCGGCAGCGCCCTCGTCGGATCGGTCTGCCTCGGCCCGTCAACTCGACCAGTTCCTGTCCGCCCTGGCTGAACCCCTGGGCCTGGGCGACAAGGATGCCCCTCAGTCGCCCGTGACGAAAGATCTCGTCCGCCACCTGCGTCGTGCCAGCGACGCCGTACAAGCCGCGCAGCGCATGCTGCCCCCGCCCGGCGCCGGTCCGACGGAGAACGGCCTGCCTGATGCCTTGGCCGCGGTCCACGCGGTGCGCGACGTCATCGAGAGTCACCGCGGACCCGACCGCGTACCGCTGAGTGCGTACGCCTATGCACTCAGCACAGGCCCGGCCCACCACTACCTCACCCGCCGCTGCTCCGAACTCGCCTGGGGCGCGGCCCAGGTGGCGTCCGGTCTCGCCCGGGACACCCTGGACCCCTCCGCGGCGGCAACCTTCTGGGACGCTCGCCAATTCCTCTCCGGGGCGGCTCTCTTCGGCCGGGACGGAACCCGCGACGCGGACCCCGCGATCGGCGCCCTCTCGCTGACGCTTCCCGTCAGCCCTGTCCAAGCCGATCCCGCCGACCGGACACAGGACGTACCGGCACACCTCGCGGAGGACTGCGACCGGTTGTCCCGGGCGGCCTTCGAAACCCTGCACCACCGCTCCGTTCACCGCATGAGCGGGTCGGATCTCCAGCAGCTGGCGCGCTGGACAGCCATGCAACGCCTCCTGGCGGGCCGGGTCCTGCTGCGGGTCGCCGAAGAACTGCCGGACGAGGCTGCCGCCACCCTGCGGAAGAGCGCGGGCGCGCTACGCGGGTCGGCGCAGGCCTGGCAGAAGTCCGCGACGGCGTGGCACCGGATCGTGGACATCGCCGACCCGCGAGCCCACCCCAAGCTGCCCGCGCCCAGTTACGAGATCGTCCGCCGGGGAGAGGTGGTGCGTCTGCCCCAGGTCATCCCCCACCCGGCCACCGTGATCGCCCACACCGCTGCGGTCCGGGTCGGACAGCTGCTGTACGGACCCGGGTGGCGGCCGGAAGCGGCGGCCCGGCCCGAGCCGCGGGGAGGATCGGAGATCCTCGCGGACACCCGGGGCACCGGAGGCCTGGCCTCGGCGCTGTACCGGCTGCCCGCCGCGGGCTGGCAACTCGCTCTCGCCGCGCCGCAGGCCGTGAGCCTGGCACGGGGTGGCCTGGTCACCGATGTCTTCGAGCGCCAGACGCCGCCAGGACAGAAGAACCAGCGCTTCCGTCCGATCCACTCCCAGCAGCTGGAAGCACTGGCTCACTCGTACAAGGCTGTCCTGCCGGCGGAACAGGCATCAGCCGAGACGCTCCTGAACGTGGCCCAGCAGGCCGGTGTGCCGGTCCCCCGAGCACTGCTGGATGCTGAAGCCCACCGCAGTCTGGCGGCCGGCGCGGGGTGGGGAGAGGCCGACCGCCGGAGTGCGGCCAGGCCGGATCGGCCCGGACTTCGGGTGCAGCAGCCGCAGCCTCACGTGCGAGTGCGGCGAAGGGCTCTGTAGCGCCGGCTGCGGCGGCATGAGCTCAGCCGCACCGGGCATGTCCGGGTCACGGCGAACCTATGCGTTGTTCCCACAAGGGGATCCGTACGACCGGCGGGCGGTGCGGGCGCATGGGAAAGCCCGGGCACACCGGCCCGGTATACCCGCGCGGTACCCAGGTGTGTGTGCAGTTCAAGGGCCTGTCCACGAAGGGGTGTGTCTCGCTGAAGTGACCGGGGTGTCTGAGTGGCACCCGAATTCGAACATGCAATCTAATTAGTGGATGGAGAGCTTCCCCTTCCCCGACGACCTCGTCCGAGCCCAGCGGGAGTGGCACGACACCTACCGTGCGCTCGCCCTCCCGCGCCCACGCCGTGCCACCGAGCTGCGCCGCCGCCTGCTCGCCCTGTCCGTGCGGATCCACTGGCACCCCTTCTGGTCCACCCCGCCCGGCCGCACACCTGCCGCCCGGGTGGACCTGCGGCAGCGGACCGGCGAGGGCCGGCGGACAGAGGGCGCGGCGTGATGCGGCTGCCGACTCGATACAGTCCTGGGATGTCACGGCAGCAGCCGTACGGCTGCTGGAAGGATCGGCTCATGCTCATCACACCCCGGCCGGGAGCCGACCCTCGCAACATCCTCCAAGCCCTCGGTGGTGCCCAGCTGGCGGCGGACAACCTCCGCTGCTCCCACAAAGGCCGCGCCTACACCCAGCTCTTGGCCTATCTCGAATGGGCCACCGAGGCAGCCGGTGTCCTGCGCCACCAGGTCCGCGACGCCGACATCGACCACCTGGTGCTCACCCCCCGGTACCAGGCACTGCTCGGCAGCTGCGGAAGCCTCGCCGGAAGCTCCCAGGAACGTCTGGTCAACGGCCTGGTGGACCTCGAACTGGCGGAGCGGACGCAGGCTCTCCAGACCGCCGGTGAGGCGCTGAAGGCGCAGATAGACCGGTGGAGCAAGCCGGAGGCCCTCGTGGTCGCCGACTCCAGCTTCTACGTCCAGAACGCCGACAAACTCGCCGATACCGATCTGCACCAGATCCTGGATCTGCGGCCTCACGACGATGTCCGTCTCCTCTTCCCGATCACGGTCGTCGACGAACTCGACGGCCTGAAGGAGTCCGGCAAGGAAAGGAGCCGCTGGCGCGCGTCCCACACCCTCGGACTTCTGGACTGGATCCTGGGCGGGCACACCGCCAGCGTCTGGCGAAGCAGGAGCTCCTCCTCCTTCGACGACGGCAGCATGGAAATCCGCGGCCAGGTGAGCGTGGAGATCGTCCTGGATCAGCCTGGTCACGTACGACTCCCCATCGCCGACGACGAGATCATCGACCGGGCCGTCGCCATACAGTCGATGGCCTCCCGCGCCGTACGACTGCTGACGTGCGACACCGGGCAGCACACCCGAGGGTGGGCGGCAGGGCTGGAAGTGACGAAGATCCCCGCGAAGGACCCCGGCCCGGAACCAGACTGGGCCTCTCAAGGCAAGCCGGGTAACGGTACGAGGCAGAAGCGTCGTGACCGTGCGGCCGCACAAACGCCGACGGTTGAACCGTCCGCAGTCGAACCGTAGGTGGTACCTGCCGGCGTGCCCCTCCTCGGCAGGAGCAGCGGTCCAGCCACCGGCTGACCGCAGCTTGGTCGGCTACCTCGAAGTGTCGGTTGCAGGTTCGAAGGCGAGCGGCTGCTGGCCGCACGATTCGGCGACTTCGCCGATCACCTCGCCACCGCGACGCTCGCCCTTCCCACAGGTCGCAGCATTCCGAGACAGGATGCTGTCCATGCTGCATCCAATACATGGGAGACCAGCGGTCAGGGACGTCGTGCTTCTTCCGCTTGCCCTGCCTGCGCAGTACGGCGACGGGTGCGCCTTGAGGTGCTTCGCGGCGGGTTCCGAAAGAAGATGTCCGCCAGTCCCGCGTCCGGGTCCACGCGAGACGACAGCGTCTCTAGTACGCCCTCCTCGGCGCGGGCGAGGATCTCATCCAGCAGGACATCGTCGCTGGTGTACTCGTTTTCGGTGGTGTGGTCGATCATCGCCCCTCCTTGGAGGCCAGGCCGAGGCAGCGCTTCAGGGCTGCTCGGGCGCGAGCGTAGTTTTGGCGGACTGCTTCGGGCGTGGTGCCCAGGGCACTGGCGATTTCTGAATGGGTGAAGCCATCGAGGTGCCAGGCCATGACGTGTCGTTGCCGCGGGGGCAGTGAGGCTAGGGCGGTATAGACGCGCTGCTCTTCCTCTTTGAGGGTGACGGCCTCAAACGGGGAGGCGTCGCCGGGTAGATCCGGCATCAGCGCAGTTGGGTGTTCCCGTCCTGCGGTCTGGCGAAGGTAGTAGCTGCGGGCCGCGACGGTGCGTAGCCAGGCGTTCGGCGCGGTGATCTGCGCCCAGCGCGGAAAGGCCTCGGTGAAGGCGGTATGGACTGCGTCAGCTGCCTCATGTGAGGTGGCGCCCAGCCGCATCACGAACCGGATCATGCCCGCCACGTGACGGTGGTAGAACAGCGCAAGTTCGGCGCGCTGTCCCAAGAGTTGTGCTCCTTCTGCGGGCCGGCGGGGGGCGACTTTCTTGCCCCTCTTGGCCACCGCGTAATCGATGGTCGTGGGTTCATCCATGACTGCCGCCCGTGTGAGGTATGCCGACCTCGATGGTGGTTTCCTGCCCTGCCAGGCGCTCTGTCATTCGGCTTCCCGCGGGCAGGCACCGGGCGCGCTCACTCGCACCGTTCTGATGCAGTTGGGCCAGTCGCACGACAGTGCGACATGTGATCCATTGATACAGCAGGCGCACAACCGCGCCAGCCAGCGCAACGAGCACGCCGCTCAGTACAGGGTCCATGGTGGCCAGGTCTCCATCCGTGCAGGCGGTCAACGGTGCGCAGCACCCGGATACACCAAGTAGTGCATCCAAGGGCCCACGGCGTGACATCCCGTGGATGTACGTAGCTGGGGGCGCGGAGACCGGCTTGGGTCCCGGCTGTGTCCAGATCGCGGTGAAAGTCATCGCGCTGAGGGGTTGCGCGGCTAAGCACTCGACCCTCTTGGACAAGAGCAGAGGCACCCGCGCAGTCATGTCGCGGTGCGTGGCGTTGTCGCGGTGGGCCTCGTGCAGTACGGCATCGGTCACGGTGATGAATCGCTGTCCACGGGTGCCAGCGAAGCGTCACCCGTGGCCCGACGCTCCATTGGAAGCACCACTGAGCAGCAGCGATCCATTGCCTGGATGGCCAATTTGTACGACGAAGCGGCGTGCAGAGCGCTGCCTGGGACATCTACAGAGCAAGTACCACCGCTTGCGTCCCTTGCCCTTCATGCCTGCTGAAAGCGGCTTGTCCGCCGCCGGCCAGTCCGGGACGGGAGGACTTTTTCTCTCCGCACCGCCACCGCCCTACCCCCGCACGCCCTCAACTCAGGAGACACCCCGTGGACTACATCGCTCTGCTCGCCACCGCCGTACCGGTCGCGCTCGTCGTTGCGCTGCTCTGCTTCACCCTCATCAGCCTCGTCGCGCTCCTCAGGGCTCACCGGGGCGACGTCGTCGCCGTGCTGCGTACTCTGCCCGGTCTCGTGGCTGCGATGCTCCGTCGGAAGCCGTGACGCCCCCAGGGCGTAGCCCCCTGTCTCCTGCTCGATTCATCGGCCCCGTATGGAAGGGGCGTCTCTGTACGGATTGGCCCCGGACTCCTACCTCGGACACCAGCCGCAAACTACGCGGCGTGTCGCGGGAGGCGGCGTCAGTAACGGATCGCCCACTTCCTCGTACAGGGCCCGAAGCGCGGAACTCAGTTCGGCGCGGTCGCTTACGAGGCTTGGCACCGGTGCCGGCCGACCACCGGGCCTGCCGGACCGCGCCTGTTCGCGTCTGGCCCGCTTCCATAGCAAATGGGCGTCCTCGACGAGCATGTCGCATCCTCGGGCGTATGCCAGAACGACATTCAGTCCAGGAACCGTGTTGGCGGAAGCAGCCCGCTGCAAGGTCGTCGCATGCAGACCGGCGCGTACCGCCAGCTCCCGATAGGTCAGCCCCGCCGCCTTTCGGTAGGCCCGCAGCCACTCCACCAGGTCCCGGAGAGCGGTGTTGGCCGTCTCGATCTTCTTCTCGGTCCTCCCCATGAAGCCTCCCTCACGCAGCAGTGAGCGCAGCACGGAGGGCCACTCTGAGAGCCCGAAGGGAGAACCGGGTGCTCAGCGCGATGGTGCCTCCGGCGATGAGGCCAGCACCGGAGAGCAGCGTCAGGACGTCGGGGCTGGGCACCCCTGCGACGGCGACGAGCCCGGCCGTCAGGCCGACCACGACGATGATCACGATGGCTTCGCCGTCACCGGCCTGGCGACTGCGTTCTTTGACCGCCTGATCACGCCGGGATCCGGCGAGGCATGCGGGAAGGCACACGACCATGGGTGAACTGCGCCCCCTGGGGCGGGACCTGACGAAGGAGTCGAGGGCGCTCGCCGAGGTACTGCGCGAGCTGTTCGAGGGACTCGGAGTCTCGGTGCGCCGGTACTCAGCACGGCGCCAGCGCGACCCGGGAACGTTCTCCCGCTACCTCAACGGCACCCGGATGCCCCCTTGGTCGGCGATTATGAACATGCCGACGGATCTCGCCGGGCACCGCGGCACCACCGTTACCCCCGAGACCATCAAGCACGTGCGCGGCCTCTATGAGTCGGCGTTCGACGCCAACTCCTCACCCAAGCACGCGGCGCAGATCATCGAGCAGCAGCTGGCCGACGCGGACCACGTCTCGCGGCGCTCGAGCGTCCGCGGCGACGTCCTGCTGGACCGCAAGCACCGCATCGCCGACCTGGAGGTACGCCTCAACCAGATGGAGGCGACGCTCACCGCCGAGCGCGAGCGCGCTGGCCAGCTGGCAGCCGCCCACCCCGATGTATCCAAACTTCTGGGAGAACGCGACGTCCTGCGTCAGGAAGTGACCCGGCTGGGCAACGAGCTCCAGGAGGCGCGGGAGCAGCGGGCAGGTGCGGAGGCGCGCTGCGATCTGCTGGAGCGCCAGCTCGAAGCCGTCGAGCACCCGGCCCCGCTGCCGCAGCCGATGCCCATGCCCATGCCCAAGGTCCTCGTCGTGGACGACCAGCCCGACAACCTGCTCGTATGACTGCCGTGCTGGAGACGCTGGATCAGGAGCTCGTCACCGTCTCCTCCGGGCGTGACGCCCTGAAGGCGCTGCTCCACCATGACAACTTCGCCGTCATCATCATGGACGTGCAGATGCCCGGGATGGACGGCTACGAGACCGCCGCCCACATCAAGCGACGCCCCCGCAACCGGGACGTGCCGATCATCTTTCTCACCGCGATGGGCATCGACCCCGAGCACACCGCCCGCGGTTACGCCGCCGGCGCGGTCGACTACATCAGCAAGCCCTTCGACCCCTGGGCGCTGCGCGCCAAGGTCGCCGTCTTCACCGAGATCCACCTCGAACGACGCCTCAGCCATCCCTCGGCCTAGGCGGGGGATGGCAGTTCTTCCCGTCGGACCGTGTCCAGCCCGTCGGCCCCGTCAGCCTTCCGCGTCCAGAAATCCCTTGGGGAGGCGCACCACGCGCCGTCGGGGAGAAATGCTTGCCGTCTCGCTGAGGCGCTCCTTCTCCAGGAAGTGCACGTTGCGCAGGTGGAGCGCCTTGGCCTCGAAGTCCGTTTCGTTCACTGAACGACGCTTGGTGGTGATGAGCCTGGCGTCGGATAGTTCACGAAGGCCCTTGCTCCTGGTGTCCTCGCTGAGGGCGAAGCGCCTCTCCGCTTCACGAGGGCTGAACCAGAGGGGGTGCCCGCTGCCCAGCCCGCCGGCCTCGCTCAGCAGGGCAAGGAACATGGCTACGCCAGCCCCGGACAGGACGGAGATGTAGCCCTCCGTCCAGAAAGTCTTCGGAATCTGGACGTACCGGTGAAGTAGCGCCCCCAAGCCACTGGTGTCCTCCTCCTTCTCCTTCTTCGCGGCGGCACCAGGAGCGACCCATGGTGTCCCTTTCCCGTTCTCGTCGAGAACGGTCACCAGGTTGTTCCGTCCTCCCCTCGCAACCTCGATGAATCGATTTTCCTCAAGCCACGTGTGAGCGTCGCTGATCCGGCGTGCACCGGCCGACTTCGGGTCGCGGAGGTCCAACAGGCCAGCCCAGGCGCTGTGCCGGATGGCGAGTTGTCGGGCGCTGTCGTCCTTCTGCAGCCAGAGGTAACTCAGGTAGAGCTTGAGCCTGACCTGCCCGCCACGCCCGCCGCGCAGCATCCGTGCCAGTGGCGGTGCCTCGTCGGTGTGAAGGGCTCGCTCGATGAAGCTGATCCGAACCTGCGCGTTGCGCCTGCCCCCTCGCCCCGCGCTTTCCGCGATCTTCAGCGCTTGAGGCGAGGGGGCCTTGACGTCGACGCTGCCTGTTTCGTCCGTTCGCACCGGGTCCTCACAGTCCTGACAGTTAGGGTAAGTTCATTAAGTACTGTAGTGCCGGGCATAAACGAGCAGTACCTCCGCCACAAAGGTAGGTAGCGCATCAGGCAGAAGGCACACTCGCCAGGTTCAAGCGTAGGGGTGACTACGGGGGTCACGGGGCTCCCCCTAAAAGAAAGTTGGCGCTGACCGCACCGAGTGCTCTAGTCTCAGAGACAGGTCAGGCCGAGGCGGACCGCGGGGAGGGTCGTACCCCCATCTCCCGCGATCACAAAGGTGCATGACCGAGGATCAGTTCAGCAGTCCCTGCTCGTCGTCCCTAGGGAAGGTTTCGAGCAGAGATGTTGGGAGAGGGACCAGCGAGGTTGTGCACCCTCGTCCCTCCCCGCCGAGCAGATCCGCAGAGGGGGCCCGGGGGCGTACCCCGGGCCTCCTTCTATTTGGCGATCTGCATATCGCTTCAGGTGAGGCCGGCGGAGGCGTTGTCGTCCCAGCCGTCGTCGCGCTGCATGTAGATGAGCATGCTGCGGGAGTGGCGGGCCCAGCCGCCCTGGTCGGCGATGGCGATGGCGTCCTTGCCCTTGGCGCGGCTGACGGAGGCGAGACCGATGCGCAGGGAGTGGCCGGTCCACAGGACCGGCACCCGGGCCCGGTCGGAGATGCGCTTGATGGCGCGGGTGACGGAGTCGGGCCCCATGCCGCCGGTGATGTGGCCCCACCGGTCGATGCCCACGAAGGCGGGGGCATCGGGGCGGCTCCAGCGCGGTTCGGCCTCGGCCGCGAGCCGGGTGCGGTAGGCGGCCCAGGCGCGGACCGGGCAGATCTCTGGGTCGTCGGCGTAGCCAATCTTGGCGTTGCGCACGGAGTGCTTGGTCTTGCCGGTGAGGATGGCGACGACCAGGCCGCAAGGGTGCAGGGTGACGTCGCCCTCCAGGAGCCCGGCCGGGACCTGGGAGCGGGAGGCGTAGTGGAAGCCGGTGAGCGTGAGGGCCTTGTCCCGGGCGCCGGTGAGAGTGTCGGGGCAGGCGCGGGCGATGGCGCGCAGGCCGTCGACATCGGCGCCGACCGCCTGTCCGCGGCCGCGCCGCTCGCCGTTCTGTAGGAGCTTGACCGCCAAGCCCTCCAGAGCGGCCCGGGCCGCGGCCTGGTCTTCGCCGGAGACGGTCACGCCGCGCTGGCGCAGCCCGACGACGGCGGCCGCGAGGTGGGTGGAGGCGGAGTTGGGGGCGTAACCGTTGCCGGTCTGCTGGCCCTCGCGCAGCATCCACGTCACGAATGCCACCAGGGAGCCGCGGGTCGCCTCCAGTTCCGGTAGGTCGGTGGCGGCGCAGAAGCGTTCCCACACCCGCCAGCTCTTGCTGTAGGTGTCGGTGGTGTTGTCCGGGGTGATCTCGGCGGCGACCGCATCGGCCAGGTCCTCCGCCTCGGCCAGCCGTCGCGCGGCGTCGACGCCGTGCCGCTCCGCCCACCGCTCGATGAGCGTCTGCCGTTCGCTTGCCGTCGCCGGGGCCAGCCGGAGCGGCGAGCCGTCCGGCCCGACGGCGTCGACGATGGTCGTCTCCGTTACCGCGGTCACCAGGCTTCCTCCTCGTTCCCGGTGTAGCCGGAGCTCCAGCCGAGTTCGAATCCGATGCCCGGGCCGTGCTCGCCGGACCGCCTCTGCTGTTCCCGTATGTCGAAGGCGTCGTCCGGAACGAGGTCTTCGCCGTTCCAGTACCAGCGGGCCAGGCGGTCGGCGGCCCCGGCGAACCGGGTGCTCGTCGTGCTCACGCGGACGCTCATGCCGTGAAAGCCCGGCAGAGCGCCGATCTCCGCCTGCAGGGACTCCATCTCGGCCCGCGCCGACTTCACCCTCTCCTGCAGGTCGGCCACCGCTTCTGCCGGAGCAGCAGTTCGCGGCGGCGGCATCCAGCCCCGGGTGCCGACGATGACGCCGACGACGAGGTCACGGGTGACAGGCAGCTCTGACGTCTCCCCTTCCTCGAAGCACAGCCGCCACTCCCGCTCGTGCAGCCAGTCCGAGGAGCCCGGGTCGTAGCGGACCCGTCGGTTGCGCAGCGGCGTTGGCAGGTGCTGCGTCTGCTGCATCTCCTCGCGGGAGAGGTAGAGAACGGGCCGAGCACCGGCCTGGATGAGTTTCTGGCGGTCGAGCACCACGCCCCAGGGCTCGTACGGCCCGCGGCCGCCCACTCCGTCGCGGAGCATGACACGGCGGGCGGTCTCGGTGACCTCGCTGAAGCAGAGCACCGGGGCGTCGGCCCAGAAATCCCGCGCCCCGCGCAGCGCACCGCCGTGCAGGATGCTCACCATGCGTTCCTCGGCGCTGCCCCGGGCGAAGTCCGGCGGCTCGTCGCCCTGCCGCCGGGGGCGGCCGGTGAAGTGGACCAGCGTGTCCGGTAGGTCGGGGTGCATGCTCATGTCTGGGTTCCCTCCCCTTCCAACGCCCGGACTGACAGTTCATCCATGCCCTGTTTGTCGCATCGGATAAGGAAAGGTTATCCGACGCGATCCCTCCATTCGGCGACTTACAGACGCCTGTCCGGCAGGTTGGCCGGAAATGGCTGCACAACGAGGATTGCCACGCATGTACAAGGGGGTACGTTCAGTGCTGCACGAGGAATGCAGCACTCGAAGCAAATTGAGGAATCAGCCTTGAGTCACGTTCTCCCGCTCGCCAACGGACTGCGCACCGACCATCCGGTGCCGGGCCTGCCGTTCGTCGACGACTCCCACCTCCCCCTCGACGACGGCCCCGAGGCCATCGAGGCCATCGGCCGCAACAAGGCCGACGGGATGTGGGGCCGCTTCGACAACAACCGTGCCGACGGCGGCTGGCACGCCTTCACCACCGACCCGATGAAGCACTCCCTCGGCTGGGTGGTCCGCTTCCACCCCGAGCACGGCCGGACCGTGCTGCTGATGCGCGACGGCGACACCTCCTCCTGGCACACCCAGTGGACGCAGGACCAGCTGCTGTTCCGCGCCGGTGGCTACTGGTTCAACGGCACCACCTGGTACCGGCCCGGACAGGTCTGGAATCCGGTCGACCAGGCCCACGACCGTCGCAAGGCCCGCGCCGCCGTCACCGTCACCGCCGCCGACATGCTCGACGGCCGCGCCGACCCGGCCAAGGCGTACGTCGGCAAGGTGGCAACCTTCGAGGCGGACGCCGCCCGGCCGGACAACTGGCTCGACCACCTGGCGCTGTGGGCCGAGCGCCGCCGGGAGCAGGCCGGCGTGCTGGAGCTGGAGCGGTGCGTGGTCGATGTCTCCAGCCCGGAGCTGACCGGCTCGCAGCTGCTCGGCGCCCCGGAGATGGCCGAGCTGGGCGGCATCACCGCCTCGACGCTGCGCGCCTACATCTCGCGCGGCAACAGCGAGGTGCCGCTGCCGCAGGCCGTCGTCGGCGGCCGCGACCAGTGGGCGCGGGCGGTGGCCGAGGACTGGGCGGAGTCCCGTCAGCGTTCCTACGAAGGCGTCGGGGCCGCCATGTCCGCCGGCGACCGCGACAGCCTCTCGCCGGGCGCGGCCGAGGTGCGCGACCGGTTCGTCACCGACTTCCAGCACACGCTGTTCGACCGGCCCGACGTGCGCAAGCGGTGGGTGCTGCGCCAGCGGAACAAGGAGTCCGTCGCGGAGATCGCGGGCGAGCTCGCCTGGTCCGTCGCCGTCAGTCTGGAGCGCATCATTCCCACCGAGCACCTGGGACGGACCGTCCGGGCCGCGGTTCTCTACGACTGGCAGGACTCGCTCGACATGTTCGCCGACGACGAGGACGACCGCGTGGCGGGGAAGTGGTGGCACCTGAACCTGACCCCGGCGGTGGCCAAGATGCTCGACTGGTACGTCCGGCACTTCCCCGGCGAGGCGTACGGAACGATCGGGGAGATCCAGCAGCAGGCCCACACGAAGTGGGACGTGCCCGCTGCCGACGCGCTGCGCTCGCTGCGGTCGGCTCTCGACCTCGACGGCGAGCTGACCGAGCAGCAGCGCACGACGTACTTCGCGCTGCTCGAACCGCATGAGGACACCGACTGACCCGTCCTCGCCCGCCAGATGAAGGGGGCCGGAGCCAATGCCAGTGGCTCCGGCCCCCTTCGCGTGGACTGTAACCGCCGACCGGCCGATCTCCGCCCCGGCGAAGAGAGCCCATGAAACAGACAGCGGCCATCACGATCGCGCGGCTGGCTCGGCTACAACAGGGAGTAGACGAACGACGAGGGCCCCCAAGACCCGGGGGCCTCTTTCGAGCGATGTTCCAGCAACGTTCCCTCCGTAGTACAGACGGGGTCTTACGGTCGCCCCATGCCTTCCTCCGCAGACACAGCCCCGCCCGAGAAGATGACTCAGGAGGCCGCCACGGAAACGGTGCGGACGGGTGTCGCCGACGGCACTACCGTGCGGCGCCTCGCTCAGCTCACTGGGTGGTCGGTCGGGTGGGTCTCCGAGCTCGCCAGGGATTTCCGGGCCGAGGCCGGCCTGCCCGCGCAGCAGTCCCGTGACGAGCTGGACGCGCTGCAGGAGTGCATCGACTCACTGAGGGGCCTGGACGACGCCACCCGTCGCCGGATCCTGCGATACCTGAGCGACCGGTTCGACAGCACCGGCTGATTCCCGCAATCGCCCAGGTGCGGACGGCACCGCCCGCGCCTACGCAGCGCCCCGCCCCGCCCCGCCCCTATGATCAGCCGCGGGGCGGATCGGTCGGCGCCGTCCGGCCTTCGGCAGTTACGTGGATGCCGAGCTGCAGGAGCGGCTCAAGGTCTGGCGCGTGACCCACGACTTCGAGATCCAGGACGCCCTGGACGAAGCAAGGCGCTCCTGGCTGGACGAGCAGGCGAACAGCTCTGACCACACGAGAGAGCCCCACACCATCTGGTGTGGGGCTCTCTCGTGTGGTGAGTCCGCAGCAGTCCTTATGCGGCGACCCACTCGTGCGGGCCACCCCCGAGCCAGCGAACTGTGTCCGGGTCGTCGAGCAAGGCGTTGCCTTCGTTGAGGCCGGCTCTTCGTAGGAACTCGATGAGATCGCGGTCGCTGTAGGCGGTGCCCAAGATCTGGGTCCGGCCGCGAGTTCGTACCGACACCCTGCGGCCACCATCGGCGCTGAGCTGGTGAACAGTGACAGGCACGGTCATCTCTCCACCCTGCTCCTGGCTCGCGCTCGGTGCCACAACAGGGCGGGCTTGCGCGCCTAGGTCTCCGACTCCCTTGAATACGGCTGCACCACCTGCTGATCTACCTGCCCCGCCGCATGACCCACCGATTGTCTGGACGACGGTCTCAGCGGCCAGAACTCTGCCAGCCTGCACAGCAGTACCCACGATGCACCTCCCTCCCTTGTCCGGGACGGGAGGACTTTTCCCTCCGCACCGCCACCGCCCTACCCCCGCACGCCCTCAACCAGGAGATGCCCCCATGGACTACCTCGCCCTGCTCGCCGCTCTGCCGCTCGTGCTCGGAATCGCCCTGCTGTGCGCGACGCTCGTGTGCATCGTTGCGATCCTGCGGGCCCACCGCTCCGACGTCGTCGCTGTGCTGCGAGCCCTGCCCGGTCTCGTCGCAGCGCTGCTGCGCCGGCGGCCGTGACGAGGGAGGGCCTGAACCGTTTGTCATACCGCCCGGGGTTCATTGCTCCGGGCCCCCGAGACCGGAGGTCCCCATGGACACCAACACCCTCGCCGTTGCCGCCCTGGGCACCGCGTGCGTCACCGTCGTCTGCATCGTTGCGATCTGCCGGGCCGAGCGGTCGGACATCCCCGCCGTGATGTGCGCGCTGCCCGCTTTCGCCGTCGCCGTGCTGGCTCGGGAGGGGTGAGCCAGGCCATGGGCCGCAGCGGCAAGGCAGGAGACGTCCTGGACCAAGAGGTGCGGACCCGGACGGAGGAACAAGCCAGCTAGCCAGCAAGTTGGCAAGCTGACGAGCCACTCTGACCAGCAAAGAGCCCCGTACCGATCGGTGCGGGGCTCTGCTGTGCGGTCAGTCCGTGATCCGTACAGAGGTCACCCGGGCGGAGTGGATCCGGTGGGCCTTGCGGCCGGCTGGCGACTGCATGAGTCCTGCGGAGGACTGCTCGATCATCGATACGTGCACGGACAACGGAGCGGGCACCCGCACCGAGTACCCCTGGCCCCGGCGGATCGTCTGCCCGTCTTCGAGGAAGCGGTGGATCGTCTCGTCTCCGGAGTCCTGCAGGTGTTCGGCGACCAGTCCGGGGACGTCGACCACCACGGTCCGGTCGACGGCGGGCTCCTCCTCGCCGTCGACCGGACCGGGCTGGTCGACGTCCCCGGACTGGTGCTCGCTCACCTCGCGGGCTCCGGCGTCGTCGAGGATGCGCCGGATCGTCTTGGGCGATGTGCCGTACTGCCGGGCGAGTGCTTTCACGGCGGTGCCCTGCTCGGTGTACGCGGCAACGACGGCGGCGGCCTGGTCCTCCGTGAGCGCGGTCGGGCGCCCGAGGGTCTTGCCGGAGGCTGCTGCGGCGGCGACGCCCTCTTTGGTGTTCTCCGAGATCATGTCGCGCTGGAACTCCAGTACCGCGGCGAGCACGGAGACGACCATCTTGGTGCCGGCGTCGTCGGCCGCCAGGTCGATCCCGGAGAGAAGCCCGGATTCGACCTTGAGGTGCAGGCCGCGCCGGATGAGGACGGGGCGCAGTGCGATGACGTCGGCGACCGAACGGAAGAGCCGCGCGGCGTCGGCGATCCGGATGGTGTCGCCTACGGCGGCTTCATCGAGCAGCTGCTGGAAGCCCGTGCGGTGTAGCGACAGGAGGCGACTGGAGGTCGCCGGGTCGTCGTACACCGGCGCCCCAACTTTGATGAGGCGGGCGAGCGCGTGGCGCTGGCGGGCGTCGGTCTGCTTGTCGGTGGAGTGGCGCAGGTACACGCGGTCGGTCATGCGCCGGCCGCCATCGGCTCGTCGTCTGCCAGCTCGATCAGAGCGAGCACCGCGGCATGGCGATCCTCGTCGCTGCCCAGCGGCCGGCCGCGCTCGACTTCTCTCTGGTGGAGCAGGTGCTGACGCTCAGTCCAGTCGCGCAGGACGGCGCGGGCCTCGTCCGGTGTGGCGTCGATCGCGGCCGCAATCTCGGTCCAGGTGGCCCCGAGAAAAAGGGCCTCTCGGATGTCGCCCGCGCGGCGGGCGGTGAGGTCGCGCCGCATCGACTCCGACAGGGCGAGCACGGCCAGCACATCGCCAGCGTCACCACGCTCGACAGGGTCGGGGAAGTCCGCAGGCAGTGTCCTGTTCATCAGCGGTCGACATGGCCTGCGCGCTTCTCCACCTGCCAGGAGAGCGAGACCCGTCCGCCCGTGATCGTGCGGACGTCGTCGGGGTGGCGGACAGTGAGGTCGGTCCAGTGCTCGTGCGCGGGTGTGCCCATAAAGCCCCCTCAGTCGGCCGGGCCCGGTGGCGTCGGCGTCCACGAACACCTTAGAGGGGCGAAAAGGGGAGGCGCAATTACGGAACGGATCTCAATGGATCGGACGCCCGCTTTTGACCTGTTTGGGCGTTTCGGCGGATTGAATTGACCACTGGGGGCGGAGTCAACCGTTTTCGCCCCCATGGCCCATTGGACAACGGTCGCTGGGGCGTCGGCGCTGGCTGAGTGGCCGCCACGTAGGGACATGTGACGTGGGTCACCGGAGGGTCTCTGATGGCAAGTGGAAGGCCCAAGTCCGCCTTGGCCTGGGAAGAGGCCACTCATCGTGGCGTTCCGGCTCGCTGATTTTGGAGTGGTCCTTCTCAAAAGTCTTCGCTAGGGAGACGGGTAGTCGGCGGAGCGAAGGAGCAGAACAAATGAGCCTCTGGGTCAACGTCTTACGAGCCTGGAGGGTATTGCCGATGCTGAGTGCCTGATGACCTCAACTCTTTCGCAGGCAGCAGCAGACGGGTCGTCACCCATCGGCTCAATGCGAAGGGGTTTAGCTTGAGCTTCTCTGCCTATCAGTGATGGATCGCTGTTGCAGTCGAGATGCGCTGTGAGTCGGGTCGTCGGCCACCGGCCGGGTGGGTGGGTGTGGTGA
>NZ_JBVJNK010000014.1:0-136306 GCF_055583745.1 Streptomyces sp. NPDC104381
GTACTGCAGGGGGGACCCTGTGGGAGAGTAGGACGCCGCCGAACAATTATTCCGGGAAAGCCCCGTGCCCTTGTGGCACGGGGCTTTTCTGCGTTCTGAGCGTCTAGGGTCGAACCATGCGCTACGAACTGGTCATCTTCGACAACGACGGCGTGCTCGTCGACAGTGAGCCGATCTCCAACACCGTCCTGGCCGGCTACCTCACGGAGCTCGGTCACCCCACCTCGTACGAGGAGTCCCTCCGCGACTACATGGGGGCCGCCGTCCACCGGGTCCACGACCTGGTCGACGAGCGGTCGAGCCAGAAGCTGCCCGCGGACTTCGACGAGGAGCTGCACCGCCGGACCATCGCCGCGTTCCAGGCGGAGCAGCTGGCAGCGGTCGACGGGGTGGAGGAGCTGCTGGGCGAGCTCGTCGCCGACGGGGTGGCGTACTGCGTCGCCTCGTCCGGAAGCCACCAGAAGATCGCGGCCGGGCACCGGAACACCGGGCTCGACCAGTGGTTCGAGGAGGAGTGGATCTTCAGCTCCGAGGACGTGGGGCGAGGCAAGCCCGCCCCGGACCTGTTCCTCCACGCCGCCGAACGGATGGGCGTCGCCCCCGAGCGGTGTGTCGTGATCGAGGACAGCCCACTCGGCGTCGAGGCCGCCAGGGCCGCGGGGATGGACGTCTACGGCTTCACCTCGATGATGCCGGCGGACCGGCTCGCCGGTGTCACCGCACACTTCGCCGACATGTCGCAGCTCCCCAAACTGCTCGCCTGATCCAGATCTACCCAGCGGTAGCCCGGGGCTCTACGCTCGCGGCCATGACAGATGCGCGGTTGCGGTACGGCAGAGCCTCCCTGGCGCTCAGCTTCCTGGTGCAAGGGGTGACGTTCGCCCTGCTCGTGACGCGCATCCCCGCCATCCAGGACCGGTACGGGATATCCGACGGGCTGCTGCCCGCCTTCCTGGCCGCGGTGCCTGTTCTGGCGGGGGTCGCCAGTGTGGCCACCGAGAAGGTGGTCGCGCGGGTACGGCCCGGGGTGGTGCTGAGGTGGGCGCAGCCCGTCGTGATGCTGGCCCTGCTCGGGGTGGGTGCCGGCAGCGAGATGTGGCAGGTGGCCCTCGCGCTCGGCGTCTTCGGGCTGGCGGTCGGGGCCCTGGACGCGTCGATGAACATGATGGGCGTCAGTCTTCAGCGGGCGTACGGGCGGAGCATCATGCTCGGGTTTCACGCCGCCTACAGCCTGGGTGGCATCGCCGGTGCGTCGATGGCGTGGGCCGGGGCGCACTGGGACCTGTCGCTGCTGGTGTCGTATCTGCCGGCGGTGGTCGTCCTGCTGCCGGCGGCGTTGATCGGGAGCCGGTGGTACGTCGAGGGGAAGGCCGGCGGGGATCCGGTGGGGGCGGAGCCCGCGCGGGGCGCCTCCGTGCCGTTCAGGCTGCTGCTGCCGCTCTGCCTGGTGATGGCGTTCGCGTACATCGGTGACTCGACCGTCTCCAACTGGAGCGCGAAGTATCTGCAGGACGTGCTGGGCAGTTCGGAGCAGCTGGCGACGGTTCCGTACAACGTCTACATGGTGACGACGCTGCTGGGGCGGGCCGTCGGTGACCTCGGGGTGCGGCGGTTCGGGGCGGTGGCCGTGGTGCGGGGCGGCAGTGTGCTGGCCGCCGCCGGGTTCGCGGTGGTGGCCGCGGCGCCCGGTGCCTGGTGGGGGATGCTCGGCTTCACCCTGCTGGGACTGGGGCTCTGCGTGATCGTTCCGCAGACCTTCGCCGCCGCGGGGCGGATGTTCCCCGGGGCGAGCGATGTGGCCGTGGCCCGGCTGAACGTCTTCAACTACGTGGGCTTCCTCGTGGGCTCTCCGCTCGTGGGGGCGCTGGGGGACGCGTGGAGTTACCGGGGGGCGATGCTCGTGCCCATGGTGCTGGTCCTCGCGACGCTGGTGTACGCCCGGTCGTTCGGGTCGGAGCCCGCCCGATACGGTGGCGGGCATGAGCGGGCGCGCGCGGCTGATGTGGGATGAGGCAGTAACGGGATACGACTTCGGGTCCAGTCACCCCATGGATCCGGTGAGACTCGCCCTGACGATGGGGCTGGTGCGGGCGTACGGCCTGGACGGGTCGGTGGATGTCCGGTCGGCCAGGTCCGCCGGGGACTCCACGCTGCGGCTCGTGCACCGTGAGGACTACGTGGCGGCCGTGCGGGCCGCGTCCGCGGCTCCGGGCACCGCCGACCAGGCGTACGGGCTGGGGACCGTCGACGATCCGGCCTTCGCGGGGATGCACGAGGCGTCCGCGCTGATCGCCGGGCTCTCGGTGGGTGCCGCCGAGGCGGTGTGGCGCGGGGAGAGCGAGCACGCCGTGAACTTCACGGGCGGGCTGCACCACGCGATGCCCGGGGCGGCCTCGGGCTTCTGCGTGTACAACGATCCGGCGCTGGCGATCGCCCGGCTGCTGGAGCTGGGCGCCGAGCGCGTGGCGTACGTCGATGTGGACGTCCACCACGGCGACGGGGTGCAGGCGGCGTTCTGGGAGGACCCCCGGGTGCTGACCGTGTCGCTGCACGAGCACCCGCGCACGCTGTTCCCGCAGACCGGCTGGCCGGAGGAGACCGGTGCCGGGGCGGGTGAGGGCGGTGCGGTGAACGTGGCGCTCCCGGCGGGGACGGGCGATGCCGGGTGGCTGCGGGCGTTCCACGCGGTGGTGCCCGAGCTGCTGGAGGAGTTCCGGCCACAGGTGCTGGTGACCCAGCACGGCGCGGATACGCACTTCGAGGACCCGCTGGCCCATCTCGCGGTGTCCCTGGACGCCCAGCGGGCCGTGATGGAGGCCTGTCACGACCTCGCGCACAGCTGTGCCGAGGACGGGCGCTGGGTGGCGCTGGGCGGGGGCGGTTACGCGGTGGTGGATGTGGTGCCGCGGTCCTGGACCCATCTCGTGGGGATCGCCGCGCATGCGCCGGTGGACCCGGAGTCGGTCATCCCGTCGTCGTGGCGGGACGAGGTCTACGCCCGTACGCGGCAGTTGGGGCCGGGGCGGATGACGGACGGCCGTACGCCGTCGTGGAAGCCGTGGGAGGACGGGTACGACCCGGCGGACCGGCTGGACCAGGCGGTGCTGGCGACGCGGCGGTCGGCGTTCCCGCTGCGGGGGCTGCTGGCCTGAGGCCGCGGTTACGCCAACGGTGGGGCGGTATCCGGGTTCCGGCCCGGTGGCGGGCCCGGTGCGGGAGCATCGGGAGGGTGTTGAGCACCGGAGCGCTGCGCGCCCACCTGCTGGCGGCCCGGCTCGCCGGGCCCGTGGCCACGCCGCGGGAGACCAGTCTGCGGAGTTACCGGCTTTTCGCCGCGCGAGACCCCCGGGTGCTGCTCGGGCTCGACCCGGACCGGGCCTGGGGGGAGCGTGACCTGCTGCGGCTGATGGCCGACAAGTGCGGGGTGTCGAACGATCCTGATCATGTGTCAGGGCCGGATGTGATCGATCCCGAGCGGACGCTGGCGGCGCTGGACGCGTTCGCCGAGCGGCTCGCCGGGGCTGCGGAGAGGCGGGCGCCGGTGCTGTTCGGCACCGGGCATCCGCACCGGCTGCTGGGGTTCTACGCCGGGTTGGCAGACGCTTTGTCGGCGGCGGGGTGCGCGGTGCTCATCCCCGCGCAGGGTCGCAGTGTCGACATAACGACCCGGTTCGGCGTACGCACGTACGCCCTTGACCACGTACGGGGCGTCGCGCTGGTGCGCGAACCGGGCGTGCGGCTCTCCGGGAGTGCCACCGGCGCACACACCCACTCCCCGCTGCCGGTCCGGGCCGTGCTGGAGGAGGCCGTCGACGCGCGTGGGGTGCTGCCCGAACTGGTGGTGGGGGACCACGGATGGGTCTGCGGGGCAGGTCAGCTGGGCATCGAGGCCATCGGGCTGGCCGATACGGATGACCCGGCGCTGTTCGTGGGGGAGGCGGAGGGGCGGGTGTCCGTCGCCGTGCCGCTGGACGACGGCGTACGGGCGGACTACTACCGGCCTCTCGCTCGGTATGTACTCAATCGGGCGTGTCTGTCACAGTAGGCGGCCGATCGTCTCACCTCTTCCCCACTCGCATCACCCGCCCCTAATCTGGGGAGTGAGCGCACAACGACGAAGAGTCACCGGAGGGGAAGCCGGTGCGCGTCTCGTGCGGAAGGTACAGGTGGGTCATGGCTGCTGGCAGCGAGAGGCCTCTCAACGAGGTCAAGTTTCTGACCGTGGCGGAAGTCGCCTCGGTCATGAGGGTGTCGAAGATGACCGTGTACCGCTTGGTGCACAGCGGTCATCTGCCGGCGATCAGGGTGGGAAGGTCCTTCCGGGTCCCGGAGCAAGCGGTTCACGAGTATCTCCGAGAGTCCTTCGTGGGGGTGGAGTCGGCCTGACGTCGCCCTCGGATTACGCCCCTCACGCGGTGGCGGGTAGGCTAGGCCGACGTAGGTCGTGTGGGCCCAGACGCCCCGCACCAGTGAAGAAGAAGTGAGCGAGGGTAGTCGTGGGCTCTGTTATCAAGAAGCGGCGCAAGCGGATGGCCAAGAAGAAGCACCGCAAGCTGCTCAAGCGCACGCGCGTTCAGCGTCGCAACAAGAAGTAAGCGAACGCAGTTCGTGAGTCCGAGGCCCTTCCGCCGTCCTGGCGGGAGGGCCTCGGTGCGTATCCGGGCCTTGTGTGCGGCGGATCCGGTGGTATTCGCGCCATCCGCCCGGCAAAGCCCGCCCGGGGTCATCACAGGGCAACATCCAGCGACTACGGTGACGGCCAGGGGATGACCCCCGCTCGGTGAACGATCGACGGAAGGCGCTGATCTTGGGGAAGATCGTGCTCGTCACAGGTGCGGCCCGGCAGCTCGGAGGCCGTTTCGTGCGGCGTATCCAGCGGGACCCCGGTGTGGACCGGGTGATCGCCGTGGACGCGGTCGCGCCGGATCATCAGCTGGGGGACGCCGCGTTCGTCCTGGCGGACATCAGACAGTCGGCGATCGCGAGGGTCCTCGCCGAGCACTCCGTCGACACGGTCGTCCACCTGGACGTCTCCGCGAAGGCGCTGGGCGCGGGCGGCCGGACGACGGTCAAGGAGACCAACGTCATCGGCACGATGCAGCTGCTCGGTGCCTGCCAGAAGTCCCCGACCGTGCAGCGGCTCGTGGTGAAGTCCAGCACGAACGTGTACGGCTCCGCCCCCCGGGACCCCGCGGTCTTCACCGAGACGACGCCCCCCAAGTCCCTGCCCAGCGGCGGATTCGCCAAGGACGCCGTGGAGGTCGAGGGTTACGTCCGAGGCTTCGCCCGCCGCCGCCCGGACGTGGCCGTGTGCGTCCTGAGGTTCGCGAACATCCTGGGGCCCGAGCCGGACTCCCCGCTCGCCGACTATCTGGCGCTGCCGGTCCTGCCGACGGTCCTCGGGTACGACCCCCGGCTGCAGTTCGTCCACGAGGACGACGTCGTCGACGTACTGGAGATCGCCGCCCGTGAACCCCGGCGCGGAACGCTGAACAGCGGCACGTTCAACATCGCGGGCGACGGTGTGCTGCTGCTCTCGCAGTGTTCGCGCCGGCTGGGGCGGCCGACCGTGCCGGTGCTGCTGCCCGCCGTGACCTGGGTGGGGTCGGCGCTCCGTACGATCGGCATGACGGACTTCTCGCCGGAGCAGATCCGGCTGCTCACCCACGGCCGGGTCGTCTCGACGGTGCAGATGCGCGAGACGCTCGGCTTCCGGCCGAAGTTCACCACGGCGGGGACGTTCGCGGAGTTCGCGCGGAGCCGGGGGCCGGGTCTGCTGCCGCCCGAGCGGGTGGGCAGAGCGGTCGGGAGGCTGGCGGAGCTGCCGATCGGCAGGACACATTCGACTGACGGCGCCAGGTAGAGGAGCGCGACCGACGATGGCGGACGCCAAGGTCATTCCGTTCGACGACGACCGTTCGCGCTCCGGCGCGGGGCGGCGCAGGGGCACGCTGCCGGGCGGCCGGGACCGGACGCCTCCACAGGGCGGTCCCGCGCCCGTGAGCGCCCTTCCGGGCGGCCAGGTGCCCGAAGGGGCCGCGGAGGCCGCCGGCGGGCCCTCCCAGGACGACGGGGAGGGTTCCGTGAGCGGCTGGGACCGGCGGATCGCGGGCGGGCTCGCGTTCCTGCGGCGCCGGCTCACCGGTGATTACGAGGTCGACGAGTTCGGCTACGACAAGGAGCTGACCGACCAGGTCCTCATGTCGATGCTGCGGCCGCTCGCGGACACGTACTTCCGGGTCGAGGTGAAGGGCATCGAGAACATCCCGTCCGAGGGCGGGGCGCTCATCGTGGCCAACCACTCCGGGACGCTGCCGCTGGACGGGCTGATGCTCCAGGTCGCGGTGCACGACAACCACCCGGCGGAGCGGCATCTGCGGCTCCTCGCGGCCGATCTCGTCTTCATGCTCCCGGTCGTCAACGAGCTGGCCAGGAAGGCCGGGCACACCCTCGCGTGCGCCGAGGACGCCGAGCGGCTGCTGCAGCGCGGTGAGGTCGTCGGGGTGATGCCGGAGGGCTTCAAGGGCATCGGGAAGCCGTTCGGCGAGCGGTACAAGCTGCAGCGCTTCGGGCGGGGCGGCTTCGTGTCGACGGCGCTGCGGGCCGGGGTGCCGATCGTGCCGTGCTCGATCGTGGGCGCGGAGGAGATCTACCCGATGATCGGCAACTCGAAGACGCTGGCGCGGATCCTGGGCGTCCCGTACTTCCCGATCACGCCGACCTTCCCGTGGCTGGGACCGCTGGGCGCGCTGCCGCTGCCGACGAAGTGGACGATCCAGTTCGGGGAGCCGATCCCCACGGACGGGTATCCGCCGGAGGCCGCGGAGGACCCGATGCTGATGTTCAACCTGACGGACCAGGTGCGGGAGCAGATCCAGCACACGCTGTACAAGCTGCTGGTGCAGCGCCGGTCGGTCTTCTTCTGATCCGGCTTCCGGCCGACGCGAGGAGGGGGCCGTCCGGTGCGGACGGCCCCCTCCCCTCGTACGGTCGTCCTATTGGTCGACGTCCTCGCCGTGGATGCCGAGGCCGGGCAGCAGGCCCGGGAGCAGCGGCGGCAGGGTGACGTCCGGTGCGGGGGACGTGCCGGAGGTGCCGCCCGGGGACGACGGGGTGGTGCCGTCCGTCGGCAGGTCGTCCAGCAGACCGTCGGTGCCGCCGCCGATGAGGCCGTCGGCGGAACTGCTGCCGGAGCCCGAGGGCTTCGGCGTGGCGCTGGTGGACGCGCTGTCGTCGGGTGCGGCGGACGAGGACGGAGCCTTGTGGCCCGGGGCCGCGGAGTCCCGGTCCTCCTGGGTGGAACCGGCCGGAGGCGCGTCCTCCCCGGTGCCCGGTGTGCGGGGCAGCAGGGACTTCAGCGGGGCCACTTCCTGGTCCATGGCCTCGAAGACCGAGCTGACCTTGTCGCTGATGTCGGTCAGCTGGACGGGCAGCCGGTCACGGAGGCTGCTCCAGCTCGCGCGGTGCGAGCGGGAGAAGGTGTCCAGCGTCTGGATGGGGCCGATGGCGCCGTCGCGCCGGTAGGCGCTGCTGAGCAGGCGGTGGCCCTCGGTGGCGTCGTGCGTCATGCCGTCGAGCGCGCGCCTGACCTCGCTGATCGACTCGTGGTCCAGCTCGCCCGAGCGGCCCCGCTCCATCAGCCGGCGGGCCTCGCTGAGACGGGTCGACGCCTGGTCGAGGTAGACCTCGCCCCGGTCGGCGTCGCCGTTGGCCATGCCGAGGCTGAGGTCCTCCATGCCGCGCTTGAGCGGGTAGAGGGAATCACCGGGCAGGGCGTCGGAACTGGCAGCGGCCACTCCGCCGAATGCTCCCGCGGCCACACCCACCGTGAGCCCGCCGGCGGTGAGGCCCTTCGCCCAGCGGGAGCGGGGACGCAGCCTCCGGATCGGGGAGGCCCGGTGGGCTCCCTTGCTCCGCTGTTCGGGCACGGTAGGGACCGTGGGCGCACCGCCTTCGGCGAACATGGTCTCCATGGCCGCGAGGAGCTGGGCTCGCTGCACCACTTTGACCTCGGGATCGAATTGCGGCTCCGGTAGCTCACCGAGGCCGTTCGCCAGGGCCAACAGCGGTCCGTGGTCGGCCGGTTGGGCCGGGTCCTCGGGCTGTACGGCCGCCGCACCCTCGGGGGACTGCTCCTCCAGGGCCTGGGCGAAGGCGTTCGCCCGCCGGTGTGCCGAGACGTTTGCGATCACTGGCGGCACCTCCTCTCGTCATGACGGTCGACTCCCCTGAGGGTCCGGAAGGTTGCCCACCGGAGGCGTTTCCACACGATCGAGCGACGTGTGAAAGCGGTCAGGTGGGGCGACAGGGGGCCTGCATCCGGCACAACGAGTGGCGCGGCAGTTGGGTTACGGACAGGAGATGATCCGATCGGTGTGTCACGGACACGTCACGGATGGTGACGTCAGCGGGCGTCGTCCGGCAGGAGTCGTGCGAGCGTGCGCACGGCCCGGTACTGCAAGGTTTTGATCGCGCCCTCGTTCTTCCCCATGACCCGGGCGGTCTCGGCGACCGAGAGGCCCTGCAGGAATCTCAGGGTCACGCACTCCTGCTGCTGCGGGTTGAGCCGGCGTACGGCTTGCAGCAGTGCGGCGTTGGAGAGGGACTCCAGGACGGAGTCCTCCGGGCTCCGCGCGACCTCGTTGGCGTCGAGCATTTCGCCGGTGGTCACTTCCAGCCGGAAACGACTGGATTTGAAGTGGTCGGCGACCAGGTTGCGGGCGATCGTGACCAGCCAGGCGCCGAAGTCACGGCCCTGCCAGGTGAACGTGGAGATGCGGCGCAGCGCGCGCAGGAACGTCTCACTGGTGAGGTCCTCCGCCGTCGCCTTGCCTCCCACGCGGTAGTAGATGTACCGGTACACGGTGTCGCTGTACTGGTCGTACAGGCGGCCGAAGGCCTCGGCCTCACCGGCCTGCGCGCGCTCGACGAGATCCATCATGCGCGCGCTGTCGCTGTCGGCGGTCGGGCGGCGGACGGGAGCCGACGACGCGGCAGCCGCAGTGCCGCGGCTGGTGCGTCTTCCGACGGCCGCGCTGCGTTCGGCCAGCGCGTAGCAAGGGCCGGCAGGTACAGGGGTGGCGAATTGGGGGACGGCGTACGCGGTGGGGACGAAGCCGCGCAAGTGGTCGAGGACCGTTGCGCGCAGCGTAGCCAGGCCCGAGGTGTCAACCCCGACGTGTGGGTACACGGGACTCCCAGAGGCAGAGCTTCCATCACGTGCAGTTGGAAATCCGTCACTCGTGGTAGCGGGTGACGGGCTCCTTGTGCGTCTGAGGAGAATAACGCTTCGTACAGGCCGTGCTACACCCAGTTGCTCAAATCACCGGTTACGTCGCTTCCGTAACCTCTAAGTGACGGTTCAAGTGGCACATCGTGACCGGTTATTGATCGAATAGCTTCGGGAACTGCCTGCGGGGGCGACGGGTTGTGGTCGCCCGCACACAACGCGACTGGCCGGAGCGATGGGTGTCCGTGCCACTGTTCCGCTCCCGATTGGGCGTACGTCCCCGGGCGTGCCGCTTCCACGCCGCACGGCGGCGCCGAGAGGGGTGCCGCGAGAGGGGTGCGAGGAGAGGGCGGGTCAGCGGCGGCGGCGGTGGAGCGCCACCGCGGCGGCCGTGCCTCCGGCCAGCGCGCCGACGCCCGCCGCGGCGGGGATGCCGACCTTGGCCGCCTTGCGGCCCGTGCGGTAGTCGCGGAGCCGCCAGTCCAGGGAGCGGGCGTGCTTGCGCAGCTTGGAGTCCGGGTTGATCGCGTACGGGTGGCCGACCAGGGACAGCATGGGGATGTCGTTGTGCGAGTCGCTGTACGCGGCGCAGCGCTCCAGGTCCAGGCCCTCGGCCGCCGCCAGCGCGCGCACCGCCTCGGCCTTGGCGGGGCCGTGCAGGGGTTCGCCGACCAGCCGGCCCGTGTAGACGCCGTCGACCGACTCGGCGACCGTGCCCAGGGCTCCGGTGAGGCCCAGCCTGCGGGCGATGATCGTGGCGGTCTCCACCGGGGCGGCGGTGACCAGCCAGACCTTCTGGCCCGCGTCGAGGTGGGCCTGGGCGAGGGCGCGGGTGCCGGGCCAGATGCGGTCGGCCATGTACTCGTCGTAGATCTCCTCGCCGATGGACATCAGCTCGGAGACGCGGTGGCCCTTGACGATGGACAGCGCGCTGTCGCGGGCGTCCTGCATGTGCTCCGGGTCCTCGACGCCGGCCAGCCTGAACCAGGCCTGCTGCCAGGCGAACCGGGTGAGCTCGCGCCGCTGGAAGAACTTCCGCTTGTACAGGCCGCGGCCGAAGTGGAAGATCGCGGCGCCCTGCATCACGGTGTTGTCGAGGTCGAAGAAGGCCGCGGCCCGGGTGTCACCGGCCACCGGGAACGCGGGTTCCCGGGTCTCCTCCGGGGTGGTGCGCAGTTCTTCGGCGCCGGCCGGGAGGGCCGACTTCTGCGCGGCCTCGGCGGCGGCCTCGCCTGCGAGCACGCTGCGTGCCGTGGCGGGGCGCCTGCGGGGGGTGAGCCATCCAAGAGCGGCCATGTCGTGAGCATAGCCATTCTGTTCGGCTGTTCCCGACCCGGCGGGATGCGGCGGTGTGAACTCTCCGGGACCAGGGCGTTAAACGGGTGATTCCGCGCACCCGGCGGACCCGGAGGAGTCCGTCCGGGGGAGCAGAATGAAGGTATGAGTGCTCTGCTGCGCCGTACGAAGAAGAAGCCCGCGGACCGGGTGGTGACCCTCGTGGGGAAGCCCGGTTGTCACCTCTGCGACGACGCGCGGCTGGTGGTGAGCGCGGTCTGCGAGGAGACCGGCGCGTCCTGGGTGGAGAAGGACATCACGCGGGACGAGGCGCTGTACAAGGAGTACTGGGAGCAGATCCCGGTGGTCCTGATCGACGACGAACAGCACACGTTCTGGCGGGTGGACGCGGCACGGCTGCGCACGGCACTGCGTACGTGAGGGGGCTTCCTCTGCGAAACCCGGTTAACATCATGGGCGTTTTGAGTGGTCTCGGGGGCGTGGACTTGAGGAGTGTGTACCGTCTTGCCCCCTTCGGGCCTGCAACGGGCTGATGGCGTCCCCGGTTCCGGGATCACGCAGGGAATATGCGTGACCCCGGTCACTTTGACCAGACAAAACGGACACTATCTTTGTGCACGCGTTCACAAAGACATAGCCTGCTGTCGACGGGGCGGTCATAGGACATACGGCCGCCTGCAGCCCCGCTCATCCCGCAGGAGCACCGTGGCAACTGGCCGAACTCACCGACCGGCGACCCGTAGCCGAGGAATTCCCGAGGCCACCGTCGCCCGGCTTCCGCTGTATCTCCGCGCACTGACGGCGCTCTCCGAGCGCTCGGTCCCCACGGTTTCCTCCGAGGAACTCGCCGCGGCGGCGGGGGTCAACTCCGCCAAGCTGCGCAAGGACTTCAGCTACCTGGGCTCCTACGGCACGCGTGGTGTCGGGTACGACGTCGAGTATCTCGTCTACCAGATCTCCCGCGAACTCGGGCTCACCCAGGACTGGCCGGTCGCGATCGTCGGCATCGGTAACCTCGGCGCCGCCCTCGCCAACTACGGCGGGTTCGCCTCCCGTGGCTTCCGGGTCGCCGCGCTGATCGACGCCGACCCCGCGATGGCGGGTACGCCGGTGGCCGGGATCGCCGTGCAGCACACCGATGACCTGGACCGGATCATCAGCGACAACGGTGTGTCCATCGGCGTCATCACCACCCCGCCCGGCGCGGCGCAGCAGGTCTGCGACCGGCTGGTCGCCGCGGGTGTGACCTCCATCCTGAACTTCGCGCCGACGGTGCTCTCCGTGCCGGACGGCGTCGACGTGCGCAAGGTCGATCTCTCGATCGAGCTCCAGATCCTCGCCTTCCACGAGCAGCGGAAGGCCGGCGAGGAGGCCGCTGCCGACGGCAGGGCGGTCGTGGAGGCCGACGACGAGGAGGAGGCGCCGCCGATGCGCGCCACCCCCACCGGCCGGAAGGGACCTGACGGGGACATGCCCGCCGTGATGCCGGCATGAGTCTCCTGGTCGTAGGTCTGAGCCATCGCAGCGCCCCCGTCTCCGTACTGGAGCGGGCGTCGCTGGCGGTCGAGGCCCGGACGAAGCTGCTTCAGGACACCCTCGCCGCGGAGCCCGCGACCGAGGCCGCCGTCCTGGCCACCTGCAACCGCATCGAGCTGTACGCGGACGTGGACAAGTTCCACGCGGGTGTCGCCGAGCTGTCGACCCTCCTCGCGCAGCACAGCGGGGTCGGGCTGGACGAGCTCACTCCCTATCTTTATGTGCACTACGAGGACCGGGCCGTCCACCACCTCTTCTCGGTGGCGTGCGGGCTGGACTCGATGGTCGTCGGCGAGGGCCAGATCCTCGGCCAGATCAAGGACGCGCTCGCGCTGGGGCAGGAGCTCCACACCGCCGGCCGTCTGCTGAACGACCTCTTCCAGCAGGCGCTGCGGGTCGGCAAGCGGGCCCACAGCGAGACCGGAATCGACCGGGCCGGGCAGTCGCTGGTCACCTTCGGCCTCGAGCAGCTGGCCGACGGCGAGGACGTCACCGCCTGGGCGGCCGGCAAGCGGGCCCTGGTGATCGGCGCGGGCTCGATGTCCTCGCTCGCCGCGGCCACCCTGGCCCGTGCGGGCGTCGAGGAGATCGCCGTCGCCAACCGGACCCGGGCGCGCGCCGACCGTCTCGTCGAGCTCCTCGGCCAGGCCGGTGTCCCGACCGCGCGCGCCGTGGCGATGGCCGGTGTCGCCGACGAACTGACACGTGCCGACGTCGTCGTGTCCTGTACGGGCGCGACCGGGCTGGTGCTGACCGCGGAGGCGGTCGCCGGTGCGCTCGGCGTCGACTTCGAGACCGCGACGGAGGCGCCCGAGGCCCCCGCCGCCGCGCCCGGCGAGCTGGACCAGCACGCCGCCTGGGTGGAGAACGGTTCCGCCACGGCCGCCGCACGGGACCGTGCGGCGCACCGGGTGCCGGTGCGGCCGGCCGCCACCGGGCCCGCCCGGCTGCACCTGCTGGACCTCGCGATGCCGCGTGACATCGACGGAGCGGCCCACCGCGTCGCCGGTGTGCGCCTCGTCGACATCGAGTCGCTCGCCGAGGCGTCCGCGGACGCCCCGATGGCCGCCGATGTGGACCAGGTGCGCACCATCGTCGCCGACGAGGTCGCCGCCTTCGGAGCCGCCCAGCGCGCCGCGCACATCACCCCGACCGTCGTCGCCCTGCGCACCATGGCCGCCGATGTGGTGGCCGGCGAGATCGCGCGGCTCGACGGACGCCTCCCCGACCTGGACGAGAAGCAGCGCGCCGAGATCACGCAGACCGTGCGCCGCGTCGTCGACAAGCTCCTGCACGCGCCCACCGTGCGGGTCAAGCAGCTCGCCAGCGAGCCCGGCGGCGCCGGGTACGCCGACGCGCTGCGGGAACTCTTCGACCTCGACCCGCAGACGGTGGCCGCCGTCTCACGGGCAGACCTGAACGACCCGAATAGAGGGCGGTCATGACCGACAACTCACCCCTGGGCGGGGAGACCACCACACCGCTCCGGCTAGGCACCCGGCGCAGCAAGCTCGCCATGGCGCAGTCCGGCATGGTCGCTGATGCGGTCCGCGAGGTGACCGGGCGTGCCGTCGAGCTCGTCGAGATCACCACGTACGGGGACGTGTCCCGGGAGCACCTGGCGCAGATCGGCGGGACCGGTGTGTTCGTCGCCGCTCTCCGCGAGGCGCTCCTGAGCGGCGAGGTGGACTTCGCGGTCCACTCGCTGAAGGACCTTCCGACCACGCAGCCCGAGGGTCTCGTCCTGGCCGCGGTGCCGACGCGCGAGGACCCGCGCGACGCACTGGTGGCGCGGGACGGGCTGACCTTCGAGCAGCTGCCGCCCGGTGCCCGCATCGGCACCGGCTCGCCGCGCCGCATGGCGCAGCTCAACGCGTACGCCCGCTCGCACGGCCTCGAGATAGAGACCGTCGCGATCCGCGGCAACGTCGATACGCGCATCGGTTTTGTACGGAGCGGCGAGCTGGACGCGGTGGTACTCGCCGCCGCCGGGCTCAGCCGCCTCGGACGCACGGACGAGGTCACCGGCTTCCTGCCGGTCGACACCGTCCTGCCCGCTCCCGGCCAGGGAGCACTGGCGGTCGAATGCGCTGAAAGCAGCGCGGACCTCGCCGCAGCACTCGCCGAGCTCGACGACCCGTACACCCGGGTCGCCGTGACCGCCGAGCGCGCCCTGCTCAACGCCCTGGAGGCCGGCTGTTCCGCACCTGTGGGTGCGCTGGCCGACCTCCTGGCCGACGGGCAGGTTGTCAACGAACTGCGCCTGCGCGGTGTCGTCGGTTCGACCGACGGCACTTCCCTGGTGCAGCTGTCCATCACCGGTCCCGTCCCCACGTCGCACGACGACGCGGCGGCCCTCGGTCGCGAGCTCGCGGCCGAGATGCTCGCCAAGGGTGCGGCCGGTCTTATGGGGGAGCGAGCACTTTGAGCCCCACCGGCCCTGTCGTATCCGACTTCCCTGTCCTGTCCTCAGGGCATGTCACCTTCCTCGGCGCCGGTCCCGGCGACCCGGGACTGCTGACTCTGCGCGCCGTCGAGGCGCTCGCGAGCGCGGACGTCCTTGTAGCCGAACCTGACGTTCTCGACGTCGTTCGCTGCCATGCGCGGGCAGGGGTGAGCACGCCTGAGCTGACGGTTGTTGACACGGCGTCAACACCCGCCGGTGTACCCGTTCTCAGGGATGCCGCCAATCTTGTCATGGAGGCAGCGAAGGGCGGCAGGCGGGTGGTGCGCGCCGTCACGGGCGACCCCGGCCTGGACGGCGACACGGGCGCCGAGATGCTCGCCTGCGCCGCCGCGGGTGTGCCGTTCGAGGTCGTGCCCGGCATCGCGAACGCGGTCGGTGTGCCCGCGTACGCCGGTGTGCCGCTGCGGGACGCGCAGGGTGCCGATGTGCGCTTCGTCGACGCGCGTACGGCGTCGGACCGCTGCTGGTCCGAGGTCGGTGCGAGCGATGCGACGGCCGTGGTGTCCACGTCGCTCGACTCGGTGGCCGCGGCCGCCGGTGAGCTGGTCTCGGCTGGCCGCAAGCCCGACACCCCGCTCACGGTGACGATCGCCGGGACGACGACGCGCCAGCGCACCTGGACGGCGACCCTGGGGACGATCGCCCAGGTCCTGAAGCAGGCGAAGGTCCTCCCGTCGCCGGACGGGCACCTGCCCGTCATAGCCGTGGTCGGGGAGCGCAGCTCCGCGGCCCAGCGCGACCAGCTCGCGTGGTTCGAGTCCAAGCCGCTGTTCGGCTGGAAGGTGCTCGTGCCGCGTACGAAGGAGCAGGCGGCGTCGCTCTCCGACCAGCTGCGTTCGTACGGTGCCGTGCCGCACGAGGTCCCGACGATCGCGGTCGAGCCGCCGCGTACGCCCCAGCAGATGGAGCGCGCGGTCAAGGGCCTGGTCACGGGCCGCTACGAGTGGATCGCGTTCACCTCGGTCAACGCGGTCAAGGCGGTGCGGGAGAAGTTCGAGGAGTACGGGCTCGACGCCCGTGCGTTCGCCGGGATCAAGGTCGCGGCCGTCGGTGAGCAGACCGGGGCCGCGCTGGTGGACTTCGGTGTGAAGCCGGACCTGATGCCGTCCGGCGAGCAGTCGGCGGCGGGTCTGCTGGAGGACTGGCCGCCGTACGACCCGGTCTTCGACCCGATCGACCGGGTGTTCCTGCCGCGTGCCGACATCGCCACGGAGACCCTGGTCGCCGGGCTGATCGAGCTGGGCTGGGAGGTCGACGACGTCACCGCGTACCGCACGGTCCGCGCCTCGCCGCCGCCGGCCGAGACCCGGGAGGCGATCAAGGGCGGCGGGTTCGACGCGGTGCTCTTCACCTCGTCGTCCACGGTCCGCAACCTGGTCGGTATCGCGGGCAAGCCGCACAACGTGACGGTGATCGCGTGTATCGGCCCGGCCACGGCGAAGACCGCCGAGGAGCACGGCCTGCGGGTCGACGTCCTGTCCCCGGAGCCGTCGGTCCACAAGCTGGCCCAGGCGCTGGCGGACTTCGGCGCGCAGCGCCGGGACGCGGCCAAGGAGGCCGGTGACCCGGTGACCCGGCCGAGCGAGCGGCGCCCGGGCGCCCGGCGTCGCAGGTCGACGACCTGAGCCTGAGTCGCGTGTGAGGGCCGGCCCGCCTCCTGGGGAGGTGGGCCGGCCCTCACCCGTATGCGGCGGGGCTCCGGGTCTCAGTCCGGCTTGCGCCACACGGAGACGTGGCCGGTGGAGTCCTGGGTGAACGGTGTCCCGTCCCAGTCCGCGACCCGGAGTTCCCGCTCCAGCCCGGCGATCCGTGCCATGAGGTCGAGCTCCGCGGGCCAGACGTAGCGCTGCCGGCAGGAGCCGCGGCGGTAGCGGCCGTCCTCGTCGCGGGTGAAGTGGTGTGAGACGAGGGTCTGTCCGACCAGGTCGAAGGTGTCGAACCCGAGGTGCCGGTCGGAGACGTCGAAGGGCACCGCCTCCTGCGTCGGGGGCAGGAGCCGTAGCGGCGGCACGGTGAGCTCGACGACGAACCGGCCGCCGGGTTCCAGGTGGCGGGCGGCGTTGCGGAAGCACTCGACCTGCTCGTCCTGGGTGAGCAGGTTCCCGATGGTGTTGTAGACGAGGTAGACCAGGGTGAACGCGCCGGGGACGACCGTGGTGGCCATGTCCCCGATGTGGACCGGGAGGGTGTCCTCGTCGATCTTGCTCCGGAGCACGGCGGCCATGTGCTCGGACAGTTCGACGCCGGTGACCGGTACGCCGCGTTCTGCGAGGGGGATGCCCACACGGCCGGTGCCGATGGCGAACTCCAGGGCCCGCCCGTCCCCGGCGAGGCCGGACAGGAAGTCGAGGGTCGGTCCGAGGAAGGCGGCGGTGGATCTCGGTGCCTCCTCGGCGTCGTAGCGGTCGGCGGTCTCGTGGTTCCACAGTTCGCTGCTCGTCACGGGCGAGCACTCTGCCGGGGTTACCGGTGCCCTGTCGACGCATTTACCGCTCCCCGGAGGGGCGCCCGGACCGCTCTTTTTCCGGCTCGGGTGTCGGTAAACCGGTGATGTGTGCGGGTCTAGTCTCGAAGGATGACCGACTACGGAAACTTCCCCGGTTCGCGCCCCCGCCGACTGCGGACGACCCCTGTCATGCGGCGCATGGTCGCCGAGACCCGGCTCGATCCGGCGAACCTGATCCTGCCCGCGTTCGTGCGTGAGGGCATCGACGCCCCGGTCGCCATCTCGGCCATGCCGGGCGTGCAGCAGCACACCCTGGACACGCTGCGGAAGGCCGCCGTGGACGCGGTCACGGCCGGTGTCTCGGGGATCATGCTGTTCGGTGTCCCGCTGGACGAGAAGAAGGACGGCCGGGGCACGGCGGGGACGGACCCGGACGGCATCCTCCAGGTCGCTCTGCGCGCGGTCCGGGAAGAGGTGGGCGACGACCTGATCGTCATGTCCGACCTGTGCCTGGACGAGTTCACCGACCACGGGCACTGCGGGGTGCTGACCGGGGACGGCCGCGTCGACAACGACGCCACCCTGGAGCGGTACGCGGAGATGGCCCAGGTCCAGGCCGACGCGGGCGCCCATGTGGTGGGGCCCAGCGGGATGATGGACGGCCAGGTCGGGGTGATCCGCGACGCGCTGGACCAGACCGGTCACGAGGACGTGTCGATCCTCGCCTACACCGTGAAGTACTCCTCCGCCTTCTACGGCCCGTTCCGCGAGGCGGTGGGCTCCTCGTTGCAGGGCGACCGCAAGACGTACCAGCAGGACCCGGCGAACATCCGGGAGTCGCTGCGCGAGCTGGCGCTGGACCTGGAGGAGGGCGCCGACATGGTCATGGTCAAGCCGGCCGGCCCCTACCTGGACATCCTCGCCAAGGTCGCCGACGCGGTGGACGTGCCGGTCGCGGCGTACCAGATCAGCGGCGAGTACGCGATGATCGAGGCCGCCGCGGAGAAGGGCTGGATCGACCGGGACGCGGCGATCCTGGAGAGCCTGACGGGCATCCGGCGCGCGGGTGCGCGGATGATCCTGACGTACTGGGCGACCGAGGTCGCACAGAAGCTGGGGCGCTGACCGGGGGCCTCAGGACACCAGGCCCCGGCGGTACGCGTAGACGACCGCCTGGACGCGGTCGCGGAGGCCGAGCTTGGTGAGGATGCGGGAGACGAACGTCTTGACCGTCTCCCGGCTGATCACGAGGGACGCGGCGATCTCGTTGTTGGACAGGCCGTCCGCGATGAGGCGCAGGACCTCCAGTTCGCGCGGGGTCAGCGGGATGTCGGGGCCGTTGTCGTCGGTGGGCCGGATCCGGGCGGCGTAGCGGCCCACCAGCTGGCGGGTCACCTCGGGGTCCAGCAGGGCGGCGCCGGCGGCGACGGTCCTGATGCCGTGGAGCAGCCGGTCCGGCGGTGCGTCCTTGAGGAGGAACCCGCTGGCTCCGGCGCGCAGCGCCTCGTAGACGTACTCGTCGAGGTTGAACGTCGTCACCACGAGGACCTTGACGGGGTGCTCCACCCCGGCGCCCGCGAGGAGGCGGGTGGCCGCGATGCCGTCGAGGACCGGCATGCGGATGTCCATCACCACGACGTCCGGGCGCAGCTTCCCGGCGAGGTCCACCGCGGTCCGCCCGTCCCCGCATTCGCCCGCCACCTCCAGGTCGGGCTGGGCGTCGACGATCGTCGAGAGCCCGGTGCGGATCAGCACCTGGTCGTCGCAGATCAGGACGCGGACGGGGTCGGTCACGAGGGGCTCCCGGCAGGTATGCGGACCCGGACGGTGAAGCCGCCGTCCGGTTGCCGGCCCGCGTGGAAGTCGCCGCCCAGGACGTCGACGCGCTCGCGGAGGCCGGCCAGGCCCCGTCCGCTCCCGCCGGTGAGCGGGGCCTTCGCGTGGGCGCGGTCCGTGCTCACCTCCACGGTGATCTCCTTGTCGCAGTGGCGTACGCGGACCGAAGTGGCGCTGCCGTGAGCGTACTTGAGGGCATTCGTCAGGGATTCCTGCACCACCCGGTAGGCGACGAGGTCGGCGCTGCCGGTCGACTCGGCGGGGGTGCCCTCCTCGGTGAACTCCACGGGCTGCCCGGCCCGCCGGGTCTGTTCGACGAGGGTGAGGAGTCTGCCGACGGGCGCCGGGGTGGCGTCGGTGCCGTGGTCGGGGTTGAGGAGGTTGAGCAGGTGCCGCAGGTCGGTGATGGCCCGCCGGCCGGTGTCTGTGACGGCCGTCAGGCTCTGGTCGAGGCGGTCGGGCGCGGCGGTCAGATAGCGGGCCGCCTCGGCCTGTACGACCATCGCCGTCACGTGGTGGGTCACGACGTCGTGGAGTTCGCGGGCGATGCGGGCCCGTTCGGCGGTACGGGTGTCCTCGGCGACGCGGCGGCGGCGCTCGGCCTCCGCCGCCCGGGTGGAGCGGAGCCACAGTCCGACGCCCCAGGCGAGGGCCACCGCCAGGTAGAACATCACGTACTCGCTGGGCGGTTGGCCCGGGCCGATCTCGTCGAGCGCGACGGCCAACGGGACGTACGCCGCGGTGAAGGCGATCGCGGTGGTGCGCCGGTGGTGTTCCAGCTGGGAGGCCACGCTGATCAGGGCGATGGGCAGCGCGGTGCCCGCGAGCGTGTGGTAGCCGCGGAGCTGGTCGAGCGCGAAGCCGAGCGAGACCAGGGTGAAGCAGCTGACCGGCCACCGTCGGCGCCCGGCGAGCGGGAGGCTCTGGAGGGCGATCGCCACGACGGCCAGGGCGTCGAAGGGGCGGTTGGGCAGGCCGCCGACGTCCGTCCCGTTGCTGTGGTAGACCAGCGAGGCGCCGAACAGGCCGAGGGCGAGCGGCACATACCAGAGGGTGGCGCCGGACCGGCGCCACAGCTCCTGGATCCGCGGAAGTCCGGTCACCGGGGAAGTGTAGTGGTGGCGGCGGCCCGGTCGGCGCGGCGTCGGCGGGGCACGAGGTTGCCGCGCCGGTGGGCCAGCCACAGGAAGCCGAGGGTGATCAGTACGCCGAACAGCACGGTGTACACGCTCCCTTCGGGGCCGAAGGCGCCGCCGGTGACCCAGGTCGGGCCCGAGGTGGCGGTGTCCAGGAGGCCCTGCGGGGTGTCGTTGCCGGAGACCTCGGTGCTGAAGACGCCCCCCGCCGCGAAGTTCCAGCCGAAGTGCAGGCCGATGGGGACCCAGAGGTTGCGGGTCGCGGCGTAGGCGGCGGCGAGCATGCCGCCGGCCTCGACCGCGATGGAGATGGCGCCCCACAGGGAGGCGTCGGGGTTCAGCAGGTGCGAGGCGCCGAACACCACCGAGGTCAGGACCAGCGCGATCCAGGTGCCGGTGCGTTCCTCGATGATCCGGAACAGGACGCCGCGGTAGAGGACTTCCTCGGTCACGGCGGCGGCCGCCATGAAGCCGAGCAGTCCGAGGGCACCGGTGACCGAGCCCAGGCCGTCGACCTCGAAGTGCGCGTTGACGGCGATGTTCGTGATGACGGCGCCGAACATCGCGAAGCCGATGAACAGCCCCCGGCCGAACGCGGGCGCCGCACCCTCGCGGGCCACCTCGGTGGACGGGCGGTGCTCGGTCCTGCGGACCACCCAGCCGTAGACGAGTACGGCGGCCACGGCGGTCAGCAGCCCCAGCACGAGCTGGAGCCAGGGACTGCCCTCCACGGCCGCGACGGTCTGGCCGCCGATCGCGGATATGGCCGCCACGGCCAGCAGTTGCCATATGAACCTCATGAACGCTCCTTCACCGGTGCCGCGACCGAGGTGCCGCGGCGCCTCGAACGCTACGGAGCGGGCGTCCGCGGATCGTCACCTCACGGTGGACACCTGCGTGTAGCTCGCATGGGGGACAGGCCGTGCGGGGAGATCAATTCGGTTGAGGGCACGCACGGTTGCGGCGAGGATCGCCCGCATGTTCTCGCGCAGGAACCGCCGTCCCCGATCCCCCGACCTGGCCGCGGCCTGGGAGCGCCTCGACGGAGGTGATGTCCCCGGTGCGCTCCAGGAGCTGAGGCGTGCGCCCGCGGCGCCGCTGGGGGAGGTGGCGGCGGTGGTGGGCCGGGCCGCGGAGTCGGCCGGGTTCGACGACCTGCGCAAGGCCGCCGCGGCACTGGCGGCGCAGCCCGACCGGGTGCGCCCGCTGTACGACTACGGGTACGCGTGCATCGAGCGCGGTGTGTCCTACCTGGCGATACCGGCGCTGCGGGAGGCCCTGCGCCTGGCGCCGGACTCCGTCGGCCTGCTGCGTGAACTGGTCTCCGCGTACGAGCGCGAGGGCCGGCACCGTGATGCCGTGGAGGCACTGCTCGCCCACGAGGACGGCCTCGGTGACTGGCCCGACCGCTACCTCCTGGTCTTCAACGCCGTCCTGGCGGGCGACCTGGAACTGGCCCGCCGTCACCACGCACGTCTGGGCGCCCCTGCCGACGACGTCTGGCTCGGTGCACGGGACCGGCAGAACCGCGTCCTGGAGCGTGCCGCGTCCGCCGGGCCGGCGAGCCTGCTGGACCACGCGGACCTGCGTGGCTGGCAGTACGTCATGGGCGGCACCGTGCTGAGCACGCTGTCCCCGCACGGTTACGACGCGGGGATGACCGGCCGGTACGCCTGGTTCCAGGACTCCCACGACCAGTGCCTGCAGGGCCTGTTGCGGCTCCAGGCGGTGCTGGCGGCCGCCGGGGTGCGGCCGCGATCGGTGTCCCTGCTGCCGGACCGGGGGAGCAGGATCCTGGGCCTGGCGGCAGCCGAGGTGCTGAGCCTGCCCGCGCTGCCCTTCGAGGAGGGACGGGAGGACACCGTCGTCATCGCGTACGACCTCGACGACACCGCGTGCCACGAGGAGGGACCCGACGTGATCGCGGGACTCCTGCGCCGTGCGCCGGGCCAGGTGCTGCACGAGCACGCGAGCTGCTGGACCGACCCGCCCGCCGTCGCCGCCGACAGCGTCACGCTGCTCCACCAGTCGGTCGTGGCCCCGTGGGGGGAGATCCTTCGGCTCGGTGACGACGGCCGAGCGGAGCGCGGGGAGGCCGACGGGCGGCCGGAGGCGGAGATCGCCGCCGACATCGTGGGCGCCGACCCGACGCCGGACGGAGGGGACGGGGAGACGCCCGCCGACCCCGTCGAGAAGCTCACGGACTTCGTCGCGGCCGTGCGGGGCACCTGGCTCCGGGGCGACCGGGCGGGGCTGCGGTCGTCGGGCCCGGTGGCCAGTTCACGCTTCGGGGGGTGAGGGGCGGGGGTGCCGACGGGCGTTGAGCCGGGCCGCCTGGCGGGTCAGGTGGTCGCGTTCGGCGAGGTCGGATGCCGTGTGGGCCGCCTCGGCGTACAGCCGCGCCGCCGTCGCCAGATCGCCGGCGCGCTCGTGGAGGTACGCCGCCGCCGCGGTCCGGCGCGGCAGCGCGGCGTCCAGTTCCGCGAGGGCGGCCAGGCCGGCGTGCGGTCCGTCGGCCTGGCCCACGGCGACCGCGCGGTTGAGCCGGACGACGGGGCTGTCGGTCAGCCCGGCCAGTTCGTCGTACCACTCGACGATCTGGACCCAGTCGGTCTCCTCGGCGGTGGGCGCGTCGGCGTGGAGGGCGGCGATGGCGGCCTGCGCCTGGAACTCGCCCAGCCGGTCGCGGGCGAGGGCCGCCTGGAGGATCCCGACGCCCTCGGCGATCGTCACGGTGTCCCAGCGGCCGCGGTCCTGCTCGGCGAGCGGCACCAGGCTGCCGTCGGAGGCGGTACGGGCGGCTCGCCGGGCGTGGTGGAGCAGCATGAGGGAGAGCAGCCCGGCCACCTCGGGATGGTCGATGCGGGCGGCGAGCTGCCGGGTGAGCCGGATGGCCTCGGCGGCGAGGTCGACGTCACCGGAGTAGCCCTCGTTGAAGACCAGGTAGAGGACGCGCAGCACGGTGGCGACGTCGCCGGGCCGGTCCAGGCGCACGCCGGAGACGGTGCGCTTGGCCCGGCTGATCCTCTGTGCCATGGTCGCCTCGGGCACCAGATAGGCCCGCGCGATCTGGCGGGTGGTCAGCCCGCCGACGGCGCGCAGCGTGAGCGCGACCGCCGAGGCCGGGGTGAGCGACGGATGGGCGCACAGGAAGTAGAGCTGGAGCGTGTCGTCCACGCCGGTCGCGGGCCCGGGGGCGGGCTCCTCCTCGACGCGGCCCTCACGCCGGCGGCGGGCGGTGTCGGCGCGCGTCGCGTCGAGGAACTTGCGCCAGGCCACGGTGACCAGCCAGCCCTTGGCGTCCTGTGGCCGGCCGTCCGGCCAGACGCGGAGCGCCTCGACGAGCGCGTCCTGTACGGCGTCCTCGGCCGCCGCGAAGTCTGCTCCGCGGCGGACGAGGACGGTGAGTACACCCGGGGTGAGGCTTCTGAGCAGGGCCTCGTCCATCGGTGAGGTCACTCCGTGATGGTGGGCGGCTCGGTCAGGAAGGGGCGTACCTCCAGCCACTCGTGGATCGGCTCACCGCCCGCCCCGGGGGCCGCCGACAGCTCTCCGGCCAGCTCCACGGCGCGGTCGTAGCTGTCGACGTCGATGATCATCCAGCCGGCGATGAGGTCCTTGGTCTCGGCGAACGGTCCGTCGGTGACCGGCGGGCGCCCCTCGCCGTCGTAGCGGACCCACGCTCCCTCGGGGGCGAGCGCCTGACCGTCGACGAACTCGCCCGACTTCTCCAGCCTGGCCGCGAAGTCGTTCATGTACTGGACGTGGGCCGAGATCTCCTCCGGCGCCCACCGGTCCATGGGCACGTCGTTGACCGCGGCGGGTGCGCCCCGGTAGTGCTTCAGCAGCAGGTACTTCGCCATCGTGTTCCTCCTCGGCGGTGCGACCCCTCGTGGTCGCGTTCACTACGGGGACGGAGCGGGTCACCGGATCTCGACATCGGCGGCCGGACTTTTTTCGGCTTTCCCGGATTCGGCTTTCCTGGATTCGGCTTTCGTGGAGGAGCGTAGGTGAGTCGTCTCCGCGAAACCCTGGCCCACGCCGTCCCGGGCGCCACCGGAACGTCCCGGCGCCGGCCGGGACCGGGCCCGCCGGCCGCCGGGCGTCCGAGGTCAGGGCCAGTCGACGAGTGCGGTGAACGCCACGACGGCGACGCAGACGACGGCGGGCGCGGCCACGCAGAGGAGCACCCGGGCGGCGGCGTACCGTCGGCGCCAGGGCAGGACCCAGCCGGCCACGAGGACGACGAGGGAGAGCACGAGACCGGTGCAGAGGACGGCCCACGCCGCGTTGAAGGAGTCGGTGAAGCGGTCGGCCCGTGCGCCGTCGCAGGAGTCGCACGCCATGGGCGACAAGCCGCCGAAGAACAGCGCCAGCGCCGCCGCGGGCAGGGTGACGAGTGTGGAGATCAGCGGCCCGGCCCAGGCGTGCGGGGCGCGGGGGTTCTGGAGGTCTTCCGGCATGCGGACGAGTCAACGCGGCGGAGCGGGGCCGCACATGAGCACTCGTACTCAGGCTTCGGCCGGTGGTGCGGACGGCCCGCCCGACCGGCCACCGGGAGGCATAATCCCGGGCCATGAGTCTCTCCGCCCGCCGGCTCGTCCTGGCGACCCTGGACCGTCAACTCCTGCTGGAGCGGCAGCGCCTCGATGTGGCGGAGGCGGTGCGCCGGGTCTGCGCTCTCCAGGCGCAGTCTCCGGCCTCTCCGTATCTGGCGCTGTGGAACCGGGTGCGGGACTTCGCGCCCGAGGACCTGGACGCGGCCTTCGCGGAGCGCCGGGTCGTGAAGGCGTCCCTCATGCGGATCACCCTGCACGCCGTCCACGCCGAGGACTACGCGCCGTACCACGCCGCCATGGTGGGCCGGTTGCGGTCGTCGCGGCTGTACGACCGCCGCTTCGCCGCGACCGGGCTGACGGACGTCGAGGCGGACGCGCTGCTCCCCGAGCTCGCCGGGTTCCTGGAGCGGCCGCGTACGGGCGCCGAGGTCGAGAGCGAGTTCACCGCGCGGTTCGGGGAGCACGCGCACCGCGTGTGGTGGGCGTTGCGCACGTATGCGCCCGTGCACCACGCGCCGGCCGGTGGACCGTGGTCCTTCACGCAGCGCAACAGCTATCTCGCCGCGCCCGGGGACGTCCCACGGGAGGAAGCGGCGGCCGGGGTACGGAAGTTGCTGCTCGCCTATCTGGGGGCGTTCGGGCCGGCGTCGGCCCAGGACTTCGCCCGGTTCACCATGCTGGACCGGCCGCCGATCACCCAGGCGCTGGGGGAGCTCGACGGCCGGGTGGTGCGGGTGGCGGGCCCCGGCCGCTCCGTCCTGTACGACCTGGCGGACGCCACCGTGCCCCCTGAGGACACCCCGGCTCCGCCGCGGCTCCTGCCGATGTGGGACAGCACGCTGCTGTCCCATGCCGGTGCCGGGCGGGTGGTGCCCGAGGAGTACCGGCCGCTGGTCGTCCGCCGCAACGGCGATGTGCTGCCCTGCCTGCTCGTGGACGGGCAGGTCGCCGGGGTGTGGCGGGTGGCCGGGGACGGGCTGGAACTGACCGCCTTCCACAGGCTAGGCAAGGCGGAGTGGCAGGGGCTGACCGAGGAGGCGGAGAAGCTGTCCGCACTGCTCTCCGGCCGTGATCCGGCGGTCTACGGGCGCTACGGGCACTGGTGGGCCAAGGGGATACCCGGCGCGGAGCGCGTGATCGTCAAGGAGCCCTGAGCCAGCGGTCCCTGAGCGGCCCGTGAGCGGTCTGCTCGGTGGGGATATAGCCTGCGTCACCATGATGCGCGCGTGGATACTGCCGACCCTGCTGGTGCTCTGCGGCGCGGCCGTCGCGGCCGGGCAGCTCTCCCAGGGGAGTCCCGGCCGGGCCGTGGTCTTCCTGCTGCTGTTCGTGCTGCTCGCGGGCGTGAACTCGCCGCTGATCTTCCCGCGGTCCATCGGTGCGCTGGAGGCCCGGAGCCGCAGCGCGGCCGACGGGCGGCCGGTCGTCTACTGGCGGCCGGGGTGCAAGTTCTGCATACGGCTGCGCATCCGGCTGGGCCGCAACGCCCGCCGGCTGTACTGGGTCGACATCTGGCGTGACCCGGCGGGTGCGGCGGTGGTGCGCGAGGCCAACGGCGGGAACGAGACGGTGCCGACCGTCTTCGTGGACGGCCGGCCGCACGTCAATCCTGGTCATGCGTGGGTACGTGAACAGCTCTCCTCCTCCAGGAGTTGAAGAGCGGCCCCGGTCACCTCGGGTCGCGGTCGAACTGGGCCTTCGACCAGCGGTAGCCGAGGACGGTGAGGCCCAGGCACCAGGCGATGGTGATCCACCCGTTGTTGCCGATCTCGGTGCCGAGGAGGAGCCCCCGCAGTGTTTCGATGGCGGGGGTGAACGGCTGGTACTCCGCGATCGGCTGGAACCAGCCGGGCATCGATTCGATCGGGGTGAACGCGCTGGAGATGAGCGGCAGGAGGATCAGCGGCAGGGCGTTGTTGCTCGCCGCCTCGGCGTTGGGGCTGCCCATGCCCATCCCGACCGCGATCCAGGTGAACGCCAGGGCGACCAGCGCCAGCAGCCCGAAGGCCGCGAGCCACTCCAGGGCGGAGGCGTCGGTGGAGCGGAACCCCATGGCGACGCCCACGGCGCCGACGAGTACGACGCTGACGACCGCCTGGAGGACGCTCCCCGCGACGTGTCCGAAGAGCACCGAGCCGCGGTGGATGGCCATGGTGCGGAAGCGGGCCATGATGCCCTCGGTCATGTCCGCCGAGACGGACACCGCGGTGCCGACCATGGTGGAGCCGATGGTCATCAGCAGGATGCCGGGGACGATGTAGGCGATGTAGGCGGAGCGGTCCCCGCCGCCGATGCCCGCGCTCATCGTGTCGCCGAAGATGTACACGAAGAGCAGGAGCAGCATGACCGGGGTGAGCAGCAGGTTCAGGGTGAGCGACGGGTAGCGCCGCGCGTGCAGCAGGTTCCGCCGCAGCATGGTGGACGAGTCGCGCACGGCGAGGGAGAGGGAACTCATCGGACGGTCTCCTTGGGCTGGTCGGGGACGCTGGTGCTGCTGGTCAGGGCGAAGAAGACGTCGTCGAGGTCGGGGGTGTGCACGGTGAGTTCGTCCGCCTCGATGCCGGCCGAGTCCAGCCGGTCGAGGACGGAGCGCAGCGCGCGCTGGCTGCCGTCGTTGGGGATCTGAAGGGACAGCGCCTCGTCGTCGCCCGTGACGTCGTTCAGGGCGGAGAGCGCGCTCCGGTACGCGGCGGGGTCGGAGAAGCGGAGCCTGACGTGTCCGCCGGGGACGATCCGCTTGAGTTCCTCGGCGCTGCCCTCGGCGGCGAGCCTGCCGTCGTGGAGCACCGCGATGCGGTCGGCGAGCTCGTCCGCCTCCTCCAGGTACTGGGTGGTGAGGAAGACGGTGACGCCGTCGGAGACGAGTTCCCGGATGATGCCCCACATGGTGTGGCGGCTGCGGGGGTCGAGGCCGGTGGTCGGCTCGTCGAGGAAGATGATTCTCGGGCCGCCGACCAGCGTCATGGCGATGTCCAGGCGGCGCTTCATGCCGCCCGAGTAGGTGGAGGCCGGCTTCTTCGCTGCCTCGACCAGGTCGAAGCGCTCCAGCAGTTCGGCGGTGGTGCGCCGTCCCTCGCTGCGGGAGAGGTGGTGCAGGTCCGCCATGAGGAGCATGTTCTCCTCGCCGGTGATCAGGCCGTCGACGGCGGAGAACTGCCCCGTGACCCCGATCGCGGCCCGTACCGCCTGGGGGTCGGTGGCCAGGTCGTGGCCGCCGACGCGGATGTCGCCGGAGCCCGGACCCGGGCTGATGAGGGTGGAGAGGATCTTCACGGCGGTGGTCTTGCCGGCGCCGTTCGGGCCGAGCAGGGAGAAGACGGTTCCTTCGGGGACGGCCAGGTCGACGCCGTCGAGCACGGTCTTGTCGCCGAAGGACTTGCGCAGCCCGTTCGCTGCGATGGCCAGGTCGGTCATGGGGAACTCCTCAGAGGCTGCGGGCGGTGATGTCGCCGTGGGCGGTGGTCGCGTGGATGTTCAGGGCGGCGTCGGCGCCGTCCGCGTTCATGAGCGTGTTGTGGATCCGGCCGTAGCCGCTGCCGGCGTCGAGGGAGGCGGAGACCCCGCGAGCGGCGCCGACGGAGATCTCGCCGGCCTCGGTGCGCAGCGTGACCGTGCCGCGTACGGCCTCGGTGATACGGAGGTTGCCCTTCAGGGTGCTGATCCGTGCGGGACCGCCCAGGCGTCCGACGGTGATGTCGCCCGCCTGGAGGGTGAGGTGGGCGCCTTCGGTCTCGTCGAGCTTGGCCGAGCCCTGGGCGCTCTCGAAGGTGACGTCGCCGAGGCGTCCGACGCCCCGGAAGTCGGCACTGGCCGCCTTCGCCTCGACGCGGGAGCCGGCGGGAAGCTGGACGGTGACCTCGACGAACCCGGAGCTGCCGAGGACCCGGTTCGACGCCGCCGGGGCCTCGATGCGCAGGACGCCGTCGCCGCAGACGACTTCGGTCTGCTCGGCGGCCTTCACGTCCCGGCTCTTCGAGGCGTTCGCGGGCAGGATCTCGACCGTGGTGTCGGCCCGGTCCGCGGCGATGAACTGGATGCGTCCCGCGGGGATGTCGAGGATGACCGTGACCGGGGCGGGGGTGGGGAACGTGTGCATCGTGGGCTCCTTCGGTTGGTGTTTCCGATGAGAGAAACGCTACGTTGCATTCACTGTTCCGGCAATCGCGTTGCAGTGAACTTCCCTTGTTATTGCAGGTAGATGAGAGATTTCATTGCAATGGGCTTAAGGCTAATGCAACGAACCGAGCGTGATTCGTTGCAATGAGATGAGGGTGAACGCTATGCTGGGGCTCTCGCGGACCACCAGAGGGAGACCGGATGCCCGGGGGCAGACTCACCCAGCAGGAACGCCAGCAGATCGCGCTGGGGCTGGCCGACGGCCAGGCCTACGCGGAGATCGCCAGAGGCCTCGACCGTCCGACGTCGACGATCACCCGTGAGGTGATGCGGAACGGCGGTCCCACCGCCTACCGTGCCGATCTCGCCCAGCGCGCCACCGGCCATCGCGCCGCCAGGAACGGTCGGGCGGCACCCCGGGGGCAGACGGCACCCCGGCAGGCCGACGGGCGCGACGCCGAGGCGGTGCGCGCGTTCGAGGAGGTGCTCACCGCCGCCCTCCTGCAGTCGGGCATGCCCAAGATGATGTCCAGGGTGCTGGCCTGTCTCGTCATCACCGACTCGGGCAGTCTCACCGCGTCCGACCTCGCCCGGCACCTCCAGGTCAGCCCGGCCTCCATCTCCAAGGCGGTCGCGTACCTGGAGGAGCAGGCCTTCATCCGGCGGGAGCGGGACGAACGCCGCCGCGACCGCTACATCGTCGACAACGACGTCTGGTACCAGTCGATGGTCGCCAGCGCCCGGTCCAGCGCCCAGATAGTGGAGACCGCGCAGCAGGGCGTCGGCATCCTGGGCGCCGGGACCCCGGCGGCCGTCCGCCTGGAGAACATCGCCCGCTTCATGGCGTTCGTCACCGAGAGCATCACGCGCGCCGCGGACCAGGCCCGGGACGTCCTGCACGCCGGGCCGGACACCTCCGGTCAGTAGAGGCGGGTGGTGGGGCCGTCGATCACGAGGGCCTGACCGTCGCGGAGGGTCCGGCAGGGGGTGCCTTCGGCGCGGTAGCGGTCGGCCACGATGCCGAGGATCTCGGTCTCGGGGTGCCCGGGCGAGTCGATGTGGGGCACCACGGCGTGGTCGAGGAGGGCCAGCCCGTCCCAGCGGGCCTCGTCGCCGTACGCGGTGCGCACCGCCTCCGGGGCGTCGCACTCCTCCAGGCCCCGCAGAGCGGGGGCCAGGACGCAGGCGCCGGCGCTGTAGCCCGCGTAGACGAGCGCGTCCTGCCGCAACAGGTCCACCAGGGCCCGGTCGGCCCGGCTGCGGGCCATGGCCTGGCGCAGGACGAACACGTTGCCGCCGCGCACCCAGACCAGGGGGAACTCGGCGAGAGCGGCCGCGACCCGTTCCGCGGGGCGCTCGAAGAACGTACGCAGGTCGAGTTCGACCGGCCGCAACCCGAGCGCGGAGAGCGCCCCGAGCTCCCGCTCGACCGCGGCCTCGCGCTCGCTGTCCGGCAGGGCGTCGACCGCGTTGGCCACCACGGCGACCGTGACGTCGGTGGCGGGCGGCCGGTGCAGCAGGGCCAGCATCCGCTCCGGGTGGTCCCCTGTCCGGAAGGACGAAAGATACATGCGCATCCGTGGACCGTAGCGGGCCGGGAGGTCCGCCGACGGCGGAACGGGCGTGGCACCGGACCTCCGGTGCCACGCCCGTTCGCGAGGGTCAGTACATGAGGGCGTTGTCCATCTCGGTCTGCCAGTACGTGACGGTCAGGGTGCTGTCGACGTACACGTCCTTGCCCAGCGGGACGTCCACCATCCCGCCGGCGGACCCGGAGTTCCTGTTCTGGAAGCCGACGGCCAGGTCCCGGGTGGAGTAGCCGCCCGAGCCGCTGCCGTCGGCCGACGAGGTCAGCACGCCGGCGTAGGCGGACTCACCGGGGGCGACCGTGACGACGGCCTGCGGCTTGCTGTCCTCGACGACCGGGGGGACGGACTGCGCCTCACCGAACTTCAGGAACGGGTAGGAGAAGGCGTTGCAGGCCTTCGAGCCGGTGTTGGTCACCGTGAGCAGCATGTGGTTGACGGGGCGCTGGACGCCCGTGATCGTGAGCTTGGTGTTCGCGCCGGTGCACGTGGGCAGGGACCCGCTGCCGGTGTCCCCCTGCGGCTGCTCGGCCGCCGGGGCGCGGGTGGCGGAACCGGATTCCTTGGCGGTGCCGGAACCGGAGCCCGAACCGGAAACGGAACCGGAATCGGAGCCGGAAGTGCCCGAGCCGTCGGTCGTCGTGCTGTCCGACGCGGGGGCCGCCGAGGTGCCGGAGGCCGGCTTCTGAGACACGGAGTCGGCGGCGCCGTCCGCGGCGGCCGTGTCGCCTCCCTGGCAGGCCGTCAGCGCGAGGGCGGCGAGCAGCGCGGCCCCGCCGAGGACGGAGGTGCGGGCGGTGCGGCGGAAGTGGAGGTTACGCATGAGTGGTTCTCCCCGTTCGGTGTGGCTGGTGCCCGGGGCGCCGTTTGGCACCCTGACGTGCGGGCGGGTGTACTGGTCGGTGACGCGTGATCAGGTGCTCCGCAGGAGTGCGACGACGACTGCGACGCAGCCGATCAGCACTACTGCGGCGACCGCGTCGGTCAGGCTGAGCGCGGGTCGGGTACGCATGGCGGCTCCCGGGACGGACGAGGGTGGGATGTGCGGATCGTGGGGAACGCCGCGGTGTGTCCACATCTTGTCCAGGCCCGGATTTCCGTCGCAACGGCCGGCCGGGCATGCGGGACGCTGGAACGCTCGCACCTACTCTGACCTGCGTGAACACCACGTCCCTGGAACGCGTTCCGGGAACGGAGAGAAGGAGAAACGGTCCAGATGGCCCCAGAGATCCAGGAGTTCGCGGCGCAGCTCAGGGAGTTGAAGGGGCGGTCCGGGCTCAGTTACGGAGCGCTCGCCCAGAAGCTGCACATGAGCACCTCGACCGTGCACCGGTACTGCAACGGTGACGCGGTCCCGCATGAGTACGCGCCCGTCGAGCGCTTCGCGCGTGTCTGCCGCGCCTCCGCCGACGAGTTGGTGGCGCTGCACCGGAAGTGGATCCTGGCCGACGAGGCGAAGCGCCGGGGCGCGCGGAAGCCGGAACCGGGCACGTCCCCGGAGAGAGCCGAGGCGGAGGCGGAAGCGGAATCAGATCCACGCCCCGAAGCGGAACCGGCGGAGGGGCGGACGCCGACACCGGACCCGGGCCCGGCATCAGCAACACCACCAACGCCGGCACCGGCACCGGCATCAGCAACACCACCAACGCCGGCACCGGCACCGGAAGCGGCATCGCCGGAAGGACCCGTGCCGGAGGACGTGACGCCGCAGGAGTCCGGCCGCCCCGGCGCCGTACCCGCTCCCCGCCGGCGCGCCTCCAGGAAGCTGCGCGTCCTGCTCACCGCGGTGGCGGTCGTGGCCCTCACCGTCCCCCTGGCCCTCACCTTCCACAGCCTCGGGCGCGACGAGGCCACCGACGACGGACGGGCGGAGACGGCGCACAGCAACGCCCCGGTCGTCCCCACCGGCAGGGCGACCGGGAGCGCCCTGCCGAGCAGCAGCGTCAGCCCGTCGCCGACGCCCGACCGGACGGCGGCCTCCTCACCCGCCGCCACGAGCAGTGCCACCCCCTCGCCCTCCTCGCAGGGGCCGCAGGGCGGTGGCGTACCCGTGCACGCCACCATCAGCTCGTACAACTGGGAGGAGCCCTGCGGGCAGTACTACCTCCTCGACGAGAAGCCCGACGACGTCCCCCCGAACCCCTCGCCCCAGGACCGCCGTAGCTGGGCGCGGGCGCTCGGGGGTGTGGACGGAGGCGACATGAAGCTCGCCCTCACGCTCCAGGGGACGTCCGGCGAGGCGGTCGTGCTCAACGCGCTGCACGTGCGGGTGCTGGGGCGCAACGCGGCGCTCCCCTGGAACGCGTACTCGATGGGGAACGGCTGCGGGGGAGGCATCACGCCACAGACCTTCGACATCGACCTGGACGACAGCCGGCCGCGTTCGAAGCCCGTCGCCGGGGAGGACGCCGGTGTGGTCGTGCCCGCGAAGGACTTCCCGTACCGGGTGAGCTCCACCGACGTCGAGGTGTTCCACATCGACGCGCACGTGGAGGGGCACGACGTGACCTGGTACCTGGAGCTGGAGTGGACCAGCGGCGGCCGGAGCGGGACCCTGCGCATCGACGACCGGGGCGAGCCGTTCCGTACGAGCAGTCTCAAGACCCGGCCGAGCTACATCTACCGCCCCGACACCGCCCAGTGGGTGCCGGAGGGAGAGGAGTGACAGGAGGGACAGGAGTGACTGGGCTGGCGGAGGACCCGGCTCAGCGGCGCAGCGCGGTCTCGCGTTCCATGTGCGACAGCTTCTGGGGGTTGCGTACGGCGTAGAGCCCGGTGATCAGGCCGTCGTCGAAGCGCACCGCCATGACGCTGTCGAGCGCCCCGTCCAGCCGGAGGACCAGCGCCGGGGCGGCATTGACCTGAACCGGGCTCAGCGACAGCTCGGTGACCTTGGCCAGCCCGCCGACCAGCAGCCGGGCCACCTTGTCCGCGCCCACGACCGGCCTGAGGATGGCCTGCTTCACTCCGCCCCCGTCCCCCAGGAGGACGACTTCCGGGGCGAGGACGTCGACCAGGCTCTGCACATCGCCCGTCTCGACGGCCCGTCGGAACGCGTCGAGCGCCTCCCGGGTCTCGGACGGGGGCACCGTCCCGCGTGGCCGGCGCGCCGCGACGTGGTCCCGCGCGCGGTGCGCGATCTGGCGGACCGCTGACTGGCTCTTGCCCACGGCGTCCGCGATCTCGTCGTACCCGAAGGCGAACACCTCGCGCAGCACGAACACCGCCCGCTCGCTGGGTGTCAGGGTCTCCATCACCAGCAGCATCGCCATCGAGACGCTGTCGGCCAGCTCCACGTCCTCGGCCACATCGGGTGAGGTGAGCAGCGGCTCGGGCAGCCAGGTGCCGACGTACGACTCCTTGCGGCGGCCGAGCGTCCGCAGCCGGGTCAGCGCCTGCCGTGTGGTGATCCGGACCAGGTACGCGCGCCGGTCCCGCACCGTCCCGAGATCGACGCCGGCCCAGCGCAGCCAGGTCTCCTGGAGGACGTCCTCCGCGTCGGCGGCCGAGCCGAGCATCTCGTAGGCGACGGTGAACAGCAGATTGCGGTGGGTGACGAACGCCTCGGTGGCGGGGTCCGCACCGGTCCGCCCCGCCGTGTCCCGCGCGTCCTCCGTGTGCTCGTGTCCGCTGTCCACCTGGGTGCTCCTGCCTGTTCGCGCTCGACGGTTCACGGGCACAGGACGCCGGCCGCCCCCGTTCTGTGACATCACCGCGCGGTGGCGCAGGTCACAGCTCCTTCTGTCACACGCGGCGGCCCGCCGGGGTCTTGTGTCCGTCCAGTGCACCACCCCGAGAGAGGACGACGTCATGGACGCACGGTTCAACCTGTTCGAGAACGGGATCGGCTCCCGGTTCGCCAAGCGGTTCGCGGGCGCCGGCCTGGTCGTTCAGCAGTCGTCGCTGCCGAAGTCCACACAGGAGCTGGTGTCGCTGCGCGCCAGCCAGATCAACGGCTGCGGTCACTGCATCGACATGCACGTCAAGGAGGCCGCGGCCGCCGGGGAGACCGCGGTCCGGCTCCACCTGGTCGCCGCCTGGCGGGAGTCCACCGTGTTCACCGAGGCCGAGCAGGCCGCGCTGGCCTTCGCCGAGGAGGGCACGCGGCTCGCCGACGCCCACCAGGGAGTCTCCGACGAGACCTGGGACCAGGTGCGCAAGCACTACGACGACGACCAGCTCGCCGCGCTGATCTGCCTGGTCGCCCTGATCAACGCCGCCAACCGGCTCGCCGTGATCACGCACCAGAAGGGCGGTTCCTACGAGGCCGGCATGTTCGCCGCGGCGTTCGACTGACCCGCTCCGACTGACCCGCTCCGACCGGCCGGCTCAGGCCGGCCGGCTCGGACCGGCCGGCCGGACCGGCCGGAGGAATGCGCACGGGCCCGGCCCGGATCGGATGATCCGGGCCGGGCCCGTGCGGCAGCCGGGGGTCAGAGACGCTCGGGCGTCCTGATGCCGAGCAGCTTCATGCCTTGGTGCAGGGTGCGGGCGGTGAGCTCGACCAGGAAGAGCCGGTTCTCGACGACCTCCGGGGCGTTCTCGTCGCTCAGCACCTGGCACTGGTCGTAGAACGTGGTGAGGTGCGAGGCCAGCTGGTAGAGGTACGCGGCCAGCTTGTGCGGCTCGTACCCCTCGGCCACCTCGGCCACGACCTCGCCGAACTGGTCCAGGTGCAGACCCAGCGCACGTTCCGCCGGGGCCAGCTCCAGCTCCGGGTGCGCGGCGGGCTTCGCGTCGCCCGCCTTGCGCAGGATGGAGCGGATCCGGGCGTAGGCGTACTGGAGGTACACCGACGTGTCGCCGTTCAGCGACACCATCTGGTCCAGGTCGAACTTGTAGTCCCGCACGGCGGAGGTCGACAGGTCCGCGTACTTCACGGCGCCCACGCCGACGTACCGGCCGTTCTCGACGATCTCCTCCTCGGTCAGGCCCACCTTCTCGGCCTTCCCCCGGACCACGGCCGTGGCCCGCTCGACCGCCTCGTCGAGCAGGTCCTCCAGCCGGACCGTGACGCCCTCACGGGTCTTGAACGGCTTGCCGTCCTTGCCGAGGACCGTGCCGAAGGCGAGCTGGTGGGCCTTGACGTCCTCGTTCAGCCAGCCGGCGCGGCGGGCCGTCTCGAAGACCATCTTGAAGTGCAGGGACTGCCGGGCGTCCACGACGTACAGCAGGGAGTCGGCCTTGAGGCCCTGGACCCGGTCGCGGATCGCGGAGAGGTCGGTCGCCGCGTAGCCGTAACCGCCGTTGGTCTTCTTGACGATCAGCGGGACCGGGTTGCCGTCCGGGCCCTTCACATCGTCGAAGAACACGCACAGCGCACCCTCGGAGCGGACGGCGACGCCCGTCTCCTCCAGGATCCGGCAGGTCTCCTCGAGCATGTCGTTGTAGCCGGACTCTCCGACGATGTCCGGGTCGTCGATCTTCATGTCGAGCTTGTCGAAGACGGAGTAGAAGTAGATCTTCGACTCGTCGACGAACCGCTGCCAGTGCGCCAGCGTCTCCGGGTCACCGGCCTGGAGCGCCACCACCCGGTCACGGGACCGCGCCTTGAACTCCTCGTCGGAGTCGAACAGGACCCGCGACGCCTTGTAGACCCGGTTCAGCGACGACATCGCCGCCTCGCCGTCCGTCTCGTCACCCTCGTGCTTCAGCTCGTCCGGGTGCTCGAAGAGGTACTGGATGAGCATGCCGAACTGGGTGCCCCAGTCGCCGATGTGGTGGCGCCGGACGACGTTCTCGCCGGTGAACTCCAGGATCTGGACCATCGCGTCGCCGATGACCGCCGACCGCAGGTGGCCGACGTGCATCTCCTTGGCCACGTTGGGCTGGGCGTAGTCGATCACGGTGGTGCCCGGGGCGGACTTCACCGGGACACCGAGCCGGTCGCCGTCGGCGGCCCGCGCGGCGAGCGTCCGGATGATCGCCCCGTCGGTCAGCGTGACGTTGAGGAAGCCGGGGCCCGAGACCTCGATGTCCTTGATCAGCTCACCCGCCGGAAGGGCGTCCGTGACCTTGGCCGCCAGCTCGCGCGGGTTGCCCTTGAGCTTCTTGGCGAGCGCCAGGATCCCGTTGGCCTGGAAGTCGGCCCGGTCGCTTCGGCGCAGCAGCGGGTCCGCGGTGCCGGCCTCCGGCAGAGCTGCCGTCAGGGCGTCCGCCAGCTGCTGCTGGAGCGTGGAAGCGAGGGAAGGGACCGAGGCCATGAGCCGGCTGCCGTTTCGGTAGAGGACAAAGGATCTCTCCAGTATTCCACGGGGTGTAAAGCCGTTTTCGCGCTGCGGGTGGTACCTGGGAGAATGGGGGGCGCCCCTGATGGGGGTCGCCCCTACGAGTCCTACACGAGAGAAGGACGTGCCGACCGTGGCTTCGAGTCAGAGCAGCACCGAGACCGACTGGGTCTCCCGCTTCGCGGACGATGTCATCGCCGAATCGGAGCGACGTGCGCCTGGCAAACCGGTCGTCGTCGCCTCCGGCCTCTCCCCGTCGGGCCCGATCCACCTGGGCAACCTCCGCGAGGTCATGACCCCGCACCTGGTCGCCGACGAGATCCGCCGCCGCGGGTACACCGTGCGCCACCTGATCTCGTGGGACGACTACGACCGCTACCGCAAGGTGCCGAACGGCGTCGAGGGCGTCGACGACTCCTGGCAGGCGCACATCGGCAAGCCGCTGACCTCGGTGCCCGCCCCGGCCGGGTCGGCGTACCCGAACTGGTCCGAGCACTTCAAGGCCGCCATGACCCAGGCCCTGGACGAGCTCGGTGTCGAGTACGACGGCATCAGCCAGACCGAGCAGTACCTCGCGGGCACCTACCGCGAGCAGATCCTGCACGCGATGAAGCACCGCGCGGACATCGACGCCGTCCTGGACCGCTACCGCACCAAGAAGGACGGCGCGGCGGGGGCGAAGGGCAGGAAGCCGCAGCAGAAGAAGGTCGACGAGGCCGAGCTGGAGGCCGCCGAGGGCTCCGGCGCTGCGGACGAGGATGACGGCAGCTCGAACACCGCGGGCTACTTCCCGTACAAGCCCTACTGCGGCAACTGCGAGAAGGACCTCACCGTCGTCACGGCGTACGACGACGACACGACCGAGCTGAACTACACCTGCTCGGCGTGCGGCTTCGCCGAGACGGTCCGGCTCAACGAGTTCAACCGCGGCAAGCTGGTCTGGAAGGTCGACTGGCCGATGCGCTGGGCCTACGAGGGCGTGATCTTCGAGCCCAGCGGCGTGGACCACTCCTCGCCCGGCTCCTCCTTCGTCGTCGGCGGCCAGATCGTGCGCGAGGTCTTCGACGGCGTCCAGCCGATCGGCCCGATGTACGCGTTCGTCGGGATCTCCGGCATGGCGAAGATGTCCTCCAGCAAGGGCGGCGTGCCGACCCCGGCCGACGCGCTGAAGATCATGGAGGCGCCGCTGCTGCGCTGGCTGTACGCGCGCCGCAAGCCGAACCAGTCCTTCAAGATCGCCTTCGACCAGGAGATCCAGCGGCTGTACGACGAGTGGGACTCGCTGGCCCGCAAGGTGGCCGACGGCACGGTGCTGCCCGCCGACGCCGCCGCGTACGCCCGGGCCGTCGGCACGGCCGCCGGGGAGCTTCCCAGCACCCCGCGCCCGCTGCCGTACCGCACGCTCGCCTCGGTCGCCGACATCACCGCCGGTGCCGAGGACCAGACGCTGCGCATCCTCAGCGAGCTCGACCCGGAGAATCCGCTGACCTCGCTCGACGAGGCGCGGCCCCGGCTCGACCGCGCGGAGAGCTGGATCACCACCCAGGTGCCGGCCGAGGCCCGCACCATCGTCCGGGGCGAGCCGGACAAGGAGCTGCTCGGCTCCCTGGACGACCAGGGCCGTGAGTCGCTGCGGCTGCTGCTCGAAGGGCTCGACTCGCACTGGTCGCTGGACGGGCTGACCACGCTCGTCTACGGCGTACCGAAGGTGCTGGAGGGTCTGGAGCCGGACGCCAAGCCGACGCCCGAGCTGAAGGCCGCCCAGCGCTCCTTCTTCGCCCTGCTGTACCAGCTGCTCGTCGGCCGGGACACCGGGCCGCGCCTGCCCACGCTGCTGCTCGCGGTCGGGGCGGACCGGGTGCGGACGCTGCTGGGCGCGTAGTACCGGGACGGCATGAGGACGGGCGGGCCGCTCAGCGGCCCGCCCGTCCTCATGTCTCTTCCCCTACGCGATGTGGTCCGCGGCCATCTCGTTGTCGAAGCGCTGCTTGAAGCCAGGCAGCATCCGCCGGAGCAGCGCGGCGCTGCGCGGGTGACGGACGTTGTGGCCGTCCGACAGGTGAATGTCGAGCACCTCGGCGCTCGGGTAGTCCTGGTGCTGATGCGTGTACGCGGTGAACACCTCGTACGCGATGTCGCTGAACTCGATCTCGTCCTCGGTCCATTCGGCCGGGTCGGCCTCCTGGCCGGCGCCCTGTTCCGGCTGCCGCCGCGGCTCCTCCGCCTCCGGTTCGGCCGGGCGGGGGTGCGGGAACGCGCCGACCGTGCCCACGTTGCCGAGGGGGCGGGTCCGGCCGGGCGCCCCCGAGGGGATCATCACGGGGCCGGGGTCCACGCCCTCGTCGTACGTCGGGTCGTACGCGCTCTCGTACGCCTCGTCCAGCACCTTCGGCGCGGCGAACCAGGGGCTGTCGTGCGAGCCGGGGTCCTCCTGGGGGTACTGCTGCTGCGCGTGCTGGTGCTGCTCCTGCTCGTATGCGTCGTACGGGGCGGGCTCGTCCTGCGGCTGCGCGGCGTACGGGAGTTGGGGATGCTGCTGTTCCGCCTCCGCGACCGCCGGGACGGGCGGCAGCAGCGCCGGTTCGATGCCCGCGGCGGCGAGACCGGCCGGGGCGGTCTCGGCGAGCGGCACACCGTACTTCGCCAGGCGCAGCGGCATCATCGACTCGACGGGGGCCTTGCGGCGCCAGTTGCGGCCGAAACGGGCCTGGAGGCGGGCCTGGTAGATCAGCCGGTCCTGTTCGAGCTTGATGACCTGCTCGTAACTGCGCAGCTCCCACAGCTTCATCCGGCGCCACAGCTTGAACGTGGGGACGGGGGAGAGCAGCCAGCGGGTGAGGCGGACGCCCTCCATGTGCTTGTCGGCGGTGATGTCCGCGATCCGGCCGACCGCGTGCCGCGCGGCCTCGACGGCGACGACGAACAGGATGGGGATCACCGCGTGCATGCCGGTGCCCAGCGGGTCGGGCCAGGCGGCGGCGCCGTTGAAGGCGATCGTCGCCGCGGTCAGCAGCCAGGCGGTCTGACGCAGCAGCGGGAAGGGGATGCGCATCCACGTCAGCAGCAGGTCCAGCGCGAGCAGGACGCAGATGCCCGCGTCGATGCCGATCGGGAAGACCAGCGAGAAGTCGCCGAAGCCCTTCTCCTCCGCGAGTTCACGGACGGCGGCGTACGAGCCCGCGAAACCGATCGCGGCGATGAGCACGGCGCCCGCGACGACGACCCCGATGAGTACGCGGTGTGTGCGTGTCAGCGGTATTGCGGCCACCCGCGATCCCCTCCCGAACATTCGACGGCCCGGCTCCACTTCGGCATCCGGCGCGGGCACAGCCTGGCACATGCCGGGCGGGCCCGTTGCGCGGGGAGGGGCCGAAGCCCGGTGCTCGCGGGGGCACCGGGCTTCGTTGAAGCGGCTCGGGGCAGGGGAGTTGACGCTCCTGCCGGGCTCAGGTCACGACTTGGCCGAGGCCTTTGCCGAGGGGGAGGCCGAGGACTTCCCCGCGTCGGCGTCATCGGCGCCGACCGCGGCGACGGCCTCCTTGGCGGCCTTCCCGGCGTCCTCGAGGATGTCGGCGGCGGAGGGCGTCTTGGCGCCCGCGAAGCCGGCCCCGTTGTAGGTGACGCTGACGACGACGTTCCCCGTACGGGCCACGATCGTCGCGTACTCGAACTTCTCCTTCGACTTGGTCAGGCCGTACGTGATGGCCGTGGCCTGCTCACCGAGCGCGTCGACGGGCTTGGCCGCGGGCTTCTCGGCGCCCTCGGTGGCCTGCGCCTTGGAGACCTGCTTGGTGTACTCGTCCGTCGCGCGCTTGGCACCGCTGCCCAGGGACTGGTCCGAGTCGAAGCGGGTGAAGCCGACGTCGAGCCAGCGGTACTGCGAGCCCTTCACGCCGTTGTCGTCCAGGCCGTTCCAGGAGCAGCCGCCGCGGCTGGTGGTGTCGCTGGACTTGCCCGGGGTGCCGCCCTTGGTCTTGGTCTTGGGGACCAGGTCCTCGATGGTCTTCCTGGCGATCGACGTGCAGGCGTCGGGCAGCTCGGTGAACTTCGCGGGCTCGACGGCCGGCTCCGACTTCTGCGCGCTCGGCGAGGTCGAGGAGTCCGAGGCCTTCGCGTCGCCGGAGTCCGACGAGCAGCCGGCGACGACGAGCATCACCGGAACGGCGGCGCAGGCGAGTATGCGGGAGAGTCGCGGGGCTGATCGGTGCATGGTTCCTTCACTCGGACGGCACGGCGGTCTCGGTCGTGCGGGTGGTCGGGCGGTTCGTCGGGTGGTTCGTCGGGCGGTACGTCGATCCGTACGTGGGTCGGGGGCCACGGTACGACGGACGGCGCCCGGATGCCGCCTCCGGCCGGAGGCCCGAAACCGCTCGGGGAGCTCCGGCCGGAGGCCGCCGGGGCCTGGTCAGTCGCTGAGGGCCTCGTCCAGTTTCCGCGCCAGGGCCTGGGCCTTCTCCTGCAGTTCCCTGCTGTCGGGAACCTCGGTCACACGGGCCGGCTGCTCGGTGTAATGGACGGTCACGATGACGTTCGATGTGCGGAACACCACGCTCACGGTGCGATGCTGTGCGGTGGAACCTGCCCGGGTGAGCGCATCGTCCAGAAATGCGGCATCCCCGAGCTCGTCCAGCAGGCGCGGCCGGAGGTCCGCGTCGGGGTCGGCGGCGGTGGTGCTGCCGGACGGGTCGGCGGAGGCCGACGGGGAGGATATGCCGCTCGGCGACCCGGACGGGGTGCGGCTGCCCGACGCCGACGGGGAGGCCGATTCGCTGGGGGTGACACCGGCCGAGGTCGGAAGGGCGGCTGCCTCCTCCTTCTTGGCGTACACCTCCCGGGCGCGGTCGTCGTCGCTCACCGCGGGGTCGTACGACACGACGCGCTCGAAGTCGATGGACAGGTTCCGGGAGGCGTCCGGGGCGTCCGACTTCCAGCGGCAGCCGACCTTGCGGTCGGTGTCGTAGGTGACGGTGGCCGTGCCCTCGTACACCTTGTCCTGCTGCTCCTCGGGCAGGTCGGCGGCGCCCGGCAGCAGGTCCTTGAGCGTGGAGCGCGGTACGGCGCGGCACGATTCGGGCAGCGTCCGGTACTTCCCGGGAGGCGCGGCCGAGACCGTCGGGCTGCCGGGCTTGCTGTCGGCGGCGGGGTCGTCGGCGTCGGAGCCGGCGCTGCAGCCGGCGACGAGCGCCACGAGAAGCGCGACGCCGGGTACGTACGCCATGTGTCGCACGGTCCCAGGCTCCCTTCGGTACGAAAACGGGTTGCCGCTCGATGGCGGCCGGTGGACACAATGTGTATCGCACGCGCCGCTGTGAATGCCGGTCGGCCGACCTGTATGCCGACCTCGGCACCGGTTTTGCGCTTTCAGTCTTTTTCGGGGGAATCGAGGAGTTATGTCGTATGTAGAGGTGCCTGGTGCGCAGGTTCCCATCCGTATGTGGGCGGATCCGGCGTCGGTCGAGGACGTCGCGATGCAGCAGCTGCGGAACGTGTCCACGCTGCCCTGGATCAAGGGGCTCGCGGTCATGCCGGACGTCCACTTCGGCAAGGGCGCGACGGTCGGCTCGGTGATCGCGATGCACGGCGCGGTCTGCCCGGCCGCGGTGGGCGTGGACATCGGCTGCGGGATGTCGGCGGTGAAGACGTCGCTGACGGCCAACGACCTGCCGGGAGACCTCTCGCGACTCCGGTCGAAGATCGAGCAGGCCATCCCGGTGGGCCGGGGGATGCACGACGACACGGTCGATCCGGGCAGGCTCCACGGCTTCCCGACCAGTGGCTGGGACGACTTCTGGTCGCGGTTCGACGGGATCGCCGAGGCGGTCAAATTCCGTCAGGAACGCGCCACGAAGCAGATGGGAACGCTCGGCTCGGGCAACCACTTCATCGAGTTCTGTCTCGACGAGGCCGGGTCGGTGTGGCTGATGCTGCACTCCGGCTCCCGGAACATCGGCAAGGAGCTCGCCGACTTCCACATCGGGCAGGCCCAGAAGCTCCCGCACAACCAGGGCCTCGTCGACCGTGACCTGGCGGTCTTCGTCGCCGACACCCCGCAGATGGCGGCGTACCGCAACGACCTGTTCTGGGCGCAGGAGTACGCCAAGTACAACCGCTCGATCATGATGGGCCTCTTCCAGGACGTGGTCCGGAAGGAGTTCAAGAAGGCCAGGGTCACGTTCGAGCCGGTCATCTCCTGTCACCACAACTACGTGGCGGAGGAGCGGTACGACGGCATGGACCTGCTGGTCACCCGGAAGGGCGCGATCCGCGCGGGCTCGGGGGAGTTCGGGATCATCCCGGGCTCCATGGGGACCGGCTCGTACATCGTGAAGGGCCTCGGTAACGCGAAGTCGTTCAACTCCGCCTCGCACGGGGCCGGACGTCGGATGAGCAGGAACGCGGCCAAGCGGAAGTTCTCCACCCAGGACCTGGAGGACCAGACGCGGGGCGTGGAGTGCCGTAAGGACTCCGGTGTGGTCGACGAGATCCCGGCGGCGTACAAGCCGATCGAGCAGGTCATCGACCAGCAGCGGGACCTCGTCGAGGTCGTCGCGAAGCTCAAGCAGGTCGTCTGCGTGAAGGGCTGAGACGGGGCCGGCCGTGCGCCGGCCCCGTCCGCGCCCGGACGCTCAGGTGGTGCGGTGGACCTTCGAGTTGGAGGCCTGGGCGCGGGGGCGGACCACCAGCAGGTCGATGTTGACGTGGCTGGGGCGGGTGACCGCCCAGGTGATCGTGTCGGCCACGTCGTCGGCGGTGAGCGGGGCGTCGACGCCCGCGTAGACCTTGGCGGCCTTCTCCGTGTCGCCGCGGAAGCGGGTCGTGGCGAACTCCTCGGTCTTCACCATGCCGGGCGCGACCTCGATGACCCGGACCGGGGTGCCGACGATCTCCAGCCGGAGCGTCTCCGCCAGCACGTGCTCGCCGTGCTTGGCCGCGACGTAACCGCCACCGCCCTCGTACGTGGAGAGGCCGGCCGTCGAGGAGAGGATCACGACGGTGCCGTCCCCGCTCGCGGTGAGGGCGGGGAGCAGGGCCTGGGTGACGTTGAGCGTGCCGATGACGTTGGTCTCGTACATCCGGCGCCAGTCGTCGGGGTCTCCCGTGGCCACCGGGTCGGCGCCCAGCGCCCCTCCGGCGTTGTTGACCAGCACGGCCAGGGACCGGAACGCGGTGGCGAACTCGTCGACCGCCGCGCGGTCGGTGACGTCCAGGGCGTAGGCCGTCGCCTGGTGACCCGCCTCGGTGAGCTCGGCGGCCAGGGCCTCGATGCGGTCCTTGCGGCGCGCGGTGAGCACCACGCGGTGTCCGGCGGCGGCCAGCTGCCTGGCGGTCGCGGCGCCGATGCCGCTGCTCGCGCCGGTGATGACGGCGATGGGGGTGGCGGCCATGCGAACTCCTCGGGCAGCTGATCGGTACGTGGCCAGGATAGGCGGGCGGCCCGGAGGCACCCTCCAGTGGTTCCGGACGCACCTGCGGCGGCCCGGAGGCACCCTCAGTGGTTACGGGGGGCGTACATGATCAGCGCCATGCCCGCCAGGCAGATCAGCGCGCCGGTCACGTCCCAGCGGTCCGGGCGGTAGCCGTCGGCGACCATGCCCCAGGCGATCGAACCGGCGACGAACACCCCGCCGTACGCCGCGAGGATGCGGCCGAAGTCACCGTCCGGCTGGAGCGTGGCCACGAAGCCGTACGCCCCGAGGGCGATGACGCCCGCCCCGATCCAGATCCAGCCGCGGTGCTCGCGCACGCCCTGCCAGACGAGCCAGGCACCCCCGATCTCGAAGAGGGCGGCCACGACGAAGAGGGCGACGGAACGGGCGACGAGCATGGGGCCAGGGTGTCACGCCGGGGCGCGGCGGCCGCCGGCCGGATCCGCCGGGGCGCCGGTGGACGGCGCGGGTGGGCCGTGCGGGTGGGGAAGCACGGCGAACCGGTCCGTACGCAGGGGTGATTGGCGGATCATCGGTATGTTCGCCGGATGCGAGTGACGAGTGCAGCAGTGCTGAGGGTGCCCGCCGTGACGGCGATGGTGGCGGCTGTGGTGCTGGGCCCTGGGCTGTCCGCCGTGGCCGAGCCCGCGCCCCGGGGGATCGCCCCGGAGGCGGACGTGTCCCACCACGGCCGCGTCTCCCTCCAGGACGAGCGGCTCGGGGTCCAGGTGCGGACCGGGAACCGGGGGCCGTCGCCGCTCACCGACGCGACCGTACGGCTGCGCTTCTCCGTCCCGCTCGCGGCCTGGCAACGGCTGCCCCAGGGCTGTCTGCGCGCCGACAGCCGGACGGTGCTGTGCGGGACCGGGCCGCTCCGGGTGGCCGGGGCGGCGAGGCGCACGGCCCTCGGGCTGCGCCTCACGGGCCGGCCGGCGGAGGTCGTGGTGCGGGTGGACACCGTCTGGAACGGCGGCGCGAGCGACCGGAACCGGCGGAACGACACGCATGAGGTGCTGGCCCTGTCCACGGGCGACGCCTACGCCTTCTGAGTCCTCAGGCCCCTGAGGCCCCGGGCTCCCTCAGGCGGTCGGCGTCGGGTTCCCCGCCCCGCCGAACTCGCGTACGGCGTCCGCCACGATGGCCTCCAGACGCGCGTGGTGCGCACCCCGCCAGTACACCCGGCCGCAGTCGGCGCACTGCGCGAACACGTCGTAGGACGCCTGCGTGCCCTGCTCCAGCCGGCCGCTCACCGACTCCTTGTCCGCCTTCGCGAGCTGCCCGTTGCAGGCGGTGCAGCGGGTCCACGGCGCGAGTACGGGAGCGAAGCGGCCCAGGACGTCGCGGAGCTGCTCCTCGGGCCGGTCGCTGTAGACGTACGCCCCCGCCCAGATCTCCCTGCGCCGGAGCAGCCCCCGGTCCCGGGAGAGCATGACGCGCCGCTGCTCGGCGGAGAGCGCGGCGAGCGCCGGGTCGCCGATGTCCTCGCTCTCGTACGCGGCGTCCACGCCCAGCAGTCGCAACCGGCGGGCGAGCGTGCCCAGATGGACGTCGAGCAGGAAGCGCAGCGGAGCGCCCGGGACCTGCTGGGGGCGCCGCACCGCCCGCACCTCGACCAGTTCGCCCGCGCCGGGGATGTGGGACACGGGCACGGGGCGGCCGTCGACGAGGAGCTGCCCGGCCTCGGTGAGCGGGACGCCGAGCGACTCCACGACGTGCCCGAGGGTCGACGAGCCGTCCGTGGTGACGGCGGTGCGTCCGCGGCGGCGGTCGTGGGCGACGAAGAGCCGCAGTTCCGGGGCTACTTCGAGGGAGATCTCGGGTCCGTTCACCCGGTCAGGATGCCACTGTGCGCGGTGCGGCGGCGAGAGGTTTCCGGCCGGCCGGCCGGTGGCGTGTCAGCGCTGTGCGAAGGCCGTCGGCGGGACCCCCACCGTGGCCGCGAAGTCCCTGGCCAGGTGCGCCTGGTCGCTGTAGCCGAGGTCGGCGGCCAGCGCCGCCCAGTCGGGTTCCGGGTCCTGCTCGGCGCGTTGCAGCGCCTCGTGGATGCGGTGGCGCAGGATGACCCACTTCGGCCCGACCCCGACACAGGTGGAGAACAGCCGCTGGAGCGAGCGGACGGACAGGCCCGCGGCGCGGGCGAGGGCGTCGACCCGCAGCAGCGAGCGGTCCGTGCGTACGAGCTCGGCGAGCCGTGTCGCGAGTTCCGCCTGCGGGTCCGGCGGGGGGAGGAGGGGCAGCAGGAAGGCGTCCAGCGCGGCGACCCTGGCGTCCTCGTCGGCCGGACCGAGCACCGCCCGCGCCGCTGTGGAGGCGCGGGGCAGCTCACCGGGGACGGCCAGTGCCTCGTCGGCGGGGACCCTGCGCCCGGTCCACTCCGACACGGGCCGGTGCGGGGCGAACGGCCGGAAGGCGCCGGGCCGGAACTTCACGCCGCAGACCCGTCCCCTGCCCTCCAGACGCCGGCTGAAGAGGCCCTGCACGATGCCGTAGACCTCGGCGGAATCGGCCGGCTCCGCCTCGCCGCCCGGCTCGTTCCGCTGGAAGACCAGGTGGACGCTCGGATGCGGCACCACGTGCGAGGTGTACGGCTCGGGGAGGTCCCAGTCGATCAGCCAGTAGTGCTCCAGATGGGGACGGAGCGCCGGGGCGGGATCACGCAGACGCAGCTGTACGCGGGTGAACAGTTCGGGGGCGTCGACGATGCCCCGCGTCTCCCGTCGGGGTCCGGCCATGGGGGGATCCTAGGACGCCCGCCCGCCGTGCTGTCGCGTTTCTTCAAGACGCCGTGCCGTGTCCTGGCGCATGGTCGGAGACATGAAGACGATCAGTGAACTCCTCCAGGAAGCGGGCGCGCGGGCGGTCCCCGTCGTGCGGGGCATCGACGACGACCGGCTGGGCGGCACCACCCCGTGCGACGAGTACGACGTACGGGCCCTGCTGAACCACCTCTTCCTCGTCATCGACAACTTCCGGATCCTGGCGGCCAAGGGCACCCCCGACTTCAGCGGGACCGACGACGTCGTCACCGGGGACTGGCGCGGCCGGTTCGAGGACGCGGCGGCGCTGCTGGTCAAGGCCTGGGCCGAGCCGGGCGCGGAGGAGGGGGAGGCCGGGGGCATGGCGATGCCGGCCAGGACGGTGGGGCTCATGGTGCTGGGCGACCTCACCGTGCACGCCTGGGACCTGGCGCGGGCGACGGGCCAGGACTTCGAGCCGGACGCGGCGGTCCTGGCGGAGCTGGAGCCGGGGCTTGCGGCGCTGGCCCCGCAGGCGCGGGAGATGAAGGTGTTCGGCGAGCCGTTCCCGGTGCCCGCCGGGGCTACGGCCTTCGAGCGGGTGCTGGCCGTGACGGGCCGGGATCCCGGCTGGAGTCCGTCCGGCAGCTGACGACGGGCGCGGGCGCGGCCGGGTACGGGGCGGCCGGGTCGGTGTAGAGCCCGCCGAGCGCGGCGTACGCGCGGTCGACGACGGACTCGGCCAGGGCCAGGGTGTCGCGTGCCGCGAGACGGGCCGCCCGGCGGGTGTACGGCGATGCCGGGCGCCGGCGCTGCCGCCGGCAGTCGCAGACGGCGTACACCCCGCTCGCGATGACCACGGCCGGGACGGACAGGGCCAGCAGCAGATCGTCCATGCGGGGGGCCTCCTCGGGGGTCGTGCTCCTTGCATCGGCAGACCCCGCGGCGCGGCTGGAGATCATTCTTCGGCCAATGAATGGCCGAAGGGTGCCCTGCGGCTCCGCACCCCGCCGGGAGCGCTCACGCGTCCGGCTGCCCGCCCCGGACTCCGTCGCCCCCGGGACCCTCAGGCGGATGCCCGCCGGGGAGATCGTGGTGATGGTGATCACGGCGACCTGACGGCGGCGCACATCTGGGACACCCCGGCGGTCGCGACGCCGGACGCCATCACCACGAAGTACGAACAGCGCGGGAAGAGCGTGGAGATCACCGGCCTCGACGAGCGCAGCGCCGACCTGCACGGTTCCCTCAGCGGCAGGCTCGCCGGGAGCGGCTGAGCCGGTGCGGACGCGGTGACCCGCACGGCTTCGCCCGGGCGGTCTCCGAGGGGCCGTGAGAAGTGTGTGCCTCCCGTGAAGCTCCTCGGTACGGACGGTGTGCGCGCCGCCGCGCGCCCCGGCCCGCGCAGGGGGGTGGGTTGCCAGCAGCTCCTCCGCTGGGCAATGGTTGCCGCTGGGAAAGTGAATTCATCCAGTCGGAAGGTGGTGCGATTCGCCGCAGGCGGGTCCCCCCTCATGGCACCTCTGAAGGAACCCATCGATACGAGAACGCAGCACGATCCGGTGTCCGGCACCGGCCTGTGGGGCCGGGCCCCGTACGCCGGGCTCGTCGTCGACACGGCCGGAACGGTCGTCGACCTCAACCCGGCGGCCGAGGCGCTCCTCGGGGGCGCGCCTCGGGGCGCCCCGCTGACGGAGGCGGCGCCGGCCTGGCTGGCCCACGCCCATCGGGAGGTGACCGGTCCCGCCCGCCCGACGGCCGACGACGATCCGGCCCCGGGCCCGCGCCCCTCCGCCTTCCACGGGCGGATCGGTGCGCGGAGCTTCGAGGCGCACCCGGCCCCCAACCACGACGGCGACACGGTGTGGTGGCTGCACGACATCACCGACCGGCGGCTCGCAGAGGACGAACTGGCCGTGGAGCGCGCGCGGACCACCTTCCTGGCCGAGGCGTCGAACGTGCTCCTGGCCTCCTTGAACACCGACCGCTGCATGCGGGTCACCGCCCAGCTCGCCTCCCGCCACCTCGCCGAGGCCGCCGTGGTCGTCGGGCCCGCCGTGGGGCGGAAGCTGTCCCTGGCGTACGCGGTCGAGGGCCGGGCGGCGGTCACCGGCACGGTGACGGCGGACCCGGAGGAGGTGCCCGGCCTCAGCGAGGCACTCCAGGGCTTCCCGCCCGTACCCTCCCGGTGGATCGATCCCGCCTCACTGCCCGCGTGGCTCCTCCCGGAGGACTTCACCGGCACCGTCGGGTCGGCCGTCGTCACACCCCTGCCGGGGCACGGGGTCCCGGCCGGTGTCCTGGTCCTGCTGCGCGGCACGGAGGCCACCGGGTTCGACGAGAGCGAAGAGGTCTTCGCCCGGCTGTTCGCCGCGCGGGCCGGCGCCGCCCTGTCCGCCGCGAGGCTGTACGCGGAGCAGAGCGACATCACGCGCACCCTGATGCGCGATCTGCTGCCGCCCGAGCTGAGCCGGGTGCACGGCGTCGAGTTCGCCGGCGGCTACCGGCCCTCCGCCGACCGGGACCGGGTGGGCGGCGACTTCTACGACGTACACCCCGGCAGCACGCCCGACGACGCGTCGCTGGCGGTCCTCGGCGACGTGTGCGGCAAGGGCCTGGACGCGGCCGTGCTCACTGGCAAGATCCGCAACACGCTCCAGGCGCTCACGCCGATGGCCGGCGACCACGAACAGATGCTGCGGCTCCTCAACGGGGCGCTCCTCAACTCGCACCACACCCGTTTCGCGACCCTGGTGCTGGCCTCGGTCCGGCGCGAGGAGAACCGGGTGCGGCTCCGCCTCACGTCGGCGGGCCACCCCGCCCCGCTGGTGATCCGCAACGACGGCCGGGTGGAGGAGATCGAGACCCGGGGCACCCTGGTCGGCGCCCTGCCCCAGATCGAGGCCGGCACCGTGGAGACCGACCTCCTGCCGGGCGAGACGTGTCTGCTCTACACCGACGGGGTGACCGAGGCGCGCGGTGGGCCCCTCGGCGACGAACTCTTCGGCGAGGAGCGGTTGAGACGGGCCCTGGCCGAGTGCGGGGGCATGCCGGGCACGGCCGTGGTCGAGCGCATCCAGGTGCTCGCGTCCCAGTGGCTGCACGACGGCCGGCACGACGACATGGCGCTCGTCGCGATCACCGCCCCGATGACCACCCATCTCAGCGCGGTGGACGGCCACACCCGGGGCAGGTACACGGGATGAGCACTCACACGCTTGCCGCGCCCGGGACGGACGGCCTTCAGGACCGGTTGTGGGCCGCGGTGACCGACCGGGACGAACACGCCGCCGCCGCGGTGGTCCTCACCGCGCTGGACGACGGGATCGACGCGGAGAGCGTGCTCCTGGACGTCATCGCCCCCGTACAGGCGAGGGTCGGCACCGAATGGGCCGCCAACCGCATCGGCGTGGCCCAGGAACACGCGGCGAGCGCCATCGCCGAGCGGGTCATCGCCGCGCTCGCCCACCGCCCGGCCGTGCGCACCGCACCGAGGCTCGGCCGGGTCACCGTGGCGTGTGTGGACCAGGAATGGCACGTACTGCCGGCCCGGCTGCTGGCCGAGGTCCTCACGCTGCGCGGCTGGCAGGTCGACTTCCTCGGCGCCCAGGTGCCCACGCCCCATCTCATCGGGCATCTGCACAGCAACGGCGCCGACGTGGTCGCGCTGTCGTCCTCCCTCCCCACCAGGCTGCCCACCGCGCACGCGGCGATCACCGCCTGCCAGGCCGTGGGGGTGCCCGTGCTGGCGGGCGGGGCGGCGTTCGGGGCCGACGGGCGGCACGCACTCCGGCTGGGCGCCGACGCCTGGGAGCCGGACGCGCGCGCCGCGGCACGCCGGATCGCGGCCGGCATCGCGGGCCCGGCCGCCGGGCGGCAGCAGATCGACGATCTGCCGCACCTCGGGGACCAGGAGTACACCCTCGTCGTACGCAGCAGGCCGCAGCTCGTGCGGGAGGTGATGGCGCAGCTGGAGACCCGCTTCCCCGCGGCGGCCGCCTACACGGAGCAGCAGCGCGAGCACACGGCGCAGGACATCGCCCATGTCGTGGACCACCTGGGTGTGGCCCTCTACATGGACGACGACGAGCTCTTCACCGGCTTCCTGGCGTGGACCGCGGGGATCCTGGAGGCCCGGCGGGTCCCGGCGGCGTCCCTGGGGCCGGTCCTGGACGTCCTGGGCGCGGAGCTCAAGGACTTCCCCCGGTCCACCCGGCTGCTCGGCCGGGCCCGCACCGTCCTGGACACCTTCCTGGTGACCGCCGGCCACAACCCCGGAGCCCTCGGATGACCGAACGTCCCCGTCCGCCGTTCACCGTGGAGGTCGAGACCGGCCCGGGCGCCGTACGGCTGCGTCTCGTCGGCGACCTGGACTTCGACACGAGCGACCTGCTCGTGGAACGGGCGCGGGCCTGCCTCGCCGCCGGCCCCGGACCGCAGGACCTGTTCCTCGACTGTTCCGGGCTGCGGCTGTGCGACTCGATGGGCGTCTCCAGCCTCCTGCTGATCCACCGCGGTACGTCGGCCCGTGGTGTGGCACTGCACCTGGAGAACCCGCCCGCCTTCCTCCGCAGGATGCTGGACGTCACCGGGACGGCGCGGCTCTTCGTCCTCGACGGGGCCGGGGCCGGGGCCGGCCGGGAGACCGGGCAGGGCGAGGGCACACCACCCGCCCCGTCCGGCTGACGCCCGCTCAGCCGAGGGCGATCAGCACGACGATGTGCTTGCCGTCGGGGACGTACGTGATGGACACCCGCTTCGCCAGGCGGCGCACCAGGGGCCAGCCGTAGCCGCCGATCGGGGCCGCGGCCGGATCGCGTTCCGCCGTGACCGGTGGCCGGGTGCTGGCGTCGCTGACGGTCAGGAGCAGGCCTTCGTCGGTGATCTCCGTCGTGAATCCGGTGAGCCCGCCCCCGTGCCGGACGGCGTTGGTGACCAGCTCCGACGTCACCAGCAGCGCGTCTGCCACCACGAGTGGGGCCGGCTCTTCCCCGCCCGCCCCGCCGAACCGTTCCCGCAGGATCCGGACGACGGCGTCGCGAGCGGCGGCCGCGTTCCGCGGCAGGCCGGGCGCGGGACCCGTGCTCCCGGCCGCGCGGGCCGTACGTACCGGCTTCTCCGGAGCAGGCGGGCCGACGGCCACATCCGGCCCTTCGGCCCGATGCATGCCGTCCTCCAGCATTTCTCGTTCCCCGTTCATTACCTTCTGCGCCTGCCCGGACGGCCTCCGGTCACACTCCCCGGCGGGGGACCGGCCTGCGGACGTCCCGCGCGGGCGCTCAGCATGTCAGTGCCGCGTCCACCGTCTCGGCGAACGTGAAGGCTCCGCCGGTGCCCGAGACCTCGAAGAGCCGGCGCACGCCCGTCCCGAGCGGCCCGGCCAGGACCAGCGGCACCCCGGCCGCGGCATGGCGGTGCTGTGCGTTCAGCAAGGTGTGGAGCGCCGTGGAGTCCGCGAACTCCAGCCCGGAGAGATCGGCCACGGTCAGCCGTCCCCCGCTCCCGGCCGCCTCGTCCAGTGCCTCGGCCAGCCCGGAGGGGCCCGACCAGCCGTCCAGGTCTCCCCGGACACGGATCAGGACGACACCGTCGTCCAGGGCTTCCACGACCACGCGCAGTTCTTCCGCCGTCATGGGTCACATGGTCCTACACCGGAGGAGAGGGGTGACACGCGGACCGGCGGCTCCGCCCGGCGGACGCTCCTCAGGGCCACACCAGGCAGTACGCCTGGTGGCCCGCGTCGTGCAGCCGGTGCGAGAAGTCCTGCCACTCGTGGAGCAGCTGGTAGACGTTGAAGGCGTCGCGCGGGCCGCCGCGGTCGGGGACCGTGGACCAGATGAAGGCCGCCGCGCCGACCGATTCCTCGCCGACGTCCCGCAGCGGGTCGACCACGGTCATCGGCAGCTTGACCACCGCGTAGTCGGGGTGGAGCACGACGAGCTCCAGCGGGGGGACCTTGTTCAGGGGTATGCCCTGTATGCCGGTGAGGACCATGGCCGCCACCGTCTCGGGCTTGATCTTGCTGAACATGCCGCCCATGCCCAGCTCGTCGCCGCCGAGCTCCTCGGGGCGCATGGAGATGGGCACACGTGCGGCGGTGGCCCCGTCAGGGGCACCGAAGTACTTGTAGGTCACCCCCACCCTTCCACTGCTCCTGCTCCCCGAACCGTCGACGCCGCCCGCCTGGGCCTCCCGCACACGCTCGGCCTCGCGCTCGGCCTTGCGCCGGTGCCGCCCTCGCCGGGCAGGCTCGGGCCCCAGGTCGTCGGTCCCTTCGCCCACTCCGCCACCGCGATGCATATCTCATCCACCCGACTACTTCTTAGGAGACACAGCCCCGCCGCGCAACCCGATCATCGTCAGTGACCTCCCCCACGGGCGTGCGGTGAAACACCTGTCCGCAAGACCGTCGACGCCTCTGACACCATGGCATGTGTGAGCTTTCCCTATGACGACTCAGTTTCGCACCCTCGAGGAGACTGACGCCCTTTCGTTGTACGAGCCTCATACGGGGAGAGCGCGCTCCCTGCTCACCGGCGGCCGGGAATTCCGGTCAGGCCGCCGAACTCCGAATCGCAGATCAGGACCAAAGTGGCGTATTCATACCAAGCCCCAGTTTCGCAGTCGCTGTTCGACCGGGCGTCCGTCGTGACGCCCGGCGGCGTGAACTCTCCCGTGCGTGCCTTCCGGGCCGTGGGCGGTACGCCCCGGTTCATGGTGTCCGGTACGGGTCCGTACCTCACCGACGCCGACGGCCGTGAGTACGTCGATCTCGTGTGTTCGTGGGGGCCGATGATCCTCGGCCACGCGCACCCCGAGGTCACCGCGGCCGTCCAGGACGCGGTGGCCCGGGGGACCTCCTTCGGTACGCCGGGCGAGGGGGAGGTCGCGCTCGCCGAGGAGATCGTGGCCCGGATCGAGCCGGTTGAGCAGGTGCGGCTGGTGTCGTCCGGCACCGAGGCGACCATGTCCGCGATCCGGCTCGCCCGCGGATTCACCGGGCGCGCGAAGGTCGTGAAGTTCGCCGGGTGCTACCACGGCCACGTCGACGCGCTGCTGGCCGCGGCCGGCTCCGGGGTCGCCACCTTCGGTCTGCCCGACACGCCCGGTGTGACCGGCGCCCAGGCCGGCGACACGATCGTGCTGCCGTACAACGACCTGGAGGCCGTGCGCGCCGCGTTCGCCGCGCAGCCCGGGGAGATCGCCTGCGTGATCACCGAGGCGTCGCCGGGCAACATGGGCGTCGTCCCGCCGTCGGACGGCTTCAACGCCGGGCTGAAGGAGATCTGCGCGGCCAACGGCGCGCTGTACATCTCCGACGAGGTGATGACCGGCTTCCGTACGTCCAAGGCCGGCTGGTACGGCATCGACGGGGTGCGGCCCGACCTGATGACCTTCGGCAAGGTCATGGGCGGCGGCTTCCCGGCCGCGGCCTTCGGAGGCCGTGCCGACGTGATGGCGCACCTGGCCCCCGCCGGCCCCGTCTACCAGGCGGGCACCCTCTCCGGGAACCCGGTCGCCACCGCCGCCGGCCTCGCCCAGCTGCGGCTGCTGGACGACGCGGCGTACGCCAAGGTCGACGCGGTCTCGGCGGAGCTGCGCGCCCTGGTCGGCGAGGCGCTCACCAAGGAGGGCGTCGCGCACACCGTGTCGGCGGCGAGCAACATGTTCTCCGTCTTCTTCACCGACGAGCCCGTCCGTGACTACGAGGACGCGAAGAAGCAGGAGGCCTTCCGCTTCACCGCGTTCTTCCACTCGATGCTGGAGCAGGGCGTGTACCTGCCGCCCTCCGCCTTCGAGTCCTGGTTCGTCTCCACCTCCCACGACGCGCGGGCGATCGAGCGGGTCGCCGCCGCGCTGCCCGCCGCCGCCCGTGCCGCATCGGAGGCCACCGCATGAGCGAGAACAGCGCGAAGGACATCACCGTCGTCCACCTGATGCGCCACGGTGAGGTGCACAACCCGGACGGCGTGCTCTACGGGCGCCGGGCCGGCTACAGCCTCTCCGACCTCGGCCGCCGGATGGCCGACCGGGTGGCCGAGCACCTGGAGAAGCGCGACATCACGTACGTCGTGGCCTCCCCGCTGGAGCGCGCCCAGGAGACCGCCACGCCGATCGCCAAGTCGCACAGCGTGGATCTGGCCACCGACGGACGCCTCATCGAGGCCGCCAACGTCTTCGAGGGCAAGACCTTCGGGGTCGGCGACGGCGCGCTGCGCAAGCCCGAGAACTGGAAGCACCTGACCAACCCCTTCAAGCCGTCCTGGGGTGAGCCGTACATCGAGCAGGTCGTACGGATGATGGGCGCCCTGGACGCGGCGCGCGACGCCGCCCGGGGCCACGAGGCGGTCTGCGTCAGCCACCAGCTGCCGATCTGGATCGTGCGGAGCTTCGTGGAGCGGCGCAGGCTGTGGCACGACCCGCGCAAGCGGCAGTGCACCCTGGCCTCGCTGACGACCTTCACGTACCAGGGCGACGAGATCGTGTCCGTCGGGTACACCGAGCCCGCCAGGGACCTGGTGCCGGCGCACCTCCTCGCGGGGGCGAAGCCGGTGAAGGGGAAGTCCAAGGCGTTCGGGGCGTAGCCGCCCCGGGCCCGCGGGCCCGCCGTTCTGTGCGCCGTGTGCAGCACCTGTAAGGGTGTGTTCACGTAACAACTTTTGTGATTATCAGTGGAACCGTCGTGTTGGTTTCCTCATCTAAGCCATCGCCAGTTTGTATGGCCTTGAGGTAATACGACCGCAGATGGGGACGCTATGCGTGAAATCAACCGAAGGGGCCTGCTCGGGGCCGGCCTCGGAGCCGCAGCCGCACTGTCGATGACCGGCTGCGGCTCTCTCGGCTCTTCGGACAGTGGCAAGCCGGATCCCGAGAAGGGCGCCAAGGGCGGCAAAGGGACGCACGGGAATGGCGGAGGCCCTCCCAAGAAACAGGTCAGGCTGATCGGTGACGGTTCCACGGCCGACACCGGAAAGCAGCCGAATCAGCCCGCCGCCCCCGTTCCGCTCGAACCCGGCCAGACACCGCCGCAGTTCGTGATCTTCTCGTGGGACGGGGCGGGCGAGGTCGGCAACGGGCTCTTCCCGCGCTTTCTCGAACTCGCCGAGGAACACGACGCGGCGATGACCTTCTTCCTCTCCGGGCTCTATGTGCTGCCCGAGTCGAAGAAGTCCCTCTACCGCCCGCCCAACAACCCCCGGGGCGCCTCCGACATCGGCTATCTCTCGGACGACCACGTCAAGCAGACCCTGAAGTACGTCCGTCAGGCCTGGCTGGACGGGCACGAGATCGGCACCCATTTCAACGGCCATTTCTGCGGCGGTTCCGGATCGGTCGGCAACTGGACCCCCGCGCAATGGCAGAGCGAGATCGACCAGGCGGTGTCGTTCGTCACCGAATGGCGGACCAACACCGGGTGGAACGATCTCGAACCGCTGCCCTTCGACTACCGGAAGGAACTGGTCGGGGGCCGTACGCCCTGTCTGCTCGGCCAGGACAACCTCCTGCCCACCGCGAAGCAGCTGGGCTGGCGTTACGACGCGAGCTCACCCGGCGGCACCCAGATGTGGCCCGAGAAGCGCCAGGGCGTCTGGGACCTTCCGCTCCAGGGCATTCCGTTCCCCGGCCACACCTTCGAAGTCCTCTCCATGGACTACAACATCCTCGCCAACCAGTCGAAGAATTCGACCAACGGCATGCCGTCGCGCTATCCGGGGTGGCGCACCCAGGCCACCGACGCGTATATCGCCGGATTCGACCGCGCCTACGGGACGAACCGCGCGCCGTTCTATATCGGCAACCACTTCGAGGAGTGGAACGGCGGCATCTACATGGACGCCGTCGAGGAAGCGCTCAAGCACATCGCGGGGAAGCCGGATGTGCGCCTCGTCTCCTTCCGGCAGTTCGTCGACTGGCTCGACGTACAGGACCCGGCGGTGCTCACCAAGCTCCGTTCGCTCCAGGTGGGACAGGCCCCGGAGGGCGGTTGGAACGCCTTCTTTAAACAGGCCTGACAAGGGGCTTTACGGGCACCGAGGGGGGTGCCCAAGATCCCCGGAACTGCCATGCGAAACTTTTCACATGAGCTCTGGCCGTGCACCCCGACGCTGCTCCGCCCTGCTGGCCGCCACCGCCGTGGCCGGTGTCCTGATCCTGTCCGCGTGCGGTGGCGGCACCAAGGCCGGCGGCGGCGGCAACACCAACTTCGTCACCGGCAGCGGGGGCATCTCCACCGTCGACAGGGCCGACCGCACGGATGCTCCGAAGCTCGACGGCACCACCCTGGACGGCAAGGACCTCTCCGTCGCCGACTACAAGGGCAAGGTCGTCGTCCTGAACTTCTGGGGCTCCTGGTGCGGCCCCTGCCGCGCCGAGGCCAAGCACTTCGAGAAGGTGGCGAAGGCGACCGAGGCCCAGGGCGTCCAGTTCGTCGGCGTCAACACCCGGGACCCCCAGAAGTCCCTCGCGCTCAGCTTCGAGAAGGACTTCGGGGTCACCTACCCGAGCATCTACGACCCGACCGGGAAGCTGCTCCTGCGCTTCCCCAAGGGCACGCTGAATCCCCAGGCCATCCCGTCGACCGTGGTCATCGACCGGGACGGGAAGCTCGCCGCACGCTCGCTCGCCGCGCTCGACGCGGAGAAGCTGCGGAAGATGATCGACCCGTTGGCCGCGGAGAAGTGACTCCGGTGCTCGAACTGGCCGCGATCACCGGCGGAAACGAGACGGTCTTCAGCGGGGCGCTCGTCGTGGCGCTGCCCATCGCCCTGCTCGGCGGTCTCGTCTCCTTCTTCTCGCCGTGCGTCCTGCCGCTGGTGCCCGGCTACCTCAGCTACGTCACCGGCGTCAGCGGCGCCGACCTGGCCGAGCGGCGGCGCGGCAGGACCGTCGCCGGAGCCTCCCTCTTCGTGCTCGGCTTCACCGTGGTGTTCGTCTCCGGGGGCGCCCTCTTCGGCTTCTTCGGCCAGACGCTCCAGGAGTACAGCGGGACGCTCTCCAAGGTCCTCGGCATCCTGATGATCCTCATGGGGATCTTCTTCATGGGCCTCATGCCCTGGATGACGCAGCGCGAGTTCCGGATCCACAAGCGGCCGGTGACCGGGCTGGTCGGAGCGCCCGTGCTCGGTGCCCTCTTCGGGATCGGCTGGACGCCGTGCCTCGGCCCGACGCTCGCCTCCGTCAACGCGCTGGCGTTCGAGCAGGCCACGGCCGGCCGGGGGGCGGTGCTCTCCGTCGCGTACTGTCTCGGACTCGGCGTCCCCTTCGTCCTGGCGGCCATCGCCTTCCGCCGGGCGCTCGGCGCCTTCGGCTGGGTCAAGCGCCACTACGCATGGGTCATGCGGATCGGCGGCGGCATGATGATCGTGACCGGGGTACTCCTGCTGACGGGCGCGTGGGACCTGCTCATCCAGGAGATGCAGACCTGGTCAAACGGCTTCACTGTGGGGATCTGAGTCCATGAGCAACACGAACACCACGGACGAGCGCGACCTCGGCCGGGCCGGGGACCAGCTCTCCACCGCCCCGCGCGAGGAGTCCGCCTCCTCCGTACCGGCGATGGGCGCCATCGCCTGGGCCCGCTGGTTCTGGCGGCAGCTCACCTCGATGCGGGTCGCGCTGATCCTGCTCTTCCTGCTGTCGCTCGGCGCGATCCCCGGCTCACTGATCCCACAGAACAGCGTGGACGAACTGAAGGTGCAGACCTTCAAGGAGGCCCACACCACCGTCACGCCTCTCTACGAGAAGCTCCAGTTCTTCGACGTCTACAGCTCGGTGTGGTTCTCCGCGATCTACATCCTGCTGTTCGTCTCGCTGATCGGCTGCATCGTCCCGCGTACCGGCCAGTTCATCGGCCAGCTGCGCGGCCGCCCGCCCGGCGCCCCCAAGAAGCTGACCCGGCTGCCCGCGTACACCACCTGGCGCACCGACGCCGAGCCCGAGCAGGTCCGTGAGGCCGCGCTCGCCCTCCTGCGCAAGCGGCGCTTCCGCTCGCACACGGCCGGTGACGCGGTGGCCGCCGAGAAGGGCTATCTGCGCGAGACCGGCAACCTGCTGTTCCACATCGCGCTGATCGTCATGCTCGTCGCGTTCGCCGGCGGACAGCTCTTCAAGTCCGAGGGCGGCAAGCTGATCGTCGAGGGCGACGGCTTCGCCAACACGATCACCCAGTACGACGACTTCAAGTCCGGCTCGCTCTTCGACAACGACGACCTCACCCCCTTCAGCTTCGACCTGAAGGACTTCGTCGGCACGTACGAGCGCAGCGGCCCCCAGCGCGGCACGCCCCGGACCTACGAGGCCAGGGTCACGTACTCCGAGGGCGCCGACGGCGAGGAGAAGCAGAAGGTCATCGAGGTCAACAAGCCGCTCGTCGTCGACGGGACGAAGGTCTACCTCAACGCCCACGGCTACGCCCCGGTGATCTCGGTCAAGGACGGCAGCGGCAAGGAGGTCTACAAGAGCGCCGTGCCCCTGCTGCCCATCGACAACAACGTCACCTCGACCGGTGCCGTGAAGGTGATGGACGGCTACAAGGACAAGAACGGTGTGAAGACCCAGCTGGGCTTCCAGGCCTTCTTCGTCCCCACGTTCGCCGGTGCCGGCCAGGGCACGATGTTCTCGCAGTACCCCGGCCTCGACTACCCGGTCCTCGCGCTCAACGGCTACCACGGCAGCCTGGGCGTCGACTCCGGGCTGCCGCAGAACGTGTACCAGCTCGACACGTCCAAGATGAAGGAATTCAAGGACAGCAACGGGGACCAGCTGAAGAAGCGGCTGCGCCCCGGCGAGAGCATGAAGCTCCCCGACGGCGCGGGCTCCGTCACCTTCGAGGGCGTCGAGGAATGGGCCAGCTTCCAGATCTCGCGCCAGCCCGCCAGCGGCTGGGCGCTCACCGGAGCCGTCGCCGCCATCATCGGGCTCGCCGGATCGCTCTTCATCCAGCGCCGCCGCGTGTGGGTGCGGGCCGTGCGGGGAGCGGACGGCGTCACCGTCGTCGAGATGGCGGGCCTGGGACGGAGCGAGTCCGCGAAGCTGCCCGAGGAGCTGGGTGATCTCGCGGTCGCACTCCACACCGTGGCACCCACCGCGCCCGATCCCGAATCCGTGACCGAACCACCTTCCGAAGAACCTGCCGAAGGGGCTGAGAAGTGAATCTCGCCGCCGCAACCAACGAGAACCTGGCACATACCAGCAATGTGCTGATCTATTCGTCGATGGCCGTCTACACCCTGGCCTTCTTCGCGCACATCGCCGAGTGGGTCTTCGGCAGCCGCAGCAAGGTCGGCCGCACGGCCGCCGCGCTGAAGCAGGACATGGCGGCCGCCAGTTCCGCGGTGAAGGTGCAGGTCGCGCAGCAGGGCGGCACCGCCGTGCTGGACCGTCCCAGGATCGTCACGCGCTCCGCCGCCGGGACCCGTGACGTCCCGGACGGTCCCGGGGCGGCGGGCGGCACCTTCAAGGGCGACCTGTGGGGGCGTATCGCCGTCTCCCTGACCGTCGTCGCCTTCGCCGTCCAGGCGGGCGGCGTCGTCGCGCGCGCCCTGTCGGTGCAGCGGGCCCCCTGGGGCAACATGTACGAGTTCTCGATCACCTTCTCCACGGTGGCCGTCGGCGCGTACCTCATCCTGCTGGCCCTGCGGAAGAAGGTCCGCTGGATCGGTCTGCTGCTGGTGACCACGGTCCTGCTGGACCTCGGCATCGCCACGACCACGCTGTACACCGACAGCGACCAGCTGGTGCCCGCGCTCCACTCCTACTGGCTGTGGATCCACGTCTCCACCGCCATCATCTGCGGCGCCGTCTTCTACCTCGGCGCCGTCGGCACGCTGCTCTACCTCTTCCGCGACAGCTACGAGAACAAGATCGCGAACGGCGGCACGCCCGGGAAGTTCGCCTCCTCCGTCCTGGAGCGGCTGCCGGCCGCCAAGAGCCTGGACACCTTCTCGTACCGCATCAACGCCGCGGTCTTCCCGCTGTGGACGTTCACGATCATCGCGGGCGCGATCTGGGCGGGCGACGCCTGGGGCCGCTACTGGGGCTGGGACCCCAAGGAGGTCTGGTCCTTCATCACGTGGGTCGCGTACGCCGCCTACCTGCACGCCCGCGCGACGGCCGGCTGGAAGGGACGCAAGGCCGCCTACCTGGCGCTCGTCGCCTTCGGCTGCTGGCTGTTCAACTACTACGGCGTGAACATCTTCGTCACCGGCAAGCACTCCTACGCCGGGGTCTGACCGGTACGCACACGGACGACGGGAGGGCGCGACCGCAGCGGTCGCGCCCTCCCGTCGTCCGTACGGTCAGCCCAGCGGGGTGTCCAGGACCGCCTTGCGGTGGCTGAACGTCTCCAGGGAGTACCGGCCGTGGTAGTTGCCCATGCCGCTCTCGCCGACCCCGCCGAACGGCAGGTCGGAGACGGTCAGATGGGCCAGCGGAAGGCCCATCCCGACCCCGCCGGACGAGGTCTCGGCCAGCAGCCGTTCCCGTACGCCGGGGGACTCCGTGAACGCGTACAGGGCCAGGGGCTTGTCCCGGTCGTTGATGAACCCGATGGCCTCGTCGAGGCCGTCCACGGTGAGGACCGGCAGCACCGGGCCGAAGATCTCCTCGCGCATCACGGGGGAGTCCGGGGCGACATCGGCCAGCACGGTCGGGGCGATGTACTTCGTGTCCCGGTCGTGGGCGCCGCCCGTCACCGTACGGCCGGAGTCCAGGAGGCCCACCAGCCGGTCGAAGTGGCGCTCGTTGACGATCCGGCCGTACTCCGGCGACTGCGAGGCGTCCGGGCCGAACCGCTCCTCGACCGCCGCGGCGAGCGCGTCCACGAGGGCGGGCGCGGTCTCCGGGTCGGTCAGGACGTAGTCGGGCGCCACGCACGTCTGGCCCGTGTTGAGGAACTTCCCCGAGACCAGCCGGGCGGCCACCGTCCCCAGATCCGTGCCGCGGTCGACGAACGCGGGTGACTTGCCGCCCAGTTCGAGCGTCACCGGGGTGAGGTGCTTCGCCGCGGCGGCCATCACGATGCGGCCGACCGTGCCGTTGCCCGTGTAGAAGATGTGGTCGAAGCGCTCGGCGAGCAGCGCGGTGGTCTCCGGGACCGCGCCCTCCACCACGGTGAGCGTGTCGGTGTCCAGGTACTCCGGCAGCAGCCGGGCCAGGGCGGCGGAGGTGGCGGGCGCCAGCTCGCTGGGCTTGGCGACGACGGTGTTGCCCGCCGCCAGCGCCCCCGCGACCGGTGCGAGCAGCAGCTGCACCGGGTAGTTCCAGGGCGCGATGACCAGGACGACGCCGAGCGGGTCCTGCACGGTGTGGGCGGTCGCCCCGGCGAGGACGGCCGGTACGGGGGCGGGCTCGGGCTCCAGCCAGCCGGCCAGGCGCTCCAGGGTGTGGTCGATCTCGCGGACCGTGAAGTCGATCTCGGTCCGGTAGGCCTCCTTGCGGCTCTTGCCCAGGTCGGCGTGGAGGGCCTCGGCCAGAGCGTCACCGCGCTCGGTGAGCAGGGCGCGGAGCCGGGTCAGCTGTTCCGTGCGCCAGCCGAGGTCCCTGGTCCGGCCGGTGCGGAAGGCCGTGCGGAGCCGGGCGACGACCTCGGCCGGGGTTTCCCGCACGGTCGCGGGGGCGCTCACAGGGCGGCCACGATCTCGCGGGCCAGCTGCTCGGAGGAGGCGGGGTTCTGGCCGGTGTGCAGGGTGCGGTCGTGCACGGTGTGCACCGCCCAGGGGTCGGCGGCGGTGTAGTCGGCGCCGAGCTCGACGAGGCGGTTCTCCAGCAGCCAGGGCGCCTTGGCGGCCAGCCCGGCCTGGGTCTCCTCGGCGTTGCTGAAGCCGGTCATGCGGTACCCGGCGAACGGCCAGCTGCCGTCCTCGCGGCGGGCGGCCAGCAGGGCGGCGGGGGCGTGGCACAGCACGGCGACATGGGTGCCGGAGTCCAGGGCCGAGGTGAGCAGCCGCCCGGACGCCTCGTCGACGGCCAGGTCCTCCATGGGCCCGTGGCCGCCGGGGTAGAAGACGACGTCGTACGAGGTGGGGACCACGTCCTCCAGCCGGGCGGGGATGCGGAGCGTCTCGTCGATGGCGGCGAGGTAGGAGGCCACGGCGTCGGCCTGCTCCTGGCCCCCGTTGCTCTCGGCGGTGAGGCTCACGCTGTCCACGGTGGGGGCGACCCCGCCGGGGGTGGCGACGGTGATGTCGAAGCCCGCCTGCGCGAAGACACGGTGCGGGGCGGCCAGTTCCTCGGCCCAGAAGCCGGTGGGGTGGGTGGTGCCGTCGTTGAGGGTCCAGTGGTCGGCACCGGTGAGAACGAAGAGTACGGAGGGCATGGGGGGTGCTCCCTACGAGACGCGAGACGTAAGACGCGTGGAACTGAAGCTTGATATGCTCAAGCAATACCCTTCATGTAACGGGTCAAAGTTGAGCATGTCAAATGAATGCGGATGCGTGGCGGACAGGGTCCGGGCCTCCGGACCGCGCGTACCGATCGAAGGATGACCGACCATGACGACGGAACCGGCACCCCGCGCCGTCCCTACTCCGGACGAACTGCTGGAACCCCTCGCAGTCGTCGTCCGTGGCCACCACGACGACCTCACGGCCGTCGCGGGCCGCCACGGTCTCAGCACGTCGCAGGCCCGGGCGCTGATCGCCCTCAATGAACCCATGCCCATGAGCGCGCTCGCCAGTCATCTGGTGTGCGACGCGTCCAACGCGACCGGGCTCATCGGCCGCATGGAGACCCGTGGCCTGGTGACACGCACCCCGGCGCCCGGTGACCGCCGCTCCAAGGTGGCCGCCCGCACGGCGGAGGGCACCGAGCTGGCGCACCGGATCCGCGCGGAGATGCGCGTGGTGCACGGCGCGCTGGAGGCCCTCACCCCCGAGGAGCGCACCGCTCTGCTGCCCCTGCTCGAACGGCTGGGGCGCCTGCTGTCCTCATGAGGTCACGAGGTCACGAGGTCATGAGCCGGCGGGCGGAGTGGTGTCCTCGGGGCCCGCACCGCTCTCCCGGCGCTTGATCTCCTCCTCGCGGCGGCGCAGGTCCGCCTCCCAGTCCGCGAGGTGGGCCTCGTCCCGTGTGTGCGCGTCCCGCGTGCTCCCGTCCTTCTTCTCGCTGTCCTTCAGCGAGTTCAGGAAGTCAGGGTTGTCGTCGGGCGCCACCCAGGTGCCTCGGCGGCCGCGGTGCCACTCCGAGGACGCCCCGCCGCCGGCGGACGCGTGGCGCACCTTGCCCGCGGCCAGCCAGACGATCGGCCCGACGATCCAGAACAGCAGGATGATGAAGACCCAGGCGATCTTGGGCAGGTGCTTCGCCTCGTCCTCCGGGGTGTTCAGGCAGTCGATGAACGCGAAGATCGTCAGCGCCAGCGGCAGGATGTAGATCAGGGCCCTGAGCATCGTGGAGATCCCCCGAGGTGAGGTGACGGGGCGCACGGACCGCCCCCGGTGATGGGCCCAGGGTAGCGGGTGTCCGATACTTGGCCTTATGGCTTACGACGATCTTCGCTCCCTGCTCCGGGCTCTGGAGCGCGAGGGCGATCTCAAGCGCATCAAGGCCGAGGTCGACCCGTATCTGGAGGTCGGCGAGATCGTCGACCGGGTGAACAAGGCGGGCGGCCCCGCGCTGCTCTTCGAGAACGTCAAGGGGGCGTCCATGCCCCTGGCCATGAATGTCTTCGGGACCGACCGGCGACTGCTCAAGGCACTCGGGCTGAAGTCCTACGCCGAGATCAGCGACAAGATCGGCGGCCTCCTCAAGCCGGAGCTGCCGCAGGGCTTCGTCGGGATCCGGGAGGCGTTCGGGAAGCTCGGCGCGGTGACCCATCTGCCGCCGAAGAAGGTGAAGTCCGACAGCGCCCCCGTCCAGGAGGTCGTCCTGACCGGCGACGACGTGGACCTGGACCAGCTGCCCGCGCTCTTCACCTGGCCCGAGGACGGCGGCTCCTTCTTCAACCTCGGCCTCACCCACACCAAGGACCCCGAGACGGGGATCCGCAACCTCGGGCTCTACCGGCTCCAGCGCCACGACAAGCGCACCATCGGGATGCACTGGCAGATCCACAAGGACAGCCGCAACCACTACCAGGTGGCCGCCAGGCGCGGCGAGAAGCTGCCCGTCGCCATCGCGTTCGGAGCGCCGCCGGCGGTCACGTACGCCTCGACGGCGCCGCTGCCCGGGGACATCGACGAGTACCTCTTCGCCGGCTTCGTCCAGGGCAAGCGGATCGAGATGGTCGACTGCAAGACCGTTCCGCTCCAGGTTCCTGCGCAGGCCGAGGTCGTCATCGAGGGGTGGCTGGAGCCGGGCGAGATGCTGCCCGAGGGGCCCTTCGGCGACCACACCGGCTTCTACACCCCCCAGGAGCCCTTCCCCGCGCTGAGGATCGACTGTGTGACGATGCGGAAGCGTCCGCTGCTCCAGTCGATCGTCGTGGGCCGGCCGCCCACCGAGGACGGTCCGCTGGGGCGGGCCACCGAGCGGTTCTTCCTGCCCCTGCTCAAGATCATCATCCCGGACATCGTGGACTACCACCTGCCGGAGGCGGGCGGGTTCCACAACTGTGCGATCGTGTCGATCGACAAGAAGTACCCCAAGCACGCCCAGAAGGTGATGAGTGCCGTCTGGGGCGCGCACATGATGTCGCTGACCAAGCTGATCGTCGTCGTGGACGCCGACTGCGATGTCCACGACCTCCACGAGGTGGCCTGGCGCGCGCTCGGCAACACCGACTACGCCCGTGACCTGCTGCTCACCGAGGGCCCGGTCGATCATCTCGACCACGCCTCCTACCAGCAGTTCTGGGGCGGAAAGGCCGGGATCGACGCGACCAGGAAGCTGCCCGAGGAGGGGTACACCCGGGACGGGGGCTGGCCGGCCATGGTCGAGTCCGACCCGGATACGGCGGCGATGGTCGACCGCCGCTGGAAGGAGTACGGCCTGTGAGTGCCTCCGCCGCCGCGGTGCCCCAGCCGCGCAGCAAGCCCCGCGCGTTCCTGCGGCTGGTGATGATCGAGCACTCGGTCTTCGCGCTGCCGTTCGCCTACATCGCCGCGCTGACCGCGATGTTCCAGCTGGACGGCACGTTCCACTGGGGCACGCTGCTGCTCGTGACCGTCGCGATGGTCGGACTGCGTACGTTCGCGATGGCCGCCAACCGGATCATCGACCGGGAGATCGACGCCCGTAACCCGCGCACGGAGGGCCGTGAGCTGGTGACCGGCGCGGTCACGGTGAAGTCCGCCTGGACCGGCGCGCTCGTGGCCCTCGTGTTCTTCCTGGGCGCCGCCGCCCTGCTGAACCCCCTGTGCCTGGCGCTGGCGCCCGTGGCCGTCGTGCCGATGGTCGTCTATCCGTACGGCAAGAGGTTCACGAACTTCCCGCACGCGATCCTGGGCCTCGCCCAGGCCATCGGCCCGATCGGCGCCTGGCTGGCGGTGACCGGGAGCTGGTCGTGGGACGCGGTGATCCTGGGGCTGGCCGTCGGCATCTGGATCGGCGGCTTCGACCTGATCTTCGCCTGCCAGGACGTGCGGGCCGACCGGGCCCACGGTGTGCTCTCCTTCCCCGCGCGGTTCGGGATCCCGGCCGCGCTGTGGGGGGCCAGGGTCTGCCACGTCGTGACGACCGGGCTGCTGGTGTTGTTCGGCCTGGCGACGGACGCGGAGATCTTCTACTGGATCGGCATGGTGATCGTCGCCGTCGCCTTCGTGTACGAGCACCGGGTCGTGCGGCCGCACGACCTGTCCCGGCTGAACCGGGCCTTCTTCTCGGTCAACGGCTTCATCGGGATAGCGCTCTTCGCCTGCGCGCTGCTCGACCTGCTGGTGCGGGGCCTCACACCGTGACGTAGCCCGGCCCGTGCGGGCGGCGGGGGCGGCGGAAGAAGAACGCCGCCGCCACCCCGCCCACGAGGCCGAAGAGATGGCCCTGCCAGCTGATGCCGGAGTCCGTCGGCAGCACGCCCCAGAGCAGCGAGCCGTAGACCGCGGCGATGAGCACGCCGACGACGATGTCCAGCGGGCGCCGGTCGACGAAGCCGCGTACCAGCAGATAGCCGAAGAGGCCGAAGACCACACCGGACGCGCCGAGCGTCACCGTGTGCGGCGGCGCGGTGAGCCAGACGCCGAGGCCGGACGTCACGATCACCACGAGCACCACGGCGGCGAACCTGCGTATCCCCCCGAGCGCGGCGATGAAGCCGAGGACCAGCAGCGGGACGCTGTTGGACGCCACGTGCTCCCAGCCGCTGTGCAGGAACGCCGACGGCACGACGTCGGCCAGCTCGGCGGGCTCGCGGGGGCTGACGCCGTAGGTGTCGAGGGCGTTACCCGTCGCCATGTCGATGCCTTCGAGCAGCCACAGGAGCGCGACCCAGGCGAGCATGACCGCTCCGGCCGTGACGGCCCGTGCGGTGGCGGTCGTCCGTGTGCCGGGCATGGTCACCCCCTGTCCATGGCTGTTCTCTCATCCGTTGCAACGTCCGGAGCCCCTGGCTCGGTTCCTGGAGCGGGGTGCCGGATAGGCTCGGCGGTGTGACAGCCAGGACTTCGATGACTCAGCAGGAACGCAGGCCTTGGATTGTCGGGGTGTCGGGCGCGTCGGGCACGCCCTTCGCGGCGTCGGTGCTGCGCGGACTGCTGGACGCAGGGGAGAGCGTCGATCTGGTGGTCAGCCGCGCCTCGCGGCTGACGCTCCTGGACGAGACGGGGATCGCCTTCCGCGACGCCCACTGGCAGGAGGACCTGCGGAGCTGGCTGGCGCGGGGCGCGGACGGGAAGCCGGACACCTTCCGGCCGGACATCGGCGGCGTACGCCACTGGGCGGCCGGTGACCTGGCGGCCGGGCCGTCCTCGGGGTCGTACCCGGCGAAGGGGATGCTGATCGTCCCGGCGTCGACGGCGTGCGTGGCCGGGGTGGCGCTGGGGCTCTCGAAGGACCTGCTCCAGCGGGCCGCGAGCGTGACGCTCAAGGAGCGGCGGAAGCTGGTCGTCGCCGTACGCGAGACGCCGCTCAGCGGTCAGACGCTGAAGCAGATGGTGGCGCTCGACGAGGCGGGCGCCGTGGTGCTGCCCGCCTCTCCGGCGTTCTACGCGGGGGCGACGCGCATCCAGGACCTGGTGGACTTCGTCGCCGGGCGGGTGCTGGACGCGGCGGGGGTGCCGCACCAGCTGTACCGCCGGTGGGAGGGGGAGCTCGGTGGCGCCTCCCGGGGCTGAACCCGGTGGGGTCAGCGCTTCTTGGACACGCGCGGGCCGCGGGTGCGGTCGACGCGGTGGGCGGCGGCGGGCTGATGGGCACGCGAGCGGTTGGCCAGGTCCTGCAGCTCGCGCATCCGGGCGTAGGCCATCTCGATCGAGTACACGGTGACGTTCACTCCTGAAGATTCGAAAGCGTTTCTTGGATGATGAGAAAGATTTACAGGGCCTGACCCTGTTGTGCCTTAGATTCTACACGTAAACTCGCGGTACTGCTGAACAATGGAAGGTTTCAGTCACATGGACGCGGTGGACAGGCAGCTCATCCAGGCCCTCAGAGAGAACGGCAGGGCCTCGTATGCCGAGCTGGGGCGGCTCGTAGGGCTCTCCGGGCCCAGCGTCACCGACCGCATCAACCGGCTGGAAACCGCCGGTGTCATCACCGGTTACCGCGCGACCGTCGACGCGGCGTCGCTGGGGCTCGGCGTCACCGCGCTGATCGGCATCTCCCTCTCCGACGCCGCCGACCACGAGGACGTCGCGCACCGGCTGAAGGACCTCGCCGAGATCGAGGACTGCTGGTTCATCGCGGGCGACGACTCGTTCATGCTCAAGGTCCGGGTCGGCGACGTGGACGGGCTGGAGAAGACCATCAGGCGGCTCAGCGGCACCCGGGGCGTCTCCCGGACCCGTACGACGGTCGTGCTCTCCACCAAGTGGGAGAACCGGGTCGGGGAACTCCCCGAGGAGGTCTGACGCGGAGCGGCGACGGGGGTGCCCGCGCCCGGAGGCCGGGGGAGTACCGTGGGCCGCGGAACGACTGCACAGAGACATGTGAGGGGCACTGGTGGACGCGGGACTCAAGCGCGAGCTGGAGGAGAAGGTCCGGGCCGGCGAGCGGCTGACCCGCGAGGACGGGATCGCGCTCTACGAGTCCGACGACCTGGCGTGGCTCGGTGGGCTGGCCCACGAGGTGCGCACGAGGAAGAACGGCGACGTCGTCCACTTCAACGTCAACCGTCACCTCAACATGACGAACGTGTGCACCGCGTCCTGCGCGTACTGCTCGTTCCAGCGCAAGCCGGGCGAGAAGGACGCGTACACGATGCGCATCGAGGAGGCCGTCCGTCTCGCGAAGGCGATGCAGGGCGAGAACCTCACCGAGCTGCACATCGTCAACGGACTGCACCCCACCCTGCCGTGGCGTTACTACCCGCGCTCGCTCAGCGCGCTCAAGGAAGCCCTGCCGGAGGTGGCGCTCAAGGCGTTCACGGCGACGGAGATCCACCACTTCGAGACGATCTCCGGGCTCTCGGCCTCCGAGATCCTCGACGAGCTGATCGACGCCGGTCTGGAGTCGCTGACCGGCGGCGGCGCGGAGATCTTCGACTGGGAGGTCCGCCAGCACATCGTCGACCACAACACCCACTGGGAGGACTGGTCGCGCATCCACCGTCTCGCGCACGAGAAGGGTCTCAAGACCCCGGCGACGATGCTGTACGGGCACATCGAGGAGCCCCGTCACCGCGTCGACCACGTGCTGCGGCTGCGGGAGATGCAGGACGAGACCGGCGGCTTCCAGGTCTTCATCCCGCTGCGCTACCAGCACGACTTCGTGGACATGAAGGACGGCAAGGTCCGCAACACCCTCCAGGCGCGTACGTCGATGGCGACCGGTGCCGAGGCGCTCAAGACCTTCGCGGTCTCGCGGCTGCTCTTCGACAACGTCCCGCACGTCAAGGTCTTCTGGGTGATGCACGGCGTGCAGACCGCGCAGCTCGCGCTCCAGCACGGCGCCGACGACATGGACGGCTCGGTCGTCGAGTACAAGATCACGCACGACGCCGACGACTACGGCACCCCGAACAAGCTCGGCCGTGAGGACCTGCTGGACCTCATCCGCGACGCCGGCTTCCGGCCCGTGGAGCGCAACACCCGGTACGAGATCCTGCGCGAGTACCCGGGCCCGGACGCCGAGCGCCGCGAGACGCCGCAGCCCATGCGCGTCTGAGGCGACACACCCGCCCGACGCCCCGCACCCCACGGCGGGTGTCCCGGGTGTCCCGCTGTACGAAAGCCCCGGCCTGCCGTCCCCCGGCCGGGGCTTTCTCGCGTGGTGGACGCGGCTTGAGCGCCCATTGCGTAATAGTTAATGTGCTCGTATGGCACTTACATTCGAGGTGGATCCCTCATTCGACCGTGAGCTGCGGGACGGCATCACCGCGCTCTGGGTCGACGTCAGCAACGCCGGAGGGGCCGTCGGCTTCGTGCCGCCCGTCACCGGTGACGAGGTGCGGACCGAGCTGGTCAAGCACCTCGCCGGGATGGCCGAGGGCCGCACCCACGTGATCGTCGGGCGCGACGAGGACGGCACGGTCGCCGCCACCGCCTTCCTCGCCCGCAACACCCACCGGCTCATGCGGCACTGGATCGGCGTCTACACGGTGATGGTCCACCCCCGCCACCAGGGCAAGGGGTACGGACACGAGCTGATGGCGGCCACGGCCGACGCCGCCCTGGGGCTCGACGGCATCGACGCCATCCGGCTCACCTGCCGTGGCGGCACCGGGGCCGACCGCTTCTACGCCTCCTGCGGATACAAGGAGGTGGGCCGGGTCCCGAACGCCATCCGGGTCGCCGAGGACGACTACCGCGACGACGTGATCATGCTGCTCCCGCTCTTCCGTCCGTGACGCGGGCCCGCCGGGGCAACCCTGCGAACTGATCGAATTCGGGGCATGCTTCACTGGTCGGGCAGGACCCAGACTGCACGACCGCAGGAACGTCGGACGTAGAGAGAAGGCCAGCCGTGTCCGCTGCCAAGCCGAGCGCAACGATCCGGTACACCGCCATGCGCCTGCTGATTTTCGTCGGCTGCTTCTTCGTCGCCGGCGTGGCCGTCCACTTCGGCGTGCTCCCCTCCGGCGTCGGGGGCTCCAACGTCGTCTGGGTCATCCTCCTCGGCCTCGTGCTCTCCGCGCCGCTCAGCTACATCCTGCTGCGCAAGCAGCGTGACGAGATGTCCGAGCAGATCATCACGACGGTCGACCGGACCAAGGCCAGGCTCGAGGCGAACCGCACCCGCGAGGACAGCGTCGCCCAGTAGGCGCCGCGTAAGGTTCCTCACAGCCGCACCCCTGACGGACGAGGCCCCGGGCCGGAGCATCCGCTCCCGTACCGGGGCTTTCGCGTGCCCGCACGCGCACCGTTCATAAATGATCAAGAAGCGTACCTTTGAGGTTCTCAAAGTTGCAGTGTTAACGTATTCGACATGTTGACCGCAGTGCGCATCCGTCACGCCCCGGGCGTCCCGCTCGTGGCGCGCCTGCATGTCGATCTCTGCCGCTGTATGTCCGCGGTCTGTTGCCGCAACGTCTGAACCGGCATCATGCAGCGGCGCCGCCCCTGACGCGGGCGCCGCACCCCCGTCCCCCTGTTCGACCGCACGACCGTACGTCTGTCGCCGTACGTCCCGATGCGTCCCATCTGGAGTGTGTCCGTGTCCGCGAATCCCGCGCCCGCCGCAGAGACCGAAGCCGGTAAGCCGTCCGGTTCCGGCTTCCGTCTGCCCAGCATCCCCTTCTGGGTGCAGATAGTCGCCGGTCTCGTCCTCGGTGTCCTGCTCGGCTGGATCACCCGCAGCTACGAGATCGCCTGGCTCTACACCACGCTCGACAAGGTCGGCCACATCTTCGTCCAGCTGCTGAAGCTGGCCGTCGCGCCCCTCGTCTTCTTCGCGATCCTGGTGTCCATCACCAACCTGCGGAAGGTCAACAACGCCGCCAGGCTGGCCACCCGCACCCTGCTCTGGTTCATGATCACCTCGCTGATCGCCGTCGCCATCGGCCTCGCGATCGGCCTGATCACCAACCCGGGCTCCGGCACCGGCCTCACCCCGAAGGACGGCGCCAAGCCCGAGCACGCGGGCTCCTGGCTCGACTTCCTCACGGGCATCATCCCGGAGAACGTGATCACGCCGTTCACCGAGCTGAACGTCCTGCAGATCGTCTTCATGGCCGCCGTCGCCGGTATCGCCGCGCTCAAGCTCGGTGAGAAGGCCCAGCCGATCCTTACGCTCAGCGAGTCGGTCCTGGAGCTCCTCCAGAAGGCCCTGTGGTGGGTCATCCGCCTCGCCCCGATCGGCACCGTCGGCCTCATCGGCTACGCCATCGCCGACTACGGCTGGGACCTGATCGGCAAGTACGCCACGTTCACCGCCGACGTCTACATCGGCTGCGCCCTGGTGCTGTTCGGCGTCTACCCGCTGCTGCTCGCCACGGTCGCCAAGGTCAGCCCGATCCAGTTCTTCAAGGGCGCCTGGCCCGCGATCCAGCTGGCCTTCGTCTCCCGCTCCTCGGTCGGCACCATGCCGGTCACCCAGCGGGTCACCGAGCGCCTCGGCGTTCCGAAGGAGTACGCCTCCTTCGCCGTCCCGTTCGGCGCCACGACGAAGATGGACGGCTGCGCCGCGATCTACCCGGCGCTGGCCGCGATCTTCATCGCGCAGATCTTCGACGTCCAGCTGGGCATCGGTGACTACATCCTGATCGCGTTCGTCTCGGTCATCGGCTCGGCGGCCACCGCCGGCCTCACCGGCGCCACGGTCATGCTGACCCTCACCCTGTCGACGCTGGGCCTCCCGCTGGAGGGCGTGGGCCTGCTCCTCGCCATCGACCCGATCCTGGACATGATGCGCACCGCCACGAACGTGGCGGGACAGGCGCTGGTCCCGGTGATCGTCGCGGCCCGCGAGAAGATCCTCGACCACGACGCGTACAACTCGGCGTCGGCCTCCCCGGTCGAGGAGCCCGAGGTGCGCGACGCGGAGCCGAAGGGTGTCCCCGTCACGGTGTGACAGCCGCACCCGCGCAGCAGCGCCCCCGGACCCCGTGTCCGGGGGCGCTCCTGTGTGCGGGGTGGTCAGGGGGTCCGGTCAGGGGTGCTGGAAGACCACCTCCGGGTTGCCGGCGGTGGGGCCGTCCAGCAGGCGCTGGTGGCGGCCGCGCAGGTGCTGGTCGAGGAAGGCGGCGACGTAGTCACGGGTGATGCGGACCTGACGGCCGGTGGAGAGCGTGACCGTGGGGTCCAGCGTCACGCCCATCCGGTCCTCCAGGACGGGTACGTCCGTGAAGCTGGAGTGCCCGGAGCCCTCGACGCCCAGCCAGCGCTTCCAGCCGTCCAGGTGCTGCCAGGCCTCGTCCCAGGACTCGTCGCCGCCGGGGGTGTGGAAGGACGTGGTGCCCAGCATCAGGAAGGGGCGCGCGCCGAGGCCGGACGCGGGGACGCGCTCCTGGAACGTGCCGTCCATGGTGACCCCCGCGTCGAAGCGCGGGTCGGCGAGCATCGCGGAGGCGGCCGCGCTGCCCCCGATGGAGTGGCCGGCCACGGCGACCCGCTCGGGGTCGATCATGCGGGCGTTCTTCCAGGCGGGCCGGTGGCCGGTCAGCCGGTCCAGCACGAAGGAGAGGTCCGTGGCCCGTCCGGTGGAGACGAGCCGGGTCAGTTCCCGCCGGGCCTCTTCGGAGGGCGCGGCGTCGACCCGGTCGCAGGCCGCGCAGGTCAGGACCCGGCCGTCGGGGAGCTCGGTCCCGACGGACTCGTAGGCGTGGTCGACGCTCGCCACCACGTAACCGCGGCTCGCCAGCTCCTCCGCGAGCGAGGTCATCGTCGCCCGCGGGTTGCCGAAGCCGGGGGAGAGCAGCACCAAGGGGAAGCGCCCCCGGGCCGGGCGTGCCCCGGTGCGGGCATGGGTGCCGAGCGAGCTGACCAGGGCGGGGGCGTCGTCCGGCAGCCCGCGGCCCGCGAGCACGGCCTCGGCCTCCCGCGTGGTCATGTACGGAGCGGCGGCGCCGGGCCGTCCCGGGCGGGCGGGGTGGTACAGGGAGACCATCAGCTCGCGGTCCCCGGCTTCCGGCACCCAGGGGTCGGCGCGGCTGTGGTCGGTGAGGTGCAGGACCTCGGTGCCGACCGCGTACGGGCCGGTCGGGCGAGGCAGCTCGGTCGTCGCGGCGGCGGGCGCGGCCTGCGAGGGCGCGGCGCCGGGTAAGGCCTGGGCTGTGACAGCGGGCGTGACCGCCAGGAGCATCGCCGACAGGGCGACGACGGCCGTCCGTCTCTGGAGTCTGATCGTCATGTCAGGGACGCTACGCGGCGGAAGGGGGCCGAGGCATCGGACCCTGGGGTGATCCCGGGGGGAGGCGGAGGCGTACGTGGTAAGTCCCTGGGTGGATGGACGGGACGGACGACTCCTGGCCGTCGTGGCCCGGACCCGCCCTTCCGTACGATGGCCGGCGGGGCCGCGCCGTACCCTTACCGGGGAGTAGCGCAGAGGGGGTGGGAGGGATGTCCGACGTGGGTGCAGTGAAGAGCAAACGGATGCCGCGCGCGGTGCGTGAGCAGCAGATGATGGACGCGGCCGTGCGGACCTTCGGGCAGCGCGGGTACCGGGCCGCCTCGATGGACGAGATCGCGGAACTGGCCGGAGTGTCGAAGCCCTTGGTCTATCTGTATCTGAATTCCAAGGAGGAGCTCTTCACCGCGTGCATCCGCCGGGAGTCGAAGGCGCTGGTGGAAGCCGTGCGGGCGTCGGTGGAGCCGGGGATGCCGGCCGACCGGCAACTGTGGGCGGGGCTCCGTGGGTTCTTCACGCACACCGCGGAGAACCCGGACGGCTGGGCGGTGCTGCACCAGCAGGCGAGCTCGCACGGGGAGCCGTTCGTCAGTGAGGTCGGGGCGCTGCGCGAGGAGATCGTTGCGTTCGTGACGGGTCTGATCGGCGCGGCGGCGCGTGAGGCGCACAGCGATCCCGCGCTGCCCGACCGGGACGTGGCGGGGCTCGCGCAGGCGCTGGTGGGGGCGGCGGAGGCGCTCGCCGGCTGGGCGAACGTCACTCCCGGCGTCTCGGCCAAGGAGGCCGCCTCCACCTTGATGAACTTCTCGTGGGCGGGCCTGGAGAACCTGATGCACGGGCGCGGCTGGCAGTCCCGGGACGACTGAGCCGCCGCCGCTCAGCCCTCCCGGGTCATGCGTCCGGAGAGGTGGATGCGGCTGCCGCCGCGCACCTGGAAGGCGGTGCCGTCGGCGGCGTACGTGACGGTGGAGGGCAGCAGGACGGGAGCCTTGAAGTCAGCCCGTACGGAGCGGATCCGGCCCGCTCCGGCGGTGTCCGTCCCGCCGGTGTCCGCACCGCTGTCGGCCTCCGCCAGACAGCGGGCGACGGTCCACATGCCGTGCGCGATGTGACGGGGGAAGCCGAACAGCCGGGCCGTCACGGGGTGGAGATGGATCGGGTTCCGGTCGCCCGACGCGGCCCCGTACCGGCGCCCGAGGTCGGCGGGCAGCCGCCATTCGCTCACGGCGGGCAGCTCGGGGAGCGGGGCCGGCGGCGGCGCGGGCGTGGCGGGGGCACCGGTGGTGTGGCGGGACAGATAGCCGCTGCGTGACTCCCAGACGAGCTCGCCCGCCCGCCGCGCCTCGGTCACCACGGTGACCTCCGTGCCCCGCCGGTGGGGCGTCAGCTCATCGGCGTACACGGTGAGTTCGAGCGCGTCCGCCGGACGCAGCTCCCGGTGTCCGGTGATCTCGATCCAGGTGTGGACCAGGCCCAGCACCGGCAGGGGGAAGCCGCGGCCCGTCATCAGCCGCATGGCCAGGGGGAAGCCCAGGACGTGCGGGTAGGTGAGCGGCAGGGTGTCCCGCCCGGTGAAGCCGCAGACCGTGAGGTACGCGGCGAGGGGGCCGGGGGCGGCGGGGCCGGCCGGGAGCACCTCCCGGGTGGCGGGCAGGGTGGCGCCGGGGCGTCCGGCGTGCTTGAACGGCGAGGTGACGGCCCCGCGGACGAGGGACAGGCTCAGACCGGTCATCGGTCACGCCCCCAGCAGGCTCTGGCCGCAGACCCGTACGACCTGGCCGTTGACGGCCCCGGACGCGGGCTGGGCGAACCAGGCGGTGGTCTCGGCGACGTCGACCGGAAGGCCGCCCTGGGACAGGGAGTTCATCCGGCGGCCCGCCTCGCGGATGAGGAGCGGCACGGCGGCGGTCATCTTCGTCTCGATGAAGCCGGGCGCCACGGCGTTGACGGTGATGCCGTGCTCGGCGGCGGCGCGCGGGGCCAGGGAGCGGACCAGGCCGATGATGCCCGCCTTGCTGGCCGCGTAGTTGGTCTGGCCGTTGTTGCCCGCGATCCCCGCGATGGAGGCGGTGGCGACGATACGGCCGCCGCGGCGCAGGGTGCCCGACCCGATGAGGGCGTCCGTGGTGCGCAGGACGCTGTCGAGGTTGACGTCGATGACCGAGGCCCAGCGGTCGGCGGGCATGTTGGCGAGCCGGCGGTCCCGGGTGATGCCCGCGTTGTGGACGAGGACGTCGAGGCCGTCGGGGACGGCCGCGGCGATCAGGTCGGCGGCGTCCGGCGCGGTGATGTCCAGGGGCAGGGCGGTGGCCCCGAGCCGGTCGGCGGTGCGGACCAGTTCCTCCTCGGCCTGCGGGACGTCCAGGCAGATGACCTGGGCGCCGTCCCTGGCGAGGACGGAGGCGACGGCCGCGCCGATGCCGCGGGCCGAGCCGGTGACGAGCGCGGTGCGTCCGGTCAGCGGCGCGGCCCAGTCGGCGACCTCGCCCGGTGCGTCGGCGGTGAGTTCGACGACCTGGCCGCTGATGTAGGCGGAGCGGGGGGAGAGCAGGAAGCGGAGGGTGGACTCCGCCGAGGCGGTGTCCGCTCCGGGGGCGAACCGCAGCAGCTGCGCGGTGGCGCCCCTGCCGATCTCCTTGCCGAGCGAGCGCACGAACCCTTCGAGGGCCTGCTGCGCGGCCGCCTGGTGGTGGTCGTCGGGGGACGGCGTGGTGCCGAGGACGACGACGCGGCCGCCGCCGGCCAACGACCGTACGACGGGGTGGAGTGCGGCGTGTACGTCGGCGAGGCCGGCGGCCGTGGTGACGCCGGTGGCGTCCAGGACGACGGCGGCGGGGCGTTCCGCCCGGTCGACGGCCTTCAGGCCGGTCGCGGCGAGCACCGGGCCGAGGGCTCCGGTGCGGTCGGAGCTGCCTGCGGTGAGGTGCAGCAACGGCCCGTCGAGGGAAGGGGTTTCGAGTGTCCAGCGGCGCAGCGGCGCGGGCTGCGGCAGGCCGAGCCTGCGGGTCAGGAAGCGGCCGGATGCCGTGCCGGTGAAGTGCAGATAGCGGTCGGCCATTGTCTGGACTCCTGCTCGGTCGTAGATTTACTCCTGAGTAAGGTTACTCAAGGGTCAGGAGTTGTCGAGATGAGCTGGTCGCGTTGATTCCCCTCGCACTTCCGCAGCCGCGCCGTGTCGCGGTCATCGGTGGCAGTCGTATTCCGTTCGCACGCTCCGACGGCCCGTACGCACGGGCGTCCAACCAGGACATGCTGACCGCCGCGCTGGACGGGCTCGTCGAACGCTTCGGCCTGCGGGGGCAGCAGGTCGGCGAGTTCGTCGCCGGCGCGGTCCTCAAGCACAGCCGGGACTTCAACCTGGCCCGCGAGACCGTCCTGGGCTCCGCGCTGGACCCGCGCACACCCGCGTACGACATCCAGCAGGCGTGCGGCACCGGTCTCCAGGCCGTCATCGCGGCGGCCAACAAGATCGCGCTGGGTGCCGTCGACTCGGCGATCGCGGGCGGCGCGGACACCACGAGCGACGCGCCCCTCGGCGTCAACGACCGGCTGCGCAGGATCCTGCTGGAGGCGCGCCGCGCCAGGTCGACGGGCGCCCGGCTCAAGGCCCTCTCCGCCGTGCGCCCCGGGCACCTCGTCCCGGACATCCCGCGCAACGCCGAGCCCCGTACCGGGCTTTCGATGGGCGAGCACGCCGCGGTCACCGCCCGTACGTGGGGAGTGGCCCGTGCGGACCAGGACCTGCTGGCCGCCACCAGCCACCAGCGGCTCGCCGCGGCGTACGAACGCGGCTTCCTGGACGACCTCGTCGTCCCGTACCTCGGTCTCGACCGGGACCAGAACCTGCGCCCCGGCTCCACGGTGGAGAAACTCGCCACGCTGAAGCCGGTGTTCGGCGCGGACCACCCGGACGCGACGATGACCGCGGGCAACTCGACGCCGCTCACCGACGGCGCGGCCACCGTGCTGCTGGCGAGCGAGGAGTGGGCCGAGGCCCACGGCCTGGAACCGCTGGCCTACCTGTCGCTGTACGAGACGGCCGCCGTGGACTACGTGAACGGTGAGGACGGGCTGCTGATGGCGCCCGCGTACGCCGTGCCGCGCATGCTGGAGCGCGCCGGGCTGACCGTCGGGGACTTCGACCTCTTCGAGATCCACGAGGCCTTCGCCTCCCAGGTGCTCGCCACCCTGGCGTCCTGGGAGGAACAGGGGCTCGCACCCGTCGACAGGGACCGGCTGAATGTGGTCGGATCATCCCTCGCCACCGGTCACCCCTTCGCCGCGACGGGCGCCCGGATCGTGGCGACCCTGGCCAAGCTCCTCGCGGAGCGGGACGCGCCGGGCCGGGGCCTGATCTCGGTCTGCGCCGCGGGCGGCCAGGGGGTCACCGCCATCCTCGAACGCCCCTGACCGCCGACGGAATCCATCCCCGGCCGGGCCGCACCTGCCGTACCGCACCGCATGAACGACCCGCGCCCGCCGCACCGCAGTACGTGAACGACCCGCGCACCCAGCAGCCGCCTCGGCGCCGGAGCCCCAGGGACGGGGCCCGGCGCCGGACCCCTTGTCGAGGAGCCGCTCGTGACCACGCCCGCCACCGCATCCGCCGCATCCGCCGCGCCCACCGTTCCCGTCCTGGTCGAGCCGACCAGGGTCAGGGACGCCGACGGTGCGGTACGGGAAGTCTCCGTACCGCCGTTCGCGCCGGCCGTCCTGCGGGGCTCGCTCGCCGAGATCCCCTTCGACAACGCCCGTGAGGCCCCCTCCGAGCCGGTCCTCAGCCGTAAGCAGGACGACGGCAGCTGGCAGGACGTGACCGCCGCCGCGTTCGCCGCCGAGGTCCAGGCCGTCGCCAAGGGGCTGATCGCGGAGGGGCTCCGGAGCGGCGACCGGATCGCGATCATGGCCCGTACGACCTACGAGTGGACGCTCCTCGACTTCGCGTCCTGGGCGGCCGGGCTGGTCACCGTGCCCGTCTACCCCACCTCGTCGGCGTTCCAGACCCGCTGGATCCTCCAGGACTCCGGAGCCGCCGCCTGCGCGGTCGAGACGAAGGAGCAGGGCCGGCTGGTCAGCCAGGAGCGGCAGCAGCTCGGGGACCTCACCCATCTGTGGCAGTTCGACACGGGGGCGATCGGCCGGCTGAAGGCGGCCGGCAAGGACATACCCGACGCGGCGGTCGCCGAGCGGCGCGGCGCCCTGGAACCGGACAGCCCCGCCACCCTCATCTACACCTCCGGCACCACGGGACGCCCCAAGGGCTGCGTGCTGACCCACGGGAACTTCTTCGCCGAGGTCGACAACGCCATCGAGCTGCTCCACCCGGTCTTCAAGTCGGTCTCGAAGGACCCCGCCTCCACGCTCCTGTTCCTCCCGCTCTCCCATGTCTTCGGCCGGATGGTGGCCATCGGCTGCATGCGGGCCCGGGTGCGGCTGGGGCACGCGCCGTCCATCCGGACCGAGGATCTGCTCGCGGACCTGGCGGGCTTCAGGCCGACGTTCCTGCTGGCCATCCCGTACGTCCTGGAGAAGGTCTACAACACCGGCCGGGCCACCGCCGAGAAGATGGGCCGCGCCTCCTCCTTCGACCGCGCGGCCCGCATCGCACGGCGTTACGGCGAGGCCGTCGAGGCCTCCGAGCACGGCACGGGCCCCGGCCCCGGCCTGGGGCTCCGCGCCGCCCGCGCCCTCTACGACCCGCTGGTCTACCGGCGGATCCGGGCGGCCCTGGGCGGCCGCGTCCGGTACGCGATCTGCGGCGGATCCCCGCTGGGGCGCAGGCTCGCCGCCTTCTACGCGGGGGCCGGCATCCAGATCTTCGAGGGCTACGGCCTGACCGAGACCACGGCCGCCGCCACGGTCACCCCGCCGCTCAAACCCCGCCTGGGCACGGTGGGCTGGCCGCTGCCGGGCACCGCCGTGCGGATCGCGGACGACGGGGAGGTGCTGCTCAGCGGCGGCCAGGTCTTCGGCGGCTACTGGGACACCGAGCGCGGCGCGGCCACCCCGTACACGGAGGACGGCTGGTTCCCGACGGGCGACCTCGGGGCCCTGGACGAGGACGGCTACCTCACGATCACCGGCCGCAAGAAGGACATCATCATCACGTCCGGCGGCAAGAACGTCACCCCGGCCCCGCTGGAGGACTGGCTGCGCGCCCACCCGCTGGTCAGCCAGTGCATGGTCGTGGGGGACAACCGGTCGTTCATCAGCGCCCTCATCACTCTGGAGCCGGACGGCCTGGCCCACTGGCGCCGGATGCGGAAGAAGGAGGACGTCCCCCTGCGCGAGCTCGTCCACGACGAGGAGCTGCGCACCGCTCTCCAGCGCGCGGTCGACGAGGCCAACCGGCTGGTCTCGCGCGCCGAGTCGATCCGTAAGTTCACCGTCCTGCCCAAGGACTTCACCGAGGAGAGCGGGCACCTCACCCCGTCGCTGAAGCTGAAGCGGGACGCGATCACACGGGACTTCGACGCGGAGATCGAGGAGCTGTACCGCAAGCCCTGATCAGGGCCCGTCCAGGGGCGGCGGGAAATTTTTGAATCCGCACAAAGCGGACAGGGGTGCGGTTCCCGTACGCTTCTCGGCCGCATTCCTGTGCATTGATTGCAAGGCTGTGTTCATCCGGAGCCTTCGATGTGTGCGCTCAACTGTCGTACGGGCGTGGCGATTCAAGGGTGAGACATCGGAGTCTCACCCTCCGGATATGGAAACCGCAGCGCATAGCGTCCTCTCCATGACTGAGCTGGACGCGCGGCCACGGGCCGGAGAGACGGTACGGGAAAGCGCCCCGGCCGACGGCGGCGTACGCGAGAAGGGCCTCGGCGGGAACTCCGTCGGCCTGATGGGCAGCGCCGTCCTCGGCATCTCCACCGTCGCCCCGGTGTACTGCCTGACCTCCACCCTCGGCTCCACCGCCGGTGAGGTGGGGGTGCAGATGCCCGCCGTGTTCCTGGCCGGGTTCCTGCCGATGCTGCTGGTCGCCTTCGCCTACCGGGAGCTCAACAAGGCCGTGCCGGACTGCGGTACCTCGTTCACCTGGACGGTGAAGGCCTTCGGGCCGCGCCTGGGCTGGATGTGCGGCTGGGGTCTGGTGATCGCCACGATCATCGTCCTGTCCAACCTCGCGGGCGTCGCCACCTCCTACTTCTGGCTGCTGGCCGGCGAGCTCTCCGGCAGCGACGCGGTCGCCTCCCTGGACGACAGCAAGCCGGTCCACATCCTCACCTGCCTCCTGCTGATCGCCGTCGCGACGGCGATCAGCTACCGGGGGATGACGGCCACCAAGGGCCTCCAGTACACCCTCGTGGCCCTCCAGCTCGTGGTCCTCGCGGTGTTCGTGGCGATGGCCGTGCAGAAGGCGGGCAGCGGCGACTTCGCCGCGACCTCGACGGACTTCTCCTGGTCCTGGCTGAACCCGTTCGCCGTCCGGTCCTTCGCCGCCTTCACGGCCGGGCTGTCGCTCTCGATCTTCATGTTCTGGGGCTGGGACACCTGTCTCACCGCCAACGAGGAGACCACCGGGGCGGAGAGGACGCCCGGCCGCGCCGCGCTCATCGCGATGGTCGTCCTGGTCGGCTCCTACCTCGCCACCGGCATCGCCGCCCAGATGGCCGTCGGCACCGGCGGATCCGGCCTGGGCCTCGCCAACCCGGACACCTCCGACAACGTCTTCGCCGCCCTGGCCGGGCCGGTCATGGGCCCCGGCCTCGGCATCCTGCTCTTCGTGGCGGTGCTGGCCTCCGCGGCCGCGAGCCTCCAGACCACCTTCATCCCGGTGGCGCGCACGGTCCTGGCGATGGCCGCGTACGAGGCGCTGCCCGCCTCCTACGCCAAGGTCCACCCGAAGTTCCGTACGCCCGGAAGGGCCACGGTCGTCGCGGGGGTCGCGACCGGCGCGTTCTACACGGTGATGACCCTGGTCAGCGAGCACGTCCTGGTGGACACCATCTACGCGCTCGGGCTGATGATCTGCTTCTACTACGCGCTGACGGCCTTCGCCTGTGCCTGGTACTTCCGCGCGGAGCTCACCCGGTCCGTCCGCGACCTCTTCCTCAAGGGCCTCTTCCCCGTGGTGGGCGGCATCCTGCTGACGGCGGTCTTCGGCAAGACCCTGTACGACATGTGGGACCCGGCGTACGGATCCGGGTCCTCCGTCCTCGGTGTCGGCTCCGTCTTCGTCATCGGCGTCGGGCTGCTGCTGCTCGGTGTGGTGCTGATGGAGGCCATGCGCCGTCGAGGCCCGGCGTTCTTCCGCGGTGAGGTGCTGACGAAGGAGACCCCGGCGTTCGTCGTGGACGACTGAGCGGGCGCGGGTCAGTCCGCGCGCCAGTAACCCAGCGCGTTCACCCGCTCCTTGGGGACGGCCAGCTCCTTGCGGGCGTACGAGGCCAGGGTCCGCGTCGTCGCCGTGTCGCAGGCGATCCAGACGTACGCGTCCGACGCGTCCTCGCCGAGCAGGCGGGGCAGGGCCGCCTTCACCTCGGAGACCAGGTGGGCGCCCCCGTCCCGGCGCGGCACGGTGTGCAGGGTGTGGTGGTCCGCGTCCAGCCGGAACGGCAGCTTCTCGTCCGAGGCGTGCGCGGTCTCGCACCAGATCGTCGCCGGGATGCCGGGGAGCGCGTCCAGCAGCGAGTTGACGGCGGGCAGCGACGCCGCGTCCCCCACCACGAAGAGCCGTGCGGGCCGTGGCTCGGGCAGGGAGAAGCGGGTGCCCTGGAGCGTCGCGTCGATCGTGTCGCCCGGCCGCGCGGCGCGGGCCCAGTCGCTCGCGGTCCCGTCGTGGAGGGCGAATTCCAGGGCGAACGTGCCGGCCTCCGGGTCGGGGTCGACGAGGGTGTAACCGCGCTGGTGCGGCTTGCCGTCCCGCTCGAACCAGAGCCTGACCCACATGGTCGGGTGTGCGCCGCCCGTGGCCGCGAGCAGGCCGCCGTCGGTGACGGTCACCCGCCGGAAGTCCTCGGTGAGCTGTTCCGCTCCGGTGACGGTGAACGTGAAGTCCCGCCCCCGGAAGAGCTTGAGGACGACGCCCTCCCAGCCGTGACCCATGAAAGCCTCCCGTGTGCGACGGAGCAGAATGAAACTTAGGCTAACCTAACTTTCGCCTTCCGGGGTGTGGCAGGGGGGCGTCACGAGGCGAACGGGCTTCGGCGGCGGCGGAGTTACGGCGGAATCGGACGACCGGCGCGGTGGGGTCACGGCTGAATCGGGACGGTGTCCGCGGCGGAGTGGGCCCCGTGGCGCGGTCCACCGCATACCGTGGGCCGTCACGGACGACGACGGAGGTGCCTCGCATGCGGATCGCCACAACGATCTTCCTCACCGACGGGACGATCACACCGGTCAGGCTCGCGCGGGAGCTGGAGCAGCGGGGGTTCGCCGGGCTGTATCTGCCCGAGCACACCCACATCCCGGTGAGCCGGGAGTCCCCGTACCCGGCGGGCGGTGAGCTGCCGGCCGAGTACGGCCGCACCCTCGACCCGTTCGTCGCCCTGGCCCAGGCGGCCGCCGTCACCGAGCGGCTGACCCTCGGCACGGGCATCACGCTGATCGCCCAGCACGACCCGATCGACCTGGCGAAGCAGGCCGCCACGCTCGACCACCTCTCCGGCGGCCGGTTCACGCTCGGCATCGGCTACGGCTGGAACGTGGAGGAGGCCGCCGACCACGGTGTGGAGTGGTCGACCCGGCGTGCGCTGGGCAGCGAGCGGCTGGCGCTGATGCGCGCCCTGTGGGCCGACGAACCGACGGCGTACGAGGGCGAGTCGGCGTCCGTCCGGGCCAGCTACGCCTATCCGAAGCCGGTGCAGCGGCCGCGCGGCCCGGTGAACGGCCCGCGCACCCTGATCGGCGGGGCGGCGGGGCCGAAGCTGTTCGAGCGGATCGCGCGTGAGGCGGACGGCTGGCTGCCGATCGGCGGGCGGGGCCTCTCGGAGTCCGTACCGAAGCTGCGTGCCGCCTGGGAGGAGGCGGGCCGCGACCCGGAGCAGCTCCATGTCGTGCCGTACGCCGTCCAGCCCTCCCCGGGGAAGCTGGCGCACTTCGCGGAGCTCGGCATCGAGGAGGTCGTGGCGCAACTGCCCCCGGCCGGTGAGGCGGAGGTGCTGCGCGCGCTGGACGCCTACGCCGCGCATCTGTGAGGGAACCTGTCCGGTCGGCTGCCGGGGGTGATCCGTCGATGCAACCATCGAGGCTAAAATCGCATCTATCACCTCCGGACATCGATGGTGCGGCCCGTGTGCGTGTGTGCTCGGCTGCCTGGGAGCGGGAGCACGATGAACAGGCCGTTGCGACATATAGCCGTCTTCTGTGGGCTGCTGATGCTGGCCCTGCTGATACGGACGAACTGGCTCCAGTACGCCAAGAGCCAGGAGCTGGCCACCCATGAGCACAACCGGCGGGTGAAGATAACCCAGTTCGCCACCCCGCGCGGCGACATCATCGTGGGCGGCAAGGCGATCACGGGGTCGAAGGAGGTCGAGGGGACCGACTTCAAGTACCAGCGCACCTTCAAGCAGGGCCCGATGTACGCGCCCGTCACCGGCTACGCCTCCCAGGCGCAGGGCATGTCCCTCCTGGAGAAGACGTACGACAGCGTCCTCAGCGGTCAGGACGAGCGCTTCGCCTTCCAGAACGCCAAGGGCATCCTCACCGGTGAGGAGCGGCGCGGCGGCGATGTGATCACCACCATCGACCCGAAGGCGCAGGAGGCGGCCTACAAGGGCCTGACCGACCTCGACGCGCGGGGCGCGGTGGTCGCCCTCGACCCGGCGACCGGCAAGGTCCTCGCCATGGTCTCGACGCCCTCGTACGACCCCTCGGTCTTCGCCGGCAACTCCTTCAAGGAGGGCGACAAGTTCCAGGCCCTGATCGACGACAAGGGCAAGCCGCTGGCCAACCGCCCGCTGCGCGAGACCTTCCCGCCCGGATCCACCTTCAAGATCCTGACGGCGGCGGCGGCCCTGGAGCACGGCGTCGTCACGGACGTCGACGCCCACACCGACGCGATCTCCCCGTACCAGCTGCCGCAGTCGTCCAGCAGGATCAGCAGTGAGGCCGGGGACGCGACCTGCAGCAAGGCGTCGATGAAGACGGCCATGCAGTACTCCTGCAACAACGTCTTCCTGGACGCCGCCCTCAAGGTGGGCGACGAGGGGATGCGGGAGACGGCCGAGAAGTTCGGCTTCAACGAGGACGTCTACTCGGACGCGTTCGGCGACATGCTCGCCACCAAGAGCCTCTACCCCCAGGAGCTCGACAAGCCCGGCACCGCCCTCACCGGCATGGGCCAGGGCAGCCTCACGAGCACCCCGATGCAGATGGCGATGGTCACCGCCGCCCTCGCCAACGACGGCAAGCTGATGCAGCCGTACATCGTCGACGAGCTGCGCGGACCGGACCTGTCGACCCTGGAGAAGCACGAGCCGCAGCTCAAGAGCCAGGCCGTCTCGGAGGAGACCGCGAAGAAGATCCAGGAGATGATGGAGTTCACCGCCAAGGAGGGCAGCGCGAAGCGCGCCCTGATCGACGGTGTGACGGTGGGCGGCAAGACGGGTACGGCGCAGCGCGGCAACGACGTCAGCAAGGAAGTCCCGTACGGCTGGTTCGTCTCGTACGGCAAGAAGCCCGACGGCAAGTCGGTGGCGGTCGCTGTCTTCATCGACCCGACCGCGATGGACATCTCCCGCTCGGACATCTCCGGCGGTGGCCTGGGTGGCCCGATCGCCCGGAACGTGATGAAGGCGGTGCTCGGCAAGTAGGCCGGTTCTTCCGCACACCGCGGCCCCCGCCCGGCGACCGGGCGGGGGCCGCGGCCGTCACACCGGCGTGGTGACCTCCGTCGGCACGGGCCCGGGGGCCTCCGCGCGGCCACCGGCCGGCCGCAGGGTCACGGCGGCGGTGAGGCCCGCCAGGAGACCCCAGGTCAGAGCGGCCGGGACATGGCCGCCGAGGGCGCCCGCCAGGTACTGCCAGCCCCATCGGAGGCCGGCGTCGGTCCCGGTCACCGCGAACTGGAACAGCTGGGAGGCCAGCAGCCCGACGACGGTGGCGCAGACCCCGCCGACCGCCATCGCCGGCACGGTGGCCCGGGTCAGCAGGACGGGCAGCAGCCGCAGCGCCCACCACACCACGGCGAGCATCAGCACATCGGCGAGGCGGTACAGGAGCCAGTGGCCGAGGGATCCGCCCGTCGGCGCGTTCCAGCCGCCGAGCAGCAGCCAGGCGCGCAGCAGGTCACCCGGCTCGGAGAGCAGCCGGCCGGACAGGGAGACCGTCTGGATGGACGCGGCCACGGACTGGTACGAGAGGACCACCAGGGACACCGAGACCACGGCGGTCCCGGCGGTCGCCGCCAGGCGGGCGGCCCGTACGGGAACGGCCCCCAGCGGCAGCGGGCCCGCACCCCTGGCGGTGATCCGGGCGGCGAGCACGGTGACCACCGCCGCGACGAGCGCGGCCACCGCGACGATCTGCTGCCCGGAGGACGCCATGCCCGCGAGCTGGGGCAGGAACCGGTAACTCCCGCGCCCGGTCGAGGCGATCAGCCAGGGCGCGGAGACGGCCGACGCCAGCATGCCGGACACCATGCCCCAGGCCCACACCGCCGCCAGCGCGGCCGGCATCCGGCGGTTCACCGGCGGCAGTCGGCGCACCAGGAGCAGCGCGCCCGGTACGAAGAAGGCGAAGACCGCGGCGAACCGGATCTGCATGCCCGTCCCGTGCAGCGAGAGATAGCGGTCGGGGTCGGCGGTGGCCGGGTCCCCGATCTCTCCCAGCGTTCCGGTGCCGAACCGGACGGAGTCCGGGGGATCGTACGACCAGGGCGAGAGCCAGCTCTGGAGATCGGCGACCAGCCGGCCCCCGAGCGTGTTCGTCGCGCCCCGGAGGTGCAGCGCGTCCACGCTCGCCCCCGCCCACCACAGCAGCGCCGTGAGCAGCAGTCCTCCGGCCAGTGCCGGTATCGCCGCGCGTCTGTAGGTCATGTGCCGTCCGCCCCCATGTGATCGCAGCCCCGCGATTCCCCTGTCCGCTGGGAGATTACGGGCTGTCGATCACATGGAGATCACGGTCACGCCGGGGGGAGCGCGGCCTCGATCCGGTCCAGATGCGCGGCCAGGAGCTCTTCGAACGCGGCCCGACGGTCCGCGCCGAGCGGCTGGATGTCGCGGCCGAAACGGGCCAGCGCCGGGAAGCGCTCGGGGTCGGCGCCCAGCACCGCCACCCGGAAGAGCTCCATGCCCTGTTCGTGCTCCTCGGGGGTGACGGTGCTGATCCCGGCCTCGGAGGCGATCAGGGCCGCGATGAGGACCGCGATCCGGTGGTAGCGCGTCGGGATCTCGTCGTCGGGGAGCCCCGACGAGCGCAGGGCCTGAAGCACCTCTTCCATGAGCATCCGGGAGCCGGTGCCGCTCGACGCGTAGCGCCCCCAGGTCGCTGCGAGCTGGGGGTGCCGGCCGAACGCCTCTCTCAGGTTCAGCGCCAGGGCCATGATGCGCTGCTTCCAGTCGCCCTCGGGGCGGTAGCCGTCCATGGCCTCCAGGAGGATCCGGTCGGCGACCGCGCGCAGCAGCTCCGTCTTGCTGCGGAAGTGCCGGTAGAGGCTGGAGGAATCGGTGCCGAGCACCGCCGCGAGCTTGCGCACGCTGAACGAATCGGCGTCGCTCGTGCGCAGCGACTCCGCGGCCGCGTCCAGGATCTCCTCGGTCGACCAGCGCCTTCTGCCTGCCATGTTTCACCCCTTGCCTCGGCACCAGCCTAACGTATGCACTTGGTGTTGCACGCACCGCGTGCATAATGGGTTCAAGAGCGCCGGACGGCCTGGCAGTGGGCCGTCGGTGTGCCGTGCAACACGAGAGGACGCATGTCGTGAGGAACGCGCTGGACACCGCAGGGCTGGACGCCGCCATCGAGAACGTCGTCCGCGCCGGGATGCCGGGCCTCTTCGCCGAGGTCCGACACGGCGACCAGGTCTGGCGGGGCGCCGCCGGGGTCGCCGACGTCGCCACCGGCCGTCCCGTCACCCCCGGCCTGAGGCACCGCGTCGGCAGCGTCACCAAGACCTTCACCGCGGCGGCGGTCCTCCAGCAGGCCGAGCGCGGCCGGGTCGACCTCGACGCGCCCATCGGCCGATACCTCCCTGAGCTGGTTCCCGGGGAGAAAGGGGAGGCGATCACGGTGCGGATGCTGCTCGACCACACCAGCGGCCTCGCCGAGTACCTCCCGTACGCCTACCCCTCCCTCAAGGGGTTCCCCGTCGTCGCGGAGACCCGGCCCGAGAGCCTGGAGGACCACCGGTTCACCCGGTTCCACTCCGCCGACCTGATCGGGATGGGGGTCACCGCACCCGCCGTCGGCACCCCGGGCGGCGCTCCCGGGGTGTACTCCAACACCAACTACCTGCTCCTCGGCGAACTGCTGGAGCGGGTGACCGGCACCACGGCCGAGCAGTGCATCACCCGGGACGTCATCGAGCGTGCCGGGCTCAGGGATACCGGCTTCCCCACCGGCACCCAGGTCGACGGGCCCCACGCGAAGATCTACGAGGCATGGTTCGGCATGATCGACCCGCCCCGCGACTACAGCGTCTACGACATGTCGTTCGTGGGGCCGACGGCCTCGCTCATATCGACCGTCGCGGACCTCAACCGCTTCTACCGCCTGCTGCTCGCCGGGAAGATCGTCGGCTCGTCGTCGCTGGAGCAGATGCGGCGCACCGGCCCGGTCGTCTCCCAGGAGGGGAGGATCATCGAGTACGGCCTCGGCCTGTACCCGATGGAGGGCCCCGGCCAGGGCGCGTTCTGGGGCCACGGTGGCACGGTCTGGGGCGGGGGGACGCTGGCCATGACCTCTGCGGACGGCGAGCGGCAGATGGCCGTCGCGGTGAATCTGCAGAGGTGGAGCAGGCTCGACTCCTCGGGCCGTCCGCAGTCCCATCCCATCGACGGGGCGCTCGCTGATCTCTACCGCGTGGCGCTGTACGGCTGACCGGCCCCGGCCGTGGTCAGCGGTGGACGGCGGACACCGCCGCTCGTGCCTCGGCCCGCAGGGCTTCCGCCCCGGACTCCTCGCTCGCCCAGGCGACATGTCCGTCCGGGCGGATGAGCGCGGCACGCACGGTGGACCAGGCGGGGCGGGAGTCGGGCTCGGGCGCGGTGCGCGTGAGGACGTACGGGGTGGAGGGCGGCGCCGGGGTGCCGGTGAAGTGCAGGAGGACATGGCGGCCGGTGCCCAGCAGGTCGAAGAGGCCCGTGCCGTCACCGAGTCGCAGGTCGGGCGCGCGGTGGCCGGTCAGGGGGTGGCGGGGCGCCGGGGCCGGGTAGGTGACGGCCAGCCCGGAGAGGCGTTCGGCCAGGCTGCGGGAGAACTCGGGCACGGTGGCGATGAGTTGGCCGAGCAGGGTGCGCAGGTCCCGGCCCTCCGCCTCGTGGGCGTTCATCAGCGCCGTCTGGGCCCGGGTGCTGAGCAACAGGTCGGCGCCGACCGGGTGGCGTTCGTCGTGGTAGCTGTCCAGGAGGCCCTCGGGTGCGGTGCCCGCCACCGTCGCGGCCAGCTTCCAGCCGAGGTTGGTGGCGTCCTGGAAGCCGACGTTGAGGCCCACGCCTCCGGCCGGGTAGTGCATGTGCGCGGCGTCGCCCGCGAGCAGGACGCGGCCCTCGCGGTACGCGGCGGCCTGGCGGGAGGCGTTGCCGAAGCGGGAGAGCCAGCTCGGGTCGCGCATGCCGAAGTCGGTGCCGGCGATCCGGGTCACCTTGGCGCGGAGCGCGGCGAGGGTCAGCTCGCCGGGGTGGTCGGGGCCGTTGCTGTCGGGGTCGCCGCCGACGACCCGGTGCACACCGTCCGGCATCGGGACGACCATGACGCCGCCCGCGGGGCCCGACGCCGCGTACACCGCGCCCTCGGGCGGGGCGTCCAGGACGACGTCGCCGAGCCAGCCCCAGGTCGTGGCGTCGGTGCCGGGGAACGGGATGCCGGCGGCCTCGCGCACGGTGCTCCGGGTGCCGTCGCACCCGACCACGTACGCGGCGCGCAGGGTGTACGGGCCGTCGGGACCTGCCGCCTCCACGGTCACCCCGCTCTCGTCCTGGGTGAGACCGGTGACCCGGTGCCCGCGCCGCAGAACGGCCCCCGACGCCACCGCGTGCGCCTCCAGCAGCTCCTCGGTACGGGCCTGGGGCAGGGCGAGCGTGAACGGGTACGGGGTGTCGAGCACGCCGAAGTCCATCCGGTCGTCCAGCCCCCCGAAGTGGCCGCTGGGGATGCGCCTCCCCTCGGCGAGGAAGGGCTCCGCCGCGCCCCGGAAGGCCAGGATCTCCAGCGTGCGGGGGTGCAGGGTGAGGGCCTTCGAGTGGGGGTCGCGCTCGTCGCGCGCCTCCAGGACGGTGACGGATGCCCCGGCCAGGCGCAGTTCGGCGGCCAGCCACAGTCCGGTGGGCCCGCCTCCCGCGATGACGACGTGTTCCATGAACGCTGCTCCTCTGTCTCGTGGCGCCCAAATCCCTTGGTCAGTGACCAAGGGTGGGGAGGCCCAGTAGACTAGGTCGGTGACCAAGAAGCAAGTGCGGGCGGAGACATCCGCGCCGGGGCAGACGCGGCTGGGCCCCGACGCCGTGGTGCGCGCGGGGCTGGAACTGCTGGACGAGAAGGGCGCGGACGGGCTCTCGATCCGGGGCATCGCCGACCGGCTCGGCGTACGCATGAACACCGTGCTCTGGCACGCCAAGACCAAGGCGCGGCTGCTGGAGCTGATGGCGGACGCGATCCTGGCCGAGGTCCCGGTCGAGGGGCTGCCCGAACCCTGGGAGCCGCGCGTCCGCGAGCTGTTCCACCGCTACCGCCGCGCCCTGCTCGCCCACCGGGACGGGGCCAGGATCGTGGCCGGTACGTACGCCGCCGAGCCCGCCACCCTCCGCTTCGCCGAGCTGCTGGTCGAGGCGCTGCTGGCCGGCGGGCTGCCGGAGCGCGAGGCGGTCTGGACGTGCTGGGCGCTGGTCTACTTCACCCTCGGGCTGGCCCAGGAGGAGCAGGCACTGCCGGACGCGCGGGGTCCGGCGTTCGCCCGAAGCCTGGGCGCGGGGGAGTACCCCTCGCTGTCCCGGGCCGCCGGGCACTTCGAGGACACCTCCTTCGACGAACGCTTCGACTACGGGATCTCCCGCATCCTCGGCTCGTAAGGAAAGCGGCATGCGAAGGGCCGGGCCCTCCACCCCTGATGGAGGGCCCGGCCCGGTTCCGCGGGGACCTGAGCGGTGGCGCCGGTGGTCAGGACCGGGTCAGCGCTTGATCTCCTTGATCTTGAGCATCCGCGTGATGACCTTGTCGAGCTCGTCGTCCTTGAAGACGTTCTTCCAGTCGTCACGGACGATCGACTCACGGCCGTAGTCCATCGCGATCAGGCACGCGTCGGAGAACGGGTTCGACCCCTTGAGGGTGTTGGCCAGCGCGACCTGCGTGTGGCCGAGCAGCATGGCGCGGGCCGCCTTCTCCGGGACGCCCACCGTGTGGACGGTCTCGTGGAGGGCCTCGGTCAGCAGGGCGCCGACCATGCAGGCGATCGTCTCGACGAGCGTCGGCTCCAGGACCGCGAGCTGCTTGACGGTCACCCAGTGCACCTCGACGACCGGCGCGTACATCGTGGAGATGACGGCCTCGGCCAGCTCCCGCGCCGCCGGGTCGGGGGCCTCGGAGGCGGGCTCGAAGGAGGCGACGACCTCCTGGGGGGCGGCGATACCGCCGAAGGTGTCCGCCCACTCCTCCTTCGTGGTGCGCTCCAGGAACACCGACGGGTGGCAGGGGTGCGCCACCGCGTTGTGCACGTCCGCGCGGCGGGTCAGCAGACCGGCGTACGCGGCGGCCGGGTCCAGGGTCAGCAGGATCGCGCCGGGCTTCATGACCGGGACGAGCTGCTCGGAGACCGTGCCCAGGACGACGTCCGGGACGGCGAGGATCACGACGTCGGCCTGTGCGGCGGCGTCGGCGCTCTCCGTCAGCTCGCGGCCGAGCTCACGGACGAGCTCCTGGCCCTTGGGCGAGTTCTCGGAGAAGAGCGTGGTGAAGTCGCTCCCGACCAGGTTGTTCGAGACGCGCTGTCCCATCTTGCCCGCGGCCCCGATGACGGCGACTGTCTTGTTCCCGGTGGCCATTACTTGCTCCTCAGAAGGGTGTTGATGCTGTGCCGGGTCCACCGGTCCTCCAGGCGGGCGGTCTCCTCGAAACCGCCCTGCCAGGGGAGCCAGTGCTCCACGATCTGGTTGATGCCACGCTCGCCGGGACCGACCTTGCGGATCATGTCGTCGTAGTCGAGCAGGCCCTCGCCGAGAGGGCAGCCGGCGAAGGTGAAGCCGACCCAGCCGTCACGGCGGGAGAACGAGAAGTCCTTGACGTGGATGTTCACCACGTGCGGGGCGGTGGCGTCGACGACGTCCACCGGGCGCTCCAGCCGGGCGACGCTGTTGCCCGGGTCCAGGACCACGCCGAGGTGCGGGCTGTCCACACCGCGTACGACGGCCAGCAGGTCGTCGGTGGAGACCTGTTCGTAGGTCTCCAGGCCGAGCGTGACCCCCGCCGCCGCGTACGCGGGCACGGCGTCGCGCAGGAGCGCGGTGGCCTCCGCGACGGACGGCCGGTGGTCCGGGGTGTTCAGCATCGAGCGGACCAGCGTCACGCCCAGGCGCCGTGCGATGCGGAGGTACGCGGCGAGGTGCTCCGTGCGTACGCCCCGGGTGCCCAGCTCCAGCGTGAGGCCGTGGCCGGCCGCCGTGGCGCGCAGGGCGTCGAGCTGGTCGTCGTCGTACGTCTCGATCGGCGGGTAGTCGCAGATCTGGAAGACCTCGCCGCCCAGCTCACGGGTCTGCGCCAGCATCTCGTCGAGCGTGAGGGGGCGCGGGGCCCGGTCGGAGATGCGCCAGAAGAAGGCGTAGGTGCTCAGGCCGTACACGCGGCGGCTCCTTCCCGCGCCTCGTCGAGGATGCGTTCCACCGCTGCCGGGTCGTGGGCGAAGCGGCCGAGGAACAGCCCGTCCACGCACGCGCCCAGCTCGGTCAGCAGGCCCGGGCCGGCGCTGCCCCCGTAGATCACGCGGCTGCCGGACAGGGCGGGCTGCGTGGCGAGCCAGTCCGTCAGGGCCTCGCAGACCGTGCGGATGTGGGCGGGCGAGGCGGGCCGGGGGGCGCCGATGGCCCACTGCGGTTCGTACGCGAGGACGACCGGGGCGAGGGGGCCCTCGTGGGAGGCCGTGGCCAGGATCCGCTCGGCCTCGGCGACCGTGCGGGCGGCCGCCTCGGAGGGGGCGACCCGGTCGAGTTCGCCGACGCAGAGCACCGGGGTCAGCCCGTTGCGCAGGGCGGCGGCCGTCTTGGCGGCGACGACCGTGTCGCCCTCGCCGAAGAGCCGGCGCCGCTCTGCGTGGCCGACCTCGGCGTAGCGGGCGCCGATCTCGTGCAGGTGCGCCCCGCTGACCTCGCCGGTGTACGGACCGGAGTCCTCGGTGGCCAGATCCTGTGCCCCGGTCCGTACCTCCGTACCGGCGAGGATGCCGGTGACCGGGACGAGCGCGGGGAACGCGGGCAGCACGAACAGCTCGGCCGTGCCGCCGGTGACGGCGGGGTGCCGGGCGGCCAGATCCGCGATGCTGCGGGCCCAGTTGAGGGTCTCGTGGTGGCCGAAGTACATCTTCAGGCTCACCCCGACGGTGACCCGGGGGCGGTTCTGCGCGGGCATCAGGCTGCGGCTTCCTGGTGGTTCTCGTCGTTCTTGTTCTCGTAGTCGTCCATCAGCGCGACCTTGGCCGCGGACGCCGACGCCTCGTCGAAGCGGTACGTCAGCCACTCGGCGGCCAGCCGGCGGGCCAGCTCCAGACCGACGACGCGCTGGCCGAAGGTGAGGACCTGGGCGTTGTTGGAGAGGACCGCGCGCTCGACGGAGAAGGAGTCATGGGCGGTGACGGCCCGGATCCCCTTGACCTTGTTCGCGGCGATGGCCACCCCGAGCCCGGTGCCGCAGACCAGCAGGGCGCGGTCGGCGTCGCCGCGGGCGACCATCTCGGCGGCGGCGATGGCGACCTTCGGATAGGCGGTGTGCCCGTCCGCGTCGACCCCCACGTCGGTGACGGTGGCGACGAGGCCGCTGGCCTCCAGGTCCCGCTTGAGGGCTTCCTTGTACGCGTGGCCGGCGTCGTCGGAGCCGACGACGACGCGGAGCTTCTCGGACGGCTTCTCGGACCGCTTCTCGGACCGCTTCTCGGACATCAGTGGTTCTCCAGGGTGGGTACGAACACGCCGTGCACGGCACGGACGATCAGGGCGAGCGAGTGGGCTCCGGCATCCGGGGTGCCGAGGCTCTTCTCCGCATGCGGGCGGGCGCGGCCCATCCGGGGGAGCAGGTCCGCGGTGGCCTCGGCGGCGGCGGACGCGGAGTGCGCGGCCGTGTCCCAGGCGGTGGCCAGGGGCTGCCCCGCCTCGGCGGCGGCCATGAGCGCGTACGAGAACGGGACGAGGACGTCGACCATCGTCTTGTCGCCGACCTCCGCCTTCCCCAGCTCCCTCACGTCCGCCGCGGCCTGGGCGACCCCCGCGGCGACCGCCGGGGCGGTGGGACGCTCGGTGTCGCCGAGCGCCGTGCCGACCGCGCGGAGCATGACGCCCCACAGGGCGCCCGACGTGCCGCCGGCCCGGTCCGCCCAGGCGTCGGCGGCCCGGTGCAGAAGCGTTTCTGCACCGGCGCCGAGCGCCTCGGCGCGGGCCGCCGCCTCGTAGGCAGCGGTGGAGCCCCGCTGCATGCCGATGCCGTGGTCGCCGTCGCCGGCGACCGCGTCGATCCGGCCGAGCTCCTCGGCGTGGACGTCGACCGTGTCCTTGAGGACGCGCAGGGCGGCGAGGACCGTGCGGGCCGCCGCACGGGAGTCGTCGGTGGCGGGCGGGACGGTCTCCTCGACGGTCTCCGCCGACGGGTCCGGGACGAAGAGGTCCGCCGCCTCCACGGTGCCCTTGCGGTACGCGGGGGCGTCGGCCGGGGCCGCCCACAGGGGCTCCAGCTCGTCGGTGAGCCAGCACAGGGTGAGGGAGACACCGGCCATGTCGAAGCTGGTGACGAGCTCGCCGACCTCGGGGTCCACGGCCTCCACCCCGGCCTCGGCGAGCAGCTGGGCGACCCGGCGGTAGACGACGAACAGCTCCTCGTACTTCACCGAGCCGAGGCCGTTGAGGATCACCGCGACCCGCTGCCCGCGCGGGGAGGCCACTCCTTCGGGGAGCTCGCCGAGGACGGTGGCGACCAGGAGTTCGGCCGCTTCGTCGGCGGTCGGTACGGGCCGCTCGCCCATGCCGGGCTCACCGTGGATGCCCAGGCCGACGGCCATCCGGCCCTCGGGGACGCTGAACAGGGGGTGGTCGGCGCCCGGCAGGGTGCAGCCGGAGAACGCGACGCCGAAGGACCGTGTACGGGCGTTCGCCAGCTCGGCGATCCTGGCGACCTCGTCCAGCGGCTGCCCGGCCTCGGCCGCCGCCGCGGCGGTCTTGAAGACGACCAGGTCACCGGCGACACCGCGGCGCTTGTGGGCCTCGTCGGGTGAGGCGCTGGACATGTCGTCCGTGACGCCCAGGGTGCGGGTGGGTATGCCCTCGGCGGTCAGCCGGGACGCCGCCTGCCCGAAGTGCAGGACGTCGCCGGCGTAGTTCCCGTACGCGAGGAGGACGCCGCCGCCGGTCTCGGCGGCCCGCGCCACCTGGCGCACCTGGTGGGCGGAGGGGGAGGCGAAGACGTTGCCGACTGCGGCGCCGTGGGCGAGGCCCTGGCCGACCAGCCCGGAGAAGGCCGGGTAGTGGCCGGAGCCTCCGCCGACGACGACGGCGACCTGGCCGGGGGTGGTGCGGGTGGCCCGGACCACGCCGCCGGGGACCTGGCGGACCCTGCGGGGGTGGGCGGCGGCGAAGCCTTCGAGCGCTTCGTCGGCGAAGGCGGCGGGGTCGTTGGACAGGCGGGTCATCAGCGGACCTCTGCGAGGGGCCGGCCGTGGTGCGCGCCCCGGCCCTTGGACCGGTTGGCGAGCCACAGCATCAGCGCGGCGGACATGAGCATGAAGGCCCCGACGAGGAACAGCGGCAGGTAGTAGGCACCGCTGAAGTCCTTCAGCCAGCCGGTGACATAGCCGGCGGCGAAGCCGGCCACGTTGCCCGCCGTGTTGATCAGGGCGATACCGGCGGCGGCTGTCGCGCCGGTCAGGAACTGCGAGGGGACGGACCAGAAGACCGGCAGCGCGGCGAAGATCGCACAGGCGGTGACGGTGATGACGGCGACCGTGGCGGCCGGCGACCCCATGTAGAGGGCGACCGGGATGGAGATCCCGCCGACGACGGCCGGTCCCGCGATGTGCCAGGTGCGGACGCCGTGCCGGGTGGCGTGGCGGGACCAGAAGAAGAGGACGATCGCGGCCGGGAGGTACGGGATGGCCGTGATCAGGGCCTTGTCCATCACGCTGAACGTCGTGCCGAACTGCTCCTGGAAGCCGTTGATGATCGTCGGCAGGAAGAACGCGAGGGCGTACAGGCCGTAGATGAAGCCGAAGTAGATGAGGGCGAGCGTCCAGACCCGGCTGTTGGTGAAGGCGGCCTTGAGCGCCTCCCTGCCGTGGCTGCTCTTCTCGTCGGCGCCGGTCTTGCCCGCGTTCTCGGCGGCCAGCTCCTCGGTCAGCCAGTCCCGCTCCTCGGCGGTCAGCCACTTCGCGTCGGCCGGCTTGTCGATCAGGTAGAACCAGGCGATGACGCCCAGCAGGATCGCCGGGACGGACACCCCGAGGAACATCACGCGCCAGCCCTCGAGGCCGAGGAGCCCGTGCTGGTTGATGAACCAGCCGGCCAGCGGGGCGCCGATCACGGTGGTCAGGGGCTGCGCCAGGTAGAAGAGGCCGAGGACCTTCGTACGGTGCCGGGAGGGCACCCACTGGCTGAGGAAGAGGATCGCGCCGGGGAAGAAGCCCGCCTCGGCGACACCGAGCAGGAAGCGGAGCGTGTACAGCTGCTCGCTGTTCTGCACCCAGGTGAAGAGGAGGGCGACGACGCCCCAGCTCACCATGATCCTGGCCAGCCAGCGCCGGGCGCCGAACTTGTGCAGCGCCATGTTGCTGGGCACTTCGAGAATGATGTAACCGATGAAGAAGACCCCGGACGCGAAGCCGAACTGCGCCGCGGTGAGGGCGAGGTCCTGTCCCATGCCGTTGGGCTCCGCGAAGGAGACGGCGGTGCGGTCCAGATAGTTCACGAAGAACATCAGGGCCACGAAGGGGACGAGCCGGACCGAGACCTTCCTGATCGCTGATCTCTCGATCACTGAATGCGCGGTGGCGCCCATGGAGACTCCTCGCTCGCGGACCGCTCTGTCCGGGTTCCGTGTCTGCTCCGGCAGGCGGAGGCGAACCGTGGAAGGTCGTGTTTCCGGCCGGTGAACAACTCCAAGCTAGCCCTGGATCCTAAATTGGTCACCAATTTACCAAAGTGACGTAGGTCGCTCCCCTGAGCTCTTCTCCTGGACCGATGAGCGCGTTATCTTCCGCCCGCTCCGGGGATCCACCGCCCCGTCTGATGTACTGGTCAGCGTGTCCACGCAGCCCGAAGCGCCCGATTTCACGTCACTTCTGCGCCCCGTCGTACGGGAGTCCTCGGTCAGTGAGGTGGCCAAGCGGCTCCTTGATCATCTGTCCGAGGGCAACCTGAAGCCGGGCACGCGCCTGCCCGCCGAGCGCCAGATCGCCGACGCCCTCGGCGTCGCGCGCTCCAGCGTGCGCGGGGCGCTGTCCGCGCTGGACGTCCTGGGCATCATCGAGATCAGGCCGGGCTCGGGCTCGTACGTCCGGGAGGGGACCTCGGAGTTCCTGCCGCGCGCCATCAACTGGGGCCTGATGCTCGGTCAGCGGCGTACGCAGGACCTGGTCGAGGTCCGCACCTTCATGGAGGGCATGTCGGCGCGGCTCGCCGCGGACCGGGCCTCGCGGGAGGACGTCGAGCGGCTGGAGCAGCACCTGGAGCGGATGCGGGAGGCCGGGACGGACGTCAAGGCGTTCATCGAGGCCGATATCGCCTTCCATCTGGAGACGGCGCACATCGCCCGCAACACGGTGCTCAGCGACATCCTGCACTCCATCCGGGCGCTGCTCCAGGTCTGGATGGAGCGGGCGGGAGACATCGAGGGCACGGTCAGCGGCACGCTGCACGAGCACGGGGCCGTGCTCGACGCGATCCGGGCGGGCGACCCGGAGGGGGCGGACGCGGCGATGGCCGAGCACATGCGACTGGCGAGCGACCGGCTCCGGCTCTCGCTGAGCGGAACCGACGAACAGGGCGCGGGGGAGTAGGGACTCAGGCCTGGGTCCGCGGGGACGGGGCCGCCTCCTGAGGTGCTGTCCCCTCCTGCGGGTCCTGCGTGGGTGCGTCCTCCTCCGGGTCCGCCGCCTCCTCCTGTCCTTGCGGCGGTGCGGCCTGTGTCGGCAGCTCGGGCGCGTTCGGCCGCTCCGGCGGTGCGGCGGTGAGGGCCGTCCGTCGCTTCGTCCTGCCCAGCAGTGCCGGCAGTTCGGTCAGGGCGCCGACGCACCAGTCGGCCGTCTCCAGGACGTCCGGGTGGTCGGCCCACCAATGCCCGTACGGGCCACGGCGGATGTGGGCGGCGCGCAGCCCGCACGACTTCGCCGGGAAGAGGTCGTCGGCGGGGTGGTCACCCACGTACAGGGTGGACTCCGGCGACGCGTCCGACACCTCCAGTACGCGGGCGAAGAACTCCCGGTCCGGTTTGGCGGCGCCCCACTCCTCCGAGGTGACGACCAGATCGGCCGGCAGGTCCAGCGCCCGCAGCAGCTCTCCCGCCCGCGCCGTCCGGTCACCCGCGACGACGACCCGCAGGCCCAGCGCGCGCAGTTCGGCCAGCGCCGGGCGCACGTCGGGGTAGAGGTCCGTCTCGTCCAGATGCTCGCCGCGCCCGGCCGCCGCCCGGGCCTGGTACGCCTCGCCGACGTCCATGCCGGGGCGCAGGACGCGCAGCGCGTCGGTGGCGTCGCGGCCCTGGACGACGGCCGCGCCGACCAGCGCGCTGACCGTGTGCGGCGGGACGCCGAGCCAGTCGGCCCACGAGGCCCAGAGGCGGTCGTCACGGACGAGGGTTTCTCCGATGTCGAAGACGATCGTTTTCATCACCCCTCCGAGCCTACGGGGCAAGCGGGACATAACGGCCAAGGCGCCAGTGCGGGAAAGGCGGTTACGCACGGAAGAGGCCCTGGTCCGGAAGGAGGGGGGCGCTCGTATGCTCGGATCATGACCGTTCCTCAGCGCCCCACGACCAACGCCATGCGGCGCGCCCTCCGGCGGGCCCGCGACGGTGTCGCCCTCGACGTGGCCGAGGCCGCCGTCCTGCTCCAGGCGCGGGGGGATGACCTGACCGACCTCGCCGCGTCCGCCGCCCGGGTCCGGGACTCGGGCCTCGACGCCGCGGGCCGGCCGGGAGTGATCACGTACTCCCGCAAGGTCTTCATCCCGCTGACCCGGCTCTGCCGCGACACCTGCCACTACTGCACCTTCGTCACCGTGCCCGGGAAGCTCAGGCGCGAGGGCCACGGCATGTTCCTCTCGCCGGACGAGGTCCTCGACATCGCCCGCAGGGGTGCCGAAATGGGCTGCAAGGAAGCCCTGTTCACGCTCGGCGACCGGCCCGAGGACCGATGGCCCGAGGCACGGGAGTGGCTGGAGGCCGAGGGGTACGACGACACCCTGGCGTACGTACGGGCCATGGCGGTGCGGGTGCTGGAGGAGGCGGGGCTGCTGCCGCACCTGAACCCCGGTGTGATGACCTGGACGGACCTGCAGCGGCTGAAGCCCGTCGCCCCGTCCATGGGGATGATGCTGGAGACGACCGCGACCCGGCTGTGGTCCGAGAAGGGCGGCCCGCACTACGGCTCCCCCGACAAGGAGCCGGCGGTCCGGCTGCGCGTGCTGGAGGACGCGGGCCGGTCCAACGTGCCGTTCACCACCGGCATCCTGATCGGGATCGGCGAGTCGTACGAGGAGCGCGCCGACTCCCTCTTCGAGCTGCGCAGGACGGCCCGCGCCTACCACGGCATCCAGGAAGTCATCGTCCAGAACTTCCGCGCCAAGCCGGACACCGCGATGCGCGGGATGCCGGACGCGGAGCTGGAGGAGCTGGCCGCGGCCATCGCCGTCGCCCGTCACATCCTGGGCCCCTCGGCCCGCATCCAGGCCCCGCCGAACCTCGTCGACGCGGAGTACGCCCTGCTGATCGGCGCGGGCATCGACGACTGGGGCGGCGTCTCGCCCCTCACCCCGGACCATGTGAACCCCGAGCGCCCCTGGCCGCACATCGAGGAACTGGCGGCCCGTACGGCGGAGTCCGGCTTCCAGCTCCGCGAACGCCTCACCATCTACCCGGAGTTCATCCAGCGCGGCGAGCCCTGGCTCGACCCGCGCCTCCTGCCGCACGTGCGGGCGCTCGCCGATCCGGAGACCGGCCTCGCCAAGGAGGGCGCGATCCCCACCGGGCTGCCCTGGCAGGAACCCGACGAGGGCTTCAACGCCTCCGGCCGCACCGACCTGCACCGCACCATCGACACCGAGGGCCGCACCGGCGACCGGCGGAACGACTTCGACGAGGTGTACGGCGACTGGGAGGCCCTGCGCGAGGCCGCGGCCCCCGGCATGGTCCCGTCCCGTATCGACGCCGACGTACGCCAGGCGCTGAGCCAGGCCGCCGACGACCCGACGAAGCTCACCGACGACCAGGCCCTGGCCCTGCTCCACGCCGACGGCCCGGCGCTGGACGAGTTGTGCCGGATCGCGGACACCCTGCGCCGGGACGTGGTCGGTGACGACGTCACCTACATCGTCACCAGGAACATCAACTTCACCAACGTCTGCTACACCGGCTGCCGCTTCTGCGCCTTCGCCCAGCGGCGTACGGACGCCGACGCCTACACCCTCTCCCTGGACCAGGTCGCCGACCGCGCGGCGCAGGCCTGGGACGTCGGCGCGGTCGAGGTCTGCATGCAGGGCGGCATCCACCCGGACCTGCCCGGCACCGCGTACTTCGACATCGCGCGGGCCGTGAAGGAACGCGTCCCCGGCATGCACGTCCACGCCTTCTCGCCGATGGAGGTCGTCAACGGCGCGTCCCGCACCGGCCTGTCCATCCGCGACTGGCTGGCCGCCGCCAAGGACGCCGGGCTCGACTCGATCCCGGGCACGGCGGCGGAGATCCTCGACGACGAGGTCCGCTGGATCCTCACCAAGGGCAAGCTGCCGACCGCCACCTGGCTGGAGGTCATCAGGACGGCCCACGAGACGGGCCTGCGCTCCTCGTCCACGATGATGTACGGCCATGTCGACCAGCCCCGCCACTGGCTCGGCCACTTCCGGACGCTGGCCCGGCTCCAGCAGGAGACCGGCGGCTTCACGGAGTTCGTCACGCTGCCCTTCATCCACACCAACGCCCCGGTCTACCTGGCGGGCATCGCCCGCCCGGGCCCGACGGACCGGGACAACCGGGCGGTGACGGCGATGGCGCGGCTCCTCCTCCACCCGCACATCACCAACATCCAGACCAGCTGGGTGAAGCTCGGCGCGGAGGGGGCCGCGGAGATGCTGCGCTCGGGCGCCAACGACCTGGGCGGGACGCTGATGGAGGAGACCATCTCCCGCATGGCGGGCTCCAGTTACGGCTCGTACCGCTCGATCCAGGACCTTGTCGCCATCGCCGACCTGGCGGGCCGCCCGGCGAAGCCGCGCACGACGCTGTACGGCGAGGTGCCCGAGGAGCGCGTCAAGGCCGCGACAGCCTCGGACGGCCACCTGCCGGAGCTGCTGCCGGTGCTGGAGGCCTGAGCGGGCCTCCCGTCCGGCCGGCGCCCCGGGTCCCTCACCGGTATCCCGTGGCGTCGGCCGGCTTGCCGGCGGCTTCGACCTCGGCCAGGTAGCGCCAGCAGTCGGGGCGGGATCCGTCGAGGTCCGTGAAGCCGTACTCCTGGGCGAGCTGCCCGCTGGACAGGGACCGGCCGTTCCGGTGCGCGAGGTCGGGGTCACCGGCCAGGGCGGCGACCGCGCGGCCCACGTACGCCGGGCTCTCCGAGATGCAGAAGTGCGGCACCTCGGTCAGCGCGTCGCGCCAGTTCTCCTCGGTCACGCCGAAGGCGTCGAGCATCATCTCCGAGCGCATCCAGCCCGGGGTGAGCGCCACGGCCGTCCCGCCGTGCGGTTCCAGCTCGTGGGCGAGCACGAACGCCATGCGCAGCACGCTGTTCTTGACCAGGTCGTAGAAGTAGGAGTTGCGGTAGTTCGCCGCGTTGTAGGCGGCCGTCCCGTCGGTCATCTCGACCACGAGCCCGCCCGGCCGCCGCACCAGCAGGGGCAGCACGAAGTGGCTGGTGATCGCGTGGGTCTCCACGCCCAGCCGGAGCAGCCGCAGTCCGTCGTCGAGGTCGTGCTCCCACACCGGCTTGTCGAACGCGAACAGCCGCTCGCCGCCCCAGACATCGTTGACGAGGACGTCGAGCCGCCCCTGCTCGGCGTCGATGCGCTCGGCCAGCGCACGGACCTGCTCGGGCACCAGATGGTCGGTCGGCACCGCGATGCCCGTCCCGCCCGCCGCGGTGACGAGCTCCGCGGTCCCCTCGATCGTCTCGGGCCTGTCGTACTCCGAGCGCCGCTCCCGTGTGGTGCGGCCGGTGACGTAGACGGTCGCACCCGCCGCCCCGAGCTGCACCGCGATGCCGCGCCCGGCGCCTCGGGTGGCACCTGCGACCAGGGCGATCCTTCCGTGGAGCGCGGGTGTCGATGTGTCGGGCATGAGTCTCCTCGAGTCCTGTGCGGCTGTGCGAGCCGGCCCGGGAACGTCATCGCCGAGGACCGGTGCAGCCATGCTCGACGCCATACCCGACAGCTTGTGTCGTATTTCTTGGGCGCACCCGGCGGTGCACGAACTGTGGCGCGGCTCAGCCGCGGTCCGTGCCCTCGCCCGCCGCCGTGGCGATCACGTCGTCCAGCACCTCCCGGGAGCGGCGCAGCTCGTCGATCTGCCGGTCGATGCGGTCGCGCTCCACGGACAGGTCGTCGACCAGGCGCGGGGTGGCGATCGCGGAGGGGCCGCCGTCCACATCCCGTACGCAGGGCAGCAGTTCGGCTATCTTCGGGCTGCTGATCCCGGCCGCGTAGAACTCCTGGATGCGGATCACGCGGTCGACCGCGCCCTCCGGGTAGTCGCGGTGGCCGCCGGGGGTACGGTCGGCCTTCAGGATGCCCTGGGTCTCGTAGTACCGCAGGGAGCGTTCGCTCACGCCCGTACGCCGGGCCAGCTCGCCGATCCGCATGGAATTCCTCGCCTCCGGGACTTGAACCTGACACCGGTGTCAATTCTTACCGTTCCGGCATGACGAACGCAGCCACTTCCCCCGCAGCCACGTCCCCCCGGACGCTCTTCGAGACCGTCGCCCTCGGCCCCCTCGCCCTCCCTCACCGTCTCGTGATGGCCCCGCTCACCCGGAACCGCGCCACGCCCGAGGGCGTCCCCACCCCGCTCATGGCCACGTACTACGCACAGCGCGCCTCGGCGGGGCTGATCATCGCGGAGGCATCCACGCCGAACGCCGTGGGGCAGACGTACCCGAACATCACGGCGATCCACAGCCAGGCCCACGTGGAGGGCTGGCGCCGGGTCACCGAGGCGGTACGGGCGGAGGGCGGGCAGATGTTCCTCCAGCTCCAGCACGGCGGGCGCGCCGGCCACCCCGACACCAGCGGGCTGACGCCCGTCGCCCCCTCGCCGATCGCGCTGCCGGAGACGATCCACACCCCGGCCGGACGCGTGCCCTCGGTCGTACCCCGCGAGATGACAACCGAGGACATCCGCACCACCGTGGCGGACTTCGCCTCCGCGGCCCGCAACGCCCTCGACGCGGGCTTCGAGGGCGTCGAGGTGCACAGCGCCAACGGCCACCTGCTCCACCAGTTCCTGGGCCAGGGGACCAACCGGCGTACCGACGCCTACGGCGGGTCCGTGGCCCACCGCATCCGCTTCGTCGTGGAGGTCACCGAGGCGGTGGCGGCGGCGATCGGGCCCGGGCGGGTGGGGTTGCGGATCTCGCCCTGGAGCACGGTCAACGGCATGGTGGAGGGCGACACCGAGGAGATCTACCCGGCGCTCCTGGCGGCCCTGGCGGGCACCGGCCTCGCCTATCTGCACGTGGGGTACGCCGACCCGGAGGACCCCGTCTTCCAGCGGATCCGGAAGGACTGGGCGGGCACGCTGATCGCCAACCCCGTACTGCCGAAGGACCGCATCCCGGAGGACGGCGGCCTCGCCGAGGCAGAGCGGCTGCTGGCCGCCGGAGCCGAGGTGATCGCGCTCGGCCGCCCCTTCCTCGCCAACCCCGACCTGGTCCGCCGGATGCGTACGGGCGCGCCGGTCAACCAGGTCCGGGACGCGTACATGATGTACGTCGGCGGGGAGACGGGCTACACGGACTACCCGACGCTGGACGCCGTGGGATGAGCCGCGTGGGCGACGGAGGCGGCCCGGGTGCGGCGGGATGTGCTGCGGGTCGGGTCGCGGAGTGCAGGCAGCGCCGAGGATGACATCCGCACGAGACCCAGGTCACACGGCGCCGTGTCACATCCCGCCGGGGACCATCCGTCGAGGGGGTGTAAGCATCGCGCGACTACGCAGGAGCTGATCATGAACGCTCGACTCGAACTCTTCGGCAACAAGGCCGCCACCACCTTCCTGAAGCACATCAACATGGCCGGGAAGGTGGTCACCGACTCGGGTCTGCCCGCCGCGACCCAGGAGCTGGTCAAGATCCGGGCCAGCCAGATCAACGGCTGCGGATTCTGCACCGACATGCACACCAAGGAGGCCACGGAGGCGGGCGAGACGTCGCTGCGGCTCAACCTGATCGCGGTGTGGCGCGAGGCCACCGTCTTCACCGACGCCGAGCGCGCCGCCCTGGAACTGGCGGAGCAGGGGACCCGGATCGCGGACGCGGCCGGCGGGGTGCCGGACGAGGTGTGGGCGAACGCCGCCAAGTACTACGACGAGGACCAGCTCGTCGCCCTGGTGGCCCTGATCGCCGTCATCAACGCGTACAACCGGCTGAACGTCATCGTGCAGCAGCCGGCGGGCGACTACCGGCCCGGCATGTTCGGCTGATCCCGGCGCCCCCGGAGGCCCGGTCCGCCCCTTGCGAACCGCCCCGGAAATCATGAGGAAAGCCGCGCACACGGGCTCTCGCGTACCAGTCCGTACATTCCGTTCCGCCCCCTGAACCGCTCCTTCCGTTCGATTACAGTGCTTGCGCAGTCGCACACGGTAAGACGGACGGAAGGGGCACGGTGAGCACAGGGACCACAGCTGTCTGGGGCCGTGCCCAGCAGCAGGACTTCCGTGGGCGGGTACGGGGCTCCCTGCTCGGCGGAGCCATCGGGGACGCGCTCGGGGCGGGCGTCTCGGGGCTCACGCTGGAGGCGATACGCGCGGCCCACGGGGTGGACGGGGTGGCCGACTTCGTCCCCGCGCACGGCAGACGGGGCGCGGTCACCGCCGTCACCCAGCTCACCCTCTTCACCGTCGACGGGCTGATCAGGGCCCAGGTCCGCCGGGACACCGGCGCCTGGCACCCGCCGACCGACGTGCACCGCGCCCATCTGCGCTGGGCGGCCACCCAGAGCGCCTGGGGTCCCGACGAACGCCGCAAGGACAACGGCTGGCTGGCCAGGGAGGAGTGGCTGTACACCCGCCGCGCCCCCACCCGGGAGTGCCTCGTCGGCTTCGGCGACACCACGATGGGCACCCTCGCGGTGCCCAAGAATCCGGCGGCGCGGGACTCGGCCGCGCTCACCCGCTCCGCACCCTTCGGGCTGCTCGTGGGCTGGGAGCCCCAGCTCGTCCTCCAGCTGGCCGTCGAGTGCGCCGCGCACACGCACGGCCATGCCACCGCGCAGCTCGCGGCCGGAGCCCTGGCCGTCATGGTGCACGGGCTGGCCCGCGGCGAGACCCTGGACGGCTCGGTCCAGCGCACCCTGGCCCTGCTCGCCGAACGCCCGGGCAACGAGCAGGTCTCCGAGGCGCTGCGGCAGGCCCTCGGCTCCGTACGCCAGGGGATTCCCGGGCCGGCGCTCATCGAGGCGCTCGGGGACACCGACTCGGCGGAGGAGGTCCTGGCCGTGGCGCTGTACTGCGCGCTGGTCGGCGAGGACATACGTCACGGGCTGCGGCTCGCGGTGAACCACTCCGGGCCGTCGGCGGCCACGGGGGCCGTCTGCGGCGCCCTTCTCGGCGCGCTGCACGGGGAGACGGCGCTGCCGCCGGCCTGGCTGGCGGAGCTGGAGGGTCGCTCGACGCTCCTCGAACTCGCCGACGACTTCGCGATGGAGATGACCCAGGGCCCCGCCCTGCACAGCCCGGCCGCCGTCGCTCCGGGCTGGCTGGCCCGCTATCCGAGGGACTGAGGGGTCTCCGGAGGCGGGCGGGGCGCTCCCGCCGCGCCCGGAGGTGGACGGGCGCCGCCGCGCCCGCCCACCGTTCATGTGTCCCCTCCGTGAGGGACGGTCAGTCCTTCACGCCTTCGGGAACGCCGGTGTTCTCGGGACCGGGCTTCTGCAGCGGGACGGCTGCGGCCGTCGCGTCGGCGGCCGGGCCCCCGTCGTCCGAGTTGATCTTGGCGATCAGCGCGTCGCGCTCCGGGGTGTCCTCGGGCTTGATGAAGCCGATGACGACGTAGAGCACCAGCGAGATCGCGAGCGGCAGGGCCACCTGGTACTGCAGGGCGACATCCGTCTTCACCGAACCGTCGAAGTTGTAGTTGGTGAAGTAGAAGGCGAGCAGCCCCGCCGCCCAGCTGGTCAGGGCCGCCGTCGGGCCGGACCGGCGGAACCTGCGCAGCAGGCCGAGCATGAACGGGATCGCGATCGGGCCCATCAGGCCGGCCACCCACTTGATGACGACCGAGATGATGTCCTTGAACGTCGGCGAGTTGATCTGGGTCGCCAGTGCCATCGACAGCCCGAGGAAGGCGAGCGTGGAGAGCCGCGCGGCCAGCAGACCGCTGCGGTTGCTCCAGTTCCGGGCCGCTTTGGAGAAGACCGGTGCGATGTCACGGGTGAAGACGGCCGAGATCGCGTTGGCGTCGGAGGAGCACATGGCCATCGTGTGCGAGAAGAAGCCGACGACGACCAGGCCGAGCAGGCCGTGCGGCAGCAGCTGCTCGGTCATGAGGGCGTAACTGTCCGAGGCGTCGGGCTTCTTGGCCTCGACGAGCAGCGGGGCGACCCACATCGGGAAGAAGAGGACCACCGGCCAGACCAGCCACAGCACGGCGGAGAGCCGGGCCGAACGGGTCGCGGAGCGCGCGGAGTCCGTGGCCATGTAGCGCTGGGCCTGGTTCCACATGCCGCCGTTGTACTCGAAGGTCTTGATGAAGAGGTACGCGAGCAGGAACGTCACCGTGTACGGGCCGGCCGTCGGGCTGGTGTGCCCCTCGGGCAGCTTGTCCCAGACCGTCCACAGCGAGCTGAAGCCGCCCAGCTTGCTCATGGCGATGAACAGCATGGCCAGACCGGCGAAGAGCTGGATGACGAACTGCCCGAGCTCGGTGAGCGCGTCGGCCCACAGCCCGCCGACCGTGCAGTAGACGGCGGTGATGGCGCCCGTGATGAAGATGCCCTGGGTCAGGGTGATGCCCGTGAAGACGGAGAGCAGCGTGGCGATGGCGGCCCACTTGGCGCCCACGTCCACGATCTTCAGCAGCAGACCGGACCAGGCCAGGGCCTGCTGGGTCTGGATGTTGTAGCGGTTCTTCAGGTATTCGAGCGGCGAGGCGACGTGCAGCCGCGACCGCAGCCGGTTGAGCCGGGGCGCGAAGAGCTTCGCGCCGATGCCGATCCCGATGGCGATCGGCAGGGACCAGGTCACGAAGGACGTGACGCCGTACTGGTACGCGATCCCCGCGTAGCCGGTGAACATCACCGCGCTGTAGCCGGACATGTGGTGCGAGATGCCGGACAGCCACCACGGCATCTTGCCGCCGGCCGTGAAGAAGTCGCTGACGTTGTCCACGCGCTTGTGCGACCAGAGTCCGATCGCGACCATCACACCGAAGTATCCGATGAGCACGGCCCAGTCGAGACTGTTCATGTGCCCCCTCCAGGGGTCCGCCTTGTGAACGAGAACGCACTTCGTCAGTACGGCCGTTCAGCGGGGCCCCCGTGCGGGAACGGGGACTTGGGGGATTGAACCGCTTGCCCGGGTCCTCGGTCAAGGTTTTCTCGGTCAGGGATGTGAACGCGGATCAGCAAGGCGAACGATTTTGCTCGTTCTTGACCTTGCGGGGCGTTGTCGCCGACGTGACCGCGGCCACACGATGAGCGGGCACTTCGTCAGGCTGTGCAGAGACCGACGCAATCAGGAACGCCCGAGAACGCAGAACGACCGCACGGGATGCGGGTCCCGTGCGGCCGGAGAAAGGGGAAAGCTGTACGACGTGATTGAGCGCGCGCGGCATGGATCCGACGCGCTGTTTCCCATGCGCCGATTCCGGTGGCGGGCCGAGCCCCCTCGGCCAGGACGGCGGACCAGTCGAGAGGGCTCCTGGCGGTCGTGTGCGATGACCGGCCACGGTGCGGTGCGTGAGGACCGGCGAACCGGTCAGGCGTTGATGGAACCGGACGCGACGTCGCGGACGAAGGTGTTCCAGGCTCCCGACACGAAGGAGAGCGAGGGGCCTTCGGGGGCCTTCGAGTCACGCACGGCGATGGCCTGCGTGACGGGCGACTTCACTTCGACGCATGCGCCGTTGCCGCCGGAGTACGACGACTTCGTCCAGTTTTCCGTAGCACCCTGAAGAATGGCCATGTTCACTCCGGTTCAGAGAGTTGATGTGAGTGGCACCAACTTCGATCTGTTGGCGTGATCGACGCTACTCGCCAACATCGCCCGGTGGTGGGGCCGTTCACTCGACCGGATGGCATATTCCATACGGGTCTTCCGCTGTGAGGTGGTGGCGGTGTATCTTCCCGCCCCCACCTGGTTCACAGGGCTCTCAGCGCGTGTAGCTCTTGGCGATGTCGCCGATGAACTGACGGGTCTGGTCCACGTTCAGCGCCTGCGCCCGCAGGTGCTCGTACATGACGCTGTAGCGCTGCACGTCGTTCGCCTTCTCCAGGTAGAGGTCGCTGGTGACCCCCTCGATGTACACCACGCTGGAGTCCGCGGCGTCGGGGAATTCCAGGATGGCGTACTGGCCGTTGATGCCGGGGTGCGCCCCCATGTCGAAGGGCAGCACCTGCACGGTCACATGGGGCAGCTGGGACTGCTCGATGAGGTGCTCCAGCTGCTCGATCATGACCTGCTTGCCGCCGACGAGCCGGCGCAGGGCGGACTCGTCGATGACGGCCCACAGGCGCAGGGGGTGCTCGGGGGCGTTGACCCGGTCCTGGCGGCGGGCCCGGACGTTCACCCGCTTCTCGATGTCGGAGGGCGGCGTCTCGGGAAGTGCGCCGTTGATCAGGGCCTCCGCGTATCCCCGGGTCTGCAGCAGTCCGGGGACGACCTGGGGTTCGTAGACCCGGAGGGACTCGGCGTCGGTCTCCAGGCCGATGTACACGCTGTAGGGGATGTCGCCGAAGGCGTGCCACCAGCCCTGCTGGCGGGAGTCCTTGGCCATCTGCATCAGGGAGTCGACGATGCGGTGGTCCTCGACCTCGTACACCCCGCAGAGATCGCGTACGTCGCGCTGGCTGATCGAGCGGCGGCCGTTCTCCAGGCGGCTGATCTTCGACTGCGAGACCAGCAGCCGCTCCGCCACCTCCTCCGCCGTCATGCCCTTGATCTCGCGGAGGCGACGCAGTTCCTGGCCCAGCCGGCGTCGCCTGACAGTGGGATTGACGTTGGTCGGCACGGGAACGGCACCTCCGGCTATGCAGCTGTTGTAGCTGTGCGTATCTGCTTGCTCAGCAGATTGCCACCCGGGGTCCCGGCCGCGCTGGGAAATGGCCACACCGAAATGACCACGCGCAACAGCGCGGGGCAGCCGGTGGATCCGGCTGCCCCGCGCCTGGTGCGGCTCCCGAACCGGGTCATGGGGACGTCGGTGCGGCGGTACGGCGGTGTATCGGTACTCCGCGCAACTGTCCGCGCGGTCGTGCTGTCAGTGGACGGAGGTGTGCGCCATGCTGCCTCGGCGCGCTTGCGCTTGCGGCTGCAACGGCACGCTCGCCGTCTGCTGATTGCGGCGCGGCTGGACGGCCACACCGTTCTGGACGTCCATCACGGCATGCGCCACGAGGCCGCCCATCGGGTCGTGTCTGATCAGGTCCCGGAGCCGGGAGCGCGACGAGCGCCCCTCGTTCCCGGGGTACAGGTGCTTGCCGAGTCCGACCGCGTGGGCCAGTGCGGCGAGCGCCGCGGTCCGCGGGTCCGGTGGTACGCCGGTGCGGATCGCGTTGTCCAGCCGGGCCTTGATGTCCCGGCTGATTGCCGTGTCCGTCGCCTGGTAGCGAGTCGTCGGCAGCACTCCGCACATCTGGCCCGCCACGGCATGCACCATGCCGCACCGCTCCAGATGAGCGAGGTAGATCTGGCGAAGTCCCAGTCGGGGCCCGCCGATCCAGTGGACGGCCCGGACCGGACTGCCGCGACGGCGCAGCAGTTCCAGTGCGGAGTCCAGAGTCGGATCTCCTGTCGGCCGTGGCATCACCACGGCGATACGATCCCCGTCAGGGGCTATCCGTCCTGCCAGAGCCAGCTCCACTAGCTGTGCCCCGGCCAGGCCGAGGTCGAGCGACTGCGGCTGCGCTGTGGTACCCGTGGTCGGGTCCAGAGCGAGCAGCAGAAGCTCCTCCGGAATTGTTCTGCGGCTCCTGCCCATCCATGCCTCCCCGCGTGGATGTCTGACAGGGTGACCCCTCTCACATTGGTCTGTCGAGGGTGCCTGGGTGCTTTGTGAGGGAACCGTTAGGTATGTCGTTCTCGTCTAGCGGCTCGGTCAAGGGTTCACACAGGACACTGGTAGATGGTTCGGACAGGTGCGGGCATGTCCCCGCGGCGCACAAGGAGGTATCGGTGGCGGGCGAGTCCCCCGACAAGTCGGAGCAGCGGAAGTCGTCGGGGACGGCTGAGGAACGCGATCCGCGTCTCGCCGTGTTCCGTGAACCGGTCGCTGCGGCGGGCGGGAACACAGCGGGCGGGACGACGACGGGAGCCGCGACGGACAGCGAGACGGCTGTCTTCCGTGTGCCGCGTTCCTCGGACGCCGACGCGTCCGCGACCCGGGAGAGCGCGAATGCCCCTGGGGACGCAGAGGGCTCGGCGGGCTCAGAGGGCCCCGAGGAGGCCTCCGAGCCTCGCGACGGGGCCGAGGAGCCCGCAGAGGCGGAGGACACGGCCGGGGAGCCCACGAAGGCGTCTGAGGGGCCTGTAGCCGCTAGCGGGCCCGTTCCGGGCGGCACGGAGGCCCGTTCGGGCTCCGGAGCCGAGGAGGGGGCCGAGGGCGACAAACAGTCCGTGGCCGCTTCCGGGGACACCGCCGCGTCCGCCTCCGACGCCGGTACGGACGACGCCGGTACGGACGCGGACGACGCCACGGGCGCCGGCACGGACGATGACAGCGATGCCGACGCCGATGCCGACGCCAAGGAGCAGCCCGCAGCCGCTTCCGCGTCTGCGGCCGAGTCCGGGGCCGAATCCGGCTCCGGCTCCGGAGATGAGCCGACGCCGACCGATGCCCGTCTCCGTGCCGCTGTAGCGGCCTGGGTGGCGACCGGTCCCGACGAGGAAGCCGCAGCTCAGGGCGGTGCTGACGCCGGCGACGACAAGCCGTCCGAGGACAGCGGCGAGGCGGCCGGCAGCAGCGCCGACGCTGCTTCCCCCGCCGGCGGGACGCCTGCCGATGCCGACGAGATCACGGCAGCGGACGTCGAGGACGAGGACGCCGACGACAAGGACTCTGCGGCAGTCGCCGACGCCTCTGCGGCAGACGCCGACGCCGAGGACGACGCGACCGAGGCCCCGGCAGCAGACGCCGGCAAGACTTCCGGCAAGACCGCCGCCGGCGCCCCCGCCGCCGACGCCCCCCGCGTCCCGAAGACCCGCGAGGAGGCCGACCCGGCGAAGGACGCCGAGGCCGCTGCCGACGGGCGAGGAATCGATCATCCGACCGCCGTCTTCAAGGCGCCGCGCGCCGAACAGATCGACCAGCCGACGACCGCACTGAAGCTCCCGTCCAAGGAGAAGGAGGCCGCGCGCAAGCCCGCCTCCTGGGCGGCCAAGGCCTCCGGGACCACCGGGGCCTCCGGGACCACAGGAGCCACCGGGGCGTCCGAGGCCCCCGAGTCCCCCGCCGAGCGGACCAGCAAGTTCGTGCCGCTGCGCTCGGACGACGTACGCCCCGCGCCCGTCGTCGGTCCCACGATCACCCCGGACGTCGCGGCCGGTCCCGGCACCCCCGCGAGCCCCGGGGCAGGCATCCCCGAGGCCGAGCGGACCAGGCAGCAGCCCATGCCGCCCCGGCCGCCGCTCGACCTGCTCGCCGAGCTGACGAACACTCCGCCGCCCCCGGAGACGCCGGTCCGCACCGCGGTCCGGCGGGTCAAGATCTGGACCCCGCTCCTCCTGCTCGTACTGATCATCTTTGCGATCGCACAGGCCGTACGTCCGCTGCCCGACCCCACGCTGACCCTCTCCGCCGCACCCACGTACACCTTCGGCGGCGAGAAGCTGGACATGCCGTGGCCGGAGGACGGGCAGGGGGCCGTCGAGGTCGAGGGCGTCGGCACCATCGGCACGTACGGCAAGGAGAAGTCCGCGCCGATCGCGAGCGTCGCGAAGATCATGACCGCGTACGTGATCCTCCAGGGCCACCCGATCTCCGGTAAGCAGGCGGGCGACCAGATCGTGGTCGACGCGAAGGCCGGTGAGGAGGCCAACCGCCCGGACGAGTCGACGGCGCCCATCAAGGAGGGTCAGAAGTACACGGAGCGTCAGATGCTCCAGCTCCTGATGATCCCGTCCGGCAACAACGTGGCGCGGCTGCTGGCCCGCTGGGACGCCACCACGGAGAAGGCGTTCGTCGAGAAGATGAACGCGGCCGCGAAGGACCTCGGGATGACGAACTCGGTCTACACGGACCCGAGCGGCCTGGAGTCCACCACCCGGTCCACCCCCGCGGATCAGCTCAAGCTGGCCAAGGCGGTCACGCAGAACGACGTCTTCCGCGAGATCGTGAACATGCCCCAGGCAGAGATCCCGGGCATCGGCAAGACGATCTACAACAACAACAACATCCTGCTGGAGCCCGGCGTCAGCGGCATCAAGACCGGTTCGTCGACCCCCGCGGGCGGCAACCTGATCTGGACGGCCGAGACGGTCATCGACGGCAAGACCCGGCGGATCATCGGCGCGGTGATGGGTGCCGACACCGACGGGACTCTGGACGCCAAGCTGCAGCGTGCCCTGCAGAGCAGTCTCGCGCTGATCCAGACCGCCCAGGAGGGCGTCGACTCCGCGGCCGTCGTCAAGAAGGGCCAGGTCGTCGGGTACGTCGACAACGGCTTCGGCACGCGGACGCCCGTGGTCGCGACCAAGGACCTCAAGGCCGTCGGCTGGGGCGGGCTCCAGGTCGACCTCGAGCTGACGGACGGTGGGAAGACGCCCGCCCACGTGGCGAAGGCGGGCACCGTCGTCGGCGAGGTGTCCGTAGGCACCGGCACGGGCAAGGTGTCGGTCCCCGTCGCCCTGCAGAGCGGAATGACGGAAGCCGGCTTCGGCGACAAGCTCACCCGCATCACCTGACGGGCCGGGCCCCCGCACCCGCTCCGGCGGGGACCGGGGGCCCGTCCGCCGATGGGGAAGCGCGGTGAAGCCGATGGGGCAGCGCGGTGAAAATGCCGCATGCTAGCGTCCCGAAAGCAACGGACGGGCGCCGGGACGCGTCTGTCCGCATACGGATGAGGCCCGTGCGGTACTAGGACGGTTCGGCAGGCCCGGGCAAGGACGGGGAGAGTCGCAGTGACCACCGCTGAGCCGACACGGGCCGACGCCGACAGGCCGGCCGAGGACGTACCCGTCCGGATCCCGGCCCAGGCGGCCGGAGACCTGGACGGCGCCGACAGCTCGATACGGAGCCGTCTGCGACGCCACCCGGTGCTGCTGACGACCGCGGTGGCCGCGGCGGTGCACCTCCTCTGGTTCTTCTTCTTCGCGAACAGCGGTGGCGACATCGCCGCCCAGGACGCCTGGGCCGAGTTCGTCGGCCGCCACCCCGGTACGGCGTACAACCTCGCCTGGTACGGGGGCATGCACCCGGTCTCGTACAGCGTGGTGTCGCCGTATCTGATGTCGTTGCTCGGCGTCCGGTCGACGATGATGGTCGTCGGCACCGTGTCCTCGGCGCTCACCGCCCTGATCCTGGTGCGGGTGCCCGCCGTCCGTAACCCCCTCGCGTGCGCGCTCGCCGGGGTCTTCGCCTATCTGTGCAACGCCCTGTCGGGCCGGGTGACGTTCGGGCTGGGCATGATGTTCGCGCTGGGTGCCGTCGCCGCCGTCTTCTGCTGGCCCCACCGCTGGCGCTACAAGCGCTGGGCGAAGGCCGGTGTCGCCGCGCCGCTGGCCGGGCTCGCGACGGCGGGCAGCCCGGTCGCCGGGCTCTTCCTCGGCGTGGTCGCGGCGGCGCTGTTCCTGAACAAACGGCGGCCCGGGGCGTACGCGCTGGGCCTGGCCCCCGTCGCGGTGGTGGTCCTGTCCGCGTGGCTGTTCCCGTTCTCGGGCACCCAGCCGATGGCCCTGGGCACCCTGTCGCTGCCCTTCCTGTACTCGGTGTTCGTCTTCTTCCTGGTGCCCCGGGACTGGCACACCGTGCGGACGGCCGCCGCGGTCTACGGCGCCGGGACGCTGCTGACCTACGTGGTCGACTCGCAGATCGGCTCGAACGTGTCGCGCATGGCGATGCTGTTCGCCGGTGTGGTCCTGCTCGCCGCGCTCCCGTACACCGCGCCGCGCACCCGCCGCTGGTACGCCCTGGTCGTCGTCTTCGCCGGGCTGAACTTCTGGATCGGCTTCAAGGGCGTCGACGACATCGTCCGTACCGCCCCCACCGCGTCCTGGAACCGTGCCCTGGCCCCGCTGGTCAACCAGCTCCAGCGGGCCGGGGCGGAGCGGGGCCGGGTCGAGGTCGTGCCCCCGAGCAGCCACCGTGAGGCCTCGGCGCTCCTGCCGCACGTGAATCTGGCCCGCGGCTGGAACCGGCAGGCCGACATGAAGCGCAACCCGCTCTTCTACGACGACACCCTCAACGCCGTGAACTACCGGGAGTGGCTGGACCGCTGGGCCGTGCACTACGTGGTGCTGCCGACGGGCAAGCCGGACTCGGGAGCCCTCCAGGAGACGGCGCTCGTCGAGAAGGGGCTGCCGTATCTGAAGGCGGTCTGGCGCGACGCCAACTGGAAGCTGTTCCGGGTGGTGGACCCGGTGCCGCTCGCGGACCCGCCCGCGACGGTGGAACGGGCCGGCGAGGACACGCTGACGATCCGCGTGCAGTCCGCCGGCCGGGTCCTGATCCGCATCCCGTACTCCCGCTGGCTGGCCGTCGTCGACGACGAGGGCAAGGGCGTGGAGCGGCCGCAGGAGACGGAGGCGTCCAAGAAGCGTTCGGCGGAGGACGGGGACGCCCCGAAGGAGTTCACCAACGACCACGGCTGCCTCATCAAGGTGGAGGAGGACGGGGACGGCGACGAGTGGACCGAACTCCTCGCACCGCGCCCGGGGGTCTACCGACTGGCGGGGCCGTACCAGTTCCAGCCGGGCACACCGTGCCCCGAGGAACTGCGCCAATAGTGCGGGAACTCTCCCTCCGGGCGGGCAGCACTGGCATGGTGTGCTGCCATGAGGTGCCAACATTGCGGCGGCGAACACATAGGTCCGCTGCCGGGCATGGTCTGCCCCCGCTGCGGTTCCGTGGAGCGCTCGCCTCGCGGGAACGGTTCCTGGATCGCCCAGGAGACGCTGATGGGCCGGGTCTCCACCCTGCCCAGACGGCGGAAGGCGCTGCTGGCGGCGGGGGTCGTGGTCGCCGCGGGCAGTCTGGCCACGGCGTTGTCGCTGCTCGCCACGGGGTCCGGTAGCGCGCGCCCGGAGCCCGCGGGCCGGGCCGGCGCCGTACCGGCCCCGATCGGCGGCGGGGTCCCGACCCGGATCGGCCCGACGGGACCCGAGAGCACCGGAGCGCCGTCCGGTGAGGCAACCACCGAACCCACCGAATCCGCCGACCCCTCCGGACCCGCTGGCGGTACGGGGCGTTACCGCTACTCCGCGTGGGCCGGCCCCGGCTGCACGAGCGGCGAGTACGCGGAGTACGGGCGCTTCGAGCGCGGCGACGCCGGCTGGTACACCGTCGACTCGGGTGGTTTCACCGGAGGTTCGTGCGACGGCCGGTTCAGCGCGGTCCCGATGTCGGGGAGCCCGGTCCAGGACCGGGGGAGCAGCGCCGTCTGGTCCTGGCACCTCGGCGAGGGCTTCCGTGAGTGCGCGCTGACGGTCTTCGTGCCGAGAAGCGTCCGCGACCGGGACGTGGCGGGCGACCCCACGGTCTACCGGGTCCTGTCCGACCCGCGGAACACGGACTCGGCCTATACGGGCTTCGCCGTGCACCAGCCGGAGCACCGGGGCACCTCGGTCGACGTACGGAGCTACCCGGTCAAGGGGGACACCTTCGCCGTGCAGCTGGTCGACCGGGGCCGGGACTGGGGCGACGCGGCGCTGGTGGGCGCGCACCACGGGGCGGCGCAGCTGAGGGCCTCCTGCCGCTGACGCGGAGCGGGGGAGGGATCACCGTACGAACGCTCGGTCCCGTTCCGCCAGGAGCGCGGCAGGGCCGGCGGCCCTGAGCACCACATCCAGCGCACGGTCCGGGTCGGACGCGTAACACCCGCTGGCCCAGGCGGCATTGGCCTCGACGACGGCCCACCGCCCCGCATCGGTGCGGCCTACGTCGACGACGATCGCGGACGGCAGCGTGTGCCCGGCGGCGGCCAGCAGCTCCGAGCCGAACGCGCGTGCCTCGGCGGAGAGGGGAGCCAGGTGCAGCTGCCCCGAGGCGGCGTACCGGCTGCCGGTGTGGACCTGCCCGTCGAGCAGATACAGCCGGTACTCCGCGTCGAATACCACGACATCGCTCACCAGCACCACCGTCTCCGGGCCGACGGCGTCCGGCCCCGGCAGCCGGGACCCGTCCGCGTAGACCAGCGCCCGGATGCTCTTGTCGTTCGGCGACTTGACGAAGACCGGGCGGCGCAGCCCGTACGCCTCCCGGATCGGGACGGCCCGGATCTCGCGCCGGACGAACGCGGCGGGCAGCAGGGCCAGCCAGTCGGCGGGAGCTTCGAGCGGTGCGATGCCCAGCGCGGGCGCCACGGCGTCGGCGAAGGAGGGCCCGGCGTGCAGATACGCGTCCCCGCCGCGCAGCTCCTCGGGCACCTTCCGGTCCGGCAGCTGCACGGTACGCAGATCTCGCCGCCGGGCGCAGTCGCGAATCGTCCGGGCGGACGCGGTGAGACGGGGCGGGAGCACGAGGGGCATGGGCATGGATCCTGCCGCAGCGGCGCCGCGCCGCCCACCGGATTTCGGTCGACAGCGCCCGCCCGGTTCGGCTTGCATGGTCCGGATGCATGCCAACGAGACGAAGACCGACGCGGCGCTCGTACGACGTCTGCTCGCCGCGCAGTTCCCGGCCTGGGCGGATCTCCCGGTCGAGCCGGTCCGCTCGGCCGGCACGGTCAACGCCATCTACCGGCTGGGCACGGACCTGGCCGTACGGCTGCCCCGGATCGAGGGCGGCTCGCGGGACGTGGCGACGGAACACCGCTGGCTGCCCCACCTCGCCCCGCACCTCCCGCACGCCATCCCCGCACCGCTGGCCCAGGGCGGGCCCGGCGAGGGCTATCCGTGGTCCTGGTCGGTCTGCCGCTGGCTCGACGGCACCAACCCGCCCCCCGGGGCAGGTACCACCGAACTCGCCGCGGATCTGGCGGATTTCGTGCTCGCGCTACGTCACGTGGACACCACCGGCGGCCCGCCGGCCTTCCGCAGCGAACCGCTGGCGGCCCGGGACACGGCGACCCTGAAGGCCCTGGACGCCCTGCACGGCGTGATCGACACCGCCGCCGCGTCCGAGGCCTGGGCGGCCGCGCTGCGGGCCCCTGACCCCGAGGGCCCGGCCGTATGGGTGCACGGCGACCTCCAGCCGGGCAACGTCCTGGTCGCGGAGGACGGCCGCCTGAGCGCGGTCATCGACTTCGGCGCCATGGGCCTGGCCGACCCCGCGGTCGACCTGATCGCGGCCTGGTACCTGCTACGGGCCGACGCGAGAACGGCCTTCCGTACGCGGGTGGGTGCGGGCCCGGCGACCTGGGAACGGGCGAGGGGCTGGGCCCTGTCGATCGCGCTCATGGAGCTCTCGTACTACCGGACGTCGAACGCGGTGATGGCGGAGACGGCCCGGCAGGTGATCGGGGAGATCGTGGCGGAGACGGGCTGACGGGGCGGCGGCAGCCGGCGGTGGCGTGAGCCGAGCTTCTCGGGCGACGCCTGCCAAGTGCCTCAGCGGGCACGGTCGAGGAGCGCCGTTCCCCGTATGGCACAGTATGCCGACAGCTCACGCCGACCGGATCTCGCGAGGGAGTCCGGCCCGCGGCTGCTCCTCGGACCACGACCTCCCGCGATTCCTTCCGACGCGGGACCGTCGCATCCCGGGCGGGAACATCCCCCCGGTCGAGACCGAACATGCAGGAGAGCCCCGTGAACGGGAAGCGTCGTCGATTGCTGCTGGCCGCCATCGATCCCATGCTCGAACCCGGCGAGCAGGTCGAGGTGGCGACCATCGTGAACCTCAGGTCGGTGTCCGTGCGCCGGACCGCCGCGTTCGCGGTCGCCTCGGCGATCATGAGCGGCGGCGGCATGGCCGTGGTGCCGGTGCCGACCCCGATGTACCTGGCGATGACCGGCCGCCGCATCTTCATCTTCCGGGCCAACCCGACGTTCGCCCGGCCGGAGGAGCACCTGATGACGATTCCTCGCGCGGGTCTGGTGCGTACCGAGGTGAAGGAACGTCTGCTCAACTCGTCCTTCGTCGTTTCCTCCCCGGACGAGGAACAGGGCCTGAAGATCGTGTTCCCGCTGCTCGCACGAAAGGAACGGAACGCGATAGCGGCGGCGCTGCCCCTGGCGGGGTGACCGCCGCTGACAGGCTTACGTACGCGGCGCCCGGTATCGCCACCGGAATCCTTGCCCTCATGAGGTGACGACGCCCCCTGTCCGGCCCTTCGGGGCCGGGTTCGGGGCGGCTTCCGTGCGACCGGATCAGGCGTCGAAGGGCTCGGTGCCGTGGGCTGCGGGCTATCCGTACGTCACCAGCAAGATGAATCCAAGGATCATCAGGGCGCCGAAGACCAGGCACCCCAAAAACCTTGCGCTTTCTCTGTCCCGCTCGCGTTGCCAGGCTGCTACTCGTTGATTGTGGTGCCGGCGCATGCCCTCTTCGACCGCGCGCGCCACTTCCTCTTCATTCACCTGTGCCCCCTGATGGTTCGAGTCGACAGGAATCTAACAAGGGCCGGTGGAGGCTGACTTGCGACGGACGCCTACACCCACGTCGACCACGGCACCCGGCGGGAGGCGATCAGCCGCATGGACCGGCTGCTCGGTGGTGAGCTGGAACCAGGGATCCCCGTCGCTGCTGGTGATCGGCATCGGCCTTGTCGCGCTGGGGCACGTGATGCAGCCCGCGAGGTGACGTGGCCGCCGTCACGTGATGGCGTCGAAAAAGGCCCGGACCTTGATCGGTCCGGGCCTTTTCCCTGGTGCCCCCGGCAGGATTCGAACCTGCGACACCCGCTTTAGGAGTTCGGCCGAGCGCCGTTGTACCCCATGCCTGCTGCCGCCATGACGACCGAGCAGAGATGCGCATGTGCGTCGCTGTCCGGCGTCGTTGATGTCAACGGTGGATGTCAGGGCCAAGCTGAGCGTAGGTCAGTCCTGCCGCCACCGCTCGCGGTGCTGGCGGACACAGCTGAGATCGAGAATGTGCCGCGGGTGGGTGCGAAGTAGCCCTACCTCAGTTCCCCCGCGGATGACTGCCAGATCATCGTTGATCACGATGGCGCCGGCGTCGAGCATCACGTGACAGTTTGGGCAGAGGCAGAGCACGTTGCCTGTCGTGTCGGGGCCGTTGTGAGGGCTACCAAGGGCCTGCATGTGGGCTCCCTCGCTGTAGCTGCCCCCCGGTACCTCGATCCGCAAAGCGCAGATTTGGCAATGGTTGTCGTGCCATGCCTTGACTTGGCGTTTTACCGCACTGCTGCGAACGATTCGCTGGACGGTGGTGGTCACACGTTCGGGCGCCTCGTTGCCGGCTGGAGCCCGTTCGAGGTCAGGGCGGGCCGGTCCCTCATTGCCTGGAAGCGTCTCCTGCTGAACTGGCTCTGGGAGAGGGGTGCCGTCGTATGCCTCCAGCCGGAACTGCCAGATCAGGAAGCCGTCGATGCCGAGCCTGCTGCCGTAGCTGGCGACTCGGAAGAGTCCGTCGTATCGGTATCCCTGAGTCGGGGCCCACTGGGAGCCCTTGTGTGCACCGCGAAGTACGCGGACGGGGAGGCCTTCCAGGTAGCTGGTAACCAAGGCCGCGTTCCCCGCGTCATCGAGGCTCTGGTTGCTGACCTGGTTGCTTGATGAGTCCTGGCCCCCGTGTCCGGTGTAGACGATGACGTGGCCGTGGTCCTCGTCGTCCTTGTACCCGCCGGATACGACGATCGACTCAGCGCCATTCTTCTTGGTGCCGCAGATGCCGGCTTGGAGCGGACGATGGATGCCAGCCTCGTGGGCGAGTCGCCGGCTGATGAACTCCTGGCCAACGTGAGTGTTGGGCACTTCACCAATCATGGCGACAGCCTTGCAGCCGGGACTGACATTGCCATTCACCCAGTCATAGGCCCGCATCGAGGACAGCCCTTACGCAGACCCAAGATGGTGTGATGCAAGTCACGAAATCCCCGCCTCGCGAGTACAGCTGCGCGAGAACCTCAACAGAGACTGCGTGAGGGAATTGACTTCATGAAACGGGGCAAACACACAGCCAATGCTCGACAATGTCACCTAGAGTAGCGAAAAATGCCAAGTGTCGGTTTAGCGCGAACGGATGTCCGATATGCCCGATAATTTTACCCAACCTTTACCAAAGACTGAGCTGCGACGTTACGGATGTAAGCCCCTGAGCTGCGGAAATACACAGCGCCACCAGTTGACTTCAGCACTACTTCTGCAATCATCGGACTCATGAGCACGCGATTCGCAGACCAGGTCCCGTTTTCCGAGCTCATGCGCAAGCAGAGTGAGGTGGCTGAGAGAGCTGCCCACGGTAAGGGGGTGCTGCTGCGCCGCCGTAACGAAGATGACCTTGTACTGATGAGTGCGACTCAGGCTGAGTCCACAGCAAACGGCTTCAGCGTTGCCAGCCGCATGTTCGTTTCACTGATGAAGCAGGACGACGGAGCTAGGGAGCTGCTCATGGTTCTGCCTGACGTGTTCCCGTGGGTCCGCTACCTCCCCGAAGAGGACGTCCGAGAGTTTCTCGTTGATCTGGTACAGACGATCCATGCCTGTGATGACCTAGGCAACCTCGCGCCACTTGAGACCGCTGTGGCCGCGTGGAGGAGTACCGCCGAGGTCTATGCTGACCCCAAGGTGCGCGCTGCGCTGACTGAGGGGGATCTTGATGATCACGGGCGGGTCGAAGTCTGCTGACCCGATAGGGGAGTTCGCCTAGTGGGCGGGGCAAAGCGCGAGCGTGTCGCGCCCCCGCCCATTGGTGATGAGTGGGACGTGAAGTTCGGCAAGTCGGATGTCAAGCGCGGCTGGGACGAACTCTGCCGGACAGCAACGACTAACGCCCGCAGGGCTTTTGAGACTCTCCGCGAACAGCCGTGTCCGTTCCCGGAGACGACTCGGCAGCATCGACTGAAGGGCAGCCTCAAGTCAACAGTCTTTGCTGGCCAGTCCTATCCTCAGTGGCAGTACGAAGTTACCTCGGGTGGGCGCATCTGGTACTGCGTCGACGAGGCTAAACGCATCGTCTGGCTTCTTCATGCAGGCCCGGGACACCCCAAGGCGACGGAGTAGGGGCTGGCAGTACAGCGTCGAGCGCTGCCAGTCTCAACCCACCACTCACCCCAGCTCCCATCCCGTCCGCCTTCGACCCACACACCGTGGAGCGGGCGTGGTTCAGGGCGTCAAGGTGGAGCGCGCCACTGTACGAACGACCTTGACGCCCTGGGCCGCGACTGCTCGGCTCTGCCTGGGTCGAAGGTGGTCGGGATGGGAGCCCCCACGACGCTCACCACGAACCGGCCGGCACTCGCGAACGGCGCCCCTCCCATCCCGGAGTCTGAGCGCCCCCGCCGGAGGCATGTCTGGAAGCCGCGGGCTTGGTTCTCGTCTCATGCCCCTCGGGCCTATCCACTGCGGGCGCGCGTCGGCGGCGGCAGCGCCGAGCGGGCCGAAGGCAGGAGCGCGGGCGCGGCCAGAGCCGGGAAGCGCGCCCGGCGGAGCGGAGCGCAGCCGGGTGCCTTGATGAGGTAGAGAAACCTGTAACAACTCAGTGCTCGAAAGCCTGCGGACCGGGGGTCTGGTCCTCGAACCCGTGCGAAGTGGGGGACGTGGGACGCTGAGCAAGCCAGCCCGAGACACGTGGGCCACCGTTGATGGCGCCGCCTTCCCGTACGGTCCGGACATGCTCAAAGCCGTGGTCCAGGTAGTAGCGCTGTAGGGCCGCGTTGCTCGTCCATGCATCAAGGCGGAGCCATTTGGCTGTTGACCTGTAAGCTCGGTCGGCCGCCCAATCGAGCAGCCTTCCTCCAAGATCTTTCCCCGCATAGTCGCGGGACACCGTCAGTTTGTTGACGAAAAGGGACGCTTCCCTCAACTCTTCGGGAGCCCACAAACCCTCTTCCGCCTCTGGCGTGAGGGTGATCGTCCCAGCAGTTCGGTCCCCGTCGCGAAGCATGAAAACAGTCCCGGCTTCGATCGTGGCCAACAGGCGATCTGCGGGGTACGGGCGACTCCACTGGTCGCTGCCCAGTTTGCTGATCCAAGCGGCAGCTTCCACCCGGAAGGCCAGGAGTCGGTCTAGGTCGCTGGGCACTGCGGTCGTGATCTTCACTGAGGGTCGTTCTCGCTTCGTGCGGAGAGATCGCCGATGTCGTAGGTCATCCGGTTTAGGTCTCCCCGGAACGTGGTGATGGTGCAGCGCACGGGGCGTTCGGAGGAGTAACCGGTTCGCGTCCACAGGAGAACGGGAACGCCCGCACCGATCTCCAGGAGCCGGGCTTCCTCGGGCGTCGGCATCCGCGTCGCGATCTCGTCGGCGTACCCGACCTGCTCAATGTCGAGGCTCGCGAGATATCGGGTCGTTCCCTCTGCGATGTCGCCGGGCTCCGTCAAGCGAGGCGCCTTCTCGACGAGCCAATCGGGATAGTGCGTGGCCTGTGTGGACCACGGGACATCGTCCACGAATCGGTGGCAGAACCGGAGCACCGCGCGGGATCCCGCGTCGACCTTCAACCGCGCGGCCACGTAGTCGGGAGCGGTGGTCAGCTCGACTCGGAAAGTCTGGTGCGGTCGCCGGCCTGCGTTGGTGACGTCAGTTGAGTACGCGTCTCCCGCCTGGGGGAAGCTCAGGTTCTCGAACCGTGACGCATTCAGTTCGAAGACTTCGTGCTTCCGTACCTCGTACCCGAGCCCCTGGCTAGACGTGATCAAACCCTCGCTGACCAGCATGCTCAGGCCGGAACGAACGGTGTTCCTGGACGCGATGAAGCGGGCTGAGAGCTCACTCTCTGAGGGGAGTTTCGCGCCGGGTCCGTAGGCGCCGCTGTCGATCTCACGACGCAGTGCGTCGGCCACCTGTCGGTACTTCGGCTGCTTACTCATGACCCCATCATGACGCACTCGGTCAACTTGTTGGTACATGTTCGCCCGAAGTGCTTGACGACTCACACTCGGTGCTGCAATCTCTGGGTATCAGCTTGTACCAACAAGTTGAGCAAGAGGTCCAAGAGGTATGGGCCGTGCATCTAGGAGACTGCTATGCCGTCGTTCAAGATCGATGTTTCGACCGCTGTCGTGTTCGTTGCGACGCCTCCGACTCCGAAGCTCGTGAGTAAGCAGACCGGTGAGATCGCGGTGGACCGGGAGACCGGTGCCCCGCTGGCCACGGTGGGTCTGCTGATCTCGGATGAGGGGGAGGGCAACCTCTACCAGGTGACGGTGCCGAGCACGGGGGTCCCGGAGAACCTGACCCCGGGGACGCCGGTCACGGTGATCGGGCTCAAGGCGCGGGACTGGGAGAACACGTTCAACGGGCAGACCCGGCACGGGATCAGCTTCCGCGCGGTGGCCATCACGGCGGGTGCCTGATCATGTCGGACCTGTCCACGGTGATCGAGGTGGCGGGGGCCTTATCGGCTGCCGGCGGTCTCGGCTATGCGAAGGTGCACGCTCCTCGCGTGTTCTGGTCGCTGGCCGGCCTGCCGGTCGCCCGGGTCCGCTTCGCCGCCACGTACCGCTCGACGATGGATGTGTGCGGGCTGACGGTCCAGCCGTCTCGCCTGCGGGCGTTCATGGTCCGCAACGTGGCCCGCCGCCCCGACGTCCAGCCGGTCCCCCCGAAGGTTCGCCGGGTCCGGGGCTCCTCCACCGGCATGCGGGTCACCCTCCGTCTCCCCGCCGGCCTGGAGCCTGCCGACGTCGCCGCCGCCTCGGAACGGCTCCGGCACGCCTGGGGCGTCCACTCCGTCCATGTCGTCGAGATCAAGCCCGGCTTCGTCGAACTCCGCATGACGGGGTATGACGTGCTGCGTCGGGTGAAGATGCCGCGCCGGCTGCCCCGCACGGTCACCTCGGGCCCGTTGGTGGTGCCGGTGGCCCTGCGGGAGGACGGAACCGCGTTCGTCCGCGACTACACGAAGATCCCGCACAGCCTGACCCTGGGTGCGAACCAGTCGGGCAAGTCGATGTATCAGCGCAACCTGATCACCGGCCTCGCGAAGCTCCCGGTGGGCCTGGTCGGGATCGACTGCAAGCGCGGTGTCGAGCAACGCGGCTACGCACCCCGGCTCTCCGCCCTCGCGGTCACACCGGCTGAGGCTTCGGACCTGCTCGAAGTCCTCGTGCGGGAGATGGAAGAGCGCTTCGACACCTTGAGCGCCCACGGCGTCTCGGACCTCTGGGCCCTGCCGATCAAAGCGCGTCCGGTGCCGTTGGTGGTGCTGGTGGACGAGGTCGCGGAACTCTTCCTCGTCGCCGCGAAGAAGGACGAGGAACGCCGGGACCGCATGGTCATGCACCTGGTGCGCCTCGCGCAGATGGCCCGGGCGGTCGGGATCTATCTGGAGATCTGCGGGCAGCGCTTCGGCTCCGAACTCGGCAAGGGCGCAACCATGCTCCGCGCCCAGCTCACCGGCCGCGTCGTCCACCGCGTCAACGACAAGCAGACCGCGGACATGGGCCTCGGCGACATCGCCCCCGATGCGGTCTACGCCGTCACCACCATCGCGCCGGATCGCCCCGGTGTGGCCGTGGCCGGTGACGCCTCCGGCGGCTGGTCCCGCATCCGCACCCCCGAACTGAGCGCAGCCGACGCTGTGGCCATCTGCCACGCATACGCGCACCTGACCCCCGACGTCCCGGCTCTGGCCCCGTTCCGCCCCGTCGTCCGCACCACCCCGGCCCCGGCGTCGCCGCTGGCCACCCCGGTGCCGGTCACCGAGTAACACCCCTCGCACCTCCGGTTGGCGTGACCGTCTCGCGCCAGGTCCCTACCCCGCCCATGCCCGGAACCGGAAGGACCCACGTCATGGCCCCACGGACCACCAAGCCCACCCAGCCCTCCACCTCGACCGAGCCGGCCGTGTGCAAGCCCTGTGGCGGGACCGGAAACGTCCCCACCACGGTGCGGGTCGGTCGCAAGCGTCGCCCGGTCGGCCAGCAGGACGGCCTCTGCCTCAACTGCTTCGGCTCCGGCACCGACCCCGACGCCTGACCCAACACCCCGGGTGCCGGGCGGTGAACACCACATCCCGCCCGGCCCCTGGCCCACCCCTGAAAGGAGGTGACCTGATGTCCCGCACACTCCGTCTCGACGCCGTACTCGTTCAAGCCGTCATTGCTGGTGCGCTGTCCTTCTCTCACCTGCATGACCTTGCCGAAGCGGCCGGGCAGGACGGCTGGAAAGCCTGGGCCTACCCGATCAGCGTGGACCTGCTCCTGGTCGCCGCCTGGCGCCGCATGCGCACCCACGCCGACAACCGCGCCGCCTGGATCTGGTTCGTCATCGCCCTGGCCGCATCACTGGGCGCGAACATCGCCACCGCCGGACTCCTCAACCTCGAAGACGTCCCGGCCTGGCTCCGCATCCTCGTCGCCGGCTGGCCCGCCCTCGCCTTCCTCGGCGGCACCCTCCTCGCCCACACACCCACCACACCCGACCCCGCTGCCCGGACCGCCGCACCGCTGGCCGCTCCGGAGCCCGAACCAGCCCCGGACGTCACGGTGGAGCGGACGTCCGAACCGGCCCCCGAACTCCCGCCGGCCTCTGCTCCGGCTGCTGCGGCTCCGGCGACAAAGCAGCCGACCGTGGCTGTTCCGCCGGCCTTGCTCGATCACGCCCGGAAGGTCGCGGACACGCATCACGCGACGACCGGCGCCCGGATCGACTCGGTCACCCTCCGCGCTCGCCTCGGCGTCCCGGCCCCGCTGGCTGACGCCATCAACGCCCAACTCGCCTGATCGAAAGGAGGTTTCCTCATGCCGCGTCCGAACCGCTTCACCAACGTGATCCGTATCGGCCCTGTCCAGGTCGGCACGCACTCCGACGGCCGGGGCCGCACCAAGCACACCGCGGCCTGCACGGCCCCGGGCTGCAACTTCTCCGCCGACTACCACGGCCGCCCCGCCGCCGAACTCGCCGCCAAAACCCACCGCTGCAACCCCTGACAGGAGGTGAAACCCGTGCGCTACCCCGAGGACCAGATCAACGCCGGTCACATCCCGGCGGACCTGCTCGGGCAGCTCCCGCCCGGCACCGACCCGAAGCAGATCGTCATCGTTCAGGCTGCGCCTCGCAACTACACCGGCCCCGTTGTGCTGGCCATCACGGTTGCCGGCGGTATCGCTCTGATCATCCTCATGATCGCGGTCACCCTGCACGTGTTCGCCGCCGCCACGGTCGCGGTTCTCTCGGCCACGGGCGGCGTGGGCCTCACGCTCAAGCGCTCCTCGCACCGCAGCAAGTAGCCCCCGGGGCGGCCTCAACCGCCAAGTATCCGCCGCCCCGGGTGCCCAACCCCATCCAGATCCAAAGGACCCGAAAGGGAGCTCCATCATGCCCGAGAACACCCGCCCCCGGCCGATCTGCACCCACTGCGACGGCTTCCCCACCGTCGCCATCACCACCGGACAGACCACCCCCACCGGCGAGCGCCACACCATCACCGCCCACTGCCCCGCCTGCCGCGGGGCCGGCCACGTCCTGTCCGTCCGTGCCGACGCCCGGATCGGAGCGTGAGCACGGTGTCCGACCTGACCCCCACCCCGGGCCGCCCCGGACTCCACGTGAGCAAGCCGTCCCCCAACACCCCGGCCACCGGCTCGGCCGTATGCCACTGCGGTGCTACGGCGACCGCGACCGGTGACGCCCAGGTCCGCGCCCTGGTCGAGGGCTACACCGCCAACCACGGCCCCGCCCACAACCGAACGGGCCGCTGACCATGACCACCACCGCCACCGCGGCGGGCCTGGACCCGACCACCCTCGCCGACGTGCTGAGGGTGGCCGGGTCCACCGGCTTCGACCGCTGGAACGAACAGATCCGCCGCACCGGAGGATGCGCACAGCCCATCCACCTCACCGGCGCCACCAAAACCACCGACCGGACAACCGGCACCCTGCTCCACCACTACACGACCGACACCGAGCCCGGCGGCCTGTTACGCATCGCCTGCGGCAACCGCCGCGCCTCCCGCTGCCCCGCCTGCGCCTGGACCTACGCCGGCGACACCTACCACCTCATCCGCGCAGGGCTCACCGGAGATCCGGACAAGGGCACCCCCACCACGATCCGGGACCACCCGCGGGTCTTCGCCACCCTCACTGCCCCCTCGTTCGGCCCGGTCCATAACCGGCCCGGCAACCGGCCCTGCCGCTGCGGCACCCACCACCCCGAAACGGCTGCTGAGCTCGGGACCCCGCTCGACCCCGACCGGTACAACTACGCCGGCGCCGTGCTGTGGAACAACCACGCATCCGACCTCTGGCGCTACTTCACGATCTACCTCCGCCGCGAAATCGCCAAGCGTGCCGGCCTCACCCAGAAAGCCGCCCGCGAACAGTCCAAGGTGTCCTTCGGCAAGGTCGCCGAGTACCAAAAGCGCGGTGCCGTCCACTTCCACGCCGTGATCCGCTTCGACGGACCCGACGGCCCCGACTCACCCCCGCCGGCCTGGGCCACCCTCGATCTCCTCGACGACGCCATCCGCGCGGCAGCCGCCCGGGTCGAAGTCACCGTGCCGGCCAACGAGGAAGCCGGCTTTCCCTCGGACTGGGTGCTGCGCTGGGGCACGCAACTCGACGTCCAGCCCATCGGCGCGTTCGGCAACGGTGAGGACCTCACCGAACAGGCCGTGGCCTCCTACGTCGCGAAGTACGCCACGAAGGCAGCCGAGACCACCGGGACCGTGGACCATCGCGTCGGCAACAAGGAGGCCCTGATCCTCCTCGACGTACCGGAACACCCTCGGCGGCTGATCGAAGCGTGCCTCGACCTCCACCACGCCTACCCCGACCGCAAGCTCCGCGACTGGGCCCACATGCTCGGCTTCCGCGGCCATTTCTCCACCAAATCCCGCCGCTACTCCACCACCCTCGGCGCCCTCCGACAGGTCCGCGCCGACTACCGCGCCGCCGAACAACGCGCCGCCCTCGGCCTCCCCAACCCCGACGACCACCCCGAGGCCACCACGCTCACCCTCGCGCACTGGGCCTACGCCGGGAACGGCCACACCCCCGGCGAATCCTGGCTCGCCGCCAACATCCACCGCGACCTCCAACACAACCGCGAAACCGCCCGCGAACACCGCGCCGAACTGCAAGACCAACTCGCTCTGGAAGGGGCCGAAGCATGACCACCGCCACCGCCGAACTGCTCACCGTGCCCGAGGTCATGGCGCGGCTCAAGCTCGGGCGCTCCACCGTCTACGACCTGATCCGCTCGCGCCGACTGGTCTCCATCACCATCGGCCGGTCCCGGCGCATCCCCGCTGACGCCGTACGGGACTTTATCGTCACCGAGATTGAGGAAGCCGCCTGATGGCCACGCAGCGCAAGCGCAACCCCAACGGCGCGGGCACCATCACCAAGCGCAAGGACGGCCGCTACCAAGCCGCGGTCTACGTCCTCCAGCCGGACGGCACCCGCGCCCGCAAGTTCGCCTACGGCAAGACCTGGGCCGAGTGCGACACCAAGCGCCGCGAACTGCTCGCCAAGGTAGACCAGGGCATCCCCGTACCCACGCGGTCCGCCAAGCTCTCCGAATGGCTGCCCTACTGGCTCGATAACGTGGTGAAGCCTCGGCGCAAGCTCAGTACGTACGACAAGTACGAAGCGCACGTCCGGCTGTACCTGGTGCCCATGGTCGGAGGGAAGCGGCTGGAGTCGCTGGGTGTCGCTGATGTCCGGCGCTTCCTCGTCCAGCTGGAGAACAAGACCACCGCGGCTACTGCTAAGGAATCGCACCGGGTGCTACGCACCGCCCTTACCGCGGCCTGCCGGGAAGAGCTGGTTACTCGGAACGTGGCCAGTCTCGTTGAACCGCCGCGGGCCAAGTCGCGAGAGCTGAGCCCGTGGTCCTTGGACGAGACCCTGGCCTTCCTGGCTGCGGCACGCAAGGATCCGCTCTACGCGGCGTTCGTCCTCGCCATCACGATGGGCCTGCGGCGCGGGGAACTGGTCGGGCTTCGTTGGACTGACGTGGACCTGGGCAACCGGGTCCTCTACGTTCGCCAGCAGACTCAGCGACGGCGCGGGGTTCTCTACGAGGACGATCCCAAGGGGCGGCGCCGCCGGGCTGTGCCGCTGCCGGCCATGTGCATTGCACCCCTTCGCTGGCACAGGATGCGGCAGGTCGATGCCAAGGCTCGCGCGGGGGAGTTGTGGCAGGAAGGCGGGCATGTCTTCGTCACTCGGACCGGCCGCCCGGTTGAGCCGCGGAACGTCTACCGCTCCTTCACCCGCGTTGCCGAGTCTGCCGGCCTCCGCGTGATCCGGCTGCACGATGCTCGGCACGGCTGCGCCACGATCCTCACCGCTGCCGGGGTGGCTCCTCGCGTCGTGATGGAGATCCTCGGGCACAGCCAGATCAGCATCACGATGGACGTCTACACACACGTCGTCCAGGACACGCAGCGCGAGGCGATCAGCCACATGGACCGCCTGCTCAAGAGGCGGCCCGGCCGTGAGTGACCGCTGCCGTTGATGTCAGTTGTAGATGTCAAAGGCCACCTAGGAACGTTCCTAGGTGGCCTTTTCGCTTGTGCCCCCGGCAGGATTCGAACCTGCGACACCCGCTTTAGGAGAGCGGTGCTCTATCCCCTGAGCTACGAAGGCGCGGGATCAGTGTAGCGGGTGGGTGTGCTTCGCGGCGGGGCGTGGGGGTGTGGTCGTGGCGGGGTGGGGGGTGCCGGGTGGGGCAGGGGTGCGGGGGAGGGGTGGGGGCGTCGGAACGGACAGGGTGGTTTGTTTTCAATTCTGGTACTCATGGGGTCGTTCTCGGTCAATTCAGGTCACATATGGATTCTTGCGGGAAATTGGAGGGTTCGGCTGGTCGGCGCCTGAATCGAGTCCGGTCAGAGGGTGGTACAAGATACCGGCAGACTTGTATGATTCCGATTAGGCAGTGGCGCCGGTAGGTTTCCCCTGACCTTTTTCGGGTGCCGAATCGAGGAAGAGGCAGGCGCAGGCCCATGTACAAGCGGTCCGAGCAGACCCGTGAGGCTCTCGTCAGCGCTGCGGCGGAGCTCATAGCCACCGGACGGTTCGCCGATGCCGGGCTGGTGAACATCTGCCGGGTCGCCGGGGTGAGCAGGGGGGCGCTCTACCACCACTTCACGTCGATCGCGGAGCTCGTGGCCGAGGTGTACGCACAGGCGCGCGAGCGGGCGACCGTGCTGGTCGAGGACTCCTTCGCGGGGCCGGCCGCCGATGCCCCCGCCCGGTTCAGCGTCGCTCTCGGGGCGGCGATGGCCAAGGACCAGCTCATCTGCGCCGGGATGGGTCTGGGTGCCGACGGTACGGACAGCGCGCCGCGGCTGCGGGACGAAGTGCTGGGCATGGTGCGTGACCGGATCGTCGAGGACGCCCGGGGTGGCGCGGCGCCCGACGCGCTGGCGGATCTGGCCGTCGTGGTCACCGCGGGGCTGGAGTCCCTGGGGTACACCGACAGCGGATGGTGGGACCCGCGGCAGACCGAGCGGCTCTGGGGTGTTCTGCGGCCCCTGTTCGCCGGGGTCCAGGAAGTCGGGGCGCAGGAAGTCGCGGCCCATGGAGTCGCGGCCCATGGAATCGGGGCCACCGCCGATCAGTAGCGTCGGCTGATCCGGGGTCAGGACCGGGCGGAACTCGTCGCCGGGACGGGCGCCTTCAGCGGTGCGAGGCTCCCTGCCGGCTCCTCGGTCCGCTCGGACTCCGGCTGCGGATCGGGCTTCGGCGTCTGCTCCGGGGCCGGCGTGATCCGCAGGTGGCTGATCATGCCGGGGTTGGCCAGTCCCGGCAGCAGGAAGCGCCACATCGTGCTCACGCGTTCCGGCAGGTCGCTCCGGTTGGTGTACATCTGCGACATCACCTGCATGCCGGTGAACGCGCCGATGATCACCGAGGTCGCCTCCACCAGGTCCACGCCCGGGAGGATCTCGCCCTGCTGCTGTGCCTGCTTCAGCAGATCGTGGATGGCCGAGCCCGACTGCTCGTACGGCGTGGTCACGGGGCGGGGGAAGGACGTCTGCTCGACGGCGAGGCGCACGCTCGCCCGCAGCACCGGATCGCGCTGGAGGCGGAAGGCGAATTCGAAGGTGAGGTCGATGACCGACTGGAGCTTCACCTGGCGGTCGGGGACGACCAGCGCCTCGTCGTGCGCGGCCAGCAGCGCCACGGCGATGGCTTCCTTGGACGGGAAGTGGTGGTAGAGCGCACCCCTGGTCAGGCCGGTGCTCGCGAGGATCTCGTTGGTGCTCGCCGCGTCGAAGCCTCGGGCGTCGAACACCCGGGCGGCGGCTTCCAGGATCGAGAGTCGCGACCTTGTCCCGCGTTCCTGCTTACCCATCCCGGATCCTTGCGCTCGCCACCACGGATATCAAACCGACTTGTCTGCATCCTATGACGAAGCCCCCACGGCGTCATTACCTGGGGTCGCACATTCCGGAAAGCGGTGGTTCCCGCGCGTGCCGAGGGCGCCGGGTCCGCGGTCGCGCCGCTCCCGGTGCCCCGGCCCCGCCGGGGCCCGTCAGGGGTGCCCGAGGCGGAAGCCGACCCCCCGGACGGTGATGATCCAACTGCTCGACCCCAGCTTCCCCCGCAGGCTGCTGACATGGGTGTCGATGGTGCGGCCCCGCTGTGACCAGGTGTCCTCCCAGACCTGGGTCATCAGCTGGCGTCTGGAGATCACCGCCCCCGGCTGGGAGGCGAGCAGGTGCAGGAGGTCGAACTCCTTGCGGGTGAGGTCGACCTGGCGCCCGTCCAGCGTGGCCTCGCGGGTGGTGGCGTCGATGCGGAGCGGGCCGTGGTCGACGGTCCGGGCGATCTCCTTGCGGGGGCGCGACCGGCGCATCACCGCCTCGATCCTGGCCAGTAGTTCACGGAATCCGTACGGCTTGACCATGTAGTCGTCCGAGCCGGCCTGGAGTCCCAGCACCCGGTCGAGTTCGCTGCCGCGTGCGGTCACGGTGATGATCGGGGTGTCGCTGACGGCCCGGATCCCGCGGCAGACCTCCAGGCCGTCCAGGTCGGGGAGGTCCAGGTCGAGCAGGATCAGATCGGCCTGGTGGTGGCCCTGTAACGCCTTGCCGCCGGTGGCCACGCTGTCGGCGTCGTAGCCCTGCCGGAGCAGTGCCTGGACGAGGGTGTCGGCGGCGCGTTCCTCGTTCTCGACGACCAGGACACGCAGGACGTCACGTTCTCCGGCGGAGGGTGGATGGGGCAGGGCTGAGGCGCGGTGCGGCTGGGAAACCAAGGGGCGGTGCTGAGTGGTCCGGGGTTCGAGTAGATCTGAGGCCTGCCGGTTCATCTGCTCCTCCTGAGGCACAGGCGTGACATCACGGACTGCTGAATGCTCACGCCTACCGAAGATAGCAAACAGACTTGTCTGATTGTCAACGGACGACAAAGCGGGCCGCGTTGCTCGTGAGAGCCTGCAATTGACCTGCTGCGATGATGAGTTTGTGGTGAGTTGTTCGGCAATTCGCGAGGTCTGGGTGGTGCGGTACGCGCGTGCCCAAGGTGCCTGATCAGAGGAGTTATCAGGCTGACTTGCCTGTTTTTCCGGTGGGGGTGTCAAAGGGGTCCGGAGTGACCGAATGTCCGTCGTACGTGTTGTGTATGTCACCGGGAGTCCACTTTGGGGCGAAGTGGGTGGTCAGGGTTCCGCTTGCGGGTGGCCTGATGTCTGTGAGGTACACCTGATTTCGACGACGCGCAGACCAAGTTTTTACTTGTCATTACGAACCGACCTGTCTGTATCTTGGGACCAGCAACGAATCGTCGGCCACGGGGGTGGCTGCCGGCGTCCGGCTTGCTCACCCCTGTCCAGAGACATAGATCGGGAGTGCCACGCATGCCGTCCCTTGCCTCAGCACCGTACGAGCCCAGCAGGAACCTCGTCTTAACGCCGCGTCCCACCGCGTCCGTCCCCGAGCTCACCACGACCGTGCCGCGTCAGTACGTGCACCGCGCCTCCGTGTCCGAGGTGCTGCTCACCGGGTGGGAGGCGGTCGCGGACAGCGCTGCCGGTGGGGCCGAATCGTTCGTCGTGCGGGCCCAGTGGCCCCGTGGGCACTCGCTCTTCTCGCAGGTCGCCGGGTATCAGGACCCGATGCTGCTGATCGAGTCGGTCCGCCAGATCGGATCGCTGCTGTCCCACGCCGAGTTCGGGGCGCCCTTCGGCCACCAGTTCCTGATGTGGGACATGTCCTTCGCGACCACCGAGGAGATGCTCGTCGCCGGCCCCGCGCCGACCGAGGTGGAGCTGCACACGGTCTGCAGCGACGTGGTCCGCAGGGGCAGATCGCTCAGCAGCATGCGGTACGACGTCACGGCCGTCGTCGACGGAGTGGCCCTGGCCACCGGGCGCGCCGGGTTCAGCTGCACGAGCCCCGCCGTCCACCGGCGTCTGCGCGGCGACCGCCCCACCAGCACGGGTTACGTCCCGGGCCGCCCGATCGACCCGGCACGCGTCGGGCGCAACGGTGCCGGGCACGTGGTCCTGGCCGAGGAGGGCACGGGTGCGGAAGTGCACCGGGAGGACGGCACGGGTGCCGGAGCGCACCGGTGGGAGCTGCGTGTCGACACCACGCACCCGATCTTCTTCGACCACCCGGTCGACCATGTTCCGGGCATGGTGCTGCTGGAGGCGGCCAGGCAGGCCGCCCACGCCTCCACCGGAATGCCCGACGCGCTGGTCGTCGCCCTCGACAGCGTCTTCACCCGTTACGTCGAACTCGACACGCCGTGCCTGATCGAGGCCACCCCGGGCCGTCCCGACGCCTCCGGCGGCGTCCGTGTGACGGTGCGGGGCATCCAGGAGGGCCGGGCCGTCTACTCCGCCGAGCTCGTCCTGCGGCCCCGCGACTGCTGAAGCCCGCCCTCGTCCAGCCGACTGGAGAGAGTGCCTCGTGCACACCACCATGATCACCGGGGCGACCGGCTTCATCGGCCGCCATGTCGTCGAGGAAGCCCGCAGCAGGGAGATCCCCCTCCGCCTGATGTCGCGCCACCGCCCGCCGGCCATGGCGGGACCGGCCGCCCCGGGGAACGCCGGTTCCGGGGGAGCGGTGCCGGGGAACGCCGGTTCCGGGGGAGCGGGGCCGAGGAACGCCGGCCCGGGGAACACCGTGTCGGGGAACCCCCTGACCGCGACCGTCCCCGCCCAGGGCGTCGTCGCCGACCTCGCCCGGCCGGAGACCCTCCGGGGTGCCTGCGACGGAGTGGACGTCCTGCTGCACTGCGCCTCGCAGATCGGGGGCCCGGCCGACGCCAACGAGGCGGTCAACGCACGGGGCACCGCAGCCCTCGTCGCGGAGGCCCGGCGGGCGGGAGTGCGGCGCATCGTCTATCTCAGCACCGCTTCCGTGTACGGCCGGGGGACCTTCCGGAGCGCCCGCGCCGAGGCCCTGGACCGCCACCCGGGTTCGGCGACGTCCAGGACCCGGGCCGCCGCCGAGGACGTCGTACGGGAAGCGGGAGGGATCGTGCTCCGGCCCCATCTGGTGTACGGGGTGGGAGACATCTGGGTCGTCCCCGCGCTGGCCCGGCTGCTCCTGGCGATGTCCGGCGGCACGGCGGGGTGGCACGCCTGCATGTCCGCCGTCTCCGCTTCCGAACTGGCCCGGCTGGTGCTGGGCGTGGGATCCGCGCCGGCCGGGAGCCTGACCGCGTCCGTCTACCACGCCGCCCATCCGCGACCCGTGACCGCGGCGGAGCTGCTGCGTGCCGTCGCCGACTGTGTGGGCCTCCCCGCGCCGCGACGGGAGTTGACGGTGGCCCAGACGCGGGAGCTGCTCGTCGCCGCGAACCTGCCGCAGCTCGCCCTGGACATGCTGGCCACCGATCACTGGTTCGACAGTGCCCCGCTCTGGTCCGATCTGGGCCGCGTTCCGGGCCCCGGGTTCGCCGGTGATTTCGCGGAAACACGGGAGTGGTACGGAAATTCGGTCCGGGCGGTCTGAAACGACACCGCCCTTCCGGGTGCGGCGGCCGGTCCGGCCGCCGCACCCGCATTTTTCCGGAAGGGCCCAGGTCGGCGGAGAGTTTTGACGGGCGTCTGACCATTTCCTGCCCGACTCTCGACACAGCTGGGCGAGTCCTGGGAATGTGCACCCAGTTCTGTAACCGGATGCGTTGAACAAGTGCACGACGATCGAACAGTCTGGTGACTCCGAGCGAGTCAGGAGACGTTCATCGTGCGTAAAGTGCTCATCGCCAACCGTGGTGAAATCGCTGTCCGTGTTGCTCGGGCTTGCCGGGATGCCGGGATCGGGAGCGTTGCTGTCTACGCCGATCCGGA
>NZ_JBVJNK010000015.1:0-6817 GCF_055583745.1 Streptomyces sp. NPDC104381
CCGTCCTCGGCGTCGAGGAACGCGAAGGCGAGCCATGACGCGAGCGAAGGCAGGTGCGTCACCAGCTTGTCCGGCGGTGAGCACGAAGGCCAAGGACCGGCACTGGGTGTCGGAGGCCAGGTGGATCTTTGTGGTCAGTCCGCCGCGAGACCGGCCGATGGCATGGTCTGTCGGTTCGCCGGCCGGGGAAGGAGACGTACGAGTAGGCAGGGCCCCTGCGCCAGCGGGAAAGGAGCGTGAGCCTCAGGCTTTGAGCCAAGGGCATGGGCGCCCGGCCTCCGATCTCTTCGAGAACCGGAGTGCCGAACGCCGCGCGCGTGGCCTCAGCCCGCGATCGTCGTGACCACCACACGCTGGGCGTAGGGGGCGCCCTCAAAGTTGTCGACAATCGCAGTGATCTTCACCGGGTCACCCCCACCGAACGGAAGGTGGTCTCCCCACGTGCGGGCTGTGATCGACACGGTGCGCTTCTTCCCGTCACAGGTCAGCTCGGAGGAATGCATCTGTCCCACTCCACGGGGGCTTTCGATCTGCGTGTCCCGTTCGTCGGCCAGCCGCCAGGCGTAGCCCAGGGAGAGCGTCGGGGTCGGGTCGCAGGAGTAGGTCAGGTCGACCGTGATGCCGTCCTCGTCCTGCGCCGTCGCAGGGGCGTACCTGACCGCGCCCACGGCGACGGTGTTGTCCTTGCCGAAAATGGTCGAGTCATCTCCGGCGAGAGCCGGGGAAGCGCCGGCCAGAGTGCCCGCCACAGCCAGGAGTACCGAGGCAGAGGCGAGGGAGGCACGGCGGCGCAGAGCTAACGAGTACATGCTGAACTCTCCTAATCCCAGGAATTTTTGGCGATGCAGTCGTGGATCTTCGCAGTCGTCCGGGAACGTGTCCAGGGCGCCTGGTGCGCCTGGTGCGCCTGGTGCGCCTGGTGCGCCTGGTGCGCCTGGTGCGCCTGCGAAGGCATGCCCCCGGTCATGAACCACCGGACAGAGCATTTGGATCGTTCCGGGAAATGGAGCTCGCTCCGTTTGCTCCGACGCGTCCAGAAGGTCCGCAAGGAAGTCGACCGGCACGGTTCCCGGGACCGCCCCGAGCGCAGGCGGATGCCGAGGTGACAGCGACGGGGTGTGGCGGCTCTTTGGTGTTCCACGCCTTCGCTGCCTTCGCTGCCTTCGACACGAACGAACCCGAGTCCGGACCGGCTTCACTCATCTCTGCGGGGGTGCGGGCCTGCCGCTTCGGCCTGCGGACACGTCCCGTTCGCGCCCGGCGTGACGTTTCCGCCAGTAGGAGAAGACCCGCCTTCGTCCCAGCTGCCTGGGGAAGGTTCGGCGAAGTCTGTTCCGTCGAGTGTGGAGGTAGCGCCGTGATGGCCGTGGAGCCGAGCCGTGTGATGCGTTCTTCGCCGTACTGGTCGGTGATCACCCATACGACGATCCGGCGGATCCTTCCCGGATTCGCCGTCTCCTCCCTGGGCGACGGCATGGCCGTGGTGGCGGTCAGCTGGCTGGCGATCGAGTTGGCACCCGCCACCCACCGCGGTATGTGGGTCGCGTCAGCGGCTGCCGCCTACACCCTGTCAGGGGCCTTGGGCGCGCTGCTGCTCGGCCGCTTTCTTCGTCACCACCATCCGGCCCGGCTCGCGGGCTGGGACGCGGTACTGCGAGCGGGTGCGCTGGGGGCCATTCCGGTGCTGTACGCCGTGGGCGCCCTAGGTATCGAGGGCTACGTGGCGCTGCTGGCACTCTCCTCGGTGCTGCACTCCTGGGGCCAGGCGGGTGTGTACACGCTCATCGCCAGGGTGCTACCGGAGCAAGAGCACCTGGCAGGCAATGCTGTGCTGTCCGGTGTGGGGTCGATCGCCACGGTGGTCGGCCCGCCGCTGGCGACCCTGCTGATCACCTTCGCAGGCCCGGCGACAGTGCTGGCGGTGGATGCGACGACGTTCCTGATCCTGGCGGTCACGTTTCTCGTCCTGGCCCCCGAGGGCGCGGTGCCGGAGCCCGAGCGCGACACCGCGTCACAGACGGCCGGGTTCGCTGTGATCCACCGAATCCCCGCTCTGTCGGGGCTCCTCACGCTGAGTTTCGTGTTCTTCTTTCTCTTCGGTCCGCTGTACGTCGCCCTGCCCGTGCACGTGTCGAACGACCTCGGTGCATCGGCCGGTGTCCTGGCGACGTTCTACACGGCCTTCGGCGTCGGGGCGGTGCTCGGGTCGGTGCTCACCGGCTTCCTCAGCAGGCTGCGGTTGTGGCCCGTGACGGTCGGCATCGTGATCGGCTTCGGCACGCTGCTGCTGCCACTGGGCCTCGGTGCCCCGACGGCCCTGTCCGTCGTCTGCTTCGGGGCGGCCGGGCTGCTCTGGCCGCCGTACGCGTCGCTCTCGACCGCCCTCTTCCAGCGTTCGGCGCCCAGTACGGTGCTGCCACAGGCTCTTGCTGCGAACTCCGCCGTCAGAGTCCTGTCAGTCCCCTTGGGTACCGCACTCGGCGGACCGCTCGTGGCCGTCCTGGGCCCTGTCGGCATCCTGCGCCTGTCGGGGGTCGGCATCGCGACGACGGGTGCCGTCGCGGCGGTCGCGCTTGCCCTGCGGGCGGTCCGACACAGGTGAGGGAAAGCCACTTCGTGGTGCGCGGGGCAGGACGGGCAAGTGCCTGAACACACGCTGTTCAGAGCGTCTTGTCTTGGCTCGGCTTCCAGGGCGGTCCATGCCCAGGGCTCCTGAGGCGGATCCCAGCTCACCTCGACGTCGGTGCCGTGGAAGTCGCGCGCGAGTTCCGTCACCATCGCTGCCGCAGTGGCCCGCGCGTCTCTCGGGGCGGTGTTGATCGACACGTCCAGCCGACCGCAGAGATTTTCCGCTTTCGGTGAGGACGCTGGTGCGCCAGCCCTCCGCCGTCGCAATCAGGAAGATCCCCCTTCGGGATGCCCCAGGCGGGCCGCCCTCTTCTTCTCATTCCTGCGTCTCACCATGCCGCCTGTCCAACATCGTCGAATTCGTGATGATGAGACTGGGATCAACCGCCACAGCACGCTTGGGTGCCCCCCGTTACCTTCTTCGTGGCTCCGCAATGGGGCCTCCGGCCTTCGGGTCCGGCATGACTTCCCCCCTCCTGTTGTTGATGATCCGGGGGGGGGTGGTGTCACCGGGTCCGGAGGCATCGACGGACCGCTGATGAGGGGCTTGAGCACCGGCTTCACCCAAGACCGGAACAGCTCTCCGTAACGTGGATGTGGCAGCTCGGTGCCCTGGCAAGGCCGGACGAAAGCGTGATGGAGGGGCCTGCACGTGATCGACACCAGCACTATCGACGTCTTCCTCGGCCTGGACGTCGGCAAGGGCGAACATCACGCCACCGCCGTCACCCCGGCCGGGAAGAAGGCGTTCGACAGGCGTCTGCCCAACACCGAGCCCAAGCTCCGCGAGCTGTTCGCGAAACTGAAGGCCAAGCAAGGGACGGTGCTGGTCGTGGTCGACCAGCCGGCCTCGATCGGGGCTCTGCCGCTGGCGGTCGCGCGGGACATGGGCTGCCCGGTCGCCTATCTGCCGGGTCTGACGATGCGGCGGATCGCCGACCTCTACCCCGGCGAGGCAAAGACCGACGCGAGAGACGCGTTCATCATCGCGGACGCGGCCCGCGCGATGCCGCACACGCTGCGGGCGATCGACGGCGAGGACGAGACGATCGCCGAGCTGGAGATGATCGTCGGGTTCGACGACGACCTCGCAGGGGAAGCGACCAGGGTCGCGAACCGGCTGCACGGCCTGCTGACCCAGATCCACCCATCGCTGGAACGGGTGCTGGGGCCGCGGCTGCAGCACCCGGCCGTCCTCACGCTGCTGGAACGGTTCGGGTCCCCGGCCCAGATACGCGAGGCCGGCAGACGGCGACTGGTCACTCTGCTCCGGCCGGGGGCCCCGAGGATGGCCGAGCGGCTGGTCGAGGACATCTTCGCCGCCCTGGACGAGCAGACCGTGACGGTCCCTGGCACCGAGGCTGCCGCGTTGATCGTCCCCAGCCTCGCCGGATCCCTGGCCGCCGTCCTTGACCAGCGGAAACTGCTGGCCGGGCGGATCGAGGAACTCCTGGAGGACCACCCTCTTTCCAAGGTCCTGACCTCGATGCCGGGAGTCGGTGTCAGGACCGGAGCCCGGATCCTGATCGAGGTCGGCGACGGCAGCACCTTCCCGACCGCCGGCCATCTCGCTGCCTATGCGGGTCTCGCCCCCGCGACCCGCAGCTCAGGCTCCTCGATCCGCGGCGAGCAACCGTCCCGGAGAGGGAACAAGCAGCTCAAACGGGCCTTCTTCCTCTCCGCGTTCGCCGCCCTGGCCGACCCGGCCTCCCGGACCTACTACGACAAGAAGATCGCCCGGGGAAAGCACCACACCCAGGCCCTGCTCTGCCTCGCCAGACGCCGAGCCGACGTGCTGTTCGCGATGCTCCGCGACGGCACCTTCTACGAACCGCAGCCGGCGGCCGCAGTCACCTGATCTGCGGGTCTGCGAGGAGGACGACTCGATCGGCCTCGACGTCGAAGCCGAGCACCGGATGGCCGTAGTCGCCCTCCGCGTCCATCAGCACTGGCTTGCCCAGCCGCCGCCCGATCTCCCGGAGGAAGTCGCAGAACACATCAAGTCGTTCCTGGCCCTGCAACTCCCGCAGGTCGATGTCGAAGTCGACTTCATCGTCGGCATGAAACCGGAAGATCGCCAGCACATCGGCAGTCAGCCAGACTCGCAGGTCAGGGCACTCGTCATCCGCCGGGCGGGACAGCACGGCCTCCGCCCGGGGCACCGGAAGCACCATCTCTCCTTCGGAGTACTGGTACTTCCAGCCCTTCTCCGCGACCAGATCGAGGACCGCCTGCCAGTCCTCCGCCGAAGCGTTCGGGACACGCACGTCCGGCAGCGACCCCATGATGTCCGGGTCGAAGAAGCACTTCACGTCATCCCACAGCAGATCAGCCACCTCGCCATGCTGCCCGGCTCACCGACCCGACGCACCCCCGTTTCCCTTGACCAAAGACATAGGGGCCCCCAATGCACGGCCCGGCGTCCGCCTACCTACTGACGGCGTCCGGGGAGAACCCGGCGTGCACGCTGACGGCGTAGCCGCATCCCTCGATGTAGGGATCGCCGCCCCAGGTGGCATAGCGCCGGTGCAGGGCCAGTCCGGCATCCGCGCACCACCGGTCGAACTCCGTCAGTGTCAGTGGCGGTTCCTCCAGAGGAAGGTGAGCAGCGTCCAGGCCCATCCCTGTGACCAGAAGACCGCCGTCGCCCAGCAACGCGGCCAGTTGCCGGATGACGGAGGACTCACTGCCTGGGGCGAGCAACGGAATGACGTTTCCGGCGGCGAGTACCAGGTCGTACTCCGGCTCGAGATCGAGGCTCTCCAGCCGGGCAAGGTCTCCGAGGAGCCACGCCTGATCAGGAGCGGTGCGGCGGGCAACGGCGAGCATCGAGGAATCGATGTCCACGCCGGTGCACCGATATCCCAACTGCGAGAGCCGGATCGCGATCCGTCCGGTGCCGCAACCGGCGTCGAGCACCCGGGCGGAAGGCTGTAGCAGCGCGTCGCAGAAGGTCGCCTCGCCGTGCATGTCCTGGCCTGATTCGGCGAGCTGCGCGAAACGTCGGGCGTACTCCTCCCCGGCCTGCCCGCCGGTGAGTTCCGCCCAGCGGTCCTGTTGCCCAGTCATGTTCATCGTGCCTTTCGATGGTTCCGATGAGGGGTATCGTCCGCTGTCCCGTCGAACGTGCGGAGCAGGGTCCCCTTCGACGCGCTTCCCTCGGTCACCGGGCAGCGCCCGTGCGCCGGCTGTCGAGGTAACTGATCAGCTTCACTTCGCTGCGCAGTAGTCGGTCACGATCGTCCGCCGGGAGGGACTCCAGCAAATCGACGAGAGCCTCGCTCCGGGGGACGTGGACCATCGCACCGGAGTACACCCTGCATCGGGAGCACCAGCCCAGATGGACGCACCGCTCGTACGACAACGAGGCGGACGGGTGGATTCGGAATCGGTAGGTGCGGGCCTCGGCGCCGCAATCGCCGCAGATCCACCGGCCGGCATCTGTGGACGTCTTCCAATTCGGGTTCTTGACCCATCGCTGCTGCACGGTTCGTGCTCTTCACGTATTCATGTGCGACATGATCTCTCAGCTTCTCGCCGTCCGGCCACCTCGATCGCAACGTCCCTTCCTTCGCGCCGCACCGGCCATCGGTCCAGCCGCTGCCAGGGGCAGGCGTGGGGGCGCCACGATGGTCCCGTTCCGGCGTGCAACTCGTTCCACTGCCCGGGCCTCCAGGGCGTTCCGCGGGACGTACAGGGGTGAGCTGCCGGTCTGCGCGCGTTGCAGTCACTTGATCACTTCGTACACGGCAGGGGCACCCGGCGACACGGCCGGTGCGACGTCTGCCGGCGTCCCGGTGTCAGCCCTCGCCGGACGTAAGGGCGGGACGGCAGCGGGGACGGCACCCGAGGTGCGGAGCCGGAATCGTGGGGGCGGCGGTGGCGACGGAATCGCGTCCTGGGCGGGCGCCGCAAGCCCCTCCCGGAGCCGGGCGTGGGCGGCGAGTCTCGGTGGCCGCGGCGAAGTCTCACCGGACTCTCAGGCCCCCATGGTGTCGCGCCGGTTCTTCAGCACGGATTACTAGTGCCGCATCAGGCAACGTTCGCCCTCTAGGTCCTCTCGTTTGGATCACCGCGCGGACCAGAGGAAGATACCCGCGATGTGGAGTCCGGCCAGGTAGATGGTCGCGGTCTTCTCGTAGCGGGTGGCGATCCCTCGCCACTGTTTCAAGCGGTTGATGCAGCGTTC
>NZ_JBVJNK010000016.1:0-1867 GCF_055583745.1 Streptomyces sp. NPDC104381
TAGCCCTAACGGGTGTTGGGTTGGGTAGGGGAGCGTCGTGTGCCGGGTGAAGCAGCCGCGGAAGCGAGTTGTGGACGGTTCACGAGTGAGAATGCAGGCATGAGTAGCGATACACACGTGAGAAACGTGTGCGCCGATTGACTAAGGGTTCCTGGGTCAAGCTGATCTGCCCAGGGTAAGTCGGGACCTAAGGCGAGGCCGACAGGCGTAGTCGATGGACAACCGGTTGATATTCCGGTACCCGCTTTGAAACGCCCAATACTGAATCAGGCGATGCTAAGTCCGTGAAGCCGGCCCGATCTCTTCGGAGTTGAGGGTAGTGGTGGAGCCGATGAACCAGACTTGTATTAGGTAAGCGATGGGGTGACGCAGGAAGGTAGTCCAGCCCGGGCGGTGGTTGTCCCGGGGTAAGGGTGTAGGACGCACGGTAGGTAAATCCGTCGTGCATGGAGTCTGAGACCTGATGCCGAGCCGATTGTGGTGAAGTGGATGATCCTATGCTGTCGAGAAAAGCCTCTAGCGAGTTTCATGGCGGCCCGTACCCTAAACCGACTCAGGTAGTCAGGTAGAGAATACCGAGGCGTTCGGGTGAACTATGGTTAAGGAACTCGGCAAAATGCCCCCGTAACTTCGGGAGAAGGGGGGCCATTCCTGGTGATCCGATTTACTCGGTGAGCTGGGGGTGGCCGCAGAGACCAGCGAGAAGCGACTGTTTACTAAAAACACAGGTCCGTGCGAAGCCGTAAGGCGATGTATACGGACTGACGCCTGCCCGGTGCTGGAACGTTAAGGGGACCGGTTAGCTGACTTTCGGGTTGGCGAAGCTGAGAACTTAAGCGCCAGTAAACGGCGGTGGTAACTATAACCATCCTAAGGTAGCGAAATTCCTTGTCGGGTAAGTTCCGACCTGCACGAATGGCGTAACGACTTCTCGACTGTCTCAACCATAGGCCCGGTGAAATTGCACTACGAGTAAAGATGCTCGTTTCGCGCAGCAGGACGGAAAGACCCCGGGACCTTTACTATAGTTTGATATTGGTGTTCGGTTCGGCTTGTGTAGGATAGGTGGGAGACTTTGAAGCGGCCACGCCAGTGGTTGTGGAGTCGTCGTTGAAATACCACTCTGGTCGTGCTGGATGTCTAACCTGGGTCCGTGATCCGGATCAGGGACAGTGTCTGATGGGTAGTTTAACTGGGGCGGTTGCCTCCTAAAGAGTAACGGAGGCGCCCAAAGGTTCCCTCAGCCTGGTTGGCAATCAGGTGTTGAGTGTAAGTGCACAAGGGAGCTTGACTGTGAGACCGACGGGTCGAGCAGGGACGAAAGTCGGGACTAGTGATCCGGCAGTGGCTTGTGGAAGCGCTGTCGCTCAACGGATAAAAGGTACCCCGGGGATAACAGGCTGATCTTCCCCAAGAGTCCATATCGACGGGATGGTTTGGCACCTCGATGTCGGCTCGTCGCATCCTGGGGCTGGAGTCGGTCCCAAGGGTTGGGCTGTTCGCCCATTAAAGCGGTACGCGAGCTGGGTTTAGAACGTCGTGAGACAGTTCGGTCCCTATCCGCTGTGCGCGTAGGAATATTGAGAAGGGCTGTCCCTAGTACGAGAGGACCGGGACGGACGAACCTCTGGTGTGCCAGTTGTCCTGCCAAGGGCATGGCTGGTTGGCTACGTTCGGAAAGGATAACCGCTGAAAGCATCTAAGCGGGAAGCCTGCTTCAAGATGAGTATTCCCACCACCTTGAGTGGTTAAGGCTCCCAGTAGACGACTGGGTTGATAGGCCAGATGTGGAAGCCCGGTAACGGGTGGAGCTGACTGGTACTAATAGGCCGAGGGCTTGTCCTCAGTTGCTCGCGTCCACTGTGTT